>CAWFRB010000029.1:0-638882 GCA_963818105.1 uncultured Actinomycetota bacterium | reverse complement strand
CTTCGTGTCCGGGGTGACGGGCACGTGGTAGAACGGGATGTTGTGCCACTGGACCAGCGACTCATGGTCCCGGTGGTTGGAGACCACGGCGACGACGTCGATGGGCAGCTCGCCCAGGCGTGCCCGGTGCAGCAGGTCGTTGAGGCAGTGGTCGAACTTGGAGACCATGATCAGCACCCGGCGCTTGGTGCCCTTCGGGGCCAGCGTCCACTGCGCGTTGAGGTCCTTGGCGATGGGCTCGAAGGCCGCGCTCATGGCCTCGGTGAGCCCGGGAGCATCCGCGCCCGCCACGTCGATGCGCATGAAGAACTGACCGGCCCGGCGATCGCCGAATTGCTTGAGTTCCACGATGTCGCGGCCCTGCTCCAGCAGGAATTCCGTGACCGCGTGCACGATCCCGGGGCGTTCCGGGCAGGCAATGGTCAGGACATGTTCAACTTCGGAAATCGTATCCATCTCAACACTCTCTTACGTTCGCGGCGGATTGTGCCGCGCAAGGTTTCCTTGTACTTGGTAGTCATGCAGGCCTTGTTGGCCGCACGGTTTCCAGGGGCTCATGCAGTGACACCTTATGTCCGCCGTGGCCCCGCACACAAAGGCGCGCGGCTCCGGCGGTCCCGTTGCGGCAAAAGCAGTGCGGCGGGCGACCCGGGTGGGGTCGCCCGCCGAACGGCAAGTCACCGGCAAACAGGCCCTGCCGGCCCGGTGCGGCTAGTCGATCTCCGGGGAGGCGAACTCGCTCATGGCATCGAGCAGCCAGCGTGCCGTGTAGTCGGCGAAGGAAGCACGCGGCAGCAACCGGAAGGTGCTCTCGTCGGTCTTCCACAGCAGCACCGGCACCGGCCCCAGCACCGCGGAGATCGCGGTGCCGACGGCAAAGCTGCGCGGGTGCAGGTCCGCCGGGCACCCCTTCTCCAGCACCGCGCGGGCGCTGGGTCCGGAGAGCTCCAGGATGGTGCGGTTCGCCGAAAGGTCGACGACCTGCCCGGCCTCGCTGCCCAGCGCCTCCACCAGCTCGTCGGCAAGCTCGGAGCCCTCGGGCGCCACGACCAGGAACTCGTCGGGTCCCTGCCAGAGCACCGCGGTGCCGTTTGCCTCGCCTGCCACCTTGCCCACGGATTCCGGCAGGCCGACGCCGGTGGCGGCGGCCAGGGCGGAGTGTGCCGCGGAGCCGGGCTCGGCGCGCAGGCCGACCTGGGTGGTGAACGCGATTTCGCGGAGCTGGACCCCGCGGTCGCCCTGGACGGAACCCCGTTCCAGGGCCTGTCCCAGGTGGGACAGCGGGCTGCGGCGCAGTGCGGAAATGTCGGTCAATACTTGCTCAGCCATCTCGACGGCTCCCTTCGGGATCAAAAAGTACGGTTTCGGAAACGACGACGTCGACCAGGCGGCCATCGACATAGGCCTGGAGTTCTTCGCCGATGCGGGCGCGGCCGTTCTTGATGAGCGCCATCGCGAAGCTGCGGCCCAGCGCCGCCGAGTGGTAGCTGGAGGTCACGTAGCCCTCCATCGGCACCGGCGCATCGGCCGGGGTGATGGGGGTTCCGGCGTTCACCAGCTGGGTGCCCTCCGGCAGGCGGAACGACTTGTCCACCGGGAGGACTGTGACCAGCTGCTTGCGGTCCGCGCGCTGGTTGTCGACGCGGTCGAAGGAACGCTTGCCCACGAACTCCTTGACCTTGGAGACGACCCAGCCCATGGACGCGTCCTGCGGGGTCACCGTGCCGTCGGTGTCCTGGCCGACGATGATGAAGCCCTTCTCGGCGCGCAGCACGTGCATGGTCTCGGTGCCGTACGGGGTGATGTTGAATTCCTCGCCGGCCGCGGCCACGTCCTCCCAGATCTTCAGCCCGTACCAGGACGGCACGTTGATCTCGAAGGCGAGTTCGCCGGAGAAGGAGATGCGGCAGATGCGCGCGGCGATCCCGGAGGCCAGCACGGTCTCGCGGAAGGCCATGAACGGGAAGGACTCGTTGTCCAGGTCCAGCTCGGGGGCGAGCTTGGCGAGCACGGCGCGGGACTTCGGTCCCACGACGGCGACGGTCGAGTACTGCTCGGTCACCGAGGTGCACTTGACGTCCAGCTCCGGCCACTCGGTCTGCAGCCATTCCTCCAGCCAGTCCAGCACCTTCGCGGCGCCGCCGGTGGTGGTGGTCATGAAGAAGCGGTCCTCGTCCAGGCGCAGGGTCACCCCGTCGTCGAACACCATGCCGTCGGCGGAGCACATCAGGCCGTAGCGGGCCAGGCCGGGGGCGAGCTTCTTGAACGCGTTGGTGTACATGCGGTTCAGGAACTCGCCGGCGTCCTTGCCGCGGATCTCGATCTTGCCCAGCGTGGTGGCGTCCATGAAGCCGACCGAGTCGCGCACGGCCGCGCATTCGCGCAGCACCGCGGTGTCCATGTCCTCCCCGTCCTGCGGGTAGTACCAGGGGCGCTTCCACTGCCCGACGTCCTCGAAGAGGGCGCCGTTGGCCACGTGCCAGGGGTGGATGGAGGTCAGCCGGGCCGGGTCGAAGAGCTCCCCGCGCTGGCGTCCGGCCAGGGCGGCGAAGGCCACCGGGGTGTACGGGGCGCGGAACGCGGTGGTGCCGATTCCCGCCACGTCGGTGGTGTCCAGGGCCGCGGCGATCACGCCGATGGCGTTCACCCCGCTGGTCTTGCCCTGGTCGTTGGCCGTGGAGATGGAGGTGTAGCGCTTCACGTGCTCGACCGAGCGCATGCCCGCGCCGGTGGAGCGCAGCACGTCCGCAACGGTCTGGTCGCGCTGGAAGTCCACGAAGTGGTGCTTGTAGTCGGCGCTCTCGCCGTCCAGCGAGGGAACCAGCCAGAGCGCGCGGGTCTCGCCGGGCTGCTCGACCGCGGCGCTGGGCACCGAGGCGGTGGCGGTGAAGCCGGCGGCGGTTGCGGCCGAGGCGCCGGCGCGGGCGCCCTCGGCCAGGGCCGAGGCCAGCTCGAGGCGGCCGTTCATGGCGCCTGCGGTCTGCTGGTTGGGCACCGGGTTGGCCGGGACGAAGGCCGAGAGCGATTCGTTCCAGCCCAGCCGGCGTTCGCGCTGCGAGTGCAGGTGCACCACCGGGTTCCAGCCGCCGGAGACCGCCAGCGTATCCGCGTTGATGGTCTCGATGGTGCCGGTCAGCGCGCCGTCGGTGTCGATGCCGCTGACGGTGACGGAGGCCAGGGAACCGTCGGCGTTGGCCGCGGTGTCCGCGACCACCGAACCGGTGATGACCCGGACGCCCAGGGCGGAGACCTCGGTGGCGCGGATCGACGGTTCCTCGCGGGCGTCGATGACCGCGGCAACGGTGGTTCCTGCGGCGATCAGGTCCTCGACCAGCGCGTAGGCCGAGTCGTTGGTGGTCGCCACGACGATCTCGCTGCCGACCTGGACGCCGTAGCGGTTCAGGTAGCTGCGGGCCGCGCCGGCGAGCATGATGCCCGGGCGGTCGTTGTTCTGGAACACGAGGGGCCGTTCGTGGGCGCCGGTGGCCAGGACCACCTGGGCCGCGCGGATGTGCCAGATGCGTTCGCGGGAAACCCCCGCGCCCAGCTCGCCGGCCAGGTGGTCGGTGCGGCGCTGGACGGCGACGAAGAAGTTCGCGTCGTAGCTGCCGAAGGCGGTGGTGCGGGCCAGGTAGGTGAATTCCGCCGCGCCCTTGAGCGCCTCGCGGGTCTCGGCGATCCACGCGGCGGCCGGCTTGCCGTCGATGGTCTCGGCGGAGGCGGAAAGCAGCGATCCGCCGGCCTCCGGCTGCTCGTCGACGAGGATCACTCGGGCGCCGGACTTGGCGGCCTCGCGGGCCGCGGCCAAACCGGCGGGGCCGGCGCCGACGATGAGCACGTCGGTGTGCACGTACTTGCGGTCGTACACGGCCTCGTCGGCGCGCGGGTCAAGCTGGCCCAGGCCCGACAGCAGGGTCACGTCCATGCCGTCGGTCAGTTCCACGGCGGTGGCCGGGACCATCGATTCGTTCACGTGCCCGGCGTAGCGGGCGCCGATCTTGACCAGGGCGTTGGCTTCCTCGACGCCTGCGGACATGATGCCGCGGGGGCGCTGGAGGTACAGCGAAGGACCGCAGGCCTTGAGACCGGCGCCGAGCATGGCCGAGGCCACGGTGTCGCCGGCGAACCCGGTGAAGGCCTTGCCGTCGACAGTGAAGTCCAGCGGCCGGTTCCGGTCGATGCGGGCGGAAGCCGAGGCCTGCGCGCCGAGTCGGTGCGAAGAGTTGGTGCTCATTTGGTTCCTCCCTGGATTGCTGTGTTGCCGGCTGCGGTGTTGGTGGCCGGGGCATTGGTGGTGGCGATGGGCTGCGGTTCGCCCGGCTTGTAGACGGCCTTGAATTCGTAGGTCACGGTGTCGCGGACGGCGTTGAACCAGCGGCGGCAGCCGGCCGTGTGGGACCAGCGTTCGGCGAAGAGCCCCTTGGGGTTCTGCCGGTAGAACAGGTACCTGGCCCACTGCGCGTCGCTGAGTGCGCCGGGGTTCTCCGGGTAGGCCACGTGGGCCTGTCCTCCGTAGTGGTATTCGGTCTCGTTGCGGGGCCCACACCAGGGGCATTCGATGAGCATCATGGTTGTGTGGATCCCTTTCTAGTGGGCCACGGCTGCGGCGCCGTGTTCGTCGATGAGGTGGCCGGTCTCGAAGCGTTCGAGCGCGAAGCCGGCGTTGAGCGGGTGCGGCTCGTCGTTGGCGATGGTGTGGGCGAAGGTGTAGCCGGCGCCCGGGGTGCCCTTGAACCCGCCGGTTCCCCAGCCGCAGTTCACGTAGAGCTGGTCGATCGGGGTCTTGGAGATGATGGGGGAGGCGTCCATGGTGGTGTCCACGATGCCGCCCCAGGTGCGCAGCACGTGGGCCCGGCCGAAGATCGGGAAGAGCTCGACGGCCGCGGCCATCTGCTCCTCGATCACGTGGAAGGCGCCGCGCTGGCCGTAGCCGTTGTAGGTGTCGATGCCCGCGCCCATGACCAGTTCGCCCTTGTGGGCCTGGGAGACGTAGACGTGCACGTGGTTGGACATGACGACCGTCGGGTGGACCGGTTCGTGCAGTTCGGAGACCAGCGCCTGCAGCGGGTGGGACTGGATCGGCAGGTCGAAGCCCGCCTGTTCGGCCAGCACCGAGGAGTGCCCGGCGCCGCAGAGTGCGACCTTGCCGGCGTTGATGCGCCCGCGGTTGGTTTCGACGCCGACCACGCGGTTTCCGTCCTTGATGAAGCCGGTGACTTCGCAGTTCTGGATGATGTCCACGCCCATCTCGTCGCACTTGCGGGCGAAGGCCCAGGCGACGTGGTCGTGCTTGGCGATGCCGGCGCGCGGCTGGTAGGTGGCGCCCATGACCGGGTAGCGGATGTCGTCCCCGATGTTGATGATCGGGCACAGCTCCTTGACCTGCTCGGGGGTGATCCATTCGGCGTCGACGCCGTTGAGCTGGTTGGCACCGACCCGGCGCATGGATTCACGCACGTCGCCCAGGGTGTGGGCGAGGTTCATGACGCCGCGCTGGGAGAAGAGGAAGTCGTACTCGAGTTCCTCGGGCAGCTGCTCCCAGAGCTTCAGGGAGTGCTCGTAGATGCCGGCGGACTCGTCCCAGAGGTAGTTGGAACGGATGATGGTGGTGTTGCGGGCCATGTTGCCGCCGGCGAGCCAGCCGCGTTCCAGGACCGCGATGTTGGTCATGCCGTGGTTCTTGGCCAGGTAGTAGGCGGTGGCCAGGCCGTGCCCGCCGCCGCCGACGATGATCGCGTCGTAGGAGGGCTTCGGGTCCGGGTTGTGCCAGAGGAAGTCGGGGTGCTCGGGGAGAATGTCAACCATGGTCTTAGGCTCCAATCGGGGCGAGGTTCGGGTATAGCGGGTGTGCGTTGGCCAGGGCGTGCACGCGGTCCTTCAGGGCCGCGAGCGTCGCCTCGTTGTTTTCCTCGGTGCCACTGATGAGGGTCTCGGCGATGATGTCCGCGACCTCCACGAACGCGGCCTCGGAGAAACCGCGGGTCGCCAGCGCCGGGGTGCCGATGCGCAGCCCCGAGGTGACCATCGGCGGGCGCGGGTCGAACGGGACCGCGTTGCGGTTCACCGTGATCTCCACCTTCGCCAGCAGGTCCTCGCCCTGCTGGCCGTCCAGCTCCGAATTGCGCAGGTCCACCAGGACCAGGTGCACGTCGGTGCCGCCGGTGAGCACGCTGATGCCCTTGGCTGCGACGTCCGGCGCGTTCAGCCGCTCGGCCAGGATCTTCGCGCCGGCGATGGTGCGGGCCTGGCGATCCTTGAACTCGTCGGTGGCCGCGATCTTGAACGCGACCGCCTTGCCGGCGATCACGTGCTCCAGCGGGCCGCCCTGCTGGCCCGGGAACACCGCCGAGTTGATCTTCTTGGCGATGTCCGCGTCGTTGGTCAGGATGATGCCGCCGCGCGGACCTGCCAGGGTCTTGTGCGTGGTGGAGGACACCACGTGCGCGTGCGGGACCGGCGAGGAGTGCAGGCCCGCTGCGACCAGGCCGGCAATGTGCGCCATGTCAACGAACAGGTACGCGCCGACCTTGTCGGCGATCTCGCGGAACCGCTTGAAGTCCAGTTCGCGCGGGTAGGCGGACCAGCCGGCGACGATCATCTTGGGCTGGTGCTCGATGGCCAGGGCCTCGACCTTGTCCATGTCGATGACCAGGGTGTCCTCTTCGACGCCGTACGGGACGATGTTGTAGAGGCGGCCGGAGAAGTTGATCTTCATGCCGTGGGTCAGGTGCCCGCCGTGGGCCAGGTTCAGGCCCATGATGGTGTCGCCCGGGCGGATCAGCGCGTGCATCACCGAGGCGTTGGCCTGCGCGCCGGAGTGCGGCTGCACGTTGGCGAAGTCCGCGCCGAAGAGTGCCTTGACGCGCTCGATGGCGAGCGTCTCGATGACGTCGACCTCCTCGCAGCCGCCGTAGTAGCGGCGTCCCGGGTAGCCCTCGGCGTACTTGTTGGTGAGCACCGAGCCCTGGGCCTGCATGACGGCCAGGGCCGTGTGGTTCTCCGAGGCGATCATTTCCAGGCCGCGCTGCTGGCGGGCCAGCTCCGCGTCGATGCGCTCCGCGATCTCCGGATCAAGGGTCGCAATGCTCTCGGTCAAGGTTGACTCGACGAGCGTCGTGGTCGTAAGTGCCATCCGGCTTCCACTCCTGAAGTACAAGTTGTTGATGATTGATATATCAGAACTGGTTGCAATGCTATGATGGGGATCACATACTGTCAATGGCCCTGCCGGAAGAAGTCGCAACGGCACCCAAACTAAGATGTTTCCCGTATTTTCCACGCTAAGGAGTCGTCAGATGAGCAACATCGCAGTTCCCGCAGAGCTCGCCGAAGCGCCCGTTTCCTTGGCGGAGCAGGCCTACCGCGACATCCGCGACCGCCTCATCATGCTGGACATCCGTCCCGGCGAACCGATCAACGACGGCCAGCTGGCCCTCGAGCTGGGCATCGGGCGCACCCCGGTGCGCGAGGCGCTCAAGCGGCTGGAGACCGACCACCTGGTCGTTTCCTATCCGCGCCGGGGCACCTTTGCCACCATCGTGGACATCACCGAGCTGGCCGATGTCTCGGAAATCCGCCGGGTCCTCGAACCGCTGGCTGCCCGCAAGGCGGCGCAAAGCGCGTCGGACCGGAGCCGCCGGGAACTGGCCGAGCTGGCGCGGGACATCGAACGGCTGGGGGAGCGCGACGTGGACAAGCGCGGCCTCATGGCCTTCGACCTCAACGTGCACCGACTGATCTACAAGGCGGCCGGAAATCCGCACCTCGAAGACACGCTGATCCGCCTGGACAACCTGGCCACCCGCATTTGGTGCCTCGTGCTGGACAAGGTCCCGTCGGTGGCGGGGCATGTCGACGAGCACGTGGCCCTGCTCGACGCCATTGTCGAGGGCCGGGCCGATGATGCCGCGGTTCTGGCGCTGGGGCACATCTCCAGTTTCGAGCAGACCATCCGCGCCGTCCTCTGAGGGCTGCGTTTCCTTAGGGTTTCTGCGCCGGCGCGAAGGAATTCTGCGCGAGTTTCGTGGCCAGGTGCAGCGCCGCCATGCGCGAGGTGCCTCTGGGATCTCCGCCCAAGAGGTCGAAGATCTTGTTGAGCCTCTTGTGCAGGGTCTGGCGCTCGAGGAAGAGCGCGGTGGCTGTCGCCGTCGAATTGCAGCCCGAGGTCAGCCATGTTTCGAGGGTCTTGACCAGGTTGCTTCCGCGCTGGGCGTCGTGTTCCAGGAGCTCGGAGAGCAACTCCTGGGTGAACCGGTAAACGCCGTCGCCGTCCAGTTCCCGGGCGCAAAACCGTTCCAGGACGACGTCGTCGCAGTCCCTCAGCCCGCCGGCATGCGGCATGCTGCTCACCAGGTGTTCGGCAAGCAGTGCCTCGCGCAACGACCATGAACCGTGCGTGGCGTCGTGCACGCCCGGCCCCATGACGCCTTGGACGGCCAGCGGGTGGATTTCGGCACGCATCAGTTCCAGAAGGCGCCTGCGGTCAAGGCGGGGGGAGTCGGATTTTAGCGGAATGATGCCGTACAGGTATTCCGAATCCATGTACGTCTTGATTTCCGGACTGTGCCTCCGCAGGATCCTTTCGAGCGCGCCGCGGATGCGCCCCAGCTCGACGCTGCGGAAGATGACGATCGCCACGGGTGCCGTCACCGACAGGCCGACCTGCGCGCTCAGTTCGCGGATCTCGGGTGCGCTCGAATTGCGGATGATCGCCTGGATGAGTGCCGAGTCGGCGATTTGCGAGCGGGTTGGCCGGTGGTGCTGGGCCAGCGCCAGGGCAAGGATGCTGCCCAGCCGCTCGGCGATGGTCGTGAGCAGTTCGCGGTCCGCCTCGCGCGGGCTTTGCAGGTGGAGCCTCGCGGCGACCACGTCGCTGACGAAAATGTCCGAGACGATTTCCAGGGCTTCGTCTTCTTCCGGAATGCTCCGGCTCGTGGCCAGCGGGACGCCGGCCAGGTCCACCAGGTGCGCATTGACCGACAAGGCATCTGCGATCAACGCGACCAGCGGTGTCAGGTTCGGCCCGGCGGTGGCAATGTGCTGCGCCAGGCGTTGCGAGATCGCATCGGCGCGCTGCAGCGCCAGGGCCTGCT
Source organism: uncultured Actinomycetota bacterium (assembly GCA_963818105.1). Classification (GTDB taxonomy): domain Bacteria; phylum Actinomycetota; class Actinomycetes; order Actinomycetales; family Micrococcaceae; genus Paeniglutamicibacter. The sequence continues at coordinate 629,790 of CAWFRB010000029.1, read as the reverse complement.
GGGAGACGATGATGCGGTTGATGGCCTCGGCCATTTCCACGAAGGGAACGGTTACCCGCAACTCGATCAGCGGAAGGCCGGCGGCTTCGGCGGCTTCGATGAGCCGCTGCCCAATGCCCTTGGCCAGCCCGGCCGTCTCGATGGCAAGCGCCGCGACATTCCGGTCGGCAAGGCTCTGGACATACTGGACCTGCGCCTCATGGCGTAACTTAAGCAGCGCCTGGCCCCCGCTGAGCAGCAGCTCTTCGCCCCGCAGGAGGGGAGCAATCTCCAGCACCTCGCTCGAATGCACCCACCGGACGCCCGTCTGTTCAATGCGCGTGGCTCCCGCCAGGATTTGCGGTCGCGACTTGAGGAAAAGTGGGCTGTCCAGTACGTCCTGCAGCGGCAAAAGCATGCGTCACTCCTCGAGCGAAACTATTTGATGTCCGGTTTTACGCCACTCGCGATGGTGACAATGTGTCACCCGATGGAGCGAAGTTATATACATTTCGAGTGTACCTAGTGGCGTGGATCACTCCTAAGCTTGTGGACAAGTTCTTGTCGAACCCCCGCAGTCGAGAGAGTGAACCAATGAGTAGAGATGTTGCCAGTTCATCTGAAAGTGTGACCCATGAGGTCGAGGACTCCCTGCAGCCGATCCCGGAATCGGCCCGAACCACCAAGCTATCCGGTCAGTTCTGGATCTGGGCGGGCGCCAACGTGGCTCCCATCAACTGGATCCTCGGCGCCCTCGGCATCCACCTTGGCCTTGGCCTGGCCGATACCCTGACGGTCCTGATCGCCGGAAACGTCATCGGCATGCTCGGATTCGGATTCTTCGTGATCCTCGGACAAAAGACGGGCGCCACGGGCATGCTGTTGGCCCGCGGAGCCTTCGGACGCCGCGGCGCATACCTGCCGGCGGCCATCCAGGCGGTCATCGCCATCGGCTGGTCCGCCGTCAACACCTGGGTCATCCTGGACCTGATCATGGCGCTGTTCGGCATGATCGGCTGGGTGGACCCGACCGCAAGCAACATGGGTTGGCGCATCGGCACCGCCGCGGTCATCATGTCCATCCAGGTGGCCATCTGCTACCGCGGCTACAAGGCCATCGCACGCTTCGAACGCATCACCATGCCACCGACGATCCTGGTGCTCATCGCCATGTCGATCCTCGCGTGGACCCAGCTGGACATCGACTGGAGCTACCAGGGTCCGGTCGGCGAAGTGCTCACCGGCATGCCGCGCATCGCCGCCATGTCCTCCATCATGACCGCCATCGGCATCGGCTGGGGCATCGGCTGGTTCACCTACGCACCTGACTACTCCCGCTTCGTGTCCAAGCGCATCAAGCCGCACAAGCTCTACATTGTCAGCGTCCTTGGCCAGTTCCTTCCCGTCGTGTGGCTTGGCATCTTGGGGGCAAGCCTCGCAACCAAGAACGGAACCGCGGACCCCGGGCAGCTCATCGTCGAAAGCTTCGGCACCCTGTCGATCCCGGTGATCCTTCTGGTCATCCACGGGCCGATCGCCACCAACATCATCAACATGTACACCTTCGGCGTTGCCACGCAGGCGCTGGACATCAACATCTCCCGCAAGAAGCTCTCGATCATGGTCGGCTTCCTGTCCATGGGCGCGGTCATTGCGTTCCTCTTCGCCCATGACTTCGCCGAGGTCCTGCACAACTGGATCATCGCCATCGCGGCATGGGTCGCGACCTGGGGCGGCATCATGGCTGTCCACTACTTCGTCTTCGAGCGCCGCCACAAGGACTTCTCCTACCTCTTCCTTGATCCAAGGTCGAGCAAGCTCAAGTCCTTCAACCCAGCGGCATTCATTGCCTTCGCCGGCGGAATCTTCATGACCTGGATGTGCATGTATGGATCCGTGCCTGCACTGCAGGGACCGATCGCCACGGCCATGGGAGGCATGGACTTCTCCTGGCTTGCGGGAACGGCAACCAGCGCCGGGCTCTACTACGCCTTGGGCTACAGCCGATTCAAGTCGCGCATCGAGCAGGGCGTGCCGCTGGGCCTGAAGCTTGACTGCTCCGACGCGGAGTTCATCAAGGAGCACGGCAGCGCCGAGTTCCTGAGGGCCGAGCAGCGCATCGACGACGAGCCGGTGGCGGTAGGCCACCGCCCTGCCGACGATGCGGATCCGGCAAAGCACGAGATCGGTTCATAGCAACCAACCTCGTAGCAACCAGCAGTGCGTAGTGGGCCCCGTGGCGGCAAGGATCGCCACGGGGCCCACTGCACTTCCAGCTGTCTTTCGAGTCCATTTCCCCATTTATTGCAGTGCGCGCGAGGCAAGCCAAAAGTCGGTCGCCTCGCGCCAAAACCACAAGGAGCCCCCGATGCAGTCGGTCTTTCTGGAAGATATCGATGCCGATACCTATGCCGCATATGTTGCCCAGCCCCATGCAACGGTGGTCATCCCCGCCGGTGCCACCGAGCAACACGGACCGCACATGCCGCTGGGGGTCGACGCGATGCTGTCGCGCGCCATTGCCGCTGAGGTGGCCCGGAAGCTTGGTGCCCTGGTTGCCCCGACGCTCTCCTATGGGTACAAGTCGCAGCCACGCTCCGGGGGTGGAAACCATCGGATCGGAACCACGAGCCTGAGCGGGGCAACGCTCAGCGGCCAGGTCGAGGACATTGCACGTTCCTTCATCGGCCAGGGGTTCACCAAGGTGGTCATCCTCAACGGCCATTTCGAAAACTACCAATTCATTTACGAGGGCCTGGAGATCGCCGTGGGTCGCGCCCGCGAAACCGGGCTGGACGCACGTGCCATGCTGCTTTCCTACTGGGACTTCGTAGACGAGGAAACCCTGGAGAAGGTCTTCCCCGACGGCTTCCTGGGTTGGGACATCGAGCATGGCGGGGTGCTGGAGACTTCCCTCATGCTGCTGCTGCATCCGGAAAAGGTCGACATGTCCCGCGCCGTGGAGCACCCGCCGGCGCAGCTGAAGCCCTACGACGTCTTCCCCGAGGATCCGGCGCGCACCCCTGCCAGCGGATGCCTGTCCTCGCCGATCGGCGCCAGTGCCGAGCGCGGACAGCTTCTCCTTGATGCCGTGACCAACGGGGTGGCCCGGGCCGTCGAGGCCGAGTACTCGTTGCCCGTGGACGCCCTTGGAGTCAAATAGCGCAGTTGCGCTCGCTGCTTGCGGATCCATGGCCGCTGCGGCCGGCGGCAACAGGGGCCGAAAAGGGTCCTGCAGGCCATCGATCGACACACATGGATTTGGGCGCCCGGGAAACCGGGCGCCCATGTTTTTTGCGCAAGGGAGCGCGGAGTGTGACGCAGGTCAAATTCGACCCTTGACAGTGATGCGGGACACAAATACAGTGAGTGCAACAGCGTTGCAATGAATGCAACTCAAATTCCTTCTGGTGGTAATCCCAATGAATCAGAGCAACAACACCCAGGCTGGCAAGCACGCCACCGAGCGTTCTGCAACGACCTCTCTCACCACAGATCCACACATCGATCTTGGCCCCACGCTCAGCGGCCAGGAACGACCCGATCCCTCCGGCGATCGGACGCAAGACCCGCAACAAGGTCGTTGCGGCAAGCTTCATCGGCAACTTCGTTGAATGGTTCGACTACGCGGTCTACGGCTACCTGGCCGTCACCATCACCGCGGTCTTCTTCCCCGAATCAGACCCACACAACCGGCTTGATGCTCACCTTCGCACTCTTCGCGATCTCGTTCCTGGTTCGCCCGCTGGGCGGCTTCGTCTGGGGACACCTGGGCGACAAGATCGGCCGGCGCGAGGCTCTGTCCTGGTCGATCCTGATCATGTCGGCAGCGACGTTCTGCATCGCACTGATTCCGTCCTACGCGACCATCGGAGTCTGGGCCCCGATCCTGCTGCTGATCGTCCGCGTGGTCCAGGGCTTCTCCGCCTCCGGCGAATATGCGGGAGCTTCGGCCTTCCTGGTGGAATACGCGCCGGCCAACCGGCGCGGACTCTACGCCGCAGTCGTTCCGGCCAGTACGGCCGACCGGCCTGCTGCTGGGCTCGCTGCTGGCGGGGCTGCTCACCAGCCTGCTGGAACCGGCACAGATGCGAATCCTGGGGCTGGCGACTGCCGTTCCTGCTTGCCGCACCCATGGGCCTGATCGGCCGTTACATCCGCACCAAGCTCGAGGACTCGCCGATCTTCAAGGAGCTCGCAAAGGAAGACAATGCGGTCAAGGCCCCGGTCAGCTCGCTGTTCAAGAACCACTGGCGCCAGTTGATCCAGGCCGTCGGCGCGGTCCTGCTCAACGCGGTGGGTTTCTACGTGATCCTCAGCTACATGCCCACGCACCTGTCCATGAAAACATCGGGCTGGCCGAAGCCGCGTCCTACGTCGCCACCACCGTGGCACTGGCCACCTACATCGGCTTCATCTTCCTGATCGGAATGCTTTCGGACCGTCTGGGACGCAAGAAGGTCCTGATGAGCGCATCGATCCTCTTCGTGGTGCTCACGGTTCCCGCGTTCATGCTGCTGGAAACCGGCAACTTCCTCGTCATCTTGCTCGTGCAGATCCTGCTCGGCGCGATGCTCAGCCTCAACGACGGGACGCTGCCCAGCTACCTGGCCGAAATGTTCCCCACCCGGGTCCGCTACTCCGGATTCGCCGTGAGCTTCAACCTCTCCAACGCACTCTTCGGCGGCACCGCACCCTTCGTGGCAACCGCTCCTGATTGCAACCTCCGGCAGCGTACTGGCCCCGGGCTGGTACCTCATGGGTGCGGCGGTCATCTCCCTGATTGCTGTCGCCTGCTCGGTGGAAACCAGCAAGAAACCACTGGCCTAGGGCCACCACAGTCTTTCTTCCCGCACACCAACACCAAACATAAACAACACAGGAGAACATCATGACCATTACACCGGCAACCGCAACCAACGTTTCCGAGCTTGAGCGACTGAAGACCCTGCACAACGGCACCAAGCAGAAACTGACGTTCTCCGATGCCGAGTTCGAGCGCCGCCTGTCCGGCCTGCGCCAGATCATGGCAGCCAAGGACCTCGACGCCGTCATCCTGACCAGCTACCACGGCATCAAGTACTACTCGGACTTCCTGTACACCACCTTCGGCCGCAACTACGCCCTGGTCGTCACCGCCAACGAGTCGGTCACGATCACCGCCAACATCGACGCCGGCATGCCATGGCGCACCAGCTACGGCGACAACATCGTCTACACCGACTGGCAGCGAGACAACTTCTACTTCGGCCTGCAGGAAGCCCTGCGCCGCGCCGGCGTCAAGGCATCCCGCCTCGGCGTCGAGGACGACGCCCTGCCGGTGCTGACCCGCCAGCGCATCCAGGACGCCTTCGGCGGAGCCGCCCTGGTGGACGTCTCGCAGGCCGCCATGCGCCAGCGCATGATCAAGTCCGCGGAGGAGATCGAGGTCATCAAGCACGGTGCACGCATCGGCGACCTGGGCGGCGAGGCCATCAAGGCAGCCATCCGCGAGGGCATCACCGAGTACGAGGTAGCACTCATCGGCACCGAGGCCATGGTCCACGAGATCGCCAAGACCTTCCCGGACCGCGAAGTGCGCGACACCTGGGTCTGGTTCCAGTCCGGCATCAACACCGACGGCGCCCACAACTGGGCCACCACCCGCAAGCTGCAGCGCGGCGACATCCTCTCGCTGAACTGCTTCCCGATGACCTCGGGCTACTACACGGCGCTGGAGCGCACCCTGTTCCTCGGCGAGCCGGACGAGCGTTCGCTGGAACTCTGGAACGTCAACGTCGAGGTCCACAAGCGCGGCCTGGAGCTCATCAAGCCGGGCGCGGTCTGCAAGGACATCGCCGCGGAGCTCAACGAGATCTACATCGGCCACGGCCTGCTGCCGAACCGCACCTTCGGCTACGGCCACTCCTTCGGCGTCCTGTCGCACTACTACGGCCGCGAGGCGGGCCTGGAACTGCGCGAGGACATCGACACGGTCCTCGAGCCGGGCATGGTCGTCTCGATGGAACCGATGATCACCGTCCTTGACGGCGAGCCGGGTGCCGGCGGCTACCGCGAGCACGACATCCTGGTCATCGGCGAGGACAACAGCGTCGAGAACATCACCAAGTTCGGCTTCGGTCCGGAAAACAACATCATCGACCGCTAGGCAACACCCGGTGGGTGGCGTTCCACGGGACGCCACCCACTTTGGGCTTTAACCAAAATCCGCGGCGGGGCCCGCCAAGGGCCGGCGCCGCCGCGTACCGTTGGTCAAGGCCAAGACCATCCGAACCAGGGAGTGCAGACCATGAACCAGCAGGAACTACACGAGCACGACCGCGCGGGCTACGCGCTGGCCCTCGAGGAAGCCCTGCTGGGCGCCGCCGAAGGGGGCGTTCCCATCGGGTCCAGCCTCTTCGAGGGCGGGACGAGGATCGGAAGCGGGCACAACCGCCGGGTCCAAAACGGGGATCCCACCTCGCACGGGGAGATCGACTGCCTGCGCAACGTCGGGCGCCGCGCCTCGTACGCGGGAACCACCCTGTACTCGACGCTGGCGCCCTGCGCGCTGTGCTCCGGCGCCATCATCCTCTTTGGCATTCCACGCGTGGTCGTGGGCGAAAACAAGAACTTCGACGGGGAGCTCGAGCTGCTTCGGGACCGCGGGGTCGAGGTGGTGCTGATCGACGACGCCGAGGCCACGGCCCTCATGGGGCAGTTCATCGCCGAGAACCCGAGCCTGTGGAACGAGGACATCGGCGTTCCCGAAGACGACTGAAACCTGGCGGGAATGCGACAAGATGCCCGCACGGCAGTCGGACCGCCCCTACCCACCTGCAATTCACGGTAACGTCGACGTGAACGATTCCAACTCCGTTCGGCAGCGTTGCCCGCATCCGCCGGATCCCACCTAGGAGCACAGATGGTTGCCCAAGCGGCCGAACCCAACGCCACGGAATCCCGCGGCGCCTCGGTCATCGTCAACGTCATTGACGTCCTGCGATGCTTCACCGTTGAACATCCCGTGCTGGGCGTCACCGAAATCGCGGCCCAGGTAGGACTCCACAAGTCGAGCATTTCGAGGATCCTGGCAACCCTTGAGCAGGAACGCATCGTGGCCCGCGACGAAAACACGCGCAAATACAGTCTCGGCCTGGGCCTGATCGCCGTCGCCGGACCGTTGCTGGCCAACCTCGACGTACGGCGCATTTCCTTCCCGATCCTCGAGGAACTGGCCCAGGCGACCGGCGAAACGGCCGTGCTCAACATCTGGGACGGGGCCGAATCCGTCTCGGTCGAGCAAATTCCCAGTGTGCACCAGGTCAAGCACACCTCCGTCATGGGCAGCCGGTACAACACGGCGCTGAGTGCCTCGGTCCAGGTGTTCCTTGCGCACGAGGGTGCGCAGGCGGCCCGGGACCTGCTGGAATCCGGCGGCATCGTCCTGCCGGAGAACAGCTCCGAAGCACGTGAGGCGTACATGGCTCGGCTCGGGGAGGTCCGTGCGCAGGGCTATGCGGCGAACCACGGGGAAACCTCCAACGACGAAGTCGGCGTTGCTGCCCCGATCTACGACCACCGGGGCAGGGTCGTTGCCTGTGCGATGATCGCGGCACCCTTCTACCGGGTGTCAAAGGAACAGCTCCACGACCTGGGCATGGCGTGCATTCGCGCGGCACAACAAATCAGCATGCGCATGGGTGCCCAACCCGCATAGAACCAAGCTTTCCAAGGAGCAAACGGTGTTTGAACAACGCTCGGCGCACGGCTTTGACTACGAACTGCATGGCGGCAGCGGCATGCGAATGCAAGGCCACTTCGCCAACGAAATGAAAATGCCTGTCGCCATCCAAACCTGGGAAATCCCGCCGGGCGGCTGCGAAGGAATGCACTCCCACCAGCCGGGGGAGACCGCCCTTGAGGAGTTCTACCTGGTGCTTGAGGGCACGGCGGAAATGCAGGTGGGACGCGAGCGCCATGTGCTGAACGTCGGCGACAGCGTCCTGGCCCCGGTTGGAGTGGAGCACGACGTCCGCAACGCCGGAGCGGGAACCCTGCGGCTCCTGGTTGTCTGGGGCCCGCCCGGGGAACGTTGATTTCTCCGCCTATGGATCGGTTGCTGCGGCGAAGGCCCAGCGGCTCAAAGACCCGGGGGTGTGAGCCGGATTGCTTCCCGGTAGGGTGGGGCCATGGCGCACACTCCACATTCGAAAAACTTTGATGTCATTGTCGTCGGCGCGGGCCTCTCCGGGCTGGTCGCCGCCACCGAAGCGGTCAACGCGGGCAGCCGGGTGCTGCTGATCGACCAGGAATCCGAGGCGAACCTCGGGGCCCAGGCCCACTGGAGCTTTGGCGGGATCTTCCTTGTCGACTCGCCCGAGCAGCGCCGGCTGGGAGTCAAGGACTCGGAGGAGCTGGCCCTCCGGGACTGGTTCGCGACGGCGGGATTCGACCGCGAGGAAGACCACTGGCCCCGCGAGTGGGCCAAGGCCTACGTGCACTGGGCGGCCGGCGGAAAACGCGCGTGGCTGCGCGAGCGCGGCGTCAGGTTCTTCCCCGTCGTCGGCTGGGCGGAGCGCGGCGGCGCCGGGGCGCAGGGCCCCGGAAACTCGGTCCCTCGTTTCCACATCACCTGGGGGACCGGGCCCGGGATCGTCGAGCCGTTCGCCGCAGCCGCACGGACGGCGGTGGCCAAGGGCCAACTGACAATGCTGTGGCGCCACCAACTCGACGAGCTGGTCATGTCCGAAGGCGCCGTGATCGGCGTGCGCGGCAGCCTGCTGGAGCCCGACGACGCCGAACGCGGTGTGGCCACCAACCGGAACGCGATCGGCACGTTCGAGTACTTTGCCCCGGCCGTCATTGTCGCCACCGGCGGCATCGGCGGCAACATCGACAAGGTCAGGGCCGCCTGGCCCGAACGCCTGGGCGAGGCGCCAGAAAACATGGTCTCCGGCGTCCCTGCACACGTGGACGGGCGCGGCCTCGACATCGCCGAGCGCGCCGGCGGCCGGCTGGTCAACGGCGACCGGATGTGGCACTACACCGAGGGCATCGCCAACTGGAACCCCGTGTGGCGCAACCACGGGATCCGCATCCTGCCCGGGCCGAGTTCCCTGTGGCTCGATGCCACGGGCAAGCGCCTGCCGGATCCGCTGTGGCCGGGGTTCGACACCCTCGGCACCCTGGAACACCTGCGCGGGACCGGCCACGACTACAGCTGGTTCATCCTCAACCGGCGCATCATCGGCAAGGAGTTCGCGCTCTCGGGAAGCGAGCAGAACCCCGATCTGACGGGAAAGGACGTGCGCGCGGTGCTGGCCAGGGCCAAGGTCGACGTGCCGGACCCGGTGCAGGCCTTCCTGGACCACGGCGAGGACTTCGTGCAGGCGCCGAACCTCGACGAGCTGGTGAAAAAGATGAACGAGCTCACCGGCGAGGACTTGCTGGACGCCGCAGAGGTCGCTGCGGTGGTCGGCGCGCGGGACTCGGCCGTCCAGAACGCTTTCGGCAAGGACGGCCAGATTTCCGCCGTCACCAGCGCCAGGAACTACGTGGGGGACAAGCTCGTTCGCAGCGTCAAGCCGCATCCGTTGACCGATCCCAAGGCCGGGCCGCTGGTTGCCGTCCGGCTGAACATCCTGACCCGCAAGTCCCTGGGCGGCCTCAACACGGATCTTGGACTCCCGCGTCCTGGACGCCGAGGGCGAGCCGGTGCCGGGCCTGTATGCGGCGGGGGAGGCCGCCGGGTTCGGCGGCGGCGGTTGCCACGGCTACCGCGCGCTCGAGGGAACGTTCCTGGGCGGTTGCCTGTTCAGCGGCCGGTCGGCCGGACAGGCGGCGGCGTCGCAAGCCCGGGCCGTTGCGGTCGGCCGGACATAGGAAAACCACACCGATCGGGAGTTTCCCGGTCGGTGTGGTTTTGGAACTGGATCAGTGCGTGAAGTGGTAAACCGTCCCAAAGAGGGCGGCCGAGATGCCGAAGGAAACACCTATCAGCATCGGGTGTCCACGTGCCGTTGTTGCTGGCCAGGAAAATTGCGAACACCCCGAACAGCAATGCTGCGAGGACGCCGCCGAGGATGAGGGATCCGCCACCGTGGTGGTGCACGGCGGCCTGTGCATTTCGGTGAAATAGAGTAGCCATGCCCTCAGGGTATGCCCGAGAAGTTGGAAAAACGAGGGAAAAACAGTGAAGGAACCAATGAGCGAATCGACGGCCGACTGGCGGCAGGTATTCGGTGCCCTGGCCAACGAGGAAACACGCAGGGCATACGCCCAAGCGGTACTGGGAATCCCCGGGGACTTGCCGCCGGCGCGGCAGGCCAAGGCCGAGAAAAACCTGCAGGCCGCGGGCTTGCTCACCGCCGAGGGGCTTGTTGATGATGGCGTCTATGCGCGCACCTTGGCGGTCAGGAGCCTCGCGCATGCCCAAGGAGGGGATCGACCGTTTCCTGGATGCCGACGGCCGCATCGACCGGTACCCCAAGAACCACGGGGAGCGCCTTTCCCTGCTGCGATCCATCGGGGCCACGGGTGATGAAGCACGGCGAGGAGCTCAACGAGCTCGGACCTCACCCTGCGCCTTGAGGACCTTGCCGACGACGCGGTGCTGCTGCGCCGGTACTTGGTTGACTACGGTGTGCTCCTTCGCCGCCCGGATGGATCCGTCTACCGCTTGAGCGATGGTTCCGACTAGCCGGATTGTGCCAAGCTCCAAGAAACGGGTAATTTCGTTCTAGAGCCGCAGAGCGACCAGCACGCCATTCCCTTCTGTTCAAGGAGCCAAATGTCCGACCCGAATACCTCGCCAGGCGGCGGCTCGAACCACGAGTCGTGGAACCAGCAGGGATACGGCGGCGGGCAATACACCGGCCAATACGGCGGGCAGTACGCGGGCCAGTACCAGGGCGGATACCCGGGACCGGCACCAGCAACAGGACTACTACGCAGGGGCAATATCCCGGGCAGTACCCGGGACAGTACCCGGCGTATGGATCCTACGGCTACGGCCCCGGCGGCTGGAATGCTCCCCAACGCACCCATGGCATGACCACGTTCGCGATGGTCACCGGCATCGTGGCGGCGGCGATTTCGATCGTCCCGGTCTTTGGCTTCGTGGCCTTCCTGCTGGGTCCGCTTGCCATGGTGCTTGGCATCGTCGGCATCGCCAAGCGGCTGAACCGCCGCGGCTTCTCGGTGACCGCGTTGGTGACCGGCGCGTTCGGGCTGCTGGTTTCGATTCTTTATGCGCTCCTGTTCACGACGCTCATGTCCTTCATGGATCGCAGCGACACCTATGAATTCGTTGCGTCTTCCACCGGCGAGTACCAGATTTCCCTCACCACCACCGAACCCGCCGCGGCGGTGACCAGCAACCAGCGCGGCACCTTCACCGAAAGCCACATCGCCTCGACCCTCTTCGGCGGCGTGATCGCCACGAACGTCGGCGACAACGACGGCATGGTCCGCTGCGAGGTTTTCGATTCCGAGGGCTACCTTGTCATCGAGGATGAAGACGAAGGCATCGGCGCCCAGGCCCAATGCATGATCGGGGCTTCCTGGCTCGAAAACACCGAGGACTACTCGGTCAGCGACGAGCTCAAGGCCATGGCGGGCAACTAGCCGCCAAAGCCCGCGGCCCGCCGCGCGGAAATGATTCGTTCGACCGACGCCGTGGCGGCCGGATACTCCGCCCCCGGGCCCAGGGCAATGAAGCAGGGCGCCGCATAGTCGGGCAGCTGCTTGTCGTCATAGCGGTAGGCCAGGTAGCGCCCGCCCGCGCGCCGCACCAACAGTGCGCCGGCGGCAATGTCCCAGGGCTTGGTGTCCAGGCCCAGGGTGACGTCGCACCAGCCGGCGGCAACGTGGGCCAGCGCCAAGGCCGCCGAAACCTTGCGGCGCACCGTGGCGAAGGCCGTGACCCACGATCCGAATTCGGCCAGGCCCAGGGAACCGTCGACAACCAGCGCCTCCGCCGAGGGGTAATCGGTCATGAGGTTGGCGTGGGCCTGGTCGGGCCGGGGCGCGGGAGCCAGGATCTCCCCGTTGAGGTATGCGTGCTCCGCATCTGCCGTGAATTCATGGCCCGCAATCGGATCCAGCACGACGCCGGCGAGCAGCTCGCCGTCGCGCGCCGCGGCGATCGAGATGCAGAAGAACGCGATTCCGTGCGTGAAATTGCTGGTTCCGTCGATGGGATCCACGATCCACTGGATGCTTCCCTCGCCGGTGGTCCCGCCCTCTTCGCCCAGCACCCGCGAGTCGGGTTCCGCCCCGGTGAGGTGGGTGCGGATGATTTCTTCGCTGTGCCGGTCGAAGGCCGTGACCAGGTCGTGGGCGTTTGTCTTGTTTTCGCGCTGTACGTCGTTGCGGAAGGCTTCACGCAAGACCGGTGCGGCAAGTCGTGCCGCTTCCAGCGCTGTCAAGCGCAGTCGGGAAGCTAGTGCAATGTCGGCCGGGCTGAAGTTTTCGGTGCTCACGGGATCAAGCGTAGTCGCAAACGTCTCACCAAATTAGTTTGACGGAGCAACTAAATTGCCCATATGGTTGACCAAGGCAACATTTGCCTAGGTCAACTAATTTTCGATTCGAGGAGCGCCGTCCCTTGCCGCAGGGTGATTCGCAAACGTTGGAACTCGTGGAGAGCGTCAGCTCGCTGAACCGCACCCTGCGACAGCTCGTTCACTTGGGTGAGGGCGGCCAGAAGGTCGGCTTCGCCGCCATGGGCGTGCTCCTCTACGTCTACCGAAACCAGCCCACGCGGGCCACCGACGTTGCGCAGTGGATCGGGATCGGCCCCGCCGCGCTGAGCCGGCAGGTTGCCGATCTGGAGTCCATGGGGCTCCTGGACGCGCACCCCGTGCCGCAACGATGCCAGGGCGCAACTCATTTCGCTGACCCCGGAGGGCAAGGACGAGGTGGATCGCGCCTTCAAGCGCAGGACCGATCTGCTGGCCGACCTGCTCAAGGACTGGGACGCCGACGGAGATCGCCGAGGCCGCGGCCACCGTGAACCGGATCCAGCAAGCGCTTCGTGCCGGCGTCGACCAGATGCAAGGCAAGAACTTACCAGCGGCGAAAGCCGCGCAGGAAGGAAACGCATGAGCGAGCAGACAACCGCCGTGACGCGCGAGCGCCAGGGCGACCAGCCGCAGATGGACCAGAAGGAGGTGCTGCGCTCCATCGTCGGCGTCCTGGCCGCCTTCTTCGCTGCGATGCTGGCCACCACCATCGTTTCGATCGCACTGCCGACCATCATGGACGCCCTCAACGGCACGCAGACCGACTTCAACTGGGTCCTCACCGCGGCGCTGCTGGCCAACGCCGCCACCACCCCGATCTGGGGCAAGCTGGCGGACCTCTTCGACAAGAAGAAGCTGCTGCAGCTTGGCATCCTCACCTTCGTTGCCGGTTCCCTGCTGGCCGGGTTCGCGATCAACATCCCCATGCTCATGAGCGCCCGCGTCATCCAGGGCATCGGCATGGGCGGGCTCACCGCCATGGGCATGGCGGTGATCGGCACCGTCATTCCGCCGCGCGAACGCGGACGCTACTCGGGCTACTTCGGCGGCGTCATGGCGCTGGCCACGGCCGGCGGACCGCTGCTGGGCGGCGTGATCGTCGACTCGCCGCTGGGCTGGCGCTGGACCTTCTTCATCGGCGTCCCCATTGCGCTGATTTCCATGTGGATGATCCACAAGACGCTGCACATCAAGCACGTGGCCCGCAAGGTCTACATCGACTGGGCCGGTGCCGTGCTGGTGACGGTCTCCGTGTCGGTGCTGCTGATCTGGGTTTCCTACGTCGGCAAGGCCGGCTACTTCGAATTCAACTCCTGGCAGACCTACTCCATGGTGGGCGGCTCGCTGGCGCTGATCGCGCTGCTGATCTGGGTCGAGGGACGCGTCCCGGAGCCGGTCATCCCGCTGCGCATCATCGCCATGCGCACCACCGCGCTGTCCATCGTTGCCTCGGTCTCGATCGGCGTGGCGATGTTCGGCTCCGGCGCCTTCCTGGGCCAGTACTTCCAGGTGGCCCGCGAGGCCAGCCCCACCATGGCCGGGGTCATGACCCTGCCCATGATCCTGGGCAACCTCTTCGGCTCGGTGTTCTCCGGGCAGATGATTTCCCGGCATGGCCGGTGGAAGATCTTCCTGGTCGTCGGAGCCAGCGTCAACATCGGTGCGCTGGCGCTGCTGGGCACCATGTCCCACGACACCAACTACTGGATCCTGGCCACCGGCATGTTCTTCAACGGCGTCGGCATGGGCTTCATGGTGCAGAACCTGGTGCTCGCCGTGCAGAACACCGTCAAGGTCACCGACATCGGCACCGCCAGCTCGTCCGTGGCGTTCTTCCGCTCGGTGGGCGGGGCCGCCGGCGTCGCGGTGCTCGGCGCGATGCTCTCGGACAAGGTCAGCTCGCTGGTCATCGACGCGCTCATTGCCGCGCACCTGATCTCCCCGGACGGTTCCGGCGGGGTTGCCTCCGGAAGCACGTCGCTGGACTTGTCGACCATGCCGCCGGCCGTGCGGGTCATGTACGAGACGGCCTTCGGCGACGCCACGGGCGTCATCTTCATGGCCTCGGCCGCCGTTGCCGTGGTTGCGCTGGTCTGCATCCTGTTCATCAAGGAAGCCCCGCTGCGCCGGACCGTCTAGGTCCGGTCGGCCCCGGCCAGGCAAAGCCACAGGTGTCCCGCACCCGAGCCATCGGGTGCGGGACACGCCTGCTTAAGGCGCGCCGCGGTGTGTGCCCGGCTCCGGGCGACTGGATGAAGTGGCCATCGCGTTGGATGAATTATCCGAGACTCCTGTCACGTTTGTTCGTAGGGTGTTCCATGTAGCTCTGTGGAAGGAACAACGCTGGCCGGCTTTCCACCACACTGCACCCATGCGGGGATCCAGGATCCCGACGGGACGCCGTTCGCAGATGGTGCGGAGCAGGAGGCCACGGAAGGAATCCCCGCATGAATTCGATCCGCCCGCTGGACGGCATCATCGTCGCCGACTTTTCCCGGGTGCTGGCCGGCCCGCTGTGCACCATGACGCTGGCCGACCTCGGCGCCACGGTCATCAAGGTCGAACGCCCCGGCACCGGGGACGACACCCGCAGCTGGGGCCCGCCGTTTTCCGCCACCGGCTCCACCTACTTCGAGTCGGTGAACCGCAACAAGCAGTCGGTGGCGCTGGACCTCGGGAACCCGGAGGACCTGGTGCTGGCCCGGGAGCTGGCGCTGCGCGCCGACGTGCTGGTGGAGAACTTCAAGCCCGGCGGCATGGCCAAGCTCGGGCTCGGCTACGCGGAACTGGCCGCGGAGAACCCGGGACTGGTCTACGCCTCGATCTCCGGATTCGGTTCCGCCGGCGGGGCGCACCTGCCCGGCTACGACTTCATCGTCCAGGCCCTCGGCGGGCTGATGTCGATCACCGGGGAGGCCGACGCCGACCCGATGAAGGCCGGCGTCGCGCTGGTCGACGTGCTCACCGCCAAGGACGCGACCATCGGGGTGCTGGCCGCGCTGACCGCCCGCAACGCCTCGGGGGCCGGCGCCCACATCGAGGTCAACCTGCTCTCCAGCCTGCAGGGGGCGCTGGCCAACCAGGCCCAGGCCTACCTGGGTGCGGGCAAGGTCGCCACCCGCATGGGCAACGCGCACCCCTCGATCGTGCCGTACCAGCTGCTGGCCTGCGCCGACGGATCCGTCGCCGTGGCCTGCGGCAACGACGGGCAGTTCGCCAGGCTCTGCGCCGAGATCGGCGCAGCCGCAGCTTTCCTCCGACGCCCGCTTCGCCACCAACTCGGCGCGCGTGGCCAACCGCGAGGTGCTCATCCCGCTGCTGGAGGATGCGCTGCAGGCCGACACCGGCGCGCGGTGGCAGGCGCGCTTCACCGGCGTCGGCGTTCCCGCCGGCAAGGTCGCGGGGATCGACGAGGGCATCGACTATGCGCAATCGCTCGGGCTGGACCCGGTGATCGAGGTGCAGAACGCCGAGGGAGTGACTGTCGGCAAGCAGATCCGCCACCCGATCAGCTGGACGCCGCGGCTCGACGCGCCGTCCATGGCCCCGCCGCAGCTCGGCGAACACACCGACGCGGTCCGCGCCTGGCTCGGCAAGCCCGCCGAACACTCGGCCCGCAACGCCGGGAGAGCAGGATCCGGCGCTAGCGCGGTCCTAAACCGCTTTCCTCGCGCCGAAGCGCCAGCCACAGGTGCGCCGCGACGTCCGGATCGTCAAGGTCCACGCCCAGCAGGCCGCCGGCCACGGACGATCCGGTGGCGCAGCGAATTCCGGTGGATGCCCAGGGCACGCGCCGCATCCTCCCAGGTGCCGCGCGCCCTGAGGTAGGCCCTGACGGTTTCCAGCAGGTCGGCGCGCGGGTAGTCGGCCAGGACCCGCACCCAGCCCGTGGCCCGCGCATCCTCGCTCGCGCTCACCGCAACCAGCCGCCCCGGCGGGGCCTGCAACACGGCCTGGCGAAGCACCGCAAGGTTGCCGGGGATCTCGCCGAGGCTCACCGGATCGCCCAGCGCCGCGGCCAGCGACCCCGACAGCTCGGGTTCGACGAGCGCCGAAACACCCAGCAGCGCATTCTGTTCCAGCGAGTCGCGCTCGCCGTCCGACGGGAGTGCTGCCCAGGCCGGCGGCGGACAGCACCAGGTACAGGATCGAATCCTGGACGTGGCGCAGCACGCATGTGTCCACGGCCGCGGCCAGGTCCGGCAGCCCGGGGTCGGCCGCCAGCCGCACCGCCGCGCGGGCCGCAAGCCCCGGGTCGTCGCCCGGCGAAAGCCTGATGCCCAGCAGCCGCACCCGGCTGGGCAGCTCGCCCAGTCCCACGTCCTCGGCCACCATGTGCGCGGCCTCGCCCTGGCCGTGCAGCAGCAGCTTGGTGGTTGCGGCGCCCAGCGCGTTGGTGGTCCCGACGATGACCTCGCGCTGGCGTGCGCGCAGGGCCAGCAGCGTGGAAACCGTCATGATGACCTGCCGGTCCGCCTTGGTCAGCGTGCGCCCCGACCCGATGCACAGGAACCCGTGGATGCGGGTGCCCACCAGGATCGGGTAGAGCACCACCGGCTGCCCGTGGATCTCGAACGTCGCGGCGGAGGGCACCCCTGCCTTGTTGAAGCGGATGGACTCGGAGCGCAGGTCGGGGACCAGGGCGCCGGCCGAGGCCGGCCACACGGTCTCCGCCCCGGCATCGGCCGGCAGGTAGGCGGCCCACCCGCCGAGCGCCTGGGCCAAGCCCGCGCACCACCGCACTGGTGGCATCGGGGCGCATCGCGGCGCGGGCCAGTGCGGTCTGGGTGCCGAGGGAATCCATCAGGTTGCTGGTGTCGTCCCTGGTGGCAAGCCGCCAATAGGCGCGGGTGACGTTCTGGAACGGGACGCCGTCGGGCACGATCGCCAGCTCGATGCCCGCGGCGAGGCTTGCCGCCACCACGTGCCCGGGGACGGACCTGAGCCACGGGCCCAGGCCCAGCCCGACGGCGTGCACGTTCTTGGCCTCGAGCCTGGCCATGTAGGCGCGGGAGAGCGCCGCCGAGGCGGCGAACGGCATGCCTGTGGTCAGGAGCAGTTCCCCGCCCTCCAGGTAGGGGGTCGGGTCCTCCAGCTCGGAAACGTGGACACCGGTGATCGGCTTGGCGCTGAAGTCGGCGCCCTCGCAGGGCGCGAGTTCGCCGCCCAGCTCCGCACCCAATTGCAAAAGGGAGATCATGGGCTAGATTATCCAACACCAGCGCCCGAATTGGGCAGAATATCCAATGACGCGTGTCACGCATTCACATAACGTGGAGCCCATGACCGAAACTCTCCTGGCCGCCGAAGCCGCCACCCTGCCGCAGACCCGCCACCTTGCCACCGCCATTCCCGGCCCGCGTTCCACCGAACTGCACGCCGAACGCACCGCACAGGTGACCAACGGCTTCGGCATCACGCTGCCGGTCTTCGTGACCCGCGCCGAGGGCGGCATCATCCAGGACGTCGACGGCAACCGCCTGGTCGACTTCGCCTCCGGCATCGCCGTGACCTCCCTGGGCGCCAGCAACAAGCTCGTCGCCGAACGCGTCGCGGCCCAGCTCGCGGCCTTCACCCACACCTGCTTCATGGTCACCGAATACGAATCCTTCACCAAGGTCTGTGCATGGCTGAACCTGAACACCCCGGGCGACTTCGACAAGCGCACCGGCCTGTTCTCCACCGGCGCCGAGGCCGTTGAAAACGCCATCAAGATCGCCCGCGCCGCCACCGGCCGCCCGAACGTCCTGGTCTTCGACGAGGCCTACCACGGCCGCTCGCTGCTCACCATGGCCATGACCGCCAAGGTCAACCCGTACAAGCTGAACTTCGGCCCGCTGCCCGCCGAGATCATCCGCGCAGCCTCCGCCAACCCGCTGCGCCCGGCCGAGGGACTGGCCGCCGGCGCCGAGGCGGCGCTGGAATCGGTCGAGGCAACCATCCTCGAGCACGGCGCCGACACCTTCGCCGCCATGGTCATCGAGCCGATCCAGGGCGAGGGCGGCTTCATCGTCCCGGCCGCCGGCTTCATCCCGGGCCTGCGCAAGCTTGCCGACAAGTACGGCATCCTGCTGGTCATCGACGAGATCCAGGCCGGCATGGGCCGCACCGGCACGCTCTTCGCCTCCGAGCACGAGGGCGTTGCCGGGGACCTGATCCTCACCGCCAAGGCCCTGGCCAACGGCGTCCCGCTCTCCGCGGTCACCGGCCGCGCCGAGGTCATGAACGCACCGCATGCCGGCGGCCTGGGCGGCACCTACGCCGGCAACCCGCTGGCCTGCGAGGCCGCCCTCGCGGTCTTCGAGCAGTTCGAGGACGGCACGCTGCTGGAAAACGCCCGCCGCATCGAGGCCGTGGCCCGCGAAATCCTCGAGCCGCTGCTGGACTCCACCAACGTCGTCGCCGAGATCCGCGGCCGCGGCGCCATGCTTGCCATCGAACTCGCGGACGCAGGCACCCTGGAACCGCGCGCGGACCTGGCCAAGGAAATCTCCGCCGCCTGCCACGCGGCCGGCGTGCTGACCCTGACCTGCGGAACCCACGGCAACGTCGTGCGCCTGCTGCCGCCGCTGGTCATCGGCGAGGAACTGCTGCGCGACGGCCTGACCGTGCTGGCCGAGGCCATCGCCGACGCCGCCAAGTAATCCGCCAAGCAACCCTCCAAGCAAGCACCACCCAGAACCTTCAGATCCCGCTCTTCCAAGGAGCTCTCCATGACCATCACCACCCACGAAACCCACCTGCTGGACCCGGCAGACCTGATCAACTTCGATTCGCTGCTCAGCGCCGAGGAACTCGCGCTGCGCGCCAAGGTCCGCACCTTCGTCGACGAGGCCATCAAGCCGAACATCGCCGGTTGGTACGCGGACGCCGTCTTCCCGCTGGAAATCGTCCCGGAAATGGGCAGGCTCGGCCTGCTGGGCATGCACCTGAAGGGCTACGGCTGCGCCGGCGCCACCGCCGTCGAGTACGGCCTGGCCGGTTCCGAGCTGGAGGCCGGCGACTCCGGCCTGCGCACCTTCGTCTCGGTGCAGGGCTCGCTGGCCATGAGCGCGATCTACAAGCACGGCTCCGAGGAACAGAAGTCCGAATGGCTGCCGAAGATGGCCAAGGGCGAGGCCATCGGCTGCTTCGGCCTGACCGAACCGACCGCGGGCTCCGACCCCTCCGCCATGAAGACCTTCGCCCGCCGCGACGGCGACGACTGGGTCATCAACGGCACCAAGCGCTGGATCGGCCTGGCCAACGTGGCACAGGTCGCCGTCATCTGGGCGCAGACCGACGAGGGCATCCGCGGCTTCGTGGTCCCCACCGAGACCGCCGGCTTCAAGGCCACCCCGATCGAACCCAAGCTCTCGATGCGCGCCTCCATCCAGTGCG
Source organism: uncultured Actinomycetota bacterium (assembly GCA_963818105.1). Classification (GTDB taxonomy): domain Bacteria; phylum Actinomycetota; class Actinomycetes; order Actinomycetales; family Micrococcaceae; genus Paeniglutamicibacter. The sequence goes on along the minus strand of CAWFRB010000029.1, from coordinate 609,925 downwards.
AGATCGAACTGACCGACGTGCGCCTGCCGGCCACCGCCGTGCTGCCGAACGTCGTGGGGCTCAAGGGCCCGTTCTCCTGCCTGAACGAGGCCCGCTACGGCATCATCTGGGGCGCCATGGGCGCGGCCCGCGACGCCTTCGAGGACGCGCTGGCCTACTCGCAAGACAGCGCATGCAGTTCGACAAGCCGCTGGCCGGCTACCAGATGACCCAGCAGAAGCTCGTGGACATGGCCCTGGAAATCAACAAGGGCTACCTGCTGGCCCTGCACATCGGCCGCCAGAAGGACGCCGGCACCCTTGACCTGCACCAGATCTCCGTGGGCAAGCTGAACAACTGCCGCGAGGCCATCAAGATCGCCCGCGAGGCCCGCACCATCCTGGGCGGCAACGGCATCACCCTTGACTACTCGCCGCTGCGCCACGCCAACAACCTGGAATCGGTGCGCACCTACGAGGGCACCGACGAGGTCCACACGCTGATCCTGGGCAACAAGCTCACCGGCGTCCCGGCCTTCCGCTAAACACGTTCCCCGACATCCACCCTGAGGGAAAAATGACTGAAACCATCACGCAGCACCGACACCGTCGCGCTGCGCCTGCTGATCGACGGCCAGTGGGTCGAGGGAACCGGAAGCCGGCTGGAATCCACCTCGCCGGCCAACCCGGACCAGGTGCTCGCCGCCGGCGGCACCGCCACGGCCGGGGACGTGCAGGCGGCCATGGCCGCGGCACGCGCCGCGGCCGCCGGATGGGCGGCAACCCCGATGGCCGAACGCGGGGGATACCTCTCCCGCGCCGCGGCCATCGTCACCGCCAACGCCGATGCCTGGGGCACCGAGCTGGCCCGCGAGGAAGGCAAGACCTTCGCCGAGGGCCGCGGCGAGGTGCTGCGCGCCGCGCAGATCCTCACCTACTACTCGGCCGAGTCCGACCGCATGGCCGGGGAGGTCTTCTCCTCCCCGCGCCGCGGCGAAAAGATCCTGGTCACCCGCAAGCCGCTGGGCGTCGTCGGGGTCATCACCCCGTTCAACTTCCCCATCGCCATCCCCGCGTGGAAGATCGCCCCGGCGCTGGTCTTCGGCAACACCGTGGTGTGGAAGCCGGCCAGCACCGTGCCGCTGCTGGCGCTGCGCCTGGCCCAGGCCCTCGTCGAGGCCGGCCTGCCGGCGGGCGTGCTGAACCTGGTCATCGGCTCCGGGCTCGCTCGGCAACGAGATCGTCAACCACCCGGACCTGGACGGGCTCACGTTCACCGGATCCACCGGGGTGGGCCGCATGCTGGCGGCCGCGGCCGCGGGCGCACGGCGTGCCGATCCAGGCGGAAATGGGCGGCAAGAACGCCTCGGTCGTGCTCGATGACGCGGACCTGGAACTCGCCACCGAGCAGGTGCTCTTCGGGGCGTTCCGCTCCACCGGCCAGAAGTGCACGGCAACCTCGCGCCTGGTGCTGCAGGATTCCATCGCCGATGCGTTCCTGGACCGCCTGGCCGAGCGCCTTGCCGAATGGCAGACCGGCGACCCGACCGATTCCTCGGTCCACATGGGCCCGGTCGTCTCCGATTCGGCCGCGGCGGAAATCCGTGCCGGCATCGCAGGCGGCCGTGGCCCAGGGCGCCATCACGCGCTTCGAGGGCGACGTGTCCGGGCTCGGTGCCGCCTTCGTGGCGCCGACGGTGCTGGAAATCCCCGCGGGCGAGGAGAACATCGCCTGGCGCGACGAATTCTTCGGGCCCGTCCTCGCGGTCCGCCGCGCGGCAACCACCGCGGAAGCCTTCGCGCTGGCCAACGATTCCGAATACGGGCTCAGCTGCGCGGTCTTCACCCAGGACCTGACCAAGGCCCTGGACGCCATGGAAACCATCGACGTGGGCATCCTGCACGTGAACTCCGAATCGGCGGGCGCGGATCCGCACGTGCCGTTCGGCGGGGCGAAGAAGAGCGGTTACGGACCCAAGGAACAGGGTGGGGCCGCGCAGGGAATTCTTCACGCACACCACCACCGTGTACCTGCGCGGCGCGTAAGCAAACCCGACCGGCAGTGCCCCGGGGCGCCGGCTGCCATCCTCGTTCGTGGATGCGGCCGGCGCCCCCGGGCGTGCCTAGGATGAACACCAGACCCGGGCCGCAGCGCGAGCCGGTGAACACGATTCTTAGAAAGCAGTGGATTCAACGATGAGCACACCAATCAGCATCGAGAACATTTCCACCATCCTGGTCATCGGCGCCGGGACCATGGGACGCCAGATCGCGATGACCGCGGCCCTGGCCGGCTATGCGACGACCATCCAGGACATTTCCGAAGACGGGCTGGCCGCCGCACGCGCCGAGCTCGAGGGCTGGGCGGCCGGCCGCGTGGCCAAGGGCAAGCTGGACGCAGGAAGCCGCGACCGCGGCGTTGGGCGCCCTGGCCTACAGCACCGACCTTGACGCCTCCGCGGCGAACGCCGACTTCGTCATCGAGGCCGCCACCGAGCGCCTGGACATCAAGACCCAGATCTTCGAGCGCCTCGGCAAGCTGGCCCCGGCCCACGCCATCCTGGCCACCAACTCCTCGACCCTCGGTTCCTCCAAGGTCGCCGAGGCCACGGGGCGCGCGGCACCAGGTCTGCAACATGCACTTCTTCAACCCCGCGCTGGTCATGAAGTGCGTCGAGGTGGTCCGCCACGAAACCACCAGCGACGCAACCGTTGAAACGACCATGGAGCTGGCGCGCCGGCTGGGCAAGGAGCCGGTGCTGATCAACCGCGAAATCCCCGGCTTCGTCGCCAACCGCCTGATGGGCGCGGTCCGGCGCGAGGCGTTGTTCCTGGCCGATTCGGGCATCGCCAGCATCGAGGACATCGACACCACGGCGCGCACCGCGCTGGGGCACCCCATGGGCCCGTTTGCGCTCATGGACCTGGTGGGCCTGGACGTCGTCAATTTCATCGACCAGGCCACCTACGCCGAAACCGGCGCCGACAGAGGACGCCCCGAACCCGCGGATTGCCGCGCTGGTTGCCGAGGGCAAGCTGGGCCGCAAGTCCGGTGCCGGGTTTCTACGACTACCAGTAGACTAGATCTGCGTCGTCCGCCTCGGGCTGGGCCCCGAGGCGGAAGTGGCGTCCGGAGATCTTTTCGGCCTTGATCTTCACCCAGGATTCCTTCTGGGTGGGGATCCACGGGGAGACGCCCGAGTCGCGGGCGGCGGCGATCTCGGCCTGGGTCTCGAGCCGGTGCGCCGTGCCGTGGACAACCACCGACCACGCCTCGTCGGACAGGATGCCGTCGGCCTCGAACGCCACCTGCCCGTTGACCGTCAAGGCCGCGAGCTTTTCCCCGGGCGCCGTGCGTATGTATATGACACGGTCTTTTGCCGCGTAAGTTCAGCGGGAAGATATCAACGATTCCGCCCACCGCCGTGGCCAGGCGTCCGTGGTTTGTATGTTCGAGCAAACGCCATGACTGGTCGTCGTCGAGAGTGAGTATCGGCTGGTCATCGTCGTGTTCAAACATCATGGCCCCAGTATTCTACGTATCGTAGAAAAATACCAGATTTGTGTCGTTCGATTCATTTGGCGCGTCGAAGAATCATCCTTCCGATCCATCGGTGCCGCACCGCCCATGAAAGACTGGAGCCATGGTCAAGGATTTGAGTGTGGAACATGCCACGGCACATCGCCGCACGTTTCGAAGATCGCGTGTACGAGCTGCGCGCGGAGCGCGCCCGCGAGCGCGGATTGGTGCCCACCGTCCTGTCATACACCGGATACGGTCTGGCCGACCCGGAAAAGGGCTGGGTGCGCATCTTTGCCCGCGCCGTCCTGGCCAAGCCCGGCGCCTTCGAAGACGGGCGCCACGTCGCCAAGGTCATCGCCGACGGGGTGCGCGGCTGGCGCAACTTCATGTCGCCCATCGTTCCCCACGGGCAGATCCGCGTGAGCATCAACGGCGAGGACTTCGACGTGCAGGCCGACCGCGGGGGAGTCCTCGACGTCAGGGTGGCCGCCGTGCTCGAGCCCGGCTGGCACGAAATCTCGATGACCATCGAAGACAGTGCGCCCGTCATCGCCCCGGTGCTGATGGTCGATGCCGCCCAGGAGTTCGGCGTGCTTTCCGACGTCGATGACACGGTGGTGGTCACCGCGCTGCCGCGCCCGCTGCTGGCGGCCTGGAACTCCTTTGTCCTTTCCGAGCACGCGCGGCTTGCCACCCCCGGCATGGCCGTGATGATGGAGCGGCTGCTGCGCAACAAGCCGGGAGCCCCCACCTTCTACCTGTCCACCGGTGCCTGGAACGTCGCCCAAACCCTCACGCGGTTCCTCTCGCGCAACCTCTACCCGCAGGGCCCGCTGCTGCTGACCGACTGGGGACCCACCGAACGGCGCTGGTTCCGCTCCGGCATGCAGCACAAGGCCGACCAGCTGCGCCGCGTCGCCTCCGAATTCCCGAACATCAAGTGGCTGCTGATCGGCGACGACGGCCAGCACGACCCTTACCTCTATGCCGAGTTCGCCCGCCGCTACCCCGGGCACGTCGCGGCCATCGTCATCCGCCAGCTCACCCCCTCCGAGGCGGTGCTTGCCGGCGGGCGCAGCCAGGGGATCCTGAACTCCACCCCCGGCGTGCCCTGGGTGTATGAGCCGGACGGCGCCCGCATTGCCGCGCAACTGACCGAACTCGGCTTCCTCGAGGCCGACCCGTTCCCCGGGAACGAGCAAGTGAGCGGCCACAAGATCCGTGTCGAGGTGCCCATGCGCTGGGGCGACATGGACGCCTACGGGCACATCAACAACGTCAACCTCGTCCGCATGATGGAAGAGGCGCGCATTGCCGGGTTCGGGGTGCCCGGAGGCACCGGCAAACCCGGCATCCTGCCGCAGGTCGACCTGTTCTCCACCGTCCCGGAAAACACCCAGATCCTGGTGGTCGAGCACCGCGTGCGCTACGTGAAGCCGCTTGACTACCGCAACGTGCCGGCGCACGTGGACCTGTGGATCAGCAACATCAAGGCCGCAAGCTTTGACATCTGCTACGAATTCCACGACCCGGTGGACGGCGGGGTTTGCGTGCGTGCCACGACCACCCTGGCGTTTTTCGCCGTGGAAACCCAGCGGCTGCTGCGCCTGAGCGCCGAACACAAGGCCGCGTTGGGCGCCTACGAGGCCGAACCGATCTTCCGCTAGCCCTTGCAGCAGAGCCTCGTTCGCGTGGCAACTCCCGGCCGTATGGCGATCCGATCCATGATGATGGCGCCTTTCGTGTGCTCTTGCCCTGTTCCGGCGGGCTGCCGGCAGGGCCGCTTCGTCATCCGAACCACCCGTGAAGCATGGGGTTGGTGTGTGCGCCGGGTCGGAGCCCGAAAACTGGCGCGCATCTCGTGAAGCCGTAAATGAGCCTGCCAACCGGGCTCCGACACTTTAGAGTGAAAGTGTGAGACTCATACTGATTCGCCACGGCGAGACGGCCTCCAACGTGGTGCAGGCACTGGACACGGCAGCCCCCGGCGCCCCGCTGAACGACGTGGGCGTGGCCCAGGCCGAAAAGCTTGCCAAGCAACTCGCCAAGGAAGAACTGGACGCCGTCTATTCATCCCCGTTGATCCGCGCCAAGATGACGGCAACGCCGCTGGCCACGACCCGCGGGCTGCTGCTTGGCCGAATACGCGGGCCTGAGCGAAATCTCCGCGGGCGAACTGGAAATGCGCACCGACCTGGAGGCGCAGCTGGCCTACCGCGACGTGTTCTTCAAGTGGCTGCAGGGAGACCTGCATGGCGAAGATCCCCGGCGGCGAGGACGGGCGCACCGCGCTTGAGCGGTTCAGTGCCGTCATCGAGCGGGCGAGCGCCGACGGCACCGAATCGCTGGCCGTGGTCAGCCACGGGGCCATGCTGATGACGTGGCTTGCCAGCCGCAAATCGAACTTCGACCTTTCCCTCTTGCGCCATGCCCCGTTGCAGAACACTGGTGTTGCGGTCCTCGAATCGGGTCTGGGGGACACGCTGGACCGTGCGCAGTTGGCAGGGCCAAGCGCTTTAGGCGGACCAGACGGAGCCATGCCGCGCGGCACCGCGGGCCGACGCCGCGTTCGCGATCGGTTTGGAAATTCTTGTTGACGGGTTGGCAGAAACGAACGGGCCCGGTGGATGATGCGTGTCATTCACCGGCCGATCGAACCATCGATTAGGATAGGAATACCTTCCCTAATCCAAGAAAGTGGTCTTCGGTGAGTACACAGCGTTTGGCACGTCCGGCTCGTCCACAGGTAGTCCTCGAAGTGCTGGCAACCGAGATGCTTTCCGAGCACATGGTTCGGTTGACCTTTGGTGGGCAGGGATTTGCGAACTACCAAGACAAGCTGGTTTCCGATCGCTACGTGAAGATCCTCTTCGCCAAGCCCGAGCTGGGGCTCATGCCGCCCTATGACCTGGACGCCCTGCGCGAGGAACTTGCGCCGGAGGATTTCCCGGTGCGCCGCACCTACACGCTGCACCACGTGGATCTGGAAGCCAAGACCGTGCAAATCGACTTTGTGGTTCACGGTGACGAGGGGCTGGCCGGCCCGTGGGCCCAGAACGCCAAAATCGGCGACCTGATTTGCTTCACCAGCCCCGGCGGCCTGTACACGCCGGATCCGGACATTCGACCGCCACCTGCTGATCGGCGACGAGACGGCCCTGCCGGCCATCTCGGCCGCGATTCTGGACATGACTCCCGAAATGGTCGGCGACATCTATCTTGAGGTCGGCGGCCCCGAGGACCACGTCGAACTCGACGTGCCGAAGGGCGTCGACGGTCCATTGGCTGCACCGCGGGGACCCCTTCACCCCGGAGAACACGCGGATCGAATCGGTGGTGCGCGCCGCGCACTGGCCCGAAGGAACCGTCCAGGTCTTCGCCCACGGCGAGCGGGAAACCATGAAATCCCTGCGGGCCTACCTGCACGGTGAACGCGAAGTCGACCGCAAGGCCATGTCCCTCTCGGCATACTGGGCCTATGGCCGCGCCGAAGACGAATTCCAGGCGGAAAAGAAAAGCCCGATCGGGCAGATCTTCCCGGAGCCGCTGAACGCCTGAGCTGGCCTGCACGGCACAAGGATTCCCCGCGGGATCGTTAGCGCTTGACCGCAAGGATGAGGCCCCCGGCGGGCGTGGAGCCCGGTCCGCCCACCGAGGTCTTCGGACCCGGGCCACAGATGCTGTTGTGTCGCCGATGCCCTTGGTGACAAGATCCAAGGCGGGCCGCACCGGCGGTGGACGGCACTCATGGTTCTTGTCGTCACCGAGCACTTGCATGCTGAGTGCTGCCTCGGCGCGGCTGTGAAATCGGCGTTGCAGGGACTCCGGCAAATGATGCCGAACGGCCGTGAATCAACAGCTTTGGGCGGCCGGCACTGAACGGCGTGGTGCGCATTTTTTTCGTCGGAATGTGCATCGAACATGCGCATGCGTTTTTGGGTCCGCTCAAGTGACTTTCGTGATGAATCCCCGGTGGCATTCGCAAGAGGCCCAATTCGGAGCCCAATTTAACGAGGTGATGTGGCAACTGGACAATGTCGGTTCAGCTGAAAGCCGCTCATCTTTGGCATTGTGCGGGCCCCGCGGGAAGTATCTTTTCCTAGCATGCCGTGAATCGCAAGGCTCGACTGGTCCCCGTCGACTTGTCGGTGAAATTTGATGATGCTAGGATGTCGAGTGATTCCGATCGGCATTGGCGGGCACGGTGTGCTGAGAACGTGTCACCGACGTGGCGTGAGCCAATTAGGTCACTGAAAACTATCGTTATTGGATGCCTTGTGGTTAGGATGGCTTTAACTCAACGGCCAATACGCAGGGAGATGACTGATGTCGCTGGACGACGAGGTGCTGTTTTCTGCCAGGCTCAAGGAAGTCACGCAGGCCGACCATCAGCGAGGCGGAAGGCAGCGAGTTCATCACCACGCTGATGAACGGGACGCGAAACTCGCGCGACTACGTCCTCTTGCTCTCGCAGTACACCTACATCTATTCCGCGCTGGAAACCGAGGTCAGGGCACTGGCCGACGACCCCGACCTGGCACCCATTTTTGATCTCCGCCTGGAACGCATGTCCAAGATCCAGGCGGATCTCGCCAGCCTCCTGCCTGCGCACGGGCTCACCGACATCCCCGAGCCGCTGGCGGCGACCCAGGAATATGTGCGGCATATTCGTGCAGCGGCCGACGATCCGGCCAGGATCGTTGCCCACCACTACCTGCGCTACCTGGGCGATTTGTCCGGCGGCCAAATCATCGGCCGACTCGTCGAGCGCCACTATGGCATCGCCCAGGACGACCTGAGCATGTGGCGCTTCGACGGGATCGACAAGCACAAGCCATACAAGGACGAATACCGCGCGAAGCTTGACGCTTACGCGGTGACACCCGAGCGGGTTTCATCCCTGCTCGAAGAAGCGGCGAAGGGATTCACGCTTAACAAGGCGCTGTTTGGGGATTTGCTCACCCAATCGCAGCAGTCGGCATTCGATGTCGGCATAGCAAAAATCGGCGAATTCCAGTTCAGCCGGTGAAAAGGGCGGATCCGCGAGGCTTGGTAACACCTCGGGGAGCCGCCCTTTTGCATGCCTGCTAGGCGGCGTCGGATGCCCACAGGTGCACCATGGCGTAGGACCTGTACGGGGCCCACGCCGCAGACAGGCGCGCCGCCTCGCGCTCGGTGACGCGATTCAATGCCCGGCGGACCACCAAGTCCCCGGGCACAAACGCATCGGGATCGCTCCTGCCGCGCATCTGCAGGTAATCGGCGGTCCACGGCCCCACGCCGCGCAGGGCAAGCAGCTCTTCGCGATTCAGCGGGAATTCGCCCGGGGCGGCAAAGCCCTTGGCGGCAAAGCTCTCCGCCATGGCAAAGAGGGTGGTTGCGCGGGCCCGGGTCAGCCCGATCGCCTCGCGCAGGGCATCGACGCCGTCGTCGAGGACGTCCTGCGGACGCGGAAAATTCCGGAGCCCTTCCGCGGCCTCGCGACCGTAGGCTGCGACAAATCGCCCGCCGAAGGTGCGGCCGGCAGCCAGCGAGACCTGCTGCCCCAGGATGGTGGTTGCCGCCGCCTCGAAGCCGTTGAGGTAGCCGACCGAGCGCAGCCAGGGCCTGGCGCCCACCAGCGGGGCAAGCAGCTCGTCGTCGGCAAAGGCCGCCTGGATCGGCGCGAGGTCCGTATCCAGATCCAGCCAGCGTGCGGACGGCTTGGATGAGTTCCGGCGCGTCATCGGCGGGCGGTCCCGCGCACTCGAGGTGAACGCCGTCTTCGGTGAATTCCAGGGTGGCGGCGCGAGGCCCGGAGCCCAGCGAAACCATGCGCGTGTGCCGGTTGTTTGCCGGATCGTGGATGTCCAGGCCGGGGATGGAATGGATGCCCAGCACATGCATCATGTGCCCCGGGTCCAGCTTCCCGTTGGCTTCAAGGAACTGCCGGATCACGCGGGCCAAACCCCCGAGGTGCCCCGGCGGTGGCTCTGCACCAGGTGGGTGTCGACGATCCCCAGCGCTTCCATGAGCGCATACATCGTCGTGGGTCCCACGAAGGAGAAGCCGCGCTTCTTCAGTGCCTTGGACAGCGCGAGCGATTCCGGGCTGGTGGTCGGGATCTCGGCCATGGTGCGCGGAAGCGGTGTCTGCTCGGGCTTGAAGGACCAGACGAATTCGGCCAGGCCGCCGTCTTTCCGCAACTCGATGGTGGCCCTCGCGTTCTTGATGGTTGCCAGGATCTTTGCCCGGTTCCGGATGATTCCGGCGTTGCCGAGCAGTTCCTCGACCTTGTCCTCGCCAAAGCCCTGGACGGTGTCCGGGTCGAAGCCGGCGAATGCCTCGCGGAAGTTCTCCCGCTTGCGCAGGATCGTGGCCCACGACAGCCCCGACTGGAACGCCTCGAGGCTGAGGCGCTCGAAGACCCCGTGCTCGTCGCGCACCGGCATGCCCCACTCGAGGTCGTAGTATTCGCGCATCATCGGGTCGGTCGCGGCCCAGGCCGGACGAGCAAGTTGGTCTTCTCCGATGACAATCCCCGTATCCATGTTCCAATCCTGCCACGGGTTCCGCGCCACTGTCCTTATCGTCAAATAGCGCTATCATCGTAATATGACGATGATAGTTCGGGAGCGACCACGCGAGGAACGAAGCGCTGGAAACCCACGCCGCCGGCGGCGGCACTTTTCCACGGCCTGGCCGATCCCACGCGCCTGATGATCCTGGCCCACCTGCGCACCGGGGAACACAAGGTCAAGGACCTCACCGAGCATTTGGGCCTTGCCCAGAGCACCGTCAGTGCGCACCTGTCCTGCCTGCGCGACTGCGGGCTTGTCACCTCCCGCGCGGTGGGCCGTTCCAGCATGTTCTCGCTGGCCAATCCCGGGTTGCTGTCTTCCGCTGCTGGGGGCGGCCGAGAACTACATCGGCCGCAGCGCCGCGCATGGGCTGGACGACCACGACTTCAGCGAGGTCCACGGGCTGCACCAGGCCGAGGGAGCGGGACTCGCAATGAGACACGACCACGACCACGGTGCGGCAACCTCCAACCGCACCAAGCTTGCCTGGGCCTTCGGGATCACCTTCATCATCCTGATCGCCGAGGTCGTCGGCGCGATCATGACCAACTCGCTGGCGCTGCTCGTCGACGCGGCCCACATGCTCACCGACTCCACCGGCCTGCTGCTGGCGCTCACCGCGGCCACGCTTGTCATGCGCAAGCCAACCGCCAAGCGCACCTGGGGGTTCCGCCGGGCCGAGGTCCTTTCGGCGACCCTGCAGTCGGCGCTGTTGCTCGGCGTCGGCATCTACGCCTTCATCGACGGCATCCGCCGGCTCTTTGATCCCGCGGAGGTCGCTGCCGGCGGCCTGCTCATCTTCGGCATCATCGGCCTGGTGGGCAACATCGCCTCGATGCTCATCCTCGCCTCGGGCAAGGACGACAACCTGAACATGCGCGCCGCCTTCCTCGAGGTGCTCAACGACGCGCTCGGTTCGGTGGCCGTCATCATCTCGGCGATCATCATTTCGACCACGGGGTGGATGCAGGCCGACTCCATCGCCGCGATGCTCATCTCGGGGCTGATCATTCCCCGCGCGCTGAAGCTGCTGGGGGAGACCACCCACATCCTGCTCGAATCAACGCCCAAGGGCCTTGACCTCGAAGACGTGCGGGCGCACCTGACGGCCCACCCGCTGGTGCTGGCCGTCCACGACCTGCACGCCAGCCAGATCGCCTCGAACCTGCCGATCCTCTCGGCCCACGTGGTGGTGGCGGACGAGGCCTTCCGCAACGGGGCCGCGGCGACCCTGCTGGGCGAACTGCAGTCCTGCGTGGCCCAGCACTTCGAGGTCAGCATCGAGCATTCCACGTTCCAGATCGAGGCCTCCAGCCACCAGACCCCGGAACACGAGGGCCACGACTAGGAGCGGACCCCGCTCTCCGGCGCGTCCACGGGCTTCGGGGCGAAGGCCCTGGACAAGAGCGAGCCCAGGCACGCGGCCAGGAAGCCGCCCGCGGTGTTGGTGATGACGTCGGTGATGTCGGCGGCCCGGTTGTTGTCCAGCAGCAGCTGGGTCACCTCGATGCAGGCCGAGAGTCCCAGCACCAGCAGCGTCGTCTTGGCGACCGCAGTGGCTGCGCCAGCAGAACGCAAGCACCAGCGCCAGCGGGGCAAAGAGCCCGAGGTTGGCCGCAAGCTCGACGCCGAGGTCGCGTTCCCCGTGGGCCAGGAACGGCACCCAGTTGAACGTGCCGCCCGGGATCGACGGATCCGGCTGCGGCGATGCGGAGAAGACCGCAACCATCAACCCGATCGCCCACGCCGGAACAACCACCCTGGCGATCCTGCGAATGCGCGTCCGGTCGCCGCTCCGGTGCAACACCAGCAGGCGCGCCAGCAGCAGGACGCACGCCAACAAACCGAGAATGACCAGCATGGCGACGGTGGACGCGGGGAAATAAAGCATAGAGCCACGAGCCTAGCCCACCACCCTGTGAGCGTGCTGTCTCATACCCGGGTATGAGCCGGAAGGACTCCAAGTAGGGCCCTGCGGATGATCCAAAACCATACAGTCGCAACATAACGTGGTGGTATGACCATTACTGCACCTCATACCAGCACCGATATCGCTGTCTACGCCACGGGCCTGACCAAGATCTACGGCGAGGGATCAACCCGCGTCGAGGCCCTGCGCGGCGTCGACGTCTCCTTCGCCCGCGGACGCTTCACCGCCATCATGGGCCCGTCGGGCTCCGGCAAGTCCACCCTGATGCACTGCCTCGCCGGCCTCGACGAGGCCAACGGCGGCCAGATCTTCATCGGCGGCACCGATATCTCCAAGCTGAATGACGATGCACTGACCAAGATGCGCCGCGAAAAGGTCGGCTTTGTCTTCCAGTCCTTCAACCTCGTCCCGACGCTGACCGCCGAGGCGAACATCCTGCTCCCGCTGGCCCTGGCCGGCAAGAAGCACGATCCGGCCTGGCTGGAAACCATCGTGACCACGCTGGGCCTGAAGGACCGCCTGAACCACAAGCCGCACGAACTCTCCGGCGGCCAGCAGCAGCGCGTGGCCGTGGCCCGCGCCCTGCTCACCCGCCCCGAGGTCGTCTTCGGCGACGAACCGACGGGCAACCTGGACTCGCGCACCGGCGCCGAGGTGCTCTCGCTGCTGCGTTCCTCCACCCGGGAAATGGGCCAGACCATCATCATGGTCACCCACGACGCGGTCGCCGCCTCCTACGCGGACACCGTGCTGCTGATGAAGGACGGCCAGCTCGTCGGGCAGCTGGAGGACCCCACCGTTGAATCGGTGACCCAGGCACTTTCCGGTTTGGGAGCGTAAGTTGATCCAGCTAGCCCTCGCAAACCTCAAGGCGTACTCGCGCCGGTTCATCGCGGTGATCCTCGCGGTCATGATCGGCACGGCCTTCCTCGCCGCGACCCTCATGGTCAACGCCTCGGCCACCGAATCCCTGAAAAACAGCATCGGCTCGGCCTACGCCAGCTCCGACCTGGTCGTCACCGGCGACATGAACGCCGCCTATGACAACGACGAAGACCCCAAGAGCGAGTCGTTCTCGCTCGGCTCCAAGGCGCTGGAAGCGATCGGCAAGACCCCCGGGGTGGCGGCCGTCCACGGGATCAGCAACGCCGGGGCCAGCGTCCAGGCGGGCAGCAAGCGCTACTACGCCCAGGTCAGCACCCCCGCCGCGGACGCGCAGCTGAACACCACCACCCTGGAAAACGGCACCATGCCCGCCAACGGCGACCAGGTCGCCGTGGATGCCGTGTACGCCAAGGAATACAACATCTCGGTCGGCGACACCATCGAGGTTTCCGACGGATCCGAGGACGCCAAGGGCCGGCACGTCGTGGTCAGCGGCATCACCGCAACCTCCAACGACCCCACTGACCGGTTCCACCATGAGCCTGTCGGTGACCCCCGACCTGCTGAAAACGCTCATGGGCGACTCGCCCGCCGACTACGACCAGATCATTGTCCGCGCCGAGGACCCCGCGGCCCTCGCCTCGCTGAAGACCGCCCTGGGCGCCTCCGTCGAGGGCGCGGGCGTCAAGTACTTCACGGTGATGACCCCCGACGAGCGCATCGTCGCCGACGTCGCCATGTTCTCCGACGGCAACGACCAGCTCACCATCGTGCTGTTGGTCTTCGCGCTGATCGCCCTGGTGGTCACCGGGCTGGTCGTCATGAACACCTTCTCGGTGCTGGTTGCCCAGCGCACCCGGGAACTGGCGCTCATGCGCACCCTCGGTGCCGTGCGCTCCCAGATCCGGGCCTCGGTGCTCGTCGAGGCACTGATCGTGGGGCTGCTGGCCTCGGCCGCCGGCGTCCTGCTGGCCACCGGCATCATGTCGCTGCTGATCAAGATCCTGGCCGCCAACGTGTCCGAGATGTCCTTCGCGACCCTCGCCGTGCCGCCGCTGGCCGTGCTGGGAACCATCGCCGCGGGCACGCTCATCACCCTGGTCGCCGCATGGGTCCCGGCCCGCAAGGCCATGGCCGTTGCACCGCTTGCCGCGCTGCGCCCGGCCGACGACGTGTCGCTGGCCAACACCTCGGGCAAGGTCCGGATCATCCTCGGCCTGCTGCTGCTTGCCGCGGGCACCGCGGCGCTTGTCTACGGCGCGGCCAAGGGCGACCTGCTGATCGCCTTCGGCGGCGGCCTGCTCTCCTTCCCGGGCATCCTCATGCTCGGTTCGCTCTTCCTGCCCAAGAGCGTCGCCTTCATCGGCAAGCTGACCTCCGGCGGAACCGTCCCGGGCAAGCTGGCCAGCCTCAACGCGGTCCGCAACCCGGGACGCACCACCGCCACCGCCACCGCGTTGCTCATCGGCGTGACGCTGGTGTCCATGATGATGGTCGGCGCCCAGACGGCAAAGTCCTCCCTGGGCGATGCGCTGGGCGGCGAATTCCTGGTGGACATGGAGGTCCAAGGCGGCGACCTTGCGTCGCTGACCCCGGAGAACCTGGGCAAGGTCCGGGAACTGGGCGGCGTGGAATCCACCGCCCTGCTCACCAACGTGGGGGAGACCGAGGACGGCCAGCCGCTCTATGCCATGGACTCCACGGACATGGCGGCGGTGCTGAACACCGACCGCCAGCTGCCCAAGACCGGCGAGGTCCTGGTGGCCAGCTACTGGGACGGCAAGACCGTGAAGGCCGTCGGCGACGGCGGCACGAAGGGCGAGCTGAAGCTGCTTGTCAGCGAAGCCAACATGATCGATTCGGTCATGACCTGGGAAACCGCCTCCAGCGTGCTGGGCGTCTCGCAGGGCAAGGCCCCGGCCGAAACCTCCGCCAAGCTGTGGCTCAAGGTCGATGATTCGCTCAGCGGTGCGCAGCTGCGCACGCTGGCCACGGACCTGGCCTCCACGCTGGACGTCGACGAATACGCGGTGGGCGGCGGCGTCATGGAAAAGCAGATGTTCAACCAGGTCATCGACATGCTGCTGCTGATCGTCTCCGGCCTGCTGGCCGTGGCGGTGTTCATCGCGCTGATCGGCGTGGCCAACACGCTGAGCCTCTCGGTGCTCGAACGCACCCGCGAGAACTCCCTGCTGCGGGCCCTGGGCCTGACCCGCGGGCAGCTGCGCGGCATGCTGGCCACCGAGGCCGTGCTCATCGGCGGCGTCGCGGCGCTGCTCGGCGTGCTGATCGGCACCGCCTACGGGCTGCTCGGCGCGCAGTCGGTGATGGCGTCCTTCGGATCCATGGTCGTCTCCATCCCGTGGCTCCAGCTGGCCGGCGTCATCGCGATCAGCGTCGTGGCAGCCCTTGCCGCCTCGATCGTCCCGGCACGCCGGGCCGCCAAGCTGGCCCCGGTGCAGGGGCTCGCCAGCGAGTAACCGCCAAGGACAACTAGTTCCCCAAAGGGTCCTGCTCGAGTGCGAGCGGGACCCTTTCGGCGTCTTTTGGCTTGTCAACCGTGGTATGTTCGGCTTGTCCCGCCAACCCGGGCCGCGTTCAAGCAATGTCGCCGGGCACCTTGGCGGCATATGTCCGAGGATGATCGCAGGGAGCTGCTGGAGGCAGGATATGAGACGGTTCTGGACGCGCCTGATGGTGGTGCTCACGCTGATGCTGGGCGTGAACTATGTCGCCTGGCGTTGGGCCGCCTCGCTGAACTGGGACGCCTGGTGGATCGCGGTCCCGTTGATTGTTGCCGAGACCTACAGCCTGATCGACGTGCTCCTGTTCGGCATGACGGTCTGGCGGCTGAAGGAACGGACCGGGGCGCCCGAGGCACCGGCGGATGCGACGGTGGATGTCTTGGTCACCACCTACAACGAGCCGCTGGAGATGGTGATGGAAACCGCGCTGGCCGCCCAGCGCATCCGGCATCCGCACAGCACCTGGATCCTCGACGACGGCGACAGGCCGGAACTGCGGCAGCTGGCGGAGGAGCACGGGCTCGGCTACGTCACCCGCGGCGAGGACTGGGACAACATGCCGCGGCACGCCAAGGCGGGGAACCTGAACAACGCACTGATGGTCACCGAGGGCGAGTTCCTGTTGATCCTGGATGCCGACCAGATCCCGATGCCGGAGATCCTGGACAAGACCCTGGGCTACTTCAACGACCCGAAGGTCGCGCTGGTCCAAACACCCCAGTACTTCATCAACGTGCCCCACGACGATCCGCTGGGCAGCCAGGCGCCGCTCTTCTACGGTCCCATCCAGCAGGGCAAGGACGGCTGGAACGCGGCCTTCTTCTGCGGCTCGAACGCCGTGCTGCGCCGCGAGGCCCTCATGCAGCTGGGCCTGGTCGGCTACGTGCAGGAGACGGAGAAGAGCGTCCGCCGGGCCCTGTCCGCGTCACGCAAGGCGATCCGGCAGGCCAGGAAATCCGCGGATGCCGCCTCCCCGGTGGTGGCGGGGATGCTGGACGAGGTGGAGGCCGCCACCCGGCATGCGAGCAGCCAGCTCGAAGCGGGGCACTCCCTGAGCGAAATCACCTACGAGGTCCGACGGAGGGTGGACGCCGCCGTCCGGGCCCTGGTCGAGGCCGACATTCATGCGCTGCAGGCGGACCTCGAGGAGATCGCCGCGCTGGACATGGCCTCCGTGGGAGACTCCGGTGTCCTGGCGATCACGGACGAGGCGGTGCAGCGGCTGGCCGAACGGGAATGGTCCCCGCTGGGCGCCATGGAATCGGTCCAGGCCGTCCTGGACGCGTTGTCCGTGGAACGCTCCGGCGAGGCGCAGCCCCTCATGCCGATGGCCACGATCTCGGTGACCGAGGACATGGCCACGGCCATGCGGATGCACGCCCTCGGCTGGAACAGCGTCTACCACCACGAGGTGCTCGCCCACGGGCTGGCGCCCGAGGACATCGGCACCATGATGACCCAGCGCCTGCGCTGGGCCCAAGGCACCATGCAGGTCATGCTGCGGGAAAACCCGCTGACCCGGCGCGGCTTGAAGTGGGGCCAGCGGTTGATGTACTTCGCCACGATGTGGAGCTACCTCAGCGGGTTCGCCGCGATCGTCTACTTTGCCGCCCCGGTCGTCTACCTCCTGCTGGGCATCCTGCCGGTCGCCAGCCTCAGCACCGAATTCTTCATCCGTTTCATTCCGTTCATGGTCGTGAACCAGCTGCTCTTTGCCGTCGCCGGACACGGCATTCCCACCTGGCGCGGCCAGCAATACAGCCTGGCGCTGTTCCCGACCTGGATCAAGGCCTGCACCACGGCGGCACGCAATGTCTGGTTCGGGCGTCCCCTGGGATTCGCCGTCACCCCGAAGAGCCGCCAGGCCGGCGGTCCGCGCTGGAGCCTGATCCGGCCGCAGATCACGGTGGCCGCCCTCCTGTCCGTCGCAGCCGTCGCCGGAATAGTGCGTCTGGCCACGGGTTTGGCCGAGCCGATCGGTACGCTTGTCAACGTCGGCTGGGTCGTCTTCGACCTGCTCGTGCTCAGCGTCCTGTACAAGGCAGTGCGCTACCGCGGATTTACGCCCGATGAGAATTAGCCGCATGAGAATTAGCCAGATCCCAAGAGAACGTCGCCGCATGGTCCGGTCGACGGCAGAAAGGAACCACGATGGAGCTTAGCCACAAGGCCAGGGGGTCGTACACGGAAGTCACGGCCTCCGGCAGGTTGAACATGGTGTCCGCACCCAACCTGCGGACGTACGTGAACGAGGTCGTGGCCGCCGGTTCGAACCGGATCGTCGTCAACCTCGCCCAGACCACCTTCATGGATTCCTCGGGCCTCGGCGCCTCATCGGGTGCCTGAAGGCGGCCCGGCAGGCCGGCGGGGACCTGCGCATTGCCGCCGTGCAGCCGCAGGTGACGATGGTCCTGGAACTGACCAGCATGGACCGCGTGCTGACCTCCTACACCTCGGCAGAGGAAGCGTTCGGAAATGACTGATCTCATTGCCCGCCGGAGCTTCCGCGACCAGGCCGTCCCCGCATCCATCGAGGCGATCCACGAGCTGCTCGAGGACCTGTGGGAGGATGCGTCGTTCGTCCCGGACCTGGACCGCATGACCTTTGCCACGGCCGTGATCGAGGCCGCCACGAACATTGTCCATGCATGCCGTCCCGGAGTCGCCGGACCCCGTCGAACTGGGCATCGAGATCGGCGTCAGGGCGCGGCGCCTGCGGGCCGAAATCAGCGCGTTCGGGCCGCCGACCCGCAGCTGGGAACCGAGGCGAAGGGCATGCCCGGGCCCGAGGCCGAGTCCGGGCGCGGACTGGCCCTGATCCGCGCACTGGTCACCACCGTCACCTTCGTCCGCCAGGACGGCACCAACACCTGGGTCTTGTCCCGGGACTCGACCCCGCACCCATGAGGAGGGACACACCATGACAGCCGACCCCGTGCGCATCCTGACGGGATTCGACGACCTTTCGCCGTTGCGCAAACAGCTCCCGTTCGCGGGGCTGTTCCTCGCCGCCGTGCTCCTGAGCATCGTGAGCCCCACGCTGTTCGTCAGCAACGCGCCGTCCCTCGTCTCCGGCGTGCTGCTGGTCGGCGTGGCCACGGCGCTGGCCGGCGTGTTCGGCCGCCCGGCCCTGCTGCGCTTCGCCACCATCGTGCCCGCCCTGGACTTCATCGCCGCGGGGCTGCTGCGGCACGGCACCGGCGAATCGCACTCGATCTTTTCCTCGCTGGCGTTGCTGCCCGTGCTCTGGTTCGCCGCCATGGCCGGGCGCCGCTACGTCCTTTACGCCATCGCCGGAACCGTGCTGGCCATCCTGATGCCGTTCGCCCTCGGTGCACAGATCGAAAACAACCCCAACGAATTCGCCCGCGGCCTGATCAACACGCTCGTCTTTGCCATTGCCGCGCTCCTGGTCAACGAGCTGGCCGCGCGGGCCCGCCAGCACCTGAACACCGCCCGGAAGGAGGCAGCCTCGGCCTCCGAGGAACTGAGCAGGGCCGCCCAGATCCAGAGGTTCCTGCTGCCCAAGGAGGCGGCGCTCTTGGCCGGCTACGAAACCGCCGGTGCCTGCATTCCCTCGAAGGCCGTCGGCGGCGACTTCTTCGACTGGTATCCGATCGAGGCGGACTCGGATTCACGCTCGGGCGACGTGATGGGGAAGGGCGCCGGCGCGGGCATGATCGCCGCAACGACGCGCGCCGTCATCCGCAGCGCGCGCAACAGCGAGACCCGGTGAAGGCCATGATGATGACCTCCGACTGCCTGTCCACCGAGCTCAGCCAGGCCGCGGCCTTCGCCACCCTCTTCCACGCCAGGCTCCGGGCGACGGACGGCAGGGTCGTCTTCTCCGATGCGGGCCACGGACTGAGCCTGCTGGTCCGCAGCACCGGGACCTGGGGGCGGTTGACCTCCCACGAGCAACCCGTGGGGCTGATGCCCGATGCGACCTGGACGTCCCGGGAAATCACCCTTGCCCCGGGGGACATGATCGTCAGCTTCAGCGACGGGGTGCTGGACCTCTACGACGGAACCCTGTCCGCCATCACCGAGGTCGCCGAGCTGGCACGCAACGCCGACAGCGCCCAGGACCTGGTGGACGCCATCCACCGGCTGGCCTCCGGGCACAGCAACCCGGACGATGTCACCGTCCTGGCCGTCCGGCGGTCCGAACTAAGCACGCTTCGTCCCGCAGGGCCATGACGCCGGCCTGCGCGCCATGTCCTCGGTTTCCACCGACTAGCCGGCGCCTAGCGGAGGGGGTCCTGCTCGAGTGCGAGCAGGACCCTTTTGGCGTCCAGCCCGCCCAGGTATCCGCCCAGCGAGCCGTCGCTGCGCAGCACCCTGTGGCAGGGCACCAGGATCGGCAACGGGTTGGTGGCGCAGGCGGTGCCGACGGCACGCACCGCGGCAGGGCGGCCGGTCAGCGCGGCCATCTCCTTGTAGCTGGCGGTGTGGCCGTAGGCGATGCGCGGCAGGGCCAGCTGGACTTCCAGCCGGTAGCCGCTGGACAGCCGGTGGTCCAGGCCAAGCTCGAACCCGGTGCGTGAGTGCGCGAAGTACTCGTCCAGCTGGGTTGCCGCGGCATCCAGCGGGGCGGCGCGGTGCAGCACCCGCACCCCGACCTTCTCGGCCAGGGATCCGAGCACCGCGTCGAAGTCCTCCGAGTCGAAGGCGACCCGCACGATCCCGCGCTCGGTCGCCGCCAGCATCAGCTGCCCCACCGGCGAATCCACCAGCCGGTAGGAGACGTCGATCAGCCCCTCGGCGGCGGCGCGCTCGGCCAGGTTTTCCTTCAGCATGTCGATTTCATGCATGGCAAGTTCACTCATCACGATTCCTCCGAAACATCCAACAGTTTGCGCAGAGACTTGATGCCGTCGGCCGCGGCCCGGCGCAACGAGGCGGCGCTGCCGCCCAGGAACTCCGGGATCTCCGCGTACGGGAAGCCGAGCAGGTAGTGGTAGCCGATCACCTTGCGCTGCAGCTCGGTCAGCGAGCCCAGCGCATCCCACAGCCCGGCATGGTCGAACAATCCGTCCGGACCGAAGCCGTCGATCGGGAACCGCCGTCTCCGGCAGGGAATCCACCGGGACCGGGTGCCGGGCGCGCAGGGAGTCGATCGCCTTGCGCCGGGCAATGGTGATCAGCCAGGCCTGCACGTTGGCGCCGGGTTCGAGCCCCGGGTAGGCGCGCAGGGCCGCGAGGAACGTTTCGCTCCACGCGTCCTGCGCGTCCGGTCCCGGGCGCAGCAGCGCCGTGCACATGCGCAGCACCGCCGGCCCGTGCTCCCGGACCACCAGCTCGAAGGGCGGGTTCGTTTTCATCTCCACACCATGTAAACGCACCCGGCCCCCATGATGTGAGGTGCCGGGCGCATTTTTTCAGCATGGGTGCTTGTCCTAGCGCAGGATGATCGACGTGGCCACGGCGGGGGAGCGGCCCGACTCCACGAAGCCCGAGACGTTGGAGCCCGGGTGCTTGATGATGTCGGTGACCGAACCCAGGTGCCTGGACAGGTCGATCTTGTCCTCCGGGGCGGCAAGCAGCAGCTGGAAACCGAATTCCTGCAGCGCGTTGATGCCCGCGGCGGCGTACTCGGAGTTCGCCTGGATGAACGCCTCGTCGATCATCACGGTGCCGTAGGCGGTGAAGCCCGCGGTCGCGAAGCCCAGCTGGTAGGCCAGGGCCGCGCCCATGATGAAGGAGGTGAAGCGCTGGCCCTCGCCGCCGGAGAGCGTGCCCGGTTCCAGGCCCGTCTCCAGTTCGCCGTTGGGCTTGTGCTCGTTGCAGCTGATGGTCACGTGCTGGCGCACGTCCAGCACGGTGTCGCGCCAGGCGGCCCGCGACGGGTCGTCCAGCGAATCGACCAGGTACTCGAGCGCCTTGTAGCTTTCGCTCAGCGTTGTTGACGCGCCGCGCGAGGAATACGCCCCGGCCAGTGCGTCCTTGAGCGCCTGGCGGAAGGCCCGGGCCTCGTCCGGGACCGTGGTCTTGACCTCGAGCGCCAGCTTGGAGCCGTGCTCGAACGGCACGTCGGCAAGGATCTGGTTCAGCGGGGAGATGCGCTCGGCGATCTGCCGGCGTTCCTCCTCCAGCAGCTGCAACAGGTCGGAGAAGCGTTCGTAGGAGCGGTTGGAGAAGTACTCGCGGAACTCCTCCTCGTGCTGCGGCAGCCCTTCCTCGATGATGCCCTGGTGCAGCGCCACGTAGTGGTCGGCGGCCTCGACGCCGGTGCCGAAGCTGACGGCGGCCGAGTTGCCGAACTCGCGGGCGAAGGCCTTGAAGGTGTCCTTCAGGGCGGCCTCAAGAGTGTAGGTTTCGCGCTTGAGTTCGGCGCCGGATTCGGACAGCGCGAGCGCCAGCGCGTTCAGCGCGGCCTCCAGCTCGGAGGTGCCGACCGGCTGGCGCTGTTCCAGGCGGGTGATCAGCGGGGCCAGCTGTTCGCTGGCGGCAAGCATGTCGCTGGCCCATTCCTCGGTGGCCGAGTCCCGGACCTTGGCCGCGCGCAGCGCAGCCGAGGCCTTCTCCAGGTTGCGGGCCAGCGTGGTGGCCTCGGCGCGGGCCACGGCCAGGGTGCCGACGCATTCCTCGAGTTCCGCGCGGGCGGCCTCGAGGGCCCGGCGCACCGGGGACAGGTCCCCGGAGGTGGACAGGGCCTCGGCCATGCGGGCCTCGAGGTCCTGCAGCGTGGCCAGGGCGCCGGAGGCGTCCAGCGACGCGAAGCCGCGCTCGTCCGCGGCCAGCGTGCCCAGCAGGGCAAGCTTGGCGGCCAGCTGGTCCTTGGCGGCCGAGCGGTCGTTGGCGACGGCCTCGATGCGGGCCAGCTCCTCGACCAGCGAGGCAAGCTTGGCCTCCAGCTCGGAGATCTTCTCCGCGTTGGTGAAGCCCAGCAGGTAGTCGGAGGCGGCGACCGAGCGGGTGTCGCGCTCGAAGCTGCCCGCACCGGTCTTGATGGTGCCGGCCATCGAGATGGCCTTGTCGTGGATGTGCAGCCCGGCGTCCGATTCGACGCAGACCAGCGGGTAGTCGGCGGCGATCTTCCCGCGCAGCCAGGTGCCGGCGTCCGAGTGCTTGAAGTCGAGCTTGCCGACCAGGTCGCCCGGGCCCGGGACGACCTCGCGCGGGGTCCTGGAGATGTCGTTCCAGCGGATGCGGCCCAGCCCGCTGAGCGAGTCGATGGCGTGGGTGACCGACTTCAGGTCCTCGCCGCGCACCAGGATGGTGGTGGCCAGGGAACGCAGCGCCTTTTCCGCGGCGGGGCGCCACTGCCCGTGGGCGGGGGACAGGTCGATCAGCTCGCCGGCGAACGGCAGGTCCTCGATGCCCAGCTTGGTGGCGGCGGCGATGGCGCGGCGGGCGGCGATCGAACGGTCGTCGATGTTGGAGCCGCGCTTGGCGTAGGAATCGATCTGCAGCTTGAGCTTGGAGATCCTGTCCTTCAGGTTCATCACGTTCGCCATGGCCTCGTACTCCATGGTGCGGGCGTCCTTGGCGATGGAGGAGAGGTTCTCCGCGCTCACGGCCGCCTGCCGGCGCATGGCCTGCAGGCCGGAGGCCGTGAAGGTGAAGCCCAGGCCCGCGGCCTCGAAGTCGGAGCGCAGCGTGCGCAGCACCGCCTCGCGCTCGGCCAGCGCCTTGCGGGCGGCCTCGGCCTCGCGTTCAAGGATGGCCAGGCCCGCGCCGCCTCCGGCCTCGAGCTGTTCGTTCAGCGAGGTCACCTTGGTGTCAAGCACGGCCTTGCGGGCCGTGGTTTCCTCGATGAGCGCCGCGTTCTTCTCCACGGCGGCGGTCAGCTGCTCGGTCTCGCTTTGCAGCGCCCGGGTTGCCAGCTGCGCGCCGAAGGCCGGCAGCTGCGTGGTGACCAGGCTGTTGAGCTTGGTCAGTTCGGCGCTGAGTTCCTCGTGGCGCAGCTTCTGCTCGGGCACGTTGGCCAGGGCGTCGCGCTGGGCGCGGGCCTCCTCCAGCTGGCGGTGGATGCCGCGCAGGTGGGAGAAGTCCTCGATGGCCCCGGCGGCGGCCTTCATGGTCGTCGGGATTTCCAGCACCTCGTAGCGGAAGAACTGGTTGACGCCCTTGTCCAGGCCCTTGCCGTTCTGCAGCGTGCGCAGCAGCGAGAACGCCTTGTCGTTGTCGATGCCCAGGCGGCGGCGGAACTTCTCCGCGAACGCGCGGTGCACGTCGAACGCCTCGAAGCCGGGAAGGGACTTCTGCAGCGAGGAGGGGGTGAAGCGGCGTGCGCCGTGGTTCCTCCAGGGCCGCGGTGTCCAGCACCCGGTCGCCCATGACGTAGTGCTTGCCGACCTGGCCCTCGAGCCCGTTGGCCGGCAGGTCGAAGATCGCGCCGATGCAGACGTTGGAGCCCAGCCCGTCCTCATAGACCAGGGCGATGGCGCTCCAGCTGGCGCCGGGGCGCTGGTAGAGCGTGCCGGCCTCGGTCTTGAAGCGGCGGCCGCGCATGTAGGAGTAGGTGGTGCGCCGGTCCTTGCGGGTGGAGGCCTCGTGCGCGGATTCGTTCAACCGCGGGGCCGCGTAGAAGATGTGCCCGATGCCGTCGAAAAGCGTCGACTTGCCCACGCCGGGGTGGCCGGTGAGCAGGGTTCCGGCGCGGTCGACGTACAGGGTGTGGCGGCCGTGGAAGGTGCCCCAGTTGATGACCTGGATCTGGGTCAGCCGGTGCTGGCCGGGGTTCACGGCGTCGGAGAGCGGCAGGGTCATTTCGATGCTCATGCGTCTTCGGTCTCCAGTTCAAGTTCTTCGGTGTCGTCCGCGCCCACGCGCTCGATGGCGGCGATGTAGTCGGGGATTTCCTCGATGGTCGCGAAGGGCAGGGCCAGCGCCAGCGCGCCGGAGACCTTGTATTCGTCGTCCAGCTCGGTGGGCAGGATCAGCTTCAGGCTCAGCAGGCGGGCCAGCGCCGCGTCGGTGGTTTCCTCGAGCTTCTTGTCATCGGTGTCCCCGGGGGCGCGGTGTTCGAGCAGGATCTCGCGGGCCGCCTCGCGGGTGACGACCGCGTCGGTGCCCGAGCCGGCGTGGCGCTCGAGCAGCAGGCGCAGGCGCAGCGCCAGCAGGGTTTCCTCGCGCTTGAGCGCGCGGCGCGGGGCGATGGCGGTGGTGTGTGCGGCCTCGAGGGCGACGGGGCTCAGCAGCGCGATCTTGCGCGAGGCATCGACCTCGAGGACCAGGAAGATCTCGGCGACGTAGGCGGAGATCTCCGCCCGGCGGTCGAGCACCAGCTGCCAGAGCCGCGGTTCGGCGACCCCGTCAAGGTAGGGGCCGCGCAGCAGGCGGACCAGGAGCTGGCGCAACGGCAGTTCGAAGGAACCCGTGTCGCCCTCGAAGAGGCGGCGTTCGGCTGCGGCGCCGGAGGGCAGTGGCGTACTCATGCTGGATCCTTCGTGAAGCTGATGGCTGGCACCAGGGCGGTGCGGGTGGTGCCGTCGACCTGGGTGAACGTGATTTCTTCGAAGCTTGTTTCATCCGGGTCCTCGCCGCCGAGGCGGGCGGCCTCGATGAGGTAGCGGATGGTGTTCAGGTGCTTGTGCCGGTCCTCGAGCGTCTTGTACGCCTCGGTCAGCGACACCGCGCCGCCGGAAACCTTGCGCGCGGCCGACACGGCCCTGTTCAGCGCCGGGACATCGGGTCCCGGGGTGCTCGGCGTGCGGCGGATGTCGGCGACCGAGAGTTCCGGGGGTGCGGCAAGCTTCGGCGGGGCCACGTGTTCGTCCGGGTCGTAGATGCCCAGCCCGGCGATCGAGGTGAAGCGCGGGCTGTAGAGCTTGATCGGGGCGACCAGCGTGCGCGAATGCAGGGCACGCGAGGACGCGACGGCGAGCTCGGCGGCACGCACGGCCTCGCGCAGCACGGCGGCTTCCTTGAATTCCTCGGACTGCACGTAGGCGTGCAGGGATTCGGAGAGCCGGCCGTAGGACTGGTGGACCTCGGAGGCCTGGCGGCGCAGCTCGCGCAGCAGGTTCGCCAGCGTGTGGCGTTCCTGGGCGTCAAGGGAGTCGACGAAGTCGCGTTCGAGCACCTCGTTGACGGCCTCGCGGAAGCGCACCTGCGCCTCCGGGGAGTTCAGGAACTCGGTGAAGCCGCGGAAGGTTTCGCCCTGCGGGGTGCTGCGCAGCTGCTTGTCGCCCTCGAGCACCGCGCCGATGGCGACGCCCTTGACGGAGGAGGATTCCATGATTTCCCCGCGCAGCGCGTGGAGCATTTCCTGCACGCCGTCGCGCATGCGCTTGAAGTCCGCCGGCAGGCCCGAAGCCATGTCCAGCACGGACCGGGTGGCCGCCAGCGCGCCCTCCTTGGGCAGCACCGCGGGGGAGGTGCCGTCGCGCAGCGCGGTGATCTTTTCCTGGCGCTGGGCGATTTCCGCTTCCAGCGCGCGGATGCGGGCGGCCGGGTCCGGGTCGGTTTCGTGGGCCAGGGACTCGAGGGAAACCAGCAGCGTGTTCAGCCGCGAGGAGTTCAGGTTGGTGCGGTCCCCGGAGAAGTCGGCAAGGAACTTGAGCACGCGGGCCGTCTGCGCGGTGGGCTCGTAGACGAAGTGCCCGTCGACCAGGGGCCTGGCGAGGAACTGGTTCTTCACCCAGGCATCGGCATACTGCGCGGCCGTCATGGAGTCGTTGAAGCCGGGGTCCTCGGAGCGCACCACCTTGAGGAACGCCTCGAGCGAGGCCTGGAAGACCTCAAGCCCGATCCGGGGCTTGGCGCTGGTGAATTCTGCACGCAGGAAGGCAACTGCCCACGGGGCGGTGGAGAGCAACTTCCAGGCCGCCGAGGACCTGAATTGTTGCGTCTGACTCCACAGCGGGCTCGCTTGGTGGGTAGGTCGCATCACGGTCCTTTTGCGGGGGATTGAACCCAACAATCCTAGTCCATCGGCGCGCCGATTTAAGGTTCGGGTGCCAGAGGGTAGGGTCGGTTGCACCGATCCAACGACCAATACGCGGCCTTTTGCCGCGGAGAGGAAACGGGAGAAGATGCTTCAACGCACTCACCTGGCCGCAGCCGTGGTGGCTGCCTCGGCACTGGCACTTGCCGGCTGTACGCCCGCGCCACAGGGGGCGCCCGCACCAAGCAAGCAGGCTGCAACCGTATCCAGCCCGGCCCCGGCAACCGAAACCCCCTCAACGCAAACCCCGGCGCCCGAAGCATCAGGGAAACCTGCGCAGCCCACCGAGGCCGAGCTCATCGGCAAGGCCAAGGCGCTGGCCGCAGGCTACGACTACGACGCCGCGGCAAAGACCCTGGCAGGCGTCACCGGCCCGGAGGCCGAAAGCGCGCGGGCCGGGATCGCCAAGGCCAAGGCCGGCACCGTGGTCTGGGAAGACAACTCCAAGATCTCCCACCTCTTCTTCCACTCGTTGGTGGTGGATCCCAAGCGCGCATTCGACGGGGACGACCGCCAGCAGGGCTACCTGGACTACATGGTGACGATGGCTGAGTTCAACAAGATCATTCGCCGAGCTCCACAAACGCGGTTTCGTGTTGGTGAACCCCGCCGACATCGCGGGCTTGGACAAGAACGGCAAGATGGCCTACCGGAAGATCCACCTGCCCAAGGGCAAGACGCCGATCGTCCTGTCCGAGGACGACGTGAGCTACTACGAGTACATGGACGGGGACGGATTCCCGTCCAAGCTCCTGCTCGATGAACACGGCCAGGTCAAAAACGAATACACCGACGCCCACGGCAAGACGACGATCGGCGCCTACGACATGGTCCCGCTCATCGACGAGTACGTCCAAAAGCACCCGGACTTCTCCTACCGCGGGTCCAAGGGCATCGTCGCGCTGACCGGCTACAACGGGGTGCTGGGCTACCGGACCTCCAAGAGCGAGTACCCCAAGAGCAAGACCATGGCCAAGGACACGGAGACCGCCACGCAGGTCGCCGATGCGATGAAGGCCAACGGCTGGGTCTTCGCCTCCCACTCCTGGGGACACATCGACATGGGCAAGAGCCCCATGCCGCGGTTCACGAGGGACATGAAGCAGTGGGATGCGGAGGTCCGCCCGATCATCGGGGACACCGACCAGCTCATCTACCCCTTCGGCGCCGACATCGCCCACGTGGAGAAGTACAAGGGCACCAGATACGACATGCTCAAGAAGGACGGGTTCGACTTCTTCTACGGGGTCGACGGCACCGCAACCGCCTGGGCGCAGAAGGGCGACACCTACCTGCGCCAGGCCCGCATCAACCTCGACGGGCTGCAGTTCGCCAAGGAAAAGCGCGGGGACCGGCCGGTGCTGAAGACCTTCTTCGACGTGAAGAAGGTCTTCGACCCGGCCCGGCCCAAATAGGGCCGCGATTCGGGGCGGTCCCATCTGTTTTCGCATTGTGAACGTCCCGGCTGCGTTTGATCCGGGCAACGACCCTCGACATGAAGGGGGTCGCTGCCCGGATCTTTCCAGCGGTGGTGCAGCCTGGTGTCTCTGTGCGGGAGCCCCTAGAAGGGCCTGGTCGGAAGGTACTTTCCGTCCAAGGTGATGACTGCCCGGGAACCGCCCTCCGGGTCTTCAACCTTCTTGATATCCAGTTTGAAGTTGATGGCGCTGATGATGCCGTCGCCGAACTGTTCGTGCACCAAAGCCTTCAGCGTGGAGCCGTAGACCTGCAGCATTTCGTAGAAGCGGTAGATGGTGGGATCCGTCGGCACACCGCCGGGGATGCTTCCGCGCAGGGGAATGGTCTGCAGGAGTCGAATTGCGTCCTGGCTCAATTCAAGCCGTTCGCCGACCACTTCCGCGGCGTCGGCCGGCAGCGGATGTTGGCCGAGCAGGGCCGCCGTCACGTAGGCCAGGCTGAGGCCGGTGCCGTCGGTGAGATCCTGCCAAGAGAGGTCCTTGCGGGTCTTTGCATCGACGATGACAGCGGTGAGTTCCTCGCGCGGTGTCTGTGAGAACTGGGAATGAATCATGGCGATTCCTTTCGGGGTTGGGATTTTGGGATAAAGGGGTATTCAGGCGGCGAAGCCGGAAGTGGCTGGTTCGGATGGTCCTTGTGAATGATTCGCGAGGCTGACGAAACGGCCCGAGGAATCGTCCAGGGTGTCGATTGAGCCGGATTCGATGTCGTATACCCAGCCATGAAGTGTCAAGACGCTCTGGTCCAGTGCGCGCGCCACCGAGGGATGCGTCTTGATGTTGTTCAGCTGCGCAACGACGTTCCCGCGTACCAGGGCTGACAGTCGTTCGGGGTCCGATCCGTGGGCGTGGGCGGCGTTCACTGCTTTGGCCGCGTCGGCGTGGGCAAGCCAGTTGGCGACCGCCGGCAAATGCCCGAGGTCCTTGCCTGCGGCAATGGCCGTCATTGCACCGCAGTCGGAATGGCCGCAAATGACGATGTCCGTAACGCCAAGGACCGCGACGGCGTACTCGACGGTGGCGGTGACGCCGCCTGGTTCCGGGCCGTACGCCGGGACGATGTTGCCGGCATTGCGCATGACGAACAGGTCGCCCGGCTCCCTTTGGGTAAGCAACTCGGGCACTACCCGGCTGTCCGAGCAGGTGATGAACAAGGCCCCAGGGTTTTGGCTGGTGGCAAGTCTCTTGAAAAGCCCTGAACGTTCCGGGAAAGCTTCTCGTTGGAATTTCAGAAAGCCATCGATGATGTCTTGCATGGGCGGTCTCCTTGCGGTGGGTTGTATTTCAAGGATGACGGCCATTTTCCATAGTGTCCAAGACCTGTTTTCGATCAAATCAATAGTATTTCCCTATAGTATGAATCGCATGATGCTGCGCCATGTCCGTTACCTCACCGCCGTCGCCGAACACGGGAACTTCACCCGAGCCGCGGAAGCGCTGTTCATTTCACAGCCGACCCTTTCGCAGCAGATCAAACAGCTGGAAAAGTCGCTGCAGGTCCAGCTGCTGGACAGATCGGGACGGACGGTGCGACTAACCGATGCAGGGGAGGCCTACCTGCACTATGCGAAGCTCGCAGTGCGAGATTTGGATGCGGGCGAACGTGCAATTCATGACGTCAAAGACCTGAGTCGTGGTTCGCTCCGGCTGGCAATGACGCCCACTTTTACCGCGTATTTGATCGGGCCCCTGCTCGAGCGTTTCAACGCCTTGCATCCGGGCATCACCCTGAGCGTGCAGGAAATGACCCAGGACCGCATTGAGGCGGCGTTGGCCGAGGACCGCCTTGATCTCGGCATAGCATTTTCCGGGGTCCGCTCGGTGGAGATTGATTCCCAGGCGCTGTTTGTGGAAACGCTCTGCCTCGTCATGGGCACGCGCCATCCACGCGCCGGGCGAACCGAGGCGATGACGTTGAAGGATCTGGGTCAAGAGGATCTGGTGCTTCTCAGTCGCGACTTTGCGACGAGGGGACATATAGATCGACTACTGCCAAGAGCACGGCATCGCGCCGCATATCGCGATCGAGGCCAATTCGATCAGTGCGATCGTGGAGACTGTTCGCCGCGGACGGCTGGCAACCATTTTGCCGGAAGCAATAGCCCGTGATCGCGATGGTCTTGAAACGATCGCGATTTCGCCAGAAATTCCCTCGCGCACGGCCGCCTTGCTCCGCAGGAGAGGGGCATATGTGAATGCTGCCAGCCTGGCATTCACGGACCTGATCGCACATTGGAATTAGCAGGGCGTTCCGTATCCGCGTAGGGCGCTTTTCATCCACACCCCGCGAGGCTGAAGCCCAAGAATTGACGAAGCGAATCGATCAACCGAAACAAACCGGTTGGACCGAACCTGGGCAAGCCGGCGCTTGGTGCTCAACGTGTGTGGCCGTGGTAGGCCACCTATGGAAGGGCCAGGTGGATTCGATCGGCCAAACGTCGCCCGCGTCTGGCCCGTCGGACGCGGCTAGAACTCTTCGCTTTCCACGGTCTTCTGCTGGTGGGAGTTGTACCTGCTGCCGTGGATCGTCTCGTTGTTGATGAGGGAGTTGAGCTGGGCCAGCTGGTCCCGGTCCAACGCGACGTCCAAGGCGCCCATGTTTTCGGCAAGGTGCTCGGACTTGGTGGTCCCGGGAATGGCGTGGACGTGGTCTCCCTGCGCCAGCACCCAGGCCAGCGACAGGGCCGCCGCGGTGGTTCCCCACTGCGCGGCCAGCTGCTTCAGGGAATCGACCAGCACCAGGTTCTGCGGGTAGTTTTCGGTCCGGAATCGCGGCATGAAGTGGCGGATGTCGTTCTCCGGCAGGGACTCGATGTCCCGCAGGTTGCCCGACAGGTAGCCGCGGTACAGCGGGCTGAAGGCCACGAACGCGGTTCCCAGCTCGGCGCAGGCATCCAGCATGGCGATTTCCGGGTTGCGGGTCGCCAGCGAGTATTCGTTCTGCACGGCGTCGATCGGGTGCACCGCGTGGGCCTTGCGCAGCGTTGCGGCCGAGATTTCCGACAGGCCGATGCCGCCGATCTTTCCGGCGGCCACCGCCTGCGCCAGGGCGCCCACCGATTCCTCCACCGGGACCGTCGGGTCGAGCCGGTGCAGGTAGTACAGGTCGATCCGGTCCGTCTGCAATTGCTGCAACGACGCATCGACCTGGGCGAGCAGCAGCTCGGGGCGGCCGTCAATGACGCTGCGCCCGTCGATCAGCGACAGCCCGCCCTTGGACGCCAGGAAGTATTCGTCGCGGCGGTGCTTCAGGTGTTCACCGATGAGCTCTTCGCTGCGCCGGCCGCCGTAGAGGGTTGCCGTGTCGATGTGGTTGACGCCCGCGTCGAGGACCTCGTTGAGCAGGCGCCCGGTTGCCTCCGGGGTCGGGAAGTTGGAGTAGCCGTGAACGATGTTCATGGCCCCGTATCCGAGGGCGTTTACCTTTTGGCCGGCGAGCACGCGTGAAGTCATAGTCTTTATTCATAACATGTGAAGGCAGTGGCAAGTAATGCAAGAAAATTCGATGTTGTTGGCTGTAAGCCGTTATCGACTTGTGGCAGCGATTTTGCCGCTCTTGGCAGATTGCGAAGTCTTGGCATTCTGGAAGAGGTCGTTGATTGCCTTGTCGACCTGCTGTTCTCCAACAAGCGAGGTAGACGGAACCAGGAGGTTTCCAGACGACGTTGACAACTTGAATCGAGCGGAACGACGTGACGTTGCCAGAGAATTGGGCGTGGCCATGATCATCCTTCCGTTATCCGTGGAGAAACCTCGGTGCTCACAGCGTGGCCTTTCGTTGTTGGCTTTGCATCGAAATGTGCAGATACAGGAGCTGTAAAGCCGACCATAGAATGCCGTCGCTGCCCGCCAGTGCGACCCACTGATCGACGAAGGGCTGGATAGGCAAAGCAACCAGGGTCACAAACCCGAAGAGACTCATCGACATGACAAATAAGATGTGGCGATGGGCTTCCAAAACCTGTGCAACGTGGGAGTGTTCGCGGGCGCCGCCGCGACCTGGGCCAGGTGTTTTGCCCTTGCGCAGCGGCTTGATGCTGACTCCGACCTAGGCCGGAGTCAGCAGAGTCTCCTCCTCGGTCACGGTTTCCGCCTGAGTGACAAATGTTTGCGTACCCTGACATTCGTCGTGGTTACCGACAAGTGGCCTCACAAACCGCCAGACGAGCCCAGAACAGATGCAAGTTTACTGCCGGCGGGCAGGTCGCGTGCGGTAGTGGCCAGGAATGAGCCGACCGCCGCGGTAGTGTTCTTTCACCCAGATTTCACCGTCGCCACCAGTAGGTTCGATGCCGAAGCTTGTGGCAGATGACGGATGAGGTGCGAGGTCGATAATGGTGGGGTTGACTCGGCTCACTCTGGCGACGCGCTGACGGTTCGGGCCCTCAAAGGCGGACTGCATCGATGCCGGCACATCATCCCCAGCGCCCAGCGCCAAGGCGTCCTCGGCCCAATGCGAAACGGCTTCATTCACCTGCGCGAGGCGCTCAATGGCCGCAGCCCGGGTGAGCCGGAATGCATCCAGGTGATCCAGAAGCTCCAGCACATTGCGGTCGTAGGGGTCCCCGCCCGGAACGAGCGGTGTCTCCGATGAGCCGGATCTTGCCGGGTTCACGTCGAAGGACGGCGATAGCCTCCACCCGCGCTGGAAGCGAAGCAACCCGTGGTTGCGCATGTGGTCGTCGATGTTGTTGACCATCGCGCCGAGAGCCGCGCGGCTGAACATCTCGTTGGCGTCTTCGGCAGGGGATGCGGAGATGCGGGAGATTTCGCGGGTGAGCGTGACGTAGTCGGGGTGCTGGAAGGTGTCCAGCTGCAGTGCCGTCCTTGCGCTCATGTAGGGGATTCGCGCGTCGCCCTCACGGTCGAACCTCTTGGTGAGGAAAATCTGGCTGTACCCGGTCAATGGCACCAGGCGGGATGGCTGCACCCTGATGCCCGCGCGCTCCTGCAAGCGGATGGCGACCATTTCCCAGAGCTGCACGTTGCCGATGTCGGAGGTCTTCGGGAATTTGGCCAGCAGCATCGAGCCATCGGTGTCCCGAACCCAGGCTTTCGGATGGGCGCCACCGGGGGAGGAACCTGCGCCAATAAGCAGGCTGTCGCGTTCGTCGATGAACCCGGTTTCGGCATAGGTCTGGGCCGAGGCGGCCAGGTCAGGCAGGTCGCGCAGGTCGGCGCGGGCGCCCCAGTTGGAAAGGAATGTTCCGTTTTCGCGGAACCGGAGCGCACCTTGCCGGGTCTCGTCGTTGACCATCAGGAGCCTGGTGGCAGCAGTCATCCGGGGGATCGGAGTCTTGGCAGCCAATGCCTGCAGTCGCGCTTCTTCGTAGAGAAGGCGTTCACCCCAAGCATCCGGGGCAGCGTCCATGAAGGAGCCGAACATGTCGCGACCCTGGGTGGGGCGTTGTTCGCCGCGGACCAAGGGTAGCTCAGGTGACAGCTCGAAGGCGTCGGGATTGGAGATCCAGCTGTCTGCGTACGCGAAGGCGACATGCTCCAGGGAGGAGAGGTCTTCGGATTCGATGACGAGTGTGCCGGCGACGGTTTCGTCGACCAAGACTTCGATGGGCCTGGTGCGGAGACGGGCGCGTGCTGCCACTACTTCCTCTTGGGGGCTCGCTGTCGGCTGAGCATGAATGCTCGAGCCCGGCCGAGGTCGGTGTTGAGCGGGTCGGTGGATTCGACGAGGCGTTCGGCGATGCCCAGCACCTTGGCGACGCTCAGGAAGGTTTCGAGTTTGGCTCCGTCGCCGCGCTCCAGCTTGATCAAGGTAGAGCGGGAAATGTTGGCTCGCTCTGCCACCAGTTCCTGGGGCAGGCCGAGGATGATGCGCCAGTCGCGCAAGTTTGCGCCGATCTGCTCTGCTTCGAGCACCACGCCTCCTTTTAAAGTAGCTGTAACGACACATTACCATCGATAGTGTCTCAAAGTAGCTACTTTACGGCCGAAAATTCGCCACAAGACGGCCAATTCTGGGCCGCTGCCGCGCCTACTTCTTCGGGCGGAATGGTGATGTCATGCGAGACATGAAGCCGAGTAACACCACTCTGGTCCAGCCGCAACGCTTCGATTCGTCAATGGGTCCAAATACGAGAATTCAGAAAGAGCCATGCCAAGGCCTCTCCTGGAGTCGGTTTCGGGAGTTCTTCCCTTCGGCGCCGAATTCTGGGCAAATCGATTGTCGAATTCGTCAGTTACCGAGCGCCAGGAACGCCCCGAGCTCCGCAAACGAGGCGGGGTTGGACGGCAGGAAATGGGTGAGCCTGGGGGAGCGCACGATCACCGCACGCCACTGTCCGCGGGAGACGGCGACGTTGATCCGGTTCCGGTTGAGCAGGAACTCGATGCCGCGCGCCGCGTCCTCGGCCGAGGAACACGCCATCGACACGATGACCACCGGCGCCTCCTGCCCCTGGAACTTGTCGACGGTCCCGACCTTGACGTCCTCGAGGCCCGCAGCATCCAGCTCCTCGCGCAGCAGGTTCACCTGCGCGTTGTAGGCGGCAACCACCAGGATGTCCTCGGCCAGCAGTTCCCGTGGTTCCTTGCCGGTGCCTCCGACCCAGCGCAGTCCCATGTGGGCCCGCACCTGGTTGATGATCTCGTGCGCTTCCTCGAGAGATTGCGTGGTGTTGCCGTGGTGCTCGACCAAGACCGTGGCAACGCCGGCTGGCACGCCGGAGAGCGAGCGCGTGGCGGCCGCGGCCGCCGAATGCAGCTTGGATTCGTAGCTCAGCGCCGAGACCTTCTCGCAGAGTTCCGGGTGCATGCGCCACGAGTCGGCGAGGAAGTAGCCGAGTTCCTCCGGCAGCGTCGGGTGCCCGGCACTGAGCCAACCCAACGCCGACTCGTCGACGGGTTGCGGGTGGGAGCCCTGGGTGACCTGCGGCAATTGCTGGGGGTCGCCCAGCAGCAGCAGGCGCTTGGCGGCGCGGGACACCGCCAGCGTGTTGGCCAGCGAATACTGCCCCGCCTCGTCGATGACCAACAGGTCCAGGGAACCCTCGGGCACTCGCTTGCCGGTCATGGTCCAGGCCGTGCCGCCGATCAACGCGCCCTCGTCGCCGTTGAGCAGCCTCTCGATCGCATCATCGGTGGTTCCGTGCCACGGCACCTGGGTCTTGTCGCCGGCCTTCTGCTTCTTGGCGACCTGCTCCGGGTGCACTCCGGCATTGGTGATGGCCTTGTCCAGCACGTTGTCCACCACGGCGTGGGACTGTGCGACGACCCCGACCTTCCAGCCCTGCTTCACCAGGGCCGCAATGACGTGGGAAGCCACGAAGGTCTTGCCCGTGCCCGGGGGGCCCTGCACCGCAAGGTAGGAATTGTCGAGGTCGTTCAGGGCCTCGACGATCGCGGGCACGACGTTCTTCAGCCCGTTGACCTCCTGCGGCACCGGCGGCCCGGACAGGGTGGAGAAACGCGGGGCGGCCTTGCGCAGGATGTCGATGCCGGGGTGCTTGGGCAGCGACGGCAGCGAACCGCCCACGGTGCGTGCCAGCTCGGCCAGCGAATCCCGCAGGGAGGTGGTGTTGATCGGCTGGTCGGGGGTCAGCGCGACGGGCAGGGTCCCGAAGGGAGGGACCTTGGTGCTGGATTTCTCGACGATGACAAAACGTTCGTCGTTTTCGCTCACCGTGGCGTTGAAAATCCCGGCCCGGTCGGCGTTGCTGGGTTCGAGTTCCGGGGGCAGGGGCGTTCCGTACATGGCAAACCAGCTGCTGCCGACCTTGAAGTCCGAGCCCTCGGCCATGGTGCCGCGAAGTTCCGTGACCCTGGACTCGACCCTGGCCCGGGGGCTTGCCTTGTGCCAGTCCTCGACGACCTCGGCATCATCGACGATGAACACGTTGCGGGTGTCGGCCCACGCTTCGAAGGGCTTCTCGAGCCTGTCGAAGTGATCTCCCCAGAACTGCTTGGCTTCGCGGCGGTGGTAGCCGGTGGCCGCGGCAACCATGGCGATGGCGCGCTCGTCGTTGTCCAGCGCCCGGTCCTGCGGCAACGACTCGAGGTAGGCGCGCAGGGCGAGTTCCTCGGCGCTGGGCTCGACCTCGTCGATCTCGGGCAGCGGGGTTTCCTCGACCCATTCGGTGCGCGGTGCGTGCGGGACCAGGCCCAACAGCCAGTCGCGCAGCCGCAGCGTGGAGAGGCAGTCGTACTCGTTGTATTCGCTGATGGATTCCAGGATCCGGGTGGCGGCAGCGGTGTCGTTCTCCAGCGCGTGGCAGTACTTGGCATACGCGACAACCGAGGCTCCCGCGTCCTTCACGTCCCCGCCGCGCAGCTTCTCGCCCATGTAGAGGGGCTCGAGTTTCTTGATGGAGTAGGAACGCTCGGAGATCAGCAGCGAATGCCGGACGGTGTCATAAAGATCGACGAGCAGGCCGTCGCGCAGCCACTGGTCGATGGAGTCCTCTGCAACCATGTGGCGCACCGACAGGTTCCGCAGCGCGCTCTTTTCATAGGGCGCGTAGTGGTAGACCTTCATGTCCGGGTAGGCTTTCCGGCGGTTCTCGACGTAGGCGACGAAGTCGGTGAAGGCCTTGCGTTCCTGGGCCCTGGAGTGAGCCCAGAACGGCTTGAAGACGGGTTCCTCGGTGTCGATTTCGATGACCCCGAAGAGGTACTCCAGCCCCCACGAATCGTCGAAGGGATCCTGCCAGAGCGGGTCGCCCTCGAAGTCGAAGAAGATGTCCCCGGGGTTGGGCTGCGGGCAGGCGGGAAATCGTTTGGTTGCCCGAGACCTTGTAGGCGACCCCGCCGACGATGCCGTCGCTGGCGCCGAGGCCGACCTGCATGCGGGCCTGTTCGGCCAGCTTGAAGTGGGTGTCCTTTGGCCCGGAGTTGCTTTGCGCCAGTTCGTCGATGGTGGCGATGCCGGATTCCATGAGCTTCTTGCGCTTGGCGGTGCTCATTCCGGCGACCAGCAGCAGATCGCGGTGCTCGGCGACCTGCTCGGAGCAGTAGTCGCAGCGCCCGCAGGCGCTGATGCCGGGCTGGCCCCAGGCCACTGCTTGTTCCTGGCCCCGGTGGGTTTCAACCAGGGACTTGAACCGGACCCGGCGGTCCCTGAAGACCGGCAGCAGCTCGTGCATCTGGTGCACCGAATGCGAGTTGTCCCCGAGTACCAGCGTGGTGTGCGGGGCAACCTCGATGCCCGCTGCCAGCAGCTGGTCGCCGTAGGCGGCAAGCTGCAACAGCGCCGTGACGCGGGCATGGCGCGCCAATTTGGTGTCCCACACCGCGTAGGCACCGTTGTCCTGGCGAATCAGGAAATCGGCGAAGCCAACGAATTCCCCGTCGAAGAACGTTGCCTGGAAGACGACGTCTGCGCCCATGCGCAAGGCATCCAGGGTTTCTTGGTGGGCCTGTTCCAATGAGGTGCGATCCCCGCGGACACCCGCCTGCAGCATCTTGACGCCGCCGCCGGTGGCGGGGTTGTATTCGCCGAACTCGTTCAGCAGGTCGTCCAGCACCTTGTGCTCGTGGGTGTCCCCGAGCTCCGCCGTGCGTTCGAGCATTTCGTCGGCTTTGGTTTCCGCAGCCTTGCTGCGGCCCAGCTTTTCATCGAGCTTGCTCAGCGAGGTGAATTCGCAGCTGGCTGCGGTCACCAGGTCGCTGGCGGAATAGATCAGGTCTTGGTCGAGGAAAAACACGAGGCGGGCGCTCCTTCAAGGCTTGGCTTAGTTTCGAAACTAGCATCTGCCTGCCTCGTTTTGGCCATCGGGCAATGCCTGCCGAGCCACGGCCCAGGGTAGTTGAAGCCCGGATGAGGCTTGATCCATGTCCCGGAACCAGGCGGTGCAATGGAGCCCATGCCAAACGTCCGGCGAGGTGGTCACTCGACGGCAAATCGACAAATCGCGGTGGCGAACCCCACGGGGGACAGGCCAGTGGCCGTCGGAAGCTTGCGGTCCCATCGAACGTGCCGAAACCTGGAAACCCAAGGGAACGTGCGGTCCACGGTTTTTGCTGCCTCTTGGAACCGTCCCTGCCAGCGCGGTTCCGGACGGGCCAACGCTAGGGGGTCGGAACGGCCTCGGGGTGCACTTCGTGCAGTCCGGCGCCTGCTGTCGTTGCTGCGCCTCGAGTCAGGAAAATCATGCTCAGCAGGGCGATGATTCCGCCTGCAAGCATGACGAGAGCCATGGGCACTGCGTTGTCTTCGCCGGCCAGGCCAACCAGCGGAGAAGCGACGGCTGCCAAAGTGAACTGCAATGCGCCAATGATTGCCGATCCGCTTCCGGCATGCTCCTTGACCTGGTCGGTGGCCAGGGCTGTGGCGTTTCCGAAGACAAAGCCCAAGGAAGCCAGTGCAAGGAATACCAGCGCCAAGGTCGGAATGAGCGGGGTCTCACCAAGTGCGATGACGGCCAACAGCCCGGCGCTGAAGACGGTGAGGCCAGTGACGCCGATGTAGGTCATGCGCAGCGGACCCACACGGTCAACCAGCTTCATGGCAATGATGCTGGTGATGGTCAGTCCCAAGGCATTGAGTGCAAAGACCAACGAGAAAGCGGTGGTCCCAAGTCCCAGAATATTCTGGAAGACGAAGGGCGAGGCTGCGATGTAGCCGAACATCGCGGCCATCGAGAAGGCGAACGCGAAGGTGAACCCGAGGAAGGCCTTGTTGCCCAGTACGCCGCCTGCGTTCGAGGCGAGTGCCTTGATTCCGCCCTTGCTGCGACGTTCCCTGGGCAGTGTTTCCTTCACCAGGTATATGGAACCAACGACCATGATGACGTTCAGGATCGCCAGGGCCCAGAACACGCCGCGCCAACCAGTGAAGGCAATTACCGAGCTGCCGGCCAACGGCGAAAGAATCGGTGCGATGCCGCCGACGGTCATCATGATGGAGAACATTTTTGCTGCCTGTGGGCCACGGGCCGAATCGGAGACGATGGCGCGGGCCAATACGACCCCCGCCGCACCCGCGAAGCCCTGCAGGAAACGCATTCCGATCAGGACTTCAACGTTGGGCGCAACGGCGCAAAGAACGCTGGCGGCCATGCAGGCAATCGCACCTATTAGCAGCGGCTTGCGACGGCCGAACTGGTCCGAAAGCGGACCGATAACGAGTTGGCCGAGTGCCATGCCAAGCATGAAGGCTGTGAGCGTCAGTTGAACTGTTGCGGCGCTTGTGCCTAGGTCCGACATCATCTGCGGAAAAGCCGGCAGGTACATGTCGATGGCAAATGGACCAATGGCGCTCAACAACGCCAACATGGCAATCAGCGACGCTGAGGTTTTTGAAGACTGAGTCATGGGGTGGACCGCTTCGCTTTCATCCTGGACAATATACTTATGGAAACATAAGTATGTTGACATAATAATGTCGGCATCGCAAAATGGAAGGTATGGAAAAAGTTCATGAAGCTGCCAAGGCCCTCTTTCAGCTGACTTGGTGGCTTCAGAGGAAGGGCCCGCTACGTGTCGGCCTGGAGCCACTCCCCGCCACAGAAGTTGCGATCCTTGGGTACGTCGAAGACCATGAGGGGGTCGGCGTGACGGAAGTCGGGACCGCGTTGAACATGAAGGCGCCAAATGTTTCCGCGGCCGTGCGGGCGCTGGTCGAGCGGGGTCTGCTGGAAAAGGTTGCCGACGATCATGACAAGCGAAAAGCGCGGCTCTTCATCACGGAGCTGACCCGGAAAAACCGAAAGAGCATTGACCAAGCGGTGACCGGTTCGCTTGAAGAGGTCTTGGAGGGGCTGTCGCCCGAGCACCGGGAGTCCCTCTTTGCCTCCCTGGCGGCACTGAGCGAAGTGGCCGAACGCCTGCGTGCCCACGGGTAGGGCTGTCTGGCGTCGAGGGCATCCAGCTCCCGATTGCGGCCAATGCTTGTGATGACGGTGCGCATGCCGACGTCAAAGGGTCGTGGCGACATTTGAAATGTCGCCACGACCCTTTGACGTTAGGCGGTGCCAAGTGGTGTTGCCGCGGCATTTGCCGGAATCACCGGCTGCGACCGGTGCGCCCTATGAGGATGATTTGGCGTGCACCCCGCGAAGTCGTTCGGCCACCTCGATGGCGTCCCCGGTGGGTGCGTCCGACTTCTTGTCGGGCTGGGCAATAAAGAGGTACAGGGCGCCGGAGCCGGCGACGATCGCCAGTCCGATAAGCACCACCCAGTCGGCGAAGAAATCGCCCGAGGTGCCCGGCTTCGCCAGCAGGAACATGGCAAACAGTCCGTAGGCCAGGGCCAGCACGTTGACGATGAAGCCTGCCGAACCCAGGGAGAACGGTCCCGCCGGCTTCCAGCCCTTCAGGCGCTGGCGCAAGGCTGCGAGCACCACGGCCTGGAACGAAACGTAGATGCCCAGGATGGCGAAGCTTGTCACCTGGGCCAGCAGCTGTTCGGAGCCGAAGTAGATCATGATGCAGATCAGCAGCGGGATCGAGCAGGCCACGACCAGTGCGTTGGTCGGCACCTTGGTGGTCGGTGAAACCTTGGCGAGCCAGCGGTGGCCCGGGATCATGCCGTCGCGGGCGAAGGAGTACATCAGCCGCGAGGCCGCGGCCTGCAGCGAGAGCACGCAGGACAGGAACGCCGTCAGTGCGATGACCAGGAAGATCTTTGCGCCGACCGGGCCGAGCGCGGACTCGAGGATGGCCGGGATCGGGTCGGCGTCCTCGCCGTTGACGATCGACTGCAGGTCCGGCGCGGCCAGGACGTAGCCGCCGAAGGACAGCAGTGCCGAGACCCCGCCGACCAGGATGGTCATCATCATGGCGGTGGGGATGCGGCGGGCCGGGTTGCTGACCTCTTCGGCGACGTCCCCGCAGGCCTCGAAACCGTAGAAGAGGAACAGTCCGGCCAGTGCCGCGCCCATGAATGCGGCGGAGTAGCTTCCCTCGCCCTCGACGCCCATGGAATCGAAGAAGATGCCGAAGGGCTGCTTGCGGTCGAAGATCAACAGGTACAGGCCGACGGCGATCACGCCGATGAGTTCCGCGGCCAGGCCGATGCGTGCCACGCGTGCCAGCGTCTTGGTTCCCGTGAAGTTCAGGACCAGGGCGATCAGCAGCAGCGCCACGGAGAACAGCAGCGTGCTGCCGCGGGTGAGCTCGACGCCGAAGGTGCTGGCCACGAAGCCCGAGCCGAACTGGGCCACCGCGGTGATCGTGACGATCATTGCCCAGATGTAGATCCAGGCCGCCATCCAGGCGTAGCGCTTGCCCCAGAGCCGCCGGGTCCACGGGTAGATGCCGCCGTGGATGGGGTACTGGGAGACGACCTCGCCGAAGACCAGCGAGACCAGGAACTGGCCGCCGGCGACGATGAAGATCCAGAAGATGGACGGCGGTCCGCCGGTTGCCATGGCGATGGCAAAGAGCGAGTACACGCCCACCAGCGGCGAAAGGTAGGTGAAGCCGAGGGCAAAGTTTGCCCAGAGGGACATCGAACGGTCGAAGGACTGCTCGTATCCCAGGACGGCGAGGTGGTTGCCGTCTTCGATGTTTTGGTTGCTCATGATGTGTGGGGCCTTATTCGGTGCGAACGAAAATTGGGTCCGGGCCATTGTGTGCGCAACACCTTGACCCGCTCGTGACCGTCGTCACACGAACAGGCTACACCTTTATCATCCTAAATAGAATGATTAGTTTGGAATCGTGGCCACCATCAGGCTGGTGCCGGGAACCGGGACCCCGCCGTGGTCCCGGAGACCGGCGCCCAATTCCCAGTTCTCCGAGGTCGAGGCGATGATCCGCCCGGTGGAACTCAGCAACGCGGCGGCGCCTTGGAGCGAACGCAGCAGGCGCAGGATTCCCGGCTCGATTTGCCGGACCAGGATGTCCAGGCCCACCACGCCAAGCGCGGGGGATCCGACGGGCGAAGTGAGGGTCAGCATGTAGTCGCAGGTGCACAGGTGGTCGACGTAGGGGCCCGTGATGTGCCGATCGCCGGTGGATTCCGGCACCGAGTACCATTCCATGGTCGTGAAATCCCTGAGGTAGTCGGCGTACTCGCGTGCGGCGAGATCCAGCCTGGTCACCTCCGTGGTGGTGCCAAGAAGCGGGTTGTCCTCCAGCGGGCCGAGCCACCATGCGAAATGGATCGATTCCCCGGCGGCGCTGCCGGGCCCGCCGATGAAACCCGCGCCAACGACCGTGGCGGTGGGATCCATCAGGCGCGGCGCCACGAAGCCGAAAACCAGCGGGTCGATCTCGTCCCCGCGCGCCAGCCCTGCTTCAACGGCCATGCGGAGCTCGTTCAGCTCGGAAAAATACCCGTCAAAAACCTCGCCGAGCTGGTCGGCCACCTCTTGCAATCGGCTCATGCCGCGGCCTCCAGCCGTTCCTTGGTCTTCAACAGCCATGTGGTCAGGATCTTCAGTTCGGCCCGAACGACGGCCCGGGCGTGCCCCGCGTCGCCGGAGCCGATGGCTTGGACGATTTCCGAGTTCAGCGCCGACACCTGTTCCCGGATGCCGCCCTCGCCCAGGCCCAGCCAGAGCAGCTGGCCGAATTCCGCCTGGAAGCGGATCTGTTCACGCACCAGGCGCGGTGATTGCGAGGCAACGGAAATTTCCAGCAGCAGGCCGCCCTGGTTCCGGGCAGCGCTTTGCGCCGAGGAGAAGTCCGCGCCCTCCCACCAGGCTGCAAGCCTGGCGGCCTCCTCGGGCGACGCCAGTTCGGCCGCGCGTTCGGCCGCGCCGGCGCACAGCGTCGCCTCGTAGGTGCCGACGTCGGCCAGTTCGATGCGGGAGATCGAGCGCAGGCGGGTCATGATGACCTGCTCGGGGGCGTCGGTCGGAGGCCAGCACGAAGGACCCTCCGTCGCGGCCGCGCCTGGTCTCGACAAGCCCGGCCTCGCGGATTTCGCTCAGCGCCTCGCGGGCGGTGACAAGCGCAACCCCGAACCGCTTGGCGAGCTCGGCCTCGGTGGGCAGGCGCTCGCCGGGCTTGAGGACGCCCAGGAGTATGGCGTCGGTGAGCCGCTGCGCCACCTGCGTGGAGCGTGCCGCCGTGCCCAGGGGCGCGAACACGGCGCTGCGCGGCCCTCTGCCGTGGGGTGCGTGCTGGGTCATGGCAGTAACTCTATCCGGTGGCATCCGGAGCCCGTGGCCGAGACCGAGTCCTTCAGCGCAGGGGATGGCCGGAATCCTTGAGGTACGCCTCCACCCGGGTGTAGGCGTCGCGTGCGATGGCCTTCCAAAAACGCAACGCGAGCTCCGGGTGCTCGGCCTCCAGCGCCGTGATGGCCTCGGCTGCCAGCACCTTCAGGTGGACCTGGCCGAGCGCCGTCACCCGGGTGGTTTGGGCTCCCTCGCCGCCGAGCGCGATCTCGCCAAAGGTCATGCCGGCGGACAGCGTGGCGTGCCGGGTGGGGCTTCCGCCCCGGTCGGTGGAGGTGACGACCTTGCCGTCGAGGATGAAGTACACGCCCCCGAATTCCTGGCCGACGCGGCGGATGACCCGCCCGTCGGCGACCTCGCTCTCCACCATGAGGGAATCCAGGAGGGCGATGTCTTCCGGGGACAGCGGCGCAAGCGCCGCGAAATCGGCGATGGCGACACTGTGCGGCATCAATTCCGGGCTGCCGTGGCGCAGCAGCATGGTGGTTTCCGCCCATTCGACCGCGTCGTTGCGGTTGGGGAAGAACTTGACCTCCTCCAGCGGCGCGAACGGCTCGTCCTGGACCAGCGCGAGGGTGCGGCCCTCCGCGGCCAGGCCCCGGTTCAGGTCCCCGATCATCCGGATGGCGATCTTGTCGATCTCGTCGACCCGGCGCAGGTCCAGGATCACCAGTTCCACGTCCGCCGGAAGTTCGCTGACCTCGCGCACCATCGATTCGGTCCCGGCGAAGAGCAGGTCGCCGGCGAGTTCCAGGATGTGGGCGCGATGCCCGTACTTGGCCAGGAGCTTTTCCGCGTCCTCGGTGTGCCGGGTGGCGGAGGGGACCTGCGTGATGTCGTAGTGGTCGCGGATCACCGAGCGGCCGATGCGTGCGGCGCGGACAAAGTGCAGGCCCATGTCCCGGCTGATCTGCTCGCTGGCGGCAAGGCCGCGCACGGAGGAACCGTGGGCGTCCAGGGCGGGGGAGTACACGGCCAGGCCCAGCTGCCCGGGAAGCACGGCGATCAGCCCGCCGCCGACCCCCGACTTCGCGGGCAGCCCGACGGCGCTGATCCAGGCCCCGGCATCGTCGTACATGCCGCAGGTGGTCATGACCGAGAGCACCCGCTGGACGGCCTCGGCACTCATGACCTGGACCCCCGTGGTCGGCTGCGTGCCTCCGTTGGCCAGCGTCGCCGCCATCATTGCCAGGTCCTCGCGTGTTGACCATGACCGAACACGCCTTGAAGTAGTCCTCGAGCACCGGGGTGGGGTCGGTCTCGATGATGCCGAACGACCGCAGCAGGTAGGCCAGCGCCCGGTTGCGGTGGCCGGTCAGGGCCTCGGAGGCGTAGATGGTTTCGCTCAGCTGCAGCTCCCGGCCGGCGCAGCGCGAGAACTGCTCCAGGATCCGCGCGAAGCGCGGCGTTTCGGCGTCCTTGACCAGCGAGACCGTGGCGATGGCCCCGGCGTTGATCATGGCGTTGGCCGGCCGCCCGGTTTCGCGGGCCAGCGAGATCTCGTTGAACGCATCGCCGCTGGGCTCCACGTCGATCTTCGCATCGACGGCCTCAAGCCCCTGGTCATCCAGCGCCAGCCCGTAGGAAAACGGCTTGGAGATGGACTGGATGGAGAACTCCAGGTCGGCGTCGCCCACCTTGTAGACGTGACCGTCGACGGTGGCCAGCGCGATGGCGAACTTGGAGGTGTCGGCATCCGCCATCGCCGGGATGCCCTGGTAGGGCCGGCCTTCGGTGAGTTTGAGCAGGTCGCCGTGCAATTGGCTGAGGTAGTCGGCAATCGGGGAGCGCATGCTCCCAGCCTAGGGGTTCGCGGGCAGGAT
This sequence comes from uncultured Actinomycetota bacterium, assembly GCA_963818105.1. Taxonomy (GTDB): domain Bacteria; phylum Actinomycetota; class Actinomycetes; order Actinomycetales; family Micrococcaceae; genus Paeniglutamicibacter. The sequence continues at coordinate 565,246 of CAWFRB010000029.1, read as the reverse complement.
GGGGCCGCCGGCGAGCATCCGAATGCCGGCGAGGGCTTCGCCGATGGCATGGCCAAGGACCGCCGCACCCGCGACGTTGGGGTGCACCCCGTCGTCGCTGAGTCCCGGCCTGAACCTGCCCTCGGCGGTGCGCAGCCCGGCCGAGGCATCCACAAAGAGCCAGCCGTGCCTGGCGGCGAGGGCCTGCAGGAAGCCGTTGTACTCCCGGGTGGCATCGGAGGCGTTGTCGCGCGGGGGGACGCTGGAAATGATGACGGTGTCGGAGGAGGCGACCAGCGCGATCCGCTCGATGTTCCGCCCGGTGATTTCATGGGGGATCCGGTGGGCCAGGTCGTTGGTGCCGGCCAGGACGACCAGCACGTTGGCGTTTCGGTGGCGCAGCGCCCGGGCCATGTCGCCGGTTTGCGCCCCGCCGAGGGCCCACCCGCCACGCCAGCCGACGCGGGTGCCGCCGGACCCGGTGGGATCGACGAAGTTGATCCACGAGGCATCCCCGATCTTGCCTGCCCACACCGCGTCGCTTCCGGCCGCGGTGATCGAATCCCCGGCGACGACGAATGTCGTGGCGTTCGGGTCGAGCATCGCGTCAAAGGCCGTGGGCGAGGGCAGGAACGTGCTTGGTGAACCTTCCAGGCTGAGCAGTGCCCCAAGGACCGCAACGAGTGCCAGCGAATGCAACGGCCGATTGTGTTTCATGGCCATCCCCCCTTCGCCCCAGCATAGGACTCCGGGGCGGGGGATTGGGACTCAATCCCGCAACGATTCGGCCTCCCGCAACACGTAGCGCTGCAGCTTGCCCGAGGGGGTCTTGGGCAGTTCGTCGACATAGGTGATGCGGCGCGGGTAGGCGTGCGCCGCGTACTGCGTCTTGACCAGATTTTGCAGTTCGACGGTCAGCTCGTCGCTGCCCCGAAGCCCGTTGCGCAGCACCACATAGGCGATGAGCACCTCGCCGCGAAGCTCGTCGGGGACGCCGATGACGGCCGATTCAAGGACGTCCGGGTGAGCTGCCAGCACCGACTCGACCTCGAACGGGCCGATCCGGTACCCGGCCATGATGATCACGTCGTCGTCGCGCGAGGAGAAGAAGATGTAGCCGTCCTCGTCCATGCTGCCCGCGTCCCCGGTGTAGTACCAGCGCCCGTCGTCCGAGTATCGCGCGGCCGTGCGTTCCGGGTCCCCGGAATAGCCGTTGAACCACATCATCGGCGACCCGGGGATGTTGATTGCCACGCGTCCGCGGGTGCCCGTCGGGGCGTACTCGTCGTTGTCCTCCCTCAGCACGCAGGCCGAGTACCCGGGCATGGGGCGGCCCATGGAACCGGGCTTGATCTCGTCGATGACCTCCGGCGCCCACCCGTTGACGATGCACATGCCCATCTCGGTCTGCCCGTAGTGGTCGCGGACGGGAACGCCCAGGACGGATTCGGCCCAGGCGATCGTCGTGGCATCGAGCGGTTCGCCGGCCGAGGACGCCCGCAGGAGCTTCAGGCCCGGAACGCCCTCGGGCCTGGCCGCCCGCATCGAGCGCACGATGGTGGGGGCCCCGGCGAAGTTGGTCACGGAGAACCTTGCCAGCACCTCCCAGCAGGTGTCGGCGTTGAACCCCGCGGTCAGCAAGAGGTTGCGGCGCCCGGCATAGAGGGGCGCCAGGATGCCGTAGTACAGGCCGTAGGCCCACCCGGGATCCGCCACGTTCCAGAAGACGTCGTCCGGACGCACATCGAGGCCGTAGCTGAAGTAGATGTGGAACGCCTCAAGCGCACGCACAGGCACCGGCACGCCCTTGGGCGTGCCGGTGGTTCCCGAGGTGAAGATTTCCACCAGCGGGTCGTTCAGCGAACGGGTGCACGCCTCGAAGCCGGTCGGCTGTTCCTCGAGCCGGGCCCCGAGTTCGGCGGTGCGAAGCACCGGGTGGTCCAGGGCGTCGAGCTTGTGCAGCTGCGACTCGTCGGCCACGATCAGCTTCGCGTTGGCCCCGGCCACGCGGACCTCGATGGCCGGGGTGGCGAAGGCGGTGAAGAGCGGCACGTGGACAGCGCCCAGGCGCCACAGCCCCAACAGGACGTAGACCAGTTCGGCGCTCTTGGACATCAGCGTTGCCACGCGGTCCCCGGGCTTGATGCCCAGGGACGCGAAGAGCGCCGCGGCCCGCTCCGAACGGTCCTTCAGCTGTGCGTAGCTCAGGTCCACCGCGTCGAGGTTCGAGTCGATCACGGTGAACGCAATGTCCTGCGCCGGGTGCCTGTCGCACAGCAACACGGCCGGCTGGACCAGGGCGGGCATCGTTGATGCAACCTGGATGTTGAATGCTTGCATGACGCGGATGACCACCTTGTAAGACAGCTCGACATTGGTTTCTGGAGTCAAGCTACCAGTCCAGCCGCCGTTTGCCGGAGGGGTTTAAGCTATCGGCGTCGGCCGGCCACCAGGGATGCCAGGACCACTCCGGCGGTCACCGTGTTGACGGCGGGCCATGCCCCGATCTTCTTGGCCAGCGGGTGCGAGGCGCCGAACGCCGCCAGGTAAAGCCCGGTCAGTGCGGCGGCCCGGGGCGTTCCCGCATTGGACTTCCACAGCAGGAAGGCGCCAGTTCCGGCGGCGGCCAGTACGGCGCCGCCCAGCGGGCGGTTCTTGGTGGATCGGGCGGTGGCGAAGCCGCCGATCAATCCGGTTCCCGCCAAAGCGGAGGGCAAAAGTGACATGTTCCTTCTCCTTTTACTTTCGTACTAGATGCCGCCGGTGCACGCGGCACCCGGCTCGGGGGTCTGCGGGCCCTGTCGGTACTTCGTGATGAAGGTCTGGATGCGCGGGTCCGTCGGGGAATCCACGCTCAGCTGCTCGCCCCAGGCACTGAGCTTGATCTTGGCTCCCTGGCCCGGGAACGGGCTGAGCAGCATGTAGGTGCGTTCGCCGACGACTGCGTCGAGGGCCTTGACGTCGGCGTCGCTGATGCCGTCGTAGGTGATCCAGACCGCGCCGTGTTCAAGGGAGTGGACGCCGGCCGTTTCCTGGATGGGTTTCGTGTAGATGCCGCAGTTGGCCCAGACGGGGAAGTGGTCCCCGCCGACGCCCGGTTTCTGCGGGTACTTCACGGGGGCTTGGGTGTGGTTGACCGCGCCGATCGTGTAGTTCTGTACGCCGTCGATGGGTGCGGCCGCGGCCGACTTCACCGCGGCCTTTTCCTGTGCGGCCCCGCTGAGCACGACGGCCGTCGGCACCGCGATGGCCAGAATGGCCGCCGCCGCAATGGAGATGGTGAGGATCTTGGTTCGTTTTTCCTTGGCCTTTGCCTTGGCGATGACGGCTTGGGCTTCTTCACGTTTGTTCATGGTTGGAATCCTTTAGTCCAGCTGATCCAACAGCTGGGTCAGGGCCGATATTTCGGCTTCTTGGGTCATAACGATTTTTTGGGCGAATGTGCGCACCATGGGGTTGTGTCCACGGTCCAGGTACGCCTGGGCCATTTCGACGCCGCCCTTGTGGTGGGCGATCATCAGGGTCAGGAATTGGCGATCTGCTTCGGTGCCGCGGGCCGCGGTCAGTGCCTTGATCTGCTCTTGGGTCGCCATGCCCATCGACGCCATGGTGTGGGCCTCTTCTCGAGGTCGGGGTCCCGTGGCTGGCGTGGGAGGAGTCCTCGGTGAGCAGGTCGTTCATCCAGGTCATGGATTCACCGGATTGCGGCAGCCCCCAGAGTTCAAGCCAGGCATACATCTGCCCGGATTGCTGTTGCTGGGTCAGGGCTATGTCGTAGGCAAAGGAACGCACCGCGTCATTGGTTGAGTTGTCCCGGATGATCATTGACAGTTGGACGGCCTGCTGATGGTGGGTCTGCATGTCGCGTGCGAAACCGGCTTCGGGCGATGCCTCGGACGGGTAGGGGCTGCGCGGACTGGCGGTTCCCAGCATCCAGCCACCGAAACCCACGGCAATGACCAATGCCGCCAGGGCAATGATCAGGGAACGTGACGTTTTTGAATCGGACATTAAGTTGGTCCTTGGATACACGTAGTGAATGCGCCCTTGGATAGCAGGCGCGCGGGGACAGCGATTGGCAGGCTGCCTATATGCGTGTGATTGAAAGCTGATACAGATCAGGGGCGGGGGAATCCTGCGCCCGGCGAAGTCTTGTCGTCTCGGCAACGACAGCGGGAGAAACCCCGAACAATTCGTTTGAGTCCGGCCGGGGCGCAATCTGGGAGACATTTGGGACTGGATCGGCAGCCGGTGCGCAGTAATGGTGATTTGGCATGTCCACCGGGCAATGCGTCTCGCCGGCAACAACCAACTCTTGAGCTCCTTGCGCCCGAGGCCGCCCCGTTGGACAGGCACAGCGGCAACAGGAGGGCCAACGCAAGCAACAAGCCAAATAGTCGCTTCAACGCGGGGTGCCTCCTTCGAAAAAAGTTAGTTGAGTGCTCAACTTTATGAATGGAAGTTGTGTGGATGCTGTGAAGATATCAGGCATCGGTCACATTTCCCCTCTGTGTTTCGTCCGTTCCTCAACTGGTTTTCCCGGCAATGGAGGCCGCCGTTGATTCAGGAACCATTCAGAAAGCCACTTGATTTTCGAACCTTGATTTCATCCCTGTAAAATCTTCGAACATTCATTCATTATTTTTATGGGTCGTCGGAAACAATGAAATTCTTCGGGAGCGCGAAACCAGTCCGCACTCATGTCGATCGGAGTCTCCACTTGTCCACAGGGTGCACCAGTAGGGTTGGCAAATGCAGATACTAGACACGTGGTGGCAGGCGGTACTTCAAGGATTCGTTCGAACCGATCCGCTGAGCTTCACGCTGTTCCCGATCCTGGCAATCATTGCCGTCTGCATTCTGCTTACGGTGCCCAGGGCCACGTGGAGATATTTCGGTCTCTACGTGACCTTTGTCCACGAACTCGGGCATGCATTTGCGGCTCTCATGACCGGCAGGTTTGTCCATGGGCTCAAGATCGGGCTTGACCACTCCGGCGAGTTGGTCAGTAGCGGAAAGCCGGGCTTCTCCGCGGCGTGGAGCGGGTTCTGGGGATATCCGGTTCCGGCTCTGGTGGGGACAATGCTGATTGGGTCGACTTACTTCGGTTTCGGATCCGCCGCGCTGTCCATTGGGGCGCTGATACTGCTGGTGTCGTTGATTTTCCTGCGCAACTGGGTGGGGATCCTGGTGGCGCTTTGCCTCTGCAGCGATCGCGCAGCTGCTGGTGGTCTTCACCCCAAAGTACGCGATCGCATGGGTTGTCCTGTCGCTGGGACTCATGCTCCTGATCGGCGGGGTCCGTGATTTGTTCAAGGTCCTTGGCGTCCACATCAGCCGAAGGGAACTCATCGCATCCTCCGATGCCTATCTGCTGGCAACGCGAAGCTGGCTGCCGGCATGGTTTTGGCTGCTGGGGTTCATCGTTGTCGTGGGTGCATGCGTCGTGGTCTCAACGATGATGCTGGCCCTGATGCTGCAGGCCTAATCGAATAGGCACTGCTCGCCAGGACCGCATCGCCGCTGGCTAATGTTGCGACACTTCCAGTCTCGGTCGACGGATTCGATGTGAGGCCCCAACGAAAAGTGGCTAGGTCAAGAACCCAATGAACTACGCCGTGGTCCGCAAGAACGCGGTTTCCGGCCAACCTTTGGCCATTTAGCCGATGGATTGGAGACCGGCTCGGGTAAGTTAGAGCCACAATCACACGATTCCGATTCCAGTGCAGCAACGGGGGGAGCAAGCCATGGGCGTACAAAGTTGGAAGTCCTCCGGGGAGGAACTGGCGCTTCACCTCATGCAGCCCCGTCGGTTGCACTCCATCATCGTTACCAGCAGCCTGCGGCGTGACTGCGCCGACTTCGACACCGAAGCAATCTATGACGAAGTCAAGGATTGGGCGGAAGTCATTGAAGTATCCTCGGGCAGGGTCACCTACGAACTGCGCGACAGTCTTCCTCGGGGCTGGGATGTGTTCGGGACGGCGGCACGCGTGTATCCGATCGGCATCAGTGAGGACGGCATGCCGCCGGGCAAAGCCGCATATTGTCCGTCCCGGGGATTCCGTCGAACAGATCACGAACGAAGTCATTGACGAGGTTCTGTTCCTGCCCAACCCAAGAACGCTGGTGGTGCCCACCGCGCCAACGCCGGGGCCGGGCCGCCGCGCTGCCGAACCCGTCCGCACCATCGCTTCCCCTGGGTTGATCTCGACTGCGACAGGAAGCCACACGGCCCTGGTGTCGGGAATCGTCACGGGTTTTCGGGACAACGGGTTCACCGCCGACGTCGCCCTGGACACCGGGAAGACCGCCGAGCTGAAGAGCGAAGACATCTATGCCGATGCGCCGCTTACCTGGGTTTTCAGCGAAGGGAGCAGGCTTAGCGGTGTCTATGATCCAAAGAAGCAACAGTTGTCGCTTCGCGACTCGTTGACCCATCCGCGCCTGTTGCAGCACTATTCCTGGAACCAAGTGGTTCTCTGCCTGGTCTTGGAGGCAAGCGCGGAGTTTGCCGTGTTGACTCCGATGCCCGGGGAAAAAATCACGGTCTGGCGCGAAGACGTCTCCTCCAACGAACTCGACGATGTCGATTCCTTGTTGGCCCCGGGACAAGTCGTCGTGGCCCGCCTGGTGAACGCCGCCGGGGTCCGGAAACTGGTTTTGGTTGATGTGGACGATGACGAACCGGTGGCCACGGCCCCCGCACTGATTCGCGGCGGGATTCCGTGGCTGGCCCTGGACCGGGACTATGTTCCGGAACTTTCCGAGTCCGAACCAAGCCGTTTCGACGCTGGGCATGCCGGTGATTCCGACCCCGGAGAAACAGCGGGACGCCTTGAGGCAGGCACTGCTGAAAATCGATGCCCTCAAATCCCAATTGGCGGTCTTGCGTCGCCAGGAGGCCAACGGGTCAATTGATGAACTTGCCTTGGCCCTGGAACAGGTCGTGCACTACCGGGACGAGGCAAACAAGCTCCGTACGCTTTTGAAGAGCAAATCGGAGGCGCTTGAACGAGGCGCACAAGGCGGCCCGGAAGAAGGCCCGGTCCCATGACGTCGTTGTTGTCTCCGACGCGCGTGAGAAATTCCTCGACGATGAATTGGCCTTGCGGCACGAGCTGTACATGGAATGGGTGGAACGGGTGCCGGCCAATGAAAAGTCGGATTACCCCTGGACCGAAAACTACAAGGTGGGTCCCAAATTCGCCGCCTCCTTCTACACCCACGATGCCGCCCTGCGGGCCAAGACGCTGAAGGCGCTGACCCAACTGCTGACGGGCCGCGCAGATCGAATGAAGGCGCGTGAAGTGCACCCGAAGCGCATCGGCATGGGCGGGGACGATCCGCAGATGGTTCGCGATGAAGACGGGGCGACCTGCTGGAGGATGAGCGTTGAAAGCGGTGTTGCCGCGGCACGCCGCGTCCATTACTGGAAGTTGCCGGACGGAAGCATCGAACTCCACGAACTGGTGGCCCACGACACCTTCGTGCTCTAGCCGGTCCGTGCGTTTCAGCCAGTCGGCGATGCGCCGGCGCATCGCGGCTTCGACGAACGCGACCCGGGAATCCTGTGAGCCGAGTGCGGGGTTCCGCAATGATCCTAGGCGGCGGGTTTTCGCCACATGAAATGGAGCGCAAGGGCACTGCGGATGCTGGCCTCGCTGACCCCATAGGTGTCCGAAATCTGCTGCAGTGTCCAACCCGCGGTGCGCAGCTCCATCAAGGTGGCGTACGCGGGCATCCCGGTGGTCATCTTCGGCTCCCTTCAGCTTGCGCCGATATGACAAGTACACTCGCCCGCACCGACGTTTTGGACCCCGGACCCGGAAAAGTATTTGGGATCCCTTCCGGTGCACATCAAGGTGATTCGCCTAGGCTTGGTGATACGTGGATTGAAGGGTGCGAACAATGGCGATTTTTGAATACAACACGAGTCTGCCGTTTGACCGTGACACGGTCTTCGCCTGGTTCGAACGCCCGGGCGCATTGCCCCGGCTGTCTGCGCCTTTCATGGGGACGATCCGGCAGGAACCCGACCGTGGCCTCAACGTCGGTTCACGCGCAATCCTGGATGTTGCTGCACCCGGAACCGTGGGCATGGGCTTGACCGCCGCCGTCGCGACAGGTGCCAGGACCTTGGGGCTGCCCGGCCGGGTACGCGCGGAAATCCCCTGGCATGCCAAACACATTTCCCTGGACCGGGGCACAGTTTCACGGACATCATGGAATCCGGACCGCTGTCGCGCTGGGAACACCAGCATTTCTTTTCGGACATCACGGTGGATGGGAAACCCGGCACGCTCATGCGCGACGTCGTCGAATTCGAGCTGCCGGCCGTGGGGCTGCTGCCGTGGAACCAACCCCGGACACTCAGCGAGAAGGCGTTCACACGCGAACTCACCCAGGTCTTCCGCTATCGCGAACGGACGTTGCGCGCCGACCTCAAGTTCCATGCCCGCTACGCCTCGAGGCCCCTGACGATCGCGGTGAGCGGCGCCTCGGGAACGATCGGCACCCAACTTTGCGGCCTGCTCGGCGGCGGGGGACACCGGGTCAAGAGGCTTGTCCGGAACCGGGATGCCGCCAACGGGATCGATCGAATCTATTGGAATCCCGAACTGGGCATCCTGGACCCGGAAGAACTTTCCGACGTCGACGCGGTGGTCAACCTGGCCGGCCACGCCATTGGCGGACGCTTCACCGAAGGGACCAAGCACAAAATCATGTCGTCCAGGGTGGACGGAACGACGCTTCTGGCAAAGACCCTCGCGACGCTTTCCCCGACGGGAAACAGCGCACTCTTCTCTGTGCATCCGGCGATCGGCATCTACGGTGCCTCGCCGCATGCCGGTTCCGACGGCACTGCCCCTTGACCGAGGACGCCCCCGCGGGAAACGACTTCCTTGCCAGGGTCTGTCTGGCTTGGGAGGAAGCCTGCGCCCCGGCGCTGGAAGCCGGCGTCCGTGTGGTGAACTTCCGGACCGGCCTGGTCCAGACGCCGTCCGGGGGAGTGCCTGCAGCAACTGCTGCCGCTCTATGCGCTGGGGCTCGGCGGCCCGTTGGGAGCCGAGGCATGGCAGTCCTGGGTGGGCATCGACGACATGGCCGGAATCTACGCCCACGCGCTGTTCACCCCGGACCTCGCGGGCCCGGTCAATGCCGTGGCACCGAACCCGGTCCAGGCCAAGGAGTATGCGCAGATACTGGGCAAGGTCCTGCGCAGGCCGGCAAAGCTACCGGTCCCGAAGTTCGGCCCCAGGCTCCTGCTGGGAGAAGAAGGCGCGTCCGAGCTTGCGTTTGCCGACCAGCGGGTTTCGAGCGAAAAGCTCGTTGCCAGCGGCTACGAATTCAGGCATGCGGACCTTGAATCCGCGCTTCGGCACACCCTCGGCCGCTCGTAGTCTCCGCGGGCGCTCTCCCAGAGGGAAACCGCGAACCGACCGTCAGCGCAACGAGCGGGACGACCGGAACCCGTCGAGGGCCAGGACAGACAGGGCCAAAACGATGGGTGCATAGGTGAACGCATCCCGGAGGAAGAGCTGCTCGCCCATGGCCACGGCAGCAACCAGGAGCAACACCGGCTCCACGTAGCTCAAGAGGCCGAAGATCGAGAGCGACAGCAACGACGCGGCGCCCAGGTACAGGAACATGGCCACCGCCCCCAGGATGCCGATGGCAAACACCGGCACCAGGGAGGAACCCGGTTCGCGGACACCGGCGAGGATGAAGTACACGGCCAGCGGGGTCAGGAACAGTATCTCCAGGGTGAACGCGGCGTTGGATTCAAAGCGCGCCCTGCGCCTGGCCGCAAAGTAGACGGGGTATCCCAGACAGATCAGCAGGGTTGGCCAGGCCAGTCCACCCGCAAAGACCAGCTGGTGGCCGACGCCCACGGCCGCCAGCGCCACGGCGATTTTTGCCACCGGGAGAGCTTTTCGGCAAAAAACAGGCGCCCGACGACGACCATGACCAGGGGCAGCAGGAAGTAGCCCAGCGAGGTGGCGAGCGCGAACCCGTTCATCGGCGCGTACATGAACAGCCACAGTTGGACGCCCACCAGGGAGCTGGCGATCGCGCCGTAGACAAGCAGTCCCGGGCGCGCCTTGATGCGCCCGAGCAGGGCCAGCATCTCCGCCCGCCGCCCCGGAACCAGCGCGTACACCGGAACCAGGATCAACAAGGTCAGCACTATCCGCCAGCCATAGACCTCGTTCGGCCCGATGCCGCTCAGGAAACCTGAAATGAGGAAAATGGTTGCGAACAGTGCCGAGGCAATGATGGAGGCAAGAACGCCGCGATTCACCGAAGACGCTCCGTCTCTAGGGGTTTTGTTGGACCTTCAGTCTAAATGAATGCCGATCAAAGTCTGCGATCAGACCTCCAATTTGCGCCTGATGAAGGAGGAAAGCTGGTCGACGAGGACGATCAGGACCAGGACCACCAGGATCTGGGTGAGCATCGCGTCGAAGCGGAAGGACTTGATGGACTGGTTGATCAGCAGGCCGATGCCGCCCGCGCCGACGAGTCCGAGCACCAGGGAGGAGCGGACATTCACGTCGAAGCGGTAGAGCAGCAGGCCGACGAACTGGCCAAGCACCATGGGCAGTGCGGCGTGGGTGACCTGCTGGAACCGGGAGGCGCCGGCGGTGGCGAGCGCCTGCTGCGGACCGGAATCGGTTTCCTCCATGGACTCGGCCCAGAGCTTGCCCATCACGCCGGTGTTGTGGCAGATCAGGGCGAGGACGCCGGCGAACGGGCCGAGGCCGACGGCGGTCACGAAGATGAGGGCGAAGACGATGTCGGGCACCGCGCGGAAGAAGGACAGGATCGCCCGGGAGAGCTGGTACACCACCGGGTGGGGCGTGGTGGTGCGCGAGGCGAAAACCGCCAGCAGCAATGCGCCGGGGATGGAAAGGGTGGTGCCGAGCAGGCCGATCCACAGCGTGACGGTCGTTGCCTTCAACGCGGGTGCCACCACGGTCTCCCAGTCGAGGTCCGGCGGGAAGGCATCGGCCAGGAAGGATGCCATTCCTTCGGCCCCGGTGACCAGGGCCGAGAGCTGGAAGTCCGTGCCGCGCAGCGCAAAGACGTGAAGCACGATGAACACCGCGATGGCGGTGAGTATGGAGGTGATCCGCCAACCGGCGTTGGGGACCTTGGGTACTGAGAGGGTTGCTACCGGCGTGCTCATGCCGCGACTCGATTCGGGGTGTAAAGGCGGGACAGCATGGAGGCGTCGAGGCCGGAGATCTCCCCGGAGTACTCGATGCGGCCGTTGATCAGTCCGATGACGTGGTCGGCATGGCGCATGGCCAGGTCCGGTTGGTGCAGCACGGCCGCGACGGCGAGGTTTTCCTCGTGCGCCAGCTCCGCAAGCAGGGCCATGACTTCCTCGGCCGCCCGGGGATCCAGGGCGGACACGGGTTCGTCGGCGAGCAGGACGCTGGCGCGCTGGCACAGGGCCCGGGCCACGGCCACGCGCTGTGCCTGGCCGCCGGAGAGCCGGCCGGCCTTTTCGTGGGCGCGGTCGGCAAGGCCGACGCGGGCCAGCGCGGCCATCGCTTCTTCCTTGAGTTCGCGGGGGAAGAACATGGGGCTGACGGACGCCGGGCCGCTGATCCGCCCGAGGGCGCCGGCGCACACGTTTTCCAGTGCGGTGCGCCGGGGAACCAGGTGGATCTTCTGGAAGACCATGGCAACCGACGAGCGGGCGCGGGTCAGTTCGCCGCCGCGCAGGGTGGACAGCTCGGTGCCGTCCAGCTGGATGGAACCGGCCTCGGGGGTTTCCAGCCCCATGACGCACTTGAGGGTGGTGGATTTCCCCGACCCGTTGGCGCCAAGGAATGCGACGACGGATCCGCGGTGCAGCGAGAAGTCCACGCCGTCCAGGACCGTGCGGCCGCCGAAGGACTTGGTCAGGTTCGACACCCGCAGGATCGGCTCGTCGGCGGCGGGAACGGGCAAGGCCAGCGGCCTGGGCAGGTTCAGCGTTGTCATTAGATGTCGTCCTCGGTCAGGCCCATGGTGGATGCAAGGTCGAAGAGCGGGGAGTAGGTTTCCTTGGAGACCTCGATCAGGCCTCCGGCGGGGGAGACGTCCAGGAACTTGCCCACTGCCTCGATGTCGGCCGGCGCCAGGTTGAGCAGCGCGTCCTTCACCGCTGCCTTGAAGGCGGGGTCGGCGTCGGCGGAAACGGTGATCGGGTCGTTCGGGATCTCTTCGCTCTTCCAGATCTGGCGGAAGTTCGCCGGGTCGAAGTTTCCGGCCTCCTGCGCGCTGGCCAGGGTCTGCGAGTTGATCTGTGCGGCGTCGACGGTGCCCTTGGTCAGGGCGAGCAGTGCCTCCGGGTGGCCGCCGGCGTAGTTCATGTTCAGCTCGTCCTCGGCAATGCCGGCCTTCTTCAGGCCGAAGCGGGGGAGTACGTCGCCGCTGGTGGAACCGACCGAGCCAAGGGCCAGGTCCTTGCCGCGAAGGTCGTCGATGGTCTTGATCGGGGAGTCCTTGGGGACCCAGATGCCTGCGGTGTAGGAGGAGAGCTTGCCGTCGGCGGTGCCGAAGGAAACCAGCGGTTCGGCGTTGGCCTTGGTGGAGGCGAAGACGTAGCCCATGGGGCCGAACTGGCCAAGGTCCAGCTTGCCGTTGCGCATCGAGAGCACCTCGGCCGCGTAGTCCTCGACGACCTGGACTTCGACCTTGCAGTTCAGTTCCTTGCCCAGCGCCGCGGCCAGGACGTTGTAGGCGGGTTCGAGCTTGGAGGGATCCTCGAAGGGCTCGATGCCGAACTTCAGCTCGCCGTTCGGGCAGAAGCTGCTGGCCTTGGCGTCCGCCTTGGCCGGGGTCTCGGCGGAGGAGCAGCCAACCATGGTGAAGGCTGCGAGCGTGGCCAGGGACAGTGCGAGCGTGCGGGAGAGTTTCATGTGGTCTGGAACCTTAGCGTGCGGTGGTGTTTGCGAGCGGGGAGGAAAGAAGTGCGTTGAGGTTTGCCTCGGCCAGGCCGAAGGAGAGGGTCATGCCGATCCCGCTGGTGACGGAGACCAGGGTGATGGAGTCGCTGATGTCGCGCACCAACACCGGTGCCACGTCGGATGAGGCGTAGACGCCCTGCCAGCGTTCGGTGGGGTGGATCTGTTCCACGTCGAGCACCTTCGCGGCGGCCTGCAGCAACAGGTCGGAGGTCGACTCGGTGAGGAACGGCGGCTGGGTCAGTGCGTATGAATGGGAGTCCCCGAGCAGCAACGTGCCGTCCGGCCGCTGGGTGAACATCACGTTGGCGCCGATGTCCAGCAAATCGGGGCGGGCGGCCTTGACCTGGTCGCGCAGTGCGCTCGCCGAGGGCATGTGGGTGAAGGCTTCGTAGCGGAGCATCGAGGTTGCCGTCAGTACCGCCGGGACGATGGTTGTGCTTTCCGGGGCGGGAGCCGCAGTCATCTGAAGTGCGCACCGCTTGATCTGGTGTTCGGCTGCGATCTCCGGGAACAGGTAGTCGACATCGTGGCCGACGCAGATGAAGACCTGGTCGGCTTCGTAGGCGCCCCTGCTGGTGGCAACCCGGGCCCGGCGTTCGGTTCCCTCGCCAAAGCCCAATGCCGCAGTGTTGAAATGTACAGCGGCATTGGTCCTGCTTGTTCAGCCATGTCGCCAAGGTGCCAACGGTGGTGCGGGGGTCCACGCGCAGGTCATCGGCCAGGAATGCGCCACCGCGGATGCCGTTGGTGTTCTCCCGGCCGAGCTTGGCCCGGACCTCTTCCGCGTTCAGGACCGTGACCTGGCCGGGCGGACGGGAATCCGAGAATTCGCGCAGGACCTGCAGCTCGGTTTCGGTTGCGGCAACCACCAGGGCGCCGGCTTCGGCAGCCCAGAATCCGGCCTTGTCGGCAAAGCCCAGCCAGTGGCGTCGTCCTGCCTGGGCGAGGTCGTAGAGTTCGCCGTGCTGCGCGGTGATGCAGGCATGGCCGAAGTTGCGGATCGAGGCGCCGATGGCGCGGTGGTCGCGGTCGATGACCGTAACGCTCAGACCCGCTTGGTGGGCCAGGGCAGCGTGGGCGAGACCGACAATGCCAGCCCCGACGATCAGTACGTCGCTGCTCGCCACCGGTTCTTGGGTGGCCGTGGAATTCGTATTGGAGATGTTCACGGCATTGATATTTGCTGGTCGAACGGGCAAGTTTCAAGCTGAAATGGCACTTGTTCAGACAAGTTCACCAACGGTTCATTTTGGTCGTTAATCGGCCATGATTTGTTCACCTATCGTTTGCCAAATACCCCGAAATCGCGCCATTTTCACTTGTATGCTCAAGATTGTGTTGCCGATAGCAGATGAACCCATGCACCAGCGTCTCAGCGAACTTTTCCGCCAGCGGATTTCATCCGGGGCGTGGAAAGAGGGCCAGGGACTTCCCAGCGAAGCCGAGCTCTGTGGCGCCCACGAGGTTTCTCGTGGAACCATTCGCCAGGCCTTGGCGACCTTGCGCAGCGAGGGGCTGATCACCGGAGGTCGTGGCAAACCGCCGGTGGTGGCCCACGCCGTGCCTTCTCAACCATTTGCCACGTTTATGTCCTTTACCGAGTGGGCTCATTCCATGGGTAAGGTGCCAGGGCAAAAGACCATTGAGATCGCCCGACGTGGGGCTGACGAGTATCTTGCGGGTCAGATGAATATCGAACCCGGAGATCCGGTGGTGCAGATACTGCGGTTGAGACTGCTTGACGGGGTTCCGACCATGGTGGAGCGGGGCAATTTTGTTCCTGAAGCCGGCAATGCGCTTTTTGATTTCGATACCGATAGCGGATCGATTTTTGGTTACCTGACCTCGCTGGGGATTGATCTTTCCCGAGGCAGGCACTTGATTGATGCGGTGGCTGCCGATGAGGTGGACGCTTCCCTTCTGGGGATCCCGCAGGGCGCCGCGCTGTTGCGCGAGCGCAGGCTGACTTTCGGGCAAGACGGAAGCATTTTGGAATGTTCCGACGACAGGTATCTGCCGCATTTGGCAAACTTCGTCATTGAAAATACGAGACAAACAAGGGCTGCGTTGGTGCGCATTCCCTTGGTTGCATAAACGACAAAAATTAAGGAAGAAAAATGATTGAACTTGTAGTTTTGGACATGGCAGGCACCACCGTGGATGAGCACGGGGACGTTTACCGGGCGTTGGAAGAATCCGTCAAGGCAACGGGTGCGACGGTAAACGCGGACGACCTGCAGACGTGGATGGGCGCCGATAAGACCGAAGCCATCGCGGCCCTGATGGAACTTGGCGGAATCGCCCGCAGACCCGGCCGTCGTTGCCCGCCAGTTTGATGAGTTCCGTGCGTTGCTGGCGCGTTCTATGCCGAGAACCCGCCGGTGGCTTTGCCGGGTGTCGAAGACGCCCTGCGGGAGTTGAAGTCACGCGGGATCAAGGTGGGCCTGACCACTGGGTTCTCCCGTGATGTGGCCGCGCCGATCCTGGAAACGCTCGGATGGGGCATCGGCGAGGGCGAACTGCTGGATGCAGTGGTGACCAGCGATGAAGTTGCTGCAGGGCGCCCTGCGCCATACTTGATCCATCGCGTCATGGAAGCCACGGGCGTGCACAACGTTCGAAATGTGATTGCCGGCGGCGACACGGTCGTTGACCTTCTGGCCGGACATAACGCAGGGGTTCGACCCTTGGGTGTCCTCACCGGCGCGCTCGACCGTGACCAGCTCGAAGCCCATCCTCATGAATGGGTCTTGGACGGTGTCAAGGATCTTCCGGAAGTGATTGCATCGGCACTAGTCAGCAAGTAAGAATCTCGACTTGGTAACGGCGTTCCGACGGCCCGTAGGGCCGTCGGAACGCCGTTTTCTGTGGAAGAAACTTTTTTATCCGTGTTGACTAGTGAAAATGCGGTAACTGTGGACGCCGGGGTTGACGCAGGGCGGGGGTTGTACCGTACGGTCATTAAGTAACGTTTCTATAACAGCAGGTTGCGGAACACGATACACCTACCGCCGGATATCCTCCGTTGTCCAGCGCGGCGGTAGCCACCCAGACGTCGAATGCGACGCCGGACAACGACGCCACAATGGTCGGGGACGACCTATGCGGGGATGGCACTGGAGAACCATGATCCAGCAAAACACCAAGAAAAAGAACATTCGCCGCGGTGCAGCAACAATTGCGGCGCTGGCCTTGGCAGGCGGAGCGATGGCAATGTCCGTAGCGCCGGCTTCCGCCGCCGGGAACAGTACCTGGGACGCACTGGCGCAGTGCGAATCCGGTGGAAACTGGAGCATCAACACCGGTAACGGTTTCAAGGGCGGCCTGCAGTTCACCAACTCCACCTGGAAGGCCTACGGCGGCACAGGAAGCGCGCACAACGCCTCGAAGTCCGAGCAGATCCGCGTGGCCGAAAAGGTCAAGGCGGGCCAGGGCTGGGGCGCATGGCCCGCATGCTCCGCCAAATTGGGACTTTCCGGCGGCAAGGGCTCGGTCTCGAAGAGCTATGCGAGCCCCGCCAAGAAGACCGTTACGCAGAAGAAGTCGTCCGAATCGAACTATGAGCGGACCGCATACAAGACCAAGTCGGTGCCTGCCAAGAGCTACGCATCCAGTGGCAAGCGCGTTGCCGCGCCCGTTGCCAAGGCCCCCGCAGTGAACGTGAACGTCAAGGATTCGGGCAAGAACTACACGGTTAAGTCGGGAGACACCCTGTACAAGATTGCCAAGTCGCAGGGTCTGAACAATTGGCAGGACCTGTACTCGCTGAACCATGACGTTGTTCCGAGCGCAAACCTCATCTTCGTTGGCCAGTCATTGGACTTGCCGGCCAAGTAAACCGCCACCCTGTCGGGGAACGGAACTGGAAGGGCTGTACGACGGCTCCCGCATTCTGCGGTCCCCGTCGTACAGCCCTTTTGCGTTGAGCGGGGGCAAAGGAAGCCGCAAGTGGCGTCGGGCCCGCCCCTGCTGGATGGGGCGGGCCCGACGCGGGTTCCTGAGGGATAGTCCTACTACTTGTGGCCGGCGAGACGGCCCTCGGCATCAAGCGTTGCCATGGCATAGGTGTTCACGTTCTCCGAGGGGCCGTTGAGGTAACGTTCCAGGGAATCGTCCATGGCGTTGATCCAACGCGTGTGGTGCGGTTCCGACATTGTTCCGGTGATCGCCGAGCGATGGGTCTGGTCGCGGTACCCCAGGATGTCTTCGCTCTTGTGGCGCATCCAGTCCTTGAAAAGCGCGTTGACGGAGTCAAGATCGAATTCCGGGTAGTCGGTGGCGTTGATGAGCTCGCGCACATAGTCGGTCTGGAAATCGGACTCGGCGTCGTGGCCTTCGAGGGCGCTTTGGCGTTCGAGCCAGTGATTGATGTCGGAAGACTCGATCTTCCACGGTCGGAAGCTCGATCTTCCCGACCATGACATCCCTGGCAAACCAGGCTTGAGCGTCAAACATGTTGAATGTGTAGTACTGGTCCTGGGCGCCCAGATAGAACAGATTGGTGTTTTGCTGCCACACAACCCCCTTGTAGAGGTTCCCCGGGTACAACACGTTGGGCGAACTTATGGCCATGGCGGACGGCAGGAACGGGTACTTGTGCAGGTACCCGGTGCACATGATCACTGCATCGAACTCGCCGCTGGTGCCGTCGGCGAATTGTGCGGTGCGACCTTCGAAGCGGGTGACCAAGGGGCGTTCGACGGTGGTCGATGGCCAGTCGTACCCCATCGGGGCGGACCTGTAGCTCAGGGTCACCGAGGCGGCGCCCATTTTGTGTGCCTGCATGCCGATGTCTTCCGCCGAATACGACGAACCAATCATCAACAGGTCCTTGCCGGCGAACCGCTCGGCGCCACGGAAGTCATGTGCGTGCATGATTTCGCCGGGAAAGGTGTTGATTCCTTCGAATTCGGGGATGTTGGGTACGGCGAAGTGTCCGGTGGATACCACCAGCTTGTCGAAGACGTGGGTTTCGCTTTCCCCGGTTTTCACGTTCTGGCTCTGAACCGTGAATAGCTCTGTTGTCTCGTCGTAGTCGACCCAGCGCACCGCGGTGTTGAAACGGATGTACTTGCGTACGTCGGACTTTTCGAGGCGACCACTGACGTAGTCGAAAAGGGCGGCGCGTGGAGGGAATGAGGAAATGGGGCGGCCGAAGTGTTCGTCGAAGGTGTAGTCGGCGAACTCGAGGCACTCTTTGGGGCCGTTCGACCATAGGTGGCGGTACATCGAGGAATGCGCTGATTCTCCGGCCCCGTCGATGCCTGTGTGCCATGAGTAGTTCCACTGTCCGCCCCAGTCCGACTGCTTTTCGAAGCAAGTGATTTCGGGCATGGCGGCGCCTTGCTTGCTTGCTGCCTCAAATGCTCGCAGCTGTGCCATTCCGCTTGGTCCGGCACCAATGATTCCGACTCGCATGTTCATGCTTTCTCCTCATTTCTCGAACCGATTACTTGCCCGTGGGTTCGGGCATTTCGGAACCGCGCCACAGGGAAAGCGCGTTTGGAGGTGCAACCCAGCAGGGGAACCCTTGTCGGGTTCCCCTGCATCGGGTGCGGCGTACTTCAGCGCCGCATGGCAATTTGCTCCATGGCCTCAATCCCGGCAAGGGGAGAGGCGCCGCAATGATAGAAATGACCGGAATTTAGCGGTCTGTGCGGTTCCGAATGAGCCAGGCTTCGGTTCGATAGTGGCAACTGGCTCCCTTCCATGGCAACAGGACTGAAGGAGCCAAGTCAAATTGGCTGGATCAATTCAATGCATGTGTCAGATGCAAATCTGATCAAATCAAATTGTTATATTTCACCTAATCTGGCGAAATCGAGCGGTTAAATGTTCCCTGAAGAGCACCGAATGCGTGCTCCAGCTCCGGAGGTCGCAGCTTGAAAATTGACTTGGAAAAATTTGCTGATACTCGAACATTTACCGGGTGATTTAGTTTTTTGTTTTCCATGTCCTGGTGGGAAACAACCGGGAGTGGACAGCAACATTCCGGACTGGGTTGGCACCAAATTGGATCCGAATCGGCTCCAGGAGCTCAAAGATTCGGCGTACGAAGATCGCTGGAAAGTCGGGGCGCATGGGATTGCGCCCCGACTGTTTGTCTTCCTAGTGGTCGCCGAGGAGGGCTTCCAGCCTGGCGTAACCCTCCGACATTCCTTGTTCCATGCCGGAGGCCGCCATGCCGTCGCGTGCCTCCTGCGTGGGATACACGGAGTGGCCGATGAGCCTGCAGCGGTTGCCGTCGAGGGGCTCGAAGCGCATGTAGTCCATGGCGACGACATCCGGGTAGCCGTCAAACTCGAAGGTCTGCAGGGCGAATTCATTTTCTCGCACGGTGTGGAAGACGCCGGTGAACCCGTACGTTCCCGAATCGTCGGAGTGGGAGTACTTGTAGGAACCGCCGGTGCGGAAATCGTAGTGGTCGATTTCCATTTTCATGCCGTCCGGCCCCAGCCACTGGGCGACCAACTCGGGGTCGCGGTGTGCTTCGAACACTGCGGCAACGGGAAAATCGAATTCACGTGTGAAATCGATGAACGGTTTTCCTTCGGGAATGCTGAGTTTCAATGCGTTGCTCATGATGAGACTTTCGTTGGGTTATCCGTTGGACGCGGATTGATTCTTCAAGATGGCGTCGAGACGGCTGAACTTGCGTTCCGCAACCAGTCGATATTGGTCTATCCATCCGGTTAGCTCGGCCAGGAGGGCTGGATTCAGGTGGACCGGGCGGCGCTGTGCCTCGCGGGTGCGAGTGACGAGCTCTGCCCGCTCCAGCACCTGAATGTGCTTCGAAATCGCCTGTTTGGTCATTTCGAACGGTTCGGCGAGCTCGTTGAGCGTGGCCGGGCCCCGGGAAAGCCTGGCTATGATTTGCCGTCTGGTGGGATCGGCGAGGGCCATGAAGGCCCGGTCAAGAGCGTGCTCATCGAACGACACGTATTCAACTTCTTTCTTTATCAACCTTTCGGTTGATTACAGAATGCGCCGACAGCGTGCCTCAGTCAAGGGGTTCGGGGAAAAATCCCGTGGCCTCCCAGTTCTTAGCGGAGCGCCTGGACGAAGCCCCGCGCCGGACCCGCATGGCTCGCCTGAATGCGCAGGAAAAGTCCTGCACTGTCACGGCCGGGCCATTTCTCGGGCAGGCACTGCGGAGGCAGACCTGGATCAAGGTAGGGGATGGTCCGCCAGGAATCGATGGCGCGAACATACGTCGCGAAACTTTCCGATGCCTCGGGGGCCCCGGATTCGGGGACTGCATGGTTCAGAGCGATAAATGCGTGGTGCAAGGCCGCCAGCGACTCGAGGTCCCACCAAGTTGAGGCCGCATCACGCATGCTTCCGGTGATCTCCGGGCTTTGCGACACGAAGACCGTTGCATGATCCTGCAATTCCAGTGCTTGCAGGATTTCCCAGAGTTCGGCGCGCAGGTATTCGGGGAAGATCCACAATCCGGGGGCAACCAGCCCACCGCCGATTCCCTGGAGGTGCCGGCGGAGCTGATGGCGTCTTTCGCGTTCCGCCTCGGGGACCGAATAAGAAAGCAGGCACCAGGGATCCCCGGGTTCCATGGAGCGCGGCTCGAAGATCCGGCGGTCGCCCCGGGCAAGGATGCGTTCGCCGGCATCGGTGAGCGCGAACCCGAGCGCACCGTCCACGGCGCGCGGCTCAAGGATCCCCTTCTTCTTGAGCCGCGTTATGGCGGTGCGGGTGACCTGGGCGCTGGTGCCTAGCGCATCCATGAGCGCGATGAGGTGCGTGGAGGAAATCCAGCCGCCGAGCTCACGGATGTACAAGCCCACGATGGTGCGAACCAGTGAGGTGGTGCTGCCGGGGCGGGCGTCCAGGTCATCGAGTGCCGGGTTCATGAGGGGCGGGGGACTACTTGCCGATTTCCGTGCGGACCGCAAAGAGTTCCGGGAAGAAGGTGAGGTCCAGTGCGCGCTTGAGGAAGTCGACTCCCGAGGAGCCTCCGGTGCCCTTCTTGAAGCCGATGGTCCGCTGCACCACGCGCATGTGGCGGAAGCGCCAGGCCTGGAAGTTGTCCTCGAGGTCCACCAGGTCTTCACATGCCTGGTAAAGGCTCCAGGTGGTGTCGTCGGATTCGTAGATGTCCTTGAAGACGGGAACCAGCGCCTCGTGGAACACCCACGGCTTGGTGACATCGCGGTTGAGGATGTCTTCGGGAATGGCATAGCCGGCACGGGAAAGCGCGTGAAGGAAGGCATCGTAGACGGTGGGTTCGTGCAGCAGCTTGGACAGCAAGTCGTGGGCGGCGGGGTCCGATTCGAAGACCTTGAGCATGCCCTCGTGCTTGTTGCCGAGGATGAATTCAACGGCGCGGTACTGGAAGGACTGGAATCCGGAAGACGATCCGAGCGAGTCGCGGAACTGCGCGTACTCGCGGGGGGTCAGCGTGGCCAGGACCGACCACTGCTCGGTGAGCGTCTTTTGGATGTGCTTGACGCGTGCCAGGCATTTCAATGCCTTGCCCATTTCGTCGTTGTCCATCAGCCGGCGGGACTCCACAAGCTCATGCAGCATCAACTTGAGCCACAGTTCGCTGGTTTGGTGCTGGATGATGAAGAGCATTTCATCGTGGTGCTCCGGGACGCTGACCGGATGCTGTGCCGAAAGGATGCGCTCCAGGTCCAGGTAGCTTCCATATGACATGGTGTTGCGGAAGTCGGTGCGGACGGAGTCTTCAATTTCGCGGGCGCCCTCGGGCGTCTGTGCGTGCGGGCAAGCCATGAAAACAGCGTATCACTATCTCGACTCGCGTCAAGAGAATGAAATATTCTGCTTTGTGAGCCGTGAAACGCAAGGCCTGGCGTGGTGGAGGCAACGCAGGCGGGGGAGTCTCGTGGAAGTGCGCCCGCGGGGCGCGGCCAAGATTTTGTCGGCCGGGGGCGACTGTGTCGGCGAGGCCGGAGGCTACAAGGCTGGCGGTACAGGGTAGACCTAGTTGGGTATTCGGGCGTTCCCGCGCTTGATGGCCGCTGTGCCCAGATCCTCCCGGATCTGGGCACAGCGGCCATCAACATATTGAGTTGGACCTCATGAGCTTGAAGCGGCTCAGCGAGAGGTTTTCGCGTCCTCGGATGCCTGCTTGCGCACGGCGTGGATCGCGGTGAGCTCCAGGAGCCGGGCCCGGGCCTTGGCGGGATCCAGCATCAGGCCGCCGGCAACGCCGAAGACGCAGATGACGATGCCGACGATGAGGAACCCGTTGGCATACCCTTCGGCGGGGGTTGCTGCGTTCTCAACAATGAGGCCCAGCGCGTAGGGCGCGACCATTCCCGCCACCGAGTATGCGGCGATGATGCAGCCGAAGAATGCCGCACGCTGGTGGGCGGGCAGGAAGTCGGAGGCGCCGGCGAAGCCAATCGCGAAGGCAACGGAATTGATGGAGAAAGCGCCGACCACGAGAACCAGTTGAAGCGGACCTGCTGGGACCTGGGTGAAGGCGATCATGCAGACGCCGGCGAACAGCAGGCAGATCGCGGTGAGGAAGGAGCGCGCCACCCGGGAGGAGAATCCGCGCTTGAGCAGCCAGCCGGAGAGTGCTCCAGCACCGAGCAGGATCGCCATGGCAGCAACGTACGGCATGGCTACCAGCATGCCGACGGTTTCCATCGAGTAGCCCAGGCCTTCGTTCATGAATGCGGGCAGCCACGTGACCTTCAGTGAGGTGATCAGGTACCCGGCAAACGACATCAGTGCCAGTCCCCAGAAGCTTGGAAGCATCAGCAGTCGGTAGAAGGGAACAACGATGTCGCCGTTGGGGTCGACCGTGGCCATTTTCTCTGCGGCGGTTTCAATGCGCTTCCTGAACGGAAGGCGGTCGGAGAACAAGAACCAAGCGGCGGTCCACGCCAGGCTGACGCCGATCAGGAAGATGAACGACGCATGCCAGTCCCATGTCAGGATGATCCAGGTCAGTACCGGGGCTGCGATCAGCGGGCCAAGCGACGTCCCGGCGGTGACCACGGCACCGGCGGCGGCTCGCTTCTCGGCCGGGAACAGGCTGTGAACGATCGACTGGCACAGGGCATGCGCGGGGCCTTCGAAGAATCCGAGGGCGATGCGGCTGGCCAGCAGGACGCCAAACGTGGTTTGCGTGGTCAGCGGCAGCATCGTCAGGATCCAGGTGATCATGAGGATGCCGACGGCCCAGTTGTAGGAGATTTTCCGGAAAACCGCAGTCAACGTCACGGCGCCAATTGCGAAGAGCCAGAAGAACGCGCTGGAAAGCAGCCCGTACTGGCTTGCGCTGAGGTCCATGGTCTCGCGGATGGGCTTGCTGGCCAGCCCGATTGCTGCCTTGTCGGCAAAATTGAGCATCGAGAAAATCAGGAGCATGACAACAATGCCCCAGTTGCGTCGGCTGCTTGGCGTGCTGGTCTTGGTGACGCTACAGCCGATGGCCGTGGTAGTTGCCACGACGGTCTCCTCGCGGTTGGGATCGGATGAACGGGATGGTGGTGTGACTTGCGGCACACCGCTTTTCCTCCCTACAAGTAGACCCGGGGTGCTTTTCCCGATCAACGGCCAACCAGCTATCGGGCTGATCGGCGAAATTGAATGGACAACTGGATCACCTTCACGCCCGACTCTGGGCGCTGGCATGGGGCCCGTTGGGCGGGTGCCAGACGGGTTGGAAAGTGCCTTCCAAATCCCGCTGCTCATAGAGGAAGCCAGACCTTTGTCCCTGAATCCCCGAAGCCGGTGGCTACGAAGTCGGCATGCAGGGCTTGCCGTGGATCCGTTGGTTCGCTCATCAATAAGGCTCCGTTTGCGCATGGGTGACGTAGCCATTGTCCACGTCTTGACCGAGGGGGAACCAGACCGATGGGGACATAAAAAGTCTCATTCCGGCCCCGGGGAAGGCCAGCGGTGGTGATGGAAGGCTGACAACGTCCGGGGTTTGCCTGTCCGGGGGCACCCTGGCCGCAGTCCCGCCAAGCCGGGAGGTTCCGATAGCCCCTGGTGAATCAAGTGTTCCGGAGTTGCCTCGAACCATTCAGATCATCATTTGCAGCAGCGGGCTCCACCTGGCGGAGTCCGCCGGGCACAAATCGTCGGTTTCAGGGTTCACTCGGCAGTGGGGAGTCCAGCAGGCCGGCCGGGAACGCACGATCGGCGGGACCCAAGAGCTCCCAGCGGAGATGGCATGATTTGGCGATGGGCGACCCGCCGGTTCCCATACATGTGCCCTGGGGCGTAGAAGCCGAGTTCCTGAAGTTGGAGCTCATGGAGGCGCTCATCAGTGGTGGAGGGCCGACCCTCGCCAAACCGCACGTACGCAGTAGCCAGGTGTGTTGCCACTGCAGAAAGCGCCAACTCGACGAGTGTGACGTTGATGTGTCGAGCGCTTTCGGTGAAGTGAATCGGGTTGACCCGTGCCTCCGCATGCCCTTTGGGCCAACCGGTGGCGCCCAGAAAGAGGACAGCTCACACGAGTGATCGCCGGACGGCCTGTCGTCGATGCGTCTTGGGTCCGGCAGCACCCCTGCCAATTCCCGGCTGGTGGTCAGCCGAAAGTTCAGCCGCTCCAGGGCGGATCCGGCCGGATCAAACAGTAGGACCGACGTCGCGCCTTGCACAAAATCCTCGTGCACCTGTTCCCTCTTTGGCAGTGGCCGGATGCGAGCGCCATGGCCTGCCATTTGTAGATCGGTTCTTTCCGGCGGGCCCAAACGGAGCAATTGGGTTTCACGGCCGAGATTGGGGCGGTTCGTGACCAAGCGGTGGGTCATCCATGCTTTGATGGATCTTCGGCACTGCGCCTTGTTGATTCATCCTGAAAGAGCATCTTGAAATTCCTGACTTACCTCATGCTGTCCGTTTTCCTCACGACAGGTTCGCTGCTTGCGGATCCCGGCAACCTGAACGCCATCAAGGCGCCGGCGGTATCCGGGTCCGTGGCTTCCGCTCCAAACGCGATGGTCGTACCGGGCGCGAAGCTCAACGGACCAAGCGCACTGACCGCCCTGAGCTCGCTTCCCGTCAAGGGCAAGGCCGCCGCCACCGGGTATGACCGCAACGCAAAATTCGGCAACGGGTGGAAAGACTCCGACGGCAACAAATGCGATGAACGCCAGGACACGCTCAAGCGCGACATGTACAAGGTGAAGTACAAGGACAGCAGGAATTGCCAGCTTGCCTCGGGTACCTTGAGCGATGCCTACACCGGCACCACCATCAACTGGAAGGTCAATAGCGGCTCGGTCGACATTGACCACGTGGTTGCACTGAAGAACGTGTGGATTTCCGGAGGGCAAAAATTGTCCCAGGAGCAGCGTGTTGCCGTGGCGAACGATCCCTTGAACCTCATGGCTTCACAGGCATCGGCAAACCGCTCCAAGGGCGATGACAACGCCGCCGAATGGCTGCCCACGAACAAGGCCTTCCGCTGCCAGTACGTGGCCACGCAGATCGGCGTCAAGAAGAAGTACGCGCTGTCCGTCACCGCGGCTGAGAAGGACGCCATGAAGCGCGTCCTGAAGGCTTGCCCGACGCAAAAAACCGCTGCCGTCACGCCGATCAAGCCGTCCGGCAAGTCCCCGGCAGTGGCGCCGTCTACGAGCAAGGCGTCTCCGGCCAAGGCTCCGTCGACGAACACCTCAACTGCCATGCAGGTATCTCCTGGTGCTTTCTGTGCCAAGGCCTACGCCGGAATGAAGGGCACCGGCAAGAAGAACGGCAAGACCTACACCTGCAAGGCCAGCAGCACGGAGTCGCGCCTGCGATGGCGCTAGGCCCACGCCTGTTCGCCGGTGGCTCCGTCTGACTCGGATGGTGAAATCCCCACGAGCCACCTGAGCACATCCGGCCAGTGAGGGGCCAACGGATCGATGTCTTCAAGGTGGCCGAGCTCTTCGTACATGCGTAGAAAGACCGGCGAACCGGCCGCCTGCGCGGCACGCATGTAATCCAGCGAGTGTCCGATGGGAACGCGTGAATCGTTGGCCCCGTGTATGAGAAGCGTCGGGGTTCGAATCGGCAGTTGCCGCACGGCTGAGGCCTGCCGGTAGATTTCGGGTGTTTCTGCGGGGGAGGTCCCGAAGTATTCGTGGGCTGCGTTCTCGCCCAAGGCCTCGTTGTAAGTCCGCATTGCGTCTGTGACCGGAGCCAGCGCCACCACGGCATCTGCCAGATCGGCGGTGAGGATGGCCAGCTGGCCGCCGACTGAATGGCCGATGCTTATGGTCGGGCCCTGGATTGAACTCTCCCGCTTAACGGTTTCAACCAGGCCCAGCGCCTTGCGGCAGTCCTCCAGGGGCGCGGGCCATCGGCCGGAGGCACCGCGGCGGTACTCGATATTGGCGACTGCCCATCCGTTTTCCAGCAGCGAGGCCGCCAGCGGTTCCATGAGCGATGCGTGCAGGTTCGAGCGCCAGTAGCCGCCGTGGATCAGTGCCACGATGCCCCGCGGGGATGGGGCATCCGCGGGCCATGACAGTGCCAGGTTCTGCGATTCATCAGTTCCGTAGGACAGGGTCTCCGATTTCAGGGTGCGGCCGTTCAACTTACACTCCTTGGCTGAAAAGCTTGGTGGGGAGTTCCAACCGCATCTGCGGCCAGACTCCCCACCGGGCAGGGCGGCTATTAAGCTCCGGGAACGGAACCCGGCGGCAGGAAGTTGACATCCCGGAGTGCCGAGAGACGAACGACTTCCTCAGGATCCGTAAGGTTGTGCAGTTCGTCGAAGAGAGTGGAGAGCTGTCCGGCGGGGCTGACCCAGAAGAGTGACTTTGCCGGCGTTTCATGCTTGTTGTAGTACGCGTGGGGGAGCCCCATGGGCATGCGCACGGTGTCGCCCGGCCCCGCGGTTGTCCATTCCCCATCGAGGTAGAGGGTATAGACGCCTTCCATGATGTAGATGTGTTCATCCTGTGTGGGGTGCACATGCGGGGGAACGCCGGTGCCTGACGGATCCATGGAAAGCCACGCAAAGCTTGAGGCACTTTCCACCTTTGAGAGGTAGGTGTGCCCGAGTACGTTCCACGTCTTGTTTCCCATGGCTTCGCTGGCCAATGTGATGCCCTTGGGTAGATCCCCGAGGATAATTTCCTGTCCTTGCTGGAATTCCATCGTCTCTCCTTGTCGTGCGTTCCATTGATGGCCCCAGCCTGCCAGACGAACCAACAGGGATGCAATAGGTTTTGCGACCGCAAAATTCACTGCATATAAATTGGGTTGGGTTGAAGATGAGTGTCGCTGCAGGGCAAAATTGCCGGCTGAGAATGTGGCAACATCACTTTCCGTGGAACATCGGCGCAGCTTGTCGCGGACCGCTCAACACCTTACCGGGCAAGATCTCGCCGCCAGTGTCGGAGACTAGGAGTCGACCCCGCGGAAACGGTGCTCTGTGTGCCCTACGAAAAGATCGACTTGCAGGGCACATGGACCGCCGAGGCCCCCCACCGGTGGGCCCATTCGGATCCTGTTCAGCAACGGAGTTCTTGTCGGAGGGGATCTGTAGTGTCAAGTCATGACTGAATCATTGGATATCAAGACCGTTGCACCGGGAACTTGGATTGACGCGCTGGCATGGAACGAGTTGCTTGCTGATCCTCAATCGGAAATACCGCTTTGCTGGTACACATCGATCAACGGAGACGCGTCGGAGTGGGAAGACTTGCAAGGTATCGGTCACCTGGTCGACCTCATCCAGGGGCTTCCTGATGTTGGCGACTTCATGGTTGTTCAGGATGACGATCCGGAAACTCGTTATGCGCAAACCATGCGATTGGAAAATGGCCACTACACGGTGGAGATCGCCATGCTGCTAGCAAATGGTGCATTGAATTTGCGGGTTGGCAGAGGTGTTGCTGCTGGGTCTGAACCGAACGGCCCCGAGCTGGGGGCGACTGAACTGCAGCGTCTGAGCATGGCCGAAACGATTGAGGTCATGACCTGTTGGGCAGCGGGTACCGGTTTGCCGGCAGGCTACGCAGGCGCGATCTACGCGTATATGCACTGATGGGTTATGGGTCCGCGTCATGATCCGGGTAAGCGTGATGATGTGCGCTTATCCACGAATTTTCGTGGGTCGGAACGTGCTTGAAACCTCAACTGGAAATCGTTGACGCAGGCATTCGCATGCCTATGATTTTGCTGGCGATCCTGTCAGGCAGTTTCAAGCAAGGAAGCAATTGCATGTGAACCAACGGTGAAAGTGCCCGACTCCGATTGAGTCGGACTATTGTTTTGGCCTTACAGTTCAATTGAGCTATTCCCCGTTAGGAAGAATTGATGAGCAAGCAAAAGGTCCTTGATACTGCGTTTGAGCTGTTCAGCCGCGATGGCTACACCGAAACCACGCTCAAGTCGATTGCCGTTGCGGTGGGGATCAAGGCCCCCTCGATCTATGCCCATTTTCCTAACAAGGAAGAGCTTTACCTGGAGGTCTACAGGCAATCCCAGGTCGAGTATGGAGAGTTCTTTGAACAGTTTGCCCACGCAGGAGCCGACCGATCGCCGGCCGAGCGTCTCCATCAAATCCTGTTCGGCATTGGCGAGTTCTATCTGAGCCGTCCGGCCTTGTTCGCCTTCCACCTGCGTCATTTGGTGGCAACGCCCACGGAGATCCAAGGCGTCGTTTCCGGGGTCTTTATCACGGCCGAGGAGCGATTGCGCGATCTGATCCACGACGCCTACACCACGGGCTGCGCGGACGGATCCTTTACCCCTGGCAACGCGGAAGACTTCTGCAATTTCTTCCTTTGCCTCATGGACGGGGTGTTCCTGCAGATGCGCCACTACGACGCCGAGACCTTCATGGCTCGCCTGAACTCCGTCTGGTCCCAAGTAATTACCTTCCTCAATCCCTGAAAACAACAGGGAATAAACGCAGCGGACGAGTTGACCATTTGAGATGGGTGATCGCTCGTCGACCGCTGTATTTTGTCGTGGAATGATTTCATCCGGCCGGAAACAACGATGAATCGTTGACTGGACTATCAGGTTTGTCGAAATTGGTTTCCGACTTTTCTCCGCGTGCTTTTCACTTCTTGACGTGTTCGCATAGCCGTGAGACCAATGGCCAACCGTCATCCAATCGATGATGACTTCACCTTCAGCGGTGGAGCCGGCGTGTAGATTGCCTTCGTTGGGTTGGTCGTCAACACCTTGCTGAGGGACATTGACTTGGCGGGGTCTCTCCCTGGGCAAACGCGACTATGCACTTCAGCATCATCGTTGCCGCGCTGGTGGATTGTCTAGTATCGATTTTTCATCGAGTGCCTGCAGGCCGCTGATTCCGTGATTTTCCCGGGATCGGCGGCCTGCCTTGTTTTCGGGCACGCAAGGATGGCCATATCGCTGGCCTGGGCGCCGGGTTCCATCTCCCGGAAAGGGGTTTCTTTCATCTCGAAGGGGCTTGCTGCGGGCGGGTGCTTATGCCGTGAGGTGCCCGTTTCGCCAGCGTTGCCGCAACCGTGCGGTGCCTTCGATGCAGCGTGGTGAAGAGGTGTGATTCGGGTGCCGCTTCGGGGATCAACAGCCTTTTCTGCCGGCGCTGCTGATGAGTTTCCCGGCCATCGAAAACAGCCGGTAGCGCCACCGTTTCATGTCCCAGACCCCGGCCGCATGGCCTGCCGGCAGGACGGCGAGTTGCATCCAGGACACGAGGTTCACCGCGAGCACGGCCAGGTTGGCCCAGAGCTGGTTGGCGGGAAACGCGTGGAACGGCAGCTTGCCCAGGCCCGCGTTCTTCAGGGTCTTGATCCTGTTTTCGCACCTGGCCCGGGCCGGTGGCGGGCATCAAGGAACGCGACGTTGCAGCGCGGGGCGTTGGTCAGGAACGCCGTGACCGGTGCCCGTCGACGTCGAAGAGCGAGGCCTTCGCCCCGGGATGCAGGGGTTCGGCCCGCAGATACAGGCGGGTGCCTTCGGGGTAGTCCTTCAGTTCGATGACCTTGGTTGCGTCGATGACCCAGCGTCTGGCGCTGGTTCCCGTGCTGGTCCAAGGCCTGTTCCCAATGCTCCTTGTTGTTGATCCAGTCGATGAAGCGTTCGTTGGGCACCGGCAGGCGAAGGACGTGGAGAACTGCAGTCCCAGGGCATGCAGGTGGTGCAGGAATTCGCGGGAGGCCCCGGCACTGTCGGTGCGCACCAGGATCTTCTCCGCGGCCAGGTTCCCCTGCTCGTCGTGCATCGCATCGGGCAGCTGGGCCAGGCCTCGGCCAGGACCGTGATGTGGTCCTTCGCGGAGTTGGCGCCCTTGTTTCCCGGTCGCATCATCGCGGCCAGGATCTCCCCGGTGCCGTTATCCTTGCCGTAGTCGATGCTCGCGATCATCGGTGCGAACCCGTACCCGCCCTTGTAGGTGCCTGCGCTGTTTTCCTTCTCCGAGTGCGCGGTCACCAGGGTCGCATCCATGTCGATGATCAGCGGGTCCAGCCGGGTGGCCAGGCGGCGGGGTTCCGTGTTCCCGGCGGCTTCCCACATCCTGGAACGCAGCCGCCGGCATGAGGGTGGCGAAGCCGTGGGCGAACGCCTCGGGTTGGTCGGCGGCACGTTCCACGAACCGGGACACCGTCGCGTTCGACGGAACCTGGCCGAAGAGTCCGGGGCTGTTGCGCAGCACATCCAGGTCCGAGACATGTTCACCGCCGCCGGCGAGCATCACCGCCAGGGAACCAAGGATCCGGCCCGGTCGGTGGATGGCTTGTTCGGGGACGAACTGGGACAGGCGGTCCTCGCACAAGGACGCCGAAACCGGTCGCATCCACGAATGAGGTCAGCACGTTCAACCCGGCGTGGGAAATCAGCGACTGGCCGGTCAAGGATGCCGGAACGGACGGGAAAACCCGGGTAGTGATTGAGCATCGAAAAGGTGAGTCCTGATTTGGTGGATATAAGGTGTCGTAACTCTATTTTCCCAGATCAGCTCACCTTTTCGTCCTTAATGACGGATTAAGACACCTCGCCCCATGAAAACGTCAGGCTAGGATGACCACCACATCGGGCCGTCGCGTTCCAAAACCGATACGGCCAAATGCAATGCTGTCCGCGAATCGAGCCTTCGTAATCTATTGACCCGACCTCAAATCTCCCCTTAGTGTTCTACCTAACTAATACTCGTTAGGAAGAATTGATGAGCAAGCAAAAGGTCCTTGATACTGCGTTTGAGCTGTTCAGCCGCGATGGCTACACCGAAACCACGCTCAAGTCGATTGCCGTTGCGGTGGGGATCAAGGCCCCCTCGATCTATGCCCATTTTCCTAACAAGGAAGAGCTTTACCTGGAGGTCTACAGGCAATCCCAGGTCGAGTATGGAGAGTTCTTTGAACAGTTTGCCCACGCAGGAGCCGACCGATCGCCGGCCGAGCGTCTCCATCAAATCCTGTTCGGCATTGGCGAGTTCTATCTGAGCCGTCCGGCCTTGTTCGCCTTCCACCTGCGTCATTTGGTGGCAACGCCCACAGAGATCCAAGGCGTCGTTTCCGGGGTCTTTATCACGGCCGAGGAGCGATTGCGCGATCTGATCCACGACGCCTACACCACGGGCTGCGCGGACGGATCCTTTACCCCTGGCAACGCGGAAGACTTCTGCAATTTCTTCCTTTGCCTCATGGACGGGGTGTTCCTGCAGATGCGCCACTACGACGCCGAGACCTTCATGGCTCGCCTGAACTCCGTCTGGTCCCAAGTAATTACCTTCCTCAATCCCGTTCCTGCGTCCTAAACGACGCAACCACTTCTTAGGCGGCCCTCATGACCCGCACCAACCTTGAAGAACTCTCCCTAGAAAACAACAACGGCGACTACGAACTAAGTGTCGTTCCACGGTCGCAACGCAAGGGCTGGCTACCGATCAGCTTGATCTGGATCGCCGTCGGCATTGATCTTTCCGGCACCATCCTCGGTGTGCAGCTTGGCGAAGGAATGCCGTTTGGCCAAGCTGTTTGGGCCACGCTGCTCGGATCGGTCCTGCTTGGGCTTTTGGCCATGGCCTGCACCTATGTCGGTGCGGCCAGCGGGCTGACCACCGCCATGATTTCGCGGACGGTCTTTGGCCGTATCGGCGGGATCTTGATCGCCATGATCATGGCAGTCTCGGCCCTTGGCTGGTTCGGTGTGCAGGTTGGCTTCTTTGCAAGCAATGCACAAACGGCCATCGGTGAATTGACGGGAGTGAGCGTCCCGCTGGTGCTGCTCAACGCGGTGGGTGGTGTGCTGATGATGCTCACCGCGCTGTGGGGTTACCGTTCTATCGAGAAACTCAGCAGCTGGGCAGTGCCGTTGCTGATCATCATTCTTTTCCTCGGAATAATCCTCGCCGCGGCAAACCACGGGTGGGACCCGCTCTTTGTTCCGGTGGTTCCGACGTTCACCTTTGGTGGCGCCGTTTCCCTGGTCATGGGCATCTTCGTCCTGGGCGTCGTGGTTTCCCCTGACATTGCCCGATGGGCCAAGACCCCCAAGCACGCCATGCGGGCCGGTTTTGTTGGTTTCTTCATCGGCAACTCGCTGATTGTCATCGTGGCACTGATCCTCTCGCGTCTCATGAGTGAAGCCGATCTGATGCGGATCTTCTTCGGGCTCGGCATGGGCATCGCAGCGATTGTCGTGTTGACGCTGGCTCAATGGACAACGAACACCAACAACCTCTACGGCAGCTCGTTGAGCCTGGCATCGGTTTTCACCAAGGTCCCACGCAAGATCCTCACCCTCGTTGCCGGCATCCTGGCCACGCTGGTCGCCTGCCTTGGCATGTATGACGCGTTCATTCCGTTCATCTCGGCGATGGGTGTCTTCCTGGCACCCTACGGCGGGGTCTACATCGCGGAATTCTTCGTGGGGGCCCGCGATCGATTTGTTTTCGACGACAAACGGGACGAACCCGCGATTCGCTGGACGGCCATTGCCTCGTGGGCTTCGGGCATCGCCATCGCCATTGCGACCTCCGACCCGGCGGCCGGACTCGGCCTGGGGAGCTTCACCCTGACCAGCATCCCGGCGCTCGACGGGCTCATCGCCTCGTTCGTCGTTCAAGGCATTCTCACGCGGGTCAACCGCACGGCACCGAAGGAATCGGCATGACCCTGACACACATCACGGAAGCGGACGTGGAAAAGATCGCACTCGGGGCCGCGGTCCTTGGGACCGGCGGCGGGGGAGACCCTCACATCGGGACGTTGATTGCCCGCAGGCTCATTCGCGAGCACGGCCCTGTAACAGTCAAGGCGCTGAGCGAGATCACAGACGAGGACTTTGTGGTTCCCGTCGGCATGATCGGGGCTCCGTCCGTCGCCGTGGAAAAGATCATGGCCGAGGAAGAACTGGTCGCGGTGCTGCGCCTGCTGGAGACCGCCTGCGGGCGCAAGGCAACTGCCATCATGCCCATCGAAATCGGTGGCGGGAACTCGCTGATTCCGGTGGCCTGCGCGGCGATAACCGGCCTTCCGATAGTGGACGCAGATGCCATGGGGAGGGCATTCCCCGAAGCCCAGATGGTGACGTTCCATCTGGCAGGCTATGGACCCGGCTACACCTCGATGGTTGATTCGCACGGCAATGCCGTGCTGACCAAGCCGGTGGATGGAGCCTGGTCCGAACAACTTGCCCGGGCGCTGACCATCCCGATGGGCGGATCGGCCACCATGGCCGACTACGCCTACGGCGGGGAAGTGGTGCGCGAGTGCGCCATCCCCGAAACCCTCAGCCGTGCCCGTGACATTGGCGCGTTGTTGCTGGATCCGTCTCAGGACGGCATCGACCCGGCCACCAGGCTGATGGATGAGCTGGACGCCTACAAGTTGTTCGAAGGCAAGATCGTCGATATCAAGCGGGTGTTCGACGGCGGATTCACCAAGGGCCATGCAACGCTCGAGGGGCTTGGGAACGACAAGGGCGATCAATTCGAGCTTTCCTTCCAGAACGAGATGCTGCTTGCCATGCGCAACGGGCAGCTCGCGGCCGTGACGCCCGACCTGATCTCGGTGCTGGATTCGGTGACAGGGCGGCCCATCACCACCGAAACGCTCAAGTACGGCGCGCGAGTCCACGTCATCGGCATGGCCTGCCACGGAAAATGGCGCACCGAAAAGGGGCTTGAAACCGCGGGGCCCGCATACTTCGGTTACCCCGTTGAATTTGTTCCGATTGAAGAATTGTCCCGAGAGGATTTGCACGCATGAGTTACCGCATTGGCATCGATGTTGGTGGAACCAATACCGACGCCGTCATCCTGGACGAGGACCTGAGGGTCGTTGCCGCCGTCAAGACACCCACATCAGCCGATGGAGGATCCGGCGTGGAGGCGGCCATCGCGGCGGTCATCGAGTGCAGCGGCATCGATCCGCGGCTGGTTCACTTCGCGATGCTGGGCACCACCCACTGCACGAATGCCATCGTGGAACGCCGCAACCTGGGCCGCGTGGGAATCATCCGTCTGGGGCTTCCCGCAACCACCGCGGTGCCGCCCCTGGAAGGGTGGCCGGAGGCGCTGCGGGCAAGCATCGAACCCCGGATCTTCGTGCTTGACGGAGGTTTCGAGGTCGACGGACGCACGATTCGCCCAGTCAATGAGGAACAAGTCAGGCAGGCCTGCACGAGGATGCGCGGCCTGGTCGACGCGGTGGCCGTGGTCGGGGTGTTTTCCCCCATGGATCGCTCGCAGGAGGACCGTGTCGCCGAGATCGTCGCCTCGGAGCTTGGGGTCCCGGTGTCCCGCTCGGCGGACATCGGCTCGATCGGCCTGCTGGAACGTGAAAACGCCACGGTCCTGAACGCCGCGCTGATCCGCACGCTGGGCGGCATGGTCGAGGGATTCCGTGCCGCGTTGGTGCACCATGGCATCACCGCGCCGGTCTACCTGGGCCAGAACGACGGAACGCTCATGACGCTGGAGTACGCGTTGAGTTATCCCGTGTTCACCATCGGGTGCGGGCCGACGAACTCGATCCGCGGCGCCGCGCATCTCAGCGGGCTCAAGGATGCCATCGTGGTCGATATCGGCGGCACCACCACCGATATCGGACTGCTGGTCAACGGGTTCCCGCGCCAGTCGTCCCAGGCCGCCGAGATCGGCGGGATCCGGACGAACTTCCGGATGCCGGATGTGCTTTCGGTGGCCCTGGGCGGCGGCACGATGGTGCACGGTCCAGCGGGCGCCGTGCGCTTGGGGCCGCAGAGCGTCGGATACCGCATCGGCACCGAGGCCTTGGTTTTCGGCGGCAGCACCTTGACCGTCACGGACATCGCTGCGGCCGCGGGGCGCTTCAATGCCGCAAACGCCCAAGACGTGGAGCTGGATGCCGAGCTCTTGTCCAACGCCGAAACGGCAATCCGCGCGTTGCTTGAGGACTCGGTCGACCGCATGAAATCCAACAGCACCGCGGTGCCCGCCATCCTCGTGGGCGGCGGAAGCATCGTTGCCCCGGAGTCCTTGGCCGGAATCAGCGAGTTGGTTCGCCCCGAATTCTTCGGGGCTGCCAACGCCGTGGGTTCGGCGCTCGGAGATGTCTCGGGAAGCTTTGAGCGAATCTATCCGCTGAGCACCGTCCCGCGCGATCAGGCCTTGCGGGATGCACGTGAACAGGCGACGGCTCGTGCCATTGCCGCGGGCGCGTTGCCCGAAAGCGTCGAGCTCCTGGAGATCGAGGAAATTCCGCTGGCCTACCTGGCGGAAGCCTCCGTGCTGATTAGGGCCAAGGCCGCGGGTCCGCTGGCCCGAACCCGGGTGCTGCAACCCTAAGCGCGACACGTGATGCGTGGCATGTGGGTGGAGCGTGAATTGCGGTCCGCCCACATGCCACGCACGCGTCTTCCTGGCCCGACCATCGAAGACTTGCTTCCACCAAACGCATAAACATCGGATGTTTGACGCTAGACTGCCTGTGAGTCATTTGATGGTTGACCTCGAGGTAAGGGCTGGGCGTGGAAACACAAGATTGGTTTGATGACGGACGATTCGGAATGTTTGTTCATTTCGGGCTCTACAGCGGCGCTGCGCGCCACGAGTGGGTGCAAACCTATGAGCGCCTGAGCACCGCAGGGTATCGGCCGTATTTCGATCATTTCGATCCGGACCTTTTTGACGCCAAGTCCATTGCCAAGCAGGCCAAGGCCGCCGGGGCTGGCTATGTGGTTCTCACTGCCAAGCACCATGACGGTTTCTGCCTCTGGGATTCCGCGCTGACCGACTATTCGTCGCAAGCCGCCTGCGGGCGTGACCTGGTGCGGGAATATGTCGAGGCGCTTCGGGCGGAAGGGTTGAAGGTCGGAATCTACTACTCGCTGATTGACTGGCATCATGCGGACTTCACCGTTGATTGGAACCATCCCAGCCGGGATGATGAAAATGCCTCGGCGTTGAACGCCGAGCGGGACATGGGTCGGTATCGTGAATACCTGCATGGGCAGGTCCGCGAGTTGCTGACCAACTATGGCCAAGTGGATTACCTGTTCTTTGATTTCACCTACCCGGAAGCCAAGCAGGGGTTGAAGGGCAAGTCGTCCGAGGACTGGGATGCCGAGGGGTTGCTGGCCCTTTGCCGAGAACTTTCACCGGGAATTTTGGTCAATGATCGACTGGGGATCCGGGGCGACTTTGTCACTCCCGAGCAGTATCAACCAAGCGCGCCGTTGGAGGTCAGCGGCGTGCCCCAGCGTTGGGAAGCGTGCCAGACGACCAACGGTTCGTGGGGTTACCACCGCGACAACCACGACCATAAGTCGGCCGATCTTTTGTTGCGGATGCTGATTGAGTCAACCTCGATGAACGGCAACTTCCTGCTTAACGTCGGGCCCAACGGCCGGGGCGAAATCGATCCCAGGGACCAAGCGCTTCTGGCCGAGATCGGCTCATGGATGCGGCTGCACGGCAGGTCGATCACGGGCGCCGGATGGGCGCCCTTTGAAGCGCCGCGCATGGCGGCCTACACGCTCAAGGGGGATCGGCTTTACGTCCACGTCTTCTCATGGCCGCTGGGGCACCTTCACCTCCCCGGCCTTGCCGGCAAGGTCGAGTACGCGCGGCTGCTGCATGACGGTTCATGGGTGGCGATGAGCGAGATCGATCCGAGCCAGGAAGCAAATGTCATGCGTCCGGCGGGTCAGCCCGCGGGCACCCTCACGCTGAGCCTTCCCGTCCGACGTCCGGATGTTGCAGTGCCTGTCATAGAGCTCATGTTGCGTCGCTAGTTCGAGAGGGGTTTGTGCCCCGGGTTGCATCCATGGCCTGTTGCCGTCGATGCACCCCGGGGCTTTTTTGTGCAACAAATTACCTCCCTGACGTGCTGTCGGATGATTCCTGCGGCCGGATGACGCACGATCAAACGGCAATATTCGTGACGAAAATCCGATGTCTGATCGCATGGCCCGATGGTGCGGAGGGAGTGGGAACTCTTGGATATGGGCGATTTCGTCAAATTCCACAATTGATGGAATGTGACCCACGACAAGAACTTGTTGCGAAACATCCGACCAAAGGGTGGTGTCGTCGGTCACGATCTGCAATGCTTACTTGAAGCGGAAGCAAGCAAACTTTGTTCGAACGCCGAATAAAGTGTCTGTCTTTCCACACCGATCCAAAGCTTGGGATCGACAACCGATCATTCGCCTAGGGCGGTCTTCGCCCTAGAAACTGAGGAGAATATTCGATGAAGAAGTTCAAGGTTGGTGCCGTTGCAGCTGTTGCAGCTGCGGCACTCGTGCTCACCGGCTGTGGTGGCGGCGCCAAGGAAGCGGCAGGTGCCGCCGGGGACAATTCCGTCGTCATTGACATGTGGGCAGGCAGCGAAGACGACACCGCTGCGTTGAACGCGCAGTTGGAGATCGCCAAGGCCGACAACCCCGACCTGAACATCACGCTGCGCACGGCACCGTGGGGCGACTACTTTACGAAGATGACCACCAACATGGCATCGGGCAACATGGCCTGCGTGACCGGCATGAACAGCGGCATGCTCTCGAGCTATACCGCCGGCTTCGCCGAACTGACCCCGGAGGATCTCACCAAGGCCGGGCTCAAGGACGCAGACTTCGCCCCCGGCTCGTTGGAAATCCTGAAGAACAAGGGCAAGACCTACGGCATCCCGTTCGACATCTCCACGATGCTGGTCTACTACAACGCAGACCTGCTCAAGGCCTCCAACGCGCCGGAGCCGAAGGTCGGCTGGACCTTCGATGATTTCGAGGCCACAGCCAAGGCCGCGACCCATGACAAGAAGTACGGCTTCGCAGTGGGCATGGGCGACTTCCAGTGGCAGGCGCTGCCCATCGCAAAGTCCGGCGTGCAGCCGGCCACCGCCGACGGCACCCTGGACCTGACCAACCCGGCCTTCGTTGAGGCCTCCAACTGGTACTCATCGCTCGTCACCGAGCAGAAGGTTGCCGCTCCCGTGGCCAGCGCCTCCGACACCGGCTGGGGCGAAACCCAGTACTCCGGCGGCAACGCCGCCATGGCAGTGGACGGCACCTGGAACGCGGTGGGTTACCTGGAAAACGACAGCAACTTCACCGCGGGCATGGTCCCGTTGCCGACCGGCCCCAACGGCAACAAGTCCCTGATCCTCGGCTCCGGCTACGGCATCTCCAAGGACTGCAAGAACAAGGACGCTGCCCTGAAGGTCCTGGGTTCGCTGTTGGGCAAGAAGTCGCAGGACCACATTGCCTCC
The DNA here is from genome assembly GCA_963818105.1 of uncultured Actinomycetota bacterium. Classification (GTDB taxonomy): domain Bacteria; phylum Actinomycetota; class Actinomycetes; order Actinomycetales; family Micrococcaceae; genus Paeniglutamicibacter. The sequence continues at coordinate 526,665 of CAWFRB010000029.1, read as the reverse complement.
TCCGGCCGCAGCTACCCGGCGCGCGCCGAATCCCAGCCGCTCTACTTCGAGTCGATTGACGCCAAGTACCGCGACCAGGTCAAGACCGCCTTCGAGGCAGCCTTCCAGAACGTCGAGGGCCAGCAGGTTTCCGACAACTGGTCCAAGGTCGGCGTTTACGTGCAGCCGCAGCTGGTCAGTGTCTACAACGGCCAGGAATCCATGGCCAAGGTACTTGAAACTGCCCAGCAGCAGTTCGGCAAGTAACCAACTTAGGAGCGTTTGACCTCATGTCCACCACCACCGTTCGCGACCGTAGTCGTGGAGCGATGGCACGGGCCGAATCTCGCCAGGCGCTGGGCTTTGTAAGCCCGGCGCTGGCGGGCCTCGCCCTGTTCACCATTGTTCCCGTCGTGCTGTCAATCGTGATGGCGTTCTTCAACTGGCCTACCTATGGCGAGAAGACGTTTGTCGGATTCGACAACTACATCAAGCTCTTCACCAGCAGCCCGGACTTCTGGCCGGCATTGCGCAACACCGCCGTATTCACCCTGCTCTACGTACCGTTGAACGTGGTGCTTGCCTTGGTTCTTGCCTTGAGCTTGCACTCACGCATCCGCGGTCGGGCAGCGCTGCGCATCCTTTTCTTCTTGCCGGTGGTCACCCCGATGGTTGCGAACGTGTTGGTGTGGAAAATGCTCCTGCAGCCACAGGGCCTGTTCAACAGCGCCGCCCAGTCGTGGTTCGGCTTCGAGCTTCCAAACTTCCTGGCGGACCCGCAGTGGGCCATGATCATGGTCGTCACCATGTCGGTCTGGCAGGGACTGGGCTACAACATGCTGATCTTCTCCGCGGCGCTCGAACAGCTCCCGGATTCGGTCATCGAAGCCGCGCGCATCGACGGCGCCAAGGGCCTGCGCATGATCTGGTCGATCACGATCCCGCTGGTTTCCCCCTCGGTGTTCTTCGCCTCGATCATGACCATGATCGGCGCCCTGCAGGTCTTCGCCCAGCCGCAGCTTCTGACCGGCGGCGGTCCGGGCAACTCGACGCAGCCGCTGGTGCAGTTCATCTACAACCAGGGCTTCAAGTTCCAGGAACTGGGTCTGGCGGCAGCCGCCGCATGGATCCTGTTCGCCATCATCATCGTGCTGACAGCGCTGCAATTCGGCGCGCAGAAGAAGTGGGTGCACTATGAGCACTGACCTGATCGAATCGCCCGTCCGGGAGGAAGCACCCGCGACGCGCAAGGCACGGTTGTCTTCCAAGAACGACGGCCTCAAGGGACCCGACAGCAGCATGGGCTCCCGCGTCAGGCTCTTCATCGCCCACGTGTTCATCTACCTTGCCGCGCTGATCTTCATGGCGCCGCTGATCTACGCGTTCTTCTCGGCGTTGAAGCCCAACTCCGAGATGTTCTCCATGCCGCCGAAGCTCGTCGGCAGCGAGCTCCGCTGGAGCAACTTCGCCGACGTCTTCTCGTTCGGCCCGTTCTGGACCTACATCGGCAACTCGTTCTTCGTCGCCATCGCCGGCACGCTGGTCGTCCTGGCCGTCTCCACCATGGCCGGGTACGCCTTCGGCCGCCTGCGCTGGAGGGGGCGCGACGCCGTCTTCGTGGTCTTCCTGGCCACCCTGATGGTGCCGCAGGAGGTCACGGTGATTCCCATGTTCATCGTGATGCAGTGGTTCGGCTGGGTGGACACCTACCAGGCGCTGATCCTGCCGTTCGCATTCACCGCCTTCGGCACCTTCCTGATGCGCCAGTTCTTCCGCGGCATCCCGTACGAGCTCGAGGAAGCGGCCCGCGTCGACGGTGCCGGCCCGATCCGCTGCTTCCTGCAGATCGTGCTTCCGCTCTCGAAGTCCGCGGTCGCCGTTCTGGCGGTCTTCACGTTCCTCTCCTTCTGGAACAGCTACCTCTGGCCGCTGATCGTGACGGTCGACTACGCCTCCATGGGAACCCTGCCCGTCGGCCTGGCGTCGTTCTCCGGCCTGACCGGCACCCGTTGGGACCTGCAGATGGCGGCGGCGATCATTTCCATGGTCCCGACCACCATCCTGGTCATCGCCCTGCAGAAGCACCTGGTCAAGGGCATCTCCATGGCGGGTCTGGGCGGTCGCTAAGGTGCCTGGAAACAACAACGCCGGATCGGTTGTTGCGGGAATCGACATCGGCGGAACCAAGACCTCCGCGATCCTGTGCAACCGTGCCGGGGACATCATCGCCTCAGGCACGGTGCCCACGCCGGCAACACTCGGCGGGACGGCGATGAGCGCCGCGGCAGCCGAGTTGGTGCAGCGGCTGGAAATCGCCGGCGGACTGCGGGCGAAGGCCGTGGGCGTCGGCGCCGCAGGTGTCATCGACCAGAAAAACGGCGTGGTGACCGCCGCGTCGGCCTCCTTCACCGGGTGGGCGGGGTTCGAGCTGGCTGCCGACCTGCGATCCCGCCTGGGGGTCTGGGCGGTCATCGACAACGACGTGAATTCCTTCCTGCGCGGCGAAATGAGCTACGGAGCCCTTGCCGGAGTGAAAGACGCGGTCGGGCTGATGCTCGGCACCGGAGTGGGCGGCGCCATTGCGGTGGACGGGCAGATTTTCCCTGGCTCGCGCGGCGCCGCCGGCGAAATCGGGCATACCCCCGGGTACAGCGATATCAGGTGCACCTGCGGGCAGGTCGGGCACTTGGAGACCCTCGCCTCCGGCAGGTCGATATCCGAACGCTACGCCGAGAGGCGGGGCGGGGACGAACGCGTCGGTGCGGATGTGGTCGCAGACCGTGCGCGTGCCGGAGATGCCAACGCCCGGGAAACCTATGCGCGCGCCGGCCGGGCCGTGGCCCTGGCGATTGCCACCACCGTCAACATCCTGGATGTCAGGGACGTGGTGGTCGGCGGGGGCGTGCGAGGTGCCTGGGACCTGCTGGAACCTTCCATCAAGGAAACCCTGGCGGGGCACATGCCCGTCTCGGGATACTCGCTGGCGGTCCATCCGGGCGCGTTGGCCGGCCGTTCGGCCGTCTTGGGCGCCGCGGCCGCGGCCTGGCAGCTGGTGGACGAACACGCAAGAGGGAACGACGCCGAACCAGGTGTCTTCCCGTTCCAAGAAGAAGCCGTCGAGCCCCGGTTCCCGGCAGTAGCGACCCGAGTGCAGGATGCACAGATTGTTGAGGAAATCCCTTGCTGAATTTTGAAACCCGCGTGGGTCCGGACTTCGGGGACAACCCGCCGAGCTACCCCGAACGGGACGTTCCCGAATGGTACCGAGACGCCAAGCTTGGCTTCTTCATCCACTGGGGCCTGTACTCGGTCCCGGCCTGGGCCACCGCACACGGCGAGGGCGGGGTGCCCACGGAGGACGCCTACGCGCATCACCAGTACGCCGAGTGGTACGGAAACACGGTCCGCATCGCCGGAAGCCCCAGCTGGGAACGCCACCAGGAAATCTACGGCACGGGCACCAGCTACGAGGACCTCGCCGACCTGTGGGATGCCAAGGCATTCGACGCCGACGACTTTGTTTCCAAGCTCATCGGAGCCGGGGCGCGCTATGTCATCCCCACCACCAAGCACCACGAGGGGTTCTGCCTCTGGGATACGGAAACCACCGACTTCAATTCCGTGGAACGCGGACCCAAGCGCGACCTGGTCAGCGAGATCGGGACCGCCGTCCGCGGGCAGGGAGCCAAGTTCGGCGTCTACTTCTCCGGCGCCCTGGACTGGCACGTGAGCGATTTCCCGCCGATCGAATCCGACACCGACCTGTTCCGCTTCCGCCGCAACGACGAGCACTTCGCCAAGTATTCCGCGGCTCAGCTGGAGGAACTGATCGAGCGTTTCGCCCCCGACGTGTTGTGGAACGACATCGAGTGGCCGGACCGCGGCAAGGGCCACGAAGACCATGCCGTCGCGGCACTGCTGCGCCGCTACTTCGAGGCGATTCCCGACGGGGTGGTCAACGACCGGTGGGGCGTTCCGTACCACGGGTTCCTGACCCGCGAGTACCGCCACATCGAGGACATCATCGACGAGCCGTGGGAATCCACCCGCGGGTTGGGCTACTCCTTTGGCTACAACCAGGCCGAGAGCGAAGAACACTCGCTCTCCGGCGAGGAACTGGTCCGGTTGCTGGTGGACGTGGTGTCCAAAAACGGAAACCTGCTGATCAACGTGGGCCCGCGCGCCGACGGTTCCATCCCTGAACTGCAGGAAAAGGCCATGAACCTCATGGGCGAATGGCTCAAGGCCAACGGCGAGGCCATCTACGGCACCCGTCCGTGGATCCGCGCCGGTGACAAGCTGGCAGGCTCGCCGGTTTCCTACACCCGCAAGGGCGATGACCTCTTCATCCTGGCCAACGAACCCTCGGCCGGCAGCATCACGCTGCCGGTGGAACTCTCCGCCACCACCGTCGTGCACTGGATCGGTGCGGACGGCACGGAGACCGAGGGCACCGTCGATGCCTCGGGGTCTGCGGCCATTCCGGGGTCGCTGCACGGCCAACCGGTCGCAGTGGCACGGGTTGCCTGCGGAAAGTAGCGCCACGGGGCCGGCCGGTCTCCAACGGTGAACCATTGATGGTGTGTCCCTATGGCAGGGGCACGCCATCAATGGTTCGACATGGTGAACGTCCGTGCAACTGATGCGGAGAACCCCGCGGAGGCGAATGCCCGGGCGGCCAAGGCGTCCCGCAAGGGAACGACGGAGGGGCCGAGCGGCCGGCCCAAGGCCATGTTGATCCGGGCCTGACGGGCAGCCGTGCGTGCGGCGGCCAGACGGCGCGACGAGAACCGGCCCAGGAGCCCGCTGACTTGTTCGCTGGGCAGCCGGCCGTTGACGGCCAACGCAAGCAATGGTGCCAGCTCCTCGGCATCAAGAAGTCCAAGCGTCATGCCCTGGCCGCCAATGGGGCTGATCTCATGCGCGGCGTCGCCGATGAGCACGACCCGACCATGGTTCATCCGGTCCACCAGGTAAGTGGCCGTGCGGAAGCGGCTATGCATCGAGTTGCTCGCCGGGTCCAGCCGGTGTCCGGTGCGCCGAGCCACGAGGCCGGCGAGGTCCCCGCGATCCGCTTTTCCCGACCGGGCCACCCATCTGCGCACACCGCCTGGCAGCGGAAACGACTCAACGATTCCCTCGGGGTGCAGGAACAGCACGGCTATCGGCCCAAATCCCGTGGAGTCGGCATAATCGCCCATCTCGTAGCGGTCGGGGTGGGTTTTTCCGGTGCGCCGGATCCCCGCGGCGTCCCTGAGCGGGGAGTGGCTGCCGTCGGCGCCGATGAGAAAGCGGCATTCAAGTTCCAGCGGCCGTCCGTCCGCGCCGGAAGCCCAAACCCGCTGGTGATCAGGATGGGAAGTGAAGCGTCGGAATTCCACGCCGCCCATGAGGGCCTCGGCATCAAGCTCGACCAGCCGGTCCCTCAGCCTTTGAACCGTCCGGTCCTGGGGCAGGGAGAGCACAAATGGATGGAGCTCCGGAAGAAACGAAAAATCCAGTTCCGCAATCACCCTCCGCCGCGACATCCCCACGCCGTGCGATATCCGGATGCCCTCATCCACCAGGTCCCGGCCGAGGCCGAGCCGGTCAAGCACCGCGAGGCCCGGTGGGTGGATGCCGATGGCACGCGAATGACCGCCCACCTGGTTGCGGGCCTCGAGCACCCTGACACCGATGCCCGACCTCAGCAGCATCAACGCAAGCGCGAGCCCGCTCGGCCCGCCCCCGACAATGAGCACGTCGATCATCACGGCACCGCCGGTGCATGCCAGACGGCCAGGTTCCGGTACAGGCCGGGTGCATGCACGTGCCAGCCCGGGCGCACCACGCGGGAAAGCTCGTCCGCGGTGAAGCTGCGTCGGATGGAGGTGAGTCCGTCGCGGCGGATGTACGAGGACCCAGCCAACGGCAGGGTGGCCAGGCCGAAGAACATCAGGGCGGAGCGTCTGCGGCGGATGTCGCTGTGTATGGCCAGCGTGCGCGCGAGTCGTTCGGAGTCGGCGAACATCCCGGCCAGCTCCACCGGGCCCAGGTGGTGCAGCACGTGGTTGGAGATGACCACGTCGAAGAGTTGCCCCATGGCCACCAACTCGGAGCTGGAGGCCCTGCGAAATTCCAGGAGCGCCGGGTCGATTCCCGCCTTGGCTGCGGCGCGAACTGCATAGCCGTGGGCGCGTGCATCCGGGTCTATGCCCACGACCCGCACCTCAAACCCATCGGCCCTGGCCCAGAGAAACAAGTTCCGGGTGATGTCTCCGCCGCCGCAACCGATGTCCAGGATGGTGACTGTTCGATTGCGTGGAAGTGCCGGTCGGATCAGCGCCACGTACACCTGCCGCCACCCGGAGACGAACCTGTTCACCAGGGGGAACTGGGCATAGGTGCGCTCCAGCAACAGCGGGTCGCAATCAGGCCGGTCCATCTCCTCAACCGCGTTGATGGCGCGTTGCACGGTAGCGGCTCAGCCCTTTCTTTCCGGCAACAGGGTCATCAACGATGTCTCCACGGTCAACCCCGGCCCGAAAGCCATGGAGCACACGCGCTCGCCGGCCGCGGGAACGCGTGGCAGGTGCTCCTCCATGATGTCCTTGAGCACGAACATCACGGTGGAACTGGACATGTTGCCGTAGTCGTTGAGCACCCTGCGCGCCGGCATCAGCTGTTCCTCGCTGAGTTCCAGGCGTTTTTGCACCCGGTCCAGGATCGCCCGCCCGCCGGGATGGATTCCCCAGTGCGGGATATCGGAATAGGTCGTGTCCAGGGATTCATCGCGGGCAAGCAAAGGGGCAAGCGCCCCAACGATGTGGTCGTCGATGATGTGGGGAACGTAGGTGCCCAGGACCATTTCGAATCCCTCGTCCCCGATGTTCCAGGCCATTGCCTCCTCGCCGACCGGAGTGAGGACCGTTTCAAAGTGGTCAAGTTGCAGCCCCGGCCCGTGGTGCTCGCGTGCCGTGACGATGGCGGCCGCCGCCCCGTCGGCAAAGAGCGCGGACCCCATGATGGTGTCCGGATCGTTCGAACTACGCACATGAAGGGAGCAAAGCTCGGCGCATACGACCAGCACCACTGCGTTCGGGTCGGCGTCGCAAAAACTCTTGGCGGCGCGCAGTGCGGGGAACGCCGCATAGCAGCCCATGAAACCAAGATGGTAGCGCTGCGTCGACGGGCTAAGGCCCAGGGCCCTGACCAGTTGGTAGTCGGGGCCCGGATTGTAGAAGCCGGTACAGGAAACGGTAATGACATGCGATACGTCGGCGGGCGCCAGATCCGGGCATGCGTCGAGCGCCTTCTGTGCCGCTTCGATGTAGAGTCCAGGCGCAATCGCGGCAAAAAGCTCGTTGCGAACCTTGGTGCTGGGACTGAGCAGAAGCCCCGAGTCGGCGTCGAAGAAGTCCGGGTTCTTGGCCACGGACTCCGTGGTGAATTCGTTGACTGCCGTGTGTCTGGTGGAAATCTGTGCCGAATCGAAGGACGTGGCGATCAGTCGCTGTCCCAGCCGGGTCAAGCCGGGTTGGGCGGCAAAGACGTCCCGCGCCTTGTCCTGGTACAGGATCGTGGGAGGTACTGCTGTTTGGATGGTTCTCATCATCACCGACATGACCCAGAGCCTATGTCTGTGCAGGTCGGAGGTAAAGAGCCGTTCCTGGACGCAGGGCCAAGAACTCGCTTGGCAAGCGTGCTGGCAAAAAAGACCTAGCGCCGGCAAAGGGGCAAGCGTATCGTTCGTTTTGGGAGACCAGCAGCGGTCAACAGCTATCCCAGCACAATGGAGAGTAGGCATGTCATGCCGGACAAGTCACCACATAAACACGAACACAAGAAACCACACGGCAAAACCATCAAGGAGCGGCGGGCCGAAAAGCGCTCGAAGAACGCCCCCGAGGCCGACACCGAACAGGTAACCCACATCAGCAAGAAGCATTGAACTGGTTGAGGGGAGTGGCCGCAAAAAGAAGTGGAGAAGAGAATGCTCTTCTCCACTTTTCTGTGTGTTACAGGCAGTACTACCCCGCTGCCGCCGGTTGTTTTCGGCAAAGTCGGACGCCACGAAAAAACTTTTTGAATACTTCCAATCCGTAGTGCGCACCGCACCGAATGCTTCATGACAGCCCGCACCACATGGTCGGGAAGGCGCGGCGGCCTAGAACCGCCGCATGGCAAGGAGAATGACATGAAGCGCATGAACAGCAAGTTTGCTGCAGGACTCGGTTTGATCGCAATTTCCATGGTTGGGCTGACCGCTTGCTCCTCGGGCACCGGAGGCACCACCACCGAGTCCATGGCGCCTTCCTCACCGATGGCCACCTCCAGCGCACCGGCTTCGCCCAGCAGCTCCGCGATGGCCAGCGAATCGGCAATGGATCCCGCAGCCAACCTGGTTGGTTCGGGCTGTGCAGCCTACGCCAAGGCAGTCCCCAACGGCGATGGATCGGTGGCCGGCATGGCCAAGGATCCGGTGGCCGTGGCGGCCTCCAACAACCCACTGCTCAAGACCCTGACGGCCGCGGTCTCGGGCAAGCTGAACCCCAAGGTTGACCTCGTCGACACGCTCAACGGTGGAGAATTCACCGTTTTTGCCCCGGTCGATGAAGCCTTTGCCGCCATCCCGGAAAAGGACCTCAAGGCAGTGGTTGCCGACGCCGCAACCCTCAGCAGCATCCTGACCTACCACGTGGTCGCCGGCCAGATCGCCCCGAGCGACATCGACGGAACCCACAAGACCGTCGAGGGCCAGGACCTCAAGGTCACCGGCAGCGGCGACGACATCAAGGTCAACGGCGCCAAGGTGATTTGCGGTGGCGTTCAGACCGCCAACGCAACCGTCTACCTCATCGACACGGTGCTGATGCCGCCGGCCAAGAAGTAACTGCCGCAACCACCAACACAGCGCATTAGCCATCCAGGGGGTTGGTGCTCGACGAGAGAAGGATTCGTCAAGCACCAACCCCCTGATTTGGATCTATGCCGATCTCTTGGGGGATGGGCAGACACGACTTTTCTAGTAGCCGCGCCAGTAACGATGGTGGGTGAGGTTTGGAATGCATGAGACCCTTGAACGCATGAGCTCACATCGACTTGGTGAAACGGAACACGTTTCCGCTCCCACACCTGAAGACCTGATGCTCCAGATTGCCGACGGCAACGAGAACGCTTTTGAACAACTCTACGATCGCCTGTCTTCCCAGGTCTTTGGCCTGATTCGACGCATCTTGAAGGACGAGGCGCAAAGCGAAGAAGTGACCCAAGAGGTGTTCGTGGAGGCTTGGCAGCAGGCAACGCGGTTTGACGCGGCCAGGGGCAAAGCGATCACGTGGCTGTTGACCTTGGCGCACCGCAGGGCCGTTGACAGGGTTCGGGCAAGCCAGGCGAGCAAGGACCGCGACCTGCGCGAAGGCATGAAGGAATTCCAGGAAAGCTATGATGACGTTGAAGAAACGGCCATCCAACACGACGAAAGCCGTCGCGTTCTGCAAGCCCTGGAACGACTGAGCGAAACACAACGCGACGCCATACAGCTGGCTTATTTCGGCGGCTACACACATCTGGAAGTCGCCGAATTACTCAAGATCCCGGTGGGGACCGCAAAAACGCGGATACGCGATGGCATGAACAAACTTCGAGACCTGATGGGGGTGGCGTGATGGAAGAGCACAAGAACGAGCTGACCGGCAGCTTTGCCCTAAATGCACTTGGCGACTCGGAGCGCGACGAAGTTCTTCAGCATGCAGAAGTCTTCCGAGGCCGTTCGTGACGAACTCGATGCCATGCAGGAAACCGCTGCGCTCCTTGGGCTCTCTGCCGAACCCGTGCAACCTCCTGCCAGGGTCAAGGCAAACATCATGGCCGCCATTCGCAACACCCCTCAGCTTCCGCCCGTTCAGACGGAAGCCGAAAAGCCGGCCGATCCTGTTGCGGAAATTCCGCCGGCGGAACCGGCGGCCGAAAACGCCGAGCTGGAATCCACATCCCAATTCCACGAGCCAACGGCGACGGCACCCGCAGCGGGCAAAACGAACCAGCGAATGTTCGCGTTGGCGGCAGGTGTCCTGCTGATCGCCTCCGGCGTCCTGACCGGGGTTGTGGTGAACCAAAATGCGCAGCAGGAACGGCTCGAGCAGCAACTGTCCGCCTTGAACGACCAGCGGGCCGAATTGACCAAGATCCTGACGGCCACCGACGTGAAGTCCAAGACCCAGCGGATGGACGACGGCGCCCGGGTTACCCTGGCGTACTCGGCCGCCGAAGGAATGATGGCAGTGACCACTGAGGGCCTGCCCGTCTTGCCCAGCGACAAGGGATATGAGCTGTGGCTGATCTCGGATACCGGCGCGGTATCGGCGGGCATGGTTGACTGGAACGAAGACCGACGGAATGGTCATGGTTTCCGGCCCGATGGAGGGTGTCACGCACTTCGGCATCACCGTGGAACCGGCATCCGGGTCCCCGGCCCCAACGACCGATCCGATCATGGTCCAAGCCCTCTGATTTCAAACACAGAAACTGCGGCCACCAACCAATCCGGCGGTGGTAGCGTTCCGAATACGAAGTGATTGGTGCTTCCCTGGATATACCGGTGGAGGCAAAACACAACGTACGGGGCAGGTGCACTCATGAATGAGAGAACAGCAACCAGACTGCGTGACCTGGGGGTCTTCGGGCTCGCGGGTTTCGCCTCGGCGGCGGTGCTTTTTTCGGTGGCGCAGTTGGTTTCGGCCTTCTTCGCCACCTCTTCGGCACCGCTGGTGGCCATGGGGGCGGTCTTTATCGATCTGACTCCGCCGTGGCTCAAGGACCTCGCCATCGCCACCTTTGGCACCAACGACAAATTGGCGCTCTTTGTCTCGATGGGTGTGATCGCCGCGTTTGCGTCCGTGGTCGTGGGGTTGATTGCCAAGCGTAGTATCGCCATTGCATCGGGGTGCATCGTAGTCCTGGCGATCGCCATCGGCGGCGCGGTGATTTCCCGCCCGGCCACCGGTCTGGCCGATCTGACTCCGATCGTCCTTGGAACAGTGGCTTCGCTGATCGTGCTGCGCACGTTGACGCGATTGGCAGTCGCTTCCCGGGCCCACGGCCCCGAGGACGAGTCCGGCGTCGTGCCTGGTTCCTCGCGCAGGAACTTCCTGCTCGGAACCGGACTTGCCCTGGTTGGTTCGGCGATTGCCACGGGGGTCGGAAAGTCCTTGGCCACGGCCAGAAACGTGGCCGACGCCGCGCGCGCGGCGCTGGGCCTTCCCCCGGCCAAGGTGTTGGCGAAACCCCTGCCGGCCGACGCGCAGATCGACCTGGCCGGCATGCCGCAATTCGTGACGCCGAACAAGGATTTCTACCGCATCGATACGGCACTGTCGGTGCCCCGCATCAACCCGGCCGAGTGGTCCCTGCGTGTCCACGGGATGGTCGAGAAGGAATTCACGATCGACTTTGCGGAACTGCTCAAGGAAGACCTTGTCGAAAGCTACCTGACACTGACCTGCGTATCGAACCCGGTGGGCGGGCCGCTGATCGGCAACGCCAAGTGGCTGGGCTACCCGCTGCGGCTTCTCCTGGAACGGGCAGTCCCGAAGGCCGGCGCGGACATGGTGCTGTCAACGTCCATCGACGGATTCAGCGCCTCCACGCCCCTGGAAGTCTTGACGGACGATCGCATGGCCTTGCTGGCGGTCGGAATGAATGGCGAGCCGCTGCCGCTGGAACACGGTTTCCCGGTACGCATGGTGGTTCCCGGACTCTACGGATACGTCTCCGCCACCAAATGGGTGGTGGATCTGGAAGTGACCCGGTTCGCGGACAAGGTCGCGTATTGGACCACCCGCGGTTGGTCGGATCACGGCCCCATCAAGATGTCTTCGCGGGTGGACGTTCCGCGTTCATTTGCCAAGGTCCCTGAGGGCAAGGTGGTCATGGGCGGAACCGCCTGGGCCCAGACCCGCGGGATCTCCGGGGTGCAGGTCCAGATCGACGACGGCAAATGGGTGGACGCCGAGCTGGGTGCCGAGGCATCCCTTGATACCTGGCGGCAGTGGCGCTACGTCTGGGACGGCGGCACATCGGGAAACCACACTGTCAGCGTCCGGGCGATCGATGGCCAGGGCGTGGTGCAAAGCAGCGACAAGGCCAACCCGGCACCCAACGGTGCCAGCGGCTGGCAACGGGTCCAGTTCTCCGTGGAGTGACGCCCGCCGGGGCGGAATCCCTAGGTGTAAATCAAGGAGCCGGGCGTGGTCAGCCGTTCGCCCGTTTCCAGCCAGGTTTTCATTCCGGAGAGGATCATCGGCCAACCGCCGTACAGCTCACCGTGAGCACCTGCGTTCATCCGATCGTGGGTCACTGTCAGCAGGCATGTGTCCTCGATCTGGGTGATCTCGTAGGTGATGCGGCTTTCGCCCTCGGCCTGGACTGCCTCGCTCCACAGCGCCGTCATCGTCACGACCAACTTGTGGTTCGGTTCGACTTCCAGAATGGTGCCCTCGCCCAGCGGTCCCGCGGCGTTGGGGTTGGTCGTGGTGAAGGCGGAACCCGGCGCCCAGTCGGTGATGTAGGAATTTCCGAAGTAGTAGATGGCGGTTTGTTCCGGGTCGGTCAACGCCGCCCAGAGCTTCTCGGGAGTGGTCTTGATGTAGTACTCAAAGATTTTTTCCATCTCCAAAGGCTAAACCCGGATACGACCCATGCACCCAAATTGGGCAACAATTCTTTGCGAACGGGAGGCATCGGCGCGGATCCGGACAATTTTCAGGGTCGCGGCCGGACTTTCAAATGGCATGCCACGCCGGTCACCGCATGCGCAACGAAACCCCGGTTGCCGCCCGGCCGCATCCAGTAGATGCGTCGAACGCCAACCGGGGGTTCCGGCTGACCGCAAGGCTACTTCTTGTCGTCACCGGTGAGTCGCTGGCTCAGGTACACCGGGATCATCGACGCGATGATCAGCACCGCGGCAATGACGTTGACGACGGGTGCCTGGTTCGGTCTGGACATGTTGTTGAAGATCCAGATCGGCAGCGTTTCGGTGCCCGGGGCCGCGGTGAACGTCGTGACGACGATTTCATCGAAGCTCAGCGCGAAGGCAAGCAGGCCGCCGGCGATGAAGGCCGACCGGAATCCGGGGAAGGTGACCTGGAAGAACGTCTTGAACATGTTCGCGCCCATGTCCATGGCGGCTTCCTCCAGACCGCGGTTCATCCGCCCCATGCGCGCCTGGACGTTGTTGAACACCATCACGATCGAGAATGTTGCGTGGCCGACGATCACCGAGAACAGCCCGAGCCCGATGCCCAGCGGTTCCAGCACCGTCTTGAAGGTGTTGTTCAGGGCGACGCCGGTGACGATTCCGGGCAGTGCGATCGGCAGGACCACCAGCAGGTTCACGGTGCTCTTGCCGAAAAAATCGTAGCGGGAAAGCGCGAAGGCGACCATTGAACCCAGGACCAGGGAGATCGCCGTGGCCACGGAAGCGACCTTCACGGAAGTCCACAGCGCCTCGCGGACACCTTCGTTGTTCCAGGCGGCGACCCACCACTTGGTGGTGAATTCCTTGATGGGGAAAGCCCCCGAAGTCGTGGCGTTGAACGAATTCGCGATGACCAGCATCAGCGGCAGGTAGATGGCCGCCATGATGAGACCAGCGAGGAGGGTCAGGGTGGTCTTTGCGGGAGTTGAGAGTCTCATGCCCGTCTCCTTACAGTGCCTTCAGGGCGCCGGTTTTGCGGGCCAGGAAGAGGTAGATGACAACGACGACGATCGGGACGATGCCGAAGGCTGCCGCCAGCGGCGGGATTCAGGTTGATGTTCGAGGCGATCACCGTGCCGATCACCTGGGTCTTGCCGCCGACGAACTGTGCGGCGATGTAGTCGCCCAGCGACAGCGAAAAGGTGAAGATGGATCCGGCGATGAAGGCCGGCTTCAACAGCGGGATGGCCACGGTGCGCACCGTCGCCCATGACTTGGCGCCGAGGTCCGAGGAGGCGTCGAACAGGTTGTCCGGGATCTGGCGGAAGGCCGAGTACACGGGAACGGCCATGTAGGGGAACCACAGGTAGGCGAGCGTCACCACCAGTGCCGCGGTCCCGTACCCGGGACCGGTCAGGCCCAGGGGTGCCAGGAACCAGTCCAGCGGGCCGCCCGAGGCGAAGGTGATGCGCCAGGAGAAGACCTTGACCAGGTATCCGGCCCACAACGGCAGGGTGATGCCGATGGCGAAGACGGCCCGCACCCTGCGGGGAAGCAACCTTGGCCATGAACAGGCCCGAGCGGCAAGGCGAGCGCGGCGCAAAGCACCGTGACCGCGAGCGCGATCAGGATGGTGCGGATGGCCGTGGCCTGGTAGGCCGGCTGGGTGATGATCTCCGCGAAGTTTTCCAGCGTGAACGCCGGGATGACCTTGGAGGTGAATGAATCCGTGGTCCAGAACGCCGTGATGAAAAGCAGCGCGAGCGAACCGATGTAGAGCACTCCGAGCCACAGCAGCGGCAGCAGCAACAAGCCCGTGACGCGGATCTTCGGCCGCTTGTAGAGGAACCGGGAGATCTTGTCGCCCAGTGAGTTTCGCGGGCGGGCGGATGGCGGGGCTGCCGGAGCCGGAGACGGGGCCGTGTCCGGCGGGCTATGGAGTGCAGTCATGGCGGGTGCCGACGAAATTCGTCGATCCTCCTCGTTGATGAGAGTGAAAAGTGGGGGGAGCAGTCACGGCCGGCCCGTGGCGAAACGGTCGTTGTGGGATGCGGCGGGGCCGGTCGGCGGGCGGTGAAAAGCTTCGCTCACCGCCCGCCGGCGGACCAGGATAGGGCTGGGCTAGCCCTTGACCTCTGTCCAGGCCTTCGTCCACTCCTGGTAGTTGGTGCAGGTCGCGTCGGTGCGGCCGTCGATGCACTGCTCGACCGGGGTGGTCCACATCCAAACCTTCTTGTAGTAGTCCTCGTCGGTGGCGTGGAACGTCTCGCAGTGGGCTTCGTTTTCCTTGGAACCCTCGCAAGCCAGCTTGTTGGCCGGGGCCATGCCGAAGTTCTGTGAGAGCTTGGCGTTCACGTCCGCGCTCGAGGCCCAGTCGATCCACTTGTAGGCGCAGTTCGGGTTCTTTGACTTCGAGGAGATCATCCAGGTGTCGGACCATCCGGTGGCGCCTTCCTTCGGAAGGACCGACTCAACCTTGCCGCCGTCGGCCTGGGCCAGGTTGACCACGACCTGCCAGCCGGTGCCCAGTGAGGAAGTTCCCGAGGAGATCGAAGAGACGGCCTTCAGGGCGTCGTTCCAGTATTCGCCCGCAACGTCGTTCTGGGTCTTGAGCAGTTCAACGGCGGCTGCCAGCTGCTCCTTGTCCAGGGCATAGGGGTTCTTGATGCCCAGTTCCGGCTTGGTCGCCATCAGGTACACGGCGGCATCGGCGATGAAGATCGGGGAATCGTAGGCCATGATGGAGCCCTTGTACGGGGAATCCGCAGCCCAGGTGTCCGCCCACGAGGTGGGTGCCGTCCTTGACCTTGTCGGTGTTGTACATCAGCACGTTTGCGCCGCGCCCGATCGGAACACCGTAGCTCTTGCCGTTGAGCGTGTCATAGATCTGGCCCTTGAGCCCGTCCACGATGTTGCCGAAGTTCGGGATCAGTTCGGTGTTGATCGGGGCGACGTCGCCGCCGGCAATCAAACGCAAGGAGGCGTCGCCGGAGGCCGAGACCACGTCGTATTCGCCGCCGCGCATGAGCTGGACCATTTCATCGCTGGTGGCACCGACCTTGCGGTTGACCTTGCAGCTGGTTTCCTTTTCGAAGGCCGTTACCCAGTCGGCGTCCGGGTTGGTGGAACCGTCTTCGACGAATCCGGCCCAGGCCACGATGTTGACCTGGCCCTCGGAGTCGCCGATCGAGGTTGCGGCGGGGATGTCGGGAACCTGGATGCCGTTGCTGTTGGAGGCGGCGGTGCTGCCGCCGCAAGCGGCCAGAACCAGTGAGAGTGATGCGAGTCCGGCCAGCGGCAGGAACTTCTTTGTTCGTTTCATGATGGTGTGCCTTCCTTGAATGAGGGTGAAGCGGGTGTTTTCAGACGGTGTAGTTGAAACGGGTGGGCCATTCGAGGCGGACGTTGTCGCCCCTTTGTGCCCCGGTGGACCCGGCCCCGTTTTGTTCCTGGATGATCAGGGCTGCGCCATGTTCGGTGGCCGCCACGTAGCGGGTCGTCGGTCCGGTGTAGACGATTTCCTCGATGACCGCGTGCACTGCCGAGGTGCCGGATTCCTGCATCGAATCCTGCGGGCGAACCACAATGTGTTCGGGGCGCAGCGAAATGAGGGTGTCTTTCCCCGTGAGGAACTTGGCAAGTGCCCCCTCAATCAGGTTGGTGTTGCCCAGGAAGGAAGCCACGAAGCGTGTGGCCGGGCGTTCATAGAGATCTTCGGGGCTGCCGACCTGGTCGATCTTGCCTTCGTTGAAGACCGCAACCCGGTCCGAGAGCGTCAGTGCTTCCTCTTGGTCGTGGGTGACGAAGACGAAGGTGATGCCGACCTCGCGCTGGATCTGCTTGAGCTCGATCTGCATCTGTTCACGCAACTGCTTGTCCAAGGCGCCCAGTGGTTCGTCAAGCAGGAGCACCTGGGGACGCAGGACCAGGGCACGAGCCAGCGCGACGCGCTGGCGTTGACCGCCGGAAAGCTGCGAAGGCAGACGGCCCGCAACCTGCGGCAGGCGAATCATTTCCAGGGCCTCGTTGACCCGTGCCGTGCGTTCGGCCTTGGGCAGCTTGCGGAGCTTGAGCCCGTATTCGACGTTCTGCGCAACGGTCAGGTGGGGGAAGAGCGCGTAGTCCTGGAAGACGGTGTTGACGTCGCGTTCGAAGGGTGCGGCGTAGGTGACGTCCTTGCCGCCCAGTTCGATGCGGCCTGCCGTGGGCAATTCGAATCCGGCGATCATGCGCAGGACGGTGGTCTTGCCGGAACCCGAGGGGCCGAGCAGGGAGAAGAATTCCCCGCCGCGAATTTCAAGATCCAATCCCTTGACGGCGTGGAAGTCACCGAAGGACTTGCCGACCTGCTGGAGGGAGATCGCGGGGGTGCGATTGGAATCGGTTGAATGGGCCGGGCGCTGAAGTGATGTTGCTGTGCTGGGCACCGTATCCGTCCTTTCTCGGTGGGGTGTGGTGTGGCTTACTTCCAAACTGTTAACCTATGAAACCAGATGTTAGATGTAATAGCCATCACTTTCTGACAAAATTCTGTGAGAAGATTTCGGAAGCGAGCCGCGCAAAGCTCTAACCTCAGTGTTTTGAAAGGATGGTGAACATGCCTCGAGATTCTTCCCCGCATCAACGTCAGCTCTCATCCGTGTTCGCCTCCCTGGGGGACGAGGGGCGTGCCAAGCGCGTCGAAGACCGCATAGTCTCGGGCATCACCGCGGGGATCCTGCTTGACGGGGATCGACTGCCCAGCGAGGCGGAAATGGCCTCCGCCTTGGGTGTCGCCACGATGACGGCGCGTGAAGCACTTGATTGCGCTGCGAACCCGTGGGCTGGTCAAAACCACTCGGGGGCGCGAAGGCGGAACGTTCATCACGCTGCCGCAGGGGGACAGGGCCAGCCTGCTGCATGAACGGCTCGCGGCCATGAGCCGGGTCGAGCTTCGTGACTTGGGAATCCACTATGTGGCCATAGCGGCGACGGCCGCGGAACTCGCCGCGACGGCGGCCGACGACCAAGACCTGGAGATCTTGCGTCGGATATCTGGACCCGCAAACCGCCGGCAGTGGCTCCCCAGGCACCATTGTGGGAGATTTTCTCCTGGAGATGGCGGCGCTTAGCCAATCGGCGCGGCTTACGCGAGAACACGTCCGATTGCACACCGATTTCGGCTCACTGCTGTCCTTGGCCCATGCGGATGACGGCCTTTGACGCGAAGGATGATCGCTTTGTGCGGCGAAATTCTTGGCGCGCTGGTGTCCGCGGATTCCGCCAAGGCGCGTTCTCTGGTTGGCGACTACGTTGAGGGCCGGCGTCGTCTGGCTGATCGCGGCCCAAGCCGAAAACGCCGCCAAAAACAATCAATCCAATAAACTGCGCCCGAGCGCCACGTGAGGAGGCCAATGTGACCACCATCAAAACCGCCGACAATGACGCCAGCGGTAGCGTTGTCACCTTCTTTGAGTCCCTGATGGAAGATCTGCGTGTCTGGGCCGGAGGCATGAGTCCGCTTTTTGAAGATCGCGAACATGCCCCTAGCCAGCGCGATGTGGATGGCGTTGTTCACCCCTTGGCCAAGGAAGTTGCTGAATCGCCAGGATCTGCCCTTGGTGGGCGCCGGATTTGTGGCTGCTTTTGAGGCGGTCTCAGATGCTGCCGTGGCACATGGCCTGGTGGCAGGGGGAAAAGCAGGAGCGGCTTCTGATGCTCACCATGGAATCGGCCGGCGAAACATACTCCCGTCGCGAATGGTTCACGGTTCCCATGGAAACCGGCGCTGGGCACATTACCGGACCTTACGTGGATTTCCTGTGCACCGATGAATACACCCTGACATTCACTGTTCCGGTGAAGGCCCATGGACGCATCGTTGGGGTTGCCGGGGCTGACATTTTTGTGGAATCCATTGAAGAGCTGCTGGTGGACAGGCTCCGTGAAATCGATCCACGAGCGACTGTTGATCAACGGTGTTGGTCGCGTCGTTGTTTCGGCGACCCGCAACTGGCTGCGGGCAGGTTGCTGTTCCGGAGTTGGAAAGAAGCTGAAGGATCCGCCATGCCTGTTGTCTGTGTCGACCTCGGATTCGCCAAGGCACAGGTGGCCCGGTGTGGCGATCCGCCGATGGCTGTTGCGTGCCCGAATAGTTCATAGCTGCTTTGGGTGCATCAGGTCTAAGCTTAAAATATGTCTTCGGGAATCCGGAGGACTACCCAAAAATCGAAGTCAGAATGGCACGAAAAGCAACGAATCTTCTCGTTGTCCATCTTGGAATGACAGCATCTCAAGTATGGTTCCAACTCTCGTGGACACATCGGCGTGAACACACTGACTGCGTTGTTCTCGCCTAATCCAATGGGTGCCAGACCTCGGATTCGGCAGGACAACTCCGACGAAATCGACCCCCAAGTATTTTCCAGCCAGAAGGTACCGGGCACGACATCGCTTCCCAATTCTTGAGCCCTAACTTTCGGGGCGCCTGTTGCGCCAACGGGTGAACGCAAGGAGCACACCATGAACGAGACCAAGAGTCCTCGGTCCAACGAAGCCGCAGAGGACGTCGCAAGTGCATCGGCAGGAAAGCCCAAGTCCGCGATGCGCAGCGTGGATGACTTGCCAGATGGATCGGGCAATGATTCAACCAAACATCGCCACGGGGACTCCGACGAGGACCGGTATGATGCCGGGTGACAAGAAGCCTGACACGTGACACATGGGTTGAAGCGGTACGAACCGCAGATCCGTATTCGTGTCGCCGTGCCAGGTGCCAACCGAATGGGCTTCGCCAGTTTGCCATCTTGCGAAACCTGGCCTGTCCGCAGAGTTCGCCGCTGCAAAAAATACCCCTAGCAAGCCCCGTGCGATAGGCGTAGCGTCAAAGGTGGTTCACCAGCTAAATTGCTGGGTCAACGGACCTGAAGTAAGAAATCTGGTGTCAACGAACAACATCCGCGCAAGCACCGGGGCGGAAGCAGCCGAGCGACGGCTCAACGGCTGATCAAATCCACGAATTCTCGTGATGTTTCGGCTAAGCATCAAAGAACCGTCATCGACTCCGCCCTACCCTCGTGGCACGGGGATTGTTGCGGTTATCGGAGGCAACGCATGGGAATATGCGACGTTTGCGGCAACGAATACGACAAGACGTTCATCATCACGCGCGGAACGCAGCAGCACGTATTTGATTCATTCGAATGCGCCATCCACCTGATGGCGCCACGGTGCGCGCATTGCGGATGCGCCATCATTGGCCACGGGCTTCAATCGAAGACGGGCCAATACTGCTGTGCATCATGTGCGCGGCATGCGGGGGAGTCGGGCCTGGTCGATAGAAAGGAATGATCTGACATGGGCAACGAATCGAAAATTCCGGACACGGGCAGTGGCCCGCAAGTACCCAAACATGTTCAAGGGAAGCACCACGTCAATGGGTTGCTCATTGGCGGAGGCAGCATTGCCGTGCTCTTCTTGATCTTCCTCGTCACCGGCGGATACACGCTCGGCGGCGTTATCAGCCCCCTGTGGATCGGCTTCGCAATCGGTGTCCTGATTGCGGGTCTCGGCTTGTTCCGTCTCATCAAGGGACCCATGGCCTTCGGCCTGGGGGACACTGAGCACAAGCACTCCGATTAATGGCGGAAAGCCAAGGCCCGGGTGGTAGCTTCCCGCTCCCGCCCGGGCCTTCCTATGTAAAAGTCAGAGCGTGTCGAGGTGTCATGCCGATGGTGCATTGGGTGCGCAGATTAGGCTGTGGGGAGTATCCAGAAAGGTAATTCCCCTTATGAGACGGACTTTGGCCTACTTGCTTCGGATTGGCGGTTCCATTGCCATTGTGGCTGCATTGGTTGCCCAGATTCAGCGGACGATCCAGAACGAAAGCGCAGGCAAGGGCGAAGTCGGATTCGTGGTCCAGAACTTCTTCTCGTTCTTCACCGTGGAAGCCAATGTTCTTGGCCGCCCTGGCGCTGTTCGTGGGCATATTCACGCTTTCATCGCGTAAGAGCGATTCCCAAGGCTGGACGATTTTTCGGGCCGGGGCTACAACGTACATGGCCACGACCGGTGTTGTGTACAACTTGCTGCTGCGGGGCATCGAACTGCCGCAAGGGGCAACCGTGGGCTGGTCGAATGAGATCCTGCATGTCATCGGGCCGGTTGTCATGGTGCTTGACTGGCTCATTGCCCCGGGGCGCCGCCCGTTGAATGCGAAGGCGCTTTGGGCGATTGTTGCCTTTCCGATTCTCTGGGCCGGATACACCTTGGTCCGCGGGGCGATTGGTGCTTGACCCCAGGACCGGGGACCCTTGGTTCCCCTACCCCTTCTTGAACCCGCATACGAGCGCCAACGGGTATCTTTCGGTTGCGTTCTACATCGTGCTGATTGGCGTGCTGATCGGCGTTGTCGGGGCCGGCGTCCTGCGGCTAAGCCGAGGCCGGCGTCGAGCTTAAGGGAGCGAGGCTCGGTTCCGTGCGATACCCTTGGGGGTATATGACAGCGAGATTTTGGGAAGGATGGTGGCCGCGTTTTGATTCGTGATCGCGTGATATGGATCGTCGTTTCCCTGCTGCTGGCATCGATGGCAGCCTCGCTCTGGGGCGACCAGGCCATCGTCGCGGCGTTCGGCGCCGGTGCCATGGCGCTCTACGCCGCGAATCGCGGCGGTGCGTGGACGCTGCCTCGGGGCCGCTTGTGCCATGCCGCTGCCATTCCGAAAGGACGAACGACGACGCCTCGGACGGGTAGGACTGGGTATATCTTGAATTCCCGGGAATGAAACCGCAACCACTCGTGTTTTATATGCAAACGCATTCAATCCTCGAGAGGAAATTCCCAGATCATGAACCAGTCAATCGTTGTAGTTTCAGGCGGCCTCGGCACCCCGTCAACCTCGGGCTTGCTTGGTCGCCAACTCGCTGAAGCGGCTGCCAACGAGCTGGCAGCCAGGGGTTTCCAGGCCGATATCACCGTACTCGAGCTCCGCGACTATGCCACCGACATCACCAACAACCTGCTGACCGGATACGCCCCGCCGAGGCTCCAAGAAGCGATCGACACTGTCACCGCGGCCGGTGCGCTTGTCATGGTTTCGCCCGTTTTCACGGCCTCGGTCTCGGGACTCTTCAAGTCCTTCATCGACGTGCTCGACCCGAAGTCGTTGGAGGAAAAGCCTGTCCTCCTGGCGGCCACAGGCGGAAGCCCGCGCCACAACTTGGTCATCGACTACGCGATGCGGCCGATCTTCAGCTACCTGCGCGCTTCGATCATGCCCACCAGCGTTTTTGCCTCGCCGGAAGACTGGGGTGCGGACCAGGGACATGGTGCCTTGGCCGATCGTGAACGGCTTGCCGGGCGCGAACTGGCGTTGGCAATGATGACCCGCGGCGGTGGAAGCTACGCCGGTGATTCAAGATCTAGGCGACACCCGCTCGATTGCCCCCAACGTCAGTGACACGGCGAACCCCCGAGACACCATGAGCTCGTTGCCGTTTGAACAGCTATTGGCAAACATCCGAGCCGTCTAGCCGATCGCCACGTCGCATCTGAGGAGGACCAGCGTCGGTTGACGTTGGACGGGGAAGCCCGGTCGCTGGACCACTGCGGGATCGTGGACCTGGCGACTGGCGCTAGCCTGACCGGGTATCGGCCGAGGCGGTGTGGAGGCCGGGGGACCCGTTGGCCCGGTTCCGCCAACCCGCCGTGATCGGGTTCGTCCTGCGCCGCCGTTGGCCGTCCCGTGATTCAGAGGATTCTCTCCCGGGAGTGCCGTGGCAACAGCGGGTCCGGCCGCGGACGCCGGGGCAACCGCCTGATGGCCGCGCACACCACCAGAACCCAGCCGAGCACCCCGGCGAGGCAGACCCGCTCGGCGAGCCCCAACAGATCCGGCCCAATCGCGGCGGCCAGACCCAGCGATGCGAGCCCGACGGCAGTAATGGCCGCGAGAGTGAATGCCGCCGGGTAGGCATTTGCCAGCTCCGGGCTTGAACGTATCCAGCGGGTCAGCACGAGAATGCCGGCCAGCGCGGCCAGGAACCCCAAGCCGGCCACGAAGAGATGCACGATGCCCACCGTTGTCGCAGCCAGTATGCCGGCATCGGCAACATCGGTGGGGAAAAAGGCCAGGATCGCCGAACACAGGCCGCCGGCGGCCATGAGGAGCGCTCCGGTCCGCCGAAGCCCGGTGACCGGACCGACCCCGTTGATGGCGGCGATCGCACACAGGGTGGTGACGGCCCGGCCGAGAAAATTCAGGTTCATGATCCACCCGAACGGGCCCACGGCCAAGTTGCTCTCGGCATCGCTGATCACGCTGTAATAGGGCGGCAGGAACTGGAGTACGACATCGACGAGGACGTAGATGGCGACACCGGCCATGGCGGCCGTGGCAAATCGTCGTCGAGCATTCTCCGGGGTCTGCGGCATCATGGCTCTAGCTTTCCACATCGGCGTCCAGCTCTCCGCCAACGCCAGCGCTCGTCCAGATGCGGCAACGACGCACCGAGCCTCACCCGCAACGGCCTATTTGCCGGTTTCCCCTCAGCTGGCGAACTCCGGGTCGCTGGCATCAAACTTGTCGCACCCATCCACGGCGGCGCCCATCCGGTGGATCATGCCGCCCAATACGGGTCCGGGTGTGGCGAAGTTAAGCCTGACAAACCCGCTGCCTCCCTTGCCGCAAGCGCTCCCGCTGGTCAGGGCGACCTGCGCTTCGGTGAGGAAAAATTGGGCAGGATTGGGTTCCAGTGCGAGGCGCGAAAAATCCAGCCAGGCGAGGTATGTTCCTTGCGGCGCCTGGTACCTGACCTGGGGCAGGTGTTCTGCGATCAGGCTTCCGAGCAAGATGCGCGATGCATCGAGGTAATCGAGGACGCCATCAAGCCACCCCGACCCCGTCCGATAGGCGGCCGTCGTGGCGGCCAGCCCCACATTGGCCGCTGCGTGTTCGGGAACGTTGCCTACGCGGGACCAAACCGTCCGGTCAACGTCATTGGTCAAGACCAGTTGTGCACATTTGAGCCCCGGCAGGTTGAAGGCCTTTGTCGCGGCGACAGCGGTGATCGAATGGCCGGCGGCGATCGCGCTTATGGAAGCGTACGGGATGTGCGTGGATCCCGAATAGACCAGCGGTGCATGGATTTCATCGGAGAAAACCCGCGATCCGGTGGCCTCAACCAGCAACGAGATTCGCTGCAGTTCCTCCCGGGAATAGACCTTGCCGATGGGATTGTGGGGATTCACCAGGACAAGCAACGCCCCGCCGCTCAGGGCTTGTTCAAGCGCCGTCCAGTCCAGCTCCCATCCGGTTTCGGTTTGGAGCATGGCCACCTGCTTGGAATTCCTGCCAAAACGCGAAGCCGCCGAAATGAACGGCATGTAGGCGGGAGTGAGCAGCACCAGTGGGGCGTCCGGGCGGTGCTTCGGAGAAAAATGCATGATTGCTGCGTCGAGGGCTGCCGCAACGCTGTTGAGGGGTCGAACCTGTTCGCTTTCAAGCCTCCAGCCGAAGCGGGTTTCGAGCCATTGCGAGGTGGCCTGCTGCATGTCGCGGACCAAGGAAGTCGGCGCGTATCCGGTCAGCCCGCCTGCCAGTGTTTGCTGTGCCGCCTCGATGACGCCCGGGGCCGTTCCAAAATCCATTTCCGCTACCCAGGCCCCCAAACTTCCCGGATATTCGGTCCACTTCAATGACCCGTTGTGGCGCAGCCGATCAACGGTCAGGAGGTCAAATGGGTGGGCGGTCATTTAGCAAGCTTAGACTCGATCGACCCCCAGCGGTACAAATCCCTCCCCTTTTCTAACCCCATAAGTCGGCCACTTTCGATAGGTTGATACTCATCACCCAAGTGGGGGAAATCTTGGACCGGGCAACACGCGGACGCTGGGAGGAAGATCCTATGACGCAGGGCCGCCATGAGACCGTCGAAGAGCGGCTGGACCGAAATTGGAACGAACTGCTGCAGGAACTGCGGGTCATGCAGACCGGCGTCCAGATCCTGGCGGCGTTCCTGGTGGTGCTGCCCTTCCAGGCAAGATTCACGATCCTCAATGCCTCGGACCGGGCCTTTTACATGGTCCTGCTGGTTTTCTCGGCCCTGCTGATCGTCCTGATCGTCACCCCGGTGGCGGTGCACCGGCACTTGTTCGGCCACCGGGTCAAGATCACCACCGTGCGCATGGGCCATGCCATTTCCAAGATCGTCATTCCCGGGGTGGGCATGCTGGTCGCCGGCTGTGTCTGGTTCGTGGTGCAGGTGCTTGACGGGTGGCTCAGCGGAGTGGTTGTTGGAGGCTTGACCATGCTGGCGGTCTTCATCCTCTTGTTCGCGCTGCCGCGCATCATCAAGCCCAGGCTTTCGCTGGAGGAACTGCCGCCGACCGGCGAACCGGGCCCCGATTGATCGAGCCGGTTAAACACCGTGGGCGGCGGGATCGCCCGTTTCCGGGGATCGCGCCGCCCACGGGGCGTGCTTGGACCTGACTGCTTCTTAGAGCAGCGAGTCGGCGAACTGCGAGGCGCCGATGGCCACCGCGTCGGTTCCCAGTTCGCTCCGGAGAACCTGGATCGGGTTTCCGGAAATGGGAGGGGTCCGGCGCAGGGACTCATCCATGGCCGGGTGCAGAAGATCCCACGCATGGGCCACGCCGCCGCCGATGATGAGCGCCGAGACATCCAGGATGCCCGAAATCATCAGCGCCGCCTTGGCCAGCCCGGCGCCGGCGTCGGCAAACAGCCCGGCGGCGATGTCGTCGCCCTCCCGGGCCAGCCGGGCCACGTCCTTGGCGGTGAAGGAGTTGCCCGTTGCCTGGGCATAGAGCGAGGCGATCGAACGGCCCGCGGCAATCGTCTCCAGGTGTCCCTTGCGGCCACAGGTGCACAACCGATCGCCGAAGCCCGGGATGTGGCCGATCTCCGCCGCGGCCCCGTGCTCCCCGGTGTGCAGGTCGGAGTTCAGGACAAGCCCGCCGCCCACGCCCGTTCCCAGGGCGATGCCGAAGAAGTTCTCCAGCCCCCGGCCGGCGCCGAAGCGCTGCTCGCCGAGCACGAAGGCGGCAACGTCGTTGCCGACGCTGACCGGCATGGCCAGGCTCGCGTTGAGCTTCTCGCCCAGCGGGTAGCCCTCCCAGCCCGTGAACGAATCGCTGGCGGCCAGGACCACCCCGTCGGCGTCGATGACGCCCGCGGCGCCGACCCCGGCAACGCGCGGGCGAAGGCCCGAACGCTCCGTGGCCAGGGCTGCCACCTCGCGGCAGGCCGCCACCATGGCGTCCCCGCCGTGTTCGGCGGGGGTGCCGGTGCTGGCGCGGCCCTTGACGCTTCCATCGACATCCATCACGACGGCGGAAATGCCCGTGCCGCCGATATCAATTCCCAGTCGTGGATACACCGCTAGGAACCCTGGGTGGCGGAGGACAACAACAATGCGGTGCGCGCCTCGCGGCGCTGCCTTTGCACGATGGGGTTGGGCGATGGAACCGAGGCCAGCAGGTGGCGGGTGTACGAGGCCTCCGGGTGCTGGAGCACCTTGGAGGACAGGCCGGACTCGATCACGTTGCCGTGCTGCATGACGGTGACGCGCTGGGACACCGAGTGCACCACCGCGAGGTCGTGGCTGATGAACAGGCAGCCGAAGCCGTGTTCCTTCTGCAGGTCCAGCAACAGGGTCAGCACCTCGTCCTGCACCGAGACGTCCAGGGCGCTGGTCGGCTCGTCGGCGATGAGCAGTTCCGGGGCCAGCGCCAGGGCGCGGGCCAGGCCGATGCGCTGGCGCTGGCCGCCGGAAAGCTCGTGCGGGTAGCGGTTGGCGTTGGCGCCCGGCAGGCGGACGGCCTCCAGCAGTTCGCGCACGCGGGCGTCGCGTTCGGCACGGCTCGGGCGCTTGCCGTTGACCCCGTGCATGACCAGCGGCTCGGCGATCGAGTCGCCCACCGTCATGCGCGGGTCAAGGGATCCGCCCGGATCCTGGAAGATGATGCCGATGCGCGAGCGCAGCTTGCGGATCTCGCGGGTCGAGGCCTTCAGCACGTCGCCGCCGAAGAGCGTGATCGCACCGCCGGTCACCGGGACCAGGCCCAGCGGGGCGCGGCCCAGGGTCGACTTGCCGGAGCCCGATTCGCCGACCAGGCCGACGATCTCGCCGCGGTTGATGACCAGGCTGGCCTGGTTGACGGCGCGCAGCTTGCGCCCGCCGCTGGTGTAGTCGACGCAGACCTCGCGCATGTCCAGCACCGGGTCGATGAGCGGGGCGTTCCCCGGGGAGTCCGCGTGCCGCGGTTCCCGGTGGGTTCCTCGGCGCGTTCCTCGGCGATGATGGCATCCCACTGCGCCTCGGGAAGCGTCGGGACGGCGGCCAGCAGCGCCTGGGTGTAGGGCTCCGCCGGTTCGGTGAGCACCTGGACGGTGGTGCCGGTCTCGATGACCTTGCCGGCGTTCATGACGACCACGCGGTCGGACAAGTCGGCGACGACGCCCATGTTGTGGGTGATCAGCAGCAGCGCGGTGTTGGTTTCCTTCACCAGGTTGCGCAGCAGCTCCAGGATTTCGGCCTGGACCGTCACGTCGAGCGCGGTGGTCGGCTCGTCGGCGATGATCAGCGTGGGGTCGCAGGCCAGGGCGATGGCGATGACCACGCGCTGGCGCTGGCCGCCGGAGAGCTGGTGCGGGAAGTTCCGGGCCTTGACGGCCGGATCCGGGATGCCCACCCGGTCCAGCAGCTCCACGGCGCGGGCCATGGCCTCGGCCTTGGAGAGCGCCGCGGTGGTTCAGGATGGCCTCGGCGACCTGCTTGCCGACCTTCATGGACGGGTTCAGCGCGGTCATCGGCTCCTGGAAGACCATGGAAACCACGTTGCCGCGCTTGGAGTCCATGTCCGCCTCGGAGGCGTTCAGGACGTCGTGCGCCGTCGACCTCGACCAGGCCCGCGGTGCGGGCGGTGGAGGGCAGCAGCGCCATGGCGGTCAGCGAGGTGATGGTCTTGCCGCTGCCGGATTCGCCGACGACGGCCAGCACCTCGCCGCGGTCCACGGAGAAGGAAACCCCGCGCACCGCGTTGACGGTGCCGTTCTTGGTCTTGAAGTCGACGACGAGGTTTTCGACCTTCAGGGCCGGGACGTTGGTGGATTCTAGCTGAGAAGTGGTGCTCATGACTGGCCTCGTACATCAAACATGTCGCGCAGGCCGTCACCAATGAAGTTGAAGGCGCTGACGATCAAAACAATGGCAATGCCTGCGGGGAAGATCAGCCACCAGGCGCCGGAGTACACCGAGGAGATGCCGTCGGTGAGCATGGCTCCCCAGTCGGTCGCCGGCGGCTGCAGGCCCATGCCCAGGAAGCTGACGTAGGCGATCAGCAGGATGGCGTCGGCAACCTGGAAGGTCGCGTTGACCACCACGGTGCCGATGGTGTTGGGGATGATGTGGCGCAGGATCGCCCGGGCGTTGGAACCGCCGGTGGCCTTGATGGCCAGCACGTAGTCGCGGCTTTTCAGCGACAGCGCCTCGGCGCGGGTCAGCCGGGCCGGGACCAGCCAGGACACGGCGCCGATGATCAGCACCATCATCCATTCGCTCGGGCGGACGATCGCGGAGATGACCAGCAGCAGGAAGATGCCCGGGATGGCGATGCCGGCGTCGACGATGCGCATCATGGTGGCATCGATCCAGCCGCCCATGTAGCCGGCGACCGAACCCCACAGGGTTCCCAGGATGGTGGCGAGCACGCCCGCGGCGAGGCCGACCAGGATGGAGGTGCGGCCGGCGATCATCAGGCGGCCGAGCACGTCGTAGCCCAGGCCGTCGGTGCCCAGCGGGTGGCCGTTCTCGCCCGGCTTGAGGTCCGCCTGCATGAGGTTGGTGGAGACCTGCTCCGTTTGGTAGACCAGCGGCCCGATGAAGCTGAAGATCATCAGGGCGACGACGATGATGACGCCGATGACCGCAAGCTTGTTGGAGAAGAACTGGCGCACCGCGCGGGCGGCGGGGGACTTCGGGGGAGCCGTACGGCTCAGGGTTGCTGGCACTCACTTGACACCTCCACGGGCGCGGGGATCGAGAATGAACTGGGTGATGTCCGCCAGCAGCGAGCCGACGACGGTGGCCACGGAGATGACCAGCACGCAACCCAGCAGGACCGGGAAGTCGGTGGTCTGCGCGGCGTTCCAGAAGAGCAGGCCCATGCCCGGGTAGTTGAAGAGCTGTTCGACGACCAGTGCGCCGCCGAACATGACCGGCAGGTAGTAGCCGAGCATCGTGACCACGGGGGTCAGCGAGTTGCGCAGCACGTGGCGGGAGATGACCTTGTTCATCGGGGTGCCCTTGGCGCGGGCGGTGCGGACGTAGTCCTCGTGCAGGTTGTCGATCGTCGCCGAGCGCATGTAGCGCGAGAACGTCGCCACGCCGGCCAGGCCGCTGGTGAGGATCGGAAGGATCATCTCCCGCGGCTGGGACAGGATCTCGGCCACGGTGTCGCCCTGCGGGGCGCTGGCCGGAAGCCAGCCGAGCAGCTGCGAGAAGAACATGATCAGCAGCAGGCCCAGGAAGAAGCTCGGGGTGGAGTACACCACGAAGTTCAGGCCGGTCATCACGTAGTCGAAGGCCTTGTTGCGGCGCAGCGCCTGGGTCATGCCCAGCGGGATGGCGACCAGCAGGGCGCCGACGATCGCGGCGACGGCCAGGACCATGGTCTTGGGCAGGCGCTGGGCGATGAGCGAGGAGACGTCGGTGTTCATCACGAACGAACGGCCGAGGTCTCCCTGCAGCCACTGGCCCACGTAGTTGAAGTACTGCTGGATGAGCGGCAGGTCGAAACCCTGCTCATGGTTGAAAGCCGCGATTTGGGCTTCGGTGGCCTGCTGGCCCAGGATGCCGCGGGCGGGACCGCCGGGCAGGGCCTGGAGCAGCAGGAACACAATAACCGAGACGATCGCGATGACGACCGCCGCCTGCACAAGTCTTTTGGCTAAAAACCAACTGAACAGCCGAATCCCTGAGCTATCGCGAATGGCGGTGGTGGTGGTCGACATCGACGATTCTCCCTTCTTGGTGGGCCGAAGCCCGGTTGTTGGACTAGTATAGCCCGAATTACTTGTTCCAACCCCAACGCTGCGGGAAGAAGTTGGCGGTCGGGTCCTGCGTGGTGCCGGTCATGCCGTCGCGGATGACCGAAACCTGGTAGACCGGGTTCGGCAGCCACATCACCGGCAGCTGCTCGGCCAGCAGGGCCGAGTACTTCTGCATGGTGGCCGGGTCGTTGGTGGTCAACGCCGTCGTCCATGAGCTTGTCGGCTTCGGCGTTCGAGTAGTTGCCGAAGTTCACCGAGGCGTCGGTGGCGAAGATGCGTTCGCCGGTCGGGTAGGCCGGGAAGTACCAGGAGCCTGCGGCACCGAAGTAGGAGAACTCCCAGTTGCAGTCGGCCGAGTCGGCTTCGCACGGGGCGGTGCGGTTCAGCACGGTGTTCAGCGGGGCGCGGTCGAACGTGACGGCAACGCCGATGTCGCGGAAGGAGGACTGCATGGCGGCGAACTGCTTGTCGGCCTCGTCCGAGCCGGACTGGACCATCATGGTCAGGTCCATCTTGGTGCCCTTGTCGACGCCTTCGCCGCACTGGTTCTCGGCGGTGCCGGCTTCCTCGCACACCAGGACGCCGTCGGCTCCCGGCTTCCATCCGTGGTCCGCGAAGAGCTTCTTGGCCTTCTCGATGTCGAACGGGTACGGGTTGTTCTTCTGGGCCTCGGAGAGGTACGGGGACGGGATGTCCTGCGGGACCGGGCCGTAGACCGGGTTTGCGCCGTCCTTCCAGATCACCTTGGAGATGGTGGGCTGGTCGATGGCGGACTGCAGCGCCTGGCGCACGTAGAGCTGCTTGAAGGTGTTGCCCATCTTCGGGTTGTTGAAGTTGTAGGGCATGTAGGTGACTGCCCAGCCCTCCCACGGGTCGACCTGGTAGCCGTTGGACTCGAACTGCGATCTTCTGGTCCATCAGCGAGGTCGGGATGTAGCCGTAGTCGACGCCCTTGGAGCGCAACAGGTTGACTTCGGCGTCGGACGAGGTGAACGGAAGCAGGTTCACGGTGGTGACCTGGGCGGCGTCCTGGCCGTCGTACTTCTCGTTCTTGGTCAGCGTGGTCTTGCCGGCGTTGTCGAAGGCGCCCAGGGTGAACGGACCGGAGACGGTCTTCCACAGCGGGTTGGTGGCGTAGGAGGCCATGTCCTCGGAGGACTTGGTCAGGTAGGCGAAGATCTCCTTGGCGCCCTCGGCGGTGCGGTCCTCGTCGCCGATCTTGCCCTCGTCGCTGGTCTTGGCCCAGGCGTGGTGCGGCAGCGGCTTGATCGAGGTCAGCTGCGTGGAAGACATCCAGTCCTGGTTGTAGACCTTGTCGAAGGTCAGGGTGAAGGTCTTGTCATCGGTGTAGTCGATGTTGGTGATGTTGTCCGGAAGACGGCCTTCCTTGTAGCCGCCCCAGGCTTCCTTGTTCGCCTTGATGAGGTTGAACCAGAACTCGACGTCGCGCGTGGTGATGGCGGTGCCATCGGACCAGTGCATGTCGCGCATGTGGAAGGTGACCGACTTGCCGTCCGCCGCGTAATCCATCTTGTCGGCGATGCCGGTTTCCAGGTCCAGCTTCATCTCGCCCTTGGAACCGTCGAAGGTCATCATCGGGGACCAGAGGGACTGGGCGATGGAGGAGTTGTGGGTCGCCATCTTGCCGGCGATGCCGATCGGAAGGATCCAGTTCGGGGTTGAATTCGGGGGAAGTGCGTAGTTGACCGTGTTGGTGTCGACGCCCGCCGCTACCGTGGCGGCGCTTCCCGAAGCGCCGGGCTTTTCACCAGCACCGCCACCGGCGCAGCCGGTGAGCAGCAATGCGAAAGCGGTGATGCCAGCGGCAAGACCGACTTTCAAGCGTTTGCGATCGTTAGACATTGAGCGATCTCTCCTGATCTAGATGTGGGGGTGAAGCCATAAATAGGTTAGTTCGCCATCGAACAAAGTATGATCTGAAATGGATGAACTATGTGTAATATAGAGCACAAGTAGGGTTGCGCGCATCTCGGAAAGATAACGATTCGAACGAATGGGCGAAAAACCCCTGCTGAGACGCCAAAGTCAGAAGTTATGCGAATCGAAAGAAGTTGCCCATGAGCACCGGAGACCTTGCAGTGGACGTACTGCGCAGAATTGCCGTGGAACCGGTCACCCGCTCGTCCCTGGCCAAGGAAATGGGCCTGGCCCCCTCCACCATTTCGGCCAAGATCAACGACCTGATGGAGGCCGGCCTGGTCCAGGAGGGCGGCGTCGGCCCCCTCCCGCGGCGGACGGCCCGGGCGGCTGCTCTCGATTTCCTACCAAACCGGCCGCGTCGCCGTGATCTCCATGGGCGCCAAGCACGCACGCCTGGGGCTCTCCGATCTTTCCCGCGCCATCCTGTCCACCACGTCGATAGCCATCGACGTGACCCAGGGCCCCGAGGCGACGGTTGAACTGCTGGCCGCGGGAATCCGCTCCATGCTGGAGGCCGACGGCGGCGACCTGCTGTCGGTCGGCATCTGCCTGCCCGGCCCCGTCGATGCCGTGCGCCGCGTCGTGGTGGCGCCCTCGCGCATGCCGGGCTGGCACAACCAGGACGTCGGCGCGCTGCTCGAAAAGGCGCTCGGCGTCCCGGCCATCACCGACAACGACGCCAACCTTGCGGCGCTGGGGGAGTACCTCTCGCGCCCGGACGCGGCGGCAAACTCCATCACGGTGCTGGCCGGCACCGGCGTGGGCACCGGCATCATGGTCGGCGGCCAGCTGTACCGCGGCTCCACCTACGCCTCCGGCGACATCACCCACACCAAGGTCGAGGCCGCGGCCGACCGCATGTGTTCCTGCGGAAACCGCGGATGCCTGGAAACCATCGCCTCCGGTGCCGCAATCGTGCGCGACCTGGCCAAGGTCGGCATCGAGGCCAGCGACATCTTCGAGGTGCTGGACATGGTCCGCGACGGCGACCCCACCGCCAACGGCGTGGTGCGCGAGGCCGGCCGCCAGCTCGGCCTGGCGCTGAGCACCGTGGTGAACTTCTTCAACCCCGGCGACGTCTACCTCGCCGGCGCACTGTCCGGCAGCCAGCGTCTACGTGGCTGCCGTCCGCTCCCAGCTCTACGAACGCTGCCTGCCGCTGGCCACGGCCGGATTGCGCGTCGAGGCGGCGCACGCGGGAAGCGAGGCCGGACTCGTCGGCGCCGCCGAACTGGCCATCATCCACCTGCTGAACCAGCCAACCCTTCCGGCCAGGTTCTCCGAACCAGCCGGCTCCTGAACGCCGGCCCCCGATTTCAACACCCGCAAGATCATGTACCCCTCGTTTGCACAAGGAGCCCCACTCTCATGAGCGCAGCAGCAACCCGTCCCCGCATCGGCACCGGCGGCATGTCCATCGAAGCGTCCAACTTCTCCCCGCACCGCTCGGGCTTCGAGGCGTTCAACTTCACCAAGGACGACGTGCTGCTCTCGCGCTACACGGTGCTGGCCCCGGAACACGAAAACCACGATGCCGCCGTCGCCGACGGCGCCACCTGGGTGCCGCTGGTGCACGCCCGCTCGCTGCCCGGCGGCATGGTCGAACCGGTGGTCTACGAGACCCTGAAGACCGAACTGATCGAGATGATCCACGCCCAGGGTCCGTTCGACGGCTTCTTCCTGGACATCCACGGCGCCATGACCGTGGTGGGACGCCAGGACGCCGAGGCGGACCTGACCCGCGCCGTCCGCGCGGCGCTGGACGAGGTAAGCGCCAAGGCCGGCGCCCCGCGCACGCTGATCTCCGCCACCATGGACCTGCACGGCAACGTCTCCGCCGACCTGGTCGAAAACTGCGACCTGATCACCTGCTACCGCATGGCCCCGCACGAGGACGAGCAGGAAACCAAGACCCGCGCCATGGCCAACCTGATCACCCGGCTGGTCGACGGGCACCGGCGCCCCGGCCAAGGCGTTCGTGCGCATCCCGGTGCTGCTGCCCGGCGAAAAGACCTCCACCCGGCTGGAACCGGCCAAGGGCATCTACGAGGCGATCCTGCCGATCGAGGCCTCCGAGGGCATCGTCGACGCCTCGATCTGGGTCGGCTACGCCTGGGCCGACGAGCCGCGCTGCTACGCCACCGTGGTCGTCACCGGCGACGACGCCGAGCTCGCCTCCGCCAAGGCCACCGAGCTGGCCACCAGCTACTGGGACGCCCGCGCCGACTTCGAGTTCGTCGCGCCCGCCGCCGACCTGGACACCTGCCTGGCCGCGGCCCTGGCCCCCGAGGCCAAGCGCCCCTACGTGCTCTCGGACTCGGGCGACAACCCGACCGCCGGCGGCTCCGGGGACGTCACCTGGACGCTGACCCAGCTCATCAACGACCCGCGCTTCGCCGAGGGCGGCCCGCGCACCGTGGTGGCCTCGGTCTTCGACAAGGACGCCGTCGCGGCATGCTTCGCCGCGGGCCTGGGCTCCGGCCATCGAGGTGCCCGCCGGCGCGCTGGTCGACCACGTGCACTCCGGCCCGGCCATGCTCAAGGGCACCGTGCTGCAGCTGACCGAGGGCGACGTGACCTCCGGCCGCGTCGCGGTGGTCAAGGTCGGCTCCATCGAGGCGATCATCACCGAACGCCGCAAGCCGTACCACCAGATCTCCGACTTCGCCGCGGCGGGCCTCACGGTCACCGACGCGGACATCGTCGTGGTCAAGATCGGCTACCTGGAGCCCGAGCTCTTCGAGCTGGCCGCGGACTGGATGCTGATGCTCACCCCCGGCGGCGTGGACCAGGACCTGATCCGCCTGGGCCACAAGAACATCGAACGCCCGATGTTCCCGTTCGACACCGACATGGACGCGCCGGACCTCACCGCGACCGTCTTCCCGGCAATTCCCGCCGGGGCCTAGGCCATGGCAAAGCTTGAGATTGCCGTCCAGGACGCGGCCGGCGCACGGATCGCCCTGGAAAACGGGGCCGACCGCATCGAGCTGTGCACGGCGCTGGTCACCGGCGGCCTGACCCCCTCGCTTGGCGACCATCGAACAGGTGGTCGCCGTGGGAATCGGCGTCCACGTGCTGATCCGCCCGCGCGGCGGCGGCTACACCTACACCCCGGCCGAGGTCGAACTGATGGTCGCGCGACATCACCCACGCCGCGCACGCGGGCGTGGCCGGAATCGTGATCGGCGCGCTGACCGAGGGCGATGCCGCGCTGGACCTGCCGGTGCTCTCCGCGCTGGTCGACGCGGCGCACCTGGTGAACCCGGACATCGAGATCACCGTCCACCGCTGCGTGGACGTGCTGCTGGAAAACGGGATGCCTGTTGCCGAGCTCATCGGACAGCTGCGTGCCCTGGGCGCGCACCGGATCCTGACCTCGGGCGGCGCCCCGGCGTCGGGCGCGGGTGCCGAGGTGCTGCACCAGCTGCGTGCCGAGGCGCAGGGAAACCCGCAGATCCAGGCCGGCGGCGGCGTGAAGATCGACGACATCCCGGCCCTGGCCGGGCTGGACGGCGTCCACCTCTCCGCACGCACCCAAACCACGTGGGGCGCCTCGGGTCCCGGCGGCGGGGAATCGGCATTCGACGTGACAAGCCCGGAGCTTGTCGCGGCCGCGGCAGGCGCGCTGGCCAACGCCAGAGTAGCACCGAACCGTTTCACCTGCGGGCGTTCCCACATGCGTGTGGGGGCGCCCGCAGTGTCGTTTGCAGCCGGGGCCGTCATGCGCCGGTTTGGATCCGCTGTCAGTGGCTGGTCAGGACCTCCGGCACCGGCAGGTCGTGGACGGCCAGGGCTTCGCAGAGCGCGGTCAGCGGGATAGCGGCTGGAAAGCGCCCGGTTGCCCCGCAACAGCGGGAAAATGATGTTTGCCTCGGTGGGGTACAGCTTGGCGATCCCCGCACGTTCCCAGAGCCACAGGATTTCCAGGGCCACGCGGGCCGCGGTTCCGTTGGGCTCCAGGCACAGCGAGAAGGTCCGGTGCGCCGCCTTCGGTTCGGCACCGACCTGTCGCAGCAGCAACATGGCAAGTTCCTCGATGCGGACCTGCTCCGGGCCGCCGGTGGAAAACGCCGCAACAAAAAGGTCGGCGGCCGCCTCGATGCGATGGTCGATCAGCAACCCGTACAGCCTGCGCGGCAGCCATGTCCTGCGCGGTGGTGTCCGGAACGTGGAATGGTCTCGTGTGTTGCGTGCCGGGCGGGCTGTGTCGTTTCCAGATCATGGGACCCACGCTAGAAGCCGAAGATGAACCGGGCGTGAACCACTCATTGACATGTAGCTGTGCGGAATGTGAGTTGCGCTACCCATTGGCTACCATGTTCAAGTGTGGCCCGGATTCCAGAGGCGCCCATGCAACAAATCACGATCTCCGGAAGGGCCTAGGCCAGCATGCTCAATGATGAGACCATCACCCAGATTGCCGATGAACTCGTTCAGGCGGGTCAAGACCGCGTTCCGGTCAAACGCCTGACCGCACGCTTCCCCGAAATGACGGTGGAAGACTCCTACAAGGTGCAGAACCTGTGGCGCCAGCGCTCCGAGGCCAACGGCCGCAGGCTTGCCGGCCGCAAGATCGGCCTGACCTCCCGCGCCATGCAGATGGCCACCGGCATCACCGAACCCGACTACGGCATCATCTTCGATGACATGGTCCTGGACTCGGGCTGCACCTTCGAATGGGACAAGTACACCCACCCGCGCGTGGAGATGGAACTGGCCTTCAAGCTCAACAAGGACATCGAAGGCCCCAACGCCAACATCTTCGACGTGCTCAACGCCACCGAATACGTCATCCCGGCCCTGGAAATCCTCGACTCCCGCATCGAGATGGAGGGCCGCACCATCGTCGACACCATCTCCGACAACGCGGCCATGGGCGCCATGGTCATCGGCGGCAACCCGATGAAGCCCTCGGACATCGACCTGCGCTGGGTCTCCGGCATCCTCTTCAAGAACCAGGTCGTCGAGGAAACCGGCGTCGCCGCCGGCGTCCTGAACCACCCGGCCGCCGGCGTGTACTGGCTGGCCAACAAGATCGCCGCCCACGGCGACAAGCTCAACGCCGGGGAGCTCATCCTCGCCGGTTCCTTCACCCGCCCCATGTGGGTCGACAAGGGCGACACCGTCTTCGCCGACTACGGACGCATGGGAACCGTGACATGTCATTTCGCATAGACCCCGACCCGTCCTTCAAGGACGCGCTGTGCCGCCGCCGACCGTTCGCTGGCCGGCATCTGGGTGTGCTCCGGATCCCCGCTGGTCGCCGAAATCTGCGCCGGGGCCGGCTTCGACTGGGTCTTCATCGACGCCGAGCACTCGCCCAACGGGCTTGAATCCATCCTGGCGCAGCTGCAGGCGGTGCGCGGCTACCCGGTGGTGCCGGTGGTCCGCCCTCCGGTGAACGACACCGTCGTCATCAAGCAGTACCTCGACCTGGGCGTGCAGTCGCTGATCGTGCCCATGGTCAACACCGCCGCGGAGGCGCTCGCCGCCGTCCAGGCCTGCCACTACCCGCCGATGGGCGTGCGCGGCGTCGGCTCGGCGCTGGCCCGCTCGGCCCGCTGGAACCGCATCCCGGACTACCTGAACCGCGCCTCCGAATCCCTGACGCTGATCGTGCAGATCGAATCGGCGCAGGCCGTGGCCAACGTGGAGGAGATCGTGGCGACCGAGGGTGTCGACGGCATCTTCATCGGCCCCTCGGACCTGGCCGCCTCCATGGGCGTCATCGGGCAGCAGGACCACCCCGAGGTCGTTGCCGCCGTGGAGAAGTCCATTGCCGCGGGCAAGGCCGCCGGAAAGTTCGTGGGCGTCAACGCCTTCGCCGAGGGCACCGCCAAGCGGTACATCGAACTCGGTGCGGACTTCGTGGGAGTCGGCGCCGACGTGGCCCTGCTGGCCCGCGGCTCCGAGGCGCTTGCCGCCAAGTTCGTCTCCGCGGAAGCCGCCAAGAGCGGAACCCCGGCCAGCTACTGATGAGCCGGGCCGAAGGCGGGCGGGCACCGCACCGGGACGACCGGTGAGGTGCCCGCCCGCCTTGTTCGCATGCCGCGTGTGTTGTGCCTCACCGGACCCGCGGCGGACCGGACAAAACAGATTAGGCTCGCTTGAATGGAACTCTCCCTTATTTTTCTGGTGCTTGGCATGGTTGTCATCGGCGCCATTGCCCAGCGCGTTGCGGGACTGGGATTCGCGATGCTTGTCTCGCCGTTCCTGGTCCTTGCGCTCGGTGCCCACCAAGGCGTTTTCCTCGTCAACATTTGCGGCGTGGTTTCCTCGGCCATCATCGTCCCGCGGGTCTGGAAGGACATCGACTGGTCGATGTTCCGCTGGCTCACCGGCTTCAGCGTGTTCGGCTCGGTGGCCGGGGCGCTGCTGGGCGGCGGCCTGCCGCAGGCGCCGCTGTCGATCATCGTTGGCGCCATCGTGCTCGCTGGCGCTGCTGCTTTCGCTGATCCTGGTCCGCGCCGACGTGACGGTCTCGGGCCAGATCCCCAAGGGCAGCGCCGGATTCCTGTCGGGCCTGACCAACTCCCTGGCCGGCGTCGGCGGGCCGGCGGTCAGCGCCTACGCGGTGCTGGCCCGGTGGCCGCAGCGCCCCTTCGCGGCAACCCTGCAACCCTTCTTCGTGGTGACGGGCCTGGCCACCATCGGCATGAAGTTCCTGACGGTGCCGGACCAATTGCCGCTGCTTCCCGCCTGGGCCTGGATCGGCGTCGCCGTGTTCATCTGGGGCGGGGTGCTCATCGGGGAACGGGTCCAACGGGTGGTCAGCGACAAGCACGCCCGGTTCTTCGTCCTGTGCTGCGCGTTCGTCGGAGCGGTGACCGCCCTGGTGAGCGGGCTGCGTGCGCTCTGACGCGGGTGCGGGACCCGGCAACGGGCCCGGCTTGGTGCGCGTCGATGAACCGTGCACGGGGGCATCGGTGGCACGATTGAATCAATGAGTGAGAAGAAGAAAAAGCCGCCGGCCGCAGCGGCGTTGAACGCGGCGCGCGAACGGCTGAATACCGGCTGGCCCATGCCGCTGTTCCTCCAGGGCGCCTTCGAGCTCCTGCAGGCTGCCCTCTTCTCCGCGTTCCTTGTGGTCATCCCGTGGATGGCGGTCTGGTTCAGCGGCGGTTTCGCCGACCGGAGCATCGAATCGGTGCTGAAGATGAGCGGCCAGATGTGGCTGCTCATCCACGGTGTTCCCCTGCATTTGCTGCAGGTGGGAACGGGAGCCGACCCCTCCAACCTCTCCGGGGTGCTGAACTTCGTCCCGCTGGGGCTGACGCTGATCCCGTTCTTCCTGTGCTGGCGCGCGGGACGGCGCATCGCCCGCGCCTCCTACACCGACCAGCTGTGGCAGGGCATCCTCGGCGCCCTGGGCGTCTACCTGCTCTGCGGGCTCTTCACCGGCTTCCTGGTCAACAACGACGAGGCCGAGACCACGTTGTTGATGGCCTCCACCATCCCGCTGATCTCCGCCGGCGCCGGCGTCATCATCGGCGCCCGCCGCGAGGCCGGTTCCTGGGGCAGGCTCATCGGGTTCGACGCCGCGGCGTGGATCTCCAAGACCTCCCAGCATTCGCGCTGGGCCGGCTCCTACCTGTGGGCCGTCGTCTGCGGCGGAACCCTTGCCTACATGATGACCTTCGGGCTGGCCTCGCTGCTGCTGACCATCAACCTGGGCCTGCACTGGGTCGACATCTCAAACGTCTACCAGCAGCTGCGGCCCGGGCCCATCGGCTCCGCGGTGCTGACGCTGGGCCAGCTCGGGGTCATGCCCAACCTGGTGCTGTGGACCCTGGCCTGGATCACCGGCGGCGGGTTCACCTTCGGCGTCGGCAGCACGATTTCGCCGCTGGAAACCACCGTGGGACCGCTGCCCGCGATCCCGCATCCTGGCGGCACTGCCCTCCGGGGACCTGACCTACGCCTGGGCCTTCATGCTGCTCCCGGTGTTCGCCGGGCTTCATGGCCGGCTGGTACTTCCTGCGCGTCGGGGAGAACCACTTCGACGACTGGATCTCGCTGCAGGATCCGTTCGCGCTGGGTGTCGCTGGGGCTGTCCACGGTGGTCCTGGGCATCGTCGTCGGTGCCACCGCGGGGATCCTCTCGCTGGCCGGAAGCTGGCTGGCCAGCGGGTCGCTGGGCATCGGCCGGTTCACGGAGATCGGGCCGAACATCCTGCTGACGGCGTTGTTCCTGGCGGCCGAGGTGGCGATCGGCACGGCCATCGGCTACCTGGTCTCCCCGTTGCTGGAGCACGACCCGGTCCTCGACGGCTAGCAACCGCCGCCCGGGGCCCTGGCGCGCTAGGCCCCGATGTCGTGCAGGTGGTGCGCCGCGTCGTGCCAGGCATAGCGGGCCAGCGTGGCGGCGGTGAAAACCGACCCGTTGGAGCGGAAGCCCGTGCGTTCAAGCTGCGCACCACGCAGCGTACCCAACGTGACCGCGAAGGCCTCCGCCGTGGCCCGCAGGCGTTCGACAACGAGTCTGGGGGACTGCGCCGCATAGTCGTTGCGGAGCGCTGCCTCGTCCTGGTCCCAGTTGGCGAACGTCGGTGCTTCCTGCCCGATGATGAGTTCCAGGCGCTGGTTCATCACCTCGTACATGTCCCCGACGTGGGCGCAGTATTCCAGCGGGCTCCACACCTGCGGTGCCGGCCGGGTGCCGGCATCTGGCCTGTCGCAGGGCCGCGGCGAAGCGCGGAACGGAATCGCGCACCAGCCCGGCAATCAGGCGCGGGTCCAGGCCGCGCACGTCCTGCCCGCATTCGTCGCACACGGAATCCAGGACCCAGGTCCAGTCCTTGGAATCGGGAGTCGGTTGATCGCTCATGGTGCCTTCCTTGGGGGAGCAGGTAGTAGTTGGTTTTGCAGGTTGCTGAGGCATTGCTGCTGCGAGCCCAGGGTCAGCGCATCCGCCATGCACCGCTGGTACTCGAGGCTGGGCTGCGTAGAACAGGGCCTGGGCACCCAACGTCGCGGTGAACAAGGCCGCAGGCCAGGGTCGCGATGCGGGGCCGCCAGCCGGAGGAAACCGGCGCCCGGGTTCCCGAAGGCCTTGAGGCAGGTGATGAAGCCGACGACAAGCCCGGCGACGGCGAACGGCAAGCCGACAAGCCGCCACGGCAGGGGCGCGAAGGAAGCGGCATAGGCGGCGGCCATGAGCAGGATCGTCGCCCGCACCCAGGCGAACAGCGGGCGCGCGGGATCGGCACCCGGCGAAAGCGGTTTGACGGCCATGGATCCAGACTAGTCCCGAATCCGAACTCCTTGGATGGATGTGGCAGCACTTGCCTCCCGGCCATACGATAATGGTTTGTTGTGGTGTTGGATCGATACGCCAGTCGGGGCAGCGGAGACGCACCCTGGTTTCCCGATTCCGCCGGGGGAAACAGCCCCGTGCGGGACAAAGAAGTAAAAGTGAAGGAAACTCTTCCATGCAACGTTCGACCACAAGCCGTCGCGCCGGGGTGCTCGGTGCACTCCTGGTGAGCGCGATACTTGCCCTGACCGGTTGCACGGCGGGATCCACCGGGACACCGGGCTCCACCACGGACAAGACCAAGCTCACCGTGGCACTCACCGGCGAACCCGTGAACCTCGACTTCACCACCACGGCCGGTGCCGCGATCCCGCAGGCCATGATGTCAAACGTCTACGAGGGCCTGGTGACGGTCGACCAGACCGGCGCCATCAAGCCGCTGCTGGCCACCGGCTGGGAAACCAGCGGCGACAACAAGTCCTACACCTTCACCCTGCAGAAGGGCGTGAAGTTCTCCAACGGCGCCGACTTCGACGCGGACGACGTGAAGTTCTCCATCGAACGCGTGAAATCCGATGCCTGGCTCAACGGGCTCAAGTCCAAGATGGACGTCGTGGACAACGTGCAGGTGGTTTCCCCGGAAACCGTCACCGTCAACCTCAAGCGCCCCTCGCAGGCCTGGCTGTACTCCATGACCACCCTGGTCGGCGCCATGTTCGACCCCTCCGGCGTCGATGACCTGGCAAACCACCCCGTCGGCACCGGCCCCTACGCGCTGGAATCCTGGGCGCGCGGCGAATCCATCAAGCTCGCCGGCCGCGACGACTACTGGGGCGCCGACGCCGGGCATCAAGAACGTGACGCTGCGCTACTTCGCCGACGCCATTGCCACCACCAACGCCCTGACCAGCGGGGACGTCGACCTGGTCTACAACATGCAGGCCCCGGAACTGCTCGACGGGTTCCAGTCGCAAGCCCGGGTTCCAGGTCATCGAGGGCACCTCCAACGGCGAGATCATGCTCTCCATGAACAACAAGGTCGCCCCGTTCAACGACAAGCGGGTGCGCCAGGCCGTCATGTACGCGATCGACCGCCAGGAAGTGCGCGACACCGCGTGGAACGGCCTCGGGACCCTCGTGGGCGGCCCGGTCCCGCCGACCGACCCGTACTACGAGGACCTCAACGACCTCTACCCGCACGACCCGGCCAAGGCCAGGGAACTGCTCAAGGAAGCCGGCGCGGAGAACCTCGACGTCACCTTCACCGTCCCGACCCGCCCCTACGCCAGCGCGGTGGCCGAGGTCGTCTTCTCGCAGCTCAAGGACGTGGGAATCAACGTGAAGATCCAGAGCGCCGAATTCCCGGCGGTCTGGCTGGACCAGGTCTTCAACCGCCACGACTACCAAATGTCGGTGGTGCTGGCCGTGGAGGCGCGCGACGTGCTGACCATGTTCAACAACCCGAACTACTACATCGGCTACGACAACTCGAAGATCAAGGACGAGGCCGCCCTCGCCGACGAGTCCGACGAGGCCAACTACGTCGCCGGCATGAAGAACGTGGTCCGCACCATCGTCGAGGACGCAGCCTCCGACACCCTGTTCATCTTCCCCAACATCTCCGTGGCCAAGTCCGGACTGAGCGGCATCGGGGCCAACTCGGTCACCGAGGCGCTGACGCTGTCAACCATTGCCTGGTCCTAAGGGACGGGCCACCCCATGAACCCGAATAGGCCGAGTCACGTGCTGATCCGCATCGCCAAGAACCTGGCGCGCTTCGTCGTGACGTTCCTGGCCGCCACCCTGGCGGTGTTCGGCATCATGCGCGTGCTGCCGGGCGACCCCGCGGCGATCGCGGCGGGGGAGAACGCGACCCCCGAGCTCATTGCGCAGCTGGCCAAGGAATTCGGCACCGACAGGCCGCTTCCCG
The DNA here is from genome assembly GCA_963818105.1 of uncultured Actinomycetota bacterium. Lineage (GTDB taxonomy): Bacteria > Actinomycetota > Actinomycetes > Actinomycetales > Micrococcaceae > Paeniglutamicibacter. The sequence continues at coordinate 483,829 of CAWFRB010000029.1, read as the reverse complement.
AACAGTACTGGGACTGGTTTTCCGGGCTGCTGCGCGGGGACTTCGGCGTTTCCTACGTGACGCGGACCGACATCTCGCCGCTGGTGCTGGACAAGGTGCAGGTGTCGCTGATCCTTGTCACGCTGGCGATGCTGCTGGCGCTGGCGATCGCCATCCCGCTGGGCATCCTGGCCGCCGTCCGCCACGGGAAGCCCAGCGGGGCCCTGGTCTCCGGCCTCAGCCAGCTGGGCATCGCGATCCCGGGCTTCCTGCTGGGCATCCTGCTGGTGTCCTTCGTGTCGCTGCGCCTGGGCTGGCTGCCGGCCAACGGGTGGACGCCGCCGGGGCAGGACTTCGGCGATTTCCTCCGGCGCATCATCCTGCCGGTGACGGCGCTGGCCGGGGTGCAGTCGGCGATCCTGATGCGCTACGTGCGCTCGGCCGTCCTGGAGGTCATGCACGAGGACTACCTGCGCACGGCCCGCGCCAAGGGGCTCTCGCCCGCGCGGGCGCTGCTCAAGCACGGCCTGCGCAACGCGGCCATCCCGGTGCTGACCGTGACGTCGCGTCCAGTTCGCGGCGCTGATCATCGGGGCCGTGGTCATCGAACGCGTCTTCGTGATCCCCGGGCTGGGCTCCATGCTGCTCACCGCGGTGGGCAACCGCGACCTGCTGACCGTCCAGTCCGTGGTCATGGTGCTGGTGGCCATCACCCTGATCATCAACCTGGTCGTGGACGTGCTCTACACCGTCCTTGACCCGCGCATCCGCGCCGCCGACTAGCAGAAGGGGAAGACGACGACGATGGGCGAAATCCCCGTGTTGCCGCAAGCCGCACCCGCACCCGCACCCGTGGCCGGAAGCCGTCCGGGCCGCAGGCCGAACTTCAACCTGCTGGCCGGAAGCCTGCTGGTGGGGCTGGTGGTGTGCATCGCGCTGCTCTCCTTCTTCTGGACCCCCTACGACCCGGTGCGGATCGACCCGCCGGCCAAGCTGCAGCTGCCCAGCGCCGCGCACTGGCTGGGCACCGACAACCTGGGCCGCGACCTGTTCTCCCGCATCCTGGTGGGCGCGCGCATCACGCTGCTGGTGGGCGTGGTCTCCGTGGGCATCGCCGTGCTGATCGGAACGCCGCTGGGCATCTGGGCCGGCATGAAGCGCGGCGCCGTGGAGGAAATCACCATGCGCGGCGCCGACATCCTGCTGGCGTTCCCCGCCCTGCTGCTGGCCATCATGTTCGCCGCGATCTACGGGGCCTCCACGGTCAGCGCCATGGCCGCGATCGGGCTGGCCTCCGTCCCGGGGTTCGCCCGCGTGGCGCGTGCCGGGACGCTGCAGGTGATGAACGCCGAGTACGTGCTGGCGGCCCGCGCCGCCTCGCAGCGGCCGCTGCGCATCGCCCGCCGGCACGTGCTGCCCAACATCGCCGGCATGCTGATCATCCAGTGCTCGGTGACCTTCGCGCTGGCCGTGCTGGCCGAGGCCGCGCTGTCCTTCCTGGGCCTCGGCACGCCGCCGCCGATCCCGTCGTGGGGGCGCATGCTCCAGGAGTCCCAGCAATACTGGGGCACCTTCCCCGCCATGGCCATCTGGCCGGGCGTCGCGATCGCCGTCGCGGTGATGGGATTCAACCTGCTGGGCGACGGGTTGCGCGACAGGTTCGACCCGAAGCTGGGCAGGGGCAAGGCATGAACGAGACCGCGAACGAAAACACGAGCGAGACGCTGCTTGAGGTCAAGGGGCTGACCATCCATGCCGGTGCCACGGCGCTGGTGCAGGACCTGGAATTCGCCATGCAGGCCGGCGAGCGCATCGGGCTGATCGGCGAGTCCGGTTCCGGCAAGTCGCTGACGGCCACCGCCCTGCTGGGCCTGCTGCCCGACGAGCTCGCACGTGAGCGGGCAGGCGCGGCTGCGCGGCGTCGATGCACAACCTGCTCAGCGCGCCGGACAAGGTCATGCGGTCCCTGCGCGGGGACGAGATCTCCATGGTGTTCCAGGAGCCGCTCACCGCGCTGAACCCGCTGATGCAGGTCGGGGCGCAGGTGGCCGAGGTGATGACCCGGCACCGCACGGTGCCCAACCGCCGCGGCCGCGCGCCAGGCGCGCCGTGGAGCTGCTGGCCTCGGTGAAGATCCCCGATCCGGCGGTGGCGGCGCGCGCCTACCCGCACCAGCTCTCCGGCGGGCAGCGCCAGCGCGTGATGGTGGCGATGGCGCTGGCCAACGACCCGCAGCTGCTGCTCTGCGACGAGCCGACCACCGCGCTGGACGTGACGGTGCAGCGCCAGGTGCTGGACCTTGTCTCGGCCCAGGTGCGCGAGCGCGGCACCGGGCTGCTGTTCATCACCCACGACCTGGCCGTCGTGGCGAGCATGTGCACCCGCGTGCTGGTCCTGAACCGGGGGCGGATCGTCGAATCCGGCCCGATGGAACAGGTCTTCTCCGCCCCGGCCCATCCCTACACCCGCGCCCTGCTGGCGGCCAGCGACCTGGAGGCGACCGACGAGCGCGGGCGCCTGTTCACGGTCGCCACCGCCGGCAGCCTACGTGCCCCCGGTTCCCGGGGAGGAACCGGTCCAGGCCGGTGCCCAGGCCCCGGCCCGAGGCCGGACCGCGGCGCCGGAGCAGCTGGCCGTCAGCGCCCGGCCGACGCCGGGGCAGGTGTCGGCGACGGCGCCCGCTGATCAGCGTCTCCGGGCTGAACCGCACCTACCACCGGGCCCGCACGTCCCTGCGCGGCCCGCGCCCGGAGGTCCGCGCCCTGCAGGACGTGGACTTCACCCTGGGCGCGGGGGAGCGGCTGGGCATCGTGGGGGAGTCGGGTTCCGGCAAGTCCACGCTGCTGCGCATCCTGGCGGGCCTCGACCAGCCGACCAGCGGCTCGGCCGTGGTGGCCGGCACGGAGGTCGCCGGCGCCAAGGAAAACCGGCTGGCGGGATTGCGCCGGCAGCTGCAGATCGTCTTCCAGGACCCCATGGGGTCGCTGGATCCCGCGGATGCGGGTCAGGGACATCGTCGGGGAACCCCTGCTGGTTCCCGGGCAGTCGCTCAACGCCGCCCAGCGGGCCGCCAAGGTCGCCGAAATGCTGCTGGCCGTCGGGCTGGACCCGGAGTCGGCCGAACGCTTCCCGCACCAGTTCTCCGGCGGCCAGCGCCAACGCATCTCCATTGCCCGGGCGCTGATCTGCCGCCCGCGCGTGCTGGTGGCCGACGAACCGGTCTCGGCGCTGGATGTCTCGGTCCGCGCGCAGGTGCTGAACCTGCTGGCCGACCTCGTGGACGAATACGCGCTCACGCTGCTCTTCGTCTCCCACGACCTGGCCGTCGTGCGGCACCTGTGCGACCGGGTGATCGTGATGAAGGACGGGGAGATCGTGGAGGCCGGGCCGACCGAGGACGTCTACAACAACCCCCAGCACCCCTACACGCGCGAACTCATTGCCAGCTCGCTGAACCTGCGCGAGCAGGTGGCCAAGGCTTGAGGCGGGCCGATCGGCCTGCGACCCCTCGCCCGGCCCCGAATCCCGCGTAACACGGCGGGCAGGAAATTGGGCGGGGCACCTGCCCGACCTAGGTTTGGTCCCATGGACTCTCGAACACTGGACTTTGGAACACTCAGCTTTGCCCCGGCCTTGGACGCCCCCGAACTCGTTGCCGAACCGGTGCGTGCCGCGCTCGACGGCTCCGCCGCAACGGATGTCCATGTCGCCGCGATCGACCCGGCGCTCGCCGACACCGCCGCGTTCTGCGAGCACTACGGGATCGGGCTCGAGGACGGCGCAAACTGCGTCATCGTCGAGGCGAAGCGGGGCGACTCGTCCTGGTACGCGGCCTGCCTGGTGCTGGGCCACGAGCGGATCGACGTCAACTCCCTGGTGCGCAAGCACCTGGGCGCCAAGAAGGTGTCCTTCGCGCCCATGGACGCGGCCGTCGAGCTCACCGGCATGGAATACGGCGGAATCACCCCGATCGGCCTGCCCGAATCGTGGGCGCTGCTCATCGACGAATCGGTCGCCGCGGCACCGAAGCTGATCATCGGCAGCGGCGTGCGGGACTCCAAGATCCTGACCTCCGGCGCGTTCCTGGCATCGCTGCCGGGGGCCGAGGTGATCTCCCTGGTCAAGCGGCAGGAAGACTGAGCCGCAGGCGTGACGCGCGTCCAGCAAGCCGCGGTTGCAGACCGTTCCGCGGCCCGCGCATACAACTAAACTTGAACCCATGCGCATCGTAGCCCTCGTTTCAGGAACCGGATCCAACCTCCAAGCCGTCATCGACGCCGTCGCCGACGGGTCGCTGGAAAACGTGGAGATCGCCGCCGTCGGCGCCGACAAGCACGGCACGTTCGGCGTGGAACGCTCCGCGGCCGCCGGCATCGAGACGTTCGTGGTGAACTTCAAGGACTACGACGACCGCGCCGACTGGAACCACGCGCTGACCGAAAAGTGCCTCTCCTACGCAGCCCGACTACGTCGTCTCCTCGGGCTTCATGCGCATCGTCGGCGAGGAGTTCATCAACGCCTTCGACGGCACCTACATCAACACGCACCCGGCCCTGCTGCCGTCCTTCCCGGGCGCCCACGGCGTCCGCGACGCCATGGCCTACGGGGTCAAGGTCACCGGCTGCACCGTGCACATCGCCGACGCCGGCGTGGACACCGGCCCCATCCTGCGCCAGGAAGCGGTTGCCATCCTCGACGACGACACCGAGGAAACCCTGCACGAACGCATCAAGGTCGTCGAGCGCCGCCTGCTGATCCAGACCCTGGCGGACCTCGCAGCCAAGTAACCCGGCGGCAAGGCGGCACGGCAGCCGCGCCGCACGCCTTCCGGATTCCGCATGAATCCTGCACTGGATCGCCGAAAACCACGAACCCGCGGCTCCCTGCCACGGCAACGGCGCGGTCCATCGGCGCTTTCCCGCACAGCCCGGTTCGTCCCGGCCCGTTCCCACAGTCCCGCAGATCCGCCCCCATGCGGGTTGCCCGGGTCCCAGACTGGGTCCATGGAAACCGGCACCCTCATCCAAGCGCTCACGGACCCCCGTGGCCATCCGGAACACCCCGTGTCACCGGACGATGAACTGCGCCTGCTGATCGCCGCCGGAAAATTCCTCGGGGACCTCTGCACTGCGGTGGCCGAACACACCACCAATTCGCCCACCCGCGCCGCCCTGTTCACCTACACGGTGGAACACGTCCACAAGATCCTGGACTACGCACAACTCCAGGCGGCGAAGACGGCCCAGGGCAACCTGGTCCACGAACTGCCCGCCGATACCCTCACCGAGTTGCGTGCCATCAGCGATGCGCCCGGGCCGTATCTCCAGGGTGAAACCGCCCTGCCGGCGGATCCACGGACAGTGCCCACGGGGCTGCTGGCGTTCAGGGACACCACCGAATTCCTGCAACGCACCCTGGCCATCACGCACTTCGATGCCAAGGCGCGCATCCACGCCGCGTTCGCCCTGCTTCCGTGCACCGACGTCTTCGGGAACCCCCGACCGCCTCGCTACCCGATCCTGGCCGAACAACTGCGCTCCGGGGCGGCCCGGGTGAAAGCCACCGCGGCCGCGGCCCGCAAGCTCGACAAGCTGCGTCCCGGCATCCAGAAGCAACCGGCCCCCGACAGACCTGGGCCTCCGCATCGAGGAACAGGTGGCCCGGTCGGTGAAGGAAGACACTTCCCGGAACACCAAGCGGCTCCTTGAGGCCCTCGGCGACGAACTTGACGGTGCCGCCACGGCCCCCACGGCGGAGGAAATCCGTGCCAAGACCGGTGTCTTCATCACGAAGCGCACCAGGAACTTCACCTACATGAACGTGTGCATGCTGAATCTGGACGCGGAGGTGTTCCTCTCCCACTTCGCCCAAACCGACAACCCGCGGACCCTTGCCGGGAACCGCGACGCCATGGCCGCGGCTGCAACCCACCCCGGCCCGGCCAACAGGCCAACGGCACGACAGAAACGCAGGACGGCCCGGACTGGTTCACCAAGCCGGCCGACGCGGCCACCTTCGAGACCCCGGCCCCCGCCGAAGGATACGACTTCGGCGAGGAATCCCTGGGCATCTTCAACACCACCGACCCCGGCGCCGACGGCCTCACGCCCCCGCAACGCCACCTGCAAACCCTGTTGAACCTCATGCGCACGCCAAAGACCGGAACCGCGAAGGGCGCCACCGGACTTCCCACCGCCCAACTGGTGGTCTACGTGCACCTTGAAACGCTGCTCGGCCTGGCCCGTGGAACGGGCTGGAGCGCCCACGGGCTGGAAATCCCCATCGGGGAGATCCGACGACGGCTCAGCACCGACGGAGTCATTCCGGTCGTGCTGGGCGGGCAAAGCGAAGTCCTCGACGTCGGACGCGGCATGAGATTCGCCCCGGACTACATGAAACGCGCGGTCCTCGCCCGCGATGGCGGCTGCATCTACCCCGGCTGCACCGTCCCGCCGGAACACTGCGAGTTCTGCCATGTCGAGGCCTGGGCCGACGGCGGGACGACGAGCGTCGAAGGCCTGACTCCCGGCTGCACCAAGCACCACCACATGTTCGACACCGGCGAAGCCAAACTCGTCATCCACGACGGGCTGCCCCACGTGATCCTGCCCAAGTATCTCGATCCCGAACAAAAACCCGTCCGGAACACCTACTGGCCCGGACCCCAGACACCTTTGTTCTAGTGCGCCGACGCAAAGGGCGCCGTGGCCTCACGTGAACATGCGTTCATGGAGATCACGGCGCCCCTGCCATGGAGGGAAGCCCGCTACTGCAGCGCGCGCCCCTTGGTTTCGGGGGCGAAGAACGCCATCATGACGACAGCCACCAGCACCAGGGCCCCGGCGGCCAGGAAGAGGTTGGCCAGCCCGACGATCGGCCAGAGCGAAGCGAAGACCAGCGGCCCGAACCCGGCGCCCAACCGGCTGAACGAGGATGCCCAGCCGAACCCGGACCCGCGCAGCTCCGTGGGGTAGAGCTCGGAAACGTAGGCATAGAGCACCGGGATGGCGATCTGCACCACCACTCCGAAGACCAGCAGCCAGGCCAGTGCCATGCTCGGCGCGTTCAGCGACAGAGCAACCAGGACCAGCATGATTGCCGAGAGCGGCCCGGTGATGCCCAGCAGCCATTTGCGTCCCACGCGCTCGACCAGCAGCGCCGCAATCACCACGCCGACCAGGCCCATCAACGCCATCACGGCGGTCATGAAGAACGCGGTGGATTGCGCCATGCCGGTATCGGCGAGGATCGAGGGCATCCAGGTGAGCGCCAGGTAGTAAACCAGCAGGATGGTCAGGAACAGCGCCCATGCGGTCATGGTGATCTTGGGGCTGAACTTCCAGATTTTCACCAGCTGCTCCAGCCACGACCCGGCGGAGAGCCGGGGCGCTTCCTCGGGTTCCGGCAGCGTGTATTGCTGCTCGGGGGCCCCGGTGCGTTTCACCAGGTCGTCGATGACCTTTGCGGCCTCGTCGCGCTGCCCCTGGCGCACCAGGTACAGCGGGGACTCGGGAACGCCGCGGCGGATCCAGAAGACCAGCAGCGCCGGCAGCACCATGACGGCCAGGATCAGGCGCCAGTTGCCGGTGGTTGCCTGCACCCAGCCGGAGATGAAGAAGGACAGCGCGGCGCCCACCGGCCACCAGCCGTCCATGGCGGTGAGCACCCGGCCGCGTTGCTTGGCCGGGGTGAACTCCCCGACCAGTGCGTAGTCCACGGGGATGCAGCCGCCCAGGCCCACGCCGGCGAGGAAACGGCAGGCGATGAACCAGGCGAAGTTCGGGGCGAGCGCCCCGGCGACGGTGAAGAGCGAGAAGATCAGCAGCGTCCAGGTGAAGGCCTTTTTGCGCCCGATCTTGTCGGCAATGGTTCCCCACATGAACGCACCGAGCGCCATGCCGATCAGGTTTGCCGTGCCCAGCCATGCGGCGGTGGGCCGGTCAAGGCCCCATTCGGCGGAGACCAGGGGGATCAGCGCCCCGTTGAGCGTGACGTCCCAGGCATCGAACATGAAGCCGAGCCCGCCGATGATGAAGATCTTCCCCTGGACGCCCCACCTCCAAGGCAGGTTTTGGACGACTGACTCGCCGCTGGGCAACTTGCGGAAATTATTCATGCGGGGCCTTCAAAGAGGTGTGATCGGGTGCTTCGGGGGACATCGCGCTCGTGGAATCCGGCGACGCAAAGAGGTGCCGACGGAATAGATCGAGCAGCACTGCACACAAGGCTACGCCGACGGGGCAGAAAGCACAGAATAGCTATTGACTTTTTGTAGGAAACCGGGCGCTGTCTTCGCGAAATTGAGCGGTTTTCCGCTGGAAAGACCCGTGTGCCGCCGGACTGTTCCCGAGCTGGCCCTGCCGGGGTAGAGTCTGGATATGGGAGTAGATTGGACCGCTCTCGAAGAGGCGATACGGGTGTCGGCTCTTCGCCAGGCGGAAGAAATTATTGACCGTCACCCGAACGAGGTTTTCTATGCCGTGGCCCTTGACGGGGTCAGCGCGGATGAAACAGACCATCTGGACCTGCCAGTGCTTGCCCTCAATTCCCTCCAGGCCTTGGCCCGGAAGCAGAAGGAAGAAGAGGACGAAGAGGTCGTTGTCGAGGATGACTTTGACGACGACGAGGACGAAGGGTTCGAGGAACGCCCGGACGCCGAAGACGACGGTTCCGGTCGCGAGTACGACGACGACGAGGACGAAGATGAGGACGACGAAGAGGATGAAGAAGACCTCGACGATGTCCTGAAGGAACTCGAAGCCATGAACTCCGTGGAGGAGCAGGGCTTCTATTCCTCCAAGTGGAATCCGCCGGATTGGTTCTGGTGCTCGATCGAGCTCTTCGACGAATCGGCCACCGAGCTGTGGAGCCAGGCGCTCACCAGCGTCGCCAAGCACCACGGCTGGGATGAGACCAACCGCTTGTATTACGAGATGCTCATTCGCGTCACCGATTCATTGCGGCAGGCACTTGCCGTGGGACGCAACGCGGACATGGTCGTCTATCTTTCCGATGAGGAGCATGCCGACCGGATCCTGCGCCGTTGCCTCACCCAGGACCAGCTGGCCAAGCATTTCCCGGAGCTGGCGCACTAGCTTTGCGGACCGGGGTCCTGCGGCAGCGTCACCACCGCCAGGACCTTGGAATCGTAGTCGCGCAATTGCACCGTCGCGATGTTTCCCAGTTGCGTGGGGACGGCTCCGGTGAGCGTGGTCTTGCCCGTCGTGGTGGCCTGCCACGACCCCGCCCGGTCTGCAACGCCTCCGTGGTCGACCACCCACAACGACAGGATGCCGGAGGTGGGAAGATCGGCGCCGGTGAATTCCAGCTCGGTTCCCCATGCCTTGGCATTCATTCCCAGTTCCACACGCGGGCCGAGCGCGGAAGCCACCGCAAAACTGGCGTCGGGTGCCGGGCCGGGGCGAACCACCGGGGCAAGGAACACGCCGGTGGCCACCGAGGCCGCCACCGCGGCAAGTCCGAAAGCCCCGATCTTCAAGCGTTTGTTGCGGCGTTTGGCGGCCAGTCGCTCCAGCAAGTCGATGCACGCCTCCGGCTGCGCCGGCTCGGCATGCAGGTGCTCCATTTCCCGCACCGTAGTCGTCCGCCGGCGGTTCTGTTCCCAAGAGCGCATTGGCATCGGAGAGCTTCAGGGTGCCCAGCAGTGCCGAAAGCCCGGAAGCCCCTTGCATTTCCTCCTGGCAGGCTGCGCATCCTTCAAGGTGCGATTCAAACTCCCGGCGTTCGCTGGGAGACAAGCCACCGAGGATGTAGGCGCCGAGCAGGATGTGTTCGTTCACCGGTTCATTGGATGCGTTCAACGCTCAACCCCCATGTCTTCAAGAATGCTTCGTAGGGCACGCACCGCGTAGAAGGCGCGTGATTTCACCGTTCCCTCGGGGATGCCCAAATGTGCGGCGGCCTGGGTGACTGTCGATCCGGCGTAGTGCAATTGCAGGACCACTTGCCGGTGTTCATCTGACAAATGCAAAAGGGCTTCCTCCATCAGGACGCGGTCCAAGAGTTCATCGATGCGCCCGGAACCGCTGGGCGGAAGCGGCGTCGCATCGGTCAGCGACGTGGTGGAAACACGGACGGCGGCCCGCCGGTTCCGGTCGATGAGCACATTGCGTGCCGTGGCAAACAAGTAACTGCGCAGCGACCCGGTGATGCGCGGCGCGGCCTGCCAGACCTTGAGCACTGTTTCCTGCAAGATATCCTCGGCGGTGTCCCTGTCGTTGGACACCCGCATGACATAGCGCCGCAGTGCCGGGCCATGTTCACGGTATATCTCAGATACCACTTGTGCATCGAACGGCACATCGGCTCCATCATCTTCATTCGAGGACATTCTTCACCCACTTAGACGCACGTCAATGACGAATGGTTCAACCTACGTATCGAGTATGCGCAAAAAAGTTGTGGATTTCTCTGAACCGAATGATCAACCGGTGCGTCTTACCAGTCAGGAAGCCCGCCCCAAATCGTTCCCAAGGCGCCCGCCGCGGGAAGAACCGGGCTTTCGTGATCCCCCGAATTTAGGAAGTGCCACCATGAAACTGCACCACAGCAAGACCTTTGCCGGATCCGCCGCGCTCATGATCGGAGCGGCCGTACTTTTGTCGGGATGTTCCTCCAGCACCCCGACCACCACCAGCCCTTCGGCCACCACCGCGCCTTCCAGCATGGCTCCATCCAGCATGGCGCCCTCCTCGCCCGCCGCCGCAACCCCGGATTTGAAGACGGGGGAGTCCGCAAAGGGAACCATCGTCGTGGACGGCAAGGGCATGAGCCTGTACTACTTCTTGAAGGACACCAAGGACACCAAGGTCAGTGCCTGCACCGGCGCATGCCTGGACGCTTGGCCCATCGCCGTGGCAAGCAGCGAAACCCCCGTGGTCGAGGGAGTCACCGGCAAGGTCGGCACCATCAAGAGCCCCGACGGAAAGCTGCAGCTCACCCTCAACGGCATGCCGCTGTACTACTTCGCGCAGGACAGCAAGCCCGGCGACATCCTTGGACAGGACGTCAAGGAAGTTTGGTACCTGGCCGCTCCCGACGGAACGATGATCAAGTAGCACGTGTGAGGTAGATCAAGCGAGAGGTCTGGCGCACACTCCCAGCCGGTAGAATGGGTGAACACCCCTCAAACCGCACCCTGGGAGACTTCTGTGAGCCAGACCGTCCTTGATCGCGTCCCGATTCGTCGCGCCCTGATTTCTGTTTACGACAAGACCGGGCTGGAGGAACTGGCTGCGGGCCTGCACGCCGCCGGCGTCAAGCTGGTGTCCACCGGATCCACCGCCAAGCGCATCGCGGCGGCCGGCATCCCGGTGTCCGAGGTCGAGGAAGTCACCGGTTCGCCGGAAATGCTTGACGGTCGCGTCAAGACCCTGCACCCGCGCGTGCACGGCGGCATCCTTGCCGACCGCCGCGTCCCGGCACACATGCAGACCCTGGCCGACATGAAGATCGAGACCTTCGACCTGGTCGTCGTGAACCTCTACCCGTTCGTGGAGACCGTCCGCTCCGGCGCCGAAGGCGACGCCGTCGTGGAACAGATCGACATCGGCGGACCGGCCATGGTGCGCTCGGCGGCCAAGAACCACGCAGCGGTTTCCATCGTGGTCGACCCGGCAGCCTACGGTGCGGTTGTCAAGGCAGCGGCCGAGGGCGGCTTCGACCTGAAGGCCCGCCAGCGTCTGGCAGCCAAGGCCTTCGCGCACACCGCCGCCTACGACACGGCCGTTGCCTCCTGGACCGCGGCACAGTTCCTCGACGAAGACGGCGACGGCTTCATCGACTGGCCCGCATACACCGGTCTGGCCCTGGAGCGTTCCGAGGTCCTGCGCTACGGCGAAAACCCGCACCAGCAGGCTGCCCTGTACGTTGACAAGGCCGCCCCGGCCGGCATCGCCCAGGCCGACCAGCTGCATGGCAAGGCCATGAGCTACAACAACTACGTCGACGCCGATGCCGCACTGCGCGCAGCCTTCGACTTCGACCAGCCTGCCGTTGCCGTCATCAAGCACGCCAACCCGTGCGGCGTGGCAGTTGCCTCGGCAGACGCCGTAGACCCGATCGCCGACGCGCACGCCAAGGCCCACGCCACCGATCCGCTCTCCGCCTTCGGCGGCGTCATCGCGGCAAACCGCCCGGTGACCGCGGCCATGGCCAACACCGTCAAGGACATCTTCACCGAGGTTGTCATCGCACCGGCCTTCGACGCCGAGGCAGTGGAGATCCTCTCCAAGAAGAAGAACATCCGCCTGCTGGCGCTGCCGGAGGGCTACGGCCGCTACCCGGCGGAAATCCGCCAGGTTTCCGGCGGCGTGCTGGTGCAGCTCAGCGACAAGGTTGACGCCGAGGGCGACAACCCGGCGAACTGGACCCTTGCCGCCGGCGAGGCAGCCGACGAGTCGACCCTGGCCGACTTGGTCTTCGCCTGGACCGCCGTGCGTGCCGCGAAGTCCAACGCCATCCTGCTGGCCAACAACGGTGCTGCCGTCGGCATCGGCATGGGCCAGGTCAACCGCGTGGACTCCTGCAAGCTCGCCGTCGAGCGCGCCAACACCCTTGGCGTGAAGATCGAATCCAAGGTCGACGCCGCCGGCGGTGCCGCCGGAACCGGCGATGCCGTCTCCGTGCAGCGCTCACACGGTGCCGTTGCCGCATCGGATGCGTTCTTCCCGTTCGCCGATGGCCTGCAGATCCTCATCGACGCCGGCGTGCGCGCCGTCGTGCAGCCGGGTGGCTCGGTTCGCGATGAAGAGGTCATTGCCGCGGCCAACGCCGCAGGCATCACCATGTACTTCACCGGGGCGCGTCACTTCTTCCACTAGGGGAGTGCTCGACCGGAAACCGGCGCGGGGCGCCTGCCGCGGATCAAGCGATCCGCGGCAGGCGCCCCGCTTCGTTTACAGCGAAAAACCCGCCGCCAAGCCGGTTTTCAGTTACTTCCAAGTAACTGAAGTTCGCCGGTGAAACAAAATGTATGCTTGCTCACATTGGGCGCGCATTCGGGGTCGTTCACCGATTTCATCCAGTCCTAAAAGGTGGTTTTGGGGCCGAATTCGGGTAAGTTGGGGACGTTGAGATCAGTTCGGACCACCCGTATCCGTAAGACCGTTCAGGGAGACGCCTCACCTATGGCCAAGATTATCTATACCCACACCGACGAAGCTCCGATGTTGGCGACCCACTCATTCCTGCCGATTGTCGAAGCGTACGCTTCGACCGCGGGTGTAGAGATTGAGACGCGCGACATCTCGTTGGCTGGCCGCATCATTTCCACCTTCGGTGACTACCTCACCGCGGAACAGCAGATTCCCGATGCTCTCGCCGAGCTCGGTGCCCTGGCCAAGAGCCCGGACGCAAACATCATCAAGCTGCCGAACATTTCGGCCTCCATCCCGCAGCTCAAGGCAGCCATTGCCGAACTGCAGGCCGCCGGCTACGCACTGCCGGATTACCCGGACAACCCGTCTTCGGACGAGGAAACCGACATCCGCGCCCGCTACGACAAGATCAAGGGTTCCGCAGTGAACCCGGTGCTGCGCGAAGGCAACTCCGATCGCCGCGCACCGTTGAGCGTGAAGAACTACGCCCGCAAGAACCCGCACTCCATGGGTGCCTGGTCCGCGGACTCGAAGACCAACGTCGCCACCATGAGCGAAGACGACTTCCGTTCCAACGAGAAGTCCGTGGTCATCACCAAGGACCAGAACATCTCCATCCGCTTTGTCGGCGAAGACGGCGAAGTCAAGGTCCTGAAGAAGGGCTTCCCGGTCCTCAAGGACGAAATCATCGACGGCACCGTCATGCACGCCGCCTCGCTGGACAAGTTCCTGAAGGACGCGGTTGCCCGCGCCAAGGCCGATGACGTGCTCTTCTCGGCACACCTGAAGGCCACCATGATGAAGGTCTCCGACCCGATCATCTTCGGCCACGTCGTCAAGGCATACTTCTCCGAGCTCTTCGAGGTCTACGGCGAGCAGCTTGAAGCAGCAGGCCTGAACCCGAACAACGGCCTGGCGGCAATCCTCGGCGGGCTCGACGAGCTGGCCGACGAGGTCCGCACCGGCGTCGAGGCACTGATCGCCAAGGGCTTCGAAGAAGGCCCGGCCCTGGCCATGGTCGATTCGGACAAGGGCATCACCAACCTGCACGTCCCGTCGGACGTCATCGTCGATGCCTCCATGCCGGCAATGATCCGTTCCTCGGGCCACATGTGGGGCGCCGACGGCAAGGAAGCCGACACCCTGGCAGTCCTGCCGGACTCCTCCTACTCGGGCATCTACCAGGTCGTCATCGACGACTGCCGTGCCAACGGCGCCTACGATCCGACCACCATGGGCACCGTCCCGAACGTGGGCCTGATGGCCCAGGCGGCCGAGGAATACGGATCCCACGACAAGACCTTCGAGATCAAGGCCGCCGGCCACGTCCAGATCCTGGACGCCAGCGACGCCGTGCTGATCGAACACCAGGTCTTCCCGGGCGACATCTGGCGCGCCTGCCAGACCAAGGACGTGCCGGTGCGCGACTGGGTCAAGCTGGCCGTCAACCGTGCCCGCGCCTCGCAGACCCCGGCCGTGTTCTGGCTGGACAAGACCCGCGCGCACGACTCCGTGCTGATCGGCAAGGTCAACGAGTACCTCAAGGACCACGACACCGAGGGCCTGGTCATCGAGATCCTGTCGCCGGTCGAGGCCACCCAGTACACCATCGATCGCATCCGCCGCGGCGAGGACACCATCTCGGTGTCCGGCAACGTGCTGCGCGACTACCTCACCGACCTGTTCCCGATCCTCGAATTGGGCACCAGCGCCAAGATGCTTTCCATCGTGCCGCTGATCGCCGGTGGCGGACTGTTCGAGACCGGTGCCGGTGGCTCCGCCCCGAAGCACGTCCAGCAGCTGGTGGCCGAAAACCACCTGCGCTGGGATTCCCTGGGCGAGTTCCTGGCCCTGGCCGTCTCCTTCGAGCACCTGGCCAACACCTCGGACAACGCGCGTGCGCAGATCCTGGCAGACACCCTGGATGCCGCAACCGGCACCTTCCTGCTGGAGAACAAGTCGCCCAAGCGCAAGGCCGGCGAGCTGGACAACCGCGGCAGCCACTTCTACCTGGCCAAGTACTGGGCCGAGGAACTGGCTGCACAGACCAAGGACGCCGAGCTGGCAGCAGCCTTCAAGGCCGTTTCCGAGGCACTGGGCGGCAACGAGGAAGCCATCGTGGCCGAGCTCGCAGCCGTCCAGGGCGCCCCCGTCGACCTGGGCGGCTACTACCGCCCGGTCGAGGAAAAGGTCGCAGCCATCATGCGCCCGAGCGCCACGCTGAACACCGCACTGGAACTGCTCAAGAAGTAGCCTCCGGCCGCACAGCACAACGGCGGGCCGCCGTCCCCTTCCGGGGGACTGGCGGCCCGCCGTTGGCGTATTGCGGAATCGGGGCGAGGCGGCTAGAGCCCCCGGCCGACCTCCCACAGCCCCTCGTAGGTCCCCGTCAGCAGGGCGTTCACCGAGACGGCCTGCGCGTCGGTGAACGAGGCGATGTAGTCGACGATCGCCCGGGCCCGGCCCAGCCTCTCGACCTCGCCGTGGCCGGCCTGCGCGAACAGCCCGGGCGACTGGGTCCGAAGCAGGCGGTACTCGCCGGTTGCGGCCTCGACCGAATCCAGCAGCCTGCGCGGCGCCCGGGCCGCGTCGTCGCGGTCCTCGAGCCATGCGTGCAGCCCTTCTGCCAGCGAAGCGATGATGCGGGTTTGCCCGCGCTGGTACACGGCCAGGTCGGAGCGCTCCAGCACGAAGCGCGAGTGCACGAACTTGAGCACCACCACGTCGTGCCAGGCCTCGTCGGCCAGCCGGACGTGCCCGCTGCGGACCGTGGGGTCCTTCTCCACCGCGATGGAGGCCTGCAGCCTGTCGATCCAGCGCCGCGTGAATCCCGTGACGGCGCGGTCCGCCTCGATCCCGCCGTCGTAGGGGACGGCCAGCAGCCCCTCGACCAGGTCGTGGCCGACGCGTTCCACCGAGGCGCGGAAGGCCTCGGCGTTGGCGATCCAGGGATCCTTCGCCGCGACGTGCCGCCAGGTGCGCTCCAGCGCGTGCCCGGGCCTGCGGGTGTCCAGGGCTGCATCCTCGGTGCCCGCCAGCTGAGCGCCGGAATCCAGCCATGCCCGCAGCTCGGCGGAGACGGTGGTGTACTGCAGCACTCCGGCCCGGTAGAAGTCGTCGAGGTCGTGCACCGCGTAGGCGATGTCGTCGGCGATGTCCATCACCGAGCACTCCAGGGTCTGCTGGTTCTTCGCGATGCCGGGGAACACCGAGAGCACGTCGTGCATCTCGGCGGCCTCGATGTCGTAGGCGGAGAACTTGTGGGCGCCGGAGCTGCCGACGGAGCCCACGCCGCGGGGCAGCATCTCCGGGGCGCCCGGAGGCTGCGACCGCCATTCGTTGCGGGTCCACGGGTACTTGAGCACCGCCGCGCGCACGGCCCGGGTGAGGTTCAGCCCCCGCGGCGTCGCGTCGCAGCTGTCCAGCGCGGTGAGGATGCGGAAGCTCTGCGCATTGCCCTCGAAGCCGTCGGGCAGCCCGAGCGTCTGGCGGGCCACGCGGTCGAGTTCCTGTTCGCCCAGGTGCCCGAAGGGAGGGTGCCCCATGTCGTGGGCCGCCGCGGCGGCCTGCACCACCACGGGGTCGCAACCGCCCAGCCCTGCCACGAGCTTCCGGGTGGGCTCGTCCGCGTTGATCAGGCCGATGGCGATGGAGCGCGCCACGGCGGAGACCTTGAGCGAGTGCGTCAGCCGGTTGTGCACCACGGTCCCGGCGCCCGCCTGCGGGATCACCTGGGTCACCGCGGAGAGCCGCGAGAAGTAGGGGGAGAACCTGATGCGCTCGATGTCGACGCGGAATTCGTCTTCCCCGGCGCGCGTCGTCCTCGATGATCGCGCGGTCGCGTCCGCCGGTCTGGTGGGTTTTCTGCCTGGTATCCATGGTGCGAACCAGCCTAGTGGGCGCCGGGTGTCAGCCGCGGACAAACCACGGGACATTCGAAGGGTGTCGCAAATGATTTCTCCGGCAGGCATCCACCGTTCGGGTGCGGGATTCGGGCTTGGGCTGCAGGCCCGCGACCCGCACCCGGAGGGCTTGCTGCGGTGCCGGCTAGTAGAGCTTGTTCGCCCCGCCGTCGGCCATGAGGGTTTGGCCCGTCATGTAGCGCGAGTCATCCGAGACCAGGAACGCCACGATGGGCGCGACGTCTTCCTCCGGATCCCCGAAGCGCCCCAGCGGGACCTTGGCCAGGGAATCCTGGTACATCTGCGGGTATGCCTCGCTCCAGGCC
This sequence comes from uncultured Actinomycetota bacterium, assembly GCA_963818105.1. Classification (GTDB taxonomy): domain Bacteria; phylum Actinomycetota; class Actinomycetes; order Actinomycetales; family Micrococcaceae; genus Paeniglutamicibacter. The sequence continues at coordinate 466,504 of CAWFRB010000029.1, read as the reverse complement.
TTGACCCCGTCGGTCAACGCCATGGGGGAGACGACGTTGACGCGGATGTTGTCCTTGGCCCACTCGTTGGCCGTCACGCGCGAAAGCCCGCGGATGGCTTCCTTGGCGGAGGCGTAGGCCGCCTGGGTCATCTGGCCGACCATCGCCGAACCCGAGCCGAAGTTCACGACCGAGCCGCCGTTGACCGCCAGCAGCGGGTAGGCCGCGGCCATGAACTGGCGGGTGGCGCGGAAGCCGGTGTTGAAGGAGAGTTCCCACTGTTCCTCGGTCAGGTCGTTGAACATGGCCTGGCGCGAGGCGTGGGCGTTGTTCACCAGTGCGTCCAGCCCGCCGTAGGTTTCGCTCGCCAATTCCACGGCGGCCGCGGCCACGGCCTTGTCGCTGACATCGCCCAACAGGAACTGCACGTCACCGCCGAGATCTCCCTTGAGTGCGGCGCCGGCCTCGCCGTTGACGTCGACGGCGACGACCTTGGCGCCGCGGGCAACCAACACCCGGGAAATGGCGCCCCCGATGCCCGATGCTCCGCCGGTGACGATGACTACCTTGTTGGCAAGCTGCATTCCCATTCCCCTTTTCGCGTTTACGTGGCTGGGCGTTCCGCCGAGGCGGACCGCCGGTTTACAGGATCATGCCAGCTGGCGCGTTGACGGACGCCGTATCTTGGCGGATCCGACGAGATCGTGTCGCGACGACAGTATCCCATCGAGTGCCCTTGCCACAATGACTTCATTCGCCACCCGCCCCTGGGCTCTGTCGCCGGCGCCCCGAGCGCCCCCGTCACAATGGCTTCACACTGGAAGCGAAAAGTAACGAGCAAGCGGAAAATGACCGGGAAACCGGGAAGTTCGCCTCGACGCGTCTTAACAATGGCTCGGGCGACGTTGCCAAAGATGACAAAAAATCGTCATGTGAAGTGTTTTTGCCCCGCGTGACGCGGGGCGCGGCCGGCGCCTTGCACCGTCCTTGAAGCGTGGAACATGATGAATGCATCAACCATCAAGAGCGGCTGAGAGATCTGGCTCGTTGACGCCGCAGCAACCATCACACGATGGATTCCCCCTGTGCGGGGACTCCGTTGTTGAGGGTGCTAAGGCCAGAAGCGATGGAGCCGCTTCAAAACCTGCTCACCATCGCCGCAGTTATCCGTTACGGATTGCTGGGGCTTTTGTGGCGTACCTTGGGGCCTCCCTCGTTTAGACGAGGAGTCACACATGAGCATTACACCGTCCGCGGCCCCGCCGTCACTGTCCTATGAGCTGTACCCGCCGGTGAACCGCGACGCGACCGAGGGCGTTTTCAACAGCATCGAGGCGCTTCAGGCCACGAACCCCGACTACGTGTCGGTCACCTACTCGGGGACCCACGAACGCCGCCGGGCCTCGCTGGAACTGATCGAACACCTCATCCAGAACACCAGGCTGCGCCCGCTGGCGCACCTGACCTGCGTGGGGGAGAGCCGCCAGTCCCTCGAGAACCTGATCCGCCACTTCATCTCGCTCGGGGTCCGCGGGGTCCTGGCGCTTCGCGGCGACCTGCCCACCGATCCGGATGGCTGGCGCGGGGAATTCCCCTTCGCCCGCTACCTGATCGAACTCATCCGCGAGGTCGAAACCGAGCACTCGGCGGCACTGGCCGGCGGGCGGCTGGGGGTCGGCGTGGCGGCCTACCCGATCCAGCACCCCGAATCCCCGTCGTTCGACCACGACGTGGAGGTCTTGCTGGCCAAGGAACGCTCGGGGGCGAACTACGCAATCACCCAGGTGTACTTCCGGCCCGAGGAATACACCAACCTGGTTGACGCGGCCCGCCGAGCAGGGGTGTCCATCCCGATCATTCCGGGGGTCATCCCGCTGAACTCGCTCAAGCGGCTCAACCGGCTGGCCTCCATGACCGGGGTCGAACCGGACCCGATCCTGGCGCACGCACTGGAAACGGCGAGCACCGACGCCGAACGCCACTACATCGGGGTCACCGCCGCGGTCACCCTGGCCCGGCGTGCCTTCGACGACGGGGCCCCGGGCGTCCACCTCTACACCTTCAACGACCACCGCGGCTCACTCGATGTCATCGAACGGCTCGAACTGCCCCGCACCCGGGCCCAGGTCAGCAACTCCTGGGCCGCCCGCGCAGCCGTCTAGGCGCCCGGGTCCTTCAACACTTTTACCCATCGAATCACCAGCTACTTTCCCCCACGTTCAACACCCAAGGAGAAACACCATGACGAAGCCAACCTTCCCCGCAGCCTCCATCCTCGGCTACCCGCGCATCGGCCCGAACCGCGAACTCAAGAAGGCCCTCGAAGCCCACTGGGCCAACCGCACCGACGAGGCCACCCTGCACGCAGCGGCCCGCGAACTGCAGCAGGCCAACCTTGCCAAGCTGACCAGACTGGGCCTGGGCGCCACCGACGCCTCGCTGCCCGGCGACTTCGCCTACTACGACCAGGTCCTCGACGCCACCGTCGCGCTTTCCGCCCTGCCCACCCGCTTCGCCGACCTGGCAGCCGCCGACGGCACCATCAACACCGCCGCCTCGTTCGTGCTGGCCCGCGGCGACGAGTCCCGCGCCCCGCTGGAAATGACCAAGTGGTTCGACACCAACTACCACTACCTGGTTCCGGAGATCGGCGAGAACACCCCGATCGCGGCCAACGCCAAGCCGCTGGTCGAAAGCTTCAAGGCCCACGCGGCCAACGGAAACACCATCCGCCCGACGCTCGTCGGCCCCATCACCTACCTGCTGCTGGCCAAGGCCGAGGACGGCGCCGCCGAGGGCTTCGACCCGCTGACCCGCATCGACGAGGTCGTCGCCGCCTACGCACAGATCCTGACCGAACTCGCCGCCGCCGGCGCCCCGTGGGTGCAGCTCGACGAGCCGGCACTCGTCACCGACCGCGGCGCCGAGCTCGCGGTTCCCGGCGCCCTGGCCGAGTCCGTCTACGCCAAGCTCGCCGCCGCCACCGAACGCCCGGCCCTGTTTGTCACCTTCGGCTACGGCACCGCCGGCGACGTGACCCGCCCGGGTGCGACCCAGGGCCTGCTGGCCCGCGCCGGCGTCGAGGCAGTGCACGCGGACCTGGTCCGCGGACTGGCACCGAAGGCCGAGTTCCTCGGCGACCTCGCCGGCTCCACCCTGGTGGCCGGCGTCGTCGAACTCGCGCAACATCTGGCGCAACAACCTGACCGCATCGCTGGAGATCCTGAAGGCCCTGCGCACCGAGGTCGAGAAGTCCAACGGCATCCTCGCCGTGGGCACCGCGACCTCGCTGCAGCACGTCCCGCACGATGTCGCCCTGGAAAACAACCTGCCGGCGCACCTGCCGGAATGGCTGGCCTTCGCCAACCAGAAGGTCGCCGAGGTCATCACCCTGGCCAAGGGCCTGGCGCAGGGCGAATCGGCGATCGCCGCCGAGCTGTCCGCCGCCGAGACCGCCATCAACCACCGCGCGGCGTTCGCCGGAACCACCGTTGCCGCGGTCCGCGAGCGCCTGGCCGCGCTCACCGACGCCGACTTCTCCCGCTCGGCCGCCGACGTCCGCGAGGCCGCCCAGGACGCCGCACTGAACCTGCCGGTGCTGCCGACCACCACCATCGGCTCCTTCCCGCAGACCGGCGAGGTCCGCACCGCCCGCGCCGCGCACCGCAACGGCAGCATCGACGACGCCGCCTACGAGGGCTTCCTCAAGGCGGAGATCGCCCGCGTCGTGGAGCTGCAGGAACGCCTGGGCCTGGACGTGCTGGTGCACGGCGAGGCCGAGCGCAACGACATGGTCCAGTACTTCGCCGAGAACTTCGACGGCTTCACCGAGACCGCCAACGGCTGGGTGCAGTCCTACGGATCGCGCGCCACCCGCCCGTCGATCCTCTGGGGCGACGTGTCCCGCCCGGCCGCCTTCACCGTCCCGTGGATCTCCTACGCCGCGTCGCTGACCAACAAGCCGTTCAAGGGCATGCTCACCGGCCCGGTCACCATCCTGGCCTGGAGCTTCATCCGCGACGACCAGCCGCTGGCGGTCTCCGCCAACCAGGTGGCGCTGGCGCTGCGCGACGAGATCGCGGACCTGCAGGACGCCGGCATCTCCATCATCCAGGTCGACGAGCCGGCGCTGCGCGAACTGCTGCCGCTGCGCAAGGCCGACCAGGCCGCCTACCTGAAGTGGTCGGTCGACTCCTTCCGCCTGTCCACCGCCGGCGCCGTGGATGCCACCCAGATCCACACCCACCTGTGCTACTCGGAGTTCGGCGAGATCATCGACGCGATCGACGCGCTGGATGCCGACGTCACCTCGATCGAGGCCGCCCGCTCCCGCATGGAGGTCACCGCGGACCTGACCGAGTTCGGCTACAGCCGCGGCATCGGCCCGGGCGTCTACGACATCCACTCCCCGCGCGTGCCCTCCACCGAAGAGGTCGCCGAGCTCATCGAGATCGCCCTGGCCTCGCTGCCGGCCAAGCAGCTGTGGATCAACCCGGACTGCGGCCTGAAGACCCGCGGCTACGCGGAGACCGAGGCCTCGCTGGCCAACCTGGTGGAGGCCACCCTCGCGGCCCGCGCCACCATCGGCGCAAACCCGGCGCAAACGCCTAACGCGTTTAGTCCCCGCACGACCCGCCGCCGGGCCCGCACCCGAGTCCCTATCTTGACCGGGCCCCGCGGCGGCACAGGGGACGGACGGGCGGGGCCGCATCGACCCGCAACTCGATGCAGCCCCGCCCGTCCCTCCCCGAACTTTTCCCCAGCACCAGGCCCCGAAAGGCACGATCATGGCCACCAGCAACTGGCAGAACGCCACCACCGAAATCCACGCCGGATACAGCCCCGCGGGCCCGCACCGACCCATGACCGTGCCGATCTACAACTCCGCGGCGTTCGAGTTCACCGACTACGCCACCGCCGCCGAGCTCTTCTCGCTGAAGAAGGCCGGCTTCACCTACTCGCGCACCGGCAACCCCACGGTCTGCCGTGCTGGAGGCCCGCGCCGCGGCGCTGGAGGGCGGCATCGGCGCGCTGGCCACCGCCACGGGCCAGGCCGCCGTCGCCGTTTCCCTGCTGGCCCTGCTGCAGGGCCCCAACCACCTGGTGGCCTCCAACAAGCTCTACGGCGGCACCGTCGACCTGCTCACCGACACCTTCGCCGACTTCGGCGATCACCGTCACCTTCGTCGACCCGGAGGACCCCGCCAACTGGGCTGCGGCCATCACGGAGAAGACCCGCGGCTTCCTGCTCGAGTCGGTCTCCAACCCGCTGATCACCCTGGTGGACCTGCGCGCCATCGCCGACGTCGCCCACGCGGCCGGCATCCCGGTGGTCGTCGACAACACCCTGGCCACCCCCGCCGCCTACCGCCCCATCGAGTTCGGCGCCGACATCGTGGTCCACTCGGCCACCAAGGCGCTGGCCGGACACGGATCGGTGCTTGGGGGACTGATCGTCGACGCCGGCACCTTCGACTTCTCCGATGCGACCCGCTGGCCGCAGATCGCCGCGCCCAAGGCCCGCTACTACGGGGATTCGCTGCTGGAACGCTACGGCGCCAACGCCTACCTGATGCTTGCCCGCTCCAAGTTCCTGCACGACCTGGGCCCCACGCTCACCGCGGCCTCCGCCTCGGCGATCCTCACCGGCATCGAGACCCTGTCGCTGCGCGTGGCCAAGGCGCAGGCCAACGTGCTGGACCTGGTGGCGGCGCTGCACGCGCACCCGGCCGTGGCCAGGGTCCACCACCCGTCGCTGCGCCGGCCACCAGGACCACGAGCTGGCGCACCGGGACTTCCCGGCCGGCACCGGCTGCGTGTTCTCCTTCGACCTCGTCGACGCCGCCGGCCGTCCCGCAGGTCGTCGACTCGGTCGAGCTCTTTGCCCTGGCCGCCAACATCGGCGACGCACGTTCGCTGATCGTGCACCCCGCCGCCATGACCCACTGCCGGCTCTCCGACGCGCAGCTTGCCGCCGCCGGGATCTCCGCCGGGACCCTGCGCGTCTCGGTGGGCCTGGAGGACTCGGCGGACCTGATCGCGGACCTGACCGCGTGCGCTTGACGCGCTGACCCAAGAAACCACATCACCGACCCGCGAATCCGTCGGCGTCTAGGAAGGAACGACCATGAGCAACCACAGAGGGCACCGCCCATTCCTCCACCGCGCCACTCCTTCAACACGCTGGCCATCCACGCCGGCCAGGCGCCGGACCCGCTGACCGGCGCGGTCATCCCGCCGATCTACCAGACCAGCACCTTTGTGCAGGACGGCATCAACGTCCTGCGCAACGGCCACGAGTACTCCCGCGGCTCCAACCCGACCCGCGGCGGGTTCGAAACCCAGCTCACCGCCCTGGAAGCGGGCCACGCGGGCTTCGCCTTCGCCTCCGGCATCGCCGCCGAGGACGCGCTGCTGCGCGCGGTGCTGGAACCCGGGGACCACATCGTGCTCGGCGCCGACGGCTACGGCGGCACCAACCGGCTGATCAACCGCCTGCACGGCAAGTGGGGAATCACCAACACCCCGGTGGACATCACCGACCTCGCCGCGGTGGCCGCCGCGGTGCAGCCCGGGAAGACCGCGCTGCTCTGGGTGGAAACCCCGTCGAACCCGCTGCTGGGCATCGCCGACGTTGCCGGCTGGGCGCGGATCGCCCGCGAGGCCGGGGCGCTGCTGGTCGTGGACAACACCTTCGCCACCCCGTTCCTGCAGCGGCCGCTCACCCTCGGCGCGGACGTCGTGGTGCATTCGACCACCAAGTACATCGGCGGGCACTCGGACGTGCTCGGCGGTGCGGTGATCGTGGCGGAGCGGATCTTCCGCGGCCAGTCGCTGGCCGAGGCCGTCGGGTTCCAGCAGTTCGCCGGGGGAGCCGTGGCCGGCCCGCAGGACTGTTTCCTGGCCGCCCGCGGGCTCAAGACCCTGGGGCTGCGCATGGAGCGCCACTGCTCGAACGCCGCCCGCATCGCCGAATGGCTGACCACCCGCGAGGAGGTTTCCACGGTGCTGTACCCGGGGCTCGAATCCCATCCGGGGCACGAGCTGGCCAAGACCCAGTCCCGCGGCTTCGGCGGCATCGTCTCGCTGCAATTCGCCGGCGGCGAGGCCGCCGCGCGCGCCTTCGCGGAATCGACCGAGCTGTTTGCGCTCTCGGTGTCCCTGGGCGGGGTCGAGTCGCTGGTTTGCTACTCCTCGGAAATGACCCACGCCTCGGTGATCGGCACCCCGCTGGCGGTGCCCAAGAACCTGGTGCGGCTCAGCGTCGGCGTCGAGCAGGTCGAGGACCTGATTGCCGACCTCGAACTGGGCCTGGCCGCCGCGCGCCGCGCCTCCCTGGTTGCGGCCTCGGCCTGACCGGGAATCCCGGCCAGTCGGCCGGGCCACAAGTTTGCGTTGGCCGTGCATGGGGGTCTGAGGGGGCCGAAAGCCGGCCAACGCATTCAACCGCCAAAGTGCCGCCGGGCAATTGCCCGGCGGCACTTTGCATTCCCGCGTTCCCGCTGTGGACGATGGGGACATGGACTTCGAATTGCGCATCATTGCCGACTGCCCGAACAGCGGCCCGGCCGGCGAGCTGTATCTTCGCGCCCTGGCGGCCGAGGGGCTGGACGCGGGGGAGCTGCGCATCCGGGAACTGGCCAGCGAAGAGGAAGCCCGGGAGCTGGCGTTCCACGGGTCGCCGACGTTCGTTGCGTCGGGCCGGGACCTGTTCGCCTCCGAGGCCGAGCCCGCACTCAGCTGCCGGGTCTACCCCACGCCGGAGGGGCTGGCCGGGTTGCCGTCGTTCGATGATCTTGCGTGCGGCGCTGCGCAATGCAGGAGAGGCCGAACCGGCGGCCAAGTAGCCCCGCGCGGGACATTGCGCCCGGGACATGGCGAAAGGTGGCGCTTGCCGACGATCTCTCATCGGCAAGCGCCACCTTTGTTGGTGCAGGAGCCGGGGTCCGTCTTGGCCCTAGCTGGTGCGCGCCAGGTCGTTGGGGTAGCGGATCCCCAGCTGGTGGCGGATGCCATCGAAGATGGCCATGGTGTTGACCGAGTGTTCCCACGGCATGGTGGGGGACTCGTTCAGGCCCTGCTGGATGCAACGCGTGGCTTCGCGGAACTGGTAGGTGTAGTTGTTGCCCACCGGTTCAAAGACCTCGGTGCGGCTGAGCCCCTTGGCCGGGTGGATGAACAGCTTGGTGGGGTTGTGCAGCGGTGCGTTGGTGCTGAGCCAGCCGTTGCTGCAGGCCACCCGCGCCTCGCGCGGGGGAGTGGCGGTCAGCGTGGTCATCAGCTGCGCGTGGCGCACGCCCGGGTAGGCGAGCGTGATGGCGTTCTGGATGTCCACGCCGTCCTCGTTGAGGTCGGCGCTTGCCTGCACCGACGTGGGGAACCCCATGGCGCCGATGGCCCAGGTCAGCGGGTAGATGGACATGTCCAGCAATGCCCCGCCGCCGTCCGCCGGGTTGAAGAGGCGCCAGTTCGGATCGTATTCGGCCTTGAAGCCGAGGTCCGCCTGGACCCAGGAGACCTCGCCGAGCTCGCCGGATTCGAGGATCTCCAGGGCGCGCGCGAACACCGGGGTGAAGCGCGACCAGACGGCTTCCATCAGGAAGAGGTCGCGTTCGCTGGCCTCGGCGACCAGGGCGCGGGCCTCGTGCGCGTTGATGGTCAGCGACTTTTCGCAGACCACGTGCTTGCCCGACTTCAGCGCGGCCATGGCGATCTCGAAGTGCTGGCCGTGCGGGGTCGCGATGTAGACGGCCTCGATCTCCGGCTCGTCGAACATCGCCTGGTAGGAACCGAATGCCCACTCGATGTCGTGTTCCTCGGCGAAGATGCGGGCACGTTCCTCGCTGCGCGAGGACACGGCGATGACGTTCGCGTCACCGAGGGACTGCAGGTCCGCAATCACGTGGGCGACGATCCTGCCGGTGGAAACCACGCCCCAGTTGAGGGTGCGGCCCGTGGCGTGCACCGGTGAGGGTGCTCCGGGGTGTGCAGTGGGTGGTGCCTGAATGTAACTGGCCATCGCTTTGTACTCCCCTGTGGGTATCTACCGTGCCGCGTTGGCGTCACGGTGCTTGGCTGCCAGCACCAAATAGTGGGCAGCATTTTCCTTCAGGCTCCTCGACTTCTTCATCGGTCAGTTCACGCCTGACCTTTGCCGGTACCCCTGCAACCAGTGAACGCGGGGGAACGACGGTTCCCTCGAGCACCAGGGCGCCCGCCGCCACCAGGGAGTTCTCCCCGATGACCGACCCGTTCATGATGGTTGCGCTCATGCCGATCAGGCAGTCGTTTCCCACGGTGGCCCCGTGGACGACGGCCGAGTGGCCCACCGAAACGCGGTCCCCGATGGTGCAGGGAACGCCCGGTGTCGGCGTGCAACACCACATTGTCCTGCAGGTTGGTGCCCGTCCCGACCTTGATCGCGGCAGAATCGCCGCGTACCGAAACGCCGTAGAAGGCACTGGCCTGCGCCCCCAGGGTGACGTCGCCGGACAGGGTCGCGGTCGGTGCCACGAAGCAGGTCTGGTCGACGGAGGGGGTCTTGGAGTCAATGGTGATGATGTGAGCCATGGCACCACTCTAGCGTGTGCCCCGCGCCCGATTTCGGCAGCGTGACACGACGTGGCCCGATGCGTTTTTCCGGACCTGGTTTCCGGTCCGGGCACATGCCCCGCCGAAGGGGGCCGCGGCCGTCCCGGGACGGCACTGCTGCAGGGAGCCCGGGCTCCGGGTGGCCATGGTCCGGGGCCACCGGATAGTCTTGGGGATCGACTCCGCGCCTTGGAGCGGCAGGAATTGAATCGGCGTCTGGACGCCGAAGAACGGGAGCAGCTGGGACGATGTGGCCGCAGCACAAGGTTGAGGTTTACGAGCAAATGGTCGCCGCGTTGCGGTCCACGCTGGGGGAGCAAGGCCCGAACATTCCGCCGCGGATCCTGGCCGAGCTGGAGGAGATCATCCAGGCTGCCGTGCACACCATCGACAACGGCGCAGAGATCGTGGCGATCGGGCTTCCTGAGCTCGAGCCCGAAGTGGCCGTCGAGCCCGCCCCCGTGGCCGCCGAACCCGCAGCCGCGCCGGCGCCCGTGAAACCCGCCATCGATCCGTTCCGCCACGGCACCAAGGCCGAGGCCAACAGGCTGCAAAAGGCCAAGGAACTGGCCCGCTGGCTCTGGGACCGAAACATCGGCGGCGAGCAGGTCCTGGGGTTCACCAACAAGTGGCGCAACAAGATCGCCAGGGCCGCCGGCGTCAACCCGCCCTCGACCCTGGAGACCTGGACCGTCGCGGCGGAACTCATGGAACGCATGCAGCAGCTGGCCGATTCGGGAACCCAGCCCGGGGCCAGCGAGCGCCACCACCTGGACGAACACGAGCAGTGGGCCACCGAAAGCTAGCCGGCGTTGCGCCCGGTGCCGGCGTATTGCCGCACTTGGTGGCGCTCCGGTCCGCTGGTGGCATGATGGTCCCATGAGCGAAAACGAAGACCCCACGCTGCGTTCCGTCGAGCTGACCCGCACGGCAACGGCCCGTTACACGGTGCGCAATGCCGCGGGCGCAGAAATCGAGTTTGGCCAGGGCGAAGGGCTGCTGAGCCCGGTGGAGCTGCTGTTGGCGGCGATTGCCGGCTGTTCGTCGATCGACGTCGACACGGTGACCGCACGCAGCGCCGAGCCCACGGACTTCCGGGTATCGGCAACCGGCCGCAAGGTGGTCGAGGACGGTGCCAGCCGCGTGGACGGGCTGCACCTGTCCTTCAACGTGGCATTTCCAGACACGGCCGAAGGCCAGAAGGCAGCCGGCATGGTCGAACGCCTGGTGGAACTCTCGCATGAGAAGTACTGCACGGTGTCACGGACGGTGGAGCTCGGCACCCCCGTCTCGAACGAGGTCCACGTGGCGCTCGGCGACGCCGAGCGCTGACGGGACCGCCGGACAAAATTCCGGCACCCTTATCGAGCGTCGGCCACCAGACCGGTGTCCGTCGCCGGCTCGAGTCCCAGCGCAGGCATGTCATTAGAGGCGACTGCACAGTCCAAAGTCGTCTGCACTGCGTTTGGTCCCGAAACGAGAAGGTTTACCGGGTACTGCCAATTGTGTGTTCGAGTACCAAACGCGGACGCCCGGACAAGACGGCACCGTCGGACGACTGCCGACAACGATTCAATAGCGTACCTCTCAGCCGTTTGAGCGAATTGGAAATCTTAGATTTTGACACCATTATTATCCCGAATCTAAGGGCACTTGTTCGCGCTTAGCACCTTTGCTTCAGTTGCTTATTCGCGGATACCGTTCAGAGTAATGCGTCGGTGGTTCCTATGATGGCCGAGATGAGGAAGCAAACAGCACCTAGGAACAGACCCCAGTCCAGAGCCGTGTAGGTCGCAAACATTCTCGCGACACGGTTTCGAGGTAGCGTCTTCCCATCACGATGGGCAGCTTCAGCGTGGACTGACTGTTCCTTCCTGTAGGAGTAGAAAATAACCGCCACAAGTCCAAAGAAAAAGATCCACGTTATGACTACGTCCATTATTTATGTCCTTTTCTTTGGTTAGGCGAACTCAACCCTATGCAATCATCTTCTCGTAGCAAGGAACGCTCAACGGGACGGTGAAAACCAAAATAGTTGTGCAGGTGCAAAGAATGTTGGAATGGCGGGTCCTGCGGAACCGCAAAGGGGCCACGCTTCGCAGGGGCCCTTGGACCAGCCTCCATTCTCGTTCAAGAAGCGGTCTCTAACGAGTTTGGCTGAGAGGGGCTCCGCAGCCAGGAGGCCAGGGCAACCGCCGGCTTCTGGGAACAAGCACGCCCGCAAGGCACAGAGAACTGGCCGGGAATCGCCAACGGCAACTCCCGGCCAGTTCCAGGTCCACAGAAAAGCGGTACCACCTATGTGGAACACCCGTACCAACTCGGCCTACCACCTCGGGCTATTCGCCAGCGTCTCGACAACTGTTCACACAAGTCGTCGACCGCCAGGCCAACGCCGTGATAAACCAAACGCCAGACACGCCAGCGTGACAGGCCGGCCGAGACTGGAAAATCCTGGCTGTGCCTCCGCAACCATCCGGTAGACCGTTGTTGTCCTGAGGAAAACGGTCGGCAGGGAGTCGATCTTCCGGACCTGAGATGGGTCACTGACTTCAATGCTGAGCGGGAGAAGTCCCGGTTACGCCCTGCGCTTCGTAGATGGCAGTGGATACCTTGTCCCGGAGACGGACAAATTCGGGTGCGGATCTCAGCTCTGCTCCAAGCGGGGAACCGTTCTCGTCACTGATGTTGATCGCCTCGTCGAGGATGATACGTCCTGGACGTGCACTCATCACCAGTACCCGCGTCCCGAGGAAGATTGCCTCCTCGACACTGTGTGTAATGAAGAAGACGGTCTTCTTTCTTTTCCGCCAGATTTCCAGCAGTTCAACCTGCATGCGCTCACGGGTCAGCGCGTCCAGGGCTCCGAACGGCTCATCCATGAGGATGATCTCGGGGTCATTGGCGAGAACGCGCGCAATCTGGCAGCGTTGCTGCATGCCACCGGAGAGCTCATAGGGCTTGCGGTCCATGAACTGCTCCAGCCCTACCATTTTCAGGTAGCGCTTCGCTTCGTCTTGGCGAACGGAGGCCGGAACCTTCCGGAGCTTTAACCCAAGTTCCACGTTCTTTCGGACACTGAGCCAGGGATACAGGTTTGGCTGTTGGAAGACGACGCCGCGATCCTGCCCGGGCCCCGAGACTTTCTCCCCGCCGATGGTGACAGTGCCCTGGGTAGGGGTGAGAAACCCTGCAAGCATGTCCATGAGGGTGCTTTTGCCGCAGCCGGACGGACCAACAATGCATACAAACTCGCCGGACTCGACGGTGATGGAGGTGTCCGAGACCGCGTGCACCGTATCCCCGCTGTCGGTTGTGTATCTCTGGGAGATATTGTCGAGGACCACCCGGCGTCCGGCGGATACAGAGCCCGCAATGGGCCGGTCGTTCACCGCTGTCATTTGGTGCCTACCTTGGAGATCGACGCGCCGTAGAGCCCGTCGGTGTAGTCCTGTTCGTTGCCCACGGCCGAGATTTCACCTTCGCCGTGGAGGAACCCAGCTGTTTTGTGGAAGTCAGCTGCGAGCTTGCCGCCGAAGTACTCGGCCCCGCTTTGTTCTTGAGCCGTCAAGTATTTGTACCCGGTGAACTGTTTTTCGACCTCTTCGGGGGCGATTCCCAACTCGACTGCCACGGAGACCGCGGCTGCCTTCGGATCCTTGTTGATAAGTTCCACAGCGTAGTTCTGGCTCTTGGTCCACACGTCCATGAAGCCAGGGTTTGCTGTGATGAAAGTAGTGGTGGCGCCCGCTGCATCGAACGTCGGGAACCCGGCTTCGGCAGTCTCGCCGCTGCCTGTTACGACGGTCCCTTCCGCCTTGAGCTGAGTCAGCGTCGGGTCCCAGACCCAGGCGGCGTCAACCTCTCCGCTTTGCCACGCGCCGATCACCTTGTCGGGCGACAAATTGATGACTTTGACATCCTTGGCGGCGTCCAGTCCCGCTTCCCTCAGGGCGTTGAGCAGACTGTAGTGGGCTGTGGAGCTGAAGGGAACGGCGATCGTCCGGCCTTTTAGATCCGCAATTGATTTGACGGAGGTGTCCTTGGCGATGAGGGACTCTGCGGCTCCAATGACGTCATGGAGCCAAACCACCTTCATATCGATGTTCAACGGAGCAGAGAGTGCCTTCGTAGCGGGGCTGGAGCCGATCAGCCCCAAGTCCGCGGAGTTGGAACCGAAAGCCTGCACCACGTCTCCGCCCGAGTCATACTTGCTCCACGTAATTTTCGCATTGGGCATGCATGCTTCGAGCAGGCCCTGGTCCTTGACGATCAGATCCCCGTTTGGAATGTGCTGATAGGCAATGCGTGCTGTGGCAGTAATGGATTCATCGGGTGCAAACGGGCAGGTTGAGGTTTCGGTGGTGCGCTCCGACGCGCTGGCGCAGCCGGACAGGGTCATGGCCAGTAGGGCGACAACGGCGGCGGCGCTACGTGTTCCGGAAGGAAGCTTCGTCATGATGAATCTTTCTTTTGAGGTGCGGATGGTTCGAGTAAGGAATGGGACGGTCATGCCTTGCCGTGCCACGGAACGAGGACGCGCCCGAGGTTCTTGATGAGGGCGTCCAGCGCGATGGCAGAGATGCCGATGACGATGATGCACGCGATGGTCAGAGGTGTCTGCAGCTGGGTGCCGGAAATATAGGCCAGACCGCCGATGCCGGGGATGCCGTTGTTCAGCTCGGCTGCCACTACGGTGGTCCACGCAAAGCCGACGGCGATACGGATGCCGCTGAAAATTTCCGACAGGCTGGAAGGGAGGATGACGTTTGTCATGACTTGCCACCGGGTCGCGCCGAGGGACTGGGCTGCGTGAATCCGGGCCTGCCGGATTCCGCTCACCCCGGAAATGGTGGCCATCGCAATCGGCGGGAACGCGGCGAGGAACAACAGCCAGATTTTCGAAACGTCTCCAATGCCGAACCAGACGATCAGCAGGCCAATGTAGCCCAGCGGCGGCAGCGAGCGAAGGAAGTTCAGGTACGGCTCAATGACCGTGTTGATGGGTTTTATCGTGCCCATGATGAAGCCCAGAGCCACGCCAAACACGATGGCCATGCCCACTCCGGCGCCGATCCGCTGCAGGCTGGCGATCAAATGCTCCCACATGAAGTAGTTCTGCTCGCCGCAGACGAGGCGGTCGACTCCAGCGGCCACGGGATGGCACGAGTTCGCCTGGACGGCGGCATTCCAGACGGCCCCGGGTGAAGGCAGGAACAATGGTTTTACCAGGCCTGCAGCCGTTACGCCCCACCACAGCAGCAGGAAGGCTGCAAAGACCGCGAGGCGGATTGCCGTCTGTCGCCTCCGTGCGGTCCGTGCATGATTCTTCGGCTTCTTGCCGGAGGTGGAAATGCGCTGCTGGTTTTCGGATGCGGTGATAGTGGCGGTGGCCATGGGAACCCTTCCAAGTCTGACGTCTCGAGCGGCACAACAGCAGTGGAAGAGATCTCCACACCGCATCGAATGTGAATAAGCTCACGTTTCGGTGGTTTGGATAAACGTAGCCAGTGCTTCGAAGCGTTCCTAGACCCAGATTGCAGGCAAAAAAAGGGGTCCAGCCCGCTGGCCGCGATTGGCACTACAAGTGCTAGCTGCACAGGCGGCAGACCTGAAAGCGGTATGGGGCAAGAGCTCTCATGGCTCCTTGGGTTCTGTTTTTGGCCGAGTGCGAGGAAGCCTGCACCCGCCAGTCGGGCGGTGCGTTCCTGCGCGGGCAGGGGCTATATTCCTTGCAGATGACCGAGCGGCGCAAACTGCGCGATGCAAGGGTCTTGGCCGGTAAGAAGCCCGGAGAATCCATCGGGAAACTCGCCTCTGAGCAGGCCGAGATCGCACGGTTGCGCCGTCGGCTGGAGGTGAGCTGGAGCCGGTTGAAACGATCCGAGGCAGCCCTTGGTGCGATGGGGAAACTGCACGAGCTCTTGGAGTCCCTCTCCGAGAACACGAACGACGATCCGACGCCCGGGAAGCGTTGACGGGCGCCTACGGGCAGCTGGTTGGCCCGGACGTACCGACCCGGCGGGCCGCTGCCTTGCTGGGGCTCTCGCGCACCGTGATCTACCGCAACGTACCCGCGCCTCCACGCTCGCATTCGGCGCCTAAAACACTGGCACCGGAGCCCTTGCAACGGCCATGGAGAGGGGGCGCCCAATGGATAGCCCTATACGGGAATGCGGCAGACAGCCCACAAATGCGACCGCGGTACTTAGCGGAAAGCAGGTATTAGGAGAACACCACGGTGCGGTGCCCGTCGAGCATCACGCGGCGCTCGGCGTGCCAGCCCACGGCGCGGGTGAGCGTGCGGCCCTCGACGTTGCGTCCCATGGCCACGAACTGGTTGGCGGTGCGCGCGTGGTCCACGCGGATGACCTCCTGCTCGATGATCGGCCCCTCGTCCAGGTCCGCCGTCACGTAGTGCGCGGTGGCGCCGATGAGCTTCACGCCGCGGGCGTGGGCCTGGTGGTACGGCTTGGCGCCCTTGAAGGAGGGCAGGAACGAGTGGTGGATGTTGATGGCCTTGCCGTTCAGCGCGCGGCAGAGGTCGTCGGAGAGGATCTGCATGTAGCGGGCCAGCACCACCAGGTCGATGTCGTGCTTGGCGACGAGTTCCAGCAGCTGCGCCTCGGCATCGGCCTTGGTGGCCGCGGTGACCGGGATGTGCACGAACTCGATGCCGTAGAAGTCGGCCATCGGCTTGAGGTCCAGGTGGTTGGAGACGATCACCGGGACCTCGATCGGCAGCGTTCCGGCGCGCTGGGCGAAGAGCATGTCGTTCAGGGCGTGGCCCTCGGTGGAGCACATGATCAGGGTGCGCAGCGGCGCGCCCTCGGCGCTGATGTCCAGGTTCATGGAGAACGCGGCCGCGATGGGTTCCAGCGCCGCACGCAGGCTTGCGATGGGCTGTTCGGTGGCCACCGCGATGCGCATGAAGAAGTTGTGTGTTTCCGGGCTCTCGAACTGCTGCGACTCGGTGATGTTGCAACCGGCCTGCAGCAGGGCGCCCGACACGGCATGGACGATGCCCGGGCGGTCGGGGCAGGACAGGGACACGATGAATTCGTTGGTGCTCACCTCGACGAGGTTACCCGCGCAGCCGGGCCCGACGCAGCATGTGAAGCCTGTGTTGCGCGGACGCCGCGGGGCTGCAGGACTACCGCGCCGCCACCGGCCTGCGCTCGGCGGTTTCGCGTTCGGCAAGCAGGCGCGCGGCACCCACCGCGGCGGCGCGCCCGGCACGGGTCGCCCCGATGGTCGAGGCCGAGGCCCCGTAGCCGACCAGGAACAGGCCCGGCACCTTCACCACCGACACGGAGTCGTCGTCCATGAGGATGCCGCCGCCCGGTTCGCGCAGATGCCCAGCGGGGCCAGGTGGTCAAGCGAGGCGCGGAACCCGGTGGCCCAGAGGACCACGTCGATCTCCTCTTCGCTGCCGTCGGCGAAGTGCACCGAGCGCTCGCCGAATCCCGCGATGCCGCCGCGGGAAACCAGCACGCCGGATTCGATGCCCGCGGTGTAGAAGTCGGTCAGCGGCAGGCCGGTCACCGAGACCACGCTGCGCGGCGGCAACCCGGAGTGCGTGCGCTCGTTGACCTCGGCCTCCACCTCGATGCCCCAGGACTTGTCCTTCGGCGCCGTCCTCCATTGCGGTGTCGCGGCGCGTTGACCACAGCGTGTCGATGCCCAGGTCCGCGAGTTGCAGCAGGAACTGGGCGGCGCTGGTTCCGCCGCCGACCACCAGCACGCGCTGGCCCAGGAACTCCTCGGGGGCGACGAAGTCCCGGGTGTGCAATTGCCGCCCGGTGAATTCGCGCTGGCCGGGATATGACGGCCAGTGGGGCTTGTCCCAGGTCCCCGTCGCGTTGATGAGCGGTCCGCGCCGTGAGGCTCCGCCCGTCGGCAGCGGTGACGGTGAACCCGTCCTCGATCGACCCCGTGACCTTCCTGGCCTTGAACGGCCGGATGACGGGGACGCCGAAGTGGTCCTCGTAGCTTCCGTAGTAGCGGGCGACCACCGCGGAGGCGGGTTCCTTCGGGTCGGGTGTGTCGAACGCCATGCCGGGCAGGGGATGCAGGCCGTGGGCCCGGTCGAAGGTCAGCGTGTCCCAGCGGTGGCGCCAGGCCCCGCCGGGGCCGTCGTTGGAATCGAGCACCACGAAGTCCTCGAAGGGCTTCAGTCCCTTGCGGAGCAGGTGGTGGGCCGCCGAGAGCCCGGCCTGCCCGGCCCCGATGACGATGGTGTCCAACACCGAGTTCGATTCCTGCACGTTTGCTGCGCTCCCGACCATGTCTGTTGAAGTTTCAACTGTCATGGGGTGTAACAGTCTCCGCCACCGCGCTATTCCGACTAAGATTGGAACTGTCGCAACTGGCGTTAGGTGGGGTGAACCACCGGGGAGCGGCACATGAGCTGACCACGGACCGCGCGCCTGGGCCCGGGGGTTGAATTATTCGCAAGTAGAAGTCTGCCCGAAAACCAACCCTCACCCCGATGGAGTTCATCATGAGCAACAACACCGTGACCAACCAGTCCCTGGCCGAGCTCGACCCGGAAATCGCCGAGGTCCTGAAGCTTGAGCTGGGTCGCCAGCGCGACACCCTTGAAATGATCGCCTCCGAGAACTTTGCGCCCCGCGCCGTGCTCGAGGCCCAGGGCTCCGTGCTCACCAACAAGTACGCCGAGGGCTACCCGGGCCGCCGCTACTACGGCGGCTGCGAGCACGTCGACGTGGCCGAGAACCTGGCCATCGAGCGCGTCAAGTCCCTCTTCGGCGCCAAGTTCGCCAACGTCCAGCCGCACTCCGGCGCCTCGGCCAACGCCGCCGCGCTGTCGGCCATGATCCAGCCGGGCGACAAGATCCTCGGCCTGTCCCTGGCCCACGGCGGACACCTCACCCACGGCATGAAGCTGAACTTCTCCGGCAAGCTCTACGAGGTTGCCGCCTACGAGGTCGAGCCGGACACCTTCCGCGTGGACATGGACAAGCTGCGCGCCCAGGCCATCGCCGAGAAGCCGCAGGTCATCATCGCCGGCTGGTCCGCCTACCCGCGCCAGCTGGACTTCGCGGCCTTCCGCTCCATCGCCGACGAGGTCGGCGCGCTAGCTCTGGGTCGACATGGCCCACTTCGCCGGACTGGTCGCAGCCGGCCTGCACCCGAACCCGGTTCCGTACGCCGACGTCGTCACCTCCACGGTCCACAAGACCCTGGCCGGCCCGCGCTCGGGCCTGATCCTGACCAACGACGCCGACCTGGCCAAGAAGATCAACTCCAACGTCTTCCCCGGCCACCAGGGCGGACCGCTGATGCACGCCATCGCCGGCAAGGCCGTCGCCTTCAAGATCGCCGCGGGCGAGGAATTCGCGCAGCGCCAGGCCCGCACCCTGGAAGGCGCCAAGCTGCTGGCCGAGCGCCTCACCGCCGCGGACGTCACCGCCGCGGGTGTCTCCGTGCTGACCGGCGGCACCGACGTGCACCTGGTCCTCGTCGACCTGCGCAACTCGGAGCTCGACGGCAAGCAGGCCGAAGACCTCCTGCACGAAATCGGCATCACCGTGAACCGCAACTCCGTGCCGTTCGACCCGCGCCCGCCGATGGTCACCTCCGGCCTGCGCATCGGCACCCCGGCGCTGGCCACCCGCGGCTTCGACGCCGCGGCCTTCACCGAGGTCGCCGACATCATCGGCATCGCCCTGCGCGACGGCCAGAACGCAGACAAGGCCGCCCTGGCGGCCCGCGTCGAGCGCTGACCGCGGCCTTCCCGCTGTACCCGGGCCTCGAAGAGTGGCACGCCTAACCCCAAGACAGATGCCCTCCACGGGGCATTGACCGCATCAAGGTGCAGGGGATGCGCTGCACCGGCCCGCGATCCGGGCCGGCGCCGCGTCCCCTGCACACGCAACATTTTTTGAAACGGAGCACCTCCTTATGACCGCACAGATCCTCGACGGCAAGGCCACCGCCGCGGCCATCAAAGCCGAACTCACCGAACGCGTCGCGGTGCTGAAGACCAAGGGCATCACCCCGGGCCTTGGCACCATCCTCGTTGGCTCCGACCCCGGATCGACCTGGTACGTCGGCGGCAAGCACAAGGACTGCGCGGAGGTCGGCATCAAGTCGATCCGCGTCGACCTGCCGGAGGACACCACGCAGGAAGACCTGCTGGCCAAGGTCCGCGAACTGAACGAGAACCCGGAATGCACCGGCTACATCGTCCAGCTGCCGCTGCCCAAGCACATCGACCAGGACGTCATCCTCGAGGCCATGGACCCGGCCAAGGACGCCGACGGCCTGCACCCGATGAACCTGGGCCGCCTGGTCGCCAACGTGAACCGCCCGATGACCTCCCCGCTGCCCTGCACCCCCAAGGGCTGCGTGGTGCTCCTGGAGCGCCACGGCATCGACCTCAACGGCAAGCGCGTGCTCGTCGTGGGCCGCGGCGTGACCATCGGCCGCCCGATCGGCCTGCTGCTCACCCGCCGCGACATCAACGCCACCGTGGTCCTGGCCCACACCGGCACCAAGGACCTGGCCGCCGAGCTGGCCACCGCCGACGTGGTCATCGCCGCCGCCGGTTCCGCGCACATGATCAAGGCCAAGGACCTGAAGCCGGGCGCCATCGTGCTCGACGTGGGCGTCTCGCGCGTCAACGACGAAAACGGCAAGGCAGTTGTCACCGGCGACGTGGAGCCCGCGGCCTACGAGGTTGCCTCGTGGATCTCCCCGAACCCGGGCGGCGTGGGCCCGATGACCCGCGCCATGCTGCTGGCCAACGTGGTCGAGTCCGCCGAGCGCGCGGCCGGCCTGTAACACCCCGTTTCACGCCCGCGGGCGGTCACGCTTCGGAAACCTTGCCCAGGGTTTCCGGAAGCCGTGGCCGCCCGTTCCGGGCGTTGTTGACCGGATGCACTGCGTTGTCCGCCGCGTACTCCGGGTGGAGTAGGCGGGCCTACGACCGGTGCCCGATGATGGCACGGGGCGCTCGGGCGTATTCTCGAACCATGACCAACCGCCGCCGCCCGCCACTCGCCGTCCTGAGTGTGTTTGTGGCATCGGTGCAGGTGGTCGGCACGTTCTTTGCGGCACACCGCTTCGGGACCGCCCTGACATGGCAGGCCGTCGCCCTGTTGCTGGCCGGCCCCGCCTTGCTGCTGTTGCGCCGCAGGGCCCCCGGCCCCATGGTGGCGGGCATCGGGGCAGTGACGGCGCTGTATGTGCTTGCCGGGTTCCCCTGGGGGCCGTTCCCGTTTTCCCTGGCGGTTGGACTGGTCCTGGCCGTCGCCGCGGGAAAACGCTGGTGGGCCTGGGGGACAGGCGCCGGGATCGGGTTGCTGTTCTTCGTGCTGGCGACCCGGCAGGAACTCATGACCCGGGCCTGGTTCGTGATCATTTGGCTGATTGTCGTCCTGCTGGTCGGCGAGCTTGCGCGCATGGCCAAGGACCGCCGCATCGAATTCCGCCGCGCCGCCGAGGAACGCGCCAAGCACCGCCGGGACGAGGAACGGCTGGTCCTGGCCCGCGACATCCACGACGTGGTGGCCCATTCGCTGTCGATGATCAATGTCCAGGCCTCCGTCGCCCTGCACCTGTCCCGGAAGGACGGCGACACCGACGGCCCTCGTGGAGGCCATGGAAAACATCAAGGCGGGATCCAAGGAAGCGCTTGACGAGGTGCGCGAGGTGCTTGCGGTGCTGCGGCAGGATGCCCCGCGCGTGCCCAGCCAGCGCCTTGAACAGCTCGCCGAGCTGGTCCAACGGGTGCGTGGCGCGAACCTTGAGATCGGCTTCCAGCCGCCGAGGCTTCCGCCGCCGGTCTGGGTCGACGAGCGCATCGAGAACACCATCTACCGGGTGGTCCAGGAGTCCCTGACGAACGCGGTGCGCCATGCCAAGGCCGGCCGCGTGGGTGTGCTTGTCGACCTCACCGAGCACGAAGCGCGCGTCACCGTCCAGGACGACGGGATCGGCTTCGGCGCCAGCGACGAGGGCAACGGACTCGGCGGCATGCGCGAGAGGGTCGCTTCCCGGGGCGGCACCCTGGAGATCACAACCGCCAGTGCCCCGACCGGATCCCCGGGGCGGCCGGGAACCAAAATCAACGTGTGGATTCCCGCGCCACCGCAGCGAACCTGAACCCAAGGAACGGGGAAAACCATGATCGGCATTCTCATCGTCGATGACCAGTCCCTCATCAGAGCCGGATTTTCGGCACTGCTGGACGCCGAGGAGGACATGCGCGTGCTGGGGCAGGCCTCGAACGGCGTCCAGGCCGTTGCCCAGGCCCGGGCCCTGAAACCCGACATCGTGCTCATGGACATCCGCATGCCGCAGGGGGACGGTATCACCGCGGCCGAGGCCATCGCGGCCGACGAGAGCCTCGGGCACACGCGCATCATCATGCTCACGACCTTTGAGCTCGACGACTACATCCTGGCGTCCATCCGGGCCGGGGCCTCGGGCTTCCTGGTCAAGGACACCGAACCGGAGGAACTCATCGCGGCGGTGCGCATCGTCGCGGCGGGAGAATCGTTGCTGTCGCCCTCGGTGACCCGGAAGCTGCTGGCGCAGGTTGCTGCCACCAAGCCGGCGCGGGTGCCCCGTCGGCCCGCGGCCCTGGAATCGCTGACCGAACGGGAGCGCGAAGTGCTGATGCTCATCGGAGCGGGCAAGAGCAACGCCGAGATCGCCGAACAGCTCTTCATCACCCCGCTGACGGCCAAGACCCACGTCTCGCGCATCATCGGGAAAATGGGCGTCCGCGACCGAACCGGGCTTGTGGTCATCGCCTATGAAAGCGGGCTGATCACGCCCGGTGACGTGCCCGCCCCGCAGGCACGCCGACGGAGCCCGGACTAATCCCGGCACCATCGGCGGCTGCACCAAATGGAGTACGTGCGGCAAGCCGAGGTGACTCCACCGGGCCGATGCGGGGAGAAGCCCTCAAGGACGAAAGTGGATGCATGAGGCGAAGGGCCTCGAAATCCGCCATCCACGCTTTGAGGAGCGACCCATCATGACAACGACGATCCTTCCCGTCCTGGCCGCAATGCCGACCCATCCATGGGGACCGGGATACGGACCGGGCTGGTTCATCCTGATCCCGATCTTCTGGATCCTGCTCATCGGCTTCTTCATCTTCTTCAGCCGCCGCATGTACTGGCGCCACCGGATCCAGGGCGATCCCATGAGCGCCGAAGGCGTGCTTCGTGAGCGCTATGCCCGCGGTGAAATCGATGAAACCGAATACCGGCAGCGGCTGGAGGTGCTGCGTTCGGGCAAGAAATAGCGGGCTTGTTCAGGTGCGGGCGCCGGGTTGCTTTCCGTCTTCCCGCAACCCGGAAGCCACGCACGTCCGAAACCAATTTTCGGGCACGAATATGCCGCATGGCGTATATGTCGGGTCGGCGACCGTCGGCAAAAATTACCGGAAATCCGTGGTGAAAGCCCGTTTTGATGCGGAACTGCGCGGAACCCATGCCGAAAGCAGAATTCGGGAAACTAGTCTCATTGTGCAACGATCAGGTGCTACACATGCGATGCCCGTATGCTCAGAGTTATAGGAACCGAGACTTTCAGTTCTTTCGACTGATTTGTCGCCCTCCTCGCTCCCGGGAGTGAACCTTGAGCAGTATGAGTTCCACACTTTCCCCTTCGGTTCCAGAGCAGCGCAGCACGCGTGGAAACGCCGGCTCCAACAACTACCGCCACCTGAAAATTCGTGTGCGCGATGCGGGTCTGTTGGGTCGTCGCAAGGGACATTACCTCGGAACGACCATCGTTTTGCTGCTCCTGCTTGGTGGCGCGGTTACGGGCTTCGTCCTTTTGGGGGATAGCTGGTTCCAGCTGTTGATCGCCGCAGCGGTCGGCATCCTGCTGACCCAGTTCGCGTTCCTGACCCACGAGGCCTCGCACCGCCAGATCCTGACTTCGGGTCCGGCAAATGACAGGATCGGCCGCTTCCTGGCCAACATCGTTGTCGGCATCAGCTACCAGTGGTGGATGAACAAGCACAGCAAGCACCATGCCATGCCAAACACCATCGGCAAGGACCCGGACATTGAATGGGACACGATCTCATTCCAGACCGAGGACGCGCAGAAGCAAAAGGGAATCCTCAAGTGGATCACCGAGCGCCAGGGCTACCTGTTCTTCCCGCTGTTGACGCTTGAAGGCATCAACCTGCATTTCCGTTCGATGGCGTACCTGTTCACGGGTGACAAGGTAAAGGGCCGCGGCAAGGAAATCACCTCGATCGCGATCCGACTCACCGTCTACGTGGCGATCCTCTTTATCTTCCTGGAGCCGGGCATTGCTGCCGCATTCCTGGGTGTTCAGCTGGCAGTCTTTGGCGTTTACATGGGTGCCTCCTTTGCCCCCAACCACAAGGGCATGCCGATGATTCCCAAGGAATCGCGCATCGACTTCTTCTCCCGCCAGGTGCTCACCAGCCGTAACGTCATGGCTCGCTCCGACTTCGGAAACCGGATCCTGTCACATGTATTCGGCGGCCTGAATTACCAGGTCGAGCACCACCTCTTCCCCTCGATGCCCCGCGCCAACCTGGCTCCGGTTGCCAAGATCGTCCGCGACTACTGCCAGGAGCTCAAGGTGCCGTACACGGTCACCTCGGTCACCCAGTCCTACGCCCAGGTCATTACGTACCTGAACAAGGTCGGTCTCTCCGCACGGGATCCGTTTGATTGCCCGATGGTCAGCGAGTACCGCCCGCACTAAGCTTCGCGCCCGTTGAGGGCCGAGAACTACCGTTGTGATCCCTGATCACCTCACGTTGCCTCCGGCGCCACTTCCGTGGCTCCGGAGGCAACGTGCTTAACCAGTGGTTCGTGGCGGCCAAGTGCCTTTTGGTGGAAACGTTCGGTCTTGATGTGACGAGAGACACGTATGGCCGGGCTTATCTGAAGAGTGGGGGTTCTTGAGTCTGCAAATGGTCGCAAAAGGCCACTTTGACTAGGCGAAATTCGGTGGATCGAATCTTGTCAAAATACAATTCAGTGTAAAGTTTTAGTATTTGGGTTACTAAAAGATGACCTAATGGGCCGAAATTTTACGCTTTTGCGCAGCTTGGATGGATATTTAGGTAAGACGTACCTAAGCTAATCGGGCGGGTTCACATCGATTGGCTTGTGACTGTCGCCCTTTTCTCCTCACCACAGAAGGTTTTGCCCCATGAAGATTCGCAAAAACATGCTGGCCGGCATCGCACTGGCGGCCACCGCCGTGATGGGCCTGACCGCGTGCTCCACCGGTGCTCCGACCCCAGCGGCTTCCGGAGCGGGCGAGATCACCGTCTACAACGCCCAGCACGAGAGCCTCGCCCAGGAATGGGTCGACGCGTTCACCAAGGAAACCGGAATCAAGGTCACCGTGCGCAACGGCTCCGACACCGAGATGTCCAACCAGATCATCCAGGAAGGCAAGGCTTCGCCGGCCGACGTATTCCTGACCGAAAATTCTCCCGCAATGGCGCAGGTTGAGAATGCCGGACTGTTTGCCGATGTCGACAAGGCCACCATCGACCAGGTGCCTGCCGAATTCCGTCCGTCGACCAACAAGTGGACCGGCATTGCCGCACGCTCCACAGTGTTCGTCTACGACCCGGCCAAGATCAGCAAGGACCAGCTTCCCAAGTCCATGCTGGATCTGGCCAAGCCTGAGTGGAAGGGCAAGTGGGCAGCCTCGCCGACCGGCGCCGACTTCCAGGCCATCGTCGCGGCCCTGCTTGAGCTCAAGGGCGAGGAAGCCACCACCGCGTGGCTGGCGGGCATGAAGGAAAACTTCACCGCCTACAAGGGCAACTCCACCGCGATGAAGGCCGTCAACGCCGGCGAAATCGATGCGGCATTGATCTACCACTACTACTACTACGGTGACCAGGCCAAGACCGGCGAGAACTCCAAGAACGTTCAGCCGTTCTACTTCAAGAACCAGGACCCGGGAGCATTCGTTTCCGTCTCCGGCGGCGGCGTGCTTGCCTCCTCCAAGAACGCGGAAGCCGCACAGAAGTTCCTGACGTTCGTCACCGGCAAGGCAGGCCAGGAAATCCTGAAGAACGGCACCTCGTTCGAATACGCCGTCGGTTCGGGCGTCGCGTCCAACGACAAGCTCGTTCCGTTGAAGGATCTCCAGGCTCCGACCGTTGACCCGGCCAAGCTGAACTCGGCCAAGGTCACCGAGCTGATGACCAAGGCAGGACTGCTGTAACTCATATGAGTAAGACTCGAACGGCTCCCGACAACAAACGGGAACCGAGCATGGCGGGCGGGGGCAAAAGCCCCCGCCCGCCATTGGGCGTTTCCAGCCTTTCCTTGTTGGCGATCCTTATCGCCCTGTTTTCGCTCATCCCGCTGGGCTATGTCATCTACATGACGGCTTCCACCGGGTGGGACACCGTGGTGGAACTTGTCATCCGGCCGCGTGTGGGTGAACTCCTGCTCAACACCATCCTGCTGGTGCTGGTCACCGTGCCGTTGTGCCTGGTACTGGGTGTGGGTGGTGCCTGGCTGGTGGAACGCACCAACCTGCGCGGTTACCGGTGGTGGGCGCTGGCCTTGGCCGCCCCGCTGGCCATTCCCGCGTTCGTGAACAGCTATGCCTGGGCCTCGACGATCCCGTCGCTGGCCGGGCTGGGGGCGGGCGCGCTCATCGCAACGCTGTCCTACTTCCCGCTGGTCTACATCCCGGTGGCGGCGACGCTCGGGAGGCTCGATCCGGCCATCGAACAGTCGGCCGCTTCGCTGGGCCTGGGGCCCTGGGCGGTGTTCTTCCGGGTGGTGCTGCCGCAGCTGCGCATTGCCATGGCCGGCGGTTCGCTGCTGGTTGCGCTGCACCTGCTTTCCGAATACGGGGCCTTTGCGATGATCCGCTTCGACACGTTCACCACCGCGATCATGGTCCAGTTCCAGTCCACGTTCAACGGCGCCGCCGGAAACATGCTCGCCAGCGTGCTGGTCCTGCTGTGCATGCTGCTGCTGCTGGCCGAGGCCAAGGTGCGCGGCAACGCCCGCTACGCAAGGGTCGGCTTCGGCGCCCAGGGGCTGGCCTTCCGGCTTCGCCTGGGTCGCTACGAACTGCCGGCCCAGCTGGCGCTCCTGGGGCTTTTCGTGCTCTCGGTGGGGGTCCCGCTGTACTCGGTGGTCCGCTGGCTCGTCGCCGGGGGAGCCGAGATCTGGGATCCGGAGAGGTTCTTCCCGGCCCTGGCCCAGACCATGGGCTACGGCCTGGCCGGCGCGTTGTTGACCTGCGTGGTGGCCTTCCCGATGGCGTTCCTCGCCGTGCGCCATCCCAGCTGGTTCAGCAAGCTCCTTGAGCTCTCGAACTACGTGACCAGCTCGATGCCCGGCATCGTGGTCGGCCTGGCCTTCGTCACCGTGAGCATCCGGCTGGTGCCGGGCATCTACCAGAGCGCCTATGTCCTGCTGGCGGCCTATGTCCTGCTGTTCCTGCCCCGGGCCCTGGTGAACCTGCGTTCCGGCTTGGCGCAGGCCCCGCGCGAGCTCGAGGAGGCGGCCCGCTCGCTGGGCCGCTCACCCGCGGTGGCGTTCTTCCGGGTCACGCTGCGGCTCACGGCGCCGGCGGCCGCGGGCGGGGCCGCGCTGGTGTTCCTGGCGATCGTGAACGAGCTGACGGCCACCCTGCTGCTGGCACCGAACGGAACCCGAACCCTGGCCACGGCGTTCTGGGCCAAGAGCAGCGAAATCGACTACTCGGGCGCCGCACCCTATGCGCTGCTGATGATCCTGATCTCGGCGCCCATGACCTACCTGCTGTTCCAGCAATCGAAGAAAGCTGCCGGACAATGACCGACGCATTGCCAAAACCGCACAAGATCTCCGGGCTGATGCCGGCCGTGACCTTCCTGCGCACCACCAACCTCGTCAAGAGCTTCGGCAGCAAGCCGGTGCTCAAGGGGGTCAACCTTGCGATCGCCGAGGGCGGCACCACCGCGATCGTGGGGCCGTCGGGCTCCGGCAAGACCACGCTGCTGCGTCTGATTGCCGGATTCGAAAACCCCGACAGCGGGTCCATCGAACTCAACGGGCAGACGGTGGCCGGTGGTGACGCCTGGGTTCCGGCCCACAAGCGCGAGATCGGCTACGTCGCCCAGGACGGGGCGCTCTTCCCGCACTTGAGCGTGGCGCAGAACATTGCCTTCGGCCTGGACCGCGAGTCGGGCGTCCGCGGCAGGGCCGCCACCGCCAAGCGCGTTGCCGAGCTGCTGGACATGGTCTCGCTCGAGGCATCCATGGGCGCACGCCGACCGCACGAAATCTCCGGTGGCCAGCAGCAGCGCGTGGCCCTGGCCCGCGCACTGGCACGCAAGCCGAAACTGATGCTGCTCGACGAGCCGTTCTCCGCGCTGGACGCGGGGTTGCGGGTTGCGACCCGCAAGGCCGTGGCCGACGTGCTGCACGAGGCCGCCGTCACCACCATCCTGGTGACCCACGACCAGGGCGAGGCGCTCTCCTTCGCCGACCAGGTCGCCGTCATGCGCGGCGGGACGCTGGCGCAAACGGGCAGCCCGTTCTCCGTGTACACCAGGCCCGCGGACCGCGACACCGCCGAGTTCCTGGGCGATGCGGTGATCCTGGACGCCCAGCTGCAGGGGTCGCTGGCGACCTGTTCGCTGGGTTGGATCCCGGTCCGCCACGCAACCACCCAGGGGAATGTGCGCCTGATGCTGCGCCCCGAGCAGATCCGCATCACCGCGGACGGCCCCATCAGGGGCACCGTGGTGGACACGGTGTTCTTCGGGCCCGAGACCACGGTCCGCATCAGGCTTTCCCCCGTGGAAGGACTTCCCGGCGGCGGTGAAACCATCACCATCCGGCACTGGAACGCGGCGATGGCGCGCCCAGGCATGGAGCTGAACCTGCGGGTCATCGGCGAGGGCGTTGCCTTCCCGACCGAGGCCGACTGAAGCAGTCCTGAGCCAACCTGTCCCCGGGGGTGCAGGAAAAGCTGGACAAAACATAAGGGCGTGGCTGGTGTGTTCCTTGGGAGGGAACCACACCGACCACGCCCTGGCGTTTAGCGCCGCGCTGGACCGCCTTTAGTGCGAGACCTTCGGGGCGGCCGCCGCCGGAACGGTGCGCTTGTCAAAGATCGTTGCACCGACTTCCTGCTCGGCCTGGTTGTTGATCGACAGGTCGATGCCGCTGCGGTCGCGCAGCAGTGAAACCGCGGTCAGCGACACCAGCGTCATGACCAACAGGTACAGGGCCACGGCGTTGGTGCCGCCGGTTGCCTGGACCAGCGCGGTGGCGATCATCGGGGCGAACGCGCCGCCCAGGATGGCGCCCAGGGCGTAGGAGATCGAGACGCCGGAGAAGCGGACCGAGGCCGGGAACAGCTCGGAGTACAGCGCTGCCTGCGGGCCGTAGCCCAGGCCCAGGCCGACGGCGAAGATCGCGAAGGCCAGGTACAGCATCGGCAGCGAGGCCGTGTTCACCAGCATGAAGACCGGGAAGATGGCCAGCGCCTGGCAGGTGAAGCCGATCTGGTAGGTGCGCTTGCGCCCGATCCTGTCCGAGAGGTAGCCCGAGAGCAGCGTCGTGCAGAACCACATGGCCGCGGCGAAGGCGACGGCCACCAGGACCGAGGTGCGTTCGAACCCGATCGGGCCGTTCGGGTTGGTGGTGTAGGACTGCAGGAAGCCGCCGGTGGTCATGTAGCCCGCCGCGTTGTTGCCCGCGAAGACCAGCGCGGCCAGGATGACAAGCAGCCAGTGCTTGCGGAAAAGCTCGACGACGGGAACCTTGGTCTGCTGCTTCTTGGCCGCGATCTCCTCGAAGATCGGGGATTCGTCCACGGCGCGGCGGACCAGGAAGCCGACGACGATCAGCACGATGCTCAGCAGGAACGGCACGCGCCAGCCCCACGCCAGGAACTGCTCGCCGGGGGAGATGACGCCGGTCATCAGCGCCGTGACGCCCGAGGCCAGCAGCATGCCCAGCGGGACACCCAGCTGCGGGAACGCGCCGGCACGGCCGCGACGGTCCTTCGGGGCGTGCTCGACGGCCATCAACACGGCGCCGCCCCATTCGCCGCCCGCGGAAATGCCCTGCAGGATGCGCAGGCACAGCAGCATGATCGGGGCCGCGACGCCCGCGGTTTCGAACGTCGGCAGCACGCCGATGAGGGTGGTCGCGGCACCCATCATGATCAGGGTGATCACCAGCATGGCGCGGCGGCCGATCTTGTCGCCGTAGTGCCCGGCCAGGAAGGCGCCGAGCGGGCGGAAGAGGAACGAGATGCCGACCGAGGCGAAGGAAAGCAACAGGCCGATCTGCGCGCCGGCCGGCTTGAAGAAGAGCTCGGCGAAGATCAGGCCTGCGGCCGTGGCGTAGATGAAGAAGTCGTACCACTCGATGGTGGTGCCGATGATGGTGGCAAAGGCGACGCGGCGCGAATTGGCACGCTGGGCCGGCGTTTGGGTGCGTGTGGAACTCATGGTGTGGGTGCTCCTCGGTGAGCGGGCTGTTCAAGGCGGGAGAATGCGGCTCTGTGCGGTGTCGGAACCAGGGGATGTGATCCGCGACAATGCGCTGCATCACCTACCAGTGTTTCAGCCCACATTGATTGAGTAAACTTCAATTAGGTGTATAACTTGTTTGATTGGACTGAAGAATGGCTCGTTTCTCCCTGCGCCAGCTTGAACTGCTGGCCGAACTCCCGCGGCATTCGACCCTAGGCTCGGCGGCGGCGGAACTGAACATCTCGGAATCGGCGCTTTCCCAGGCGATCACGGCGGTCGAGAGGATCTCCGGGGAACAGCTCTGTGTGCGGCGCAAGTCCCATGGCGTGCATATGACCCCGGCTGGCCATTATTTCGCGGCCAAGGCCGCACGCATCGTGGCCGATGCGGAGGAACTGGGGGATTCCTTCCCCCGTTCGGATGGGTCCCTGCGCGGTCCGGTCTCAATCGGGTGCTTCGCGTCCATTGCCAGCCACGTGGTGCCCTCTACGCTGGAGGGCTTTCGCACCCTGCATCCGGGCATAGAGGTGAAGGTGCAGGTTGGCACCCACGACGATCTCCTCCCGGCGCTGGAAAATGGCGATCTGGATTTGGCCGTGGTCTACGACCTGCTGCTGCCCGCCGGATTCACCAAGCGCGTGATCTACGAGACGCGGCTCGAGGTGGTGCTGCACCCCGGGCATCCGCTGGCCGCCAAGGAATCGATCTCGTTGGCCGAGCTGGAGTCGGAGCCGTTGATCAACTACGAATCCACCCCGAGCACCGAAAATACCCGCAGGCTCTTTGCCGATGAGGGGCTTCATCCCAATGTCGCCTATTCGCTGCCGCAGGTGGTGCTGGTCAACGCCATGGTGGGCCGCGGGCTGGGCTATGGGTTGCTGTATGCGCGGCCAAATAACCCGCCACACACCCTGGACGGGCTGCCGGTGGCCATCAGGGAACTCGAGCCGCCCAACAGCCCCAGTGCCGTGGTGGCCATCTGGCCGCGTTCCTCAAGGCTCGGGCCCAGGGCCGAGGCCCTGCTGGAACACTGCATCAAGGCCATGGACGGAGCCTGGGGCCGGAGCTAAGACATTGTGGGTCATGCCGGAACCGAAGCCACGGTCTTGGCAAAGGCCTTCAGGCTGAATCCCGGTGCGGCGAGTTCCTCCGGGGTCATGGCCAGCCCGCGACCCGCGAGCTTGCGTGCGGCGATGTGGTCCGCCGGCGAGTTCACCGACTCCACCGCGGCAAGCACTCCGTTGCGCAGCAGCGCGATGGAGAACTTCCCTGCCTCGGGATCCCCGATCAGCACCGGTTCGTCTCCGGGCTCTGAAACGCCGGCGATCTGCAGCCTGATGGCGCCCTGGGTGCTCCAGAACCACGGGGTCCGGGCATAGGCCGATGCGTCGCCCATGATGCTGCGGGCCGCATGGCGGCCCTGGTCCGTGGCGTTCTGCACCGATTCCAGGCGCATGCGCGTCCCCGAATCCTGGTGGGGGAAGGACGCGCAGTCGCCGACGGCCCACACCCCCGGAACCGATGCCCGCAGCGCGGAATCGACCACGATCCCGTTCTCCATCTCCAGTCCCGCGGCCTGCGCCAGTTCGGTGCGCGGGTTCACGCCCACGCCGTAGAGCACCAGGTCGGCCGGGTGGAGCGTGCCGGTGGTGGATTCCACGGACAGGCCGTCTCCGTCGCGGTGGATTGCCGCCACGCCCTCGTTCAGGCGCAGGTCGATCCCGTCCTCGGTGTGCCGCTGGGTGAACCAGTCGGAGGCCGTGGCCGAGAGCGCGCGTCCCATGGGGCGCGGGGCGAACTCCAGCACCGTGACCTCCAGCCCGCGGGCCCGGGCCCCGGCTGCGAATTCCAGGCCGATGAAGCCGGCCCCGATCACCACCACCTTCCGGGCGGTGGACAGCGAATCCTGCAGGCGCTTCGCGTCGGTGAGCGTGCGCAGCGCGTGCACGCCCTCGAGGTCCGCGCCCGGGCAGGGGAGCGGCCTGTTGGCGGCGCCCGTGGCAAGCACCAGGTGGGTGTAGCCCAGTGACGTGCCGCCGGAAAGCGTCACGGAGCGCGCCTCGGTGTCGATCGAAACCGAGGCAGCCGCCAGCAGCGTGATGTCCTTGTCCGCGAAGAAGCCGGGGCCGCGCAACGGCAACGGTTCGGCGGTTGATCCGGGCCCGAGGTAGTCCTTGGACAGCGGCGGGCGCTGGTAGGGGGAGTGGGCCTCGTCGTTGAGGATCGTGACGGCCCCGGTGAACCCCTCGGCGCGCAGGGAGTCTGCGACCTGGATGCCCGCCTGCCCGGCCCCGATGATGAGGACCGACTCGTTGGAAGTGTTCTCCATGGTCTTAGACCTGGTCCGAGGGGACATCGACCACGATGTGCCCGAGGTCGGCGGACATCTTGATCTGGCAGCCCAGGCGCGAGGCGTCGGTGCGCTCGGCGGTGGTGCAGTCGAGCATTTCGTCCTCGTCGTCGCTGACGTCGGGGAGCTGGCCGGCGAACTCGGGGCGGACGAACACGTGGCAGGTGGCGCACATGGCCTGGCCGCCGCATTCGCCGACGATGCCCTCGATGCCGTTGGTGACGGCGGCGCGCATCAGCGACGTGCCCTCCTCGACGGTGACTTCGGTGGCTTCGCCGGTGGGCTGGGTAAAGGTGATGGTGGGCATGTGGGGATCCTTCGGGAAAAATCGGGAAAGCGAGGGGGAGGATAAGCGGGAGCCGTTTAGCCCCAGAGCACCGGCATCTTGGTCATGCCGCGGAAGACCCAGCCGGCGTCGACGGTCTCGGCCGACGGATCGAGGCGAAGGTTCGGGAGCTTCTCGAACACCGCAGGCATGGCGATCTGGGCGACCTGTGCCCGGGCGATCCAGGTTCCTGCGCAGAAGTGCACGCCGCCGCCGAAGCCCAGGTGCGGCTTCTTGGGCCGGAAGATGTTGAAGGTTTCCGGGTCCTCGAAGACCTCCGGGTCGCGGTTGGCGGCGCCGAGCACCACGCCCAGGCGGGCGCCCTTGGGCAGCCTGACCCCGCCCAGGACCAGGTCGGTGGTGGTTTCACGCGGGTACATGCCGATCGGGGCGACCCAGCGCACCGACTCCTCGAAGGCCACGGCGTGCAGCTTCGGGTCGGCCTTCACCGCGGCCAGCTGCTCGGGGTTGTTCAGCAGTGCCCACACGGTGGTGGCCAGCACGTCGCGCGGTTCGTTCAGCCCGCCGCCGATGGTCATCTTGAGGTTGGCGCGGATCGCCTCCAGCGGGATCGGCATCGAGGCCAAGCCCGAGAGCAGCGACTCGTCGGGGTTCTTGGCCAGGTGGGGCAGCATCTCGTCGATGGCGGCGTCGACCTCGTCGGAGGATTTCTTCGCCCTCGCCCAGACCGCCGGATCGTCGGCGTAGTTGCCGGTCCCGTCGATCAGCGTCCTGGCTCCAGCGCTGCATGTCCTGATGCGTGGCGTTGTGGAAGCCCATGATCAGCCGGAGGTTTTCCCCGGTGTAGGGGGCGGCGTAGTCCCAGACGAAGTCGGCGCCGGGGCCCTTCTCCAGCAGCTCGGCGAGGTACTTCTCGTTGTTGGCCTCGAAGATCGCGTTCCAGTGCTTCTTGATGGTGCCCGGGCGCAGGGTGGAGCCGTAGGAGTCGCGGTCGACCTGGTGCGTGGGGTTGTCCTTGCGCAGCATGGAATGGCCCATCGAGCGCTTCATCAGCGAGTTGTATTCGTTGGCGGAGAAGCGCGCCTCGTCCTGCTCGATCTCGTGGCAGGCGGCGTAGGAGACGGCGATGTAGCGGTTCAGGGCGGGGACCCAGTGCACCGGCGATTCCTCGCGCATGCGCTGGTAGATCGGGAACGGGTCGGCGTAGAGATCCGGGATGGTCACCCAGTCGGCGACCGGGGCTTCGATTCCTGCATTGGCCGTCGACCGTTGCCGTCGCGGCGGCTTCGTCCGCGGCGTCGGCGGTTTCGGTGGGCGTGCTTGCCCCGGTGAACGGGCAGGTGGCGGCGGGAACGGCTGAATGGCTCATCTGGCTGGATCTCCTGGAAAGTGACGGCTGCTTGACACCCAGTGTGACCCGCGGCATAACCATGGGTAAAGTACGAATTCCAGTGCTATATCCACGGTTTTAGAGAGGTTATTGATGCCCAAGTACACGTTGCGGCAGCTCGAGTGTTTTGTGGCCGTCGCCGAACACGGCTCGATCGCCGCTGCGGCAGAGGCGTTGCTGCTCTCGCCCTCGGCCATCACCGGTGCGCATCAACGAGCTTGAACGGATCTTCAACTCGCAATTGACGATCCGGCGCAAGGCCCACGGGGTGAGCCTGACCCCGTCGGGGGACTACGTGATGGCCAAGGCCCGGGGGCTGCTGCATGCGGCGGACGATCTGCAGGAGATGGCCGCCGAAGCGGGAACGATCCTGCGCGGCAAGGTGGCCATCGGCTGCTATTCGTCGCTGGCGCCAACGCTCCTGACCGAACTCATGGCCGAGTACGCGCTCCGTTACCCCTCGGTGGAGCTGGACTTCTATGCCGGGACGCAGCAGGAAATCCACGAGATGCTGCTTTCCGGCGAGCTGGACCTGGCCATCGCCTATGAGCTGACCGTCCCGCCCGGGCTCACGCGCAAGCGGCTGCTCGATGCGGTGCCCGCGGTGGTGCTTGCCGGCGGATCACCCGCTGGCGGAAAAAGCCAAGGTGGCGCTCGCCGAACTCGTGAACGAGCCCATGATTCTGCTGGACGTCAATCCGAGCCGTGAAAACACCGAGATGATGTTCTCGGCGGCGGGGTTGAGTCCCTGGATCCGCTTCCGGACCACCGACTTCGAGGTGACTCGTTCGATGGTGGCCCGGGGGATGGGCTACGCGATCCTGGTTCAGCGTCCGGTCGCGGACGTCTCCTACGAAGGCAGGCCCCTCGCGGTGCGGCCCATCCATCCGGCGACGCGCAATGTGCCCATCTCCATGGTCTGGAACGATCGTGTGCGCTTTTCACGCAGTGCCGAGGCCATGTTGGAACTTGCCCTTGAATTGCATCGTCCGGCCAACCGCAACCGCGGGTAGCCGGACGATCAGCCGCATGGGCTGTCAATTATTTGAAGAGGCCGCTTTGCAGGATGTTGATGACGGCCGGACCCAGAATGACGATGAACAACACGGGGAAGATGAACGTCAGGAGCGGAAAGAGGACTTTCACCGGCAGCTTCATGGCCTTTTCTTCGGCCCGCTGACGGCGCTTGACGCGCATTTGCGAGGCTTGTGCCTTCAACACCCTGACGATGCCGATTCCGTAGCGGTCCGCTTGGACCACCGCGCGTACAAAGGACTTCAGCTCTGCCACGGAGGAGCGCTCGGCCAAGGCCGCGTAGGCGTCGGCCCTGGAACGGCCCAGCTGCATCTCTTGCAGCGCACGGCTCATTTCCTGGGCCATGGGACCCGGACTGGTGGAAGCCACCCGGGCCATTGCCGCCTCGAAGCCCAGCCCGGCCTCGACGGAAATCAGCAGCTGGTCCAGGATATTTGGCAGTTCGAGCTGGATGGCTTCCTGGCGCTTGATCCCCGTGTTGTACACCAGCAGATCCGGCAGGAAGAACCCGAGAACCAGCAACCCGGTTGCCATGATAAATAGCTGTGGGGCCGGGTTCATCAGGAACAGGAGGAATCCGAGACCACCCAAGAGCAATGCCGCGATTGGCTTGGCAACGATCACGCGATCCAGCGGCCAGGTGGCGGGGCGCCCCGCCATGGCCAGCAGACGATCCAGTTTTGCCGCATAGGTGCCGGAGACCAAGATGGCGGGCCAAAGCCGTGAATTCGGATTGCCGTGGTGCCTCTTCGCCGGGGGCCAACTGCGTTCTGTTCAGGTTTTGCTTGATGAGCACCAGCTGGTTCCGGTCCACCGAGACAAAGCTCCATGTAAGGAACGCCAGCGGAAACACCACCAGCGCTATGGCCGCCCAACCGATTGTTTCGATCCCCATGTTGTCCTCCCTCCTAGAACTTGATTTGAATCGTGCGGCTCATCCAAAATGACCCGATGCACAGCATGATTACGGCGAGTACGAGCATGAAAATGCCGACGGGATGCGTGAAAAGCGTGCCGATGTAGGTGGGATTGACCAGGGCGAGCATCAACGCCACGCCAATGGGCAAGGCAACCAAAATGTAGGCGGAGATCTTGCCTTCGGCGGCCAATGCACTGACTTGACCCTTGATCTGCGCCCGCTCGCGAATTGTCTCTCCGACTTGGTCCAGGACCTGGGCCAAGTCACCGCCAACCTCGCGGTTGATCAGGATGGCTTCGGCAATCCATGAAAAGTCCTCCGAGTCCATGCGCTGGGCGATTTCCATCATGGTCGATTCCGGATCCCGTCCCACACGGGCCTCGTTCACGATCCGGCTGAGTTCCTCGGACATCGGTGCTTCGAATTCCTGTATCGCAGAATCGAAAGCCCGCATGACGGAGTGCCCTGCACGCAGGCTCCCCGAAAGCGTCATCAGCAGGTCGGGTAATTGCGCATCAAAGGAATTGCGTCGTTTGGATGTGCGCAATCGCAAAACCACCCACCCGATGACCGGCACCAACAAGGCGAGCAGGATGGCTCCCAACGGGCCCATGGCCACGAAGCCGAGCAAACCGGCCACGACGGCACCGGAGAACAACAGAACCAAGAATTCGGCTGGCGCCATCTTCAGCCCGGCCCCTTGAAGCGCCGCCCTGTTGAAGAGCCGTCCGCCTTGGTACCCGACACCGCGCTCCACAGCGCCCACTGCTGCGCCGCTGAACCGCGTGAGAAGCGAATGTTGGGCATCGATCACGTTGCCTTGGCGCCGGCGCTTCAACGATACGTCGGCGCTTGCCGGTCGGAATACGACCAACAGAACCAGCAATAGTGCGCCCAGAGCACATGACGATCCCTCCAACGGCCAGTAGTGGTTGCATCGCTACCGCCTCCCTTTGCCTGCGTCGGTGCCACCGGTAGGCATGGACCCGAAAATACCCGCGGGAACGATATCCCAACGTTTTGGAAATGTTCAATGAACCGCGGACGGACCCCGGTGGGGATGGGCTTGCCGAGGAACCTGCCGTGGGCATCGACGCCGGCGCTGTAGTCGAAGACAAATGCATCCTGGAGGGTGACGACATCTCCCTCCATGCCTTGGACCTCGGTGATGTGCGTAACGCGTCGGGTGCCATCACGCAAACGCGTGAGCTGCACGATCAGGTCAACGGCCGAGCTCACCTGCTCGCGAATGGCGCGAAGCGGCAGCTCCAGCCCCGCCATGAGCACCAACGTTTCCAATCGCGCCATGGCGTCCCGTGGTGAGTTTGCGTGGACGGTGGAGACCGAACCGTCGTGGCCGGTATTCATCGCCTGGAGCATGTCCAACGCCTCGCCGCCACGAACCTCGCCAACCACGATTCGGTCCGGGCGCATGCGCAGGGAGTTTCTCACGAGATCACGAATCGTCACGGCGCCCTTCCCCTCGATGTTCGCGGGACGGCTTTCCAGACGAACCACGTGGTCCTGCTGGAGTTGGAGCTCCACGGCATCCTCGATGGTGACAATGCGTTCGTTGTCGGGAATGAACCCGGAGAGCACATTGAGCAGCGTGGTCTTTCCGGTGCCGGTGCCACCGGAAACGATGATGTTCAGCCGGGCCTTGACGCAT
Source organism: uncultured Actinomycetota bacterium (assembly GCA_963818105.1). Classification (GTDB taxonomy): domain Bacteria; phylum Actinomycetota; class Actinomycetes; order Actinomycetales; family Micrococcaceae; genus Paeniglutamicibacter. The sequence continues at coordinate 428,791 of CAWFRB010000029.1, read as the reverse complement.
GCATCGAGCAGGTGCGCCATGTCCGTGCTGAGGGTTCCCAGATCAATGAGGTTGCGGACCGTCAACGGGACCTGGCCGAACTTTCGAATGGTCAGGCTGGGCCCGTTGACTGCAAGTGGCGGAATGATGGCATTGACACGGCTGCCGTCCTCCAACCGCGCATCAACGAGCGGCGAAGACTCGTCGATTCGACGCCCGACCCGGGAAACGATGCGCTCAATGACCCGGCGCAATTGGTCTTCGGAACTGAATCTGGCATCCACCAATTCCAGCTGACCCTTGCGTTCAACGTAGATCTGCTGGAAGTGGTTCACCATGATTTCGGTGACTTCCGGATCATCCAACAGCCGCTGCAGGGGACCCATGCCCAGGACTTCGTCGCCGATGTCCCGAATCAGGCGGCGGCGTTCTTCGGGGGAGAGCGGAACGTTTTCCGCGTCGATGACCTGGCTGAGTTCCTCGCGGGCCATCTTGCGAAGAGCCTCTTCGGTCATGGACGGATCCGTGATGCGTGAACCGAGCCGTTTGAACAGTTCTTCCCCGGCACGCGACTTCAGGGCGGCCAAACCGTCAACGTTGTTGCGTTGCTGGGTCTGCACAGTCGTGGTGCCACCCATCCGAGCCAACATGCTGTTCGGCTTGATCGTATCGGCTTGTTCGGGTTCGGTTACCGGGTCAGTGAATGAGTCGGCTTCGTCCCACGCGGCTTCAGCCGTTGGAAGGTCGTTGACTGGGAAGGATTCTTCCGTTGCCGGGAGCACGGGGATTGCCGGCTGGTTGGCTTCGTTTCGTACGGCGTTGAGCCGGTCCGAGAGGTTCACTGCAGCACCTCCCTACGGTGCACGCTCTTACGCAGCGCGTCCTTCGAACCCGGATCGAAGCGTCGCGCAAATTTGTCCAGATTGCGCCATGCAGGCCCCCTGGTTTTCTCGGAGAGCAGCGGAACACCCTTGTTGGTGCTCAGCGATACCGAGCGAGAAACCGGGATGACGGCATCAACGGGCAATCCGATGGAGAGTTCGATGTCTTGAACGGTCAAGCCATTGCGCTTGTCGGCAAAGTTCAACACCACGTGACGTCCCTCGGGAACCAGTTGCAACTCATGCAGGACGGCAAGCCCGTTGTTCATGCCCCGGATGCTGGGTACGTCCATGCCACAGACCCATACTGCGTCCGTAGCCATTTCAAGCGCGGCAAGCAGGTGTTCACCGAGCCCGGGGGCCGTATCCAGCACGACGTACTGGAACTCGGCCGCCAATTGGCTTACGAGGATGGCTACCTGCTCCGCGGTGATGAGGTCGGCATCCGCCGGGTTCTTGGGTCCGCACAGCGCATAGACGCCGGATGCTCCTACGCTGAGGTACGCCTTGAGAACCATGGAATCCTGCGCCGCCGCGCCAAAGACCGCATCGGTGATCGTGTGCTCGGGCTCCAGATTAAGGGCGCTGGCCACGTCCCCGAATTGCAGGTCGAGATCCAGGATCACCACGCCCATGGGCGCAAACTTGGACAACCCGACTGCCAGGTTGGTGGCGACGGTGGTTTTTCCCACGCCGCCCTTGGGCGACATGACGGCTATGACGCGTCCGCGTTGGCGGTCCGACTTGCCGTCACCGGATTGGCGGCGCCGGCTGTCAGTGGTCAGGCAGTTTCGTTCCAAGAGAACGCGCAGTTGCCCCGGCTCGGAACCAGGATCGGCAATGTCGCGGATGCCCGCGCGCATGGCGGCCATGACCAGTTCGGAGTCTGCCGGAGCGGTCAGCACCACCGAGATATCGGGGTGCAACAGGTCCATGGCCGTGGCCAGATCCATGGCGGTGCTTCTATTGACGTCGGGTCCAAGCAACAACACGTCGGTTGGCTCGCCAAGGCTTCGCGTGAGCAGCTCCTCCGGAGTGAGTTGCGCCGCGGCCGCCGGTATTCGCTGCAGATTGCCCGGCAGCGAACCATGAATCGCCAGCTGGGCGACCTTTTCAAAGTCCGGAAGATCGGTAAGTACCAGAAAGCGGCTCATTTGAGTACCTCGTTAATGGTGATTGGAGTCTTGTTGCCGGCGGGTGTGTCTTCGCCCTGCTTGGTCAGCCAAATGCTTCCGAATTCTTGGCTGTGAATGATGTTTGCTGCCTGCAGTGAATCAACGCCAAATGTCACGTAGGCCGAACCCGACGGCAATGCCGCCACGTCCTTGCTGGACGAGGTCTGTTCCTGGGTGGCCACCTGGATGGCCGTGACCAGTACCTTGTCGTAGAGAAGTTTCGTGACCTTTTCCTCTTCGGCGTCCTTGTTGTTCTTGTCCTTGACCGTGTAATTGCCGAAAACGCCCACGGTGTCTCCGGCCCTCAGCATGGATCCCACGACGCGTGCCGGCTCGAGCAGGACTGTCACTTCTTGCATGCCCTTCGGAACGGCAATGGTTCCGGGGGTAAGTAGTGAGTCTTCGGTGACCAGTTTGGCGGACAGCAGTTGTTCGCCAGGGACCATGTCCTGTGCCAACACCTTGCCGTCCAGGTCCTTGAGCGAAGCAACAGCATCGCCGGTCACGGCCGCGGCCGGTAGCTGTTTGGTGGTCAAGGATTGCCCCAATTCCTTGACGGGTGTCCCGGCGGGTACGTTCTTTGTTGCGACGAGTACCTGAACCGGATTCAATGAAGCCTGCGCTCGCGCGTCCGCCGCACTGACATATGTATAGAGGAGTACGGCACCGACAATTGCCAGCACGAGTGCGGCAATGCCCCCCAGCAGCCGTGTTTTCATGAAATGCCCCCAGTCATGATTTTCGGATTGGTTTACGATGTGCTATCCATCGCGGTGTTGAAGTGTTCTTAGTCGGTGAGTCGGACGATGCCGGCGCCGTAGTCGACGCCGCCGCCTCCGAATTCGGCGTCTTCGTCGTCGAATACGTAACGGATGAACTTGCCGATGAATCCTCGGTCCGAGTTCTTGTATCCGCCGTCCTTCATGACCTTGTGCGCTTCTGGTAGCCGGAAATCCATCTTGTTGCCTTTGAAGTTCCATCCGCGGATTTCGACTGCTGCATAGGCGGAAATCCGGAATTCTCCGTTGGTGCCGCTACCTTTGACCTCGTCGAAAACAGGCAGGAAGACGATGACTTGTTTTCCGGCCTATGGCGCTTTTCCATTCAGTCAGGACGTGTGTCGCAGCCTCCATTGAAATTGCCGCCGGTGTCCGAGCCTTCCCATGACCCGATGACGGTCTTTGCCGAGCAGCTTCTCGATGGTTCCTGATCCAGCCAGCCGAAACCCCCGGGAATCTCGTGACCGGACGAGGTGCTGTGGCAGGCATCCTGATGTCTTTCAGTGTCGTTGACTTCTGGCTCTTGAAAAATTGAAGTGTGACCGTCGCACGTTGGTGCTGAGTCGACTTCGCACTTGGAGAAAGCGAGGGGAAATTTGGCGCTGAGTGATTTGACGGCGGCCCCAGGCCGCGGTTGCCGTGGCACCGACCTCAACACTTGTAAATGAAGGGTCCAGGATCCTGGCAAACCAGGTGGAAACAGTGTTGGGTGGTGCACCAGCTTCGGAGGCAGCGGTTTGAACGTAACTTTATTGCTTGTCGGTGTCCAGCATGACTGACAGTCACCGATGAAATAGCGTCGTTGGCGTTGGCAGTTGGCCAGATGGCCGGGATCGTGGAAACCTGAAATGCATTGCGGGATCGGATTCGTTTTTCCCGCAAATGGCGGCGAGTGCAAGTGCGCCGGCATCGGCACCATTTTGGAGCTGAGCCTTTTCCCAATACATCTTTCCAACGTCGATGGAGATTGCAGCGAATCCGAGCAATACCACCATCATGATAGCGACGATGATGCTCGATACGCCGTTTCCTTTGAACGCAGATCTCGCCAGAAGTTTCGATTCAGCCGCCGCATCGCATGGCCCCTTTACCTTGCAAGTTTGTGGTGCTGAGGAAATCGAACCACCCGGTGAGCGAAGAATACGACCGCGATACCGTAATGATTGCTGTGGTGCCGGCTGGGCAACTTGCCGCTGGCAACGCGGTAGCCGTGACCGGTCCTAAGAGCGGGTGCCGCATTCTTGTACCGTGGTGGTCAGGCTGAAACCAGTCTTGCCATGGTGTATTGCATACTCGCGGGCGCCTTCACGGGCAGCTTGGGTCAGAGATATCTGCTGGTTGAAAAGATATCCAAATTCAATTATTCCAAGCAGTAATGTCAATAAAAGTGGCAATATGATGGCAAATTCAACCGCCGAAGATCCTCGTTGGTTCTCTTTGTACATGCTGCATCCTCCCCCAGTGAGAAACGAGTGCTAATGAGTGTGGATTGGTGTTGGGTGGGTCCGAATTAAGTCGAACCACCCAACGACCAATGCTAATTGACGAAGCCGGAGCTAGCTAGATTCACGCTTAGTTGGCGGTCTTCGGCTGCGATGCAGTCGTTGACGCTCTTCGAACAGTGTGTCGATGTCGGTGCCAATCAGGGAAGACTGCAGCGATGATGACGACGGCGATGCCGGCCACCATGATGCCGTACTCAACGGCGGTTGCTCCCTGCTCTTCGCGGCGCAGCTTGTTGCCGACGGTCTGAAGTGCAAGGTAGATGTTTGCGAACAAAGTGTTCATTTTGTAACTCCATTTTCTGCGAATCAAGAAGGTGCAACAATTGTCGCCCCCCAGCGAATTTATCTTGATGAGAAATTATGAAGGAATGAAGTGGCCCCCAGAATCTTGACCCCATTCGATGCCTTCTGCATTTAGCAGCTTCCCCCGCGGTTCCCCAACCGCTGGCATCTGTTTTGGAGTCTAGGAGAGAAATTTGGGCGTGTAAAGAGCCGTTTTGAATTTATTTTCCGACCAATTTTTTCGGCTTGAAAAGAGCTGATTTCTGCTTGAGGGCAAGCATCGATGGAAGTGTGCTGCCGGCAACAATCTGGCCCGGACCGAGAGCATTCAGACCTTCAGGCTAGGACTTCCGCAGTGGACCATCTCATTACTGGGCGTCGAAAACGCGGTTTCGCGTCGTTACCTGTAGCGGAAGCCCTGGTATGTCGATGGCAGAGCCTGTGGAAGCTGTGATTTGTCCATCCAGGACTGCGTCTAGCAAAGCTGTCTGCCGCTTTTCCGCTCGTGGGTGGCTGGCCCGCACTTGGCATTCCCATAGCTGGGCCCGGGGGACTCCAGCTCATTCCCAGAATCTAGCCCGCGAGTCCTTTCTGTACTCGAAGTAACGCCTACAGGGATGCGACGGGAACAAAAATCCTGTTCATCCAGATGGGGGGAATTTTTCAGCGGTTCTCTGCAAGGATGAAGCGAACGTCAAATCGCACGTGTGGGACCTTGGGGAAAATGGTTCCGACATGTGCCAAGCGTGAAGAAGGAGTCAATGGCATGGGGGATGCCACACCACGGCGACGCAATGTCGCGGTGTTTCTTGACATGGAAAACCTTGTCGGAACCTGTCCTGGCGGTAAGAGTCAGCTGAAATTGGGCGAAGTTGTTACAGCGATCGAACGCATCGTGAGGACAAACTGGAACAGACTCGAAAACCGCACTTGTGCGTGCCTATGCGCATTGGGGCCGGCCCAGCATGGCGGATTTCCAGCGGGAGATTCTTGAACACGGCATTGAGCCGGTCCAGGTATTCTCGTTTGACAACAACATCAAGAACGCAGCAGACATTGAATTGTGCGTTGATGTCTTGTCAGTTGCCCACGAAGCGCCGTGGGTTGAAGTGTTTGTCATTGTCAGCGGTGACGGCGGATTTATCCCGCTCATTCGGCGGCTTCATGCTCTCAACAAGTTCGTAATCGTCGCATCCACCAATACTCCGAACTCGGGAATCGTCAACGCATTACTCAAATCAGTCGCAGACGAATACCACCAGATCGCGATTGCCGACGTTTCGGTGGCGCCGCAGACACAGCATGTGCCTGTATCCAAGGCCAATGGCGATGTAGCAGTCAACGTCGCACTTGCCACCAAAGACCAAGAAGACTCAGCCAATTGTGCATCCACAGACAGCTATGGGTGTTGTCGAATTACGTGATTCAATCCGCGGGATTCTCAAGCAACATCCGGAGCTTGTCATCGCCAAGAAGGTGAATACCGGTGCCCTGGGACCGATCCTCATCAAGGAACAGCCGCAGCTGAGCTACAAGAAATGCGGCGTCCAAGACATTGGGCACATTTCTGAAAAAGCACTGCGGTCTTGGCGTTATCGAAACCAACGCCGTTGCAAAACCTGGAGTTATCTCCAAACCAGCAAAATCCAAGAAGATGGTGCTATCCGCTCCGAAAAGTGTTGCTCCAATTCAGGCACCGTCTCCTGAATTTCTTCTGGATGCGGTTCGCAGGCAATTCACTGTGGGGGAGCTCGGCAAGGATATCCAGGCGATGGGAACGGATGGGTTGCAACTCAATCGGCTTGGGGTTCTATTGAAGACCTCTATCAACGGGTTTACCGCAGCGAATACGGGTTTTTCGCAGACTTCAGCAGGTCTTGGAACATGCGTTGGCGACTACGGACTACCGGGTTGTTCGCCATGACCCGAATCGTGTGGCAGTAGTGCATGCAAAACATGCACTCACTTTAAAGCTTGTTTTCGCCTGAAGCGGTTTCGTGTCGGCGAAGCCACCGTGTTCGAACTTTCGCGGGTGCCTCGCCTTGACGAGACACTGGCTTCCGTCCACTGCTGTCCTTGACCTCCGATGTCCCTCAACCCTTGCAGTCCGACATCTCGGGGACAGATTCGGAGCGCGACCGAATACTGTCGAGCCTGACTTTTTTGGAAACCTGCACCGAAGTTTTCAACCGTTGGTTCAATTCCAGACCGCGGTCGGAATCTAGGAAACCCTGTCGCGAAGCACTCCACTTGAATGGCCTGCCCGGGTCATGACATGCCGATGCGTATGCGATGAAGATGCCATTCCTAATTTGGTGTGATCGCATCCTCGGGTAGTCCCAAGTGCAAACGCGGGGCTATCAGCCAGTACCGCTACCGGGTCTCGTAATGGGATCCGACGCTGGCAAACTGGAGAGGCTTGGATCGGGCGAAAGCAGCGACCGTCCTCCTGTGTTTCCAGAAAATAGATCCGCATTCCGGTGCAGGTCAGAAGATGCGAAACACGCTTGAGCAATAACCTCTGGTGGGTCGTCAATTCTTTCCATGCGCCGCGCCTAGAAGTGGCATGGGAGCCGGAGCATAATGGTGTGGTGGTGACGCTACCTGTTGCCGGCCCTAGAAGCGATAAGGTGCAAAATGATTGGCTCTTGGCAAGCACTGGTCATGGACTGCGAAAATCCCGATGCGCTGGCCAGCTTTTACGAGCAGCTGCTGGGCATGGTTCGGGTGACAAACGACGACGACTGGGTGAGCATCGGTGATGCGCCGGATCGCCCGGCGATTGCATTCCAGCGTGTTGATCCGTACGTGGCGCCCGAATGGCCGGGCCACCTGCACCCGCAACAGGCCCACATCGACGTGAAGGTCAAGGACCTGGACCTGGCCGAAACAGAGGTCCTGGCGCTGGGTGCAACATCGATGGCGGCCGGTTCCAAGACCTACAGGGTCTATCTGGATCCGCAGCGCCACCCGTTCTGCTTGGTCAGCTGGTAAACGTTCCGGGACAGGACCACCACCGTGTTGTCTGACGCCCACGCCCTAAACGGGGCCACCAGCGTCGCCTGTGGCCTGGGAGCGACGTCCAGCTTTCCGATCACCCGGGAAACATGGGCCATCACCAGCACCTGGGAAAATCGACGCTCGGTGACTTGCCGCCAGGATTCGCTCGGTTTCAGGGGTTGCCCAGCGGCAGGAGCATGTTCAGCGCAAAATGGCCTGCCTTGACTCCCGCTTGGAAAGACCCGCCCAGTTCCCTGCTGCGCGCATGCATGCTTCGCAAGCCGGTGCCCGTGGTCGGCTGCGCGGCGGGTTCGCCCTCGCTGCCGGTGCCGTTGCCCAGGGGATTGGCCGCAGTGAACCGCACCGACTGCTCGTGCATCGCCAAGAGCAACTCCAGTTCTCCTTGGGGCGCGTGTTTGGAGAAATTGGTCAGCGATTCGTTGACGGCCCGGTAAAGCGCGGCCTGCAGCGCGGCGGGCAAGCCCGATCCTGCATCGGCGAGTTCGTTGCGGTACTTCACGCGCAGCCCGGTTCCGGTAAAGGTCTCGATGAGCGCCGGCACATCGGCCAGTGTCTCCGTCGGGGCCAGCGGCGTCCCGCGATGCAGCATCCGGATCATCGTGTTCAGCTCCTCGATACCCTTCACGCTCTGCACCCTGATCTCCGCCATGGCCCGGGCATTGAGCACCTCGTCATGGGGTGCATTCAGCGCCGCACCGCTTTGCAGGGCGATGGCCGCGAGCCGTGCCGAGAGTACGTCGTGGACCTCCCGCGCCATCATGGTGCGCTCTGAGGCCAGCGCCATGTCGTGTTCGGCGGCCTGGGCCTTGGCGCGCGCGGCCGCGGCCTCGGCAACCGCCGCGGCGGTTTGCGCCTCGCTTGCCGCCAGCTCGCGGGACTTGCGGACGTTGCCCGCCCATTCCGCAGGCATCAGCAGCGTCATGCCCACCACAAAGCCGAGCGTCACGCTGATGGCGGCGGATCCCGTGACAAAGTACATCACCACCACCAGCAGGCCGGTCAGCACCAGTGCGCCATGTTCGGCGATGCGCGAGAGCCGGGGACCGGCCAGCAGCACCAGGGTGAAGACCGCCTCGAAGAGCAGGAAGAACCCGCCGATGCTCCCGACCAACAACAGCGCAATGCCCGATACCGCAATGATCGCCGCAAAGACCGGAACGTGCAGCCGCCGCAGGAAAATCGCCAGGCACCCGATGGCCAACGGCACGGGCCACCACTGGGCGTAGTCGCGCAACCCCCAGGTGTTGGAGCCGGCCAAGGCCAGTGCATGCAGCAGCCAGGTGAGCCCCGCATAGCTCAGCGCCGGGGTCAGGTCCTCCAGCTGGATTCTTCCCCAAGGCGTCGACCTGCCGGTCGAGCGCAAGAAAGTAGTGGCTAACACCCCTTTATCGTGCTGCTTCGCCGCGCAAAAGCCAAGGGCGGCACACCGGTGTCCTTCAAAGGGCATGACGCCGAATGCGACCGATGCCCGACGCGCAGTCCCGGATGATGCTGGGAACCACCGGAGCACTACTCGCAATCGGACTGCTGCGTGCATACCGCCGGGCCAGGATCGTCCCCGGACCGATGAGCCTCGGGCCTCACGCAATCGCACGACGCCGGTTTGAAACGGTCGCCGATAGGCATTCCCACTGAGTAGGCCCCCACTTTCCCGAAAGCATGGCCTGCCCCAAAGCCACGTTGTACGCTGAACCCAGTGATCGTCAGGCATGGGGGCCGTGGCAGAACATCTGCGGCTGATCTGGGGGAAAAGTGCTGAACAAGAAGCTGTTGCTGTGGGCGATTGGCGTCATCGTTTTCATGGTGGGTGCGGCCGTCGCCTTCAACCTCGCCGCGCGCTCGCCGGCACCGGTATCGGCGGCCAACGGCGCAGCCGCGGCGAGCCAAGGCCCGGCGGCCGGCGAGCCGAATGCCTGCCGATGGCGTTTCGCCTGACCCGGGCGCGTTGCCGGCGTCTTCGACTGCCGCCGACGGTTCCGCCGCAGCGCCAACCAAGGCGGGCAAACCATCGGCAGGCGGCCCCTCGGCCTCGGCCATTGAAAAGCCACGGCTCGAGGTGCCCGCCAGTCCGAAGGCAAGCGTGACCACCCTGCCCAAATCCGTCGAGCGTGCTCCGGCCATCTCGGGGAAGACACCCAAGGAAGGCACGGCCAAGGGCAAGCTCACTCCGGGATTCCCCCAGGGCGCCTTGCCGATCCCCGAGGGCGCGCACATTGTTGATTCCTCCGTGGGCACCCAGAAACGCAACGTCCAGGCGGCGGCGAATTTCCGGACCTCGATGAGCACCGAAAAGGTCTTGGCGTTCTACGAGTCCGCGGCCGCCAAACAGGGATGGCTTGCCACCCGCGGCACCGCGGCGGACGGGGCCGCGAACATCACCATCGGCTACGGCAAGGACACCGTCGTTGCCACGGTGCGCACTGCGGCAACGGGTGCGACGTTCGTGGCGGCCTTCGGCAGCTTCGTCGTTGGAGAATAACGTGGCGAAGCGCAAGCAGTCCCTTGTCCTTGCCGTCTTGGTGCTGACCGCGGTTCTCGCGGCCGTGGGCTTGGCCGTGACCTCGTTTGTGGGGTTCGCGCAACGCAGCCAGGAACCTGCCGCCGCGGCGCAGGAGAACCCCGCCGGGATCGCGCAAATTCCCCTGGTCGATGCGGTGGTGTTCAGGGATACCCGGGCCACCGGGGATTACGGCAAGGTGGCATGGGTGCCGTTGGATGGCCCGCGGGGGCAACGAACGACCACGGGCCTGTCCTGCGATCGGGTCTACCGAACCGGCGGAATGCTTTCCTGCCTGAGCGTGAACCGCGGCATGAACACCAGCTACGGCTCCGCCGCCTATGGCATCGGCGGCCAGCGTCTTGCCGTCGACGCCCTCCCCGGGAGAACCCAGCAGAACCCGGGTCTCGGCCACCGGAATGGTCGGCGTGACGGCATTCATCACCGGGGAATCCTACGAACAAGTCGGCTTCTCCACCCGGACCACCATTGCGACGCCCGGCGGCAAGGACTACGGAAACCTGCAGGACTTCACGATCAAGATCGGCGACCAGGTACTCACCGCCGAAGACAGAAACGTCTGGGGAGTCACCTTCGCCAAGGACGGCAACACGTTCTATGCGACGGCGGCTTCCGGAAAACAAACCTGGCTCATGCGTGGATCGCTGGCGGAACGGACGATGGTTGCCGTGGGCGAGAACGCCGAATGCCCGTCCATTTCACCCAACGGCAAGCTGATCGCCTACAAGAAGCGCCGGGCCGATTCGCAGCCTGCGCACTGGGATATTGCCGTTCTTGACATTGCCAAGGGAACCGAGCAGATCTACCCGTTGGAATCGGGCTTCGACGACCAGCTGGAATGGCTGGATTCCTCGACCTTGCTCTTTGGCCAGCCGCGCACCGACAACCCGGGCGATGCCGACATCTTCTCCATGAAACTCGAAGCCGGCGCATCCCCGCAGCTGTTCATCGAACACGCGTGGTCGCCATCGGTTCAACGCTGACCCGTTCCAGGTCTGAAGTCGCGCCGTCACGGCATCGAATCGCCTGTGGCGTCGCGGGACCACCGCTGATGCGAATTCGACCTGTCCTGGTCGCGCTCGACTGCGCCTGCCTGCCGGCGGTGAAGCGGCGGATGGCTTGGGCCGCTGCCACGAAGGACCAAGCGATACCCCGGGGGATATCGGCGCCAGCGACTGATGGTACGGATACATAGCGGTCGTGAATGGTTTGCATTCTCCGTCGCCCAGGCCCCGTCTTGATACACGGCCATGGGCCCAGGCTGTCCGTCAAACCGAGGGCAGCAGTACTGTGCCGCCCGCCCACGAGGATGAGCAATGCGTCAAGGCCGCCACGGGCTCGGCCGAAGCAGGCACCGGGGCTTGATGCGGAGCGCCGCTTTGGGGCAAAAAATCTAGCGGTCGTTGCGACACCCCAAGGTTCGGGTGTTGCAACGACCGCTAGAACTCATGAATCCTCAGTGGCGGTTCAACGCCGGTTGGCGTTGAACCGCGTGCGGCGACTTACGTCGTCGGCCGCCAACTATTTCGTGTAGATCAGGTCCACGAAGTAGTTGGTGTTCAGCTGGGTCGAGGTGGGCATGGTGCCGCCCGAACCGTACCTGTAGCGACCATTGCTCGTGGACGCGGTGACCACCCCGTCGGTAAATGAACTGAGGAAGTACAAGGCCGTGGTGGAAACGTGCCCCTTGGGTGCCAGGTAGGAAACCGTGTAGGTCCCGGGTGCCAGATTCAAGGGGGTCGCGAAGTTAGCGCTTTGCCACCCGCTGGTCGTTTCGCCGGTGAATGTCACCGTCCCCACAGCAGTCCCGGAGGAATTCCAGATGGTCCCCTTGTGGGTTCCCGTGTTGGTGCTTGCCTTGTAGAACCTCACACCCACAGCCTTGATCGGCACCGTGGTGCTGAACCGGAGCCCGACTTCAACCGATCTGCCGTCCAAGGAATCCGAGCGCAGCGGAAGCGTTGGAGCCGAAGAGGTTCGTCGGAGTCGGCGTTGGTGTCGGTGTCGGTGTCGGGGTTGGTGTCGGTGTTGGTGTTGGGGTTGGTGTCGGGGTCGGGGTTGGAGTCGGGGTCGGTGTCGGCGTCGGAGTGGGCGTTGGTGTCGGCGTTGGAGTTGCACGGATCCGTGGCTGCTTCGCTGAAGACCAAGTCCACGAAGTAGTTGGTGTTTCCCCAGGTATTGCGAGGGGGCCACGTTTCCTGATCCGTAGACATACAAGCCGTTGCTGCCTACCGTGCTGAGCGAGCCGACGGTACGTGGACTGGCGAAATCACCGGAGGTGAAGCCGTAGCCACCATTTGGCGCCAGGTACGAAACGATGAAGGTCGTATCTGCACTGATGCGGACCGGGGCAGCCAAGGTAGCCGTCTGCCAACCGGTGGCGGTTTCATTGGTGAAGGTGACGGTGCCCAGCAACGTGCCGGTTTCACTCCAGAGCGATCCCGTGTGCGTGCCGGTGTTGAGGCTTCCCTTGTAGAAGCGGATGGCCGAAACATCGATGTCCTTGGTGGTTTTCAAACGCAACCCAAGCTCAACCGAGGCATTGTCGGATGGGTCCAGGGAACCGGGAACGCCGTTCCCGAGGAACGTTGAAGGCGGCCCCGTCGCAGTCGCGCAGGTGCTGAACGTCCAGGACTGGTCGGCCAGCGCCGCACCCTGTGCCGAACGAATGCCCTTCACCTCTGCCGTGAGGGTCTTTCCCGCCGGCAGCGCATCCGTCGGCGTAAACGTCAACGTCTTCGCGTCAGATGAAGTGCTGACAGTGCCGGCAACGGGTGTCGCGCCGTCCTTCAACGTGAAGGTGGTTCCGGACGCCAGCGGCTGGCTGAACGATGCACTGACAGTCGTTGACGTGCTCACATCCGCTGCGCCGGATGCGGGCGTGCGGGAAGTGAGAGTGATGGCCGTGGCGGCACTTGGAGTGAATGAAACATCCACCAGGTAGCTGCTGCTTGTGTTGTTGTTCGGGAATCCCAGGGAATACGTATAGGAGCCCGAATTGAAGTAGGTGTTGATGGGTCCCACGCTCAGCCCATCGCCAAGTCCGCCGGGTGTGTTCGAGTAGGTGCCGGGTGTCGTGTAGGCAACCGTGTACTCGGTGTTTGCGGAGATGGTCACGGGCGAACTGAACTTTGCGTACTGCCATCCGGAGGCGCTTTCATTGGCAAACGTGACTGCTGCCAGCAGCGCGCCGGTCGAGGAGAAAAGCTTCCCGGTGTGTGGCCCGTTGTTGCCGGCGGCCTTGTAGAACTTCACGCCATCGACCGTGCCGGGCTGTCTTGACGGCAAACCGCATGCCCAAGGTCAGGTCCGTGGCATCGTCAATCAGGTCGATGGTCGGCAATGTCGAGTCCTGGTACAGGCCGCATGGACAGGCATCCGGCACAACGTCGGGTTTCACGGTGGTGAATGACCAGCGTTGATCCCGAGGCGACGGGGTTGCCGAGCGCATCGGTGGCGTCGATCTTTGCCGTGTAGCTTGTTCCGTTCACCAGCGACGCTGCCGGGGTGAACGTGGCTCGGCGGGTGCTTGCCACGTAGTTGGTTGTGCCGGCGACCGAGGCGCCGGCCTGGGTCTTGAGCGTGATCTGGACGCTGGAGGCCGTCACCGGCTTGGACAGCGTGGCAGAAATCGCCGTGTTCAAGGGAACGCTGGTCGCCGTGTTGAGTGGTGCCTGTCCGTAGGCGTTGAGTGCCGAAGCGTCTTGGGATTCAAAGAGCGCATCCACGTAGTAGTTGCCCTGTTCAAAACTGCTGGTTGGCATGTTCCCGTTGGTGTCGTAGACGCCGGCCGGGTCGGAACCGAATCCGCCGGCGACATGCAGCGGGTCAGCGGCAATGCCCGAGTAGGCCCAGGCGTAGCTTTGCGCGGCGTAGTGTCCCTTGGCGGTCGAGTAGGAAACCACGTATTCGGTGCCGGAAGCCACCTCCACGGGAGTGCCGAATTTTGCCTCCTGCCAGCCGTTTGCCGTCTCGCCGGCGAACGTCACGGTTGCCAGTTTCTGGCCGTTCTTTGACCACAGCGACCCGGTATGGGTTCCGGTGTTTGCAGTGCTCTTGTAGAAACGAACGCCGGTAATGAATCCGTTGCTCGAGGGGGTGAACCTGAGCCCCAATTCCACGGCGGACCCGTCGCCCGAATCCGCGGTGGCCGGCGTGTTTTCGCCGAATACGCTGTATGACCCGGCGACGGTCAGCGGGACAACCGTCGCGGTGGACGGGTAGTTTGCGCTGTCATCGATGGCTCGCACCAGGAGCGATTGGGTACCCATGCCCTGCTGCACGTAGCTGAAGGTCCAGCTTGTGGTGCCTTGTGCGGGACGCCAATGGGCGCCGGCATCGGTGGAGTACTCCACGCCGGCGACGACTCCGCCGCCTGCATCGACAGCGGTTCCGGAAACGGTGTATTTCTTGCCGTTCTTCGGCGCAGCCGGTGGCGGGGTCGAAATGTTGACGCTTGGAGCGGTGGTGTCGGCAGACTTGGTGGCCGGGACGAGCCCGTTCATGAGCGTTGCCGGTTGGGCTCCCATGTCCGCGAACAGGTTCACTTGGGCCTGCTGCATGATGGGGTCGGCCGGGGCGCCGTCACCGTCGTGGGTTTGGTCAAGGCCCCAGGTCCACTGGATCGTTCCGGCGGAAAACACCAAGGCTCCGCTTGCCGCCTTGTACAAACTCAAGTGGTGATTCGTGGTGCCGGGGCCAACGGTGTTGCCGAAGTCCTGCAGGTACTGGGGGACCGCTCCCGTCGTGGTGGAGAGGAAGATCTGGCCTGCAGGCCGGAAGCCGTTGTCCAGCGCCTCGTCCGATTCGTAACCCACGGTGTGTGGGGCCAGTGCCTTGGTGGTGCCATTGCGCCAAACTGGTCAGCGGGGTGTTGCGCCACAGCCGGCTCTTTCCCTCTTGGGAGCTGACGGTCACGGGCAAGTCGCCGTTGTTGACCATGTACAGCGTTCCGGTGAGCGAGTTTTCGGGGCGCCCTGCACCTGCGCTGACGGGCGCGAAACGCGGATCTCGGGTCGTCCCGGTCCATTCGCTGCTGGGATCGATCTTGGCGTTGGCCCAGGTTTCCTTGTAGCTGACCATGGTGCGGTAGGCGGTTCCGTCCGTGGTGGAAGCCTCGTAGCGGGTCCGCCAGTAGGCCTCGTTGCCGGAAAGGAATTGCAGGTTCACACCTGCATCGCGGGCTTTTTCAAAGTTCTTCCATTGGTTTCCCGACCAGTACTCGTCATGTCCGACCGACAAGGCCACCTTGTGGTTTGTCAGCAGGTTGCCTCGGCGGTCGGTATCGACTCCGCTGAAGTAACTCACGTCGTAGCCGTTGCGCTCCATGAAACGCACCAACGGGTACTCGTTGCCGAAGTAGAAGTCGCGGGCCTCGATGCCGCCGCGGGTGTTGAAGGGGCGGTTGTAGCTGAGCTTGTACGCACGGCCGTTGGCTGCACCCTGGTAGAAGTCGGATCCTCCATACGTGTTGTACGCATGCCACGTGGGATCCGATGTCTGGAACAGGATGTCCGAGTGGCTGGAATCGTCGCGGACGATGAACGTGATGTGGCTCGAATCGTCCCTGTCGGCCCGATACAGCTTGGCCACGTACACGCCGGAGACGGCGTCCGCAGGCACGTTCCAGCTTGCCGAGATACCCCAGTTGCCGCAGTCGACCAGTTCGGTGGCCACGTCATTGCGGCAGGCAGGCTGCGTCTGGGGGAGCGCTGCGCTCGGCGACACCGATGCCACCTTGCGGGCACCCAGGCCCTGGTACCAGCCCGTGCGGTAGATGTCGATGGTGTAGGCGCGGGCGTCGGTGTCGATCTTGAAATCGACCTTTTGGCCCACGTTGACGCTGATGTCCGTGGCGAACCCCTGGATGCTGGCGTCACCGGCACCTTGGATGTCCCATTCGGAGGGGTCGGTCCCGGGCTTGCTGTTTTCGCAGACGATCTTGTTGGCCCCGGGCGCGCAGGGATCGGCCGCAACCGAACTCGGGGCGGTGAGGGTCACCGCCACCATCGCCAGCGAACACACCAACGCCCACCATCGTCGGGAATGTGGGTGGGCGGCTGAACGAGCCCCAAACCCTTGCCTCGGGCGAGAAAAATCGCTGCGTACATTGTTTGAAAAACCCGACGAGTGTTTCATGCGTTGTCCCCAAATTGATTAAGGTGCGGCATCCCGCACACACGGCCCCAACTACACGTAATCGGGTTCAATCTAGGGTCGAAGCAATTAAGCTAACAAGCGTAATTCATACTCGGATTAGATCCGGTCGCTACGGGTTTGAGAGAATGGAAGCATGGAACCCCTCGGTAGCAGCTCGGCCCCAGCGCAGGGCAAGAAAATCACCATCAACGCCTCCACCCTTTCCCTGGCCGTCATGGTCACCGTCTTTCTCGGTGGCGGTTGTCTTTGCCGCGAACCAGAACGACGTCATCGGCTGGTTTGTCGTGGTGATCTCCCTCGGCTGGCTTCTGCTTTCCGCATTCCTGGTCTTCGGCCTCAAGCGCGGTGCCAAGAAGATGTCCGACCAGCTCAAGGCGGCGACGGCCGCCGCGGCCTCGCGCGGAAACGGCTCCCAGCCGGCTCCCGTGGTCATCGACGAGGGCACCCGCAACCGCGACCTGAAGCTTGACCACTCCTTCAAGATCATCCAGGTCCAGACCAAGGTCGTGAACGACTACCGTGGCCAGGCCGGCGAGGAAGCCGCCGGCATGGTGGACCGTGCCCTTGAAACCATCGAGATCACCGCGGCCAACGCCCGCGACATGATGAAGCCCGCCAACAACGGCGAGCCGATGACCGGCGAGGTCATCGACTAACACCCGTTCCGGGGCGACACCCCGGCCGTGCCCCCGACAACCCCAGACCAATTATCTGTAAGGTGGATTGCGTGATACCTACCGCAGAAGAGATCCTGACCAAGTCCGACGGCGCATTGCGTGTTGCCTCGGTGAACGTCAACGGCATCCGCGCAGCATACAAGCGCAACATGGCCGACTGGATCGCAGCCCGTGACCTTGATGTCTTGTGCCTCCAGGAAGTCCGTGCACCGGACGCGATCCTGCGCGAACTCATCGGCGACGGCTGGCACATCCTGCATGCCGAGGCCCAGGACAAGGGACGCGCGGGCGTCGCGGTGCTTTCGCGCGCCGAGCCGATCGCCACGCGCAACCACATCGGCGACGAGTACTTCGAGACCACCGGCCGCTGGGTCGAGGCGGACTTCGAGCTCGCCGACGGCAAGGTCCTGACGGTCGTCAGCGCCTACGTGCACTCCGGCGAGGTCGACACCCCCAAGCAGGTGGACAAGTTCCGCTTCCTGGACCGGATGATCGACCACCTTCCGGCGCTGAAGGCCGAGAAGGACCACGTGCTGGTCGTCGGCGACCTGAACGTCGGCCACAAGACGCTGGACATCAAGAACTGGAAGGGCAACGTGAAGCGTTCGGGCTTCCTGCCCGAGGAACGTGCCTACTTCGACCGCTTCTTCGGCGAGGAGATCGGCTACAAGGACGTCGCACGCGAACTGGCCGGCGAGGTCGACGGCCCCTTCACCTGGTGGTCGTGGCGGGGGCAGGCCTTCGTCAACGACACCGGATGGCGCATCGATTACCACATGGCCACCCCGGAACTTGCCTCCCTCGCGACCAAATCCGTCGTTGACCGCGCATCCAGCTACGACGTGCGCTTCTCCGACCATGCACCGCTGGTCGTCGACTACCAGTTCTAAAGGACTCTTCAACTCATGAGCGAAACCTTCGCCACCACCGCACGTCCCCGCGTGCTTTCGGGCATGCAGCCCTCGGCCGATTCCCTGCACCTTGGCAACTACCTCGGCGCCCTGGTCAACTGGGTCCAGGCCCAGGACGACTACGATTCGTTCTTCTTCATCCCTGACATGCACGCGATCACCGTGCCGCAGGATCCGGCCGACCTGCGCAACCGCACCCGGGTCACCGCCGCCCAGTACATTGCCGGCGGCATCGACCTGGAGCAGTCGACGCTGTTCGTCCAGTCCCAGGTCCCGGAGCACGCGCAGCTTGCCTGGGTGCTGAACTGCATCACCGGGTTCGGCGAGGCCAGCCGGATGACCCAGTTCAAGGACAAGAGCTCCAAGGGCGGCGCCGAGGCATCCTCGGTGGGCCTGTTCACCTACCCGGTGCTGATGGCGGCCGACATCCTGCTCTACCAGCCGCAGGGCGTCCCGGTGGGCGACGACCAGCGCCAGCACGTGGAGCTTGCCCGCGACCTGGCCACCCGCTTCAACCACCGCTTCGGCGAGACGTTCGTGGTGCCGCAGGCCATGATCAAGAAGGAGGGCGCGCGCATCTACGACCTGCAGAACCCGACCTCCAAGATGTCCAAGTCGGCTTCCAGCCCCAACGGCCTGATCAACGTGCTGGACGACGCCAAGACCGTCGCCAAGCGCATCAAGTCGGCGGTGACCGATGCCGACACCGTGATCGCGCACGACCGCGCCAACAAGCCCGGCGTCACCAACCTGCTGGAAATCCTCTCCAGCGTCACCGGGACCCCGATCCCGGCGCTGGTCAACGAGTTCGACGGCAAGATGTACGGCCACCTGAAGGTCGCGGTCGCCGATGCCGTGGTCGAGGCCCTGGCCCCGGTGCGGGCGCGGACCCTCGAACTGCTCGAGGACCCGGCGGAACTGGACTCGATCCTGGCCGCCGGCGCGCTCAAGGCCCGTGAGGTCGCCTCCAAGACGCTGGCCGACGTGTACGACCGCGTTGGCTTCATGCGCGCCCGTGGGCGGGATCTTCTAGCATGGCCTGCGGAGCGGGGGAGGAGACGGACACAGGCGGCGTGGAATCCACGGCGCTGGGTGTCGTGATCGAAATTCCTTCCCCGCTTCGCGAATCCCTGCGTGCCTGGCGGCGCGCCTACGGGGGCGAGGCCGCCTCCCTGGTGGAACCGCACATCACCCTGGTCTCGGGTTCCACGACGGACTGGGACGCCGCCGCCGCGCATGTGCGGGCCGTCGCCGCCCTGGCCGCGCCCTTCCGGGTGTGCCTGCAGGGCACCGGTACCTTCCGGCCCGTGGCCCCCGTCGTCTTCCTGAACGTGCGCGAGGGGACCGAGGCCTGCACGGCCCTTCACGAAGCCCTGCTCGAGGGCCCGCTGGGACACGACCTGTCCCATGCCTACCACCCGCATCTGACCATCGCCCACGAGGTCGACGACGCACTCATGGATGCGGCGCAGGAGGAACTCCGCGATGAATCGATGGGCTTCACCGTTTCCTCCATCGGCCTCTTCGGCATCGACGAAGCCGGGCAGTGGTCGCTGCGGGAGGAGCTGGAACTTGGCGGAGTGGGAAAGTAGCCGGGAAAAGATCCTGAGGATGATCACGGCGCCCGATGCCGACGATCCCCGGATGCAGGACCCCGTGCCCGATCCGCTGGAGGCCGATCCCGAGATCCCCGAAAAGGGCACCCGGGCACCCGGCGTTGCCGCCCGGCGCTATGTCGGCGCCCCGCCGGTCCCGCCGCCCAGCCCGCTGGATCCGCGCGCGCTGGCGTCCTTCACCAGGCTCAAGACCCAGGAACTCTACGCCGCGCGCGCCAACGGAACGCTGTTCCAGCGCATTGCGGCGTTCTTCAAGCTGCTCACGGCCTGGACCAACTCGCTCTACCCGATGCGCGTCTGGAACCTGTATGCGCGCCGCCGCGGCCCGTTGCTGGCCGCCGGGGGAGCCTACCGCATGTTCTTCTCGATCGCCGCGATGCTGGTTGCGGGATTTGCCGTGCTCGGCATGGTGGCAAGCGACAACCCGGTCTTGCGCGACGGCATCATCGAGATGGTCGCCGCCAGCACGCCGGGCCTGATCGACACCGGCAACGGCGGGCTGGCCAAGCCCGAGGACCTCCTGGGCCTGGGCGGCTTCGGGCTGACCCTCGTCATTTCGCTCGCCGCCCTGGTCTTCACCTCCCTGGGCTGGCTGGCCGGGCTCCGCGAGGGCATCCGCATCATCCTGGGGTTGAACCGGGACAGGTCCAACCCCGTGGTCTCCAAGCTGCGCGATGCGCTGTTGCTGATGGTGCTGGCCGTGGCCCTGGTGGCTTCCAGCGCGCTGGCCGTTGCCAGCTCGTCGATGATCGATTCGCTGGCCGGCCTGCTTCACCTCGGCAGCCTGTGGACCAGCGCGCTGACCCGGATCGGCTTTGTGGTGGCGATGTTTGCGCTGGACTGCGCCACGGCCTGGGTCCTGCTGCGTGTCGCATCGCGGGTCGTCTTGATCCGGGGTGCCCTCTGGCCCGCCGTGATGCTGGCGGGCGCCGGGGCCACCACGCTGCGCTTCTTCTCTGCCATGCTCCTGGCCTCGCTGACCAACAACGTCCTGCTGGCGCCCTTCGCGGTGATCCTTGGCCTCTTCGTCTGGTTCAACCTGCTCAGCCAGGTGTACCTGATTGCGGCGGCCCTGGTCGGGGTGCGGGCCGCGGACCTCAAGCGCGAGCGCACGAAAACCGCGGTCTAGGGCGGATCCGGGGAAAGTTCCGGGGGCAGGGTGCCGGCGGTCGCCGCTGACCCGCCCCGCGTGCGGTTTGCCGTGCGGGCAGGGCCAGCGGTCCCGTGGAGCCGGGGTCGCACGCGCGTCGGGATACCACTGCCCAAGCACCCGGAACTCGGATAGACTGCGGAAAACCGGTCCTTGGGGGACCGGCTGTCTGCACCTTGGGGGATGCATGCCAGACAAGACCAACGATCAATCGAACCACGGGAGCGCCCACGGACCCGGGTCAGAGCGCGCCTACGGGCAGCTTCCGCTCCCGCGTTCCGCCTCGGGCAGGATCCCGCAGTGGGCCGTCGAGGAAGCCCGTGCGGCGGCAGGACCCCGGTTTCCACCGGGCCGCCAGCGCCGGGCAAGAAACCACGGCGCCGCAGGACTGCCGGGGCATGGCTCCGTCCGGGCGCGCGGCGCAATTTCGTGGTGGGAGCGGGGATCGTGGTGGCCCTCTACGCATCCACCGTTGTCCTGGAAAACCACGTCATGCCGGTGGCTGCAGTCCAACCTGCCGTGGTCCGATGTTCCGCCCCGGGGCGTGGAGGCGGCCGCAAAGCCCCTGGGCACCCCGCCGGCGGCGCAGGATTCCACGGCGATACCAGTTGCATCCGTCGCCGGACAAGAAGCAAAAATTCGTGGCCTACGATCCCTGCCGGCCGATCCACTACGTCATCCGCCCGGACGGGGCGCCGGCGGACGCCGAAAGGCTCGTCCACGAGGCGGTCGAGGCCGTGTCCGCGGCCAGCGGCCTCCGCTTCGTTTACGACGGCACCACCACCGAGGGCCCTTCCGCCCAGCGAACCCAGTACCAGCCCGAGCGCTACGGCAAACGTTGGGTGCCCGTGCTGGTTACGTGGTCGTCGCCGGCCGAGATCCCGGCCCTGGCGGGGGACGTTGCCGGGCTGGGCGGCAGTTCGTACATTTCGGCGAAGGGCACGCCCCTTGTCTTCGCTGCCGGCCAGGTCAATCTCGACGGACCCGACGTGGCCGCGATGATGGGCCATCCGCAGGGGACGGAGCATGTGCGGGCCGTCATCATGCACGAATTCGGGCACGTGCTGGGGCTCGACCACGTCAAGGACCCGAACCAGCTCATGTACGAGGGCCCCAGCTACCGGACGAGCTTCGCCGCGGGCGACCTCGCCGGGTTGGCGAAGCTGGGCACCGGCGCCTGCGTTCCGCAGCTGTAGCCAACGCTCGCGGGTTAACGAACAGTGGTCCGGCTCCCCGAGGGGAACCGGACCACTGTGCGCCAACCTAGTTGAAAACTAGATGGAGCGCGACAGGATTGCCTGCTTGACCTCGGCGATTGCCTTGGTCACCTGGATGCCACGCGGGCATGCTTCGGAGCAGTTGAAGGTGGTGCGGCAGCGCCACACGCCTTCCTTGTCGTTCAGGATCTCCAAACGCATGTCGCCTGCATCATCGCGCGAGTCGAAGATGAAGCGGTGTGCGTTCACGATTGCTGCCGGGCCGAAGTACTGGCCGTCGGTCCAGAAGACCGGGCAGGAGGAGGTGCAGGCGGCGCAGAGGATGCACTTGGTGGTGTCCTCGAACTTCGCGTGCTCCTCGGCGGACTGGTAGCGCTCGGCCGAAGGCTCGTGGCCCTTGTTGACCAGGAACGGCATGATCTCGCGGTAGGACTGGAAGAACGGTTCCATGTCGACGATGAGGTCCTTTTCAAGGGGCAGGCCCTTGATGGCTTCAACGGTGATCGGCTTGGAGTGGTCCAGGTCCTTGAGCAGGGTCTTGCAGGCCAGGCGGTTGCGGCCGTTGATGCGCATGGCATCGGAGCCGCAAATGCCGTGGGCGCAGGAACGGCGGAACGAGAGTGATCCGTCGATGCTCCCACTTGACCTTGTGCAGGGCATCCAGCACGCGGTCGGTGCCGTACATGGTCAGCTCGAAGTCTTCCCAGTAGGCGTCTGCGGTGGTCTCCGGCAGGTACCGGCGAACGCGCAAGGTGATGTTGAACTGCGGAATTTCTCCGCCGCCGCCAACACCGGGCTTCAGCTCAATCTTCGATGCTGGTTCCGGAAGTTCCGTGCTCATTAGTACTTACGCTCCATCGGCTGGTAACGGGTAAAGACAACGGGCTTGGTTTCCATGCGGATACCTTCAATGCCCTCGGTGGCTGCAGCCTCATCCTTGTAGCACATGGAGTGCTTCATGAAGTTCTCGTCGTCGCGATCCGGGTAGTCCTCGCGGTAGTGTCCGCCGCGGGATTCCTTGCGGTACAGCGCGGCAGCGGTCATGACCTCTGCCATGTCCAGCAGGAAGCCAAGCTCAATGGCCTCGAGCAGGTCGAGGTTGAAGCGCTTGCCCTTGTCCTGGACCGAAACGCTCTTGTAGCGTTCGCGCAGCTCTTCGATGACCACGAGGGCCTCGGTGAGCGACTTCTTGTCGCGGAACACCTGGACGTTGGCGTCCATGATGTCCTGCAGCTGCTTGCGGATCGGGGCCACGCGCTCGGTTCCGGTGGAGGAGAGCATGGATTCGATCTGCGTGGTGGTGAACTTCTCCGGGTCTTCCGGAAGTTCCACGAACTCGGCGCCCAGTGCGTACTTGGCGGCCGAGATGCCTGCGCGCTTGCCGAAGACGTTGATGTCCAGCAGCGAGTTGGTGCCCAGGCGGTTGGAGCCGTGAACCGAAACACAGGCAACTTCGCCGGCGGCGAAGAGACCCGGGATGACGGTGTCGTTGTCCTGGAGGACCTCGGTCTGGACGTTGGTCGGGATGCCACCCATGGCGTAGTGCGCCGTCGGGTAAACCGGAACCGGATCGGTGAACGGCTCGACACCCAGGTAGGTGCGGGCGAACTCGGTGATGTCCGGAAGCTTGGCTTCGATGTGGGCCGGCTCCAGGTGGGTCAGGTCCAAGAGGACGTAGTCCTTGTTTGGACCGCAACCGCGGCCTTCGCGAACCTCGTTGGCCATGGCGCGGGCGACGATGTCACGCGGTGCCAAGTCCTTGATGGTCGGTGCGTAGCGCTCCATGAAGCGTTCGCCTTCCGAGTTGCGCAGGATGGCGCCTTCGCCACGTGCACCCTCGGTGAGCAGGATGCCCAGGCCGGCCAGGCCGGTCGGGTGGAACTGGAAGAACTCCATGTCTTCCAGCGGGATGCCGTTGCGGAAGGCAATGCCCATGCCGTCACCGGTGAGGGTGTGGGCGTTGGAGGTGGTCTTGAAGACCTTGCCGGCTCCGCCGGAGGCGAAGATCACGGACTTGGCCTGGAAGACGTGAAGTTCGCCGGTGGCCAGGTCGTAGGACACGACGCCGGCAACGCGCTTCTGCTTGTAGGCGGTTCCGTCTTCGCGGAATGCATCCTCTTCAACCAGCAGCAGGTCCAGCACGTAGTACTCGTTGTAGAACTCAACGTTGTGCTTGACGCAGTTTTGGTAGAGGGTCTGCAGGATCATGTGACCGGTGCGGTCTGCTGCGTAGCAGGCGCGGCGAACGGCGGCCTTGCCGTGGTCGCGGGTGTGGCCACCGAAGCGACGCTGGTCGATCTTGCCCTCGGGCGTGCGGTTGAAGGGCAGGCCCATCTTTTCCAGGTCGAGCACTGCGTCAATGGCTTCCTTCGCCATGATCTCCGCAGCGTCCTGGTCCACCAGGTAGTCGCCACCCTTGATGGTGTCAAAGGTGTGCCATTCCCAGTTGTCTTCTTCTACGTTGGCCAGTGCTGCACACATGCCACCCTGTGCCGCACCGGTGTGCGAACGAGTTGGGTAAAGCTTGGTGAGAACGGCCGTACGTGCGCGCTGGCCGGATTCGATGGCCGCGCGCATGCCTGCGCCGCCAGCTCCGACGATCACGACGTCGTACTTATGTACCTGCATACCTGATGCTCTCTTTTCTTGAATTCTTTACTTCAGCGAACGGGCGCCGAAGGTTACTTGCAAGCCGCGATTTCGGAACCGGCGATGCAAGGATCGAAGGTGAAGATCACCAGGGTGCCGAGAATGACAATGATGATGGTGGCGACGTAGAGGATGCCCTTGAGCCACACGCGGGTGGCAGGCTTCTCGGCGTAGTCGTTGATGATGGTGCGCACGCCGTTGGTGCCGTGGAGCATGGCGAGCCAGAGCATGGCAAGATCCCAGAACTGCCACACCGGGTCGGCCCACTTGCCGGCGACGAAGCCGAAGTCGATGGCGCTGATGCCATCGCCGACCATGAGGTTGGTGAAGAGGTGGCCGAAGATCAGGACGACGAGGGCCACGCCGGAAAGGCGCATGAAGAGCCAGGCAACCATTTCGAAGCTGCCGCGCGACTTGTTGGCGCGGGAGTACTTCGGGTCAAGACGCTGGCTGCGCGGGGCAGCGATTTGTGTCGACATGGATTAGTGACCTCCAAAGGCGATGGACAGGTGGCGAATGGAGAATGCCAACATGGTGATGACCCACAGGGCCAAAACGCCCCAGAGCATCTGGCGCTGGTACTTGGTTCCCTGCTTCCAGAAGTCCACCAGGATCAGGCGCAAGCCGTTGAAAGCGTGGAAGACGATGGCGGCGACAAGAGCGGTTTCACCCAAGGCCATGAGCGGGTTCTTGTACGTGGCCATGACAGCGTCATACGCGCCCGGGGCAACCCGGACCAGAGACGTGTCGAGCACGTGAACCAGCAGGAATAAGAAAATAACGACACCTGTAATGCGATGCCCCACCCAAGACCACATGCCTTCGCGGCCGCGGTAGAGGGTGCCTGACGAAGTCTTCGACACTGAATTAACCTCCATGACTCGCAATGGCGCATGTGTATCTTCCACACAAAAAATTGACGCCGGAGTGCGAGCGTTCCTTGCCCGATCTTAGACCACCTAGGGCTGGCGTGCCCATTGTTTCCCATTGTTGTGTGAGTAGGCTCACCGATCACGGTGATACATTGACAAAAACCCGAAGAATTGCGCGAATTAGAATAGGTTTTAGTGCCGTATTCCTGGCGGGCCTATCAGCGCATTCCCAGCCTTAATCAACTACCGTTAGTCGGATGAACGCTGAACTCTTGGCTCGATTCCACGGTGTGATTCCGGCAGGTGGAGTCGGAACACGACTGTGGCCGCTATCGCGTGCCGCAGCCCCCAAATTTCTCCACGACCTTACCGGGTCCGGATCCACGCTGATCCGCGCCACCTACGAGCGGCTGATCCCGCTTGCCGGCGGGAACATCATGGTCGTCACCGGCCGTGCCCACCGCACCGCGGTGATCGCCCAGCTCCCCGAGGTGAGCGACCTCGACCTTGTCCTTGAGCCGGAACCCAAGGACTCGGCCGCCGCCATCGGCCTGGCCGCCGCGATCCTGTACCGGCGCAACCCCGAAACCATCATGGGTTCCTTCGCCGCGGACCAGGTCATCGGCCCGGTCGAGGTCTTCCAGGAGGCGGTGCTCGAGGCCATCCACACGGCCGCCACGGGCAAGATCGTCACCATCGGCATCCGTCCGACGCTTCCCTCGACGGCCTTTGGCTACATCCGTGCCGGTGAACGACTGGAGATTTCCGGTGCGCCCACCGCCCGCGACGTTGTCGAGTTCGTCGAAAAGCCCGACGAGGACACCGCTCGCCGCTACCTTGCCGACGGGGGATACCTCTGGAACGCGGGCATGTTCGTGGCGCCGGTGGCGCTGATGCTCAAGCACCTCGAGCGCAGCGAGCCGGAGCTGTACGCGGGCCTGATGGAAATCGCGGCAGCCTGGGAAACCCCGGCCCGCGACGAGACCATGGACCGCATCTGGCCCGACCTGCCCAAGACCGCAATCGACTACGCGGTTGCCGAGCCGGCCGCCGCGGCCGGCGACGTCGCGGTCATCCCCGGCGTCTTCAACTGGGACGACGTGGGGGACTTCGCGGCGATCGGCCGCCTGAACCCGGCCAGCGAAGAAACCGGCGTGACGGTGATCGGCGACGTCAAGCGCGTCTATTCGGACAACGCCACGGGCGTGGTGGTCACCGATTCCAAGCGCGTGATCGCGCTCATCGGCATCCATGACGTGGTTGTCGTGGACACCCCCGACGCGCTGCTGGTGACCACCAAGGAGCACGCGCAGTCCGTGAAGAACACCGTTGACACCCTGAAGAAGAACGGCGTCATGGACGTCCTCTAAACAGGGAGCACAAACGCAGCAGCGAACTGGACCTCGGCAATGCCGGGGTCCAGTCGCGTTTCCCGGGCAGCCCGTGCTGGGCAACGGCCGACGGGCATGCGCAACGCGATCGCCCCAACACGCAACACTGCAACATTTGCACGCAAAGCGGGATGCTGCAGACCCCAGCCAGTATTGTCGTTCTTGTGCGCATGAGTATCGAACAAAACCAGCAGATTCCCTCGGTCAAGCCCTGGGTGGCCCCGCTCCTTGGCGAGCTGGTGGACTTCCGCCGCGAACTGCACGCCAACCCCGAACTTTCGTTCGTGGAATACAAGACCACCGAGCGCATCCTCGCCCAGCTGCGGGCCGTCGGCCTGGAGCCCGTCGCGCTGGAGGAAACCGGTGCCTTCGTCGACATCGGAACCGGCCCGATCGCGCTGGCCCTGCGCGCCGACATCGACGCCCTGCCGATCCTCGAGGAGACCGGGCTCGAGTACGCCTCGGTCGTCAACGGCGTGGCGCACTCCTGCGGCCACGACATCCACACCACGGTGATGCTGGGCGTCGCCAAGGTGCTCAAGTCCATTGACGACGAGGGCGAGCTCAACGGCCGCATCCGCGTGATCTTCCAGCCGGCCGAGGAAAAGATGCCCGGCGGCGCACTCTCCGTCATCGCGGCGGGCGTGCTCGACGAGGTGCCGCGCATCCTGGCGCTGCACTGCGAACCGCGCATCGACGCGGGCAAGATCGGCACGCGCATCGGCGCGATCACCAGCGCGAGCGACACCATCAAGATCGAGCTCACCGGCCGCGGCGGACACACCTCGCGCCCGCACCTGACCGAGGACCTGGTCTTCGCGATGAGCCAGATCGCCATCAACGTCCCGGCCGTGCTGGGCCGCCGCATCGACGTGCGTTCCGCCGTTTCGGTGGTCTGGGGGCAGATCCATGCCGGAAGCGCCCCCAACGCCATTCCGGCGACCGGCTACCTTGCCGGAACCATGCGCTGCCTTGACGGCGAGGCGTGGGAGGGTGCCGGCGACCTGCTGGACGAGGTCGTCCGCCAGGTCGCAGCCCCGTACGGCGTCGAGGTGAAGCTCGAACACACCCGCGGCGTGCCTCCGGTGATCAACAACGAGGACGAAACCGACCTCATCGAGGATTCGGCCCGCGCCGAGATCGGCTCGGCCGCCATCGTGCTGACCCCGCAGTCGATGGGCGGGGAGGATTTTGCCTGGATGACCAACAAGGTCCCCGGATCCATGATGCGGCTGGGTACGCGCACCCCCGGAGGGGAAACCTACGACCTGCACCGGGGCGACTACATCCCTGATGAATCGGCAATTGAGGTCGGCGTCACGGTCATGGCGGCGGCCGCGGTGAGGGCCATCGCCCAGCTGAACGGGGCGGTCGAAGGAGCTACGTCAAGCGCTTAGAGTGTTATGCGCTTGTAACATTTGGGGCCTCGAACGGGGCACATTGGGCGTTAGGCTAGGTGGATGTGAAATCGTCGTTTCCGCATCCCCGTTTCCGGGTCTGCGGGACTGATCCGATTCACCACCCGGTGCCTAGCGGCAATGCAACAGACACGATCTGGCGTGGAACACAATATTTTTTGCTTCCCTGGATCGTGACACGTAGCTCGTAACCCAATGGAGGGAACCTACATGCGCAACATCAAGCGCAAGTCCGGAATGGCCGCGGCCATCCTCGGCATTTCTGCACTCGTTTTGACTGCCTGCGGCGCGGCGCCGGAAGCGTCCCCGTCAGGTTCGGCAGCACCGAGCGCCGGCGGCTCGACCGCGGCAGGTGCAGCGGACTTCACCGGCTGCATCGTCTCCGACTCCGGCGGATTCGACGACCGTTCCTTCAACCAGTCCTCCTACGAGGGCCTGCTCGCAGGCCAAGAACGACCTGGGCATCGAGGTGAAGAAGGCCGAGTCGAAGGCTGCAACCGACTTCGCCCCGAACCTGAACTCCATGGTCAAGGGCGGCTGCGACCTCACGATCACCGTCGGCTTCCTGCTCTCGGACGAGACCAAGAAGGCTGCCGCCGCCAACCCGGAGAAGCACTTCGCGATCGTCGACGACAACGCCATCGACGCCAAGAACGTCAAGCCGATCATCTACGACACGGCCCAGGCCGCTTTCCTCGCCGGCTACCTCGCCGCAGGCATGTCCGAGACCGGCAAGGTTGCCACCTACGGCGGCATGAACATCCCGACCGTCTCCATCTTCATGGACGGCTACGCCGACGGCGTTGCCTACTACAACGAGAAGAAGTCCAAGAACGTTGAGGTTCTGGGCTGGGACGTCGCCAAGCAGAACGGCACCTTCACCGGTGACTT
Organism: uncultured Actinomycetota bacterium; assembly: GCA_963818105.1. Taxonomy (GTDB): domain Bacteria; phylum Actinomycetota; class Actinomycetes; order Actinomycetales; family Micrococcaceae; genus Paeniglutamicibacter. The sequence continues at coordinate 399,700 of CAWFRB010000029.1, read as the reverse complement.
CGAGAACCAGGGCGCCGGCAAGAACACCACCTGACCTTCGCCAACGAAGGCGCCGACGTCATCATGCCGGTTGCGGGCCCGGTTGGCCTGGGAACCATGGATGCCGTCAAGGAGCTCAACGCCGGCGGCAAGGCCGTCAAGGTCATCTGGGTCGACGCCGACGGCTTCGAGTCCCTGGCCTCGGGCAACGAATTCGTCCTTTCCTCGGTCATCAAGGAAATGGGCAAGTCCGTCGAGGACGTTGTCGCCGCGGACGTTGCCGGCAAGTTCGACTCCACCCCGTACGTTGGCACCCTGGAAAACGGTGGCGTCTCCCTGGCACCGTTCCACGATTTCGACTCCAAGGTCCCGGCCGAGCTCAAGAGCGAGCTCGGACCAGCTGAAGGCCGACATCATTTCGGGCACCGTGAAGGTCGAATCGCCTTCCAGCCCGAAGACCAAGTAACACAGCAATAAGGTAGCCAGCCAAACGCGCCGTTCCGGCCCTTTTCCCGCCCGTGGGAGAAGTCAGAACGGCGCGTTTGGTTGTGCCCATCTACCGGCATTCCGCCTCAGGCCCGTTTTGACTAGGGTAGAGACCGCGGGACCCACTTCAACACGACACCCCCCGGCCCCTATCGGGCCGGATGAGAAGGAAAACGGGTAGCAGACGTGAAACTCGAGCTTCGGGGCATCACCAAAAGATTCGGCAACTTCACTGCCAACGACCACATCGACGTCATCGTCGAGTCCGGCCAGGTCCATTCCCTGCTCGGTGAAAACGGGGCCGGTAAATCGACCCTCATGAATGTTCTCTTCGGCCTCTACGAGGCCACCGAGGGCGAAATCCTCATCGACGACAAGCCAGTGAAGTTCAACGGCCCGGGCGATGCCATGGCCGCCGGGATCGGCATGGTGCACCAGCACTTCATGCTCGTCCCCGTCTTCACGGTCGCCGAGAACGTTGCCCTGGGCAACGAGGACACCGGCCCGGCCGGCATCCTGAACCTCGAGAAGACCCGCGCCCGCATCCGCGAGATCTCCGATCGCTACGGGTTCGGCGTTGATCCCGATGCGATCGTCGAGGACCTGCCCGTGGGCGTGCAGCAGCGCGTGGAAATCATCAAGGCACTGGTCCGCAACGCCAAGGTGCTGATCCTTGACGAGCCCACCGCCGTGCTCACCCCGCAGGAAACCGACGAACTGCTCAACATCATGCGGCAGCTGCGCGACTCCGGCACCGCCGTCGTCTTCATCTCGCACAAGCTGCGCGAGGTCAAGGCCATCTCCGACACCATCACGGTGATCCGCCGCGGCAAGGTCGTCGGCAAGGCCGATCCGGGCGCCTCGGCCGCCGAACTCGCCGCCCTGATGGTCGGCCGTTCGGTCTCGCTGAACCTGGACAAGGACGAGCCGAAGCTCGGCGAGGAAACCTTCAAGATCACCGACCTGTCGGTGCTCGCCTCCTCCGGCCAGCTGCTGCTGGACTCGGTGAGCTTCGGCATCTCCCAGGGCGAGATCCTCGCCGTGGCGGGCGTCCAGGGCAACGGCCAGACCGAGCTGACCGAGTCGATCATGGGCCTGATGGACCACGTGAGCGGTTCCATCAAGCTCGGCGGCAAGGAACTCGTCGGACGCACGCGTCAAGCAGATCATCAACTCCGGCGTCGGCTTTGTCCCCGAGGACCGCAGCACCGACGGCGTCATCGGCACCTTCACTGTTGCCGAGAACCTGGTCCTGAACCAGTACGACAAGGCACCCTACGCCCGCGGCCTGAACATGAAGCCCGCGGTGATGCTGAAGAACGCGCTGAAGAAAATCACCGAGTTCGACGTGCGCACCCAGGGGCCGGACGCCGAGGCCGGGACGCTTTCGGGCGGCAACCAGCAAAAGGTCGTCATGGCCCGGGAACTTTCCCGCCCGCTGAAGCTGTTCATCGCCTCCCAGCCGACCCGCGGCGTGGACGTCGGATCCATCGAATTCCTGCACCGGCGCATCGTCGCCGAACGGGATTCGGGCACCCCGGTGCTGATCGTTTCCACCGAACTCGACGAGGTCGTCGAACTCGCCGACCGGATCGCCGTGCTCTACAAGGGCAAACTGGTGGGAATCGTCCCCGGGGACACCCCGCGAGACGTCCTGGGCCTGATGATGGCCGGGGCAAGCAACGAAGAAGCCGAATCCCAAAGCGGCACCGAAGGCAAGGAACGAGCATGAGTACCACTCCAGACCTGCCACCGGCAGAACACACCGACGTCCTGGTGACGCCGCCACCGGCGCCCGTGACGCACCACCACCAGGAAGCCGGCGAACCGCTGCTCAAGCGCATCATGACCGGCAACGGCCTGGTCTCCGTGCTGGCCATCCTGCTCTCGCTGCTGGTCGGCGCGATCCTGATCGCCGCCACCGACGAGCGCGTCACCTCCACGGCCAGCTATTTCTTCAGCCGCCCGAGCGACATGCTTTCCGCCGTGTGGACCTCGGTCTCCGAGGCCTACATCGCGCTGTTCCAGTCCAGCATCATCAACACCTCGGCCGAGAGCTTCTCCGACGCGATCTACCCGCTGACCGAGACCCTCACCATCGCCACCCCGCTGGTCCTCGCCGGTCTCGGCGTGGCCCTGGCGTTCCGCGTCGGCCTGTTCAACATCGGCGCCCAGGGCCAGATCATCCTCGGCGCGACGCTGGCCGGCTGGGTCGGCTTCAGCCTTGACCTGCCGGTGGGCATCCACCTGGTGGTCGCCGTGCTTGCGGGCATCGTCGGCGGCGCGCTCTGGGGCGGCATCGCCGGTTTCCTCAAGGCACGCCGCGGCGCGCACGAGGTGATCGTGACGATCATGCTCAACTACATCGCCGTGTACCTGCTGCTGTACCTGCTTTCCACCCCGGCATTCCAGCGCGAGGGGTCCAACAACCCGCTCAGCGACCCCGTCGCCGAGTCCGCAGCCTACCCGCTGATGTTCGGTTCGGCCTTCCGCCTGCACTACGGCTTCCTGGTGGCACTGGCCGCCGTGGCCTTCACCTGGTGGCTGCTGAACCGCTCCACCACCGGCTTTGAGATGCGCGCCGTGGGCGCCAACCCTGCCGCGGCGAAGACCGCCGGCATCAACGTGGGCCGCGCCTACCTGTTGTCCATGCTGATCGCCGGTGGCCTGGCCGGCCTGGCCGGAACCGCCCAGATCCTGGGCACCGAGCGCTCGCTCTCCGGCGGCATCGCGGCAAGCTTCGGCTTCGACGCGATCACCGTGGCACTGCTGGGCCGCTCCAACCCGATCGGCACGCTCTTCGCCGGGCTGCTCTTCGGCGCCCTGCGCGCCGGCGGCGTCGGCATGCAGGCCAACACCGGCATCCCGATCGACATCGTGCTGGTGGTCCAGTCCTTCATCGTGCTGTTCATCGCAGCCCCGCCGCTGGTGCGTTCGATCTTCCGGATCGGCACGTCCAAACCCAAGAACAAGAAGGCTGCAGCCAAGGCAGCCACCGGAGGTGCAGCATGAGCCACGCAACCATCGCCAAGGCGCCCGAGGCCGCCGCTGCCAACACCGCGGTGATACGTTCCTGGGCCGCCCCGGTCACCTACCTGGTGCTGGGCCTGCTGGCCCTGGTCGGGTTCGCCATCGGCAGCCCGAACGCCGACGCGCGCTTCCGCATCACCGACGGTTCGCAGAAGATCTCCGTCCCCGACCTGGTGCTCGGCACCACGTTCGTGGGCTGGGCCGGCGCCGTGGTGATGCTCGGCATCGCCGCCTACGCCTTTGTCCTGGTGCGTGCCGGACGCAAGCCCGCACGCTGGATGATGCCGGTCTTCGCTGCCGCATTCGTCATCTCCTTCCTGGTCTGGGCGATCGGCAGCGCCGACACCCCCAACGTGTACCTCTCCGGCCTGATCGCCGGTTCCTTCACGCTGGCAACCCCGCTGATCTTCGGCTCGCTCTCCGGCGTGCTGTGCGAGCGCGCCGGCGTCGTGAACATCGCCATCGAGGGCCAGCTGCTGGCAGGCGCCTTCTGCGCGGCCATCGTCGGCTCGATGACCGGCTCGCTGTTTGCCGGCGTGCTCGCGGCGGTCGTCGGCTCGGTGCTCGTGTCCATGGTGCTGGCCGTCTTCGCCATCAAGTACCGGGTCAACCAGGTCATCGTCGGCGTGGTGCTCAACGTGCTGGTGGCGGGCCTGACCAGCTTCCTGTTCTCCACAGTGATGGTCACCGACCCGGAGAAGTACAACGCGCCCCCGGCGTTCTCGGTGATCCGCATCCCGCTGCTGGCCGACATCCCGATCTTCGGCCCGATCTTCTTCAACCAGACGATCCTGGGCTACGGCATGTACATTGCCGTGTTCGTCGTCTGGTTCGGTCTGTTCAAGACCCGCTGGGGCCTGCGCGTGCGCGCCGTCGGCGAACACCCGAAGGCCGCGGACACCGTGGGCATCAAGGTCAACTCGCTGCGCTTCTGGAACGTGGTGCTCGCGCGGCGTCGTCGCCGGCGTCGGCGGCGCGTTCTTCACGCTGGTGACCTCCTCGAGCTTCAACAAGGAAATGACGGCGGGGCAGGGCTTCATCGCCCTGGCCGCATTGATCTTCGGCCGCTGGAACCCGATCGGAGCGTTCTTCGCGGCGCTGCTCTTCGGGTTCTCGCTGAACCTCTCCTTCGTGCTGACGATCCTCGGCACCCCGGTGCCGAGCCAGTTCATGCAGATGCTGCCGTACGCCGTGACGATCTTCGCGGTGGCCGGCCTGGTCGGCAAGTCCAAGGCGCCCGCCGCCGTCGGCGAACCGTACGTGAAGGAGTAGCGGGCCCGTGGAACCGACAACCATCGACGCAGCCGACCTGGGAAACTCTCCGGGTGGCGGCGGTCGCGGCCATGGAACGGGCCTACGCGCCGTACTCGAAGTTCAAGGTCGGCGCCGCGGCGCTGACCGAGGACGGCCGGTCGTCTCCGGCTGCAACGTGGAGAACGCGGCCTACGGGGTCACCCTGTGCGCCGAATGCTCCATGGTCGGCGAGCTCTTCGCCACCGGCGGCGGCAAGCTGCGCGCCTTCTACTGCGTCGACGCGACCGGCGGGCCGCTGATGCCGTGCGGCCGCTGCCGGCAGCTGCTTTCCGAGCACCGCGCGGAAAACCTGGAATTGATGACCCCGCGCGGAATCCAGACCATGGACCAGGTGCTGCCCGACGCGTTCGGGCCGCACAACCTGTAAACCATTTGCCCCGTCCGCCTCACCGAGGTGGGCGGGGCAGACTTTTCACCCAAGGGAGTATTCATGAGCACCGAGAACTTTGACGCGGTCGACATCATCCGCATCAAGCGCGACCGCGGCACGCTCAGTGCCGAGCAGATCGACTGGACCATCGACGCCTACACCCGCGGCGTCATCGCCGAGGAGCAGATGGCCGCGCTGAACATGGCGATCCTGCTCAACGGCATGGACCGCGCGGAGATCTCCCGCTGGACCGCCGCGATGATCGACTCGGGGGAGCGCATGGACTTCTCCATGCTGCGCAACGCCGACGGCTCCGTGAAGCGGACCACCGACAAGCACTCCACCGGCGGCGTGGGGGACAAGATCACCCTGCCGCTGGCCCCGCTGGTCGCCGTCTTCGGCGTGGCCGTCCCGCAGCTCTCGGGCCGCGGGCTCGGCCACACCGGCGGCACGCTGGACAAGCTCGAATCCATCGCCGGCTGGCGTGCGGAGCTGACCAACGAGGCCATGATGCGCCAGCTCAACGAGGTCGGCGCGGTCATCTGCGCCGCCGGCGCGGGCCTGGCCCCGGCGGACAAGAAGCTCTACGCGCTGCGCGACGTCACCGGCACCGTGGAGTCCATCCCGCTGATCGCCTCCTCCATCATGAGCAAGAAGATCGCCGAGGGCACCGGCGCCCTGGTGCTGGACGTGAAGGTCGGCTCCGGCGCCTTCATGAAGTCACTGGAAGACGCCCGGGAACTTGCCCGGACCATGGTGAACCTGGGCACCGACGCCGGCGTGCGCACCGTGGCGCTGCTGACCAACATGGACACCCCGCTGGGGCTGACCGCCGGCAACGCCATCGAGGTCGAGGAATCGATCGAGGTGCTCGCCGGGGGCGGCCCCGCCGACGTCGTGGAACTGACGATCGCGCTGGCCACCGAGATGCTTGCCGGCGCCGGAATCCGCGACGCCGACGTGGCTGCCGCCCTGAAGGACGGCCGGGCCATGGACAAGTGGCGCGCCATGATCGCCGCGCAGGGCGGCGACAACGACGCCCCGCTGCCGGTGGCCAAGGAATCGGACGTCGTCTACGCGCAGGCCGACGGCGTGCTCACCTCCCTTGACGCCATGGACGTGGGCGTTGCCGCGTGGCGCCTGGGTGCCGGGCGCGCCCGCCGCGAGGACCCGGTGCAGGCCGGGGCCGGCGTGCGCCTGCACGCCAAGCCCGGGGACGTGGTGCGCCGCGGCCAGCCGCTGGCCACCATGCTCACCGACACCCCCGAGCGCTTCGACCGGGCCCGCGCGTTGCTGGAGGGCGCCGCGGTCATCGCCCCCGCAGGCAGCCGCCCGGACATGGAATTGATCCTGGAACGGATTGCCGCTTCCTGATCCCCGCGGCAGGCAGCACCCGGGGTTGTCCCTGACTCATCCCCGGGTGCCTGCCCCGGTTCATCCCTTGGACGGATTCACGTGGAATCACCAATCAGCGAAAATTGGTATTGAATGGTTGCGGGAGTGTTCTTCCCGCCGCACAGCCATCAGGAGCCAGTTCGGTAATTTCCAAGGAAAGTCGGTAGAAAAGTGGATCTCATCAACGAGGCCATAGTCCACGCGGCCAATGCCTGGTGGATCCTGCCGACCGTCTACGTCTTCTGCCTCATCGACGGATTCCTGCCGATCCTGCCCAGCGAGACCTTGCTGGTCGCCCTCGGCGCCGTCGCGGCAAGCACCGGGGAACCCAACGTCTTCCTGCTGATCCTGGTCGGGGCCGCCGGCGCCATCAGCGGGGACCAGATCGCCTACCGGATCGGGCGCCGCATCGGCACCGACCGCTTCGCGTGGATGCGCCGCAAGCGCACCACCAAGCTCTTCGCCTTTGCCCGCAAGGAACTTTCGGTGCGCGGGGCCATGCTGATCTTCACGGCCCGCTACATCCCGATCGGCCGCGTGGTGGTGAACCTGAGCGCCGGGGCCACCGGCTATTCGCTCAAGCGCTTCACCCTGCTCGATGTCATGGGCTGCCTGACCTGGGCAAGCTACTCGGTGGCGATCGGGGTCGTGGCCGGCGGCTGGTTCCACGACAACAAGATCCTGGGCATCGTGCTCTCGGTGGCGCTGGCCATCGGCCTGGGCTATCTCATCGACAAGGTGATCCACGCGGTGCTCAAGCGCCTGGGCCGTCTGGGCAACGAACACGATTTCCCCGGCGAGGCCTGGCCGCTGGTGGAACGCCGACGCACGGCCAAACCCCGCTGCGCGTCCCGGGCGATTCCGGGCCCGGGGAGACCCCCGCCTGAACCCGCGGCGACGGGGCGGTGAACAATTGCCCCGACTCCAGCACGGCCCACTGTCGGAACCCGGTGCAGCCCCGATAGGCTGGGCAGGTGACTGACGAGATGATCCACATTGCATACGACCCATCCTTCGACTTCCGGGCCCTGCCCAAGGTTTCGCTCCACGACCACCTCGATGGGGGATTGCGCCCGCAAACCATCATCGAGCTGGCCGCGGAGGTGGGACACGAACTTCCCTCCACCAATGCCGAGGAACTCGGCGCCTGGTTCCGCGCCTCCGCGGACTCCGGTTCGCTGGAGCGCTACCTGGAAACCTTTGACCACACCATCGCCGTGATGCAGACCAAGGCCGCGCTCACCCGCGTGGCCCGCGAATTCGTCGAGGACCTCGTCGAGGACGGCGTTGTCTACGGCGAGGTGCGCTGGGCGCCCGAGCAGCACCAGCGCGAGGGCCTGAGCCTTGACGACGTCGTCGAGGCCGTCCAGCGCGGGCTTGAGGACGCCAGCGAGGAACTGACCGAGGCCGGGACCCCGATCCAGGTCGGCCAGATCATCACCGCCATGCGCCACGCCGACCGCGGCGTGGAAATCGCCGAGCTGGCCCTGCGCCACCGTTCGCGCGGCGTCGTCGGCTTCGACATCGCCGGCGCCGAGGACGGTTTCCCGCCCTCGCGCATGAAGGAAGCCTTCGACCTGCTGGCCGAGAACTTCTTCCCGACCACCGTGCACGCCGGCGAGGCCGCCGGCCTGGATTCGCATCAAGGACGCGCTGATCACCGGCCGTGCGCAGCGCCTGGGACACGGCGTGCGCATCGCCGAGGACATCGAGATCCAGTTCGGCGGCGTCGACGACGACGGCGAAGAGGTCGGCGAGGACACCGGCCTGGTGAACCTGGGCCCCGTGGCAAACTGGGTCCGCGACCGCGGCATCGCCCTGGAAATCTGCCCGTCCTCCAACCTGCAGACCGGAGCCACCGCCGAATTCGGCGAGGGCATCGAATCGCACCCGGTGGACCTGCTGGTGCAGACGGGCTTCAACGTCACCATCTCCCCGGACAACCGCCTGATGAGCGGCACCACGCTCTCGGACGAGTTCGAACTGCTGGTCGAGGCCTTCGACTACGACCTCGAGGACCTGCTGGACCTCACGCTCAACGCCGCCGAGGCTTCCTTCCTGCCGCTGGAGGAGCGCGAGGTGCTCGTCGACTTCATCAACGAGGCCTACGAGGCCATGTCCGACGAGGACGACGAAGAGTACGACGACGAAGACGACGAGGAATACGACGAAGAGGACGAGGACTAACACCCGTCGCCCCCTTCGGTTCCGCACCCGGTGCGGATGATGCCGGTGTGCCGCATCCTCCTTCCGGGAGGGCGCAGCACACCGGCATCGGTGTTTTCGGCACCGGCACTGTGAGCAACACCAAAGCCGCGGTCCGTCGGGAACGCACTTGTCACTCTCATATACTTGAACCCGGGCAACGATGCCCCAGGGGTTCGACGCCGAGATCGCGGCGTGGAACCCGAGGACCCCGGCACCCCGGAAGGGAACGCGCGTGAGTGAGCAGGTCGACCGGCTCGTCGAAATCATGTCGCTGTTGCGCGCCCACTGCGCCTGGACAGCGGAACTCACCCACGAATCCCTGGTGCACTTCCTGCTCGAGGAATCCTACGAGCTCACCCACGCCATCGAATCCGGTGCCGACGATGCGGAACTGGCCGAGGAACTCGGCGACATCCTGCTCCAGGTCGCCCTGCATGCGGCCATCGGCGCCGAACGCGGATCCTTCGACCTCGACTCGATCGCCGCGGGCCTCAGCGCCAAGATGGTCCGCCGCAACACCCACATCTTCAACGCCGACGGCAGCCTGAAAGACGCATTCCCGGAGTCCATCGAGGAGATCATCGAATCCTGGGACCGGGCCAAGCGCGCGGAGAAGCCGCAGAACGAGTCGGCCGGTCGCCGGCCTTCCCACGAATCTCCCGGCCCTGCTCTACGCCCAGAAATTCATCTCCCGCACCCAACGCCATGCCGCGTTGGACGCCGTCGCGGGGGAGCACCCACAGCCTTCTGTCCACCCCGGGAACCCGTTGGAAAACGCGGACCTGGATGATGAACAGAAATTGGGGGAGCACCTGCTTTCCCTCTGCGAACTGGCCCAAGCGCGCGGGCTCGATGCCGAACGAGCCCTGCGCACCGTGGTGCAACAACGCGTTGCCCGCACGGAACCCGGAACGCGCGACACAACTTCGTGAACTGGGCCTCAGCCCAAGCTAGGCTAGAGGCAGGCAACGGCGCCTGCGTCATGCAGTACACGTTTGACTAACATCCACACCTTGAAGGAGCACCTTCCCATGGCCTTGATCGATGCCATTCACGCCCGCGAAATCCTCGACTCCCGAGGAAACCCCACCGTCGAGGTTGAGGTTCTCCTCTCCGACGGTTCGATGGGTCGCGCCGCGGTTCCGTCCGGCGCCTCCACCGGTGCCTTCGAAGCCGCCGAGCGCCGCGACGAAGACCCGAAGCGCTACCAGGGCAAGGGCGTCCTGGGCGCCGTTGCAGCAGTCATCGAGGACATCGCAGAGGTCGTCGAGGGCATGGATGCCGCCGACCAGCGCGCCATCGACACCGTCATGATGGACCTGGACGGCACGGCCAACAAGTCCAAGCTCGGCGCCAACGCCATCCTCGGCGTATCGCTGGCAGTGGCAAACGCCGCGGCCGAGTCCTCGAACCTGCCGCTGTACAAGTACCTGGGCGGCCCGAACGCCCACGTGCTGCCGGTTCCGCTGATGAACATCCTCAACGGCGGTTCGCACGCCGACTCGGATGTCGACATCCAGGAATTCATGATCGCCCCGCTCGGCGCATCCACCTTCTCCGAGGGCCTTCGCTGGGGCGTCGAGGTCTACCACAACCTCAAGTCCGTGCTGAAGGAAAAGGGCCTGTCCACCGGCCTGGGCGACGAGGGCGGCTTCGCCCCGAACCTGCCGTCCAACCGTGCGGCCCTTGAGCTGATCATCGAGGCCATCACCCGCGCCGGCTACACCCCGGGCGACGACATTGCCCTGGCCCTGGATGTTGCCTCCTCCGAATTCTTCGAGAACGGCACCTACCAGTTCGAAGGCAAGTCGGTCACCGCCCAGGAAATGAGCGACTACTACGCTCAGCTGGTCGCCGACTTCCCGATGGTTTCCATCGAGGACCCGCTGGACGAGGACGACTGGGAAGGCTGGAAGACCCTCACCGACGCCATCGGCGACAAGGTCCAGCTGGTGGGCGACGACCTGTTCGTCACCAACCCGGAGCGCCTGGCCCGCGGCATCGAAACCCGGCACCGCCAACTCGCTGCTGGTCAAGGTGAACCAGATCGGTTCGCTGACCGAAACCCTGGACGCCATCTCGATGGCCCAGCGTGCCGGTTACACCACCATCACCTCGCACCGCTCCGGCGAGACCGAAGACACCACGATCGCCGACATCTGCGTTGCCACCAACGCAGGTCAGATCAAGACCGGTGCCCCGGCCCGCTCCGAGCGCGTTGCCAAGTACAACCAGCTGCTGCGCATCGAAGAAGAACTCGGCGATGCGGCAGTTTACGCCGGCGCCGGCGCCTTCCCGCGTTTCGGTGCGTAACTAGCGCCAAAAGCACGTAGGCTCGTGGGGGAACCATTTTTGGTTCCCCCACGGGTTTCTTGCGTTTAACCAGGGATCCGTGGACCCAAGAACCACCACTTGGGGTCGTGAGGCACGGCCCCAAGACAACAGGGCAAGGAGTCAGATGGCCACGCGACGTCCTCCCATGCCACGGGCCGGGTCCTCGTCCGAGGACCCGCGCCGTGCCGCACCCAACCCGGAGGCCGCCCCAAGCCCGGCATCCCAGGCGGCCGGAACCCCGGACCGCCGGGCCGCACCGGGCAACCCCTCCGGCCAACGCCGCGCCCGTGCGCCCGCGAACCACGCGTGAGCCCGACAGGCCGCCGGTGCAGCGGCGCGCTGCCCCGCAAGCTCCAACCGCCAAGGTGATCCCGCTGGGCCGCATCAACGACGCGGCACCCGTTGCCCAGCCGGCCCCGAAACCCAAGGCGAAGCCCAAGGGCGACCACGCCGCGGCAAAGCCGGCCAAGCCCAAGCCGCCAAGGGCGAGAAGCCCGCCAAGGACAAGACGAACAAGAGCGAGCGACGCAAATCGATCGACTCCCAGCGGAGGATCGAAGACCGCAACCTGCTCTCCGGCGCGGTGCGCAAGGACGAAAAGGCCGCAAAAAAGCAGCCCAAGAAGGCTCCCGAGGGCCCGGCCAAGCCGATCCCGGCGCGCAGCTTCTCCGGCCGCATCCTGGCGTTGAGCATTTCGCTGTCCGTCTTCGCCATGCTTTTGGTCCCCAGCATCGGCACCTATGCACGTCAGCGCGATGAAATCGCGGCCCTGGAGTCCGTGATCGCGGCCAAGCAGGCCGAGCAGGAGGGCCTCAAGGACCAGATCGCCCGGTGGGATGATCCGCTGTACATCAAACAGCAGGCACGAGACCGGATAAACTTGGTCATGCCCGGCGAGAGAAACTACATGGTTGTTGGCCGCAAACCAACAGATGCCCCGCCGGTGGAAGAAAACCACAGCCCCAACGAGATTCGTACGGATCTGCCGTGGGTCGATGCGCTATTCGACTCGGTCCAGCGCGCCGCCACGGATTGATCCCCCCCCGACACGAGGAGAAGTCCCCAACCGTGGACGCCGAAAACCCAAATCACGAAGCACTTGATGCCGCTGCACGCGTGCCCAGCGAGCAAGACCTGGATACGCTCTCGCGCCAGCTGAACCGCCCGGTGCGCGACGTGGTGGAAATCGGCGCCCGCTGCGTGTGCGGCAACCCGCTGGTGGCAACCACCGCGCCGCGGCTGTCCTCGGGCATCCCGTTCCCCACCACCTACTACCTCACGCACCCGGTGATCACCTCCGCGGTTTCCCGCCTCGAGGCGGCCGGCCTGATGATCGAGATGAACGCCGAGCTCGGCGAAGACGCGGACCTGGCACGGGCCTACGAGCTGGCCCACCAGCACTACCTGGCCGTGCGCGACGCCATCGGCGAACGCTCCGGCACCGGCCCGGTTCCGGAAATCGCAGGCATCTCCGCCGGCGGCATGCCCACCCGCGTGAAGTGCCTGCACGTGCTGGTCGGCCACTCGCTGGCGGCCGGCCCCGGCGTCAACCCGCTCGGCGACCGCGCGCTGGAAGGCATCGGCGAATGGTGGACCAAGGACAAGTGCTACTGCACCGGCGCCTGGGACACCGAGGGCCCGGCCCCCAGCCAGGACCGCTCGCGCCACGTGAAGACCCAGTCCGTGGACCCGGCCATCAAGCAGGCCGAGCGCGCAGCGGCACGCGCGGCCCGCGAGGCCGCGGCTGCCACCGAATCCGAAACCGGGAAGTAGGCAACACCCCTCCATGGCACGCGTTGCAGCAATCGACTGCGGAACCAACTCCATCCGCCTGCTCATCGCAGACATCGAGCAGGGCCCCGACGGGTCCGGTGCTGACCGATGTGCTGCGCCAGATGCGTGTGGTGCGCCTGGGCCAGGGCGTTGACGCCACCGGTGCGTTTGCGCCCGAGGCCCTGGAACGCACCTTCCTGGCGATCGACGAGTATGCGGCGATGATCAAGGAGCACGGGGCCTCCAAGATCCGCTTTGTCGCGACCTCCGCCACGCGCGATGCCAAGAACCGCGGCGAATTCATCGACGCGGTCAAGGAACGCCTCGGCGTGGAACCCGAGGTCGTGGCCGGGGACGAGGAAGCCGCGCTGTCCTTCACCGGCGCCATCTCGGTGGCGCCCCCGGCCCCGGGAACCACCGTCCTGGTGGTGGACCTCGGCGGGGGATCCACCGAATTCGTGCTCGGGGGAGCGGACGGCCCGCAGGCCGCACTGAGCATGGACATGGGGTGCGTGCGGCTCACCGAACGCTTCTGGGGCCAGGAACAGCCCACCGCCGCGCAGATCGCCGCGGCCAGGGCCGAGGTCAACGGGGTGCTCGACGAGGCGGCCCGCACCATCGACTTCTCCGCGGTGGACCGGATCATCGGCGTGGCGGGGACCATCACCACGCTCACCGCCTCGGCCCTGGGACTGCAGGCCTATGATTCGGCAGCCATCCACGGCGCCGAACTCGGCATCGAAAAGCTGCTCGAAAGCATCGAGTCCATGCTGTCCGCAGACCGTGAAACCCGCGCCTCGCTTGGCTATCATGCACCCGGGACGGGTCGATGTCATTGCGGCGGGGGCACTGATCTACGGGTGCATCCTTGAGCGGGTGCGCGCGGCGACCAACGGGGCCATCGAGACGGCCACCGCGTCCGAGCACGATATTCTTGATGGAATTGCCTTGGGCCTCAGCGGATAAAGAACGTAGCTGTACCCGTAACAGAAATTGGTAGGTGAGCCCTTGAAGCGACGACTGCACCGCACCGGTGCCCTGATTCTCAGCCTCGGCCTCTGCGCGGCCATGGCGCTGCTTGGGGCCTCGAGCGCCAACGCGGATGGCGTACGGGACAGCGAGTGGTGGCTTGAGTCATCGGGCATCACCAAGGCCTGGGAAGTTTCCAAGGGCGAGGGCGTGAAGGTCGCCGTCATCGACACGGGAATCGACACCTCGCACCCGGACCTTGTCGACGTCGTGGTCGGCGGCAAAGACGTCTCCGGCGCCGGCGCCGCCGACGGTTCCAAGCCGCTGGGAAACCTGCCCGAGCACGGCACACTGGTGGCGACGCTGTTGGCCGGTCGCGGAAACAACTCGGTGGAGATCGACGGTGCGCGGGCCGAAGCCGAGGCGCAGCAGATCGCCTACGACCGGGCCGTCCAGAGCGCCGAAGAAGCGGGAGAAACACCGCCGGAGAAGCCCGAGCCGATCGAGATCCCCGCCCCCGGACCGGGACCCGACGGAGTCGTTGGCGTGGCCCCGGAGGCCGAGCTGCTCTCGGTCTCCCTGTGGATGGGAACCGAAAACCCCGCCGGCATCAGCGTCGAGGACCAGGTCCCGGCCGCCGTCATCTGGGCCGTCGACAAGGGCGCAAAGGTCATCAACATGTCCCTGGGTTCAACCCGGCCGGAATGGCCGGTGAGCTGGGACCGCGCCTTTAAGTACGCCGAGGACAACGACGTGGTCGTCGTTGCGGCCGCAGGAAACCGGGCCGGCGGCATGAACCAGGTCGGCGCGCCGGCGACGATTCCCGGGGTCCTGACGGTTGCGGGTATCGACCGCGAGGGCAAGGCCAGCGTGGATTCCTCCACCGAGGGCATCAGCATTGGTGTTGCGGCCCCGGCCGAGCCGCTGGTCGGCGGCCTGCCCGACGGCGGCTACGCCGACTGGTCGGGCACCTCGGGCGCTGCCCCGCTGGTTTCCGGCGTTGCGGCGATGATCCGTTCCAAATACCCGGAGATGAAGGCCCCGCAGGTCATCAACCGCATCCTGTACACGGCGCGGGACGCGGGAAAGCCGGGGGTGGACAACCTCTATGGGCACGGCATCCTTGATGCACACGCGGCGCTGACCGCCGAGGTTCCGATGGCGGCGGAGAACCCGATGAACACCATCACCGAATGGATCCGGGTTCACCGCCGCAGCGAGAAGCCGGATGCACCTCGCCAAGCATCGACCCCGGGGTTTCCACGGAAACCTCCGACATCGCCCCGATCGCGGCCCCCAAGCCGCAGGCGCCCGCCGGAGGATGGCAAGGTCCTGCAGCCGGTATTGGTGCTCGGGTTCGGCGCGCTGTTGCTCTTCACCATCGCTGGCGGCTGCACCCATTTCGTGCGCTCCTCGCGGACCAAGCGGCGCGCGGAAGCGGCGACGGTCGGCTCGGTCGCATCGCTGAAACTGGACGACCAGGCGGGGACCGGGACATCTTCGACGACCTGCCGGAGTCCGGCCCCAGGCACTGATTTGGCGCCCGCCGAGCGTTAGTGAACATTTTCACAAACGGTCTTTTTCGGGATAGTATGGGCGCATGCCTATCACTGAACAACTTTCCGATCGCCCGCGCATTCTTGTAGTCGGCGGCGGCTACGTCGGACTCTACGTCGCGATGAAACTGCAGAAGAAGGTCAAGGACCACGGCGGCATCGTCACCGTCGTCGACCCGCTTCCGTACATGACCTACCAGCCCTTCCTCCCCGAGGTTGCCGGCGGCCAGATCGAACCGCGCCACGCCGTGGTTTCGCACCGCCAGCACCTCAAGCACGCCGAACTGATCAATGGCCGCGTCTCGGCCATCGACCACAAGAACAACAAGGCAGTCATCGTGCCGGTTGTTGGTGAGCCGTTCGAGATCGAGTACCGCGACGTCGTCATGGCCGCCGGCGCCATCACCCGCACCTTCCCGATCCCGGGCCTTGCCGACACCGGCATCGGCCTGAAGTCGATCGAAGAAGCCGTTGCCCTGCGCAACAAGATCCTCGAGCGCATCGAATCCGCCTCGCTGATGACCGACGCCGAAGAGCGCAAGCGCGCGCTGACCTTCGTCGTCATCGGTGGCGGTTTTGCCGGTATCGAGACCATCGCCGAGATCGAAGACATGGCCCGCCACGCTGCCAAGCTCAACGGCCGCATCGAAGAGGGCGAACTGCGCTTCGTACTCGTCGAGGCCATGGGCCGCATCATGCCCGAGGTCACCGAAGAGCAGGCAGTGTGGGTAGTCGACCACCTGCGCAGCCGCGGCATCGAGGTCATGCTCAACACCTCGCTGGCCAACGCCGAGGGCGGTATCATGCAGCTGATCAACATGGCCGACAAGTCCCCGGCCGAGACCTTCGAAACCGACACCCTGATCTGGACCGCCGGCGTCATGGCCAACCCGATGGTTCGCTCCACCGATTTCCCGATCGAAGCCCGCGGACGTGTCATGACCGGCACCGACCTGCGCATCACCGGCGAAGACGGCGTTGCCATCGAGGGCGCCTGGGCAGCCGGCGACGTTTCGGCAGTGCCCGACGTGACCGGCGGCCTTCCGGACGGCACGTGCGTCCCGAACGCACAGCACGCTGTGCGCCAGGCCAAGTTGCTGGCAAAGAACCTGTACGCCACCCGCTACGGCGTCGGCCAGGTCAAGAACTACAAGCACAAGAACCTTGGCGCAGTTGCCGGTTTCGGTGCCCACAAGGGTGTTGCCAAGGTCATGGGCATCAAGCTCAAGGGCTTCCCGGCCTGGATGGCCCACCGCGGCTACCACGGCATGGCCATGCCGACCTTCGAGCGCAAGTTCCGCGTCATCGGCGGCTGGTTCAACACGCTGCTGTTCCAGCGCGACACACTGCAGCTGAACAACCTGGAGAACCCGCGTGCAACCTTCGTGGAGGCAGCAACCCCGAAGCCCCGCGCCTAAGGAACTGCAGTCCCTTTCGGCAACGGGTCAGGTGATAGGGCCAGGCCCGGAGCCGGAGGAGCCGAAACGTGGTCGCCGGTGAGGCTTTGCCACCCGGCAACCACGTTTCACACCAACGCACCGGATCGCGTAGGCTTGATCCGGTAGGCCCCTATGGTGGAATTGGCATACACGACTGACTTAAAATCAGTTGCCGAAAGGCTTGTGGGTTCGAGTCCCACTGGGGGTACAGAAGTAGCTAAAGGCGGTTGTTGAAGGTCCCGAAAGAGATCTGTCCCGGCAACCGCCTTTTGCGTGTTTCGGACCGCTTTGGATATTGCCTTTCATTTCCGTCGACGGATCCGTTTCGCTTCGTCCCGAGTGGCTTCGACTCTCTGTCGTTTGCAACTGCAGCCCACTCCATCGGGTGCTGACAGTGACGCAAGTGAGGGGAGGAGTCGCCGCCTCCCGTTATGTTGCTGTAATCAAATACGCCTTATATTGCCCTGTGATTTGCGTTACGTTCCTTATTAGCCGGGGAACCTCGGCCGCCCCCTGGGCGATTGCGTCGGGGGCATATTTTTGAGGAGAGCCAACATGGTCGCACTTGCACGATCGCGTTTTACTCGAGGAGGCCATTTCTTCGCGATTGGGGCCGCAATGGCCCTGACCGTCACCGCATGCGGGGGCGGAGGCAGCAGCTCAACCAGCGAATCACCCGGCGGATCGGATTCTCCGGCGGCCTCGGGGGACGGTCGCTGAAGCTCGGCACCCTGTTGCCCAACACCGGAGCCCTGTCCTTCTTCGGCCCCCCGATGACGGCGGGTGTGGATCTGGCGGTCAAGGAAATCAACGCGGCCGGCGGTGTGAACGGGAAAGACGTGACCACCATGCACCGCGATTCGGGCGACACGACGACGAACATCGCGACCCAGTCAAGCACGGAAATGCTGGGACAAAATGTTTCCGCAATCATTGGCGCGGCATCCTCGGGTGTAACCAAGACCGTGATCAACCAGATCACCGGCGAAGGCACGCTGATGATGTCTCCGGCCAACACCTCGCCGGACTTCAGCACGTGGGATGACAAGGGCCTGTACTGGCGCACCGCACCCTCGGACGTCATGCAGGGCCGCATCCTCGGCAACGTCATGGTCGGGGATGGCGCCTCGGTGTCGGCATGATCGTGCTCAACGACGCCTACGGAACTGGCCTGGCCAAGAACATCAGGTCGGCAGTCGAAGGCGCAGGAGGCGAAATTGTTGCCGAATCCATGTTCAACGAAGGCGACTCGCAATTCTCGTCGCAGGTCGACGAGGTGGTGGCAGCAAATCCCGATGCCATTGCCATTCTGAGCTTCGACCAGGCCAGGTCGATCATTCCGTTGTTGGTCCAGAAGGGCATTTCGCCCACCAAGATGTACTTCGTCGACGGCAACGTCACTGACTACTCGAAGGACTTCGACAAGGGCACCTTGAAGGGCGCCCAGGGCACCCAGCCGGGTTCCTTCGCCAAGGACGACTTCAAGGCACGCCTGGCGACCGTCAATGACAAGCTCAAGGACTGGAACTACGCGGCTGAGTCCTACGACGCAGCCACGGTGATCGCCCTGGCCGCCACCGTCGCCAAGGCTACCGACGGAAAATCGATTGCCGCACAGCTCGAGGCGGTTTCGCGTGACGGCGAAAAATGCACCGATTTCGCCGCGTGCAAGAAGCTGCTCGACGAGGGCAAGGACATCGACTACGACGGCGTCTCCGGTCCGATCAGCTTCGACAAGAACGGCGATATCTCCGAGGGCATCATGGGCATCTACAAGTACGACGACAACAACGTCCCGCAGCCGCTGCGGGAAGAAGCCGGCGCAGTCTAGCGCCGGTTTCGTCACGCTAGCGCAGACAGGAATGAGGGGGTTGGTTCGAATGAACCCAACCCCTCTTTACATGTGTTTCGGGTCTCCCGGGGACGTTTGTGCCTAGGAGCCGGCTCGGCGGCCCGGCGCTGGTCGGCCTCGTCCCGCTCCACGGTCTCGGCAAGATTGCCGAGGTAGAGCTGGATGACCTTGGGGTCGTTGAGCAATTCCCTGCCGCTGCCGGTGTGTGCGTCGCGTCCCTGGTCCAGGACGTAGGCCCGGTCGCAGATCTGGAGGCAGCGCCGCGCATTTTGCTCGACCATGATCACGCAGACCCCGGCACGGTTGATTTCATGGACCCGCAGGAACGTCTCGTCCTGCTTGACCGGCGAAAGCCCCGCGGAGGGTTCATCCAGCAGCAACACCGCCGGATCCATCATCAGTGCCCGGCCCATGGCCACCATCTGCCTTTCGCCGCCCGAGAGCGAGCCTGCACGCTGGCTTCTGCGCTTGCCCAGCTCCGGGAACAGCGAGGCGACGAAGTCAAAGCGTTCGGAGAAGTCCTTGGGGCGTTGGAAGAGCCCCATTTGCATGTTTTCCTCGATGGTCAGGGTCTGGAAAACATTGTTGGTTTGCGGCACGAAGCCCAGGCCGCGGGCCACCAATTTGTTGGCCTTCAGCCCGGTAAGGTCCTCGCCGTGCACCACCACGGTTCCCGAATGGACCTTGACGAGCCCGAACATCGCCTTGAGAAGCGTGGATTTGCCGGCGCCGTTGGGGCCGATGATGCCGATGAGTTCGCCCTTGCGCGCTTCCATGTTGCAGCCGTTGAGGATGTTGACCCCGGGGATGTATCCGGCCACCAGATCGGTGACCGTCACGACGGCCTGGCCGGCTGTTTCATTCATGGTTTCCCCTGGGTTTCGTCGGCTGAACCGGTTGGCTCTGTTGGATCGGTTGGTTCGCTGGGCGTCAGCAATTCGCCGGCGTCCTCCGTGCCGACCACTGACTCCTCGTCCTCGCTGAGTGCATCTTCGAGCTTCGCCGCTCCTTCTGCGGTTCCCAGGTCGACGTCGTGGTGTGCGCCGAGGTAGGCGTCGATCACGGCCGGGTCCTGCATGACAGCCTGCGGAGGGCCCTCGGCCACCACCCTGCCCTCGGCCATCACGATGACCCAGTCGGCAATGTGCCGGACCATGTGCATGTCGTGTTCAACGAAAAGCACCGTCGTTCCGGTGGCCTTCAGATTCTTGATGTGGTCCAGCAGGGATTGGGTCAGGGCCGGGTTCACGCCGGCCATGGGTTCGTCCAGCATGACCAGCTGCGGGTCGGCCATGAGCGCGCGGGCCATTTCCAGGAGCTTGCGTTGGCCGCCGGAAAGGGAGGCCGCATAGTCTTCACGCTTTTCGTCGAGCTTGAACTTCTTCAGCAGTGCATCCGCGGTGGCGGTCAGCTCGGCTTCGCGCGCCTTCCAAAGCCAGGGGAACATTGCCTTCCACAGGGATTCCCCGGGCTGGTCCTTGCCGCCCAGACGCATGTTCTCGATGACGGTGAGCTTGCCCATGACCTTGGTCAGTTGGAAGGTGCGCACCATTCCCATGCGGGCCACCCGGTGGGGAGGCACCCCGGAGAGGCTGTGCCCGTCGAAGGTCCACGAACCGGCATTGGGCGAGTCGAAGCCCGTGAGCAGGTTGAAGAGCGTGGTCTTCCCGGCTCCGTTGGGTCCGATCAAGGCGGTGATCTTGTGCCTGGGAATCTCCACGTGGTCCACGTCGACGGCGTGCAGCGCACCAAAGGTGCGTCGCACCCCGTCGGCGATGATGATCGGATCCCGTTTTGCGCAGCCGGGCTCGGCCGGACCAAGCGCAATCGGCCGGGTGTCGTGGACGTAGGGGTTCTCGGATTCGGGGGATACGTCCGTGGAAGGCGAATCCGCGAACTGTTGTGCATCGGTCATGAGAATGCCAGTTCTTTCTTGTTGCCCAAAATTCCTTGGGGACGGAAAATCATGAGCACCATCAGGGCGACGCCGACAAGGATGTAGCGGAGCTGGCCCGCCTGGATGCTGGTCAGGAACGTGATGGCCCCCGATTCGATGAGTCCCAGGAGGATGCCCTGGGTCAGTGAGAGCACCACCCAGAAGATCATTGCGCCGAGCACGGAACCGAACACCGTGGCCATGCCGCCGAGCAACAAGGCCGTCCACAGGAAGAACGTGAGTTCGGTTCCGTAGTTGGCAGGTTGGACGGCTCCGGTTGGCAGCGTGAAGATGATTCCTGCCAGCGAACCGAAGATGCCACCGATGATCAGCGCTTCCATCTTGTAGACGAAGACGTTCTTGCCCAGTGAACGCACGGCGTGTTCGTCCTCGCGGATGCCCTTGAGGACCCGGCCCCAGGGGCTGCGCATCAAACCCCAGACGATGCTCGCGCACAGCAGCACCAAGGCCCAGGCCACGATGGTGATCCAGAGTGTCCTGTCGTTGAATTGCAGCGGGCCGACCTGGTAGTTTCCGGGCGGGAACGGGTTCAGGTCGTAGAAGCCGCGTTCAAAGGTCGCCAGGCCGTTGGCCGAACCCGTGACCTTGGTCAGTGAATTGGTGGTCACGACGTACCTGACGATCTCGGCCGCCGCGATGGTCACGATTGCCAGGTAGTCGGCGCGCAAACGCAGCGTTGGGATGCCCAGCAGCAGCGCAAAGAGCACCGAGGCGGCGATTGCCGTCAGGACGGCCACGGGCAGCGGGGCCCCGAAGGTCAGCGTTGAAATGGCAAACCCGTAGGCGCCGATCGCCATGAATCCTGCCTGGCCGAAGTTCAGCAGCCCGGCGTATCCGAAGTGCACGGCCAGCCCGAGGGCGGCCAGTGCGTAGGAAGCGGTGATCGGGCTGACGATCTGGGTCAGCGCGTTGGTAAAAATCGTTGCGAAGTCCATGTCCTGTCTCTCCCTTAACCCACACGCTCGCGACGGCCCAGGATGCCCTGGGGCCTGAACAACAGCACCAGGATCATGACGGCCAAGGCCCCCACGTACTTCAGGTCCGCCTCGAGCCAGATCGTGGAAATCTCGACCATCAGGCCGACGAGGACGGAACCGATCAGGGCGCCGAACACGGTTCCCAGACCGCCAAGGGTGACGCCGGCGAAGATCAGGAGCAGGATTTGTTGGCCCATGTTGAAAGTGACGCCGGGGCGGTAGTACGCCCACAGGATCCCGCCCAGGGCCGCGAGCATGCTCCCGACAACCCACACCATCCGGATGACCTGGTCCACATCGATGCCCGAGGCCGCGGCCAGCGCGGGATTGTCGGCCACGGCACGGGTTGCCTTGCCGAACCGGGTCTTGAGCAGCAGCAGCGCCACGGCGACGATCACCACCAGTGAAACCACCAACGAGACCAGGGTGTTGCGGGAGATCGATATCCCTGCGAACTTCAACAGCGGGCTCTGGGCCGACGGCAATTGTTCGGTGGTTCCACCGAAGAAGAAGAGGATGATGTAGCGCATGGCCAGCGCCAGGCCGATGGAAACGATCATCATGGGCACAAGTGCCGACCCGCGGCGGCGCAGGGGCTTCCAAAGCCCCCAGTCCTGGAGCCACCCCAGCGCGCCGCCCAGCAGCACCGCAACGATGAGCGCGGCCCACAACGGGAACCCCCAGGCGGAAAGCGCAAACGCGGCCACCGCACCGAACGTCACCATCTCGCCATGGGCGAAGTTGGTCAGGCCGGTGGTTCCGAAAACCAACGAGAGCCCGACCGCGGTCAACGCCAGCAGCAATCCGAAGCTGAGCCCCGCAACGACGCGTTCGGCCACGATGGATCCGAATGATGCGACGGGCGGGGCAACGTTTTCACCCACCTTGAAAATGACGCCCATGTTCGAGGACGTGCCAAACTCGACGATCCGGGGATTGGGTTCCCCGCTGGCCAACGGCTTGTCCGGCGGCAGGGTCGAAACATCCAGCAAGACCTCGTAGGTTCCCTTTTCGGGAACGACGATGACCCAGCGGCCGTCCTTGTCGGTGACGGCCTCGGCGCTGAACCCCTTGCTGGAGGTCGCCGTGATGCGTACCCCTACGACCGGATCCTTCCCGTCGCGCAAGGTTCCGCGGATCGTGAATTCCTGCGATTTCATGGGTGCCTGGACCTGTGCCGTGGTCGGCCGGTCCATGGCGACGGCGGCCGAAGGGGGGAGCAGTGACGCGAACAGCACGCCCACGAACAACCCCAAGATCACGAATAAATGGCCAGTTGCTGATTTGGCTTGACGAAGCACGGTGCGAGCCCTCTCGTCGCTTTCAGCCCGAATTCCAAGTAATTCGGGTGCTGATGTGGCATGGGTCACTATATGTTTGATTATCGTAGTGCCAACAAGGGCAAAAACTGCACGCTTCGGATCGGGAAGTGCCCGAATCCCATAACGGTCTGGTAAATGCGGGGTTTCCGGTTGCCGCGGGCGGTTGCGCGACGTGCTCGCCGGCCTGGGATCGTCGGCGGCGGTGCGTTTTGCGCGCGGAGGCTCCGGGCTGGTTCCGGGTGGTTCGGGCGCGCTTCGGTGCGATGCTGGGCGGAATTGCGGGCGTGGCCGCATGGCGATGTCCGGTGGGCGCCGGACGTGTCCGGCGACCAGAAACCATGCCCCGTTCAGAATTCTTGAAGAAAGGTGGTCGGAACGGGATTTATTGGTCGTGCTCGGTCGTTGTATCAACGTAGGCTATTAACTGACAACCTACCAAGGAGAATCACCATGGCCCTGGGCGGAAACCCGGTCTTCAATTCCAAGAATTACCGCGAGCAGACCCGTGCGGCCGGCGCCACGGGTGCCGCGTCCACGACTTATGCTCAGCAGAACATGAGCCCGCAGGCCCTGCAGGACCTGTACTCGCAGCCGTCCGCATCCGCGATGCAGACCGGCCGCATGACCTACGCCGATGTCATCAACAAGACCGTGCTGTGCCTGGGTCTTGTGGTCATCGGTGCCGTCATTGGCTGGCAGATTCCGGCCCTGATGCTGGTCGGCGCGTTGGTCGGCCTGGTCCTGGGCCTGGTGAACTCGTTCAAGCGCGAGCCTTCGCCGGTCCTGATCATGCTCTACGCGGGCTTCGAGGGTCTCTTCCTCGGCGGCATCTCCGCCTTCTTCGAGGCGCAGTACCCGGGCATCGTGTTCCAGGCGGTGCTTGCCACCTTCTCCGTGTTCGCGGTGACCCTGGTGCTGTACCGCTCGGGCAAGTACCGTGCGACCCCGAAGATGACCAAGATGTTCATGATTGCGTTGATCGGCTACGGCCTGTTCTCGCTGCTGAACTTCGTCCTGATGCTCACCGGTGTTGTCGGTGGCGAGTTCGGCATGCGTTCGGGCGGGCTTGGCCTGGCCATTGGCGCTTTTGCCGTCTTGCTTGCAACCTACGCCCTGGTCCTGGACTTCACCTCGGTCTCCGAGGGTGTCCGCCAGGGCGCCCCGGCGAAGATGGCCTGGACCGCGGCCTTCGGCCTGACCGTGACGCTCATCTGGCTCTACGTCGAGATTCTGCGCATTCTGGCTATCTTGCGTGGCAACGACTAGTCAATTTGCCGTGTAACCGCGGGGCAGTACCCACTATTTGGGTGCTGCCCCGCGGTTTTTCTGCAATATGGGCGTCATCTATGAGGCGCACTGAACTTTCAAGGGATACCGTATGTTCATGAGATTCAATGGCAGTGCCACCGCAGGGAGCCACACCATGCCTTTTGGCATGCACTCGGCTCCCCAGGCGCTGCCGTCCACGGCGGACTGCCGGCATGCCGAAAAGCCGCCGCACGGGGTTGCGCGCAGCACAGCGAAAACGGGGCGGCGGCATGAAATTCTCGGACCTCTTCAACCGCAACCCGCAGAACGGCCAGGGGCTGGCGGCGGGTGCGGCAGGTGCCGCGCACGGCCGGCCTCGTCCGCGGGACCGTCCGTGGACCACCGCGAGGCCGAAGACATGCCGTACGGCGTGCGCATCGCGGCATCCTGGGGCTGGCGCCTGATTGTCATTGTGGTGGCCGTCGGCATTGCCGTCTGGCTGCTCTCGCAGGTTTCCCTGCTGGTCATCCCGCTGATGATCGCCGCACTGCTCGCCGGGCTGCTGAGCCCCGTCGTCCATTTCCTGCACGACAAGGCCCGCATGCCCAAGGGGCTGGCCGTCGGAATCACCATGATCGGCTTCCTGGCGCTGGTCGTCGGAGGCCTCTCCGTGGTCGGACAGCGGTTGGCCACGGGCTTCTCCAGCCTCTGGGCCCAGGCGCTGACCGGCGTGACCCAGATCCAGCACTGGCTCTCGGTGGGGCCGCTGGCCGTGAGCAACGAAGACCTGGACGCGCTGGATCCAGGATGCGCTGAACCAGCTCAAGAACAATTCCTCGAGCATCGTCTCCGGCGCACTTTCCTGGGGCACCACGCTGGGGCATCTGGTCACGGGCATGCTGCTGGTGCTTTTCTCGCTGATCTTCCTGCTGCTTGACGGCCCGCGCATCGGCAAGTTCTTCGTCAACGTGCTGCCGCGGCGTGCGCGCCCCGCCGCCGAGGGCGCCGGCAAGCGCGGCTGGGCCTCCATGGTGATCTACGTCCGCGTGCAACTCTTTGTTGCCTTCATCGACGCGGTTGGCATCGGCGTCGGTGCGCTGATCCTCGGTGTGCCGCTGGCCCTGCCGCTGGGCGTGTTGGTCTTCATCGGGTCGTTCATCCCGGTGATCGGTGCCATGGTGACCGGCGCCGTGGCGGTGCTGCTGGCGTTGGTGGCCAACGGGCCCGTCAATGCGCTGATCATGTTGCTGGTCGTCCTCTTTGTCCAGCAGGCCGAATCCCACATCCTCCAGCCGCTGATCATGGGCAAGGCCGTGAGCCTGCACCCGCTGGCCGTGGTCATGGCCGTGGCCGGCGGCTCGATGGTCGCGGGAATCCCCGGGGCGCTCTTCGCCGTTCCGACGCTTGCCGTTGCGAACACCGTGGTGAAGTACATTTCCAACCGCGGCTGGGAACACGATCCGGCGCTGGACATCCCCGCACGAATTATCGAGCCGGTCCGCAACCCGGAACCGGCGCCCGCCGATCTTGACGGAGAAGAACCCGCCCGCGGGTCCTGAGTCACCGCCGACCGGCCAAACCCCCCTCATACAGCCTGACCCCGCGTCGTGACGCCCAGCAGAAAGTCGTTCAATGATCCAGCAGACCAAACTCCCGGTAAGCCTCGCCGACATCGAACATGCCAGGACGATCCTTGACGGCGTCATTGCACGGACCCCGGTGGAGCATTCCCGCGCGCTGTCCCTGGCCATCGGGTCGGAGGTGTTCCTCAAGTGCGAAAACCTTCAGCGAGCCGGTTCCTTCAAGGTGCGCGGCGCCTACGTGCGCATGTCCAAGCTCTCCGAGGAGGAACGCGCCCGCGGCGTGGTGGCGGCCTCGGCAGGCAACCACGCGCAGGGCGTGGCCCAGGCCGCGCGCCGGCTGGGCATCAAGGCCAGGATCTACATGCCGTTGGGCGTGGCGCTGCCCAAGCTCACGGCAACCCGCGACCACGGCGCGGAGGTCATCCTGCACGGGCACAACGTCGATGAGGCCCTGGCCGAGGCCGAGCGCTACGCCACGGCCTCCGGCGCCGTCTTTGTCCACCCCTTCGACAACCCCGACATCATCGCCGGGCAGGGCACCATCGGGCTGGAGATCCTCGAACAGCTCCCCGACGTCGACACCGTGCTCATGGGCGTGGGCGGCGGCGGCCTGCTGGCCGGCGTCGCGGTGGCCCTCAAGGCCAAGGCCGCGGAACTGGGCCGTGAGATCAAGGTCATCGGCGTGCAGGCCGAGAACGCCGCGGCCTACCCTCCGTCGCTTGCCGCCGATGCGCTGGTTCCGCTGGACACCGTGCGCACCATCGCCGACGGCATCGCCGTGGGCCGCCCGGGGCAGCTTCCGTTCCAGATCATCCGCGAACTCGTCGACGACGTGGTGACGGTCTCCGAGGACGGGCTGGCCCGTGCCCTGGTGTTCCTGCTGGAACGCTCCAAGCTGGTCGTCGAACCCGCCGGCGCCGTGGGCGTCGCGGCGCTGCTGGAGGGCAAGCTCGAGGAACTGGGCATCAACCCCAGCAAGACCGCGGTGATCCTCTCCGGCGGCAACATCGACCCGCTGCTCATGCTCAAGGTCATCCAGCGCGGCCTCTCGGCCGCAGGCCGCTACCTGACGGTGCGCATGATGCTCGATGACCGCCCGGGCGAGCTGGCCACCATCTCGCGGGTCATCGCCGAATCCGACGCAAACGTCACCCGGCTCGACCACACGCGCGTGGGCGGCTCGCTGTCCATGGGGGACGTGGCCATCACGATCGACATGGAAACCAAGGGCCATGCGCACTCGGAGCTGGTGCTCAACAACCTGCGGGCCGAGGGCTTCCAGCCCATGGTCATGGGCTAGCCAGCAACAACCATGTTCCCGTCCGGCGCCGACGGTGCCGGGCGGGCAATGCATCGAGGGCCCGGGTCTCCGTCGCCATATGCGACGGAACCCGGGCCCTCATGCGTGCGCCGTGCGTCCGTGCGGATCCGCGGACCGGTTTGCCGCTTAACGAGCGATGGCTGCCCGCGCATCGCCCGGCATCGGCGGGGGAGCTGCAGGCAGCCATCGGCTGCGTGCGGTCGCCCTTGCGGGCGACCCGGCGTCTAATTAGGCGCTGTAAGGCTTGCAGGAAACGATCTCGACGGCGATTTCCTTGCCGTTCGGGGCCGAGTAGCTGAGCTTGTCGCCGGACTTGGCGCCGTGAACTGCCGCGCCGATCGGGGACTTCTCCGAGTAGACCTCGAGGTCCGTGTCGCCTGCAACCTCGCGGCTGCCGAAGAGGAAGGTGGTCTTGTCGCCGGCGATGATCGCCTCGACGAGCATGCCTGGTTCGACGATTCCGTCGTCGGCCGGGGCCTCGCCGACGTGGGCGCGGCGCAGCAGGTCCTTCAGGTAGGAGATGCGTGCCTCTGCCTTGCCCTGTTCTTCCTTGGCTGCGTGGTAGCCACCGTTTTCCTTGAGGTCACCCTCGGAACGAGCCTGCTCGATGCGGTCGACGATTTCCGCGCGGCCCGGACCGGAAAGGTGGTCGAGCTCGACGGTCAAACGATCGAAGGCCTCTTTGGTCAGCCAGACGACTGGTTCGTGGTTGGTGGTAGTCACGGTGGTACTCCTTGTGTAATCAGGGCGGTTGCCCCCGCAAGGGAGCAACATGCCGAGACGGTCCCTGCCGATGATGCGACGAACATCTTGCAAGCAAAGACCCCGCACAGATGGGTGATGAACTTCGTCCGTCACGTTCTGTAGCGGGGCATAACGTATTAGAAAGATATTAGCCGTCGATGGGCTTTTACCCAAGAGTTTGAGCTTTTGGCGTACTGGGCGAGTCGCCGCGAGATCCGTTTCCCGGGGATCAGGAAGTCTTGACGATCTTGCATTCCTCGACGCCGACGGTGGTGGCCAGGGACTCGGTGCGGAGATTGACGTCGAAACGCATGGTTTGCCTGCCCGTGCCTTCGCTCGGGCCAACGATCAGCGTCTTCCAGCCGACGATCGCATAGGACTCGTTCATGGCCCTGATCTCGCATTGGGCGGTGTCCTTGGCGTCCTTGGTGATGTCCACGACGGCGCTGGCCTGGGTCGGGGAGCTGACGATGAAGGAGTTGTCCTTGAACTCGACCTGGCTGTTGGTGGCCCACGCCAGGTAGAAGCGCACCAATGACTCCGACGGACAGGCCGCCGATGATCAGGTTCCGGCGCGTCTTTTTGGCAAGGCGGCGCTTGGGCGAACCATACCTATTAGTTAAGCTGGACAATGGCGCCTCTTTCAGATTCATGGGCGTCGCGGCCGGGGAGAAATCATCCCTACCAGTCTAAGCCTTGGCCAAGGGGATCCCCTTACCGAGCATATGGAGTTGGAGTTACACAGGTGGAAGATCACAACGCGGAGCGGATTGCTCCCTCCCAAGGCCTACGTTTGCTGGCAATCCATGCCCACCCGGACGACGAATCCTCAAAGGGCTCGGCAACGATGGCCGCCTACGTCGCCGCCGGCGCGCGCGTCATGGTGGCCACCTGCACCGGTGGCGAACGAGGAGACATCCTCAACGCCGCAGTCGGCGAGCTCGCCCACGCGCACCGCGACCTGGCGGGGGTGCGCCGCACGGAAATGGCCGAGGCCGCCGAGGTCCTGGGCATCGAGCACCGCTGGATCGGCTTTGTCGACTCGGGTCTGCCCGAGGGCGACCCGCTGCCGGAGCTCCCTTCGGCGCCTTTGCGCTGCAGCCGCTGGAGACCGCCGCGGCACCGCTGATCAAGCTGATCCGCGAGTTCAAGCCGCACGTGATCATCGCGTACGACGAAAACGGCGGCTACCCGCACCCGGACCACATCCAGGCGCACAAGGTCGCCGTGTACGCGTTCGAGGAGGCTGCCAAGGCCGAGAGCTCCCCGGAGCTCGGCGAGGCCTGGGAGACCTCCAAGCTCTACTACGACCGCGCCTTTGCCCCCGAGCGCTTCAAGACGCTGCACTACGCAATGCTCGAGGCCGGCATGGAATCCCCGTATGCCGAGCGCATCGCCGAGTGGGAAAAGCACCCCGACCAGCAGATGTTCGGGTGGGTTTCCCCGCACGAGACCACCACGCAAATCCACAGCGCGGATTTCTTCAAGCACCGCGACGCGGCATTGCTGGCGCACCGGACCCAGATCGACCCCACGGGGTTCTTCTTCGCCGTGCCCGAAGAGATCTACGCGAAGGCCTGGCCGTGGGAGGACTTCACCCTGATCAAGTCCTCGGTTCCCACGGAGCTGCCGGAGACCGATCTGTTTGCCGGTCTAAGATAGATAGTGTGCCGGTTCTCCCGGCTGCCAACTTTTAGAAAGAGCCTCGCGCGTGTATTCGTTCCTGCTGTATGCAGCCTCCGTATCGCCTTCCCCTGTCCCCGTTGCTCCCGCCGGTGACGCGGCCCAGTCCATCGGTCCGGGTTTCGCCGGCTTCGTGGCAACGGCCGCCGTGGTCATCGTCACCATCTTCATCATCCGCGACATGACCCGCCGCATCCGCCGCGTCCGCTACCAGGGCGAGGCCGAGGCCCGCCAGCAGGACCTCGTCGAGCGCGGCAAGAAGATCCAGCCGGACGAGCCGGGCGACAAGCCCGCCCGCTAAAAACCGCGCGTTGGTGCCGGAGCTTCCGGTGCCAACGCACACACTGCGTGGAGTAGGCTCACCAACATGGGTCAACGAATCGCCGGCAGCGCCTCGGCCTACTTGCGCCAGCATGCGCACCAACCTGTCGACTGGTGGCCGTACTCGGATGCGGCATTCGCCGAGGCCGCGGCGCGGGATGTCCCGGTCTTCCTGTCGATCGGCTATGCGGCCTGCCACTGGTGCCACGTGATGGCCCGCGAGTCGTTCGACGACCCGGAAATCGCCGCCTACCTGAACGAGCACTTTGTGCCGATCAAGATCGACCGGGAAGAACACCCCGCCGTCGACCAGACCTACATGGCCGCCACCCAGACCCTCACCGGTGCCGGCGGCTGGCCCATGAGCGTCTTCACGCTGCCCGACGGGCGGACCATGCACGCCGGCACGTATTTCCCGCCGGTTCCACGGCCCGGCACACCGTCCTTCGCCCAGGTGCTGGAGGCCGTGAACGACGCCTGGGTGAACCGGCGGCCCCAGCTTGATCCAGCAGGCCACCGCCCTGGCCGACCACCTGGGCTCGGTGGCCGCCGGGCAGGCCAAGATGTTTTCCCGTTCGCTGCCGCTTCCCGGGTCCTCCGAGAAGCGCCGCTGGCCCCGGTGGTGGAGGCGGCCGTGGGCCGGCTTGCCGCGCTGGAGGACCCCACCGGAGGCTTCGCCCCCGCACCGAAATTCCCGCCCTCGGCGGTGCTTGATTTCCTGTTGCGCGCCGGGCTCGGTCCGGGGCCCGCGGCGGGCCAAGCCACGGCGCTGGCCGCGCGGACCCTTGGCACGATGGCGCGCGGTGCACTGGCCGACCACGTGGGTGGCGGATTCGCCCGCTACTGCGTTGACGCGGGCTGGAAAATCCCGCACTTCGAGAAGATGCTCTACGACAACGCCCAGCTGCTGGGACTGTATGCGCGCGCCGCGGTGCAACTGCCGGAGGCCCAGGACCGCGAACTCTCGCGCCGGGCCGCGGCGGGCATCGGGGCCTGGCTGGAGCGCGAGATGCTGCTTCCCGGGGGCGGTTTCGCCTCCTCCCTTGACGCCGACACCGTGATGCCCGACGGCACCCACCGCGAGGGGGCCACCTACACCTTCAGCCGCACCGAGGCCGGGGCGCTGCTTCCCGATCGCGGGAACATCTTCTGGACCCTGTGGGACGGGCGCGCGGCCGAGGAACCGGGGAACGGGGAACCACAACTGACGATTGCGCTCTCGCGCACCCCGGAGCCGGGGGAGTGGCCGGACCTGGATGCGGCCTTTGCCGCGTTGGGGGAGGCCCGCGCGCGGCGGATCCAACCCGCACGGGATGAAAAGGTCGTCGCCGGGTGGAACGGGCTCATGGTGCAGGCGCTTGCCGAGGCATCGGTGCTGCTGGATGACCCGGCCCTGCTGCGGCTGGCCGGCGACGCTGCCGACTACCTGTGGAACACGCACTGGGATGCCGCCGGCAGGTCGCTGTGCCGGGTGAGTTACCGGGGCCGGGCAAACGCGGAAATCGCCGGCGTGCTTGAAGACTATGCGGGGGTGGCGCTGGGATTCCAGGCCCTGGCAGTTTGCCGGCGGGGAATCCTGCTTGGATCGAGCGGGCGAATGCGGTCCTGCGAGGCCGCCCTCGAGAAGTTCCTGCCCGGAGGGCAACCCTTCGACGCGCCGGATGACGATCCGCGGGTGTTGGCCAGCCGTGCCGGGGCACGCACCGCCGAGGCGCTTGACGATGCGGTGCCCGCCGCGACCTCGCTGCTGGCTTCGGCGCTGCTGAACCGGGCCGGGACTGGTCCAGTTGGCGGGCGAGGACCCGCGGCGGAAGCGCTCGGTGCGCGGATCGGAGGCCGACCTGGACCTGGTGCGCACGCTCATTGGTTTTGTGCCGTCCATTGCCGACAGGGCCCCGCATGCCGCGGGCAGCGCACTGGGCGTCGCCGTGCGCTTCGTGCATGCTTCAAGCGCCGAGTTGGCGGTCGCCGGCGGCACGCCGGAGGAACGCCGTGCCGCGATGCGACTGGGCATCCTGGCCGGTGTCTCCAACGGGGTGAAATGCCGCCGCCCGGCGTCGCATCAACGCCTATCCGCCGGGACCCGGACGGCGGCGCTGCGGCTCTATGTGTGCCGCGGCGGTGTATGCCATGCCCCGGTGGATGACCTGCAGTCACTTGCCGCGTTGCTCGTGCCGGGTCTGGGCCAGCGGGCCGGGCGGGCCAAGAAGGCTAAGCGGTGCCCAACACCGCCATGGTGATGGCGATGAAGTGGCAGGTGAACCCGGCAACGGTGAATGCGTGGAAAAGTTCGTGGAATCCGAACCAGCGCTCGCTGAATGTTTGGCCGCTTCAGCGCGTAAAACACGGCTCCCGCGATGTAGAAGGCGCCGCCGACGCAGATCAGGATCGCCGCGGCCGGGTTGGCGGCGTAGAAATCGCCGATGAACAGCAACGCGGCAAGGCCCAGCAAGACATAGACCGGGGTGTAGAGCCAACGCGGGGCATCGGTGTAAAAGACCCGGAACCCGACCCCGGCCAGCGCCCCGATCCAGATGGCAATCAGCAGGATCGTTGCCTTGTGCGGCGGGAAGCAGCGCCCAGGCCAGTGGCGTGTAGGAGCCGGCGATGAGCAGCATGATGTTGGTGTGGTCCAGGCGCTTGAGTACGCGTTTCACCGTGGGGGACCAGTTGCCCAGGTGGTAGATGGCGCTGATGGTGAACAGCAGCACCCCGGTGAAGGCATATATGGCGCTCGTGGTTTTCCCGCCCCCGGGCGGGGCCAGCACCACCAGGACCATGCCAGCGGCCAGTGCAAGGGGTGCCATCACGGCGTGGATCCAGCCGCGCAGCAGCGGTTTGGGTTCCGGGCGGCCGTGGCTGTCGCCGCCGGATGGTTCGTGGTGGCTGGCGTGCCGGTGGACTGGGGGCGTGGTGCCTTGGTCATGGCCCCATCCTATACCTACGGATTGGTAAGTTACTTGAAAGTAGTGATGGTTTTCGCAGCAATTTCACACCTGCCCGCACCGCGTCTTGCCACCACGCGGTGCCCGCAAAAGGTAGCGTTGGAGTATAGGGTGCGGCAATCGCCGCACCGGCCAGATCCAATGCGGGAGTATGCGGTGGAATTACCGGGTTTCGTCTATCGACTCTATGAGCGGCAGATCCGACGTTCGCTGAGCCCGGAAAAGCTGCCGACGCACATCGGCGTGCTGGTGGACGGCAACCGCCGCTGGGCCAAGCTCGCCGGCGCCCCCACCGCCACCGGACACCAGGCCGGTGCCGACAAGATCCTTGAGTTCCTTGGCTGGTGCCGCGAACTCGGCATCAACATGGTCACCCTCTACATGCTCTCCACCGACAACATGAGCCGTTCCAGCCAGGAGCTTGATGACCTCATGGGCATCATCGCCAACACCCTTGACCGGCTCGGGGAAACCAAAACCGTTCGGGTGCACCCGGTGGGCGCCCTGGAACTGCTTCCGGACTACCTTGCCGACAAGCTCCGCGAGCTCGAGGCCTCCACGGTTCACATCACGGGCATCCACGTGAACGTGGCCGTCGGCTACGGCGGACGCCGGGAAATCGTCGATGCCGTCAAGGCGTTGCTGCTCGAGGGGCAGTCCAAGGGGCTTGATGCTGCGCAAATCGCCGCGGACCTGGATCCGGACCAGCTGGCCAAATACCTTTACACCAGCGGCCAGCCCGACCCGGAGCTGGTCATCCGGACCTCCGGCGAACAGCGGCTCTCCGGCTTCCTCACCTGGCAGAGCGCCTACTCGGAGTTCTACTTCTGCGAGGCGCTCTGGCCGGATTTCAGGCGCGTGGACTTCCTGCGTGCCCTGCGCGACTTTGCCGACCGCCAGCGCCGCTTCGGCTCCTGACCCCGGCTTCAGCGCCCGTGGCACCGACCTGTCGGGTTCCTCCGGCCACGGTGGCGTGGCAGTGAAGTGCTGCGCCTTGAAGAGGAGCACTGAGCCTGTTCTTTTCCTTGGCCCCAAACGTTTACGCGCCGGATGGCAAAAGTTCGAAAAATGCCCCGTGACTAGCCAACTAATTGGGCGTAGGTTTGGGTCAACGGCTTTGTAAAGTTCATCGCCGTTCGGGGCAACTCCGCAGGCAGGACGGGGGACGGCATGGCATGCTTATGACGCTCAAACACCCGCATGCCGGATCCTGCCCGCCACCGGTGCTGCCCCTAGCCCCCATCCACAACCGTTGCGGGGGATCGCGCCCCGTTGGGAGTCAAAGTGGCAGAAAAACTGGAACAACTGACAGACAGCGCCCCTGAGGCAGAGCGCACCTTTGTGCTGGACACCTCGGTGCTGATTGCAGACCCCCACGCCATGTTGCATTTTGCCGAACACCACGTGGTGCTTCCGCTGATCGTGATCATGGAGCTGGAACACAAGCGCAACGACCCCACGATCGGCTTTTTCGCCCGCGAGGCCCTGCGCACCCTCGATGAGATGGGCCGGAAAGCCGGCGGCATGGCCAACGCCATGCAGGTGGGAAAGGCCGGGGGAACGCTGCGCATCGAGGTGAACCACATTGCCCCCGAGGTGCTGCCCGTCGGGTTCCGCAACTCGGACAACGACTCCAAGATCCTGGCCGTTGCCAAGTCCCTGCTCGATGAGGGCGTCGATGTCACGCTCGTGTCCAAGGACCTGCCCATGCGCGTCAAGGCCTCGGTGATGGGGCTGAACGCGGAGGAATACCGCAACGAACTCGTTGCCTCCTCCGGATGGACCGGCGTCGCCGAACTGAACATCAGCGAAGAGGACATGAGCGCCCTCTATGCCTCCGAATCCCTCGAACTTCCGGAGGTTGCCGAGCAGCCCTGCAACACCGGGCTGGTCATCCATTCCCCGCGCGGTTCCGCGTTGGGCAGGGTCGACCGGAACCACCTGGTCCACCTGGTGCGCGGGGACCGCGAGGCCTTCGGGCTGCGCGGACGCTCGGCCGAACAGCGGCTGGCCCTGGACCTGTTGCTGGACAAGGAGGTCGGCATCGTCTCGCTCGGCGGGCGGGCCGGAACCGGAAAGTCGGCGCTGGCGTTGTGCGCCGGGCTGGAGGCGGTCATGGAACGCCGCGAGCACCGCAAGATCATGGTGTTCCGCCCGC
The DNA here is from genome assembly GCA_963818105.1 of uncultured Actinomycetota bacterium. Classification (GTDB taxonomy): domain Bacteria; phylum Actinomycetota; class Actinomycetes; order Actinomycetales; family Micrococcaceae; genus Paeniglutamicibacter. The sequence continues at coordinate 364,736 of CAWFRB010000029.1, read as the reverse complement.
TGTACGCCGTCGGCGGCCAGGACCTCGGCTACCTGCCGGGCGCCGAGAACGAGAAGATGAACCCCTGGGCGCAGGCGGTCTTCGACACGCTCGGCTCGGTGGTCTCCAAGAACGTGGTCGACGAGGTGCTCAGCCGCGGAATGCTGGAGATCCTGCCGCTGACGCACATCCGCGGGCGCTCGCTGCACGACGCCTACGTGATCGTCGACGAGGCCCAGTCCCTGGAACGCAACGTGTTGCTCACGGTGCTCTCACGCATCGGGCAGAACTCCAAGGTCGTGCTCACCCACGACGTGGCCCAGCGCGACAACCTGCGGGTGGGGCGCCACGACGGCGTCGCCGCGGTGGTCGAACTGCTCAAGGGGCACCACCTCTTCGGGCACGTCACGCTCACCCGCTCCGAGCGTTCGGAGATCGCCGCGCTTGTCACGGAGCTGCTGGAAGAGAAGTTCAGCTAGGGGCCTGCGGGCCGGCACGCGAACCCGCGTGCCGGCCGCAGCGGCTAGCGCTGGTGGCGGCCCGGCGCGGGGGTTCCCGGCGACGGGATCGGCCACAGCGGCGCCTCGCGCACGTCGGACAGCGAGGCCTTCGGCTGGGTGAACAGGCCGTCGATCATGTACTGGTCCACGGCCATGATCTTCACGTGGTGCTCGGCACCGGCGTCCTCGCCGGTGAGGATGGTGCGCTCGACGCACAGGCCGGTGGCCCTGTCGAGGCGCAGCCGGGTGACGCCCGTGCCAAGCAGCGGGGCATCCGGAACCACGGGGGAGTAGGAATGGCCGCGCGACAGGTCCGCCTCGAGGCAGGGGCGGCCCGCCTCGTCGCGCATCTCACGCAGCGCATGGATGGTGCTGGGGTGCGGGAACGGCAGGTCGGCGGGCCCGGGGGCGAAGCCGGCGATTTCCACCGGGTCCAGGAAGGCGTTCCACATGCCCACCGGCATGAGCTCGTTGACGTATGCGGCCTCCGGGCGGCGCGAGACGAGTCCGTCGTCCCCGTAGACGGGGGCGAGCAATTGCGGCGGCAGCAACCACGACTTCCGGGTCGCGGCGACAAACGATGCGGACTTGGAATCGTTGATGGTGTCGGTGCGGAACAGGACCTTGCCCGTCGGGTCCTCCACGCGCACCGCGTCGGGGCGCCGGATCAGCACCGTGAGCCTTTCCGGCTGGTTCTCCGCTGCGAAGCCCACGGCCCGGTGCTCGGGATCGTGGGCGCTGATCTCGATCTGGATGGTCTTCCAAAGCCACGGGGAGGAGCGGGCAAGCCGCCGGAAATGCCCCATCAACTCCTTGCTGGGAGCCTGGTCCGGGTCCGGGAACACTGCCGCGCCATTGAGCTGGTCCATGGGATCAGTCTAGCGAGGATCGACCCGCTTGCCGCCGAATGCCGAGGAGTGTTCCGATGCAGGTGGAGCGCCGGTTTTATCAACAGCCGGGGCGCGCCTTGCGGCCGCGGGGACGGCTTTGCGCATAGGGTGTGGCCTATGCCAGTACAAATTTGGGGTTGGCTCACCACGCAGAGCCCGATGATGGTGGCGGCAGGAATACTGGCCGCGTGCGCGGTCCTGCTCTTCGCCGTCAACGCGGTCAGGCTCACCGCCATCGACTTCCGTTCGCACCTGCTGCCCAACCGGATCCTCTGGCCGTGGTTCCTGGCCGCGGCGGTACTGCTCGGGGCGGCGGCCCTGCTGGCGGGCGACCCGGCCATGCTGTTGCGGACGCTTTTGGGCGGGGTCATCCTTTTCGCCGGCTACCTGGTGTTGCATCTGATCGCACCCGCCGGAATGGGCCTGGGCGACGTGAAGCTCGCGGCGGTGCTGGGCCTCTACCTGGGGTTCGTGTCCTACTCGCACCTGCTCATGGCCACCGCGCTGGCCTTCATCCTGGGGGCGCTGTGGTCCGGCGTGCTGTTGCTGACCCGCAAGGTGACGATGCGTTCCTCGGTGGCCTTCGGCCCGTTCATGCTGGTGGGTGCGGCGATTTCGCTGGCCGTGGCCGGCTAGCATTCGTTCCGGCGGGATTCGTGGGACCGGGCGGTGCATGGCAGGATGAAAACCATGGCGACCCCCGACTTCATTCTCGAGCTCCGCACCAAGATCGGCACCGGCCCGCTCTGGCTCCCCGGGGTCAAGGTCGTGCTGTTCCACGAGGGCAGCGTCCTGTTGGTCCGGCGCGCAGACAACGGGCGGTGGACGCTTCCCGCCGGAATCCTCGAGCCGGGGGAGGAACCCGCGATCGCCGCGGTGCGCGAGGTGTTCGAGGAAACGGGAGTGCACTGCAAGGTCACCCGGCTGGTCGGCGTCGCAACCACGGACCCGGCCGTCTACCCCAACGGCGACCGCGCCCAGTACCTTGACGTCATCATGGAGGCCGGCTACCTGGGCGGCGAGGCCCGCGTGAACGACGACGAAAACCTCGAGGTCGGCTGGTTCGGGCTCGACGCGCTGCCCGACCTTCCCCCGAAGCATGCACGGGCGATCGAATGGGCCCGGGAGCCACGGGCCGAGGGCCACTTCATCGCCGAATGACCAAAAGCACCCCCTTGCCTTGCGGCCACCCGAAACGGGGGCGGCTGCAAAACAGAGGGGGTGCTTCCGGCTGTCAGGCTAGCGGGAGTCGTTTCCCGTTTTCCCGTCGGCGTTCGACCCGGAACGTCCGACTCGACCTCCACGGACCCGGCATTGACCGACTCGGCGGACCCTCCGGTGCGGGCCTCGGCCTCGAGCGCCTCGGCCTCGGCGCCGCCGATGGCCTCGCCGCGGGCCACCATTCCGGCGGTGTCGGAGAGCGGCACCTGCTTGAGGAACAGCGCCAGCACGAAGGCGATGAGGATGAACGGGATCAGGTACCAGAACACCGGTGCCAGCGAATCGGCGTAGGCGTTCACGATGCCCTCGCGCACGGCATCCGGAAGCTGCGCCATGGTCTGCGGATCCAGGGTTGCCGTGGCGCTGCCGGCCTCGGCGGCGTTGGCCCCGGCCCCGGTGAAGACCTCGGTGAGCTTCTCGGAGAGGCGGTTGGTGAACATCGCACCGAAGATCGCCACGCCCAGGGACGCGCCAACCTCGCGGAAGTAGTTGTTCGTGGAGGTCGCGGTGCCCACCATCGAGGGATCGACGGCGTTCTGAACGACCAGCACAATCACCTGCATGATCAGGCCCAGGCCGGCGCCGAAGACGAACAGGTAGACGCAGATCAGCCACAGGGGAGTGGTGGCGCTGAGCGTGGTGAAGGCCAGCATGGCGACGGCGGTGACAAGCGCGCCGGCGATCGGGTAGCCCTTGTACTTGCCGGACTTGGTGATCGCGATGCCCGACTAGATGCTGGTGCCCATCAGGCCGACCATCATCGGCAGCATCAGCAGGCCGGAGACGGCCGCGGAGGTGCCGGAGGACATCTGCAGGAACGTCGGAACGAACGCGATGGCCGCGAACATGCCAAGGCCCAGCGTGAAGCCGATGGCCGTGGCGTTGACGAAGACGCGGTTCTTGAACAGCGACAGCGGGATGATCGGGTCCTCGGCGCGCGCCTCGGCGATCACGAACAGCACGACCGCGGCCAGCAGGCCAAGGCCCCAGCCCCAGGTCTCGATGGCGCCCCAGCCGTGGTTCTTCGATCCGCCGAAGTCGGTGAAGAAGATCAGGCAGGTGGTGGCGATGGAGAGCAGCAGCACGCCCAGGAGGTCGATCTTCTTGGTCGACTTCTTGTTCGGGATGGTCAGCGCGAACCAGGCGATAGTGAATGCGCGCGATGCCGATCGGGATGTTGATGTAGAACGCCCACTGCCAGGTCATGTGGTCGACGAAGAAGCCGCCGAGCAGCGGACCGGCAACCGCCGACAGGCCGAAGATGGCGCCCAGCGGGCCCATGTACTTGCCGCGCTCGGAGGCCGGGACGATGTCGGCGATGATGGCCTGCGAGAGGATCATCAAGCCGCCGCCGCCCAGGCCCTGCATGGCGCGGAAGACCACGAACATCCAGAAGCTGCCGGCGAAGGCGGCGCCGATGGAGGCCAGCGTGAACAGCGCGATGGCGATCAGGAACAGGTTGCGCCGGCCCAGCACGTCACCGAACTTGCCGTAGATCGGCATCACGATGGTGGTGGCCAGCAGGTAGGCGGTGGTGATCCAGGCCTGGTGCTCGACGCCGCCGAGCTGGCCCACGATGGTGGGCATGGCGGTGGAGACGATGGTCTGGTCCAGGGAGGAGAGCATCATTCCGGCGATCAGCGCGGAGAAGATGATCCAGATGCGCCGCTGGGTCAGCAGCAAGGGCGCGGCGCCCGGCGCGGGCCGGGAAGCGGTGGCGGTGGACATAAGGGTTTCCTTGGGATCGTGACGGGAGAATCGGTGTGGAAGGCGCCGGGCGGGGGAGCGCCTGGCTAAGCCGGCGGGGGAGTGCCTGGTCGGTCGCGGAACAGCGGCTGGGCGAAAAGCTCTTGGGTGTGCCTCATGAGGTTCAGGAATTCTTCCTCGAGCGAGGTCTTCCGCGATGAGGCCACATAGCGCTGGACCGCCTGGTGGGTTGCGAACTTGATGTTGTGCACGAGCATCCCAGCCCCGGGTGGTCGGCCGCGACTCCTTCGCGCCGGGCCACCAATGCCATGAACTCCTTCATGCGTTCCGGGCCGACCTCGACCATCTTGGCCAGCAGCTCCGGTTCGCGGTGCACGGCCTCGAAAAAGCCGTGTGCGCTCAGGATTTCTTCCTCGTCGCGGCGCAATTGCGCCACGATCAGCTCCACGAGATCGGCGAGCAGCGTCGGGGAGATCCCGACGATCCCGGCGGGCCGGGCGTCCATGAAACGTGCCAGGGACTCGGCGGGGAGGCCGTCGTCGATGTGCCCGAAGACGGCATCGAGCTTTGTCGGGAAGTAGTTGAAGAAGGTCCGCCGCGAAATGCCGACCCGTGAGCACAGCTCCTCGATGGTGAACCCGGAGAAGCCGTGTTCGGCAGTGAGCTCGCGGGAGCACCGGGTGATTGCAAGGCGCGTTTTCTGCATGCGCGCGGTGCGGGTCGGCGGGGCCGCCGCCGTTTCACCGGGTGATGCTAATTGCACTTTCGTTCATATAGTGCAGTTTTGCACTATTGGTTGCAGAGTGCAACTTTTGTGGTTCGGCTCACTGGACGGATCGCGCCGATGCCACCGTGTCGGAAACCAGGAAGCAGCAGGCGCACAAAAAGTCGTTCCTCAGTGCCCCGGGCGGGGCGTTCGGCAAGCCGCTTGCGCACCGCAAATCCACTGCCGCGCTGACCTGTGCGGGCGTAGCATGGGGGCATGGAGACTACCGGATGTGCGGTGGTCGGAGGCGGCCCTGCCGGCATGATGCTGGGTCTGCTGCTGGCCAGGGCCGGGGTGCGGGTGACGGTGCTGGAGAAGCACGGCGACTTCCTGCGGGACTTCCGCGGCGACACGGTGCATCCGTCCACCATCCGGCTGCTGGACGAGCTCGGCCTGGGCGACGAATTCCGCAGGCTTCCGCAAAGCCGCCTGCAAAACGTCGCCTTCCCCGTGCGCGGAGGCCGGTTGGTGACGCTGGGTGATTTCTCGTTGTTGAAGCCGCCGTACAACTACGTGGCCATGATGCCCCAGTGGGACTTCCTGGACTTCCTGGCCCGCGCCGCCGCGCTGGAGCCCACGTTCACCCTGCTGATGGAGCACACCGCGACGTCGTTGGTGTCCGACGGCCGCCGCATCTCCGGCGTCCGCTACCGGAGATCCGACGGGAGCGAGGACACGCTTCGCGCGGACCTCGTCGTCGCCACCGACGGCAGGCACTCCGTGTTGCGCAAGGCCGCGGGATTGCTGCAGAGGGACTTCCCGGTGCCGTTCGACACCTGGTGGTTCAGGCTGCCCCGTTATCCGACCGAGCCGGGGGAGGTCGCCGGGATCGTTCCCTCCTTCGGGAACGGCGTGGGCCTGATTGCCCTGTTCCGGGACGACTACTACCAGATGGGTTACTTCGCACCCAAGGGCTCGGACGCGCGCATCCGCAGCGAGGGAGTGGAGAGTTTCCGGCAACGGATCGCCTCCGTCCGTCCGGACCTTGCGGACCGCATGGACGCCATTCGTTCGCTGGATGACCTGCACATGCTTGACGTGCGCCTGGACCGGCTGCGGCGCTGGTACGTGGACGGGCTGCTGTGCATCGGGGACGCTGCCCATGCGATGTCGCCCGTGGGCGGGGTGGGCATCAACCTTGCCATCCAGGATGCCGTGGCCGCGGCCACCAGGCTGGCGCCCGCCCTGCTGCGCGGCGCCGTCACGGTGAAGGACCTCGCGGCGGTCGAACGCAGGCGCAGGTTCCCCACCAACCTCATCCAGGGCGTCCAACGGATCATGCACCACGAGGTGTTTGCCCCGCTGTTCACCGGGAAAAGGTCCGGAGGTCCGCCGGCAATGCTGTTTTGGGCCCGGCACGTTCCGGTGGCGCGGACAATCATGCCCCGGCTGATCGGCCTCGGCCCCCGGCCCGAACACGCCCCCGGCTTCGCAAGGCGCCCGCAGCGGACGACGCCGCACTAGCAGTGCGTCCGTTGCGAGGTGCCGGCGCGGGCCGGCCCCGGCAACCGGATTCCCGGCCGCGGGGACCGGCCCGCACAGCCGGCCCGCTGGAATCGATCTCTAGTGGTTGCCGGTCATGGTGGTGACATCGAGCAACTCGTCGAGCTGTGCCTCGGTGAGCTCCCCGCGTTCCACGAAGCCAAGCGCGATCGTCGCCTGGCGGACGGTGAGCTGCTCGGCCACTGCCTTCTTGGCGATCTTCGCGGCGTTCTCGTAGCCGATGTACTTGTTCAGCGGGGTGACGATCGAGGGGGAGGCCTCGGCCAGGAACCGCGCGCGCTCGACGTTCGCGGTGATGCCGGAGACCATCTTCTCGGCCATCACGCGGGTGGTGTTGCCCAGCAGGCGGATGGATTCGAGCAGGTTGGAGGCCATCACCGGGATGCCGACGTTCAGCTCGAAGGCCCCGTTGGTGCCGGACCACGCGATCGCGGTGTCGTTGCCGATCACCTGGGCGGCGACCATGATTGCGGCCTCGGAGATCACGGGGTTGACCTTGCCCGGCATGATCGAGGAGCCCGGCTGCAGGTCGGGGATCGCGATCTCGCCGAGCCCGGTGTTGGGCCCGGATCCCATCCAGCGCAGGTCGTTGTTGATCTTCATCAGCGAGATCGCGATGTTGCGCAGCTGCGAGGAGGCCTCGATCAGCCCGTCGCGGTTGGCCTGGGCCTCGAAGTGGTTGCGTGCCTCGGTGATCGGCAACCCGGTGTCCTGGGCCAACAGCTCGATGACGCGCTCCGGGAAGCCCGCCGGGGTGTTGATGCCGGTGCCCACCGCGGTGCCGCCCAGCGGGACCTCTGCGACGCGCGGCAGCGTGGCCATGATGCGTTCGACGCCGTAGCGCATCTGCGCCGCATAGCCGCCGAACTCCTGGCCCAGGGTCACCGGGGTGGCGTCCATCAGGTGGGTGCGTCCGGACTTCACGACGTCCGTGAACTCGGCGGCCTTGGCTTCCAGCGCCGCGGCCAGGATCTCGAGGCCCGGGACCAGGTCGCCCAGCAGGCCCGCGGTCGCCGCCACGTGCACCGAGGTGGGGAACACGTCGTTGGAGGACTGCGACGCGTTGACGTGGTCGTTCGGGTGCACGATCGTTGCGGAGCCGGCGGCCGCGAGTGCGCGGGTGGCCAGCTCGGCAAGCACCTCGTTCATGTTCATGTTCGAGGAGGTGCCGGACCCGGTCTGGAACACATCGATCGGGAAATGTTCGTCGTACTTGTTTTCCGCAACCTCGTCCGCGGCCGCGACGATCGCCTGCGCACGCTCGGCATCCAGCACCCCGAGCTCCAGGTTGGCCAGCGCGGCCGCCTTCTTCACCTGTGCCAGCGCGCGGATGTGCGCGGGCTCGAGCTTCTTGCCGGAGATCGGGAAGTTCTCCACGGCCCGCTGGGTCTGTGCCCGGTAGAGGGCCGCGGCCGGAACCCGGACCTCGCCCATGGTGTCGTGTTCGATGCGGAAGTCAGCAGAGTTGTCCATGGGCTCCACGGTACGCCCGCAAGCGGCCCGACGGCAGGTCATCATGCAATCGGCGAAACCGGGAATAGAACGGCCGGGTCCGGCAATCCGGTACCGCGCCCCTCGCGTGCCGTGAATGCGGGGTGCCCGAACACTCCGTCCGTCTGGAGGCCATCGCCTGGGCAACCGCCCAATGTGTCACGGCCGTGCGGCCGTCGCTGTCAGAAATCCAATGGTTCGGTGCCCAACAGCGCGCCTTCCATGGCGGCCGTCCGTCGCCGCAGCGCCTCGGCGACGGCGGCGACGGCGGGCTGGCGCAGCGAGTCCGGTCGCAGCACCATCCAGTAGGGCAGCCGTTCGGCGAAGTCCTCGGGCAGCAGCCGCACCAGGTCGGGGTGCCGGTCGGCCATGAAGCACGGCAGGAATCCGATGCCGGCGCCGGCGCGGGTGGCCTCGACGTGGACGAAGACGTTGGTGGAGCTCAGCGAATCCCGCATCGCCGGGAACCAGCCGTCGCGGGGCATCCAGGTCGTCGACCTGCAGCATCGAGTCGACGAAGTAGACCAGCGGGTGCTCGCCCAGTTCGGCGACCGCCGGCGGGCGTGCCGAATCGGCCAGGTAGTCGCGCGAGGCGTACATGCCCAGCGTGTAGTCGCCGAGCCGGATGGCCTCGGCCCGGTGCACCTGGGGCTCGCCGACCACCACCTCGAGGTCCAGCCCGGAGCGGTGCTGCAGCGCCCGGCGGGTGACGGTGACGATCTCGACGCTGAGGTTCGGGTGCTTGCGCTGCAGTTGCGCGACCGCCGGTGCGGCGATGTAGGCGCTGAAGCCGTCGGTGGCCGACATGCGCACGACGCCGGAGATCGCGTCCGCCTCGCCCTCGCCCGTCGTGGACGGCGGCGCACGGCGGCCTCCACGTCCTCGGCCGCCCGCACGGCCCGCCGGCCCAGGTCGGTGAGCTCCCAGCCGCCGACGGTGCGGGCCAGCGCCCGGCCCCCGAGGCTCTTCTCCAGCGCGGCGATCCGGCGCGACACGGTGGTGTGGTTGAAGCCCAGGCTCTCGGCGGCCGTGGTGAACCGGCCGGTGCGCGACACCGCGAGCAGGACCAGCAGGTCGTTCCGGGTTTGCGGCGGCGACGGCGGGCTGGGCTTCATATCTGCAATTTTGCACCGATCTCTGCGCAACTGGTCATTGTTGCACACCGCCGGTCGTACCCATACTGGGTGGAGCCTTCCCGTGACGTGGAGCACGGAACCGCCGCGACGGCCGATGTCAACGCCGACACCGCAGAACCAAGGAGTGAACAGATGAGCACCAGCAAGACGATGTCCGTCCCGGACGACCGAGAAAACGGGGCTGAAAAAGATCGTGGCAGCCTCGATGGCCGGCACGGTGGTCGAGTGGTACGAGTTCTTCCTCTACGCCACCGCCGCCTCGCTGGTCTTCGGCAAGTGCTTCTTCCCCAATGCCGACACCGAGCTCGACGGCATCATCGCGGCGTTCCTGACCTACGCGGTCGGCTTCATCGCCCGGCCGCTGGGCGGCATCGTGTTCGGCCAGATCGGCGACAAGCTCGGCCGCAAGCACACGCTGCAGGTCACCATCATCCTGGTGGGCGTGGCCACGTTCCTGATGGGCTGCCTGCCCGGCTTCGACACGATCGGCTACTGGGCACCGGCGCTGCTGGTGGTCCTGCGCTTCGTCCAGGGCTTCGCCGTCGGCGGCGAATGGGGCGGCGCCGTCCTGCTGGTGGCCGAGCACAGCCCGAACGCATCCCGCGGATTCTGGTCCAGCTGGCCGCAGGCCGCGGTCCCGGTGGGCAACCTGCTGGCCACCCTGGTGCTGCTGGGCATGACCTGGATCCTGCCGGCCGACCAGTTCCTGTCCTGGGGCTGGCGCGTGGCCTTCTGGCTCTCCGCGGTCATCGTCCTCATCGGCTACTACATCCGCACCCACGTCACCGAGGCACCGATCTTCCTGGAGGCCCGCGCCCAGCTGGAGGCCGACAAGGCCGTCAGCTACGGCGTCCTGGAGGTCGTTCGGAAGCCTACCCCAAGGGCATCCTCGGCGCCATGGGCCTGCGCTTCGCCGAGAACATCATGTACTACATCATCGTCACCTTCTCGATCGTCTACCTGAAGCCGTGCACTCGTACGACACGAGCCAGCTCCTGCTGGCCCTGCTGGTGGCCCACGTCGTCCACTTCCTGGTGATCCCGCAGGTCGGCCGGCTCTCGGACCGCTTCGGCCGCAAGCCCGTCTACCTGGCCGGCGCGGTGCTCGGCGCGACGCTGGGCGTTCTTCGCCTTCCCGATGTTGGACACCGGAACCCGCTCATGATCATCGCGGCCGTCACCATCGGACTGTGCTTCCACGCCCTGATGTACGCGGGCCAGCCGGCCATCATGGCCGAGATGTTCCCCACCCGCATGCGCTACTCGGGCGTCTCCCTGGGCTACCAGGTCACCTCGATCGTGGCGGGTTCGATGGCACCGATCATCGCGACCGCGTTGCTGAAGGACTACGGCACCTGGCTGCCGGTGGCCATCTACGTGGCCGTGGCCTGTGCCATCACCGCCATCGCGGTGATCACGCTGAAGGAAACCCGCGGCGTTTCCCTGCACGACATTGACGACGCCGACGCCCGCAAGCACGGGCTGAACACGGCCCGGGTCAACGGCTAGGCTGTACCGCACCCGCACCCGCACGACGCACCAACCAAGCTCCACGTAAGGAACCTTTCATGACCAACCAGGAAAACGAGCGGGTGAACCGGCCCGCCGCGCAGCCACTGTCGGGCAGGCGGGCGCTGGTCACCGGCGGCGCCAGCGGGATCGGGTTGGCCGTGGTGCATGCCCTTGCAGCACGCGGCGCCCACGTCATCGTCGCGGACAAGGACCGGGCGGGTGCCGAGGCGGCGGCCGCGGATGTCGGCGGCACCAGCTGGGTCGTGGATCTGCTGGATCCTGCCGCCGTCGCCGACGACCGGCTGGCCGAAGCGCTCGACGGGGTCGACATCCTGGTCAACAACGCCGGGATCCAGCACATCAGCCCGATCCAGGACTTCGACCCGGCGGCGTTCCGCCGGATCATGACCCTCATGCTGGAGGTCCCGTTCCTGCTGACCCGGGCCGCCCTGCCGACAGATGTATGCGCAGGGATTCGGCCGGATCATCAACGTCTCCTCCGTGCACGGGCTGCGCGCCTCGCCGTTCAAGTCCGCCTACGTCACCGCCAAGCACGGGCTCGAGGGCCTGTCCAAGGTCACCGCGCTCGAGGGCGGCGAGCACGGGGTGACCAGCAACTGCGTCAACCCCGGTTACGTCCGGACCCCGCTGGTGGAGAAGCAGCTCGCGGACCAGGCCGGGTCCACGGCATCCCCGAGGCCGAGGTGCTGGCCAAGATCATGCTGACCGAAAGCGCCATCAAGCGCCTGATCGAGCCGGCCGAAGTGGCCTCGCTGGTGGCCTGGCTGGCCGGCGACGAGGCGTCCATGGTGACGGGTGCCAGCTACACGATGGACGGCGGCTGGTCCGCCCGCTAGCTTGTGCCTCGGCCAAACCGCGACTCCAATACCGGACCGCGCGCCCAATGCGCACACCCAAGGCCGGAATGGCGAGGGGTGCGCTGGCATTCCTTTGGAGAGCTGCGGTCACTGCGCTCATGCGCGGTGGCCGCAGCTGCTTCCGTTGCACGAGGGCTCCTCCAGGGGACTCTCAACCGGACATCACACGGCGGTCGTGTATCCGCCGTACGCGGCCCGGCGTCCAGAGGGCCGAGTTGGTTTCGTGCCGATCGGTGTTTTGAAACGGACTGTTTTGAACAGGGCTCCGGCCCCGCAACACGTTTTGCATGGCGGTTGGGCGATGAAATGGGGTGGCAGAAATTCAGGAATGGACCCGGGGTCTTGAAGAAATCCATGATTGAACCAGAGGCGACGTCGCGCAGGGAGCCGCGGAACAAGGAACGATCAACTGGATCTGTCACGCGCCGGCTTCACTCCGGCCGCGCAGAACGCCCGCTCTTCAGAACCGGTTGGAAGCCCGATAGATGCGGGATGCCCTGATCGGCCTCGGTGCCCGACATCGGCACCCGCGGCGTTCCGCGCCAGTGCCGGGACTTCCAGGCCTCCTCGGCGATTCCGTAAGCTCCGATCCCCGACTGGCGTGTCGGGTTCTGCCCGGCTCCCGCCTGCAACACCTCCGCTCCGTCCAATCGTGGCCCGTGTGTTCTGGCGCGCCGCACCTCGTCCGCGCCGGGATGCCCGCACCTTGGCCAGTGTGCCGTTGAATCGTGCGAACGGGGGTGCCGGGCACGCCCGGCACCCCCGTTCGCTTAGGCTGCTTCCTCTTCCTCGAGGTCGATGGTGAAACCGGCCCCGGTGGCCTCGCGAACGGCTTCGATGGTGATCCCGGGAGCCACGGCGCGCAGCACCAGCGCCGAATCGATGACGTCGAACACGGCGCGGTCGGTGATGATCCGGTCCACCACGCCTACTCCGGTCAGCGGCAGGTCGCAGCGCTCGACGATCTTCGGGGTGCCGTCCTTGGCCACGTGGTCGGTGATGACGATGACGCGCGGGGTGCCGGCGACCAGGTCCATGGCACCGCCCATGCCCTTGACGAGCTTTCCGGGGATGGTCCAGTTGGCCAGGTCGCCGTTGGCGGCGACCTGCAGGGCGCCGAGGATCGCGGTGGCGACGTGGCCGCCGCGGATCATGCCGAACGAGGTGGCCGAGTCGAAGTAGCTGCCGCCGGGCAGCAGGGTGACGGTCTGCTTGCCGGCGTTGATCAAATCGGCGTCCTCCTCGCCCTCGTAGGGGAAGGGTCCCATGCCCAGCAGGCCGTTTTCGCTCTGCAGGGTGACGCGCACGCCCGCGGGCAGGTTGTTGGCCACCAGGGTCGGGATGCCGATGCCCAGGTTCACGTACTGGCCGTCGCTGAGTTCGCCGGCGGCGATGGCCGCCATTTCATCTCGTGTCCACATGCCGCTTATGCCTCCTGGCGGACGCGTACGGTCCGCTGTTCGATGTCCTTGATGCCGTCGGTTGCGACAACGTGCTGCACGAAAATGCCCGGGGTGTCCACGAGGGACGGATCCAGGTAGCCCTCGTGGATGACCTCTGCCTCGGCGAAGGTCACCCGCCCGGCGGCGGCGACCAGCGGGTTGAAGTTGCGTGCCGTCATCCGGTAGCGCAGGTTGCCCTCGGGGTCCGCCTCGTGGGCGCGGACCAGGGAGATGTCGGCGACGATGCCGCGTTCCAGGATGGCGGGCCGGCCGTTGAACTCCATGGTTTCCTTGCCTTCGGCCACGGGCGTGCCGACGCCGGTGGGGGTGTAGAAGGCCGGGATGCCGGCGCCGCCGGCGCGCAGCCGTTCGGCCAGGGTTCCCTGGGGCACGAATTCGACCTCGAGCTCGCCGTCCAGGAACTGCTGGGCGAAGAGCTTGTTCTCGCCCACGTAGGAGGCCAGGACCTTGGAGACCTGCTTGTTTTCCAGCAGCAGTCCCAGCCCCTTGCCGTCCACGCCCATGTTGTTCGAGACGATGGTCAGCCCGGTGGCTCCCGAGTCGCGCAGGGCGGTGATCAGCCGGCTGGGGATCCCGCTGAGGCCGAAGCCTCCCACCGCGATGGTCATCCCGTCGCGCACCTGGGCGGCCAGCGCCTCGGCGGCATCGGCCACTACTTTCGTTGCCATGGTTCTCCTTAGGTCGTCCACAATGTGGAGTGTGTGATGTCCTGCACTTGACCGTATTGATTCAGCGCACTGAAGGTCAACGATTCGCCGGAATTCACCCTAGATTGCTCGGATTGTGGTTGCGGGACAGCTTCGATCCATAATGTGGACACGGATTCGTCGATCCCGGGGGCCAGGTGGTGGGTAGGTTTGCGGCCGTGCTGCGCGCGGCGAGTACCGCGACGTCGCGGGTCGTGTCCACGGCCAAGATGGCCAGAAGCACCGGGCTTGCGCGCCCCACGGCGCGCCCAGACGCTGGCCGGGTCGAGGCCGGTCCGAGCGGGATTCGGACGGCGACGGAAACCCCTCGACATCAGCTCCAGTGTTTAGCCCACCGTCACGAGTGCTGCTCCGCATGACGGCAATAGTCAGCTACGGTTTCATGGAATGCAGCTTCCCCCTGCTTCTACTTGGGCTCGTCGATGTCATCCACGAGTCCACGAGCGGCCGAGGCCTTCAGACACGGTGGCATTGTCGCTGCCAACACCGTCATCCGTGGAAGCGCGCAGGTGCTTGTTGGCCCGGGCATGGATGCCGGGGCCAACAAGCACCTGCGGCTGTAGAGCACTGGGCTAAAACGCGAAAAATCAAGGAAGTCAGCCATAACATTGGTCGTGCACATCGCGTTGGATGCCGCTATCCTCTTGAACCGGACCGGATCAGACGGGTCACCAACATGATGGTGGTCCAGTCCCCGAGGTCGGCGAGCCTGGCGTCCAAGATCTGTTCGATCCTGGCCAACCGCTGGCGAATGGTGTTGCGGTGGATATACAGGCTTTGGGCGGTTTCGGCGGCAGCTCCACCGTTGGACGCATACGACTCCAGCGTTTCCAGTAGCTGAGTCCCGTGGGCCAGGTCGTAGCGATGCACTTCGGCCACGTGATATCGCAGGGTAGAGAGAATGGGTGCCAGTTCGCCGACCAATGCCGGCAACCCCATGACGCTTTTTATGTCGCGGTATTCCACTACGGTCACTGGACCGGTCGGCGCAATGAACTGCGCCCACGTCAGGGCATCGTGCGCCTGGCGGATTGCGATGGAGAGGTCCTGAGCATGGGAGGTGCTTTCGCCGATGCCGACCACGATCGACAGGTCGATCTTCGATGTCAGCTTTTTCAGCCAGATCCTCACCGCTTCCAGCGAAGCATCCGACTGGGCCTTTGAACCGGCAGGAGCCAGTATGAGAAGCCGGGTATCCGAGCCCATGGTGGGAACCTCCGCCCCGAGGTCGCTGGCGATGGAGTCCCTGATTTCACGCGACAGGGTCTCGTTATCCACTCCGGCATGTTGCAGCTGGATGAGTACAGGGTGGAAGGCGGTTCCCCGCCACCCGATGCGGCGCAGGCTGCGGGAGATCTCATCGCCATCGCGGGAAATCAGGATTCGGACCATGTTGGCCGCTCCGACGGATCCGTTACCAACTGTTTCCAGCAGCACGCCAATCTGGGTGGCCAAGATGTGTAACCTGTCGGCCTCGGCCGGGCTGAATCGGCGTACGCGGTAACACGTAAGCACCCCGCGGGAGGTTCCGAATCCCAATGCCACAGAAATGCGGTCGTGGTTCATCTCGTAGCGTTCGTGCTGTTCTCGGATTGCATGTTTTGAATGAGTCAAGCGGATGCGTGGCTGTTCGCCTACCAGAGGTCGCTCGGCGATAATCACTGGATCTGCACCCATCCCGATCCACGGAACGTAATCGATGATGCACATGTCGGCATCCAGCAATGAAAGGACTCGATGCGCGCTTTCCTTCAACGCGGAGGCTCCGGATGAGGCGGCGGAAGCCGGGAGGTCGACCAGAAACCTCGCGGTGGCTGACTGAATCTCAAGGTCACGTACGTTCTCTGCCCTCTTCAGACCACTGGCCAGCAGCCAACCGACCTCCTCCGAAATCGCCAATTCGTCCTCGCCAAAGGCAAACGGCCGATCCGCATACATGGCGAAAACTCCGTAGAATTGTTCCTCATCGTGAATGGGGACGGTGATCACGGACTTGTACTGGTCTTCGCTGACACCCTCCACTGCCAGAAAACGCGGGTCGTCTTGGATGTTTTCGTTGATGACCACGGGCCGCTGGTGTAGTCCGCTCCATCCGGCGATGCCTTCGCCCAGGCGCATGTGCACGTGCTCGAGCTCAAGATGGCTGTCGGCACGGGTCACGATCCGTAAGACCAGCCGTTCCGTGTCCGGTTCCCAGAAATAAACGAATACGCTGAGTGCACCCGTCGCCCGGGCGACCAATTCCACCGCGGCCTCGGCCAGCCCCATGGGGTCCTTGCCCGAAGCAAACAGTCTGACCAGTTCGGACAGCACCGTGGCGCGGCGGTTTGGGAGGTCCTGGCTGGATGACAACGGTGGCACGTATCGGTCTCGCTTTAGATCATCGTGGCCTGAGGGGAAGCCAAACGGCGCCCGGGGAAACCGGGCCGCACCTGACGTTGTGAACTGCATCACCCCATCATCGCAGAGTGGCGCAATCGAACATGTGCATATCGAACATGACAACAATACCGACAGTGCACGCCGCACACCAGAGGCAACGTGGATTCGTGAATGATGATGAGGGAGTGGGCTTTTGCCTCCATTCTCATCCGAACAATTCTGGAGGAAACATGTCCTCAGCCCTTGCCCCTGCTTCGAAGCGCGAGCGATTGCGGATCTTGGTCATACAGCCGGATATCATGGACGGCCCCGAACGCTTGCTCCCATGGCTGCACGATGGCGGAGCAACGATCGATCTTGTCCCAGGTACTTCAGCCGACACAACCTCGTTGAATGGCTACGATGCCCTGGTGGTCTTGGGCGGTTCCATGGGGGATGCCGATACAGTTCAGTACCCCTGGTTGGATTCCATCCGCCGGTTGCTTCGTGAGGCCCACGATGACCACGTCCCGACCCTCGGCATCTGCCTCGGGTCTCAGCTGTTGGCCTCCGCGCTAGGCGGCGAGGTCCGGATCGGATCCGAGGGCCTGGAAGCAGGAGTCGTGCGGTTGGTGAAAGAAGACGCCGCTGAGGGGGACCCATTGGTCGGATCGCTTCCCACCACCTTTTTTGCCGCCGCCATGCACTACGACGCCATCACTTCACTGCCCCCGCATGCGTCCTTGCTAGCCAGCGGAGAAAAGTACCCCCATCAGGTCTTCCGCTCCAAACTAAGCTGGGGCGTGCAATTCCATCCGGAAATCTCACCGGCGACCTACCGCACCTGGATCCAGGCAATATCGAGTTCGCCGGACGGAACCGCGAGTCAGTCTGGGCATGGCGTCCACGACGTCGAAGCACTGGACCCGGAAATTACCGAATACTCTGCCGAGTTGGTCACCAATTTTGTCGAGGTCGTGCGAGCCGACCGCCGAGCTAAATCAGCCACCCGAAACGGTTGCGGCAGACTGTGACATACGGATGCGAATGATCTGCGCGCAGTCACAAGCAAAATAGGAGGTGGCCTTCCATGCGAGGAAGGCCACCTCAGTGCTTGGGACGCTGACGGGATCCAAGGGATCAGTAGACGTCCTTGGCGTACCTTCCGCGAGCTCGCATTTCCTCGAGTCTGGCGGTGCCAAGCTCTCGCTGGCCGTCAGGGGAGAGGATGGTAACCAGTGCACTCTCCACGTCGCGGGCCATGCGGGCCTTGTCGCCGCAAACGTAGATGTGTGCGCCGCTATTGATCCACGCGAGTAGTTCCTCGCCGCGGCGGAGCAGTTCGTCCTGGACGTAGTGCTTGCCTGCCTGGTCTCGGGAAAAAGCCAGATCCAGCTCGTTCAAGGTGCCGTTTTCCTGCCACCGGCGCATCTGTTCCTCGTAGAGCCAATCGTCCTCGCGGCGTCTTTCACCGAAGAAAAGCCAAGTCTTGTTGGTGGCCTTCGCCTCTTCGATATCGCGCAGGAAACCGATAAACGGTGCCACACCCACACCGGGACCAATCATGATTATTGGAGCATCATCCATCGGCAACCGGAATTCATGGGCCGCAACACGCTGGACCTGCAGTTTCTCACCGGTTGCGGCCGCACGTTCCAGGAAGTGGGTACCGGAACCGACATGGCAGCGGCCTGAACGTTCGTAGGACACGGAAGAAACGGTTAGGTGGACCAGGTTCTTTTCATTTCGTGGACTGGAGGCAATCGAATAGGAGCGTCTTTGGAGGGGACGCAAGGCATCGATGACCAACTGGAGGTCCGGCGCACCAACACCGAATTCCTTGACCACGTCCAAGACGTCTCGGCCCCACAGCCATGCATCCATCCCTTGGCGGTTTCCGGATTCAAGCAGAGCCATGGCTTCCCGGGCCGCGGGGGATTCGGCACAGTGGCCGGCCAGGGTCTTCACGAGACCCAAATGGGGTAGGCGCAGCTCGAGATGGTTGCTCAACACGTCGGTCAAGGAGTACATGTTGCCGTCTACGGAGACGGGTTCCGCTGCGGGGAAGTGTTCCAGCCACTGAGAAACCAAGGTTTCGGGGTTGGCGGGAAACACGTCAAGGGAGTCGCCGCACGCGTATGCGAAGGATTCCTCGACGCGCAGCTCATAATGGATGACGCGCTTGGACGATCCGGCGCTGGTCAGTTGCCGGGCGGCGGTGACGACTGCATTGCAGACAGGGTCCACCTCGATGCCATAGGCTTCCGGCATCGCCCGGGACGGTCGCTATAGATCGGGCAGGCTGCCACGGGCCGGCGTCCGGAGCGCTGGCCAGGAAGTCCTTGATCCACCTTGTCGAGGTCATATCGAAATCGACATCGCACTCGCGGCGTGTGGCAATGGGAATGGCACCCAGTTCCGCAAACCGTTGGTCCAGGTCCTGGCCGGCCTTGCAGAAATCCTCATACATCGAATCGCCGATGGTCAGCACCGCGTAGGGCAGCCCCTCGTAGACGTTTTCCGGTGCCTGCTGCAACCATTGCCAGAAGGCATTGGAATTGTCTGGCATGTGGCCATTGTCGTGGGTCGAGGTCACGACCAACAGTCGTTTCCAGACCAGCTGGTTGTTCTCCAGCGCGTCGTTCAGGGTTTGGATCTCCGCCAGCAGGCCGGCGGTTTCGGCTTTTTCGAAGATTTGGTGGGCAAGGAATTCGGCATTTCCGGTCTGGCTTCCGTAGAGGATGGTCAGATCGGCCTCGGAAACCAGAACGTTGTCCGTGGGGAGTGCTCCGTTTGAGTCGTGCGACGTTTGCATGATGGTCATCTCTTACTCCTCGGTCTTGACGAAGACGGTCTTCAGTTCCGTGTACCCGAGCAAACCCTCGAGCCCCAGTTCCCGGCCGATTCCCGATTGCTTGAATCCGCCGAAGGGCGTCTGAACCCGAATGGACGAATTGGAATTCACCGACAATGTTCCGCTTTCCACCTGGCGCGAGACGCGAAGGGCACGGGCCACATCCCGGCTCCAGATCGAACCGCTCAACCCGTAGATGGAGTCATTGGCGATTCTGATGGCATCCTCCTCGGTGTCGAAGGGAATGATCACCGCGACCGGTCCGAAGATCTCATCCACGGCAGCGCGGGAATTTCCGGTCTCATCGAGGATGATCTGGGGTGCCATCCAATGGCCGGGGGCATCCGGGGTTTCGCCGCGGTAGAGGTAGTGCTGGTCTTCGGTGAGGAATTCGGAGACGGTTCGGTGGTGTTCGGCGGAGACCAGCGGACCCATGTCGGTGTCCGGCGAGTTCGGATCGCCCAGCTTCAGCGCGCGAGTTGCCTCGATGAACTCGCCGATGAATTCGTCAAGGATCGAGCGCTGGACCAGGATGCGGCTGCGTGCGCAGCAGTCCTGGCCGGAATTATCGAAGACCGCCCCCGGGCTGCCTGCGCGGCCGCCTTCACGTCGGCGTCCTCGAATACGAGGTTTGCGGATTTTCCACCCAGCTCCAAGGTCACGCGTTTCATGGTGGTGGCACTGGATCGCAGGATGGACTGTCCGACCTCGGTGGACCCGGTGAAGCTGATTTTTCCTACCCGTGGATCGTCAATGAGCGCGCTGCCGGCGGTGGACCCGGCGCCGGTGACCACTTGGAAGAGACCCATGACCGGGCTGATCCCGGCGATCAGTTCACCCAGGCGGGTGGTTGACAGCGGGGTCATGCTCGCCGGCTTGACGATCACCGCGTTGCCGGCGGCCAATGCCGGGGCGATGTTCCACGAGGCGATGGGCAGTGGGAAATTCCACGGGGTGATGACCCCGATGACCCCGATCGGCTCATGGAAGGTCAGGCTGATTCCGTCGTCCAAGGTAATGGCATCCCCATGGACTTTGTCCAAGGCGCCGGCGTAGTACCGGAAACAGGCTGCGACGCCCTCGACCTCGGCGGTGGCCGCATGGAGGGGCTTTCCGACGTCGGTGGATTCCAAGCGTGCCAGCTCGTCGCGATGTACCAGTACGGTGTCTGCAACATCGTTGAGGAACTGCTGGCGCTGGGCCATGGGCAACTTCATCCATTTCCGCTGGGCCGTGACGGCGGCGCCGATGACGTCGCTAACGTCATTTGCGGTGAATGAGCGTACGTCGGTGATGTGTTCTTCGGTCGCAGGATTCCAGACGCTGATTGTTTCGGTAGCCATTCGATTTCTCCCGTGGATTTCGGCCGTGTCGGTGCCTGCGCGGATGCTCCGGCCCCTGTACTTCGGCTTAACGATAGGGGCGCCCCATGACGGGAGGTTGTGCGATTGGCACTATGGGGTGATCTGCCATGGTCAAAAAGCACATGGTCATTGCCTGTGCCTTCCCCTTGGGTGCGGGCGGACAGTGCAATAGCCATATTCTTACGTCCTGCTATGTGATGATTGCACCGCACCGGGTGGCATGGCTGCCGGTTTACTTGGCCCAACCCCGCCTTTGTTCGCGGGCCAACATCCCGGCACCCGACGACTTGTCACGGCGGGCCGGCTGGGACAAGTCGTTCCAAGGAAGAGACGAACATGTCAACGAAAAGACAAACACTCCAGGGTCCGGGCACCGGTGAAGAATCCACCGACCTGCTGAAGGGCTCCATCAAGTTCTTCACCATCGTGCTCATGGTGACTGCCGCAGCCGCTCCGCTGGTGGTGGCCTCGACCTACATTCCCATGTCGATAGCGTTTGGCGGTGGGATGGCGACTGCCTTGACGTACCTGACGGCCACCCTGATTCTTCTGGTCTTCTCCATCGGGTTCGCCCAGATGGCTAAACGGATTACGGCTAGCGGCGCTTTCTACAATTTCACCACCCAGGGCTTGGGGAAGCCGCTCGGTCTGGGTGCCGGAATGACCGTCATGATCGGCTATTCCATGATTGCCGCGGCCATACAAGGCGGGTTTGGGTTCTTCGCCTCCCACATGCTCTCCACCTACCTGCAGCTGGAGGTGCCATGGTGGCTGTGCAGCGTGCTGTCGCTGATTCTGATGTATTTCATCGCCTACTTCCAGGTAACCGTCGCAGGACGCGTCTTGGGCATCGCGCTGATGCTGGAATTGCTGGCAGTCTTTATCGTCGCCTCGATGACCATCCTGCGCGGTGGCGCCGAGGGGCAAATGCCCGAGGTGTTCAACCCAGCGGGCTGGGCCACAGCGCCTGGGGTCGGAATCGGCTTCTTCTTCGCTTTCTGGTCATGGATCGGTTTTGAGACGACTGCGATCTACGGTGAGGAAACCGCCGACCCCAAGAAGAGTGTTCCCCGGGCAACCTACATCGCCGTCATCACCCTGGGGGTGTTCTACACATTCGCTGCCTACGCGGCGCTGGTGGGATTCGGCAGCAGTTCCGTGGACCAGGCCAATACCCTGCTCGACAAGTACTTCTTCGTGCTTGCTGACATGTACACCTGGCCTTTCATGCGGGTGGCGATGGACTTCCTGGTGGTCACGGGCTTCTTTGCATGCTCGTTCGCTTTCTTTAACAACGCGGCGCGCTACATCTTCTCGATGGGCCGAGACGGCATCCTGCCCCAGCGCCTCGGGCGCACCCACCCGGTGCACAAGTCCCCCTACATGGCCAATGGGCTGCAGGCCGGGGTAGCAATCGCCGTGGTTTTGATCTTCGCGGCGATCGGTGCGGATCCGTTGATCCACCTTGGCGGATGGCTGCCGATCTTTTGCACGTTGAGCATCATCCTGGTCCAGGCACTGGTATCCATTGCCGTGGTCGCCTACTTCAACCGGATCGGAAGGCGAACCGTCGGAGATTACTGGAAGACCTTGGTGGCACCACTGATCGGTGCGCTAGCGCAGCTGGTGGTGATCGTCCTGCTGATCCAGAACCTGCCGTTCCTGGCCGGTTCGGAAGAAATGATCGTCATCTTGATCCCTGCATATGTTGCCGCCGTTGCACTATTCGGGTTCCTTTACGCGCTATACCTGCGCAAGACTGCACCCGCCAAGTATGAGCGCATCGGTACCCTCTATGACGAGGAAAACCTGGAGCACAGCCACAGCCGACCAACGCCGGCTGATTGCCCCTGGATGGGCCCGGTGCGGAATCATTCGATCTGGGATTGGGCTGGCAGTCATCGTTTGGGCAGGACGGGGAAGGTCCGGGATGCACGCCTGTGTGGCAGGCCAAGGGATCGACCATTCGGCACTGCCCGAGAACGGTGTCACGATCGCTCTTTTATTCCCGGAGGACCGTAACAGTGGCCAGGCCGGTCCGCCGAGCAGAAAGAACCGACAAGACCGTCCACGGTATTCCAAGCATCACTATGCCAAGAACCAATCAAACAATTGGCTAAAGGGAGGAGAGGGATGTCAGCTCGAGGGTGGGATGGACGAATGCGAGAATCGGCGAGGGGGGGGGGGATGGGTGAGAAAGAAGAGGGAGAGATAACTTCTGGCAAGACCAGGTCTGGCACACTTCAGCCAGGACGCGCAAAGCATGGGCCCGGGGGGGGGGGGTTTGGGGAAACCCTTGAGAAGGGGACGGCCGACCAGAAGATGGCCGGCCGTCCCTGTTTTGCGTCGACAGGATCTCCGCGAGACCTGGTCGGCCATGCGAATAACACGGATGTCGGGCCGGGAAGTGCCCATGAGGGCCTGAGAACCATAAGCCCCTAGTCGACACGGAGTTGCTTGCCTGGAGGGCATGTTGCATGCCTCGCACATCCGCACAGTGCAAAACGCACACCACCCCCGTGTCAGGGATCGATAATGTGATCCACATGACAATCATCACAAAGTATTCGGAGTCAGGCATGATGAATAAAGGCGTCCGGGGATACGATCCCGCAACGGACTTGGAGACGTTCTTCACCGAAAACGGCATCAAGGTCGTCAAGGTGGGGGCTCCCGATATCGATGGCTTGTGGCGAGGGAAGCGCATCATGGCCCAATACTTTGTCGAAGCTGTCGCCGCGGCCGGCACCAACATCTGTGACATCATCTTCGGCTGGGACATCCAGGATGAGCCGGTCAAGACGGTGACTTTCACGGGCTGGCACACTGGTTATCCCGATGTGAACCTCCGCCCTGACCTCTCGACGCTCCACACCGTGCCGAGCGAGCCAGGCACCGCGGCGGTCATCTGCGACGTCCTCACCCCCGCCGGCGAGATGCTTGACATAGCGCCGCGAAGTGTCCTGCGCAGGGGCCTGGAGGCGCAACTCCTTGGGATACGACCCCATCTGTGCCTACGAATTCGAGTTCTACCTCTACGAGGGCACTGCCCGGGAACTCGCACGGAGGCAATACCGCGATCTGGCCCCCATCAGCGAAGGGTCGCACACCTACAGCGTCTACCGCGATACCGGCACCGAATTCATCATCGGCGAGATCCGAGACAAGCTTGCCGAGGTCGGTGTGTTCATCGAGGCCAGCAACTCCGAAAACGGTGCGGGGCAGTTCGAAGTCAACATCCACTACGGCAACGCGCTGGAAGCGGCGGACAGTGCCCTGGTGCTCAAGCATGCGGTGAAGGAAATCGCCACGCGCCACGGCTACACCGCAACCTTCATGGCCAAGGTCAACGGCAAGGACGCCGGGAGCTCGGGACACCTGCACCAGTCCCTGAATTCGGCGGTTGACGGCAGCTCGCTGTTCGCCAACGAGGACGAGAACAGGGAACTCAGCGAGCTGGGGATGGCCTACATGGGAGGCCTGGTGCACCACGCCAAGGAGCTCAGTGCCTTGTACCTGCCGACGATCAACTCGTACAAGCGGGTGGAAGGCGGACAGTGGGCAGGGTCCAGTGCCACGTGGGGTCTGGACAACCGCACAGTGGCCATGCGCTCGATACCGTCCAACGGCCGCGCTGCACGGATCGAAAACCGGGTAGCCGGCGCCGACGCCAACCCTTACCTTGTCATTGCCGCAAACATCGCCAGCGGCCTGGCCGGCATCGAAAACAGCCTCACGCCGCCACCTGCGGTGCGCGGCAACGCCTATGAGATGGATCTGGACGCATCGTTGCGCTTGCCCAACAACTTGGAAAAAGCCAGCGAACTCCTGGAGGACAGCGCCGTGGCCAAAGAATACCTGGGCGAAAACTTCGTGCGGCACTTCGCTGAAACCCGGCGCTGGGAGGTCCGCCAGGCACAAGTAGCGGTCACCGACTGGGAAATCTCGCGCTACCTCGAACACATCTAACAACCGACCACTTCAAGAATTCCACCCGAACTTTGATTGGAGAACGAGAATGGCTCGTTTTGACTCACGCTATGCGGCAGTGACAGGTGCGGCCTCCGGCAACGGCCGGGCCATCGCCGAAAAGCTGCTGGAGCAGGGCGCCAAGGTGGCTGCCCTGGGCCTGAACACCAAGGCCTTGGACGAAGTCTTCGGGGACAACCCGAACGTGCTGCGGGTTGAGTGCGACGTCGCGGACGAGGGATCGACACGTAACGCGATGGACGAGGTGGCCAGTGAATTCGGACGTCTCGATGTACTTGTCAACAATGCGGGCATCGTCAAATTCGGTACCTTCGATGAGCTCTCCCGTGAGGAATGGGACCAGGTGTTTGCGGTGAACTCCACCGGCCCGTTCCTGGTGTCGCGCCACGCGGCCCCATCTGGCGCAGGGAATTGCTGCGCGCAGGGAATGTTGAACACACCCGGGCGATCGTCAACATCACTTCGGTCGAGGCCCACATTGTGATCTCCTCGAGCGGACATCCGCAGATCCACTACAACGCCTCCAAAGGTGCGCTGCTGCAACTGACCCGGGCCCTCGCAGTGGGCTGGCATCCTGAATATCCGCGTCAATGCGGTGGCCCCTGGTTATATCCGCACTCCCTTCACCGCCGAGGCGCTAAAGAGGAAGAGGTCCAAAAGTTCCTGCTCGACTGCACCCCGCTCGGACGCATCGGCGAACCCGAGGACGTGGCCAACGGGGTGGCCTTCCTGGCCTCGGACGAGGCCAGCTGGGTCACCGGCTCCACGCTCTTCGTCGACGGCGGATGGACGGTGTACTGATGTCTCTCCATTGATCGGGATTTCGGTTCCGCGACAGTCCAGAACTCTCCCTTCGGCCCCAGAGACTCGGTGCAGGTCAGTCGAATATGCCGAATCCGTAGTCGCGGCCGGGGGCCGTTGCTCTTATGCCGTCCACCGAAAAGATCCCCGAGGATCTGCTGGCGGGAATCGACGGAATCGTCCTCAGCGGTGGCGGGGATCTCTTTCCCGAGCTCTATGGGGAGGCACCGATGAAAGTACCTACGGGGTCAGCCGTATCCGGGATGCTTATGAGATCGCTCGTCCCGGCAGGCCGAGAGCCAGGCGTTCCAATGCTGGCGATCTGCCGGGGACTGCAACTGATCAATGTCCTGCGCGGCGGAAACCTGCAGCTGCATATCGACTGACCACTGGGACGATCGTTCCTCGACCAACCCTGGCACTCCGTGGAGGTGGCGCCTGGCTCCGCACTGGCCGAGATCATCGGTGGCACCACATGGAGGTCAACAGCTACCACCATCAGGCGATTGAGCAGCCTGGGGCAAGGACTTCGGCTGGTGGCCACCCGCGGGACGTCATCGAGGCCTTGGAAGCAGATGATGCTCGGCTCTTCGCCGTGCAGTGGCACCCCGAGCAGATGGCCGGCTCCGACGCCGAGCAAACTCGCTCTGTTTACCGCTCCTTCGTCGCAGAGGCGTCCGAGATCCAGGAACGCATCAACGAGGAAATGAATGATGACCACACGACAAGATAGCTCCGAGCCGAGGATTTCGACTTCCACGGAAGGCCTTGGACAACATTTTCGAGGACTACGAAGTCATGCTCGACCAAGTGCCCGGTGGGACACAGCTCAAAGTACGGCGGGTTCTAGTACATCGCCAAGAGCGAGGATATCTTCGCGCCGAACAGGACCCCGAAACCTTCGCGGTGGGCCCCTCGATGCTGCTTCCCTCCTTCGGCACCGATATGCCGCTGATCCCGATCGACATCGATCCGCCAGACCACCAGGCCTATCGGGCGATCCTGTTGCCGCTGTTCACCCCAATGAGATCGCCAAGCTGGAACCGGCAATGCGCGAAACCGCAAGCGAACTGGCGCGGAGGGGAGGCCGCGGCGAAAGGCGACGTGGTGGACGTTTCCGCGGTCTTCGCCCGCCCCATGCCGACGATCATCTTCGGCCGCCTGGCCGGATACCCGAAGACCGACTGGCCCATCTTCGACCGCTGGATCGACGAGATCATCTACGAACGCACCTCGAAGCCGGAGGTGGCCAGCGCAGCGAGTGCTACGAGCTGATGGACTATTTCGACAAGCTCATTGATGCCCGACTAGCCGATGCTCCGGCCACCACGACGATCTGGTACAAAAGATCATCGATGCGCGGGTCGACGGGCGCGAAAACTGACCCGCGACGAACAACTCTCCTATTGCTATCTGCTGTTCCTGGCGGGCCTCGACACCACCGCGTGGGGCATTCGCTCGGCGCTGTGGTACCTGGCGCAGAATCCGGTGGCACAGCAGCAGCTGCGCGAGAACCCGACATGATACCCACCGCCACCGAGGAATTCCTGCGTACCCTCTCCCCGGTGCAAGCCATGGCCCGGACATGCATGAAGGACACCGTCGTGTCGGGCCAGGAAATCAAGGCAGGCGAACGCGTCGCCTTGGTATTCGGCGCCGGCAACCGCGACCCGGAGGTCTTCGAAAATCCCAACGAGATCCAGATCGACCGCGAAGACAACCGCCACCTGGCCTTCGGCGGCGGAATCCACCGGTGCCTGGGTTCGAACCTCGGTCGCAAGGAAATCATCGTGGCCCTGGAGGAGTTCCTCAAGGGCATCGAGCATTTCGAAGTCGACGGCGGAGAGGCCTGGCACGGCGTCGGCCCACTGACCATCCGTGTCGGAAAGGGCTAGGAACCATGGCACAGGAACTTTACGTTGATTTGGCCCGCTGCCAGGGCCACGCCCGTTGCTTCGCGCTGGCCCCGGAAACCTTCACCATTGACGAGGAAGGCTATGGGCACTTGATCGAGGGGCGCGAGGAATCCCACGAGGAGGAGCGCGTGCGCAAAGCGATCAAGAACTGCCCCGAACGTGCCATCAAGTTGCGCGAGGTTGGGGAAGTGGCGTGAAAAATCACTACGCATTAGTCGTCGTGGGGGCAGCGGTAGCCGCCGAGGCCCTCACCTCCCGGCTGCTGGAAATGGGCTACACGGATGACATCCTGGTGTTGGACGCCGATCCACGGATGCCCTACGAGCGTCCGCCCCTGTCAAAGAACTACTTCGCAGACCCGGACGACACCGAAATCGACATCGAATTCGATCAGTCAATCACGTTGGAAGTAGCCCGTGCCACCGGGGTGGACCCCGCAGGATCCACTGTCACCGTGATGCAGGATGGCAGCTCCGAGGAGCGCGCCATCGGCTACGGAACGCTGGTGATCGCCACCGGTGCACAGTCGATCCACCTCCCCTTTGAGCCAGACGGCGTGCTGGGCCTGCGCAGCTCCGAAGACGCCGACAAGATCCGGGCCGCGGCGGATGCCGGCGGCAAGGTGGGGATCATCGGCGGCGGGGCCATCGGTGTCGAACTTGCCACCTCCCTGCGAGACCGCGGTGCCGAGGTCGTGCTGTTGGACAAGTCCGACAGACCGCTGGAACGCTTGCTGGCTGGCCACCTGGGAACCGAGGTTTCCCGATGGCTGGACGATCTCGGGGTTGAAAGCCGATGGAACGTCGACATCACGGCAATCACGGGCGGACCGGGGAATTGGACGGTGCAGCTGGCGGGTGCCGAGCCCGTTGAAGTGGCTGTGCTCGTCAGCGCCGTAGGAGTCCGTCCAGCCGTTGGCTGGCTCGAGGCGAGCGGGTTGCTGGGCAACGGTGCGCTGGTCTGCGACGACGAGGGCCGGGTACTGGTCGGCGGCCAGCCCGCCGACAACATCTTCGCTGCCGGAGATGTTGTCACCCGCCAGTTCCCCGACGGCACCCTGGCACGAACCGAAAGTTGGAGTGCCGCCGTCGAGCAGGGTTCCCGGCTGGCAGAGGTGCTTGCCGGCCAGGTCCCCGCCCCGAGGGAGGCATCATACTTCTGGACCGATGTGGCAGGCCGGAAAATCCAGGTGCTGGGCACCGTAAGTCGCGAGGGGGCTCTGGACGTGGAATTCGAAAATCCGGAACGCGGAACGACCCTTTACAAGGTCATCGACCCGCAGAACGGCACCACCGGATGGATCGGCATCAATGCGCAAGCAAAGATAGCCCAGCTGCGGATGGCCGCGACAGTCGGTTCTTGAATCGCTTCGGGCCGAGGTCCACCCAATCCATGACGGGGTCGCACCAAAACGGGACGGCCCCGACGTGGAGCACCATCATTCAATTTTCAAACCTCCGAAAGCGAGAACCACCCATGGGGCGAACTCCCATCCGCGCCGCAGTCCTGCGTGAAGCCGGTGCCGGCCTGGGCATCGAGGAACTTTACCTAGATGACCCGCAACCCGGGGAAGTCGCGATACGCACCCTGGCAGCCGGGCTGTGCCACAGCGACCTGCACTACATCACCGGGAGCCAGCCCATCGGCCTGCCGGCAGTCCTGGGGCATGAGGCAGTGGGCGAGATCGTGGCGGTCGGAGATGCGAAGCTCGAACACCGCCTGGGTGAACGCGTCATAGCCACCATTACTCCTTCCTGCGGTGCCTGCACCCAGTGCATCAAGGGCATGCCAACCCTGTGTCTGGACACCGTACGGCTGCGTGAACGCACTGCCGCGAAGCTGGTTGATTCCTCGGGCAAGCCGGTGAACAGCCTGGGCTCCATCGGGGCCTTCGCGGAACAATTCGTCATCAACGCCAATGCCGCCATCCCCGTGGATGCAGGCATCCCGGCGGCGGAGGCCTGCCTGATGGGCTGCGCCATCTCTACTGGATTTGGCGCGGTCGTCCACGGGGCCAAGGTCACCGCCCTGGACACCGTGGCCGTCATCGGCTGCGGCGGCATCGGAGTCGCAGCCATCCAGGCCGCCCGCATTGCGGGGGCCCGAAAAATCATCGCCATCGATGTGCATCGCGAGAAACTCGACAGGGCGCGGGCCTTCGGGGCCACCGACACCATCCTTTCCTCCGAGCGCTTGGTCTCGGACGTGCAGGAAATATGTCCCGGGGGCGTGGACAAGAGCTTCGAGGCGGTCGGTTCGCCGACCACCGCGGGAATGGCCTTCAGCATCCTGGGACCCGGCGGCACCGCCACGATCCTGGGGCTTGAGCGCCCCGGGAGCCAAATCCAACTCGACGCAGCGTCACTGATTGAGGGTGACCGGAAGATCACCGGTGCCTATATGGGCTCCAGC
Organism: uncultured Actinomycetota bacterium; assembly: GCA_963818105.1. GTDB lineage: Bacteria > Actinomycetota > Actinomycetes > Actinomycetales > Micrococcaceae > Paeniglutamicibacter. The sequence continues at coordinate 335,286 of CAWFRB010000029.1, read as the reverse complement.
CAGCCTTCGCGAGACATTGCCGCATTTGCCAACCACCGGGCCACCGGTGCCCTGCGTCTGGCGGACATGGTGACATCCCGCTGGCGGTTCGACCAGATCAATGACGGCTTCGCGGCCATGGCCGAGCCCGAGGCCATCCGTTCGGTCATTGAATTCCAACCATAGACATCCATCGAGGAGCAGCAACCATGATTGACCTACAACCCGAAATCATCACCCAACGCTCGCGCATCGACGGGCGGTGGGTCGACCTGTCGGCCACGGCCGCTCACCTTGCCGACCCGAACACCGGGGAGTCTAGGCAACCCAAATGCGCCACCTCGATGGAGGATGTCGAACGGGCCCTTCAAGCCGCCCGCAACCTGCATGACGGCGGGCATCTCGAGGACACTGCCCTGGAGGACCGGGTCGAACTGCTGTTGGCAGTGGCCGACCGGGTTGAGGCCATTGCCGAAAGGATCGCTTTCCAGGATTCAATCAACACCGGCACGCCCATCAACACCGCACGGCTGATCGCCGGCTCGTTTGGCGACAGGATCCGCGCCGCCGCCCGGGATGCAGAGGAACTGGGGTCTTCGATCGCGCTGGGAGACGCCGACCGCCCGGTCTACCTGCTGCGCAAGCCGCTAGGCCCTGCGCTGATCGTGGGACCGTGGAACGCCCCCACGTTCACCGTGATCGGCAAGGTCGCGGCAGCCATGGCTGCCGGATGTCCGGTGCTGCTCAAGCCCTCGGAGAACGCACCCGGCGGCTGCCAACTCTTCTCCGAGATCCTGGTGGACGAAATGCGCCGCAGACACTACCCGGAAGCGGCTTTCCAGCTGATCCACGGCAGCTCGTCCATCGGCGCTGTGCTCACCGGCGACCCCCGCATCGAGGTGCTCTCCTTCACAGGCGGCGGGTCCGCAGGGCGCACTGTCGCGGCCGCCGCGGCATCGAACCTCAACGCCATGCAACTCGAACTAGGCTCGAACAACCCAGCCATCGTGCTTGACGACGCCGACATCGAAGCCGCCGCCGCCAGCATCGTGGACGGGATGACCCGGCTGAACGGCCAGTGGTGCGAAGCGCCGGGCAAGATCCTGGTCATGGAATCCGTCCACGATGACTTCGTCGAAGCCATGCGGACATGCATCGCTTCCTTGCGCGTCGGGCACTGTCTGGAACCGGAAACGCAGGTAGGGCCGCTGGCCTTCGAACGCCACTTCACCCAGCTTGGCGCGTCCCTTGACCGACTCGTATCGCTGGGTGGAGAAAAGATCACTGCCACCGATATGCCCGCGCTCGGTGGCTGGTTCATGGCACCCGGAATGGTAATCGGGTGCCGTGCCGAAGACGCGACCGAGGAGCTCTTCGGTCCGGTGGTCACGGTGCACGCCGTAGCCTCCGAGGCAGAGGCGCTGGCCCATGCCAATGCCGCAGGCGGCGGCCTTGACGCATTCGTCTTCAGCGCAGACCATGACCGTGCCCTGCGAATCGCCGGCAGGATCCGTGCGGGCGAGGTACGCATCAACGGAACATTCATGTCCGACCTCGCGGAAGGATCCCAGCAAACGTTCTGGGGTACCAGTGGCATCGGCGGGCACGGTGCGCAGAACGGTGTCCGTTTGTACCTGGGCGACCGCGTCGTCGGCGTGGACCGCACCGACCTGCCGCTCTAGCCCCGTTACCTGTGTAGTGACCACTCGTACTAAGGAATCTCCATGTCTATAAGCGCTCTGCTCAAGCAGACGGTCGATAAGGCCTATCCAACGGTCACGCACGGTGAAGGTGTGTTCCTCTACGACGCCGAAGGACGTCAGTACCTGGACGGTTCCAGCGGCGCCATGACGGCCAGCATGGGTCACGGGGTCAAGGAAATCGCCGACGCGATGCAAAACCAGGCCGAGCGCGTTGCCTTCACCTACCGAACCCAGTTCACGAACCAGCCTGCAGAGGACCTCGCGCAACGGCTCACGCAACTGGCGCCGGGCGATCTCAACTGGGCATTCTTTGTCAGCAGTGGTTCCGAGGCCACCGAATTCGCCATCCGCGCGGCAGTGAGTCATTGGCGCGAAAAGGGTGCCCCGAACAAAGTGAAGGTCCTTGGACGGCAGATCAGTTACCACGGCATGACCATGGGAGCCCTGTCCATGTCCGGGCACCAGGCGCGCCGCCCGGATTACGGATCCCTGTTGCATCCATTTCCCGTCGGCCCGCCGGCCCACACCTATCGATTCGGGCACCCAGGCGAGAGCGAAGCCGAATATGCCGAGCGCGCCGCGGCGGCCTTCGAAGATGCAATCCTTGCGGAAGATCCGGCTACGGTCGCGGGCATCATCGTGGAGCCAATCGTTGGTGCCGCCGGCGGTGTCCTCGTGCCGCCGGTGGGTTACCTCGCGCGCCTGCGGGAGATCTGCGACCGGTTGGACGTCTTGTTCCTCATGGACGAGGTCATCACGGGGATGGGGCGGACCGGTGACTGGTTTGCCAGCACCCACGAGGGAGTGGTGCCGGACCTTCTCATGACAGGCAAGGGCCTGAGCGGGGGATACGCGCCGATGGCAGCCATTCTCATGCGAGAACACTTGGTGCAGGCGATAAGGGAAGGCAGTGGTGGTGCTCCGTTTGGCCACACTTTTTCCGGGAATCCCGTCGGAGCGGCCACCTGCCTTGCCGTCATGGACATTATGGAGCGTCAAGACGTCCTTGAAAACGTCAGAAATCGAGGTGTACAGCTGGAGGAGGGGCTCAGGGCGTTGTCGCGCCGCTACCGGCACATGGCCGATGTCCGTGGCCGCGGATTGCTTTGGGGCTTCGAATTCGTCATCAACCCCGAGACCCGACAGGCTCCCGACCCCAGGCACAATGCGGCGAACATATTCGTCGAACAATGTCTCGCCCAGGGTCTGATCGTCTATCCGGCTGGGATCGCACCGCTTAACAACGCGACGATCATTTCACCGCCCCTGGTGATCACCGAGGGCGAAATGCAGATTTTGCTGGGCAAACTGGATCAAGCACTCCAGGCCATGGAGCATCACATCGAGGTATGGATAGCCGAAGGCACAAGCCGCTCCCATTCGGTGGCCGCGAGCCTCACGACCGGACGCATTCCGTGAGCACTTAAAGATCCCACGGAAGAGAGGGTGGGGAACCGTATCTCGCAGGAGCCAAATAGCGTGCGGATCCTTGCCCTTGGTCATCAACTCCGAAGGGCCAGCTACCTGTGCGGTTTGTCCGAGAGGATCATGAAAATGACCGTGTCGAATTGTCGGATTCTTGTTTCTCCGATGTCGCGGTAGGCCATGCCCAGGCGGGACAGCAAGACTGGGGCTGGCTGCTGGGCGAGGGTGACGCCCGCGGCATCGTGCTGGCGCTCGGGGCGCTGTGCACTCGTTCCAACCCCCGGCTATCGATTGCGTATGCCGCGGCGCGGGGGAGTGCGCCCGCTTCCGAGGTGGAAGCGGGCTTGGAATCAGTCGTCTAGAGGACGCCGAAGCCCGAGACCATCTCGGCCTTGCCCTCGGCCAGCCGGTAGGTCACGCCGATGACCGCCGTCTGGCCGTCTTCCACGGCATCGGAAATGATGCGGGACTGCTCGACCAGGCGGTGGGTCGTCTGCTGCACGTGCTCCACCACGGTGGTGTTCACGTCGTGGATGCCGTTGCGGCGGGCGGCGATGACCGAGGGGGTGATGTGTTCGACGAGGTCGCGGATGAAGCCGGGCGGCATCTTTCCGGTCTTGACCGAATCGATGGTTGCCGTCACCGCGCCGCAGGAGTCGTGGCCCAGGACCACGATCAGCGGGACGTTGAGCATGGCGACGGAGTACTCGAGGGATCCCAGGGCCGCGGCGTCGATGACGTGGCCGGCGGTGCGCACCACGAACACGTCGCCCAGGCCCAGGTCGAAGATGATCTCGGCGGCAAGTCGCGAGTCGGAGCAACCGAAGATCACGGCGAAGGGGTGCTGCTTGTCCACCAGGGAATGCCGGCGCATTGCATCCTGGTTCGGGTGGTCGGTGCTGCCTGCAACAAACCGGGAATTTCCCTCACGCAATTTCCGCCAGGCCTGGGCGGGGGTGAGGTCGATCGGGTCGACTGATACGTCGGGTTCATTCATGTTTTTCAGCTTAAGCCCACGAATGCCGCCGGTCCGCACATTGGTCAAAGCATGAAGCGCACGGACGTGTGGGAAAAGTCTCACCGGAAATCCCGGTGCGTGGCCCCCCGTGCCGGAGGGCGGCGGTGGTCAGGAACCCGGGATCTGCTGCTGCGCCAGGCGGGCCAGCGCGTCGAGGGTTTCGATGCCGCTGTCGCTGGTGAGCACCACCGTCGAGTTCGCCGAACTTGGAGATCAGGACCTGGTCCTTGTCCTTCTTGCGCAGTTCCCAGGCGGTTCCGTCGACCAGGTGCTCGCCGGCCGGTGTGGCGTTGTCCGTGACGGTTGCCAGCCACGACGGGTTGGCGTCGGCGCTCTGGCGGACCCAGACGAACTTCTCGTCGTGGGTGACGACGCCGAGCTCCCAGTACTTGATGCCGTCGATGTTTCCGGTGATCCAGCGCGCGAAGTTCACGTAGTCGCCCTCCGGCATCGCCGGTGCCCAGGGGGTGAATGCGGCGTCGGCGGCGGCCTGCGAGGCAACGGCCGTGACGTCGACGGGCTGGCGGTAGGTGTCGGCCTTGTTGCCCGGGTTGATCAGGACCACCGGGATGGCCACGGCGACGGTGAGCACCACGGAAATGATCATGCCCTTGAGCGTCTGGTTGGCGCGCTTGGCCTGCGAGGCGGTCAAGACCGGCTTGAACGGCAACGGGGATTCGCCGGCCGCGGGGGTCTCCGGTGCCGCCGGCGGCTCGGTTGCTGCGGCGGGGGCGGATGCGGGCGCGGATAGGTCTTCGGGGTGCTGGGTCACCACACCATTCTCGCGCATCCGCGCCGCAGAATCTAAACGCGGGATCCGACGGACCGGCGTCCGCTGCTTGGGAACGAGTTGACCGCGAGCGATATGATGGAACTTGTTGGCCCCCGGCAAACGAACAGATCTCAACGACGAGGAAGACCGTGACTGAAGCCACGAATTTTGCCCACCTGTCCCCACGACTTTCGGTCGGCGACGCCGAACCGGACCGCAACCTGGCCCTTGAGCTGGTGCGCGCCACCGAAGCCGCGGCAATCGCCTCCAGCCCCTGGGTTGGTTTCGGCGACAAGAACGCCGCCGATGGCGCCGCCGTCGACGCCATGCGCTCGCTGCTTTCCACCGTGTCCTTCAACGGCGTCGTCGTCATCGGCGAAGGCGAAAAAGATGAAGCCCCGATGCTGTTCAATGGCGAGCACGTCGGCGACGGAACCGGCGCCGAGTGCGACGTCGCGGTCGACCCGATCGACGGCACCCGCCTGACCGCGCTGGGCATCAACAACGCACTGTCGGTGCTTGCGGTTGCCGACCGCGGATCCATGTTCGACCCGTCCGCCGTCTTCTACATGGAAAAGCTCGTCACCGGCCCCGAGGCCGCCGAGCTTGGTTGACCTGCGCCTGCCGGTCAAGCAGAACCTGCACCTGATCGCCAAGGCCAAGGGCAAGAAGATCTCGCAGATCACCGTCTGCATCCTTGACCGCCCGCGCCACGCCGGACTGGTCGAAGAGATCCGTGCCGCCGGCGCGCGCACCAAGTTCATCATGGACGGCGACGTTGCCGGCGCGATTGCCGCGACCCGCGAGGACACCGGCGTCGACGTGCTGATGGGCATCGGCGGCACCCCGGAGGGCATCGTCACCGCCTGCGCCATCAAGTCGCTCGGCGGCATCATCCAGGGCCGCCTGTGGCCGATCGACGACGACGAGCGCCAGCGCGCCATCGACGCCGGCCACGACCTGGACCGCGTGTTGACCACCAACGACCTGGTCACCAGCGACAACTGCTACTTCGCGGCCACCGGCATCACCGACGGCGACCTGCTGCGCGGCGTCCGTTACAAGAACAACCGCATCCACACCCAGTCGATCGTGATGCGCTCCAAGTCGGGCACCATCCGCTTCGTCGAGGGCGAGCACCAGGCCGACAAGTGGGAAGCCTACACCCGCTAGGCCCAGCGCCTGAGGCAAACGCGTGAGGGGCCCGTTCAGTTCATCATGAATGAACGGGCCCCTCACGTCGTTAACGGCAGGGTGTGCGGGCAACGCCGCAGGCTAGCGCGCGGCCTGCACCGTGACGGCGAAGGCGCGTGCGCCCGAACCCACCGAGCGCCGGGCCATGGCCGGGGCCTCGGCGGCGCCGATGAACACGGATTCGCCGCGGTGCAGCACCAGGTCCCCGCGCGGGGTGTCCACGACAAGCTGTCCGTCGACGCAAACCATCAGCACGGGGCCGTTGGCGGCGATCGGCACGTCGGCATCGGCCATGTCCGCGGCGTCCTCCGCGGCGGGCAATTCGATGTGCTGCAGCTGGAACTCGTCGAACGGCGGCACGAAGACCTGCTGGCCGAAGGCCGTGGTCTCCGGGTCCAGCAGGGGGACCTCCTGCGGCTCGAACACGGTGATCCGCAGCAGCTCCGGCAGGTCGATGTGCTTGGCGGTCAAACCGCCGCGCAGCACGTTGTCCGAGTTCGCCATGACCTCCACGCCGAGCCCGCGCAGGTAGGCGTGGACGTTGCCCGCGGCCAGGTAGATGGCCTGGCCCGGCGCCAGCCGGACGAGGTTGAGCATGAGCGACACCAGGATGCCCGGGTCGTTCGGGTAATGCGCGTCCAGCGACGGCAATTCCGCCAGCGCGGGGTGGGCGCGCAGCGATTCCTCGGCCTGGACCGCGTGCAGGACGCTGGCCGTCAGCTCGGTGAGTTCCGGTGCTCCGCAGAGCAGCCGCCCGAAGGTGCTGCGCAGCGCGTCAGCGCCGCCCAGCAGCCCGATGATGTCGGCGCACGCATCGGCGGCAACGCCGGAAAGCATGCGGGAGCAGCAGGGAGAAAAGCCCGCCGATTTCCGCGGGTTCGCGGAAGCCGCTGAGCGCCGCGAAATCGGTGAGCGCGTAGATCATCTCGGGCTTGTGTGCGGCATCGCGGTAGTTGCGGTGCGGGGCGTCCAGCGGGATGCCGGCCGCGTTCTCCGCGGCGAACCCCTCGGCGGCCTGGGCCGCATCGGGGTGGACCTGGATCGACAGCGGCTTCTCCGCGGCCAGGAGCTTGAGCAGGAACGGCAGCGAACCGTCGTGGCCGGCCAACTCGGTGCCAAGCAGCGCCCCGGCATCGCGGGAAATGAGTTCGTCGAGTCCCGGGGTCTCGCCGGGGACGCCGGAGACGACCCTGGACGGGGCACTGGGGTGGGCACCGATCCACATCTCGGCTTCCGGTTCCGCACCGGGCTCATGGCCCAGCAGGTCGGCGATCAGAGTGCGGGAACCCCAGGGGTAGTTGCGTAGGGGATTTTCCAATCGATACAAGGTGGCACGTCTCTCTACGGAACGGAGCATTCATTGTTGTTGGCCGCGATTTTCGACAGGATGTCGGTGCGGCCGATCTGTTCCAGGGTGACCAGGTACTCTTCGGTGAGTCGGGGACCCGTCGGGCTTGGTGGTGGGAACCGAGGCCTCGCCCTCGTTGACGTTGCCCGGCTCGCTGTTGCGTTCGCCGGAGCTGGACTTGCTGCCGGTCGGGCTCGGGGAAGCGCTCTTCGGGCTGCCGCCCGAGGTCGCCGGCTTGTCGTCCGTCGCGGCCTTCTTCGGCTTGGCGGATTCACCCGTGGTGGCGATCAGCGAGGCGATGCGTGCGTGGATCTTGTCGAAGTCGGGGTACGTGGAGAACTTGTCGGAGGCCGACCCGAAGTCCGGGGCACCGAGCGTGAGGTGCTTGAACGGGGTGGAGCGGGCCTTGTCCGCCAGGTTCAGGAACGAGCCCAGCTGCTGCTGCGGGATGTCGGTCTCGACGAGGTCCTCGCCGGCATCCATGATCGAGGTGAAACGCGTGAGCATGGTCTGCGGGCTGAACTGCGAAATCATCGCCTGCTGCAGGCACTGCTGGCGGGCGATGCGGTGGTAGTCGGTGGTGAACTCGCGGGAGCGGGCAAACCAAAGCGCCTGCTTGCCGGTGAACTTCTGCTCGCCGGGTTCAAACCAGTGGGTGTTCACCGAGGAATTCGGCCACTTCTTGGCGTTGTAGGGAACCCAGCCGCCGGAATCGACGGTGACCCCGCCCATCGCGTCGATGAACCCGGCGAACCCTGCCATGTTGATCATGACGTAGCCCTGGACCTTCAGGCCGGTGGTGCCCTCGATGGCCTCCATGGTGGCCTGGGCCCCGGGGTTCTCCACGCCGGGGTAGAGGTCCGCATGGTTGTCGGTGGCGTTGCGGTAGATGGCGTTGAACAGGCATTCGTCGCCGCAGTTGTAGCCCTTCGGGTACACCTTGCGCATCGGCGAATCCTCGGAGAACTGTGCGTTCTGGAAGTTTCGCGGGATGGAAATCAGCAGGGTCTTGCCGGTCTTGGCATCGACGCTGAGCAGCGACATGCTGTCGGTGCGCACGCCCTCGCGGTTTCCCGCGGAGTCCGAGCCGAAGACGGCAATGTTGTAGCGGCCGTCGACCGGCTTGAACGCCGGCCCCGCGCTGAAGACGTTGGAGATGGTCTGACGGCCCTTGTTGAGCACGAACGCGCCGTAGCCCAGGGCGCCGCTGGTGGCCAGGATCGCGACCACCAGGCCGCCGGTGACGATCAACCGGGCACCGGGGGCCAGCAGCTTGGGCCGGATGATGGCCAGCGTGTTCAGGAACATCAGCAGCCACCCGGCCGCCAGCGCGAACATGACGATGCTGGCCAGCCAGCTGCACCCAGGACTGGGCGAAGAGGCAAGCAGCCAATCCCGCTTGAGCAGGGCCAGCAGGACCAGCACGACGACCACGGCCCAGCAGGCCATGGTGACGCGCATGGCGATCCCGCCCAACTCACGCTTTCCCGAAACCCATTGGGCGCTGCCGGGGAAGACGAGGGTCAGCAGCAACAGCACCACGGCGCGCTTGGTGCGCACCGGTGCCGTGGCCGACTCCGGATCCGGCAGAAGATCGGTCGAGCGTGCGGAAGGGCGGGTCGATGTCATATGGGTCCTTACTCGCCGAACTCGGCGGCTGCGGCTGCGCGCAGTGCTGCACCCTTGTCGGAGGCCACCTGGCGCAGCCCCTCGGCGAACTCGATGAGCTGGGTGCGCAGCGAGGCGGCGAGCTCGTCGGTTCCGGTGGCCAGGATGCGTGCGGCCAGCAGGCCCGCGTTGCGAGCGCCGCCGATCGACACCGTGGCAACGGGGACGCCGGCCGGCATCTGCACGATCGACAGCAGCGAATCCATGCCGTCGAGCGTCTTCAGCGGCACGGGGACGCCGATGACCGGCAGCGGGGTGACCGAGGCAAGCATGCCCGGCAGGTGCGCGGCGCCGCCGGCTCCGGCGATGATGACGCGGATGCCGCGGGTGTGGGCTTCCTTGCCGTAGGCGATCATGTCCTCGGGCATGCGGTGCGCGGAGACGACGTCGGCCTCGAAGGGGATGCCGAATTCGGCCAGTGCCTCGGCGGCCAGGCGCATGACGGGCCAGTCCGAATCCGAGCCCATGACCAGTCCGACGAGCGGGGTTTCATTCGACATTTATGCTTGTCCTTCGGTGCTGGCGGCGGTCGTCGCCGGGACGCCGTCGCGGATCAATGAGGCGACGGTGTTGGCGCGGGCGCGCAGCGAATCGGCGCTTTCGCCGGGCTCGGAAACGACGTTGACGTGCCCGATCTTGCGTCCGGGACGCACCGACTTGCCGTAGGCGTGGACCTTCACGCGCGGTTCGGCGGCCAGGGCAGCACGGAACGCGGAGTACAGGTCCTGGTTCTCGCCGCCGAGGTAGTTCTTCATGACGGTGATTTCGGCCAGCGCGTCGGTGGCGCCCAGCGGCAGGTCAAGGACCGCGCGCAGGTGCTGCTCGAACTGGCTGGTGATCGAACCGTTCATGGTCCAGTGCCCGGTGTTGTGCGGGCGCATGGCGAGCTCGTTGATGACAAAGCCGGCGCCGACGCCGGGGGTCTCGAAGAGCTCGGCGGCCATGACGCCGGTGACGCCGAAGGCGTTGGCGATCTTCAGGGCCGCGGCCTCGGCCGTGTGGGCGACCTCGGGGGAGATGTCCTGGGCCGGGGCGATGACCTCGTCGCAGACGCCGTCGACCTGGATGGTGTGCACCACGTCCCAGGCCTTGGAGTCGCCGGACGGGGTGCGGGCCACCAGCGCGGAAAGTTCGCGGGTGAACGCCACCTTGTCCTCGGCCAGCAGGGCGCCGTTGCCGAACCAGTCGGCCGCGGCACGGGCTTCGTCGGCGTCGTCGATCATGCGCACGCCCTTGCCGTCGTAGCCGCCGCGCGGGGTCTTGAGCACGATGGGCCAGCCGATCTTCTCGCCGAAGGCGACAAGCTCCTCGACGGTTTCAACTGCGGCCCAGGCCGGGTTCGGCAGGCCGAGCTTCTCGATCGCGGCTCGCATGACGAGCTTGTCCTGGGCGTGGATCAGCGCGGCGGGGCGCGGCTGGACGTTGACGCCCTCGGCAATCAGCGCCTGCAGGTGCTCGTTCGGCACGTGTTCGTGGTCGAACGTGAGTACGTCGACACCGCGTGCGAATTCCCGCAGGGTTGCCAAATCTTTGTAGTCACCCACCGGTGCGTCGGCAACGGAGCGCGCAGCAGAGACATCCGGGCCTTCGGCCAAGATGCGTAGTTCGAATCCGAGGTTCAATGCCTCGGGGGCCATCATTCGTGCGAGTTGGCCTCCGCCAACAACGCCAATTACTGGAAACGTCACCTACATAGCCTACCCAACGCCGGTCGCGCGGTGCGGAGCCGAAGCGACATTGGACACCATTCTTGGGTAACTTTCAGTGAACCGCATTAGAATGCTTAGGTTGACCGGGTCGTGAAGTCGCGGTTCGACCGCACCTTTGCACCCCGGATCGAGAGTATTTGCGGAGCGGTGCTTTCAAACCAATCCGTGGAGGATCATGCAGGCGAAGATCTGGGGCAGGCTCAACGGCCTCGTGTCGATGATGTGGCGAGAAGTCGCGAAATTCGGTGTTGTCGGCGGCGTCGCCTTCATTATCGACTCGGGCATCTACCTGTGGATGCTCGAGGGCCCGATGCACGACTCCGAGGTCAAGGCGAAGATCGTCGCCGGCGTGGTGGCCACCATGTTCTCGTGGGTTGCCAACCGTTTCTGGACGTTCCGCCACCGCCGACAGGCCAATGTGGTGCGCGAACTGGTGATGTTCCTCATCATGAACGCCATCGGCCTGGGAATCGCCGCGGCCTGCGTGTGGATCACCAAGTACTGGATCGGGTTGACCGACACCACCAGCCTGTTCATTGCGGGTTCGGTCGTGGGCCTGGTGCTGGGAACCATCTTCCGGTTCTTCGCCTACCGCTTCTGGGTCTTCGGCGCCGAGCTGGACGAGGAAGAGGCGTTCGCGCACGATCGCGAATTGATCGGCATTGGTGCCGAAACCGGCAGCGCCGCGAAGCTGGCCGCCCCCGCAACAGCAGCAGGCAGCGCAGACCGAGAACGAAGCAGCCAAGTAGCTTTTCCCTGCCGCGGGGCAACGCCCTGCCGCCAGGCAAAAAGGTTCCCGTCGTTTCCACCCATTGGGTGGAAACGACGGGAACCTTTTTTGCATCTCAGGGATAAAAGCGTGCCGGCAGGTAGCCGCCTAGGCGCCTTGGTCCAGCCGGTTCACCACGCGTTCCCCGGAAAGCAGGCGGTCGGTGATCGTGACGCCTTCCTCGACAAGCACCACCGGGGTGCCGTTGGCCCACAGGCCGACGAGCGCCGGCAAAAGGCGTTCAAGCGGCCAAGCGGTGGTGGCAAGCGTGGTTCCCTCCGCGCCGGCGGGGACGAACAGCTCGCTGAAGCTTTGCCCGCCGTCACCCGGAGGCCAGCGCGACCGCGCTGGTGTCGATGGGCGAGGCGAAGTAGGAATCTGCGTAGGCGCGCACCTCGGCGGCATAGTCGGTGGAACCCACCGGAAGCTCGCCGTCGTAGGACATGGCCAGCGAGGGGAGCGGGACCACCAGCACCTCGACGGAACCGCCCACATTGAGCGTTTCGGGGTAAGCCGTGACAAAGAGGTCCACGGTTCCGGGGTCGGTTCCCGGTGCCACGCAGCGCAATTCGGCGCCCAGATGCCAGCACGCCAAGGCCAGCGCGGCCGACTTCCAATGCCCCGGCATGTCGGTGGCAACGGTGTCCCCGGGGGCTAAATCAAATTCTTCGCTCAAAAGGTTCGCGCTCTTGGCCACCCAGTTGTCAAAGACCCGGCCGCTGAGCTCGACGCGTTCGCCGTTTTGCGAGTACCAGGTGAGCCACGGATGGGTGGAATGTCGGACCGGGGACAACAGGGCCTCGACGGGAGATAACGAATCGGTATCAAATGCCATGTGGAAGCTCCTTGTCATGCCGGAAATTCACGGGGAATTCACGGGGTTGCTGTATTGCTGGTGTCTATCGCGGAAGTCGCGGGCGTGGCGTGACTCCAAATCTACGACAACTTTCGCTAAAATCGTCGCCCCCACTTGACGCATCCGGAGTTACACCAGTGTAATTAGATAGTGAACCGTCCGGGAGAGCGAAATTGTCTCGCGGCGGCTTTTTATTGAGGAGCCGCTCGCTGTTTTCCTAGGGTCTATTTTTGTAATCGAATTCGTTACAGCGGAAGGTTAATGAACCATGGGGAACGTGGATCGCGGCTTCGAAGAAGCGGCAGTACGGGGCGTCGCGCCGACCCAGTTCGGGTCGCGAAACGTGCCATCGGACTGGTTTGTCGATCCGGCAGAGTCCAACTTGGCTGATGGCGACAGTGATTCCCAGGTTCTGAGCAGCGAGGAACAGGTCGCTGCATTCTTGTTGGCCCATGACGCGGTCAACGAACTTGCGGGAGCACCGACCCCGTCGTGGGCGCCAAGCCTCGACGCCGAGTTGGACGGCGGAAATCCTTCAAAGGCCATCTGGATCGGCTTGGGGGCCGAATCCGAAGATGGCGAACTGGGCTGGCAGTCCCAGGCGCTTTGCGCACAAACCGACCCGGAAGCGTTCTTCCCCGAAAAGGGCGGATCGACACGGGACGCGAAGCGCGTATGCGGCTCATGCAGCGTGCGCTCCGAGTGCCTTGAATACGCATTGACCAATGATGAACGATTCGGTATTTGGGGCGGATTGTCAGAGCGTGAACGTCGACGTTTACGGAAACGAGCAGTCTAATTCTCCCTACGATCCACGTTACCGCCGTTGTGGCATCACGCAACGGCTCAGCTTTTCTCCCACGAACCCTCACCGCATTGCGGGATCAAACACGCCTGATCGACAGGTTCGTGGGAGTCGACGCTTCATCCAGCGACGATTCCGAGGCACTTGCTGCGCAAGCACCTGCCCTCGGATGCGAGCATCCTCTCCGTCGCGCCGCACAGCTTCGGCCGGTCCGTGAAAACGGCCGTCGACTCGCTGGGCCAGCCGAAGGCCGGGCGCACCGAATGGCTGTGGCTGATCCACGACGATTCGGTGCCCGAACTCGATGCGCTGGAGAAGCTGCTCACCGTCGTCGAGGCCACCGAATCGGTGACCATCGCCGGCTGCAAGCAACTCGACCTTGATTCCCCGCGCCGCCTGCTGGACGTGGGACTGGGCGTGAACGAACACGCCGAACGGGTCACCCTCATCGAAGTCGACGAGGTCGACCAGGGGCAGTACGACGGGCGCACCGACTCCTTCGCCGTGACAAGCGCCGGCATGCTGATCCGCCGCGACGTCTTCGAGGAGCTCGGCGGGTTCGACCCGGCATTGCCCGGCCTGGGCGACGACATGGACCTGTGCTGGCGCAACCGCCTGATGGGACACCGCGTGGTGGTGGTGCCGCAGGCCCGCATCTACCACAAGGCCGAAGTGGTCAGGGCGCTGGCCGGACCGCACGAGACCCGCCGCGCCGAGGTCTTCATGCGCCTGAAGCACGCCGCCGCCTGGAAGATTCCCGTTCCTCATCGTCGGCGCCGTGTTCGGCGGGCTTTACCGGTTCCTTGATTCCATCCTGGCCAAGGACCCCGCCTACGCATTCGGGCAGCTGGGCGCGACGCTGCGCGCCGTCGGCTCGCCACTGAAACTTTCCCGCTCGCGGGCCGCGGCCGCCGAGACCCGCCGCGTGCCGAGAAACTCGATCGCGCGACTGCTCACCGACCAGTCCAAGGTGCGCGAACACCGCAAGCACATGCTCGAGAGCATCGACCACGCGCAGGTCTTCGGCGACGGCACCGGCGCACTGACCTCGCAGGCCCCGAGCGGCGACTCCCGCAACGACTTCGCCGCGCTCGCGGCCCCGGCCCGCACCTCCGCCATCGTCAGTGCGATCCTGGCGATCCTCGGCACCCTGGCCGTTTCCCTCGTCGGGCTGCGGTCCTTGATCGGCGCCCCCGCCGTCGCCGGCGGGGCGCTGCTCCCGCTCTCGACCACGGCCGGCGAGATCTTCACCAACGCCACCGCCTGGTGGCAGAACCTCGGCGCCGGGATCCCCGGAGGAGCCGACCCGTTCGACTTCCTGCTCTGGCTGGGCGCACTGCTCGGCGGCGGCAACGCGAACGCCGCGGCGGTGGTGCTGACCCTGTTGGCCATGCCCCTTGCGGCGCTCAGCGCCTGGCTCGGGCTGGGGGCCGTGACCCGTTCACGCGCCGCCCGCATGGTCGGCGGACTGCTCTGGGGCCTGTCCCCGGTGCTGCAGGTGTCGCTTGCCTCCGGCCGCGCCGGTGCGGTGCTGGTGCACGTTGCCGGCACCGCTGCTGATGCTGGCGCTCCTGCGCACGGTCGGTGCCGCCGCGGACACCAAGCCGCGTGCCCCGTGGGCCCAGGCCCAGAACATTTCCCGCCCGGGATTCGGCGGCGTCCCGTCGTGGACGGCTGCGGCGTCGGCCTCGCTGTTGCTGGCCGCCGTTGCGGCGGCCTCCCCGGCGCTCGGCCTGGCCGTGGTGGTGCTCATCGTCCTGTGCGCCATCCCGTTGGGTGCGCGGGCCAAGACCCTGTGGTGGGTTCCGCTTCCGGCGCTCGTTTTCCAGGCCCCGCTGGTCATCGCCGCGCTGGGCAACCCGCGGGCTGCCTTGGCCGACCCGGGCCTGCCGCTGGCCTTCGCCCCGGCGCCGCTGTGGGCCCAGGCCCTCGGCTTCCCCGTCGACTTCGACCCGTGGGCGGTCCCGGCCGGCTTCGGTTTCCTGCCCTCCGGACCGTGGGCGCTGGTCCTGGCACTGGCCATCGGTGCCCCGCTGATCGTCTTTGCCGTGCTGTCGCTGTTCCAGGGCGGCCGGAAATCGGCACTGCCCCGGGCGCTCTGGCTGCTCGGCGTGCTGCTGCTTGCCGGCGGCTACGGCGCGGGCCTGATCCCGACCGCGGTTTCCGGCAACTCGCTGGTGAGCCCGTCCAACGCCCCGTTCGTCTCCGGATTCCTCCTGGCGATGCTCTTCGCCGCGGCGCTGGGCCTCGCCTCGCTGCGTCGGGAACAGGAAGACACCGCTCCCGCCGCCCTGCTGGACCGCGAGGGATCGACCAAGGACCCGGCACGCAGGGCCCCGGCCGGCGTACTGGCCGTGGTTTCCTCGTTGATGGCGCTGGCGATCGTTGCCGGCGGCGCCAACTGGGTGTTGTCCCAGGACGCCCGGCGCGATGCCGCCCAGACCTCGTGGGGGACCACCAGCGCGCTGCGCTCCGTGGCCCCGCGCACCCTGCCGGCCACGGCCGCCGACAGGGGCCTTGGCCGCTACGAGGACCGCACGCTGGTGCTGGCCCAGGGCACGGACGGGGCCGTTTCCGCGGCCCTGATGAACGGCTCGGGAACCACCGCCGACGCGCTGTCCCAGATCGCAACCGCGGAACGGCTCCGCGGCAACCTGCTGAACCCGCAGGTGCGCGGGGACGACGCGGCCGAGAAACTCATCGAGTCGACTGTGGCCATGCTGGTCTCCGACTCGGCACTTGACCCGCGCGCGGCGCTGGCCTCGCTGGGCACCGGATTCGTGGTGCTGCAGGAAAACGACGACACCGCCTCGGCGCTGGTCGCGCAGCTGGATTCCGTGCAGGGCTTGGTGCCCGTGGGCAAGACCGATGCCGGCTGGCTGTGGCGGGTCGAACAGCAGAAGGAGGTGGCCGGTGCCGACAACGCCACCGACTTCACCTCGCGGGTCCGGGTGACCACCAACGGCCAAACCACGGCGCTGCTGCCGTCGCACCGGGCCGAGGTCTCGCAACGCCACCGTGGCGCCGGGGGAGGGGAGCCGGATGGTCGTGCTTTCCGAACGCGCGGATGCGGGCTGGTGGGCGACCCTTGACGGGGTTCCGCTGAAACGGACCACCGTCGGGCCCGACAGCGCCTCGCTGGCCGGCGCCGCCGGCACGCAGTCCCTGGCCTGGGCCCAGGGCTTTGAACTGGGCGCGAAGGGCGGCACCCTGAACGTCGGCTACCGCAGCCCCTTCGAGGTGCCCGTGGCCATCGCCCAATGGACGGTGCTGCTGCTGGCAGTGCTGCTGGCCATCCCGATTCCGCGCAGCCGCCGGTTCGCCACACGCCGGCTGGACGAGTACCGCACCCGCGGAAACGCCGAAAGCATCAACGAGCTCGATCGCGGACTCCGCGAAACGCGAGCCAAGGAGAACAAGTCATGAGCGAATCCCGTCGCGAACGACGTGAGGCCGAACGCGGCTCCAAGCGCCGCCGCATCTCACTGGGCAGGCCCGAAGCAGCGGAGCAGGAATCCGCACGCCCGGAGCCCGCGGAACAGGCGGCGGCCGCGCAGTCCCAGGAAGCCCAGGCCTCCGAGGCCAGGGCTTCCGAAGCCAGCGTTCCGGCTCCTGCCGTCACGCCGGCGGAAGAACCGGCGGTCGTCGCGCCGGCCGCGGGCGATGCTGCGGATCAGGCACCGGCCGGCAAGGAAGATTCCGCCAAGCCCGAATCCGGCGTGACCGAACCGCCAAGCCCGAATCCGGCAAGCCCGAATCCGGCAAGCCCGAATCGCGCGGAAAGGCGAACCCGCCAAGGAACCTGCCTCGGCGAACAAGTCGGCGCCGAAGGCCGCAGCACGCGCGTCGACGCCGGATTCGCGGGCAGCTGCGCGCGAGGCAAAGCCCGCCGGAGGCCGCCCGAAGAAGGAACACACCTCCGGACGCAAGGTCCTGGGCGTCGTCGGATCGGTTGCTGTGCTCTGCCTGGGAGCCGCGGCCATCGCCGCCGGCTCCCTGTTCCCGCCCGAGCTTCCGGCCCAGGGCGCAACCACGGAACTGACCACGTTGCCTGCCGGCGACTCGCTGGCGACCTGCCCCGCCTCGGTGCGCCTGCTCAAGGGCGCCGGAAACGGAACGGATCCCGAGTTCGCCCCGGCATCGAAAGACGCCAAGTCGCTGGTCCGCGCCGCGGCGCTCTCCGACTCCGCGGGCCGCATCCCGGGGGCGCAGCTGCTGGAAGCCAACGGATCGGCCGGGCAGCAACTGGCCCCGCGGCTCGACGAGGCCGAGGCCGCCACGCTCACCGGCGCTGCCAAGGACGGAACCTCGCAGCGCAAGGGCGTGGTGAGTGGCGGCGTTTCCCACGACGCACCGCTGAGCCTGCGCGCGCAGCCGCTGGGCGGGGTCCAGTCCCTGGCCGCGGCCGCCCGCTACTACACCGCCAAGGACGGGGACCTGGCCGGGCTGGCCGCCGCACCGTGCACGGCGCCCGGCTCCGAATCGTGGATCACCGGGGCCGCGACCACCGGCGGAACCACCTCGATCCTGCACCTGGTGAATTCCTCGACGTCGGTCAGCCAGGTACGCATCGACCTGCGCGGTGCCGGGGGAATGATCCCCGCACCGAACCTGGAATCGGTGGCGATCGCACCGGGCGAATCGAAGTCGCTGGTCCTTGCCGCCTACGCGCCGAACGAGAAGTCGCTCTCGCTGAAGGTCGTGGCATCCGGCGGCCGGGTGAACGCCAGCATCCAGCAAAGCACGCTGCGCGGGCTGGTCCCGGGCGGCGTCGACTACCTGGTGGCCGGCACCCCGGCGGCAAACAGCCAAGTCATCCCCGGCGTGGTCCTGCTGGACCCGAAGCTGGCCGGCGAACTGGCCGGATCGGCAGCCACCGCCGATGCGGTTCCCGAGCTCCACGTGGCGGCAACCTCCGCGGAGGGCGCCACCGTCAAGATCCGGGTCCTGGGCGCCGCGGGCGAGGTGGCGGTCCCCGGCGGCGGGGAACTGGTCGTCGCCTCCAACGCGACGGCCCGGCTGCCGCTGACCGGCCTCCCCGCCGGTGCCTACACGGTCGTGGTCCGAGGGCGATTCGGCGGTGAGCGCGGCGGTGAAGCTGGTGCGCGGAACCAAGGCCGCGGAACCCATGGACCAGGCCTGGGCGCCCGGCGCGGCACGGATCGGCAGCGAACACCTGGTGGTCATGCCGGAATCCGGCAACGCGAAGCTGGTGCTCAACGCGCCGGCGGAAAGCTCCACGGTCACTCTCCGGCCGCTGGGCAAGGACGGGGCACTGGGCGCGGAGCGGAAGATCGAGCTCTCGGGTTCCAAGACCGTGGTGCTTGCCGTCCGGCGACCTGGGGGCCGACGTGGCAGCCGTGGTGCTCTCGGCCAGCGGCGCCCCGAGCTACGCGGCAACGGTCATCGAGGAGGGCGCAGTCGGCATTGCCGTGGCTGCCGCTGGGCGAAGCCCCGGTGGGACGCGAGGGCGTCCAGGTGCAGCTGCGCCACTAACGGGTTTGCGACAACGGGTTCGCGGACCTAGTCCCCGAACCCGTTGCCCCAGCCGCGGTAGCCGGGGTCGATCTCCTGCGGGTCCATGGCCCACAGCTCGGCCAGTTGCTCGACGACCGCCATGTGCACGAACTCGGCCAGCTCGGCGGGGACCGGGCAGGCCTGCTCGATGGGGCGCCGGTACACGGTGATGCGTTCGGGCCGTCCCGGGCGCCCCGGACGGCTGGTGGCCCACGGCACGCGCGAGCCGGTGGCCTGCGCCTTGGCCAGGACCTTGGCGTTGGGCACCAGCATCAGGCGGAAGTCGATGGCCGTCACCCGATCGCCCCAGCGGTCGGCCAGGCGTTCGGCGGATTCGACCAGCAGGTCCTCGAAGTGCTCCTCGCGGGTGCGCGAACCGGGCAGCCGCGCATCGAGCATCGGCCCGCGCCGCCCGCGCCCGTGGCGGTTGCGCTTGCGCGCGCTGAAGCCGCGCACCGCACCTTCCTCGGCGCCCTGCCCGGGTTCCTCCGGATCGAGGGAATCCAGGTCGATCGACAGGTTTTTGTCCATGTCCCAAGACTAGGCCAGCCCGCGCGCCCCGGCACCGCATCGACACCGCATCGGCACCGCATTGCGCCGGCCTCGGCGGTGCGTCGAGGCAAACGCCGCGGAACCGGGTAGTCTGTCTAACCGTGGGATCTTCCAGACTTTGTTCACGTTCGGCGTGCCGTCAATCGGCCATTGCGACTTTGACGTATGTGTATGCCGACTCAACCGCAGTGTTGGGCCCGCTGGCCACCTACGCGGAACCGCATTGCTACGACCTGTGCGCCACCCATGCCGGACGCCTGACCGTGCCGCTGGGGTGGGAAGTCCTGCGTCTGGCCCTGCCCAGCGAGGCGCCGTTGAGCAGCGACGACCTGTACGCGCTGGCGCGGGCCGTGCGGGAAAAGGAAGCCCAGGCCCCCGTCGAACCCGCGGGCGAAGTCCCCGCCCCGCGCACCTCGCCCCCGGCGATCGAACCGGGCTCCGGCGCACATCTGACGCGCAGGCACCTGCGCGTACTGCGCGAGGGGAACATGGAGCCCTAAACTGGGTTGCATGTCGAATCTTTCCACTGAACTTTCCTCCCTGCTCCGCTGCCCCCTGACGGGCTCGCGGCTTGAACAGTCCGGCGCCGCGCTGGTTTCCACCGGAACCGGCGAGAACGGCGAACGCTACAGCTACCCGATCGTCGAGGGCATCCCGATGCTGCTGGCCCAGGAGGCCACGGCGGTCCCCGCCGACACCGGGGCCGGCCCCGCACCCACGGGGGAGTGACACCGGCGATGGGCATCGATTTCAGGGTCGCAGACCTTTCGCTGCACTCGGCCGGACGCCACCAGATCCGCCTGGCCGAGCACGAAATGCCGGGGCTCATGTCCCTGCGCACCGAATACGCCGATTCCCGGCCGCTGGCCGGGGCCCGCATTGCCGGGTCCCTGCACATGACGGTGCAGACAGCGGTGCTCATCGAAACCCTGGTGGCCCTCGGCGCGCAGGTGCGCTGGGCCTCCTGCAACATCTTCTCCACCCAGGACGAGGCCGCCGCCGCCGTGGTGGTCGGCACCGGAACCCCCGAAAACCCCGCCGGGGTCCCGGTGTTCGCCTGGAAGGGCGAGTCCCTCGAGGACTACTGGTGGACCGCCGAACAGATCCTCACCTGGCCCGGGGCCGCCGAGAACCCGGAGCTGGGCCCGAACCTGATCCTGGACGACGGCGGGGACGCCACCATGCTGGTGCACCTGGGCGCGCAGTACGAGGCCGCCGGCGCGGTGCCCGGCCCCGAGGCCGCGGAAAGCCTCGAGCACGGCATCGTGCTGGGGACCCTGCGGGCCGCCCTGGCCAGGGACCC
Organism: uncultured Actinomycetota bacterium; assembly: GCA_963818105.1. Taxonomy (GTDB): domain Bacteria; phylum Actinomycetota; class Actinomycetes; order Actinomycetales; family Micrococcaceae; genus Paeniglutamicibacter. The sequence continues at coordinate 314,668 of CAWFRB010000029.1, read as the reverse complement.
GGGCAAGTTCACGCGCATCGCCGAACGCATCCTGGGCGTCAGCGAGGAAACCACCACCGGGGTCCTGCGGCTGAACCAGATGGCCGCCGCCGGCACGCTGCGCTTCCCGGCGATCAACGTCAACGACTCGGTCACCAAGTCCAAGTTCGACAACAAGTACGGCATCCGGCACTCGCTGCCCGACGGGATCATGCGCGCCACCGACGTGCTGATCGGCGGCAAGGTCGTGGTCATCTGCGGCTACGGCGACGTGGGCAAGGGCGCCGCGGAGGCCATGCGCGGGCAGGGGGCGCGGGTCATCGTCACCGAGATCGACCCGATCTGCGCGCTGCAGGCCGCGATGGACGGCTACCAGGTGGCGAGGCTCGAGTCGGTGCTCGCCCGGGGCGACATCTTCGTGACCACCACCGGCGGGCGGGACATCATCACCGCCGCCCACCTGCAGGGCATGAAGAACAAGGCGATCGTGGGCAACGTGGGCCACTTCGACGACGAGATCGACATGGCCGGGCTCGCCGGGGTTCCCGGCGTCCGGAAGGTCGAGATCAAGCCGCAGGTCCACGAGTGGGTCTTCGACGCCGGCACCGCGGCGGAGCGCTCCATCATCGTGCTTTCCGAGGGGCGCCTGCTGAACCTGGGCAACGCCACGGGCCACCCGTCCTTTGTGATGTCCAGCTCGTTCACCAACCAGGTCATCGCCCAGATCGAGCTGTTCACCAAGGCCGGAACGGGCGCCTACGCCAACGGTGTCCACGTGCTGCCGAAGATCCTCGACGAGAAGGTCGCCCGGCTGCACCTGGACGCCCTGGGCGTGGAACTGACGGTGCTGGACCCGGCCCAGGCCGCGTACCTGGGGCTCGATGCCGCGGGCCCGTACAAGCCGGAAACGTACAGGTACTGAGCAGCGTTTCGCCGTCCCGGGCCCGCCGCCGGGGACGGGCGAAACCGGTGCCGTCCGGCCGACACGCTGGGTCGCGAACGCCGCAGTGAACCGCGGGTTGGGCACTTGTCTCGATAGGCTTGCACAGTGGTGTGTTCCGGGCCCGGCAAGTATGCCTCAGCCCCTCGCACAGGCACGTCGCCAATTGTCATAAGTTGTGAGGGAGAACATGGCTGAGCAGGACGAACCCCAGGCTGGTAAGCCGGAGCCCCGGACGGCACAAACGGCGGATTCGGGCGCCGGCGCCGCGGTCCTGGCCGCCGAACCCGCCACGGTTCCGGCCAAGGCCGAGGCCGAGCATGCCACTGAGCGCCGCGGCCGCGGCCGCGGCGGCGAAGATCGAGGCGACCATCGCCGCTTCCCGTGCCGCAGCGGCAGCCAAGGGATCCGCCGCACCCGTGCTGGCTTCCCGAGGTCGAGTCCCAGGTCGAACCCGTGGACGAGCCGGTCGAGCACCAGCTTCCCGCAACCGTCCCGGCGGCGCCGAACCCGGCCATCAGCGCCGCGGCCGCCGCGGCGTCCAACATGGCGGCCACCGCCGGCCCCGCAACCAAGGCGGCCTCGGCCCCGGCCGACGACCCGCCGGAGATCGAGGACGTCATCGCCCGGATCCCCGTCGAACCGCTGCCGGCCCGAGCAAGCCGGCCCCGACCGCCGCGACACCTGCCGACCCGGCCGCGAAGGCCCCGGAAACCCGGGCGATTGCCGAGCGCCTGCCGGACCGGCCGGATCGCGCCGACGGCCCGGCCGCGGCAAGCGCGGCGCATGACGGCCTCCGCCGTTGCCGAGGCCCGCAACCGGGTCTTCGGCGCGTACACGCCGGTTCCGGAACCGACCCGCGCCGCCCGCGAGCGCCGTGCCGCACGCGAGGCGGCCCTCGGCGCCAAGCCGCCGCTGGCCCGCACCCTGCAGGTGCTGCTGGCCGTCGCCTACCCGTTTGTGCTGCTGATCCTGGCCATCCGCTTGATCGCCAGCCCCGTCGTTCCTCTGGATCGCCTACCAGCGCCCCGGCTTCCCGGCTGACGGCTTCGGCTTCAGCACCGCGGACCGGATGCCTACGGTTCCTACGGCGTCGACTACCTGAACAACTTCGCGGACTCCCGCTACCTGGGCGAATTGCGCGACCCGCTGGGCAACCCGCTGTTCCTGAACACCGAGGTCCAGCACATGCTGGACGTCAAGAACGTCATCTCCACCACCTACCTGGCGGGCCTGCTGCTTGCGGCGCTCATGGTGGTGGCACTCGTCTACCTGGGCAAGCGCTACGCCGGCGGCATCCGCCGCGGGCTCTTTGCCGGCGCCGTCGCCACGCTGGCGCTGTTCGCCGTGCTGGGCACGCTGGCGGTGCTGGGCTGGGAAGCCTTCTTCACCGGCTTCCACAAGATCTTCTTCGCCAACGGCACCTGGACGTTCAACTACTCGGACACGCTGATCCGCCTCTACCCGCCGCAGTTCTGGGTCGACGCGGCGATCGCCATCGCGGTCCTGGTGGTGCTCACCTCGGTCATCACGCTCATTGCCACCTGGCCGACGGCCAAGCGCCGCGAGGCCTCGCGGCTGCGCCAGGATGCGCGGGTCTTCGGGCTGAAGTAGCAAGCCGGCAGCAACCAGCCAAGCAAACCGGCCAAACAGCGAGGGGCCGTGCCGGGCCCGGGATTCAAGAACCCCGGACCCGGCACGGCCCCTCTTTGTGCTGCGTCTGTGCGCGCGCGCTGCGCCGGGGCTAGCGCTGGTAGAGCTTGTCGATTTCCGCGGCGAACGAATCGATCACGCTGCGGCGCTTGAGCTTCATCGACGGGGTCAGGTGCCCCGATTCCTCGGTGAAATCGTTCTCCAGCACCACGAACTTCCTGATGGTTTCCGCCTGCGACACCGTGGTGTTTGCCGCATCCACGGCGTGCTGCACCGCGGCCAGCACCAGCGGGTGCACCGCGGCCAGGGCCATGCGACAGCGGGGGCAACCCGTTGGCCTTGCACCACGGGCCCAGCTCGTCCGCGTCGAGGGTGACAAGCGCAGCGACGAACGGGCGGTTCTCGCCCACGACGACCACCTGGGAGACCAGCCGGGCGGAGCGGACGTATTCCTCCAGCGGCCCCGGCGCAACGTTCTTGCCGCCGGCGGTGACAATGATGTCCTTCTTGCGCCCGGTGATGCTCAGGAAGCCGGACTCGTCCAGGGCGCCGGTGTCGCCGGTCTTGAAGAACCCGTCGGCGTCGAAGGCGCCGGCCGAGGCCTCGGGGTTGTTGTGGTAGCCGGCGAAGACGCCGATGCCCTTGACCAGCACCTCGCCGTCCGGGGCGATGCGGATCGTGGTTCCCGGGATCGGGATGCCCACCGTGCCCACGCGCACGTCGTCGGCGAGGTTCACGGTGGCCGGCGCCGTGGTCTCGGTCAGCCCGTAGCCCTCCAGCAGGCCCAGCCCGGCGCCGCGGAAGAAGTGCGCCAGGTCCGCGTTCAGTTCGCTGGCCCCGGAAATCGTGTAGCGGGCGTGCCCGCCGAGCACCGCGCGCAGCTTGGGGTAGAGCACCTTGTTGAACAGCGCGTGCTTGGCCAGCAGGACGGGGGAGCGGAAGACGCGTTCGCCGCGCCCGCGCGCATCGGCGGCCTTCGAGTATTCGATGGCAACGGCCTCGGCCTGGGCAAAGAGCGCGCCCTTGCCGGCGGCCTCCGCCGTGGCGAACGCCGTGGCGCGGATCTTTTCGAAGATGCGCGGGACGGCCAGCAGGAAGCCGGGCTTCACGGCCTTCATGTCCTCGACCAGCGTCGCCGCGGACGGGGTGTGGGCGATCGTGGACCCCGCGTGCAGGCACACCTGCTGCACGGCGCGGGCGAAGACGTGGGCCAGCGGCAGGAACATCAGGGTGCGTTCACCGTCGCCCAGGACCTTGGCCATGTGCGGGGCCAGGTTCACGGCGACCTCGGAGAAGTTCGCGTGCGTCATCACGCAGCCCTTGGGGCGGCCCGTGGTGCCCGAGGTGTACACCAGCGTCGCGGTGTCCGCGAGCCCGGCGATTTTCCGGGCGGCTTCCACGTCGGCCTCCGAAACCGCCGAAGCGGCGCCCCGTTCCAGCAGCTGCCGCAGCCCGTCGGCGGGGATGGGGGAATCGGCGGCGTCGTCGGATCCGGTCTCGAAGGGCCAGATCGTGACGGGTTCGCCCAGCGAGGCCACGCGCCGCCCGGACCACCCCGGCGCGCTGGGAATCCTCGGCGAACACGTGCCTGGCACCCGAATCGCGCAGGATCCATTCGACCTGGAAGGGCGAGCTTGTCTCGTAGATCGGCACGGAGATGGCGCCGGCAAACCAGATGGCCTGCTCGGCCAGGGCCCATTCGTAGCGGGTGCGGGACATGATGGCCACGCGGTCCCCGGGCCTCACGCCGTCGGAGATCAGCAGCTTGGCCAGCGAGCGCACGTCGGCGACGAAGTCGGCCGTCGACACGTCGTGCCAGGCGGTGCCGCGCTTGACGCTGAACAGCGGTGCCCCGCCGCCGGATTCGAGCCTGTCCACCAGCAGCTGGGTGGTGTTGAACCCCGGGGGAAGGTCAATGAGTTTTTCGGTGCTTGCTTCGCGCATGAGTGTTCCTGCTTGTCGGGGTGTTCAAATGTTGTCGGTGCCAGCGACTGATGATGCCGCGTCGGCAGGGATGCGGCGGGTCTAGGACCAGCTCGGCATCCAGATGTGGAGGCGCCAGTCGTCGTAGGTGACCATCTGCCCGGACCAGATCGGCCAGAAGAAGGCGGACACCGCGACGACCAGGGCCACGAACATCCCCAGCAGGAGCAGGCGGCGCCTGTGCCACGGGGAATGGGAGTCCGGGGGCAGGAACCTGCCCAGCACGTAGGTCAGCGCCAGCACCATGAACGGCGCAAAGGGCAGCGTGTAGAAGAAGAACATGGTGCGTTCGGGGTAGGCGAACCACGGCAGGAACCCTGCGGCGATCGCCGCCGAGGATCGCCCCGGCGCGCCAGTCGCGGGCGCCGATCCAGTAGAAGAGCAGCAACAGCAGGCTCAGCGTCGCGGCCCACCACATGATCGGGTTGGGCAGGTCGGTGATGCCCTGGACGCAGTTGGCATCCATGCAGCCGTACTCGCCGTTGCTGCGCGACTCGTAGAAGAAGAGCACGGGGCGGCCGGCGAAAAGCCAGCTCCACGGGGAGGACTCCCAGCCGTGCGGGGAGCCCAGGCCCTGGTGGAAGGCGTAGGCGGCGCGGTGGTACTCGGCCAGCGAGCGCAGCGAGGCCGGGACCCAGCCCCAGGTGTCCGACGGGTTCTCCGCCGCCCACTGCCGGTAGCGGCCGCCCGCCGTGGCAAGCCACCCGGTCCAGGTCGCCAGGTACACGGCGCAGTGCCGTGGGGATGATGGTGAGGAACGCGGGGATTCCCTCGCGCACCACCCCGCCGATGATCCAGTGCCTGATGCCCGCGCGGCGGCGTGCCGACAGGTCCCACAGCACCGTCATCAGGCCGAAGACCGCGATGAAGGACAGCGCCGACCATTTCACGCCGGCGGCGCAGCCGAGCATCACGCCGGCCAGCAGGCGCCAGGGCCGCCACAGGATCCAGGGGCCGTAGGCCAGCAGCCGGGGATCGGGCAGTCTCCCGTCGACGGTGGCCAGGGCCCTGGCGAGTTTCTCGCGGCCGTGGAAGCGGTCGTTGAGCAGCGCCCAGAACCCGGCGAGGATGAAGAACATCAGGAAGATGTCCAGCAGCCCGGTGCGGGACATGACGATCTGGTGCCCGTCGATGGCGGCCAGCCCGCCGGCCAGCCCGCCCAGGAGCACCGAGGAAAACAGTTTCTGGGCGACCAACGCGACCAGCAGCACCGACAACGTGCCGAAGAGCGCGGCGCTGAAGCGCCAGCCCAGGCCGTTGTCCGTGCCGAAGAGCCACATGCCGCCCGCGATCAGCCACTTGCCCAGCGGCGGGTGCACCACAAAGGAAGCGGTGTCCTTCGGCTCGGGGTGCCCGTTGATGAACGCGTCGTTGGGATTCTCGCCCCATTCCAGCTCGTAGCCCGCGTGCATCATGGTGTACGCGTCCTTGACGTAATAGGTTTCGTCGAAGATCAGCAGGTGCGGGTGGTTGAGGTTGGTGAAACGCAGCATGCCCGCCAGCACCGTCACGGCCAGCGGAACGATCCAGCCCCACAGCCCGGGGACGAAGACCCGCCCGATGAGCCGCTCACGCAGCGCTTGGACGCCAAAGGCCTGATCGGGGTCGATGGCCCAGCGGCGCGTGGTCTGCGGGGATGCTGTGTTCACCGTCCTTACTCTACCGGCGGGCCCCCGCGTGCGCGGGGAGGGCGGCGCTGCGAGTAGGCTTGGCGTGTGGAAACTCAAGAAAAGCCGGGCCAGATTGTCCTCGCGGCAACCCCCATTGGAAACCTGTCCGACGCCTCCCCGCGGCTGATCGAATTGATGAAGACGCGCGGATGTCGTGGCGGCCGAGGACACCCGGCGATTCCTGCACCTGGCCCAGGGCCTGGGCGTGCGGGTTCCGGGACGCCTGATCAGCTACCACGAACACAACGAGACGCACCGCCTGGCCGAACTGCTTGAACTTGTTGCCGGCGGCGCAACGATCCTGGTGGTCTCGGACGCGGGAATGCCCGCCGTCTCGGACCCGGGATTCAAGCTGGTGGAGGCCGCCGTCGCGGCGGGCGTCACCGTCACGGCCGTTCCCGGCCCCTCGGCCGTGCTGACGGCGCTGGCGCTTTCGGGCCTGCCCACCGACCGTTTCACCTTCGAGGGCTTCCTGCCGCGCAAGGCCGGGGAGCGCGCCAAGCGCCTCGAGGACCTGGCCACCGAGCAGCGCACCATGGTGTTCTTCGAGGCACCGCACCGACTGGATGCGATGATCCGCGCGCTGCGCGATGCCTTCGGTGCCGAGCGCCCCGGTGCGATCGCCCGCGAACTGACCAAGATGTATGAGGAAGTCATCCGCGGCAACCTCGGCGAGCTGCTGCTCTGGGCCGAGGGCGAGGTCCGCGGCGAAATCGCCGTGGTCATCGGCGGCGCCCCGGCCGGGGAACCCGCCCGCGCCGTCGACCACGTGGCGCAGGTGCAGCAACTCGTCACGGAGGGCCTGCGCCTGAAGGAAGCGGTGGCGGCGGTCGCCGAAAAGGAACGGGTCTCCAAGCGCGAGTTGTACACCGCGGTGCTCGAAGCCCGCGCCTAGTCCGGGGCCCGGTCCGGCTCCGGCGCGCCGGTCCTTTGGGATACCTGCACAACGCGCGGGGTGCGTCATAGTGCAGATAGAAATTTACAGCCACACTCCGCACCACTAGCGTGGGCAGGGAAATGTTCCACCGCCCGATACCTTTCGTTCAAGGGAGAACGCCCCGATGACCATTACCCCAGAGCGTGAAGCCGCGCTGATCGCCTCCGTTCCCACCGGCCTGCTGATCAACGGCGAATGGCGCGATGCCTCCGACGGCGGCACCTTCGACGTGTTCGATCCGGCCACCGGCGAAAAGCTTGCCACCCTGGCCAGCGCCACCAGCGAAGACGCCATGGCCGCACTCGATGCCGCCGACGCCGTCCAGGCCTCCTGGGCCCTGACCGCACCGCGCGAACGCGCCGAGATCCTGCGCCGCGCCTTTGACATGGTCACCGCGCGTGCCGACGACTTCGCGCTGCTGATGAGCCTGGAAATGGGCAAGCCCGTGGCCGAAGCCCGCGGCGAGGTCACCTACGGTGCCGAGTTCCTGCGCTGGTTCTCCGAGGAGACGGTACGCGACTACGGCCGCTACCTCACCACCCCCGAGGGCAAGAACAAGATGATCGTGCAGACCAAGCCGGTCGGCCCGTGCCTCTTGATCACCCCGTGGAACTTCCCGCTGGCCATGGCCACCCGCAAGGTTGCCCCGGCGATCGCCGCAGGTTGCACCATGGTGCTCAAGCCCGCCAAGCTCACCCCGCTGACCTCCCAGCTCTTCGCCGCAGGTCATGATGGAAGCCGGCCTGCCGGCAGGCGTGCTGAACGTCGTTTCCTCGGCCAGCGCCTCGAAGATCTCCGGCCCGCTGATGGCCGACTCCCGCCTGCGCAAGGTTTCCTTCACCGGTTCCACCGCCGTGGGCAAGATGCTCATGAAGGACGCCACCGAAAACGTGCTGCGCACCTCCATGGAACTGGGCGGCAACGCACCGTTCCTGGTCTTCGAGGACGCCGACATCGACGCAGCAGTCGAAGGCGCCATGGCAGCCAAGATGCGCAACATGGGCGAGGCCTGCACCGCAGCCAACCGCTTCCTGGTCCACGAGTCCGTGGCCGAGGAATTCACCGCCAAGTTCGCAGCCGCCATGGGCGCGCTGAAGACCGGCCGCGGCACCGAGCCGACCACCAACGTCGGCCCGCTGATCGACGGCAACGCCCGCGACGACGTGCACGCACTGGTCGTCAAGGCCATCGAGGCAGGCGCCATCGCGATCACCGGCGGCGCGCCGGTCGACGGCCCGGGCTACTTCTACCAGCCGACCGTGCTGACCAACGTCGCCAACGACGCCGAGATCCTCCGCCAGGAAATCTTCGGCCCGGTTGCCCCGATCACCACCTTCCGCGACGAGGCACACGCCATCGAACTGGCCAACGCCAGCGAATACGGTTTGGCTTCCTACGTCTTCACCAAGGACCACAACCGCCTGTTCCGCGTGGCCGAGAAGATCGAATTCGGCCTGGTTGGCTTCAACGCCGGCGTCATCTCCAACGCCGCGGCACCGTTCGGCGGCGTGAAGCAGTCCGGCCTGGGCCGCGAAGGCGGAGCCGAGGGCCTGGCCGAGTACACCACCACCCAGTACATCGGCATCGCCGACCCGTACGCCGTCTAAGCAATACCGCCTGCGGCCTTGAGCGCCACTGGCGTCTTGAGCGGTGTTCCGCCTTCCCTCCGGCATTCCGGAGGGAAAGCGGAACACCGCTTTTGTCTTGGCAGGGCCCGGCCGGAAACGGCCGGTGACGGAGCGCGGGTTCCGCTAGTGGTACGGGTCCTCGAAATCGTTGCGAGAGCAGCATCCGAAGGTAGGCGCCGTAGCCGCTCTTGCCCAGTTTGCGCGCGCACGCCTCCAGCGAGGCATCGTCGATGTATCCGCTGCGCCACGCGACCTCCTCCGGAACCCCGATCTTCAGCCCCTGGCGGGCCTCGATGGTGCGGATGAAATTCGACGCATCATTGAGCGAATCAAAGGTCCCGGTGTCCAACCACGCGGTGCCGCGAGCCAGCACGTTGACCCGCAGCGACCCTTCGTCCAGGTACTGGCGGTTGATGTCGGTGATCTCCAGTTCGCCACGCGGCGAGGGCGCCAGGTGTCGGGCCCGCTCGATCACCGTGTTGTCGTAGAAGTACAGCCCGGGCACCGCATAGTTGCTCTTCGGCTTCTCCGGTTTTTCCTCGAGCGAAATGGCCTTGCCCGCCCGGTCGAACTCCACCACGCCGTAGGCGCCGGGATCCTTGACCCAGTACCCGAAGATGGAAGCACCCGAGTCTTCATGGAAATCGGCAAGTTGGGTGCCGAACCCCGGGCCGTAGAAAATATTGTCGCCCAGCACCAACGCGACGGGTCCGTCTCCGATGTGCTCCTCCCCGATGATGAACGCCTGGGCCAGGCCGTCCGGGGATTCCTGGACGGCGTAGTCCAGCCGGATCCCGAACTGCGAACCATCACCCAGCAACTCGCGGAATTGATGGGCATCCGCCGGGGTCGTGATCACCAGGATGTCCCGTGATGCCGGCGAGCATCAACGTGCTCAACGGATAGTAGATCATTGGCTTGTCATAGACAGGAACCAGCTGTTTTGAAATGCCGTTGGTGATCGGATGAAGTCGCGACCCAGTGCCCCCAGCAAGAATTATCCCCCTCATGGGCACATACTAAGCACACCTAGCCACGAATGGGGAGGGGCGCTAGCCTTGCAACCATGAAAAGAATCCTGGTAACTGGGGGTGCCGGATTCATTGGGGCAAACTTTGTTCGCTACATGATTGCGCACTCCGAAGTAAGCATTGTTGTTGTGGACGCACTGACCTACGCGGGAAATCCCGATTCGCTCAAGGGCCTTCCCGCCGACCGCGTCCAGCTGCGAATCGGGGATATCACCGATGCCCCGCTGATCGACGAACTCGTGGGGCAGGTCGATGCAGTGGTCCATTTTGCCGCCGAATCCCACAACGACAATTCGCTCCACGACCCCGCGCCGTTCCTGAACACCAACATCGTGGGAACCTACACCTTGCTCGAGGCGGTCAGGCGTCACGACGTGCGTTTCCACCACATCTCGACGGACGAGGTCTACGGCGACCTGGAGCTGGACGATCCGGCTCGTTTCACCGAAACCACCCCGTACAACCCCTCGAGTCCCTACTCTTCGACGAAGGCCGCCTCGGACCTCTTGGTCAGGGCGTGGGTACGGTCGTTCGGGGTGCGGGCAACGTTGAGCAACTGCTCGAACAACTACGGGCCGTACCAGCACGTGGAAAAGTTCATCCCGCGGCAGATCACCAACATCCTCAACGGGGAACGGCCCAAGCTCTACGGCAGCGGTGCCAACGTCCGCGACTGGATCCACGTCGATGACCATTCATCGGCCGTCTGGGAAATCCTGCAGCGCGGCGCGGTGGGCCGGACCTATCTGATCGGGGCCGACGGCGAGCAGAACAACCGCGAGGTCCTGGAAACGATTCTTGGGCTGCTGGGCGAGGACCGGGACGCCTTCGACTCGGTTGCCGATCGGCCCGGCCACGACCTGCGCTATGCGATCGACGCGAGCACCCTGCGCAACGAGCTGGGCTGGCGCCCGCAGCACCAGGACCTTGCCGCAGGCCTGGCCCAAACCATCGCCTGGTACCGGGAGAACCGATGGTGGTGGGAGCCCGGCAAGCAGCAAACCGAGGAGCGCTACGAGCTTCAGGAACAAGCCCACCAACTCGCAGCCTTGCAACGGAAGGCTCCGGCACGGTGAATTCGCCCGAGGTCCAGGACCACCGGCATCCCCGGGCTGTTGGTGGTCCAACTGCCCGTGCATGAAGATGCGCGGGGCTGGTTCAAGGAGAATTGGCAACGCGAGAAGATGGCGGCCGCGGGGCTGCCTGATTTCCGCCCGGTGCAAAACAACGTTTCCTTCAACCGGGAACCGGGCACCACCCGGGGGATCCATGCGGAACCCTGGGACAAGTACGTCGCGGTGGTTGGCGGGTCGGTCTTTGGCGCCTGGGTGGATTTGCGCGCCGGGGACAGCTTTGGCACCAGCTTCACCACGATTCTCACCGCGGGCCAGGCGGTCTTTGTTCCGCGCGGAGTCGGAAACGGTTTCCAAACACTGGAACCGGACACCGGATACAGCTATTTGGTGACGGAGCATTGGTCGCCGCAGGCCCAGGAAAACTACACGTTCGTGAACCTGGCCGATGAAATTGCCGATATCCAGTGGCCGATCCCGCTTGGACCGGCGATCACGTCGGATGCGGACAAGTCCCACCCGGCCCTGGCCGATGTCGTGCCGGTGCAACCGCTGAAGAACCTTGGTCATCGGAGGCAACGGGCAATTGGGGCGCGCGCTCGTCCGCGCTCGTTTCCGGGGACGGCCGCTATGAATTTCCGCACGTTCGGAATTCGACCTCTGCAATCCTGCCCATGTGGAGCAGGTCAATTGGTCGGACTACGGGACGGTGATCAACGCCGCCGCGTACACCCAGGTCGACCTGGCCGAAACGAAGCCGGAAGACACGACGCCTGGGCCACAAATGTCACGGCCGTGGCACGGCTTGCCCAGATCTGCATCGAGCACCAGATCACCCTCGTCCATGTTTCCAGCGACTACGTCTTCGACGGACGCAAACGCGCCTACGGCGAGGACGACGCACCTTGTCCGTTGGGCGTCTATGGCCAGACGAAGGCGGCCGGCGACGCCCTGGTGCGGATGGTTCCGCGGCACTACATCATCCGGACGAGCTGGGTTGTCGGCGAGGGAAAGAACTTTGTCGCAACCATGTCGCGGCTGGCCAAGACCGGTGTGGATCCATCCGTGGTCAACGACCAATACGGGCGGCTGAGCTTCACCGAGGACATTTCCGCCGGCATCGTGCACCTGCTCGATTCCGGTGCACCATACGGCGTGTACAACCTGACCAATGACGGTGAACCAACCTCCTGGGCACACATCGCCAAGCAGGTTTTCATGCTCTGCGGCCACGACCCGGGCCGTGTGAACGAAATCAGCACCGCCGACTACTTTGCGGGGCGCCACGATATCGGCCCCGCGGCCGGCCAACAGCAACCTGCGTTTGGACAAGATCCAGGAGACCGGCTTCAGGCCGTTGGACCAGTTCGAGCGCCTGGCCGGCTATTTGGAAGACACGTAACCCATCGGTTCCAGCGGCCGCGGGGCAAAGACGGATCGCGGCCACAAGCCAACCGCAAGCCGTCGCCCCGTGCCCAGCCGGGACCTGAAGGCCTGCTCGACGGCGGACAAGGCCTCCGCAAGCCCCCGGCCGTCGGCCTTGGACGGCCTTGCCGGAGCGTAGAGCTGCCGTTCATAGGCCCCGGCAAGTGTTTGCAGGTCCGTCTTGGCGTCGGGCAGGAACCCCGCCAGGCGCCGGGCGTAGTCCCCGGCCGATTCGTCCTGCCGCATGGGTTTTGAGTAGTCCAAGCCCAGCGCGACGAGTTCCGCCCATGCCGACGGCAGCGCCGGCACCGGCGCCGTCGGTGCCCGAGGCGTCGATCCTGCGCAGGCGTTCCTGCACGTTGGAAGCGCCGGATCGCCAGCGGAACCGAGCCCAGCAACAGGAGAGCCACCAAGCACCGCAGCAACGGCCACGGGGACGGGGTCCGCTTCACGGTTTCGTTCCCGACGATGGCCGCCGGAGCGCTGGAACTGGCAGCTGGACGAGGTCGCGGCCGGCTTTTTCGAGGTCGGGTTCGTCTGGCGCGGGTCGGCTCCCAGGGATGGGTTCTGTGCGGCGGCAGCCGGGGCGTAGGCCGGCGGCACGCCGCGGCCCGGGGTGGGCTCGAAGGCGAACCCAGCCCGCGCCGGGGAAGTACAGTTCCGGCCACGCGTGCGCGTTGCGGGAACTGACGGTGAATTCGTTCAGCGTGGTCCCGTTGCTGCCCGGAACGCTGTTGCCGGTGGCGCTTCCGGGGGAGTACCCGGTGACGATGCGGCTGGGAATGCCCAGCGTGCGCGCCATCATGGCCATGGTCGAAGCAAAGTGCACGCAATAGCCGGCCTTTTCCTCGAGGAAGGCCTCGATGACCTGCATGCCGCTGCCGTCGTAGCCGTCCTCGACGGGGGTCTTTTCCGAGTACGTGAAGGCCCCCGAACGCAGGTGCTCCTGGATGGCGGCCGCCTGTTCAAAGGGCGACTTGTTCTTCGGATCCGGCAATGGCCTTCGACGTCGCCGTAAACAGGGATTCGGGAGAGTCGTCCGGCATTCGCGAGTACACCGGGTCGACCGAGCCGAAGAATCCCTCTTGGTTCCGTCGGTCCAGTCGACGAGCTCTTCGGCCGTGATCTCCGGCACCTGGCTCAACGTCGTGTAGTCCTGGGCCGCCATCGGCTCGTTCGTCCCCGCAAGCATGGTCCCGGTGTCCGGGCTCCAACGCCAGTTGCCGGGCAGCCCGCTGATGAGCACCGGATTGCCCGGCATCGGCAGCCACACCCCGCGGTACTTGTCGGTCACGACGCGGGTCACGGAGTCCCTCATGACGCCATACATCGTGGGAATCTCGGGCATTGCCAGCGGCTCCGTGACGGGCACGCGGAGCAGGGCGTCATCCGGCTGCCATTTGCTGCCCTCAAGGTTCCCGATCACCGAGGTGCGCAGGTACAGGGGCTCCGTGTCATTGGTGTAGTACCGCAGGACCGTTCCGGGGGCGTTGTTGCGCAGGTCGTTCCCCAGGGCGATCATCGGGTCGATGTTGGTTGCAACTCCGCCCCAGGACGGCCTGGTGCCCTCCACCATCATGCCCTTGGTGAACCCGGGGACGACCATGGGCAACACCATCAGGCTCGCCACCGCGCCGGCGATGATCACCGATCCCTGGATCCACGAATTTCCCGGCTTGCGGGCGGCCGTTGCATGGCCGCCCGCCGTCTCGCCGACCAGTTCGACGGCCAGGCGCCGGCCCTTGCCGCGTCGACGTCCCGGATTCCAGCCACCGGGCGGCGGCCAAGAGCAGGAGGTATCCGACGGCCGTCACGGCGACGGAACCGATGCCGGCGCCAAGGGGTTCGAACAGCGAGGAATGAGCAGGAGCAGCGACAGGGGGATTCCGGCCATGGCCGCGGCCCGAACCGTGAAGGCGAGCGTGTCCACGGCCAGGGCGACCACGGCCGCCCACAGCGTCACGGAAAAAACGATGACGCCCGTGGTTTGCACCGGCGGCACCTGGGACCCCATTTGCTCGTTGGCCATGGCCCAGACGTGCAGCAGCGCCCGATAGGTTGCGGACGTGGGGATGAAGCCAAGCAAAGCGGTGTTCGAAAAGAACAGGACGGTCAGGGTGAGGACGCCGGCCAGCAGCCCGATCCCGGGAACGAGCAACCGCGGGGCTGCCAGATAGCGGGCCAGGTTCGTGGCCACGCACAATCGCCAGCACCACTGACCGTCACCTGGACCAGCCATCCCCAGCCGCTGACGACCCCGTGGAGGCTGGCCGCGGCGCCAAGCGTGGCCAGCACCGTGGCAAACGCCGCAAAAAGCAGCGGAGCCGCCGCCCGGAGATCCCTGCGGGCCGGGGGCGGGACGTGGAGGTTCTCGGTGGTTCGCGGTTGGTCCAGCGTGGGGGTGCTCATGACTGCCTGCTTAGTTCGTTCCAGGCCTCGGCAAGCGAGGTCTTGGGGGAGACTGCCACGGCCGACCAGCCGGCCTGCCTGAATCGCGTGATGACGGGCTGGGCCTGCTCCGGCCGATGCACGACGCACATGACCGCGACCTTGCGGCGCCCGCCGACCGAATCGATCCAGGCGTTCGGCGGTCGCGGGGGACACCTCGCCGAGCAACAGCACGAGCCTGTCGCCGTGGGTCCGCAGCCGGGTTTTCAACGCGGTGGTCAGCGCCGGTGCGGACTCGGAGACGTGCCGCGAGGGCGGATCCTCAAGTCCCAGCGCCGCAAGCGCGCCCTGCATGTCCTCGACGGCATGGGAACCGCCGAAGACCTCGGCGCCGTCGTCGGACCCGGAAGCCGAGACCTGGTTGACGGGCCGGGCCTGGTGGTCGATCATTTCGATGCCGAATCCGGAGTGCGACAGGTATGCGCCAATGCCCAGCGCTCCCTGCAGCGCCCACTCGAATCGTTGGCTGGATTGCTTGGGCGCCGAGGTGTATTGCGGGATCTCCAGGCTCGTTTCGGAGCCGACGCCGTGGGGGAGGAATGCCGCACGCGAACGGTCAAGCACGATGACCGCACGCGGGGTCGCGCGGTAGTCTTCCTGGCGCACCATGACGGAACCGCGCCGGGCAGTGGCCGGCCAGTGGATGCGGCGCACCGAATCCCCGTCCCGGTAGTCCCGTGTCATGACGTCGAAGGAATCGGGGGTCAGCCGGCGGTTGGAGCTTGCCTGGCCGTGGGCCCCGCGCTCGCCGGGCAGCCCGCCCGGCTCCAGGGACTCGATCTGCGGCATCGCCACCAGGGCGCTGGGTTTGTCCAGCGCCGCCGGGCGCGTGGCCAGCCCAAACGGATCGGTGACCTGGGCCTTGATGGGGCCGATGGGGTAAATGCCGCGGGAGGCAAGACGGAGGCGGTATTCGTAGTGGCTGCTGGAAACCCCGCCCTGGACCACGGCGGTCCGCGACGGGTAGGTGAACTCCGGCCCGTTCCCGAAGTCCTGCGGCAGGGTGTCGCTCAAGGGCAGGATGCCGGGGGAGCGGCCGCGGTGGCTGATGTGGAGCCTGACCCGGAGGCCCGAGTCCGTCACGGCGACGCTCGGGTTGAACGTCCGGGTCACCGTGATCGGCGACCGTCCGTAGCGCAGCAGGAAAGCCGCCAGCAGGGGCGTGAGGATCAGGAACAGGGCCACGGCCATCAGTTCGCGGCGGCCCAGCAGCCAGGCGCCCGCCAGGGCCGCGACGCCCGTGGCAAACAAGCCCCAGCCGCGCGCCGTGAGGAACCCCAGGTGGACGCGCTCCCGCAGGGTTGCCGGCGGTTCGTCGCGGGTCCACCGGTCATTGTGCGGGGACTCGCGGAATTCGGCGGGTCCCGGATCCGGCAGGCTCATGTTCCCGGACGGCTTTCGCGGGTTATCCGCGGGCACCGGCACGAACCGGGATGGAGTTGAGGATGGATGCAAGCAACGTTTCGGCGTTGGTGCCGGCGGCCTCGGCGCGGCGGTGCAGGATCAGGCGGTGCCCCAGGACGTCGGTGGCGATGGTCCGCACGTCTTCGGGCAGGACGTAGTCCCGGGCATTCAATGCGGCCTCGGCCTTTGCGGCGCGCAGCAGCTGCAGCAGGGAACGCGGGGAGGCCCCCAACCGGATTTCGCCGTGTTCGCGGGTGGCCCGGCCCAGGGCAACGATGTACTCCTTGACCGGCTCCGAAACGAACACCGCCGCAACCGTGTTGATCAGGGTGTGCAGGGTCGCCAGGTCCAGCACGGGGCGGACCTTGTCCAGGGGCGAGGTGGACTGGTGGGATTCGAGCATCGACATTTCCGCCGCGGCATCGGGGTAGCCCATGGAGATCTTGGCCATGAACCGGTCCCGCTGCGCCTCGGGCAGCGGGAACGTGCCCTCCAGCTCGATGGGGTTTTGCGTCGCGATCACCATGAAGGGGTTGCCCAGGGGGTGGGTGATGCCGTCGACCGTCACCTGGCCTTCTTCCATGCACTCGAGCAGCGCGGATTGGGTCTTGGCGTTGGCCCGGTTGATCTCGTCGCCGATGACGATGTGGGCGAAGACCGGCCCCGGGCGGAACTGGAACTCGTGGGTGTCCTGGTTGAAAATCGAGACACCGGTGACATCCGAGGGCAGCAGGTCCGGGGTGAACTGGATGCGGTGGACCGTGCAGTCGACGGTCTTGGCCAGGGTCTTGGCGAGCATGGTTTTTCCGACGCCCGGAACGTCCTCCAGCAGCAGGTGGCCCTGGGCGAGCAGGACGATCAGGGCGGTGCGCGCCACCTCGGCCTTGCCGTCGATCACCGTGGCGATGCTGGACAAGACCTGTTCACAGACGCGGCCAAATTCGTCGGCCGACAGGATCTGGGGCTCGGTGGATAGCGACATGCAATGTCCTCCTGAAGTGCGGCAACGAGTAATTGTGAAGTCCTTACTTCAACGATACCGGCATTGGCGTGCCGAGCGTCACATTCGGCGGGGTTCGGTTGGGTGAGCCGCGTACCCTAGATACGTTGTGGGCAAACGCTCCGGGACGAAAACCGTGGATTGAGGGAGCTGGATTGATGGCCAAGGGCAGTGGCGGCGCTAAGGGCGGAAGCACCATCGGGGTTCCCGAGGCATACCTGCCCGCGGAGGATCAGGGAAGGCGCGGACGGAGACCTGGCCCGCAGCAGCGAAAACGAGCAGGGCAAGAAGCGGAACCTCCACTACCCGCCCGCGCCGGAACCGCTGCCGTTTGGCGTTCCGGACAACCACACCCACCTGGATTTCCGCGACGGCCTGGTCAACGTCAGCGTTGCGCAGGCGCTGGATGCGGCAAACGCCGTGGGGGTTCCCGGGGTGATCCAGGTCGGTTGCGATGTCGAGTCGTCGGAATTTGCGGTGCGTGCCGCCAGCGAGGACAGCAGGGTCCTGGCCGCCGTGGCAATCCACCCCAATGACGCGGCGGATCTTGCGGCAAGCGGGGAGCTTGATGCCGCGATCGCCAGGATCGAGGCGCTCGCCGGCCATGAACGAGTCCGCGCCATCGGGGAAACGGGCCTGGACTACTTCCGCACGGGCCCCGAGGGGCGCCCCGCCCAGGAGGCCTCGTTCCGCGAGCACATCCGCATTGCGCGGGAAAATGGAAAGGCGCTCCAAATCCACGATCGTGACGCACATCTCGACGTGGTCCGCGTGCTTGAAAGCGAAGAGCTGCCGGAGCACGTGGTCTTCCACTGCTTCTCGGGGGATGCCGCGTTGGCCGAAATTTGCAACGCCAACGGTTGGTACCTGTCGTTCTCGGGAACCGTGACGTTCAAGAACTCCCTGGACCTGCGTGAAGCATTGTCGGTGGCCAGGCCGGAATTGGTGCTGGTGGAGACCGACGCCCCGTTCCTCACCCCGCACCCCTACCGGGGGCGGCCCAATGCCAGCTACCTGATCCCGCAAACCGTGCGTTTCATGGCCGACCACGTGGGTGTTGAGCTGGAGGAATACTGCCGGACGCTCGCCGACAACACCCGGCGCGCCTACGGCTCCTTTTAACGCATTTTTCCCACAACTCAAGCACGCGTCACTTGCAGCCTTATTACGATTCGATTACGGTTAATAAAAAGTAGCCGGGATCGGGGAAGGTTCCCGGGTGCGTTTGTTGCTGCAGATGTCGGTCGGGATCCGTTTGGGTACCGGCATTTCTGCGGCATCGGAGGTGCCTCAAAACACCCGCCTTGCGCAACAACGGCTCCACGCCTGGTTCGTGATCGAACTCGTGGCTGAAACCGCGCAAGGGCGGGATCCCCGTGCCTGGACCAGAACTAAGTTTGGAATCCTGTGCAGAATGCCTTCAAGAATCGCTGGGTGAAAATCGGCGCGCAAGCAGCCGTCCTAACCGCGTTGATCCTCGGTCTCGTCACGTTTGTCGGTGGCAACAAGTCCATCGCCGTGGCCATTGACGGTCAAAGCCAAAACGTATCCACCCGTGCCGCGACAGTGGCCGATGTCCTGAAGGACTCGCAGATCGAGGTCTCCAGCCTCGATGCGGTTTCGCCGGCCCTTGATGCGGCCGTTTCCGATGGATCATCCATCGAGATCAAGCGCAACAAGACGGTCGAGGTCAGCATCGACGGTGTTGAGCGCGTGGTTCACACCACCGGCCTGACCGTTGCCGATGTGCTTGAGCAGCTTGACGTGGATTCCGACTCGGCGATCGCACAGCGTCCGGCGCTTGAGCTTGCGGACCTGAGCACCTCGATCGACATTTCCACTCCCAAGGCAGTGACGATCAAGGTCGATGGCGACACCAAGAACCTGGACACCACGGCCGCCACCGTTGCCGAGGTGCTGGCCGAGGCCAAGGTGAAGCTCGGGAAGGACGACGAGCTCAGCCTCAAGCGCTCTGCCGAGGTCACCGAGAACCTGAAGATCAAGGTCACCCGCGTGGAGACCAAGAAGGTCAAGGAAACCGAATCGATCGCCCACGGCACCAAGACCGTCAAGGATGCCAAGGCACTTGAAGGCACCAAGAAGACCCTGACCAAGGGCGTCGACGGCGAACGAACCCTCACCTACACCGTCACCCTGCGCAACGGCAAGGAAGCCGACAAGGAACTGGTCAGCGACAAGGTCACCACCAAGCCCGTGGAAGAAGAAGTCTCCGTCGGAACCAAGGCCAAGCCCAAGCCCAAGCCACGGACCACCGCGGCCCCCGGCAGCGTTTCGGCCACCTGGAAGGCCTTGGCCAAGTGCGAATCCGGCGGCAACTGGTCGATCAACTCCGGCAACGGCTACTACGGCGGCCTGCAGTTCTCCGCCAGCAGCTGGGCCGGCGCGGGAGGCACCAAGTACGCTCCGCTGCCGCACCAGGCAACCCCCGCCGAACAGGTGGCAACGGCCGAGAAGCTCCGCGCCAGCGGCGGCTGGGGCCACTGGCCGGCCTGCTCGAGCAAGCTGGGCCTGCGCTAGGAACCAACGCATGGCGCGCCCTCGGGCGAGGGCCGGCAACAGCACAAACCAGAATGACCGATGGGCCCCGCGCTATTGCGGGGCCCATCGGGCTTTCCCGCCATTGCCCCGCTCCCGGAGCTTTCCGCGGACCACCGGTCCGCCCGGGCCGGTGCCTGAACTAAGATTGAAACGTGACTTCCGTAGAATCAACCCCGCCGCCGCTGCTCGGCGCCACCGACATTCGCCGCCTTGCCGGTGAACTCGACGTACGCCCGACCAAGACGTTGGGGCAAAACTTCGTCATTGACGGAAACACCATCCGCCGCATCGTTTCGACGGCGCGCCTGGATCCAAGCGAGACCGTGCTCGAGGTCGGACCCGGCCTCGGCTCGCTGACCCTTGGCCTGCTCGACGCCGCGGCCCGCGTGGTCGCCGTCGAGATCGACCCGAAGCTGGCCGCGCGCCTGCCGCAGACCGTTGCCGAATTCCGCCCGGACAAGGCGGAGAACCTCACGGTCATCCTCTCCGACGCCATGAAGATCACCGAGCTTCCGCATGCGCCCACGGCGCTTGTGGCCAACCTGCCGTACAACGTGGCGGTGCCGGTGGTGCTGCACCTGCTTGAACACTTCCCGTCGTTGCGCCACGGCCTGGTCATGGTGCAGGACGAGGTCGCCGACCGCATGGCGGCCGGACCCGGCAACAAGACCTACGGGGTCCCCAGCGTCAAGGGTGCCTGGTACGGCACCATGCGCAAGGCCGGCGTCATCGGCATGAACGTCTTCTGGCCCGCGCCGAAGATCAACTCGGGCCTCGTCGGGTTCGAACGCAGCGAGCCGCCGGTGACAACCGCCAGCCGCAAAGAGGTTTTTGCCGTCATCGACGCGGCCTTCGCCCAGCGCCGCAAGACGCTGCGCGCGGCACTGGCCGGATGGGCAGGATCCCCGGCCAAGGCCGAAGCGGCCCTGGTGGCAGCGGGCATCGACCCGCAGGCCCGCGGCGAGAAGCTCGGCATCCTCGAGTTCACGGCCATCGCCGAGGCCAAGCAGAAGCTGGAATCCGGTACCGAATGAGCCGCACCATCACCGCCCGCGCACCGGGAAAAATCAACTGCTACTTCAAGGTTGGTCCTCCCCGGGAAGACGGCTACCACTCGGTGGCCAGCCTTTACCTGGCGGTGTCGCTTTACGAGGACGTCTCGGCAACCGGTCGCGACGACGAGGAAATCCACGTCTCGCTGCACCCGGATTCAACCGCGGTCTCTGACCCCGACTCGTTCCCGCTGGGCCCGGACAACCTGGTGGTCAAGGCCGCGATGATGCTGCGCGAGCACACCGGCCACTACGCCGGGGTGGACCTCTGCATCACCAAGCGCGTGCCCATCGCAGGCGGCATGGGCGGGGGATCGGCCGACGCCGCAGCCACCCTGGTGGCCTGCAACGCACTCTGGGGAACCGGGCTGAACCGCGAGGAACTGGCCAGGCTCGGTGCCCGGCTGGGTGCCGACGTGCCCTTCGCCCTGCACGGCGGAGCCGCCGTCGGCCTGGGCGTCGGGGACCTGCTGGCCCCGCTGCTCTTGCGCGAACGCACCGACTGGGTGCTGGTTCCCGCCTCCTACGGCCTGTCCACGCCGCGCGTCTACGGCATGCTGGACCGGCTGCGCGCCACCGAAGACGTACCGACCCCCACCGAGGTGGACCCGGACATGATCGGGGCCCTGATGGACGCGGACCTCGAGGCGCTTTCGGGCCTGCTGGTCAACGACATGACGCGTGCCGCCCTGGCACTGGCCCCGGAACTCGGCGTGGTGCGCGACCTCGGCGAGGCCGCCGGCGCCCTGCACGCCCTGGTCTCCGGATCCGGCCCCACCCTGGCCCTGTTGGCGACCGACGAGGCGCACTGCGAGCAAATCATGACCCAGCTCTCGGACGAGGCGGGCGTGGCGACGATCGCCGTGCACGGCCCGGTTCCCGGAGCCAGCATCCTGCCCACCACCGAACACACCCTCTAGCTAGGAGCCCCCACCCGTGGCACATTTGCTCGGCGCCGAAAACGTTTCCATGTCCTTCGGCACCCGTACCGTTCTCGATTCCCTCTCGCTGGGGCTCGAGGACGGCGACCGCATCGGCATGGTCGGTCGCAACGGCGACGGCAAGTCCACGCTCATGCGCCTGCTGGCCGGGCGCATCACCCCGGACTCGGGACGTGTCACCAAGCGCGGCGACGTGCGCGTTGCCTACCTTGACCAGTCCGACGTGCTCGAAGGGCACCTTTCGGTGGGCGAGGCAATCGTCGGCGAGGCCGCGGACCACGAGTGGGCCTCCAACCCGCTGGTGCGCGAGGTCATGGGCGGCCTGGTCGGCGAGGTCGACTGGCACGCCGAGGTCTCGTCGCTCTCCGGCGGCCAGAAGCGCCGCGTCGCCCTGGCCAAGCTGCTCATCGGCGAGCACGAGGTGATCATGCTCGACGAGCCGACCAACCACCTCGACGTGGAGGGCGTGGCCTGGCTGGCCAAGCACCTGAAAAACCGTTGGCGCGCCAACGCCAACAGCCTGCTCGTGGTCACCCACGACCGCTGGTTCCTCGACGAAATCTGCACCCGCACCTGGGAAGTCCACGACGGCATCGTCGACCCGTTCGACGGCGGCTACGCGGCCTACGTGCTGGCCCGCGCCGAACGCGACCGCACCGCGTCGGTTGTCGAAAGCAAGCGCCAGCAACTGGTCAAGAAGGAACTGGCCTGGCTGCGCCGCGGCGCCCCGGCCCGCACCGCCAAGCCGAAGTTCCGCATCGAGGCCGCAAACACCCTCATCGCGGATGTCCCGGTGGCCCGCGACACCGTCGCCCTGAACAAGATGGCCACCGCCCGCCTGGGCAAGGACGTGCTTGACCTCGAGCACGTCACCCTCGACTTCGGCACCGGCAAGCCGCTGTTCAACAACATCACCCTGCGCCTGGCCCCGGGCGAACGCGTCGGCATTGTCGGTGTCAACGGCGCCGGCAAATCGACGCTGATGCGACTGCTCAACGGCGAGATCGAGCCCACCGCGGGCAAGATCAAGCGCGGCAAGACGGTCAAGACCGCCATCCTCACCCAGGAGGTCAAGGAGCTCGACGAGGTCGCCGACATGCGCCTGATCGAGGTCATCAAGTCCGAACGCATGTCCTTCGAGGTCGGCGGCAAGGAAGTTTCCGCCGGCCAGCTCGCGGAACAGCTGGGCTTCGGAACGGACAAGCAGTGGACCCCGGTCAAGGAACTTTCCGGCGGCGAGCGTCGCCGGCTGCAGCTGCTGCGCCTGCTCATCGGCGAGCCCAACGTGTTGATGCTCGATGAGCCCACCAACGACCTGGACACGGACACCCTCGCGGCGATCGAGGACATGCTCGACGGCTGGCCGGGCACCCTCGTGGTTGTCAGCCACGACCGCTACCTGCTTGAACGCGTCACCGACCACCAGGTGGCACTGCTTGGCGACGGCAAGATCCGCGGCTTGCCGGGAGGCGTGGACCAGTACCTGGAACTTCGATCGGGTGTCCAGGGCGGCGGAAGCACGGGCGCCCCCACCGACAAATCCGGATCCGCCGTGGCCGTCGAGGCCACCGGCCCGAGCGAGGCCGAGAAGCGCGAGGCCCGCAAGGAACTGAACCGGGTCGAGCGCCAGATGGGCAAGCTGGACACGCAGATCGACAAGCTTCACGCGCAAATGGCGGCCGCATCGGAAGCCATGAAGTTCGACGAGGTGAACAAGTTCAACGCCACCTTGCAGGGCGTCGAAGCGGAGAAGGAAGAGCTGGAAATGGCGTGGCTGGAGGCCGCTGAAATTCTCGGCGAGTAAGAGTCCGGCGGCTGGCCGTGCGACGGCCCGCCAGCCGCACGGCCAGCCAAGCTACCAACTGCATATCCACAGATGACCTATCCAATCTTCTTTTTCAATGGCAAGATTGCCCCATGAGAAGGGCAGGCATAAGTGGATTGGTTTGGGGCGGTCGCCGAGTCACAGTCGTATTCAGCGGATCGGTTCTTCGATTCGCAACGCAGCCTGGATTTCAACTGGGATGTCTTTGAAAGGGACGGGCTGGTCAATCAGGCCGTCGATGCATTGCTCAACGGACCGGGCGCTCTGCTTGAGGGGCCCGCGGGCTCGGGCAAGCGAACGATGGCTGCCGCGATCATGCGTAGATTGCATGGCAAGGCCCTCATCCTGGATTTGGGATTTCCCGAGCAGCAACGCGCAACATTGGCTTTCAGCCGGGTCTTGGATCGCGTGGAACACCATGATGAGGAAACCAAGTTCCAGGAGCTTAGTGGCGTTCACGAGATGCTGGAAAAGGAATCCGGAGGACGGCCAGTTGTGGTCTTTGTTCCCGAGGCCCTTCATCTTGGCTCCCATGCCATTTCATTCCTGTCTGCCTTGGCGCTTGCCAACGCCGTTGCCTTGTTGTGTTTGACGACAACTTTGCCCTCGGCAGACCACCAAGAACGCGACGACCTTCTGGGCGCCGTGCGCTTGCAACGGGTACGGCTAATGCCCTTGACCCTGGGCGAAACACAAAGTCGATTGGGAATGGCGTTGGGAGGCGACGTCAGCCGCTCCACGTCATATCAACTGTGGAAGTCCTCTTCAGGGCAACTGCACCTCATCGCGGCGCTTGTGCAGGACTGGTATGAGCAGGGCTACTTGGTCCGCTCGGGAAACGTTTGGATCGTCAACGGCGCTATGGGCCCCATTGGGCCGCGTAGCCGAGCCATCCATGTGACAACTGCACAGCGGACCCACGGCAAGGAACTCGAGATCCTCCAGCTCTTGGCGCTTTCCGAAGAAATTCCATTGAGCGCTTTGATGAGCGTCAGCGATGCCTCGGTCATCGATTCCGTACATGCCCAAGGGCTGCTGGAAATTCGTGGAAAGTACGCGCGAAAGGTGAGTCTGCAGGGGACGCTCAGTCATCAAGCTGTCGCAGATTCCACACCGCCGGGGAAAGCCCGTGAGTTGCTGGAGATTTTTCTGAGTGTTCCGGGCAACGAAGCATCGCTGAAGCCCTCGGTACTGCTCAAATGGCAGCAAATAGCCGGCATGACTTCCACCCTCGGGCTGGCTCATGGCGCGGCAACGGAAGCGCTATCCGGAGGACAACCCGATCTCTGCTTGGAGATCCTCAATGAACGGCAGGATGCTTCCGCGGAAACTGACTTGATTCGGCTTGAAGCGCTCATCGACGGGGGATACCTGGAACGTGCCAACGAAATCCTTGGCCGTTTGCGGGCCCAGTTCGGGTCGGGAATCCCGGTACCGGTTTCCAGCCCGGCACCGGAAAACCTGGCGGGCATGGTTCGTCTGGAAATCGCGGCGACTCTGCTTCATGCCATCCAGTCGCATTCTGCGGAAGGCCATCTGGGGGATGTCTTTGCCGCGACACGCAACGCCATCGCTGCGTGGATCAATGCCGGTTTTCCGGGCACCGAGGGGCTGCCGGAGTTGGCCGGAAAGCTCGACCTCGTGGAATCTGAAGTTCTTTATCGTGTTGGTGAAAGACTCGGAATCGGCAGTTCACCATACACTCATCCGAGTTTGAGAGCCGATGACCTGTTGCGTTGGCAGTTCTTCCACAATTTGCATTCCTTGCGCGCCGGGCACGTTAGATCTGCTCTTAGACGGGGTGAGGAATTGGTTATCCTGCTTCAGCAAGATCCGCTGCCCGTTTCCACGAATCAGAGAATTCGTCAGCATTTGGCAGATTTGTACTTGATTTCTGGAGAGTGGAGCAAAGCCCTCACCTTGATTGAGGCGGCGTGGACCGGGGGCGAAGAATCCCCGAGAATCACAGAAATCAAGGGTCTGTACGCATCGCTCGTACAGGTATTCATGGGCCAACCGGAGTTTGCGTTGCAGCAGCTTCAGGTGGAGATCGAACAACTCCGAACCATGGATCTCGATCGCCAGCTGCCGCTGGCAATGGCTGCCGCTGCCTTGGCGGCATCGAATTTCGACGAAGCTGAAGCTGTGGGATACCTTGCGGAATTGGACCTTTTGCCGATCCCGCACGACTGGGAGACCGCGCAATCGGTGGCAGTCCTCACCGCAATAGTCCATTTCCATTTGGGGGCTCGTGAAAAAGCCATTCAGATGCTGCAAGAACAGGCGGAAGCGAATCTTGCGAGCGGGGCGCTTACCTTGGAGTTGACGAACCGCATGATGTTGCTGCGCTTCGGACATCATGAGGGGTTCGACAAGCTGCTTTCTTGCTCGGAAAGAATTGATGGCTCGCTGGCGGCGACGGTGGAATCACTGATTCGGCATTTTGACGAAACGGAAAGTTCCGAGCGCGCACAGGCAGTTGCGGAGGCACGGGCGATGGGCCACAAGTCCTTCGCAGCGGCCGTCGACTTTCAATTGGCTGCAGCGCAACCGCAAAGCGTCGACATGGGGTCGCCGGAAATTCTTTTTGTCCTGCCTGAGTCGGATACCGGCGAAAACATCGCTGCCACAAACGGGTCTGCGGCTGAACGTGTTTTGTCACTGACAAACCGGCAAAGAATGATTGTCGCCGAAGTCGCCACCGGTGCCAGCAATAAGGAGATCTCAGAGCGGTTGCGGGTCAAGGTACGGACCGTTGAGGGGCACCTGTATCAGATCTATCAGCGACTTGACGTGGGTTCGCGTCGTCGACCTGGGGAGACTGCATCTAGACGCAATTGCGGATTCCGACGGAGGCACTGGCAACCGGCCTGAGGATACTTAAGTACCGCAAAGGGCCAAACGAGTGAATCAAGTATTTCAATAACTAATGACTAGGCCACGCAACCGTCGTAGGATGAGGACGAAGTAGCGAAAGACCTCTCTGGGGGCGGTCTTTCGCTAATTTATCCGGCTTTGGGGAACGGGTGACGATGACTGAAGACAATGCTTGGCGTCCTAATTTTGAGGGTAAGGCCAATGCAAATGGGGAAAAGAACGTTGAAAAATCCTTGGGGGGAAAACCACGTGAATTCTATCTTGGCGAACTGAAAGCTGTACTCCACGATGACTCCGCAACGGCGCTGGTCATGCTCGGTGAACACGGCGACGATAGGGTCGCTCTGCTGACACTGGCGCAGGGAGAGCTGTCCGAAACCAACGAGCTCATCTACGTCGTCGGAACGGCTTATGCACAAAAATTGGACTACGGGGCACTTGCGTTCCTGCTCACCGATATCGGACCAGACGATTCGGTTGGTCCTGCCGATGTAGTCCGCTCCATTTCGAAGACTGCGCGTCGTACCGGTGGCCGGCCCGTTGTCGTGGTCCAGTATCCACAACTCCTGGATGCAAGATCACGCGCCGTTCTATCACAAATGGCCTACAGCCGCAGTATTCTGCTGGTTATCTTGGCAGCTCATGCGGAATTCCTTCCCGCCGAGTTCGTTCCACTCTGCGAGGGCCCGGGGTACCACGAAGTAAACGTTGATCCGTTTACTTTTAGTGAGGTGCATCAGACGCTCATCGATGAGTTTGGTGCTGTCCCAGCGCCGGTGGTTACGGCAGAAATGTGGCGCCGGAGTCAAGGAAACCCCGGGTGGCTGGAGTCTCTTGCGCACGACGCCATCGCCAGCGGAAAACTTGCGATTCATGGTGGGCACTTGGTCACGGTGCATGGGGCGTGGCCGCACGGAGCCAGAGTCGAGTCAATGGCTCTCTCCCAATTGTCCATCCTGAGCGACTCGGAGCGCCGGCTGATTCAACGGATTGCCACTTCAAGGTCGATGACCATTTCGCCGTTGAAGGAAAGCGAGCTTGCCGACGTCGACCATCTGATTGGGTGGGGGTTCGTAGAGCGCATCGGCAGTAACAGGGGGGCCATCAGGCTCAGCTCAAAACTTCTTGAAGACGTACTCAGAAGTGAAATGCACATGGACCCATCGAACCAAGACTCGAGTGCCGGATCCGACGAAGGAAACTTTTTCGCTTTCATCTGCGATCAATCCACCGGGCATCGCGGCTTGAACAGCAGCGAGAGCCCTCGTGCATTCGACTTGTGCCAGTTGCTCGATGGCTTGCGGATGAGTCTCCTGGACGGCGAGCTGGAGGACGCAGAGCAGGCCATCCACCGGATACTCCCGGAGTACCTTGAAGAACTTCCCGCGGAACTTTTCGAGGCCGTCGCCGTGGCGCAGTCTATCCTGCACGTCATCTCCGACCGGTTTCACCAGGCCCAGCCGGTTCTCGACTCGATGTTCGCCCAGTTGGAAGACTCCGAGGCAACATACGATTTGTGGCTCATACGATCCATGCGGAACTTTGTCCAGGACATCGACGATCCGTCACGGCATGCCCCATTGCCTTTCACCGAACAATGGGATTCCGCGCGATGGTGGTTTACCGAATTGCTTGCCTCACCGGAGACCACTACGGGGCACAACCTGAGAATCACCGGCGATAGCCAGAAGAATGTCAGCCAGCGAGAAGCTCTCGAATTGCTTGTCGGACTGCGGCATGGATACCAGCTCCACAATCGCCTTTCGGATCGGAAGATCGATTGTGCATCTTCAATTGCGGGAACCGCTTTGGCACTCATGGCTTCCGGTTCAGCACGAGATCTTGAATCCGAGCTGCTGGCGGGGCTGGAAGCTAATGATTGACGCTGGTTTGGTGGTTTTTGCCTTGCCACGTGCCAATTGCGCACTGGAAAAGCTCTCGCCGTCAGGCCAATCGTTGGTGGCCAGCTGGGTCAATCGCCGTCGTAAGAACATCGTGTCGCGTCCGAAGGCCACGCGCGAAGAATTTCTGGACGGCGAATGTCCGCTTCTCGAAGTCCTGACCCGGCGCGAGAAATTTGTGGCCACGGCAGCTGCACAAGGACTCAACAACCAACAAATCGCCAAGGATGCTGGTGTTTCGATTCGTACGGTGGAGGGCCATCTCTACCAGATCTATTCCAAGTTGGCGATTGGCGGACGAAGGGAGCTGAGCTCAATGGTTGCTTCGCTGGAAATTGGCAGTAGCGTCAAAGTATGAGCGCCCTTGGACACGTAGTAGCCGACCGAGCCGGTCACGATGCACGTTCCGAGCTCATCAAATTGATGAGTGAACAAACATCGAACGGAGCCGTGATATCCGGACCGATTGGCAGCGCGAAGACTGCGTTGCTGGCCGAGGTGCTCGGTGGGGAAACCGCGGGAGCGGTTCATCTGCTCTGTTCGCCGGTTTTGGGTGAAAACGTGTTCGGAGCACTTTCGCCGTTGCTAATCGACTTTGAGGCACAACTGTCCGAAATCAGTGTTTTGCGGTATCTCACCCGTCGCTTCGCAGGCGCTGGAAGCGGATCCAAGCCACTTGTCGTGGTCGAAGACGCACATTTCCTGGACGTTGCGAGCGCCTTTGTCCTGTCGCAATTGGCTTTGGCCGGAAGCATCAGGTTGGTCCTGCTGGCCGTCGGACAGGGTCATACCGAACCCGTGGTTGCCAGCACGGAACTCGGTGCACGCCTGGGGCGAGTGTCGCTTACGGCATTGTCTCTGCACGAGGTGGAGGAATATACGCGGCGCTTCCTTGGAGGGCCGCCAACAAGCGCAACCACACATTCGATCGCTGTTGCGTGCGCCGGAAACCCCATGCTCATAAGCGCCTTCCTGCGTTCTGCTCGCGAGCAAGGGATCCTTGTCGAATCCAAGGGGTGGTACATCCTTACTCAGCCGCATGTAGACAACGACGTGCATTTGTCCACAGCGGTATCGGAGATCCAAAAGCGTCTGAATGTTGCAGATGCAAAGGCACTTGAGGTGCTGGCGCTAGGAGGGGCCGAAGAAGTTTCGGTCCTGGAAGAAGTCTCTGGTGCGGACATTGGGCGGCTGCTGGGTACCGGACTGGTGAATTACATGGCCGAATCCAGGGTCGAAATCGCGGCACCGTTGTACGCGCAGATACTTCGTGACCTCGTACCTCCTGGCCGAAGCGCACAACTTTGGGGACACGTATCGAAGCTGACATCGGCCTACGGCAGTCTGCCCCATTCCTTGCTCTGGGCCTGTGAAAGCGGAGACATCGTCCCAATCGAACGTTTCATTGATGCCATCGCCAAGGCAAATGACAGCCTGGACTTTCTCAATGCCTGGAGGCTGTGCCAGCTCACCGGCGCGCTTGAAACCAATTCGGTCATCGCGTTGCACGGTGCCAAGGCGATGATGGGGCTGAAACGCCTGCAAGCAGTTGCTGGAATAGTTGAACGGGCTCTGAACCAGTGCGACGATCTCAGCCTCCTGAGAGAACTCAAGATCGCTGAGGGCAACTGCCCTGTGGCATGGCGGGGACTCCGACGATGAGATCGGGGCGTTGCTACAAGACTGGAAGGTCCGCACCGAACTCATTCAGTTCAACGATGGCTCGGCCGACATGGCTGAGGTCGCGCTCAACAGGCGGGCGATCGATGTGCTGGAACTTTGGGTCGATCTGGCAGCCCGGAAAGACCTGCGGACCATTTTGGCCCAGGCGCAGCAGTATGAGGCGGGAAGCGAACATGGAAGTCTTGAGTATCTACTTTGTCGAGATATCAGCAGTGGAATAATGATGGCGCTCGGGCGTTTCGTGGAAGCCGCCGACATTGCGCTGGAATCGCTCAAGGCCATACCGTCAGGTTCGGTTAATGAATACGTTGCCGGATACCAGGTAGTTTCCACCGCATTACGCGCACTTTTTGCCGTAGGAGACTATGCAAAATTGCGGGCGTTGGCTGTTTCACTTGAGCCGGAGTCACCTGAACTACATCTGATTTGGAGTGGTACGCTGCATTTTTGGGCGGCATTCGCCTCGGTTCAGGAAGGGCGCTGGCAACTTGCCAGCAAACTTTTGGACGAGGCACGGGCGGAGCTTGCCGTACACGACCCTGACCGGTACTTCGTTCTCGCGGAGGCCTTGTACGACTATGAAGTATCCGCGTTCGGCCGTGACCCCGCCTGCGATGATCGCGTGATTCGAGACAACCCGACGAATCGCGGGTACAGGGGCATGGAGAACTCCGATGCGACGTTGCTTGCTGCAGCGTACCGGAGTCTTTCGCGAGGCCCTGAGAACACCGGCAATCTGCGGAAACTCATCGAAAGAGCCCATGCCGAAGAACGCTTCCATACTGAACAGCAGCTTCTGGTCCTGCTGTGGAAATCGGCATCTGGACCATCGAAAAACATCGAGGGAATGGCAAGACTCCAAGAGCTTTGCGCAGCCGGTGTAGGGCGCCGAAATGGTGCATTGGCCGCGGCAGTCTCGATGACCGCCTTAACGGACACCACGATGTTGGTGAATGCCGCAGACGAGCTCTTTTCCAGCGGCGAAACCGGCCTGGGAACTGAACTCCTTGCCGTTTCCCTGCAGCATCTGGAAGGGGCGAAGAACGAACGCCAGCGCGGTATTGTGCTGCGCAAGCTGGATTCCTGGATCAAGGAG
Organism: uncultured Actinomycetota bacterium; assembly: GCA_963818105.1. Lineage (GTDB taxonomy): Bacteria > Actinomycetota > Actinomycetes > Actinomycetales > Micrococcaceae > Paeniglutamicibacter. The sequence goes on along the minus strand of CAWFRB010000029.1, from coordinate 283,563 downwards.
CTGGGCGGAAAAGCGTGGGGCACCCTGACGGATGCCATGAACGAAAGGGTCTTGACGAACCGAGAGAAAGAGATCATTTCCCTGGTTAGCCAAGGCCTGAGCAACAAGGAGATCGCACAGGTACTGGTGGTTTCCCAACGAACGGTTGAAGGCCACCTCTATAGGGTTTTCGCCAAACTCGGGATCAGCGGACGTGAGGAACTCGACGGCCAGCTGTAGACGTGGGCACTCCATCCTGACGCGTTTTCTTCGAGTAGCGTGGATCCGATTTCACGTAGTGGATGGTGAAGAATTAGGTAGCTGCTACGCGTGAGCATTGTTCGTTGCATTGTCTAATGTTTGAAGTACCCCAGAAGGCCCCTTTTGGTCGATGGTGTGAATCCCGTGCACATGATTCACGATTCCCAGGCAGGGATCATCTGGCGGCAAGTGGATCCAATAGACGGGTCCACTTGAAAACAAAGGACTGGAGCCGGCGGCTGGCGATCCTCTTAACGAGCGATCGACCCCCCAGCAGCCGCCGGCTCCTTCCGGGTTCGCGCAAATGGCGTAGTCATACAACCTCGCCACCGACCGAGGCACCCCTGGGATACTCGCTCCAACGCTCGCAACCCAACGGTCGGAACGTTTCCCGACAAAACACCACCGAATTTCCCTTCACAAAGCCGAGGCAATGTCCTCGCGGCCACTTTGAGGCACGGTACCCGGATGGACGAGTGCTTGTGATCGACTACCTATGTAGGTGCGGCGGCGAATCGAGTATGTGGTTACGCGTGTACCCCACTTTCGGCAGAACTAGGCTCGCAACAGGTCGGCATGGGAAGCCGGCGGCAGGTAAGCAACACTACTTGGGGATTTGGGGAACGATGATTACTGCATTGCGTTCGCATGCACCGGTCGTTTTTTCAGGACCGGGTTATTGCGAAAGTTTCAGCAAATGACCGACATCAATGATTCATTCGATGCAACGTCACGATGGTGGCCAGTGCGGCGCAACTCGCAAGCCCGCACAGCCAAGACCACCGTTCATGCTCCTGCCAGGGAGTGGCGTCGCAGGTTTACCTGGAAGTTGGCCGCCACGGACTTGTCGATCATTGCTGGTCGTTTGTTCTGCCGGTGCACTTGCGTTGCCGGGCAGGACACCGGAGACCACGATTGAAGTCGTCGACGTGGCGATTTTCTGGATGATCCTGTTGGCGCTGTACCGCACGCGCTCGCCGCAGCGCATCGGTGCAGGTGCCATGGAATACAAGCGAGTCGTAGACGCCACCGTTGTCACGGCCGGCTGGACCGCCATGGCACTAGTGCTCACCGGCTCACTGGACGCGCGATGGATGTTCGTCGTTGTCTTTCCCGTGGGACTGGCCGCGTTGCTGTCGGCACGTTGGCTCTGGCGCCGTTGGCTGACTCGACAGAGCTCGGTATCGGGGCATTTCCTTTCGCGGGTGGTGGTGGTTGGCCGCAGCTCCGACATCCACTACGTAACCGAGCGGTTGTCCCAACACTCGGGTGCCGCATACAAGGTCGTGGGCGCCGTTTATGACGAAGACGTCGTTCCAGGACATGGCGCCCCGTATCCACAGCGGGCAGGGCTACAGACCCTGGAGAACGTTGTTGCCAGCACCGGTGCCGATGCAGTCATCGTTGCCGGCAGCCTGCGCGATGGAAGCGAAGCCGTCAAGAACCTGGGTTGGCGCCTGGAAGAATCCCGGACACAAATCATCCTGGTCTCGAGCCTGACCAACGTTGCCGGACCCCGCATCAGGATGCGGCCCGTCGAGGGCCTGCCCCTGATGCACGTGGACCTTCCAAACTTTGACGGGGGACACCACGTGGTCAAGCGCATGATGGACATCCTCCTATCGGCTGTGGCGCTGCTTGTGTTGCTCCCCGTGTTTGCCGCCCTGGCGATCATCGTCAAGAAAGACAGCCGCGGGCCGGTCTTCTTTGCGCAGCAGCGCGTCGGCCGCAGCGGAGAGCCCTTCAAGATGTACAAGTTCCGCTCCATGGTGGTTGACGCCGAAGCAAGGCTCGAAGCCCTGAGGGACCAAAACGAGGGCCACGGGCACCTGTTCAAGCTCAAGAACGATCCCCGCGTCACCCAGGTCGGCCGGTGGATGCGAAAGTACTCGCTGGACGAACTTCCCCAGCTGCTCAACGTGCTGAAGGGGGACATGTCCCTGGTGGGCCCGCGCCCTCCGCTGGCAAGCGAAGTCGCCCAGTACGAGAGGGAAACGGTGCGCCGTCTGTACATCAAGCCCGGTGTCACCGGGCTCTGGCAGACCCGTGGACGCAATGACCTGCCCATGGACGAGAGCATCCGCCTGGACCTGTACTACGTCGAGAACTGGTCCGTCACAGGAGACATCATGATCATGTGGCGGACCGTGAAGGTAATGATCAAACCGGAAGGTGCATACTGATGCCGAACCAAACCCAGCCGCTCAAGGTTGCAGTGATCGGTGCCGGCTATTGGGGACCGAACCTGGCAAGGAACTTCTCGACGTCGCCGCTTTGGGACCTCGTTGCCATCTGCGATCTCGACACCGAACGTGCCGAGGCACTGGCCGCGAAGGTCGGTCGCCCGGCAGTCGTCTCCAGCGTCTCGCAACTGCTGGCGGACTTCGATATCGACGCGGTGGCCATCGCCACCCCAGCCCGCACGCACCATCCGATCGCCATGCAGGCCATGGCCGCGGGCAAGCACGTACTCGTGGAAAAGCCCTTGGCCGATCGTGGCAGCGCCGGACGGGAACTGGTGGAAACGGCGGAGGACCTCGGACTGGTGCTCATGGCCGACCACACCTATTGCTACACGCCGGCGGTCCTGAAGATCCGTGATTTGATCGCGTCCGGGGAGCTTGGCGAAATCCTCTACATCGATTCGGTCCGAATCAACTTGGGGTTGGTTCAACCCGACGTCGATGTGTTCTGGGACCTTGCGCCGCACGACCTTTCGATCCTGGATTTCATCCTTCCCGACGGGTTGCGGCCACTGACGGTCACCGCCCAGTCCGCGGATCCGCTGGGTGCCGGAAAAGCCTGTGTCGGATACCTTTCGATGCCGCTTCCCGGAGGGGCGCTGGCCCACATCCATGTGAACTGGCTCAGTCCCACCAAGATCCGAAGCATGGTCATCGGCGGTTCCAAGCGGACCCTGGTGTGGGACGACCTGAACCCGCAGCAACGGCTGAGCGTCTATGACCGCGGCGTGGACCTGCGGGGCCAGGAACTCATCAACGGTGACAGCAGCGACCGGCGCAATGCCTCGGTGTCGTACCGGCTGGGCGACACCTGGTCGCCGGCGCTGGAGGAATTCGAGCCGCTGGCACGCATGGTTTCCCAATTCCACGCCAGCATCCAGGACGATGTGGCTTCCCCGACCGACGGCCGGGCCGCCATGCGTGTGCTTTCGGTCCTGGAGGCCACCAGCAGAAGCCTGGAAAAGGGAGGCCGCCGCGCACGCGTCCTGGGGGACGAAATGCGTTTGGAAGTAGCGAAGTAACACATAGCACGTACAAACAAAGCTTGGGGGCATCATGCAGGAAAACACTTACGGCGGCCGGGGCAGCATCCCGACCGCGCTGGCCGGCGGGCACTACCTGGTGACAGGCGGGGCCGGAACCATCGGCTCGGAAATCGTCGACCAACTCCTCGATGCGGGAGCCGCGCATGTACAGGTGTTGGACAACCTGGTCCGCGGGCGGCGCTCCAACCTTGCCAACGCGTTGGACAGCGGCCGGTGCACCCTGATCGAGGGCGACCTGGCAGACCGCAGGCTGGTGGCCGAACTCGTCCAGGGAAAGGACGTGGTCTTCCACCAGGCCGCCATACGAATCACCCAATGCGCCGAGGAACCGCGTCTGGCCTTGGAGGTCCTGGTCGACGGGACGTTCAACGTGCTGGAGGCGGCTGCAACGGCGGGGGTGCCCAAGGTGGTCGCGGCCTCCAGCGCCTCGGTCTACGGACAGGCCGAGGCCTTTCCGACGGACGAATCGCACCACCCGTACAACAACGACACGTTCTACGGGGCTGCCAAGACCTTCAACGAGGGCATGCTGCGTTCATTCCGGGCCATGTACGGCATGAACTATGTGGCGCTGCGGTACTTCAACGTGTACGGGCCGCGCATGGACGTCCACGGTGCCTACACCGAGGTGTTGGTGCGCTGGATGGAACGGATCGCCGATGGGCTGCCGCCGCTGATCTTCGGCGACGGGTCGCAGACCATGGACTTCGTCTTCACCGAGGACATCGCCCGCGCCAACCTGTTGGCCGCGGCCGGCCCCGTCACCGAGGGCACCTACAACATCGCCAGCGGCACCGAGACCAGCCTTCTTGACCTGGCGCAGGCCCTGCTCAGGGTGATGGGTTCGGACCTCGACGTCGAACACGGGCCGGAACGTGCGGTCAACGGCGTGTCGCGCAGGCTGGCGGACACCACGGCGGCGCAATGCGACCTCGGGTTCGCTGCGCGGGTCGGCTTGGAGGAAGGCCTGAAAAAACTGGTCACCTGGTGGGAACCGCTGCGTGACGAGGTGGCCGCCGGCCGCCTGCTGACCGCCAAGAGCGGGGCAGGTTCCCGATGAGCACCAGTCCAGTGTCGATCCCGAAGACAGCACTCGATCGCATCAACGTCATGAAACCCTGGCTGGGCGAGGACGAATCACGCGCACTGGCGGAGGTCATCGCCTCCGGCTGGGTGGCGCAGGGCCCGAAGACGGCTGCCTTCGAGAGCCGCCTTTGCCGCACACCAAAAGGTCGACCATGCCGTCGCCACCTCAAGCTGCACGACGGCGCTGCACCTCGCGCTGATCGTGGCGGGGGTCAAGCCCGGGGACGACGTGATCGTCCCGTCCTTCTCGTTCATCGCCACCGCGAACGCGCCGACGTATGTGGGGGCCCGCCCGGTCTTTGCCGACGTCGACGAGGCCACTGGCAACGTCACGGCGGAAACGCTGGACCGCGCGCTCACGGTGGCCACGAGCGCCGTCATCGTCGTCGACCAGGGCGGCATGCCGGTCGACTTGTCTCCCATCCGCCGGTGGTGCGACCTGCACGGCCTGCTGCTCATCGAGGATGCGGCATGTGCGGCCGGCTCGACGTACCGGGGAGAACCCGTGGGGCGGGGAGCCGACGTCAGCGTCTGGTCCTTCCACCCGCGCAAGGTGCTCACCACCGGCGAGGGCGGGATGCTCACCACCAACAACGAACAGTGGGCGCGGCGCGCGCGGACCCTGCGCGAACATGCCATGGGCGTCTCCGCGGCGGAACGCCACTCGGCGCTCGTGGCGCCGGCCGAAAGCTACGCCGAGGTCGGCTACAACTTCCGCATGACCGACCTGCAGGCGGCCATGGGCCTGGTGCAGTTGGGCAAGCTCGATGAAATGGTCGACCGGCGCCGCCTGCTCGCGGAGAAGTACCGCACGGCGCTCGCCGGGATTCCGGGGCTGCGCCTGGTCGCGGACCCGGAGCACGGGACCTCGAACTTCCAGTCCTGCTGGGTCGAGGTCCTGCCCGACTATCCGCTGGGCCGCGAGGCCCTGCTGGAGCACCTGGGCAACCTGGGTATTTCCGCCAGGCGGGGCATCATGGCTGCCCACCGGCAACCCGCATACGCGCATGTTGCGGCCGGTAGATCTGCCCGTCACCGAACGGCTGACCGACTCGACGCTGATCCTGCCGCTCTACCACCTGCTCAGCGACGCACGACCAACGACGCGTGATCGACGCGTTGGCGAACCCGCGGGGCTGAAGGGCATGGCACGGGTGCTGCTGCTTGCCGCCGGGGGACTGGCGCGCGAGGTCGCATCGTCGATCCTCGCCACCGGCGACCACCAGGTCGTGGGCATGCTCGACGACTCGGCAAGCATGTGGGGCGGCAAGGTCGCCGGGGTGCCGGTGCTCGGCGGGATCGAGCTGGCCGCGCAGCGCAGCGAAATGCTCCTGGTGTGCGCGGGCCCGGGGAGGGCCCGGGAACGAATCGTCCGGCGCCTGGCGGCACTCGGGGTGGGACCCGGGCGCTATGCCACGCATGTCAGCGGCACCGCCGGCATCGGCAGCAATGCCGCGGTGGGGCCGGGCAGCATCATCCTGCCCGGCTGCGTCCTGACCTGCGACGTGTCGGTCGGAAAACACGCGGTGCTGATGCCGCGGGTGGTCCTGACGCATGACAATGCGGTGGGGGACTACGCAACGCTGGCTGCCGGTGTCGTTCTTGGGGGCAACACCGTCATTGGTCCGACCGCCTACGTGGGGATGAACGCCAGCGTTCGCCAGGGCCTCAGCGTGGGGGAGGGCGCCACGCTGGGCATGGGCGCGGTGCTGCTCGTGAACCAGCCGGCCAACAGCGTGTGGGCGGGGAACCCCGCGCATCCGTTGGAACAAACACTCGTTGAAACAAACGAAGTCCGATCAATCAAACATGGAGGCACTACGTGCATCCGGAAGCTCTTGGGGGAGCGATCACCATGAAGATACTAGTTTGTCCGCATGACATGAACATCGGCGGTTCCCAGCTCAACGCGATCGAGCTGGCGGACAAGGTCAGGGCCCTGGGGCACGAGGTCGTGATCCATGCCCCGGACGGGGTGCTGACGGAAAAGGTCCGGTCGCTGGGGATTCCCTACGTGTCCTCGCCCGTTCCGGCGAACCACAAGGAGTGGCGCAAGTCCCTGGGGCGGCTGCTCGAGGAAACGGACATCGACCTCATCCACACCTACGAGTGGGAATCCACGCTTGACGCGAGTTTCTCCCCGAGCGTGCGCGGCAGGATCCCGGTCCTCGCCTCGGTCATGTCGATGCAGGTCCCGGAATTCCTGCCGCGGCACCTGCCCATCACGGTCGGCACCCCGGCACTGGCCACGGAACTTGCCTGGCAGCACCGCACGGCGTTCCTGCTGGAGCCGCCGGTGGACATGGAACTGAACAAGGCGACCGATCCGGCCGCGGCGCGTGCGGGCCTGGGCATCGGGGACGACCGGATCGTCATCTCCATCGTCACGAAGCTGGGCACCGAGCTGGAAAAGCTGCAGGGCGTCCTGGCCGCCATTGCCCTGGTCGACCGGATGGCGGATTCCCATCCGCTGCATCTGCTGATTGCCGGGGACGGGCCGGGCCTGCCCCAGGTCCGGGAACGCGCGCGGGAGGTCAACGAGCGACACCAAGGAACCGTGGTGGAAGTGCTGGGGTACCTCGAACGACCCGCGGCCGGCCTACGAGGCCGCGGACATCGTGTTGGGCATGGGAGCCTCTGCGATCAAGGCCATGGCGTTTTCGAAGGCACTGGTTGTCCAGGGCGAGGCAGGATTCTGGAAGACCCTCGATGAAGGCAATGCCGAGGGGTTCCTCCACGGCGGCTGGTTCGGCTACGAGGGCCAAGGAATCGCGGACCTGGAACGCGAACTGGAAACCCTCGTCGCGCAACCGGAACTCCGGGCGCGGCTTGGCGCCTTTGGCCGGACCACTGGTTGAGAAGCGCTACAGCCTGGAGCGAGGCGCCAAGGAACTGGTCGACGATCTACCTCGACCTGCTGGCGCATCGAGACAACGACACCCGGACGACGCGTGCGGCCTCCTTGCTGCGCTCAGCGGTCGAGGTGTCGAGATTCCGCACCGTGATGAAAAACGGTGCACTGACCGAACGTGAAAAATGGAGCCACAGCGGGGTAGAGCTATGAAAACCGATATCACCACACGCAACGTCCCGCTCGTCGACCTGGGCGCCCAACAAGCCGAGATCGATGAGGAGGTCAAGGCCGGCCTGGCGGAAGTCTTCGCCAACACCTCCTTCATCGGCGGGCGGCAGGTCGCGGAATTCGAGCGCTCCTACGCCGCATTCCTGGGGGCACGGCATTGCATCGGGGCCAGCAACGGCACCGACGCGCTTGAGCTGGCCCTGCGGGGCGCCGGAATCGGCACCGGCGACGAGGTCATCCTGCCGGCCAACACCTTCATCGCCACCGCGGAGGCGGTTTGCCGGGTCGGGGCCGTCCCCGTGCTGGTGGACGTGGACCCCGACGTACCTGCTCATCGACCCCGACGCGGTTGCCCAAGCCGTCACCGAGCGCACCCGGGCCATCATGCCGGTGCATCTCTACGGCCAAAGCGCCTTCATCGAGCAACTCGAACCGCTGGCGGCCGCCCACGGGCTGGCCATCATCGAAGATGCGGCACAGTCCCAGGGGGCAACACGCCACGGCAGGGCGGCCGGAACCATCGGAATCGCGGCGGGAACCAGCTTCTACCCGGGCAAGAACCTCGGTGCGGCCGGTGACGCGGGCGGTGTCATCACCAACGATGCGGCGCTCGCCGAACGCGTGCGGGTGCTCGGCGCCCATGGCAGTGCCACCAAGTACGAGCACGACGTGGTGGGGTTCAACGCCCGCATGGACACCGTCCAGGCAGTGGTCCTCAACGCCAAGCTGAAGCGGCTGGCGGGCTGGAACGAGCAGCGCCGGGCGGCAGCCAACAGGTACGGCGAACTGCTTGCGGATGTCCCGGGGGTGCTCGTTCCACGCAGCGCACCCGGCAACGAGGACGTCTGGCACCTGTACGTCATCCGTGTCGCCGAACGCGATCGGGTGCTGAAGTCGCTGAACGAGGCAGGAATCGGCGCGGGCATCCACTACCCGTATCCGCTGCACCTGACCAAGGCCTTTGCCCACCTGGGCTACGGACCGGGTTCCTTCCCGGTGGCCGAACTGGCGGCCACGCAGATCCTTTCGCTGCCGCTCTACCCGCACATTGCCGCCGATGCGCAGCAATACGTGGTCGAACGAGCTGGCCAAGGCATTGAGCCAGGAATGACGACCACCAACGAGCGCAGGAAATCGAGATCCGATTCCGGTGCCTCAAGCGCATTTGGCTGGAGCCTGCTCAATACCGTCGCCTCGCGATTCGCGACGCTGGGGATCGGGATCGTGCTGGCACGCGTCCTGGGCCCGGACCAGTTCGGTACCTTTGCCGTCGCATTGGTGGCGCTGATGGCGGTGTTGAGTTTCAACGAACTCGGCGTCAGCCTGGCGATCGTCCGCTGGCCCGGCGATCCTGCCCAAATCGCCCCCACCGTCAATACCATTTCGCTGGTGTCCAGTGCGATCGTTTGCGTGCTGGCTTGGGTCGGGGCGCCGACGTTCACCGCGCTCATGGGAAATCCGCAGGCGACGGACGTGGTGCGCCTGCTGATTCTCAGCGTCCTGATCAACGGCGCGGTGGCCAGCCCCGCAGCGCTCCTGCAACGGGATTTCCGCGAGCGCACGAGAATGGGGATCGACCAGGTCAACGTATGGGTGGGAGCACTGGTTTCACTGGCGTTGGCCCTGACCGGCATGGGCGCCATGGCCCTTGCCATTGGCCGGCTGGCGGGGAGCACGCTCTCGGGGGTCCTCTTCATCAAGGCATCTCCGCTGCCGTACCGGTTTGGGTGGTCCAGGGAACACGCCCTTCCCCTCATGAAGTTCGGACTTCCCCTGGCGGGAACAAGCATCATTGTGTTCGCGGTCGGATATGCGGACCAGCTGACGGCAGGCGCCATCTTGGGAGCGACGGTTCTTGGGTTCTATGTGCTCGCTTTCAACCTCTCCAGCTGGCCGGTAAGCATCGTGTCGCAGCCGCTGAGGCGCGTCGCCCCGGCGGCGTTCGCGGCCGTCCAGGACGACCCGCATCGAATGCGGCAATCCGTACTGGCGCTCTTTGGGGTAGTGGGAGCCGCGACGGTTCCGGCATTCTTCGCGATCGCCAGTGCGGCACAGCCGCTGGTTCGGCTGGTCTACGGGGAAATCTGGCTGCCGGCAGCCGTTGCGCTGTCATGGCTGGTCATTGCGGCACTATGCAGGGTCTTCAGCGAACTCACCTACGACTACATCGTCGTGTTGGGGCGCACCGGCGTGGTGTTCCTGATCCAGGTTTGCAGTTTGGTTGTCTTGATTCCGGCACTCGCGCTGGGTGCCCGCCTAGGTGGGCTGGCGGGGATCGCGATGGCACAAACGGCGGTCAGCGCCTTGGTGGTGCTGCCGCTGTACCTATGGCAGTTGCGTCGTATCGGAGTCGGCATCGGGGCGGTGCTCAGTCGCCTGCGCCTCCCGTTTGTGGCAGGCATCGTTTCGGGTGGGTTTGCATGGCTGATGGCCAACTCGCTGCAGAATCCCTGGATTTCGTTGCCTGCCGCTGGAATCATGGCCCTTGGCCTAACCGCATTGTTGTTGTACTTGCGGCGGGAAGACCTTCGGTCACTGAAATCCATCGGTGGACTTGGCAAAATTGCGGAGACTGCGTCATGAAAATACTGGTGTGTCCACACGACATGAACATGGGCGGCAGCCAGCTCAACGCCATTGAACTTGCCGCCGAGGTCAAAAAGCTCGGTCACGACGTCGTGATTTTTGGTCAACCGGGTTCGTTGACCCAGCGAGTGGCCGAATTGGGGCTGGAATTCATTCAATCGCCCCGAGTCCGGCTCCGCCCGACTCCCGCAGTGACACGTGCATTGCGGAAGATCATCGCGGAGCGCGGCATTGACATAGTCCATGGGTACGAATGGCCACCCACCTTGGAAGCCACACTGGCAGTTGGAATCAAGCAGCGAGCCCGAGTGGTCTCCACGGTTCTTTCGATGTCGGTGGCCCCGTTCATCCCAAAACATGTTCCGCTCATGGTTGGCACCGAACAGATTGCATTCATTGAGAGAGACAACAACAGGGCGATGGTGGGCCTCATGGAACCGCCCGTGGACACTGAGCTGAATTCGCCCGGAATCGACGTCGGAACCGATTCATTCGCCGTGCAGTGGGACATTGATCCTGCGTTGCCGGTCATCTCGATCATTTCCAGGTTGGCCCACGAAATGAAGCTGGAGGGGATTCTCGCCGCGATCTCCGTCGTGGAGCGTTGCAACCTGGCGCAGCCGATCCAGTTGCTCATTACCGGAGACGGCCCCGCCCGTCATGAAGTACATGAGGCAGCGGAAGCGGCCAACCGCAGAATCGGCGCGAAACGGGTTATTCTCACGGGCCAGCTGGATGATCCTCGCCCTGCCTATCTAATCGCCGACGTCGTGCTTGGCATGGGTGGATCGGCATTGCGAGCGATGGCATTTCAAAAGCCATTGATCGTACAAGGCGAAAACGGATTCTGGGAGACATTGAGTGAGGAATCCCTGCACACCTTTTTGTGGCAGGGCTGGTACGGCGTCGGCACCGGTTCCAAGCCGGGGGAAGAACGGTTGTTTGAAGAACTCTCGGGGCTGGTGAGCGACGGGGCACGGCGCATTGAGCTTGGAAAGTTCTCACTGACCACGTTGATCGAGAGGTTTTCGCTACATGCAGCTGCCGAACGACAAGTTCAGTTCTATCGCGATGCCTTGGCCCAGGAAACGACGGTCACGGGTTACTTGAGTTCGATGGGCGGCTCATTGCTTGCATTTGTCGCATACAACCTGCGGCGGTTGGCGGAACGAGCCCGCGGAAGGTTGCGGCGTGATGATTTCAATGCATCGCCAGTTGTCAGTCTCAACACCACAAGGGAAACTGAGGTCGCGGCGTGAACACCGATAATTCAAAGGTGATCGTCATGATTTCCGGCAGTCGTTGGGAAGACACTCGTGGCACCGACCACCGATTGGCCGAAGCATTGGCCAAAAGAAGTCGTGTCTTGTGGGTTGATCCGCCCGTTCCGATTGTGGGGCCCGCCTCCGAAGGCAAACCAAAGCTGTTTCCCGGATACGCCATTGATGGACTTCGACCCGATCTTTTGCGCCTCAGAGTGGTGGTTCCCCCGGGATTCACCAGGGCGTTCATTCGATCCGTTGCAACACGGCTCCAAGCCCGGGCAATTCGCCTGGCACTCGCCGAGCTGAACGCCGAATCGATTGCGAAGATCGTGCTTTCACCCCGCGAACAATTCCCGCATTCGGTATCGGGGAAGAACATCTTGCATGTCACGGACGACTGGGTGGCCGGCGCAGAACTCATGGGGCTTTCACGGTCGGCGGTACAAAGCACCCTTGCAAAGAATCTCGCTGACGCGGATGTGGTTTGTGCAGTCTCGCCCTATCTCGCAGACAGCGTTGAACAACAGAGCCAAAAACGGGTTGTGGTTCTCCCAAACGGATGTGCAGCGCAGCTTCCGCAAGCGTCGGAGAAAGAAGTTGTTCGTCGACCTGTCGCTGGTCTTATTGGACAGCTGAATGAACGAATCGACATGGACTACCTTGAAGCCTTGGCAGACAGCGGGATACCGGTGGAAGTCATCGGACCTCGGCGCGACCGAAACGCCGAAACAAGTGCGCGGCTTGATCGATTTCTGGAGTCGGAAAATGTTCTCTGGCGCGGGGAAATGCCAGAGTCCTTGCTATGGGCGGAAATTGAAGAATTCGCGGTTGGGTTGACACCTTATGCGGACAACGAGTTCAACAGGGCAAGTTTTCCAATCAAGACCTTGGATTACCTGTCTGCGGGAGTGCCCGTGATTGCCACCGATTTACCGGCAGTGAGGTGGCTGAACAGCGAATGGATCAAAGTGGTCCAGTCTCCCGAAGAATTTGTGAGCAGCGTCCGCACGGCCATTGACGATGACCACAAGAACACCGAGGCACAACAACGTCGACAACTTTGCGAGCCATCATACGTGGGATTCCCGCGCGCGTAGGCTCCTGGACCTGATTGCGGGGAATGACTCATGAACACCTTTGGCCAAACAACGAAAAAAGCACACCGCAGCCGGGCCCGTTCTGGCATCGCGCTCGCGTTTGTTTTCTCCCTCCTGCTTACCTCGTGCACTGCATCAGTCACCAAGGGTTCCCCGGAGACCGAGGTCCAAGAGATTGGAGCCCTTGGACTGCCCCTCATTCCGTGGGAGGGTGGTTCGGCCTATTGGAAGCAATTCGCCAAGGCCAAAGCGGAGGATGGTCCGACCCGTCGTTCTTTCCCATCGTGGCTTGGTACAACGGCATTTCCGACGAGAAGGAAGTCAAATTCGACAAGGCGTTGGGAATCAATACGTACATCGGCATGGCAGACACTCTCGACGCATCCCTGCTGGACAAGGCGGGCGTCTTTTGGATTGGCAGGGCCCTGAACAAGACTTTCACTCCAAAAACCAAGAGTTGGGTGGGCTACATTCTTGATGATGAGGTGGACGGTCGATTCGAACCGGTAGAGGGGCGCGAGCACCTCAAGACAATCAAGGAGAAGGTGCCCGACGGCCTCTTCTCCTACGCCAACTTTACATACATGGTAAATGAGAACGACCTACCCAAGGACGCATCCGAAAAGTACGTCAACGATTTCACGGACGCGGTTTCCGTCGACAAGTACTGGTACACCGTTCCGCACTGCTCCAATGAGCCATATCGCGATGTATCGCTGACGCCCGTCAGCCGCGAATCCTGCCGTAGCTCGTCAAGCTACGGAAAGACCATGGATTCGCTGAGGCTTCGCGACGCCGCCGACGGGAAACTCCAACCGTTGTGGCAGTTCATCGAAAACATGGGGGGTGCGGACGACGAAGCCGGCTTCTCCGCCTATATCCAGCCGGATCAAGTCCGCGGAGCGGTCATGAACTCCATCATTCACGAGGCACGAGGGATTCTGTATTTCAACCAGAGCCTTGCCGGCCCGTGCCAGGGCGGCAACATGTTCCGACTTGATCAAGTTCAACCCAATTTCTGCGGCTCCGCCCAAATGGCCGCCATTCGGAGCGTAAACAAGCAGATTCATAAACTGGCTCCGGTGATCAATACCCAAAGTCTCCGGTTTAACTTTGGCGAGGGTCTGGACACCATGCTGAAGGTCAGCAATGGTTACGCATATGTCTTCTCGATGATCGCTGCAGACAGCCAGCCCGGCCAAAGAAAACTAGTGCTTCCGGAGCAGATAGACGGACGAAAAGTTGAAGTTCTCTTTGAATCCAGAAACCTGGATGTCGACCCGTCGGGAAGCTTCTTTGATGATTTCAATCAAGAATCTGCCTACCACATCTACAAGGTGAAACTATGAAACCCAGCATCGATCACGTCATCCTGACACGTTTCAACCTCCCCACCGCCGGAGTAGAGAGCCTGGTGCGTGCCCAAGAAGGGTGGTTACGCGACAGGCAAGTCTTGTTCGAGAAGTACTGCCTTCCGAGCGTTAAGCTCCAGACACGCCAGGATTTCTCATGGATCATCTACTTCGATACACAATCACCGGCATGGCTCAAGGAACGTATATCGGAATTGAGCGCCTCGGGTGATTTCTTCGCGATTTACCGTGACACGGTGTCGCCTGAGGAACTCATTGAAGATATCCGAAGCACCGGCGCCGGCGAATCGGACGTTTTGCTCACAACCAATCTCGACAATGACGATGGGGTGGCCCTCGATTTTGTCGAGCGGCTTCAAGATTCCGTTGTCGACGACACCCGGACCGCCCGCTATTTCCCTGCCGGGTTGATTCAACAAGGCGACAGGCTCTACCTTCGCAATGATCCAGATAATGCTTTTTGTTCGGTCAGCGAAAGCTGGCTGGAACCAAAGACCTGCTGGACGGACTGGCACAACCTACTGGGAAAGCACATGCCAGTGCTCGAACTCGAAGGTGGACCAGGTTGGCTTCAGGTGATCCATTCGGGAAACGTCAGCAACCGTGTTCGTGGAATCAGAGTACCGGCCAACAATTATCGGACCGAATTTGTTGGTGGGCTCGAGGAAGTCGCCGAACCGAAAAAGCTGGAGATGCTCGGGGAAAAGTACATTCAGGCGCCCCTGCGTTGGATTCGGGAGTCAGCGCGGGCAACGGCCAAAAAACTCGCTCTCCTCATCGGAGGCAAAAAAACCTTGGAACAAATCAAGGTTTCCGTCTCTATGCTCGGCAACATTAGGAAGTGAAAAGCAAAAAGCAGTGCATCTGCAAAGCAACCAAGTTAAAGTGAACCCAAGTGACGACACTGAGCTGGGGGGCTAACTGATGTTTGTGCGTGACATGATTCTAAGCAGTCTAAGACGTTGGTATTTTCTGTTGGCCGGCCTGATTCTGACCGGCGTGGGTACCTATCTTGTTTTCGGAATGGTCTCGCCAACGTTCGAGGCAAAGGCCAGCATGGTGCTCATTCCACCCAAAGTTGCGGTCACCGTGGGCGACAACCCCTACCTGTATCTCGGTGGATTGGATCAGGCATTGGGTGTACTGCAAGTCAAGGTGGCGTCCCCATCGGAATCTGCTGCATTGATAGATACCTATCCGGGTGCCGAAATGTCGATTGCCAAGGATGCGACGACTTCCGGGCCGATCGTCTCAATCCAGGTATCTGCAAATGACGCCAACGACACCATGGAACTGCTCAAAGGCGCGGTTGCACTTGTGCCCAAGACACTCTCGGCAATGCAGACCGAACTTGAGGTTCCCGATAAGTCGATGATTTCAGTGCTGGAACTTTCCTCCGACAACGAGCCGACCAAGGTCACAAAAAAGCAGCTTCAGATGACCATGATCGTGGCGGCCGGTGGCGCGAGTGCTTCATTGCTTGGCACCGGGCTTCTTGACCGCTTGATCAACCGACGGAAGTCCAAGCGGGAAGCCAAAAAGTTGGACGACGAGATGTTCACGGGGCTGTTGCCAGTTGACGACGGCAATGTCGAAGAAACTCTGGATGGAAAGTTCGGAGCCAATCAACGCCGGCGAACCCGACAAACCGGCCGGCAGAAGGACGTCAGCGTCGTTGACGCGCCAACCGCCGATGTCGGAACCTGAGCGTCACCGTGACGATTCTGGAGGCTGAAGCACCCGCTGCGCCACGAAAAGCTCAAGCACCTGATGCCACCACGGTCCTGTCGATCTATCTTTTTCTCCTTCTCGCCATCCCCTCTGACCGCGGTATAGCAGCACTAGGCGCTGCCGGATCGGTATCCTCCCTCTTTGCGTTGTTGATGCTTCTTTGGTGGGTGTGGCACAACGTGTGGCAGCTCAGGCCCAACAAATTCCGGCGCGTACAACCCGTGCGCATCATGATGTTTGTTTTCATAGGTTGCGTGCTCGTCAGCTACGTTGTGGCTGCACTTCGAACCTTGCCGTTTATTGATGGCAACGCCTCCAATATGAACCTGATCAATATTGCTTCCTTCGCCGGGGTGCTACTGGTAACAAGCGATGGAATTTCCGACCGGGACAGGTTTCTTGTCCTGCTCCGAAGGGTCGCATTCTTCGGCGGATGTTATGCGCTTCTTGGACTGGTGCAGTTCTTCACGGGCGCGAATATCGTGGATTCGATTTCCATTCCAGGTTTGTCGTCCGGAGGAACCGGAGGAGTCGATACGCGAGGTGGATTCGTTCGCCCGGAATCTACTGCTCGACATGCCTTGGAATACGCAGCAGTACTCTCAATGATCCTTCCGATCGCGCTCACCCTCGCCATTCGTGAAACCAAACGTGCCGTGTTTTGGCGCTGGTTCCCGGTTGCCGCCATTTTCATGGCTGCTTTTCTATCGGTTACCAGATCTGCATTGCTCGGGATCGTGGCGGTGCTTATTGTTTTGGTGCCGACGTGGGACAGAAAAGTGCGCCGGATGGCTATATGGGCAGGCATTGCTGGTGGCGTGGTCATGTACTTCTTGGTTCCAGGGCTCAGCGGAACGATTATCGGGATGTTTTCCGGATCGGACCCAAGCGTTGATTCCCGAACCGACAGTTTTGAGGTCGTTGGGGGGTATCGTGAACGTTGCGCCATTTTTTGGCCGCGGACTGGGCACCATGAGCCCCGACTATCGGATTTTTGACAACCAATACATTGGTCTCTTGATTGAGATCGGCATCATCGGACTTGTTGCGTTTCTTGGTCTGATCGCCACAGCGATGATCGACCACGTTCATGCGCAGACGTGGACCTGACCCACTAATGGGGCGTTGGGTCCGGCTCTGTGCGGTGCGGTATTGGCGGGCGCACTGCTTTGCGCTTTCTTTGATTCTTTCCACTTCCCGCAATCGGTTGGCATGCTCTTTTTCATGGTTGGATTGTGCGGAGCCCATTGGAACATCAGCCATGCCGTGGAACCCGGGTCTAAGACACCGGAAAGCCTCGGAGAAAGACCCGACGAACGCTTGCGCCTTGGCAGGGTCGGCGGCACGCTCAAGCGGCGCTGGTACATCATCGTCCTGTTGTTCGCATTGGTCGTCCCCGCAGCTCAGCTGGCGAAGGACGTCCCAGGCGTGTACTACAGCAAATTCAACATCGACTTTCAGGCACCGGCCGGCGCAACGAAAGACAACGCCCTGCGGACCGAAGCGTCATCCACGGTCCACTATGCCGCTCTCATACAGAGGATGTATGAGGGGCGACATCCAAACGCGCCGATTATCCCTACACGTGCCCCGCTCTTTGGGACGGGGCTACGGGATGCTGTTGCGGTGTACTTGCCCAGCGCCGGTGGCCAATGGCAAACGAACTTCAATAGGCCAACCATTACCGTTGAAATCGTCAAAGACAACGCAGACGCAGTACTCGCCACCGCGGAGACGATCACAGAAGAAATCAGCCGTGTTGGCACAGAGGCCGCAAAATGAAATCGGTGTCTGGAAGAAATCCCAGATTTCAACTGAGCGTAGTCCTACAGAACCGTCAGTGACATACATTGCTGTGCGAACCAAATATGCATTGGCGGTAATCGGGATACTGGGGGTAGTAATCGCAGTTTCGGGCGCGATCATTTTTGATCGTGTTCTTCGACAAATCCGGAAGCTGCGAAATCAACGATCGAAGACAAGGAAGACGGCCAACCCCAGGTAGGAGAAACGGGAATCCTGGCGTGTGGAGAAGGCCCATGTCGCTGTCATTGGGAACCGCTCCACCTGCGATCGCGCCGGGGTCTGGACCCGAACTCCGGGAACCGTACGCGGCACTCTCTGAGACTCGCGTATGTGGGCCTGCGGTAGCCAGATGGCTCCCGGCTCAGACTGGCCGGCAATGCGCGTTCTTCCGAAACCACCCGCACGCACCCGAATCAAAGCACTGACTCTTACGGTGCTCCTTCGGAAGATAGGATACGGACTACTGGGAGGAGCACCGACGAGCGGTGGGCCCCGGGTCATGCAGCTCTGACGAAAAAGCCCGCAATCGCTGTACCAACGCGGAACCGTGATCCTTGGCCACGTGAGACGACAAAATTAGCCCTTGTCGATGGCGCCGGCAATCCGAGGCGGCCCTACCCATTTCGTTCCGAACTGGGTAGGGCCGCCGTTGGAAGAAAGGCCCTCCTCCTTCCTCCCCCCTTCCGCGGCCCCTCGTCAGCTCCGACAGAACGCTCGCCTAACTACGCGCACCCTGCCGCTGGCGGCTCCAGACGGCAAGAAAAGCCATTTAGGCGCGGCTGCTGTTGTCGCGTTCCCACTTGTGGTTGCCGGAACACGCCCGCCATCCGCTTTCTGGCGGAGCCTGGCACGAATCACGAATGATGCGTAGGCGGCAGCATCAAGGGCGCTCCCGGGCCCGCGGATCGATCCGAGCAACTCACGGGCAATGCGACGCGAGCCGGTGCCTCCATTGCCATGCGAACCCCGTTGGAATTGGTGCCGCATTGGAAAGCTTCGCAGTCTTTTCGACGAATTCGGCTTGCCCTCGGTAGTGGCGCTGCAAAACAGCAAACAAGCTCGCAACGGTGCGAGGGGTGACGACGCGAACCGGGGGAGTGTTTAGTATTGCCTTCTCCCATGGCTCAAATTGCTGATCGACAAAGAGATCATCGGCGGTCAGCGGCGGGAACTCACCGAACCTGGCGTGCCCTGCCTCGGTGAGGCCGTAGACGCCGGCTCCCCATAAGGCTTGGTTGGTTGAGGGAATGCGGCGACGGGCACGGTAGAACGCCCGCACCGGGGGTGCAGCCTGCGAATGGTCGTATTCGAATGCCGGGCGCGCCGCCAACACGTCACTGTGCGTCAGGCGATCAAGGACCATCTGCACTGCCGTGGGAGTCATCTCGATATCCGCATCAAGGTAAATTCTTGGCCAGCGTGAGGCCACCTCATCGGCGGCATTTAGCGCCGCAACCTTCGAAGCAACTCCGACTTCCAGCACCTTGACCCCGGGGAACGAAGCGGCGATCTTCGCCGTGTGGTCCGTGCATCCGTTGCAGGCAACGATGACTTCCACCGCTCCCGATGCAGCCAATTCGGCAAGGTGTCGCAGCGTTCGGGCAATCACTGCTTCCTCGTTGTGGGCAGGAATGATGATTGTTCCGGAGGGGAAGGTTGCCAGTGAATCCGGCGGCTGCGGGCCGGCGCTTGGCCGTGGCAGATCGCTCCAGCTGTCTTCGTCCAGGACGGTCTTGAAGATCCCTCGACGGCTTGGTTTGTACGACCGCAGCAATTCGGCGAGCAGCACCGCGGACCTGAACCCGGAAGCGTAGCTCTTGCCGTGGTACTTGCGGATGTATCGGATGCGGTTGATGGCCATCAACGCATTGAGCGAGGTTGATGAACCCGACCCACCCATGTGGTGTGTCATCTGCGAGGCAGGCTCGTACCAAATGCTCGCACCACCTTCACGTGCGCGCCGGAAATAGTCCACCTCTTCCGAGTACAGGAAGAACTGTTCGTCCCACGAGCCGAGCCTCTTGGCCAAAGATCCTCTGATCAAGAGCGCGGCACCTGTTGCCCAATCGATCCGGTGCGGGTGCTGGTAGCTTTCCGCATCGTAATCGAGTTCCGATGCCCAGCCGGGGCGGCCCGTGAACCTGGCCCCGAAGAGCGCGTCGCCGATGGCGGTTGCGATACTTGGCTCCCTGCGCAATGAAACGTACGTGGATCCGTCGGATTCCAAAAGGCGCGGCACCACAATGCCCGCACCCGATCGGCGCATGCGGTCCAGCAGAAGGCTGATCGCGTCGGGCTCCACCCGAAGATCGGGATTGAGCACCAGCACCGCCTCGCTGTCATCCGCATAGCGCATGACGGCGTTGAGGCCGCCTGCATAGCCAAGGTTTCCCCCGGTGCGGACAGTCATGACATCCGGGTGCCGGGCAAGCATCTCAACGGTCGAATCACTTGAACCGTTGTCGGCAACAACCACGCGCAGCGACAGCCCGCGGGTTTGGGCACGCAAGCTGGAAATCAGGTCCTCAACCGTGTCCGCGTTGTTGTATGTCACCGCAAGCACTGTGACATCGGCATGCCGGCCGGCAGGGATGAAGCTGTTTTCCGTTCCTGCGCCTTCTTCGGAACGAGGCGAGATGGCTTCGGCCGAGCCGGAAGCCAGCGGGTGACGCTCGGAAGAATTTCCGACATCGACCGATGAAGCCGAAGAAACCAGGCGGCTTTCCCGCCTGAGTCGGATCAGGCTGGGGGGATCGTCAACGAGGTACCGGCGTGCCAACCGCCGGGGCTCGAGGGCCAGCCGCCATGCCCATTCCAAACCGTTGTCGCTGGCCCAATCGGGTGCGCGTTGGACGCTGCCGGCCAGAAAGTCCACGACCGCACCGAACGCCAAAAGGACATTTGCCCCGGTTGCCGGACCGTACTTGGCCATCCACAGTTCTTGGCGTGGTTTGCCGAGCCCGACGACCAGTATTTGGGTGCGAGATGCCCTGATCGATTCGGCAAGCCGAACCGAAGACTCATGGTCAACGAGATCTTTTCGGTCCGGTGCCCAGTAGCCACTGACCTTCAGGTTTGGGCGGTTGCGCGTGACCGTGCGCGAGAGAATCCGCTGGACCACATATGAACCACCCAGGAAGCCGACGGTGAGGCCCTCGGCTTCGGCGCGGTCCAGGAGCGGACCGATGATGTCGCTTCCGGCCAAGCGGGGCCATGGCTCTCCGGTGAGGCGCGTAGCCTCGGCCACCAATGGCGCGCCATCAAGAAGGACCAGCCAATCCTCGTTGCCGGTTCCGTGCTGGAACGTTGAACTTGAGCGGGACTCGGGCAGCCCCAAGGCGTAGTCCAAGGTGTCGTACCATCGCCCTTGGCGACCGAACTGGGCGATATGGTCCAGATTGGCCGACACGACCGAAAGCGGACGACGAACAGCCTGGCCGCCCTGGATCGGCGTGCTTGGCGCGTTCCGTCACGCGATCCAACGCGTCTTCAAGGTGAAGAAGATCAACGACCACGCCCACAAGATCCACTTGTTGCATTGTGCCCCCCAAGGCAGTTGTTTTCTGTACCGCAGCCCCAGCAGCAGTACCCCCAATTGGAACTAATCTATGCGCAGATTGGTGCCGCGACGTAGGTGTTTCCTTCGTAGCCCATACCCTAATTTGCGCGAAGACGAATGTAAGTAGCGCTCCCATGCCCGCGCCGAACCCATTGCAAATCACATCACGCACTGAACCGACGCGTCCCGGAAGGAAGAAGAACTGCACGCATTTCAATGAACACCGACAGCCCGAGGCAGAGCAACCAACCGACAATCCACTTGGGCGGGGTAAAAATCAATGGCAGCAAGGCGCCGAGCGGCACGAAAAAAAGCACGTTGGCCGCGGCCTCAACATGGCCGTATCGGATGCCGATGAGCAAGTCGCGATCCTGAAAATTGCGAAGGACGCCACCGACACGATCGGCCAGCGGCATATCGCCAAGCTTGAGCAGGAACACGACGACGAAAACCAACGCCAGATAGGCCGCGAAGGCCAGAATCGCCCAACGATTCACGCCCCGCGAACGGCTCACAACGGCTGCAAATGTCCGTCGGATTCGATGTACCGGTTTTGGGTGACCGGGCAAACCCAGTGGCCATCGGCTTGGGTCAACGGCCGTCCCGCTTCGCCCACCCATCCAACGCGTTTGGCCGGCACCCCTGCAACGATGGCGTAGTCGACGACGTCCTTGGTAACGACGGCGCCGGCGGCAACGGTCGCCCATTTGCCGATGTTCACCGGGGCAATGCAAACCGCCCTGGCACCGACGGCAGCTCCCTGTCCAACGGTCACACCGACCATTTCCCAGTCGTCGCCTGACTTCAGTGTGCCATCGGGGTTGATCGCACGCGGGAAGAGGTCGTTGGTCAGCACCACTGCGGGGCCAATGAACACGCCGTCGCCCAGTACTGCCGGTTCGTAGACCAGTGCGTAGTTTTGTATTTTGCAGCGATTGCCAAGTCGAACGCCGGGCCCGATGTAGGCACCCCTGCCCACATTGCACTGCTCGCCCAGAACGGCGTCCTCACGTACCTGCGCCAAATGCCAGATCTTGGTTTCGGCTCCCAAAAAGGCACTGAAAGCGACATCTGCAGATTCCTCAACATGCGTCATTACTGATTCCCCAAATCATCAGTCAGCGAGATTCCATATGCTCCCCTAACCTTGGAGGAAGAAGCCGCCTCCGCACAAGGGCCCAGCCCAGGGAATCCTTGGGGCTACTGCTCCGTGGCGGGTGACGCCATCTGGTCGCGCAGGCCGGGTTCCTTGCGAAGGCCGGTGAGCCCATACCAAGCAAGGTTGACCACGTGGGCGGCTACCGTGCGCTTGTCGGGATGCCGTGCATCAAGCCACCACTGGGCGGTCATGGCGACCATGCCCACCAGCATCTGCGCATAGATCGAGCCGTCCTCGGCGCTGAAGCCGCGGCGCGAGAATTCGTCGGCCAGGATGTGCTCGACCTGTTCGGTGACCTTGGTCAACAGTGTTGAGTATGTGCCTTCGGGCTGGGACGGGGGAGCATCGCGCACCAAGATGCGGAAGCCTTCGGTGCAGTCCTCTATATAGGTCAAAAGAGCGAGCGCAGCCTTTTCGAGCAAAACGCGCGAAGAATCATCGCCGGAAAGCGAATCCGTGATGCGTGCAAGCAGTTCCCTGTACTCGTTGGTCACCACCTCCATGTAGAGGGCTTCCTTGGAGCTGAAATGTTCGTAGACAACGGGCTTGGATACCCCGGCGGCGGTGGCGATTTCCTCGATGGTGGTTCCGTCAACGCCTCGCAAGGAGAACAACTGGCGGGCGATATCGAGCAGTTGCAGGCGTCGCTGAACCCCGGTCATCCGGGTACGGGGGCGTTGAATGGCACTCATGTACTTCATCGTACGCAGGAAAAGCCGGTTGCCGGGTTACCGGCGGGTCCGGACACGCATGGACACCAAGTCGCATCAAAGGTCCCAGTCGTGGCAGAATAGTTGACTGTGTCGCAGAGCAGGTCTCGAAGCACAATCCGCCCTGGTGTAATTGGCAGCACCCCAGCCTTTGGAGCTGTGGAGTATAGGTTCGAGTCCTATGGGCGGAACGCATCACCCAATGAAATTCTTGGTGAAATTCACAAGATAGAATGGTGAAGCCAGGCTGGGCCGGTCCGGCTAGCCAAAGTACAGGGAGTACAAATCTTGAGCGTTCAAGCCAACGCACCAGCTGCCGTCATTGTCCTAGCCGCAGGCGCAGGAACCAGAATGAAGTCGGCTAAGCCCAAGATCCTTCACGAAATCGGTGGCCGCTCCATGCTCGGGCATGCAATTGCCGCCGCACGTGGACTGGAACCCGCAAAGCTTGTAGCAGTGGTTCGCCACGAACGCGACCGCGTTGTCGACCACCTCCTGCAGATCCACCCGGACGCGATCATCGCCGATCAGGACGAAATCCCGGGCACCGGACGTGCGGTACAGGTCGGCCTGGAAAAGCTGGATGAAAACCTTGAAGGCACCGTCGTGGTGACCTACGGCGACGTCCCATTGCTGACGACCGAACTGTTGTCGGAACTCGTGGAAGCCCACGACCGCGAAGGCAACGCCGTTACGGTTCTTACCGCACTGCTTGACGACGCCACCGGATACGGCCGAATCCTTCGCGCCGAGGACGGAACCGTCACCGGCATCCGCGAACACAAGGACGCCAGCGACGAAGAACGCGCCATCCGCGAAGTCAACTCGGGCATCTACGCATTCGACGCCGAGATCCTGCGCTCCGCATTGAACGAAGTCACCACGGACAACGCCCAGGGCGAAATGTACCTTACCGATGTTCTCGGCATTGCCCGGGCAAACGGCGGCCGCGTGGCAGCAGTTGTCACGGAGGACCGCTGGCAGGTCGAAGGCGCGAACGACCGTGTCCAGCTTGCAGCCTTGGGCAAGGAAATGAATCGACGCACCCTTGAGGCCTGGATGCGCGCCGGCGTCAGCATCATCGACCCGGACAGCACCTGGATCGATGTCGAGGTCGCACTTTCCAACGACGTCACCATCAAGCCGGGTACCCAGCTCCATGGCACCACCGCGATCGGGACCGATGCGGTCATCGGCCCGGACACCACGCTGACCAACACCTCCGTGGGCCGCGGCGCAAAGATCGTACGCTCGGACGTCACCGACTCGAACATTTCCGAGGGAGCATCGGTGGGTCCGTTTGCCTACCTGCGCCCCAAGACCAATCTTGGCCCCGACGCCAAGATCGGCGCCTTCTACGAAACCAAGAACGTCGTTGTTGGTCGTGGATCGAAGCTCTCGCACCTTGGCTATGCCGGGGACGCTGAAATCGGTGAATTCACCAACATTGGCTGTGGCAACATCACCGCCAACTACGACGGTGTCAACAAGCACCGCACCGTCATTGGTTCGCACGTGCGCACCGCCTCCAACACCGTCTTTGTCGCCCCGGTGACCATTGGCGACGGCGCATACACCGGAGCCGGCGCCATCGTACGCAAAAACGTTCCGGCGGGGGCGCTTGCCCTCTCCGTGGCACCGCAACGTAATGCCGAGGGCTGGACGCTTTCCAAGCGTCCGGGTTCCCCCGCTGCAGAAGCTGCCTTCAAGTCGGCCCTTGATTCCGGTGTAGCCACCGAATCAGCGGACTCGGCAAAGTAAAACCAATCACCTTCGATCCCCGTTCGAGCGAGAAAGCGATCCCATGAGCGAATTGAGCCATAACGTCGATAAGAAGCTGGTTCTAGCTTCAGGGCGTGCCCACCCGGAACTAGCCGAAGAGGTGGCAGCGGAGCTTGGCACCGAATTGCTTCCGATGAGCGCGTACGACTTCGCCAACGGCGAGATCTACGTTCGTTCGGGCGAGTCGGTACGCGGCAAGGATGTCTTTGTCATCCAGGCCCACCCGGCTCCGCTGAACAACTGGTTGATGGAACAGCTGATCATGGTTGACTCCATGAAGCGCGCCTCCGCCCGTCGCATCACCGTTGTGGCACCGTTCTACCCTTACGCCCGCCAGGACAAGAAGGGCCGCGGCCGCGAGCCGATCTCGGCCCGCTTGGTTGCCGACCTGTTCAAGGCAGCCGGCGCGGACCGCATCATGAGCGTTGACCTGCACACCGCGCAGATCCAGGGCTTCTTCGACGGCCCGGTCGACCACCTCTTCGCCATCCCGCTGTTGGCGGACTACATTCGCGAACTCGTCGGCGACGACCAGGTGACCGTTGTTTCCCCGGACACCGGACGCGTCCGCGTTGCCGAACAGTGGGCGGAACGCCTTGGCGGCGCCCCGCTGGCCTTCGTGCACAAGTCCCGCGACCTCACCGTCCCGAACCAGGCCGTGTCCAAGACCGTTGTCGGCCAGATCGAGGGTCGCACCTGCGTGCTGATCGATGACATGATCGACACCGGCGGAACCATCGCCGGCGCCGTGAAGGTGCTGAAGGACGCAGGCGCCAAGGACGTCATCATCGCCGCAACCCACGCGGTCTTCTCCGACCCGGCAGCCCAGCGCCTTGCCGAATGCGGTGCGCGTGAAGTTGTTGTCACCAACACCCTTCCGATTCCGGAATCCAAGCGCTTCGACACCCTCACGGTGCTTTCGATTGCTCCGTTGCTGGCCCGCGCCATCAAGGAAGTATTCGAAGACGGCTCGGTCACCAGCCTGTTTGACGGCAACGCCTAAGGCCAACGCCTCATAGGTTTTCCGAGGACCTCCCGACGCCCGCCCGGCGTCGGGAGGTCCTCGTTTTTCGTTGGTGGTTCGTGGCCGGGGAATGCCGCGATTACCCGTGCAACGCAACCCCTGCTAAAATCAATACTTGTGCCCAGGCGAGGGAACTGCATGCAAATGCGGGGTCCGTTATCGACGAGGCTAGAAACGCATATAGCGTCCTTCTCCTGAAGAGGAATCGGATGATGTTGCTTCTAGGCCCGAGCGGGGCAAGAACCAATTCATCATCTTCCACAAGGAGAAACCATGAGCAAGATCATCACGCTTGACGGCGAACTGCGCACCGACTTCGGCAAGGGCGCCGCACGCCAGGCCCGCCGCGCCGGCAAGATCCCGGCAGTCATCTACGGTCACGGCACCGACGCAGTACGCGTTCTGCTTCCGGCCGCTGCAACCACCCTTGCTGTTCGTGGCGCCAACGCCCTGCTGAACATCTCGGTTGAAGGCGAAGACACCATCACCCTGGTGAAGGACATCCAGCGCCACGCACTGCGCCAGACCGTTGACCACCTTGACCTCCTGATCGTCAAGAAGGGCGAAAAGGTCACCGTTGAGGTTTCCGTTCACATCGAGGGCGAACTCGCCGCTGGCGCTTCCCTGTCGCTGGACCACGCTGTCATCGCCGTTGAGGCCGAAGCAGTTGCCCTTCCGGAGTTCGTTGTAGCCAACATCACCGGCGTTGCTGCAGGCACCCACATCCTGGCTTCGGACCTGGTCCTGCCGGAAGGCACCGCACTGGCCATCCCGGGCGACGTTGTCATTGCAACCATCGAGCAGCAGCAGCCGAAGCTAGCATCTGCCGAGTAGTCTTCAGGTATTCTTCATCGCATGACTAGCGATACCTGGCTTGTAGCCGGGCTCGGAAACCCCGGGCCCGGCTACGCGCATAATAGGCACAATGTCGGACAGATGGTTGTTGATGAATTGGCCTCCCGAATGGGCGGAAAATTCAAGACCCACAGCTCGCGCTCACAAATCCTTGAGGGCCGGCTGGGGATCGGCGGGCCGAAGCTGATCTTGGCCAAGCCCATGACTTACATGAAT
This sequence comes from uncultured Actinomycetota bacterium, assembly GCA_963818105.1. Lineage (GTDB taxonomy): Bacteria > Actinomycetota > Actinomycetes > Actinomycetales > Micrococcaceae > Paeniglutamicibacter. The sequence goes on along the minus strand of CAWFRB010000029.1, from coordinate 256,703 downwards.
CTTTCCGGGGGACCGGTGGGCAACCTTGCCAAGTTCTTCAGCATCGATGCAGCCCACGTCATCGCCGTGCACGACGAGATCGACATCCCCTTTGACACCGTCAAGCTCAAGCTCGGCGGCGGCGAAGGCGGGCACAACGGGCTGCGGGACATTTCCAAGGCCCTGGGAACCAAGGATTATCTGAGGGTGAGAGTCGGCGTGGGACGTCCTCCCGGACGCATGGAAACCGCGGACTATGTGCTGAAGGACTTTTCCAAGGATGAGAAGAAGGACCTTCCGTTCCTGGTCGACAACTCAGCGGATGCAGTGGAGTATCTCGTGCGGCTGGGGCTTGAAGCCGCTCAACTGAAGGTTCACACTTCGTAACACGAGTAGGCCGGATAGGCCTCCACCCCGCGCTGACAGCGGTAGACGGAAATAGTAGTACCTCGAATGGTGATTCATCAATTTGTTCAACCATCGTGCAGCTCCTAGAATGATCTAGTGCCTTTTTGGCCCCAAAGACTAGGGGCCGGTAGCGGGCGGCCTCCGAGACTGGGCCACCCCCATCCTGCTACCGGCCTCTTTTTTGTGCCCTGGAGGCTTGGGTAAGGTTTGGCTTAGGTGCCCACGCCGCCACGGCATGGGAGAATTAGCGAAGAAATTGATGCCGTAATCAAGATGCGATTCCCGGCCACGTAGCCAGTCATATTGGCGGCGCCCGCGGAAACGCATCGGCATGAAATCAGACTTCGGAGGATCCAACAGTGTCCAGTGCATCTCCCCAACAGCAAGATGCCCGCATCGAGCCCCTCGACGACGTTGAGGTATCCCGTCTTCGAGCGGACTTCCCCATCCTCGAACGCACAGTCAACGACTCGGCGCTGGTCTACCTGGACTCCGGCGCCACTTCCCAGAAGCCCACCTGCGTTTATGAAGCCGAGCAGCATTACTACGAGAGCTACAACGCGGCTGTTCACCGCGGGGCGCACTCGCTATCCGTTGAAGCGACGGACATTTTCGAGCAGGCGCGTGCGACGGTTGCGAGCTTCATTGGGGCGGGCGAGAACGAACTTGTCTGGACCTCAAACGCCACCGAGGCCCTGAACCTCATTACCTATTCCTTCGCCAATGCCAGCGCAGGGCTCGGGGGAGAAGCCGCCCGGCGCTTTGCGCTGGGGCCGGGCGACGAGATCGTCGTTACGGAACTCGAGCACCACGCAAACCTCATTCCCTGGCAGGAACTTGCATTCCGCACCGGGGCAACGCTGAAGTACATTCCGGTTGACGAACACGGCGTGCTTCGGATGGACATCGCCGAGCAGATCATTTCCCCGCGGACCCGTGTGCTGGCCTTCACCCACGTTTCAAACGTGCTGGGAACCATCACGGACGTCGCAAAATTGGTTTCGCTGGCCCGCAACGTCGGGGCGCTCACGGTCCTGGACGGCTGCCAATCCGTTCCGCACCTGCCAGTGGACGTGAAGGCGCTCGACGTGGATTTCATGGCGTTCTCCGGCCACAAGATGCTTGGCCCCACCGGAATCGGCGGGCTCTACGGGCGCAGCGAACTGCTTGACGCGATGCCGCCGTTCCTCACCGGCGGCTCGATGATCACCTCCGTCACCATGGAGAAGGCGGAATTCCTGCCGGCACCCATGCGCTTCGAGGCCGGCACCCAACGCATTGCGCAGGCCCACGGGCTGGCCACGGCTGTGTCGTACCTCCGAGGAAGTGGGCATGGAACGAGTTGCGGCCTGGGAGGAACACCTGGGTGAGCGCATGCTCGTCGGCCTGCAGCAGATTCCCGGGCGTCAAGCTACTGGGCCCGCCGCAGGGAGTAGCCCGCATCGGCATTGCACCGTTTGCGGTGGAGGGCGTGCACCCGCACGACGTGGGGCAATTCCTCGACGCCCGCGGGATCGCCGTGCGTGTGGGACACCACTGTGCGCAACCGCTGCACCGCGCGCTGGGCGTGAACTCGAGCACCCGCGCCAGCACATACATCTACAACACCACCAGCGACATTGATGCACTGCTGAACGCGGTTGCCGATGTGCAAGGATATTTCGGAGTCGGCAAATGAGCGAACTAGACCAGCTGTACCAGCAGATCATTCTGGAACACTCCAAGGCACGCAAGGGGGACGGCCTGATCGAGGCCGATCCCGCCGGTGCGCATGGCGAATCAATGCAGCACAACCCCGTATGCGGGGACCAGATCCGTTTGCGCGTGCAGATGGACGGGACCAAGCTGAAAGACGTCTCCTGGGAAGGCGACGGTTGTTCCATCTCGATGGCTTCGGCATCAGTGCTGGCCGAAATGGCTGCCGGCCTGGAACGCGAAGAGTTCACTGGCGATTCTCGAGGAATTCCGTGAACTCATGCGATCGCGCGGAACACGTGAGGCCGATGAGGAGATCCTGGGCGACGCGGCCGCGTTTGCGGGGTCTCGAAGTTCCCTGCACGCGTCAAGTGCGCGATGCTCGCCTGGGTGGCGGCCGAGGCGGCGTTGCTGGCGGCGAATTCCCAAGCCTGACCCAGCCGCGGTTGCGGCCGACAACTCCCACGGCGAGGCCGCACGCTGGTTGCAAAAAAGGGCCATGGGCCTGTCCCCGATGAAGTATCGGGTGCAGGACCATGGCCCTTTGCCGTGCAGCAGGCGTGTCGCCCGGCTATTGCTGGAAGACGTCCGGGATGCCGTCGTGGTTCTTGTCCACGGCGTCGCGTTCGGCAATCAGCCGGTAGCGACGGTCGCGTGGACGCAGCCACAGGGCGCCCATCACCGCGGCCAGCACGCGAGGCAAGAAGGATCGCGACCTTGGCGTGGTCGTAGTGCGGTGACTGCAAGTCCGAACGACAACTCCGAAACCAGCAGCGAGACGGTGAAGCCGATGCCTGCCAGGAAGGTGACGCCGAGCAAGTCGCCCCACTTGACGTCGGGATCGAGGTTCGCATGGACGCTGCGGGTCACCAGCCAGGTGGAGCCCATGATGCCCAACGGCTTGCCGAAGAGCAGGCCGAAAACGATGCCCCAGAGCACCGGATCGCCGAACGCGGAGGCGATGCCGCTGGCGCCGCCGATGGCAACACCGGCCGCGAAGAAGGCGAAGACGGGAACGCAGAAACCGCTGGAAAGCGGGCGGAAACGGTGCTCGAACTTCTCGGCCAGGCCCGGCTTCTCCGGTGCGTCCTTGCGGATGACCGGAACGCAGAAGCCAAGGACAACACCGGCGATCGTCGCGTGCACGCCGGACCCGAAGACCAGGGCCCAGCTGACGGCGCCCAGCGGCAACAGGATCAACCACGGTGCCCACCACTTGGAAGCGAAGAACTTGGGCCACTTGTGGGTGAGGAACGCGTAGAGCGCGATCGGCACGATGGCCATCAACAGGTACGGAGGACGCAGGTCGTCGGTGAAGACGAAGGCGATGATGACGATGGCGATCAGGTCGTCGACCACGGCCAGGGTCAGCAGGAAGATGCGCAGCGGGGAGGGCAGGTTCGAGCCGATGACGGCCAGGACCGCCACGGCAAACGCGATGTCGGTGGCGGTGGGAATCGCCCAGCCGCGCAGGGTTTCCCCGCCGGTGGAGGCATTCATGGCCACGAAGATCAGCGCCGGGACCAAGACGCCGCCGAAGGCCGCGGCGACGGGAACGACAGCGCGTTTGAAGTCGCGCAGGTCGCCGGCGACGAATTCCTTCTTCAGCTCGAGCCCGACCAGGAAGAAGAACACGGCCAACAGGCCGTCCGCGGCCCAGTGGCCGAGCGAAAGGTTCAGGTCGATGCCGGCGATCTCGAAGCCGATGTGGAAGTCGCGCAGCGCGAAGTAGCTGGCCGAGGCGGGGGAGTTTGCCCAGATGATGGCGACGACGGCTCCGAGAATGAGCACCATGCCGCCGACGGTCTCCTTGCGGAGGATCTCACCGATGCGCAGGTATTCGGCGTAACTGCCGCGACCCAGAACCGTCCTGGGGGTTGGGTGTGGGGGGTTGTGAATGAGTCATGGATTTACACCAATTCTTTTCGGGTACGTTGAATTATCGCCGACCAGACTTCCCGGCACACCAGAGTCCACAGTATCGGAAAAAGTCAGCCGAGCGCACATTTTTTCGCACGGGGACCGATGCCGGACTCCGTGCATCGGTCTTCCCGGTCAACGAAGCGGGGCGCCCAAAAACAGCGGACCGGTACCTTCCAGCCGCGTGTAAGCGGCTGGAAGATACCGGTCCGGGGAGCCTGGCGCCGGTGGTCACACCGGGCCGAGCGCGTGCTGGATTAGCCGCGTTCAATCCATGAGGAGACGCTGTTGCCCTGCAAGGCAAGCGCCTTGGAGATGAACGGTTCGGCCGCAGCGGCGATTTTTCCGCCGACGAACGGGATCGAGGAGGACACGGTTGCATCGATGCCCAGGGCGGAGCCCTCGGCGTTTGCGCGCAGCGACTCGGAACCCGCCACCGAAACCGGCAGGGAGCCGACGGTGACCTTCAGGGTGGCATCGCGGGAACCATCGGCGGCCGGGGCGGACCAGGATTCGACCTGGGTGACCTCAACGGTCTGCCCGACGAACTTCCGGGCAATCTCAGGCGCGCGATCGGTCGGCAGGGACCGGACGGTGGTCAGGGTGAAGGCTGCTGCGACGTCGCCGGCCACCTCGAAACTCTTCAGTTCGCCACCGACCATGGAGGTCAGGTGTTCGGCAAATGCGCGATCGGTCAACGTGGCGATGACCGCCGCCGGGGCGTGCATCAGATCAGTGGTGGCATTAAGAGCCATAAGGCAAACTCCGTATAAATAGATCGGCCAACGCAAAACGTTCTTGCGCCTCCAAGGGTACAGGTGTCATCTGACAGGAGCTGTACGCTTGGATATGCGCACCCCGGGATTCACATGGAATTCCGGGTAGTTGTGTTGTGCGCGGGAACCGGTTTTTCGAAAGGTAGCTAGTCGATGGCGCTTCATGGTCTGCGCAGTGCACTGCGAGCCGACACATCTTTTTCCAGGGTGAATTCCAACGCGGCGACCGGCTACGCGACGCGGGCCAACCAGCTGGAGATCGCCGCGCCCACGGGCATGCGGCCCGTCATCACCGCGGAAACGCTCGAGGCACTGCAGTCCAAGGTGCCGGGAGCCGTGGTGCTTGCCGTGACGGCCACCGGCCGCGAGGCCGAGGACCTCAGTGCCGGGCTGCGCAGCTACCTTCCCGATGATGCGATCGCCGAGTTCCCGTCCTGGGAGACGCTTCCGCACGAACGGCTCTCGCCGCGCTCCGACACCGTCGGACGACGCCTGGCCGTGCTGCGCCGCCTCGAGCTGAAGGACCCGGGCCTGAAGGTCATCGTCGCCCCGATCCGCGCCGTCATCCAACCCCTGGTGGCGGGGCTTGGCAAGCTCGAAACCGTCGACCTGAAGGTGGGGGACGAGTACCCCTTCTCCTCGGTGGTCAGGGCCCTGGCGGATGCCGCCTATGCGCGGGTCGACATGGTCACCCACCGCGGCGAGTTCGCGGTGCGCGGCGGCATCCTCGATGTCTTCCCGCCGACCTACGCCCACCCGGTGCGCATCGACTTCTTCGGCGACGAGATCGAGGCCATGCGCTTCTTCTCGATCGCCGACCAGCGCTCGCTCGATTCCGAGGCGCCGACGCAGATCCAGGCCCCGCCCTGCCGCGAGCTGCTGATCACGCCCTCCGTCATGTCCAAGGCCGCCAAGCTGCAGGAGCACATGCCGGCGGCCCGCGACATGCTGGCCAAGATCGCCGGCGGCGTTGCGGTGGAGGGCATGGAATCCCTCGCGCCGCTGCTTGTCGATTCCATGGTTCCGCTGCTGAGCCAGCTGCCCGCCGAATCCATCGCCCTGGTCATGGAGCCCGAACGCGTGCGCGCCCGCGCCCACGACCTGGAAGCGACAAACGCCGAGTTCCTCGCCGCGGCCTGGGCCACGGCCTCCGACGGCGGTGCCGCCCCGCTGGACCTCAGCCAGGCGCAGGCGCAGGCCGCCGCCGACGAGCTGGAGGCCGGCAACTTCACCTCGCTGGCCAAGACCCTGCTCGACGCGCAGGCCGCGAGGGTGTCCTGGTGGACGCTGACCTCGCTGGGCACCGACGCCGAGCTGCTGCCGGAGGTCGACTCCATCCGCGTCGACGCCCGCGAGCCGCGCGGCTACCAGGGCGACGTGGCCGAGATGATGCAGTTCATTTCCTCGCGCATCAAGGACAACTGGCGCCTGGTCGTCGCCACCGACGGCCCGGGCCCGGCGCAGCGCCTGGCCGAGCTCTTCCACGACGCGGACATCCCCACGCACCGGATCGACTCGCTGGAGAGCGAGCCGACCGAGGGGCTCATCGAGATCACCACGGCGCAGGCCGGCCGCGGCTTTGTGCTCGATTCGCTGAAGCTCGGGCTGCTCACCGAGGCCGACCTGCTGGGCCGCTCCAGCGCCTACGCGCCGCGCGGCGCCAAGCGCATGGCCGTCAAGCGGCGCAACGCGGTGGACCCGCTGTCCCTTCTCGAGGGCGACTACGTGGTCCACGAGCAGCACGGCATCGCCAAGTTCGTCGAGCTGATCGCCCGCAAGGTCGCCGGCGGCGCCGACGCCAAGCGCGAGTACCTGGTCCTCGAGTACGCGCCGTCCAAGCGCGGGGCGCCGGGGGACAAGCTCTTTGTCCCCACCGACCAGCTGGACCAGGTCACCCGCTACGTCGGCGGCGAGGCGCCGAGCCTGTCCAAGATGGGCGGCTCGGACTGGGCCAGCACCAAGTCCAAGGCGCGCAAGGCCGTCAAGGAGATCGCCGGGGACCTGATCCGGCTGTACTCCGCGCGCATGGCTTCCCGCGGCCACTCCTTCGCCAAGGACACCCCGTGGCAGTCGGAGCTGGAGGAGGCCTTCGCCTACGTGGAGACCCCGGACCAGCTGACCACCATCAACGAGGTCAAGGCGGACATGGAGCGGGAGATCCCGATGGACCGGCTCATCTCCGGCGACGTCGGCTTCGGCAAGACCGAGATCGCGGTGCGCGCCGCGTTCAAGGCCGTGCAGGACTCCAAGCAGGTCGCCGTGCTGGTGCCCACCACGCTGCTGGCCTCCCAGCACCACCAGACCTTCACCGACCGCTACTCGGGCTTCCCGGTGCGCGTGAAGACGCTTTCGCGCTTCCAGACCGCGAAGGAATCCAAGGACATCGTCGAGGGGCTGAAGAACGGGTCCGTCGACGTGGTCATCGGCACCCACCGGCTGCTCTCGGACACCGTCCAGTTCAAGGACCTGGGGCTGGTGATCGTCGACGAGGAACAGCGCTTCGGCGTCGAGCACAAGGAACAGCTCAAGAAGATGCGCACCAACGTGGACGTGCTGTCCATGTCCGCGACCCCGATCCCGCGCACCCTGGAGATGTCGCCTGACCGGCATCCGCGAGACCTCCACGCTGGCGACCCCGCCGGAGGAGCGCCACCCGGTGCTCACCTACGTGGGCCCGCGCACCGACAAGCAGATCTCCGCGGCCATCCGCCGCGAGCTGATGCGCGACGGCCAGGTGTTCTTCGTGCACAACCGGGTCTCCTCGATCGACGCGATCGCCTCCGAGCTGCGCGAGCTGGTGCCCGAGGCGCGCGTGGAGGTCGCGCACGGCAAGATGAGCGAGTCCCGGCTGGAGAAGATCATCCAGGACTTCTGGGAGAAGAAGTTCGACGTGCTGGTCTCCACCACCATCATCGAGACCGGCCTGGACATCTCCAACGCGAACACGCTGATCGTGGACCGGGCGGACAACTACGGCCTGTCCCAGCTGCACCAGCTGCGCGGGCGCGTGGGCCGCGGCCGCGAGCGCGCCTACGCCTACTTCCTGTGGAACGCGGAGAAGCCGCTGGGCGAGGTGGCGCTGGAACGGCTCAAGGCCGTGGCCGCGCACAACGAGCTGGGCTCCGGCTACCAGCTGGCCATGAAGGACCTGGAGATCCGCGGCGCCGGCAACCTGCTGGGCGGGGAGCAGTCCGGGCACATCGCCGGGGTCGGGTTCGACCTGTACCTGCGCCTGGTCGGCGAGGCCGTGGCCGAGTACAAGGGCGATGCCGACGAGAAGACCGCGGAGATGAAGATCGAGCTGCCGGTCAACGCGCACCTGCCGCACGACTACGTGCCGGGGGAGCGGTTGCGCCTGGAGGCCTACCGCAAGATCGCCGCGGCGACCGACTTCGAGGGGCTGGCGGAGGTGCACGCCGAGCTGGTGGACCGCTACGGCCAGCCGCCGGCGGCGGTGGTGAACCTGCTGGAGGTCGCCCGCATCAGGATCCGGGCCCGCGCCCTGGGACTGAGCGACGTGGGAATGGTCGGCAACTTCATCAAGTTCGCCCCGGCGTCCATCGCGAACCTGCCGGACTCCCGGCAGCTTCGCCTGGCCCGGATGTACAAGGGCGCCGCCGACAAGCCGGCGCTGGATGCCATCTTCGTCCCCAAGCCGAAGACCTCCGCGGTCGGCGGGCGCGACCTGGTGGACGAGGAGATCCTGGACTGGGTGTCCGGGGTGCTGACCAACATCTTCGAATCCGAGCCGCTGAAGGTGAAGAGCTAGCCGGACGCAGGCGCCCGAAGGGGTGCCCGAACCGCAAAAAATGCCCTTCCCGACTGACCGGGAAGGGCATTTCTTGCGTTGGAAGTGTCTACTTCTCGCCGTGGTGGATCAGCACCGGGCAGTGCGAGTGGGCCGCCAGCGAGCTGGAGACCGAGCCGAGCAGCAGGCCCTTGAAGCCGCCGCGGCCGCGGGTCCCGATGACCAGCATCGCCGCGTCCTTGGAGGCCTCGATGAGCGTGGGGGCAGCCGGGCCCATGACGACCTCGCGTTCCAGGTGGTCCGGAACGTCGTCGCCGAAGGCCTCGGTGATGGCCGCGTCGAGGGCTGCGCGTGCGTCGGCCTCGGGGTTCCAGTCAGGGGTGTAGTCCTCGAGCGCAATGCGGGGCAGCCACGAGGCGAATGCCTGCAGCTCATGGCCAAGTGCCTTGGACAGCGGTGCCGCGTAGCGTAGCGCGGCGATCGACTGGGCGGATCCGTCGACTCCGACGATGACCGTGGTGCGTGGGGCGTTTTCCATGTGTGGCTCTCATTTCTTCAAGCGGGGTTCTTCATCGGATCTCTGGCGATCCGTCTGGCACCATCGTACCCGTTCCCACATGGTCTTTTCTACAAGACGTAGAAAAGTTGCGCCGTGTCCCCGCGTGCCGGCGGGATCTGACGCGTCGCGGGGACGCGGGAGGGCACAAAAAAGCCAGGGCGCACGGTTCCCGCACCCGCCGCATTGGCGGGGTTCGGGGACTGCGCGCCCTGGCTGAAGAGCGGGCTTTAGCGCTCCGAGGCGGTCTTTGCCGGGGAGCGGTCGGAAATGCCCAGGATGTGCTGCGGGATGGCGAAGGCCAGGACGGTCAGCGCGAGGCATGAGAGGCCCGGGATCCAGGCGTTGTCCAGCGTCCAGAAGGACAGTGCGTAGATCGCGCCGCAGAACATTGCCAGGAACACCAGGGTTGCGATGAAGTTGCCGACGAAGCGTCCCTGGCCCGAGTGAGCCACATTCTTGCCGTTCGAGTACACAGCGATTCTCCTTGAGTCTGTTTTCAGTGCCCGGGAGCGTACGTCTTAGTACCCCTCGGTGCCTTGTTCACCCTCTACAATAGCAACTCCGGAGCTGGATCCGAGCCGCGTGGCGCCGGCGGCGATCATCGCGCGGGCGGTTTCCAGCGAGCGGACCCCGCCGGAGGCCTTGACGCCGAGATCCGGGCCCACCGTGGCGCGCATCAGGGCCACGTCCTCGAGGGTTGCCCCGCCGCCGGCAAACCCGGTGGAGGTCTTCACGAAATCGGCTCCGGCGGCCACCGAGGCGCGGCAGGCAAGCACCTTTTCGTCGTCGGTGAGCAGCGCGGTCTCGATGATGACCTTCAGGATGGCCCCGCCCTCGTGCACGGCGTCGGCGATGGCGGCGATGTCCGCGACCAGTGCCTCCTCGTCCCCGGCCTTGGCCGCGGCGATGTTGATGACCATGTCGATCTCGTTGGCGCCGTCGGCGATGGCGCCGCGTGCCTCAAAGACCTTCGACGCGGTGGTGGTGGCGCCGAACGGGAAGCCGATCACCGAGCAGGTCAGCACGCCGGAGCCGGCCAGCGCGGCGGTCACGGTGGAAACCCAGAGCGGGTTCACGCAGACCGACTTGAAGTTGTACTTGGCGGCCTCGGCGCAGATGCGCTCGATGTCGGCGCGGGAGGCGTCGGCGGCCAGGATGGTGTGGTCGATGTAGGAGGCGATGTTTTCGATGTTCGTCTCGGTGCTCATGCTGGGTGACAACTCCTGTGGTTCTGGTGTGGGGGAACGGATGAAGAAGAGTGGCGGGGTGCCGGGCGCCGGTGGCGTCCGCGCGACGGGCTAAGCGCGCAACATTAGCAAAAGTTCGGCCTTGATCGCATCCAGCCGGCGCTGGCCCTGCGCGCGCAGGGCGGAAAGGTCGTCGCCGGCCGCGGCCGGCGCGATGATCTCCAGGTAGCACTTGAGCTTCGGCTCGGTGCCCGAGGGGCGCACGATGACCCGGGTGCCGGCGTCGGTGAGGAACAGCAGCCCGTCGGTCGGCGGCAGGTGCGCACCGAGGCCAAGGTCCTCGAAGTCGACGATGGCTTCCCCGGCCAGCGACTGCGGCGGGGTTGCGCGCAGCGCGTCCATCATGGTCGAGAGCAGGCCGAGGTCCTTGACGCGGACCGAGAGCTGGTCGGTCTGGTGCAGGCCGTGGGCCAGCGCCAGCTCGTCGAGCACCTGCGGGAAGCCGGAACCCGCGGCCTTGAGTTCGGCCGCGTATTCGGCCAGCAGCAGGGCCGCGGAAATGCCGTCCTTGTCGCGCACCAGTTCCGGGGCGACGCAGTAGCCGAGGGCCTCCTCGTAGCCGAAGGCCAGGCGCGGGGCGCGGGAAATCCACTTGAAGCCGGTCAGCGTCTGCTCGTGCCTCAGCCCGCTGGCCGCCGCGATGGAGGCAAGCATGCGGGAGGAGACGATCGAGTTGGCGAAGACCGAGGCCGGGTCGGCGGCCGGAGCCAGGCGGGCGCCGAGCAGCCAGCCGACCTCGTCGCCGCGCAGCATGCGCCACCCGGTGCCCGGGAATTCCACGGCGGCGGCGCAGCGGTCGGCATCCGGGTCGTTGGCAATGACCAGGTCGGCACCGGTTTCCTTGGCGAGTGCCACGGCCAGGTCGATGGCGCCGGGTTCCTCCGGGTTGGGGAACGCGACGGTGGGGAATTCCGGGTCCGGGTGCTCCTGCTCGGGCACGATCGAGACCCGGGTGAAGCCGGCCGACGCGAAGCCCTGGGACATGGTGTGCCCGCCGACGCCGTGCATCGGGGTCAGCACGATCTTCAGGTCCGCGCGTGCGGCGTCCAGGTCCGCGGTCGTTTCGCCGCCGGGCGCGGTGAGCAGCGCGGTGACCTTGGCCAGGTAGGCGGCCTCGATGTCGCCTGGCTCGCCGCGGCCGGGCAGCACGTCCCAGCCGGATTCGGCCAGCTCGATCGAACCGATCGGCTCGTCGTGGTCGATCAGCGCGGCGATCTGCGCGTCGGTGGGCGTGACGATCTGCGCGCCGCGGCCCCAGCCCGACTCGACGCGTCCGCCCAGGTACACCTTGTAGCCGTTGTCGGCGGGCGGGTTGTGGCTGGCGGTGACCATGATGCCGGCCTCGGCGTCCAGTTCGCGCACGGCCCAGGCCAGCACCGGGGTGGGCAGCGGCATCGGCATCAGCGAGACCCGCACGCCGGCGGCGGTGAGGATCGCCGCGGATTCGCGGGCGAACTTGTCGGAGTTGTGCCGGGCGTCGAACCCGACCACGGCGCCGGGGACGTAGCTTCCGGCGGCGCGCTCGATGAGGAACCGCCCGATGCCCGCGGCGGTGCGGCGCACCACCATGGAGTTCATCCGGTTGGGGCCGGCGCCCAGCTCGGCGCGCAGGCCGGCCGTGCCGAAGGCGAGGTTGCCCGCGAACCTGTCTTCCAGTTCCTCCAGCGCCTCGGCTTCCCCGGCGCGCACGCGCCAGCACAGGCCGCGCAATTGCGCCTGCGTCTGTGCGTCGGGATCCTGGTCCGCCCAGGCCGCTGCGCGATCCAGCAACTCGGTGTGGTGGAGGTTCTGGCTCATGGGCGGGTCCTTAGGTCGGATGGGGGAGTGGGAGAAAAGGTAGCGGAAAGAAGCGGTCCGGGTGGCCGGGGCGCGCCGTTGGGCGCCCCGGCCACCCGGTTCCGGTCCTGCTAGAGCTTGGCGACGATGTCGGCCAGCAGTGCGGAGATGCGCGGGCCGGCGGCCTGGCCGGCCTCGATGACTTCTTCGTGGCTCAGGGCGGTGGCGGAGATGCCGGCGGCGAGGTTGGTGACCAGGGAGATGCCGAAGACCTCCATGCCGGCGTGGCGTGCGGCGATGGCCTCCAGCGCGGTGGACATGCCGACCAGGTCGGCGCCGATGGCCTTGGCGTAGCGGACCTCGGCGGGGGTCTCGTAGTGCGGGTCCGGTGAACTGGGCGTAGACGCCCTCGTCGAGGGTCGGGTCGACCTCGCGGGCGAGGCCGCGGATGCGGGGGGAGTAGAGGTCGGTGAGGTCCACGAACGTCGCGCCCTCCAGCGGGGAGCTGGCGGTGAGGTTGATGTGGTCGGAGATCAGCACGGGGGTGCCGGGGGTCCAGGCGGGGTTCAGCCCGCCGCAGCCGTTGGTGAGCACCAGGGTCTTGGCGCCGGCGGCGGCGGCGGTGCGCACGCCGTGGACGACGGCGCGCACGCCCTTGCCCTCGTAGAAGTGGGTGCGTGCGCCGAGCACCAGGACGCGCTTGTTGTCGCTGGTGAGCACGGAGGAGATGGTGCCGACGTGGCCGGGGACTGCGGCGGCGTGGAAGCCGGGCAGTTCGGTGGCGGGGATGCGGTGGGTGGTTTCGCCGATCAGGTTCGCGGCCTCGCCCCATCCGGAGCCGAGCACCAGGGCGATGTCGTGGGAGGGGACGCCGGTGAGTTCGGCGATCTTGGCGGCGGCGGCTGTGGCCAGGGCAAAGGGGTCAGTGGCGTTATCGATCACGAGGTTAAACTTACCGGCGGATACCGTGCTTGTCAGCCGCTGGAAGCCGCCCTGCGGGTGTGAGCTACGGCAAGCGCCTAACGGCGGCTTCACTGGGATCTCCGGTTCCTCCCCGCGGCCACTGCGCGGCTGGTGTGCACTTGGTGCCGCGGTAGGGGAGAATAGGTGATCGTGAGTGCACAACACGATTTCAATTCCCACAGGCTCGTAATTCTAGGTGGCGGCCCCGGCGGCTATGAGGCGGCCATGGTTGGCGCTCAGCTTGGCGCGCAAGTCACCATCGTCGAACGCGCCGGAATGGGCGGCTCCGCCGTCCTGACCGACGTCGTCCCGTCCAAGACGCTGATCGCCACGGCCGACGCCATGCGCCGCGTGATCGGCGCGCGCGAGTTCGGCATCAAGGTCGGCGACGACTCCACCGCGGCCGTGGCCGACCTCTCGGTGGTCAACGCCCGGCTGCTGGGGCTGGCACGCGACCAGTCCTCGGACATCCACGTGGGCCTCGAGCGCGTCGGCGTGCGCGTGGTCATCGGCGAGGGCAAGCTGCTCGACGCCCAGAGCGTCCAGGTCACCCGCGCGGACGGCAGCGTCGAGACCATCGAGGCCGACGCGGTGCTGGTCTCCGTGGGCGCCCACCCGCGCGAGCTGCCCACCGCCAAGCCGGATGGCGAGCGCATCTTCAACTGGACCCAGGTCTACAACCTGAAGGAAATCCCGGAGCACCTGATCGTCATCGGTTCCGGTGTCACGGGTGCCGAGTTCGCCTCCGCCTACAACCTGCTGGGCACCAAGGTCACCCTGGTCTCCTCGCGCGACCGCGTGCTCCCCGGCGAGGACGCCGACGCCGCCGAGGTGCTGGAGGAGGCCTTCAAGCGCAACGGCGTCAACGTGGTGGCCCAGGCCCGCGCCGAGGCCGTGGTCCGCGACGGCGACGTGGTCCGCGTGACCCTGGCCGACGGCCAGGTCATCGAGGGAAGCCACTGCCTGGTGGCTGTCGGCTCGATCCCGAACACCGCGGGCATCGGCCTGGAGGAGGCGGGCGTCAAGCTCACCGAATCCGGCCACATCAAGGTCGACGGCGTCTCGCGCACCACCGCCACCAACGTCTACGCCGCGGGCGACTGCACCGGCGTGTTCGCGCTGGCCTCGGTTGCCGCGATGCAGGGCCGCATTGCCATGGCCCACCTGTTGGGCGACTCCGTGAAGCCGCTGAAGCTCACCGAGGTCTCCTCCAACATCTTCACCTCCCCGGAGATCGCCACCGTCGGCGTGACCGAGCGGATGGTCGCCGAGGGCAAGTACCAGGCCGACATCATCAAGCTCGACCTCGCCACCAACGCGCGCGCCAAGATGATGAACATCGACCAGGGCTTCGTGAAGATCATTTCGCGCCGCGGCTCGGGAACCGTCATCGGCGGCGTCGTGGTTGCCCCGCGTGCCTCGGAACTGATCTTCTCGATCGCGCTGGCCGTCCACAACAAGCTGCACGTCGACGACGTGGCCGAGACGTTCACCGTCTACCCGTCGCTGTCCGGATCGATTTCCGAGGCCTCGCGCCGGCTGCACGTCCACCTTTAACCGACGAATCCCGCCGGCGGCCGCGAGGCCGACGGCGGGCTGGTGCCGGAACCCGAAGGCGGGCCTGCCGCAAACCATTGTGTTTGCGGCAGGCCCGCCTTACTCTTTTGCGCAGGGTGCGGGGCCGTCGCGGGAATCGCAGCTGTGACGTGCCCCGCAGTATTTCGCGAGTATGACCCCGTCAGGCCCCAAGCGGTGTCCACATGTTGGACATGACCGTCCATCTGGTGAACAGGCGGCATAGGGTTGTTATCTGCTTTATTCCACCAAGAGAGTCGCAAGCCATGTCCAGCAAGTCAGCGGTCCACGCACCGAAGGAGAACACGCGCGGACGCGTGCTGTTCGCCAGCCTCATCGGCACCACCATTGAGTTCTTCGATTTCTACGCCTACGCCACCGCGTCGGTGTTGGTCTTCCCGACGTTGTTCTTCCCGAACGCGTCCAACGTGAACGCCATCCTTTCGTCGTTTGCCATCTTCGGCGTGGCCTTCGTGGCCCGCCCTGTCGGCTCGGTTCTCTTTGGCCACTTCGGTGACAGGATCGGCCGCAAGGGCACCCTGGTCGCCTCGCTGCTGCTGATGGGCATCGCCACCTTCCTGATCGGCTTCCTGCCTCCGGCCCAGGGCAACTTCGTGGTGCTCGCACCGCTGATGCTGGTGCTGCTGCGCTTCGCACAGGGCCTGGCCCTGGGCGGCGAGTGGTCGGGTGCCGCGTTGCTGGCCACCGAGAACGCTCCGGCCAACAAGCGCGCCATCTACGGCACCTTCCCGCAGCTGGGCGCGCCGATCGGCTTCATCATCGCCAACGTCATCTTCGTGATCCTGCAGACCACGCTGACCGACGAGCAGTTCATGGCCTGGGGCTGGCGCGTGCCGTTCGTGCTCTCGGCCGTCATGGTCGCCGTGGGCCTCTGGGTCCGCCTGAAGCTTGTCGAATCCGTCTCCTTCCAGAAGGTCGTCGACCAGAAGAAGGTCGCCAAGTCGCCGTTCAAGGTGACGATGACGTACCACTGGCGCCCGGTGCTTGCCGGCACGTTCATCATGCTGGCCACCTACGTGCTCTTCTACCTGATGACCTCCTTCACGCTGACCTACGGCACCGCGCCGGCCACCGTCGAGGCCGCGCGAGCCGCGGCCGAGGCCAAGGGCAAGGTCTTCGACGCCGCAGCCGAGGCCGCGTTCGTGCCGGGCCTGGGCATCGCCCGTCCCGAGTTCCTCACCATGCTCATCATCGGCGTCGTCTTCTTCGGCATCTTCACCGTGGTCTCGGGCCCGCTGGCCGAGAAGTTCGGCCGCCGCAAGTTCCTGATCGCCGTGACCCTGGGCATCCTGGTCTTCGGCCTGTCCTGGACCCTGATGTTCGGCCCGGGCAAGGCCGCGGCCATGGTCGGCCTGATCCTCGGGTTCACCCTGATGGGCCTGACCTTCGGCCCGATGGCCGCGTACCTGCCGGAGCTCTTCCCCTCCAACGTGCGCTACACCGGTTCGGCCATCGCCTACAACATGTCCTCGGTCATCGGCGCGGCACCCGCGTCGTTCGTGGCGATCGCCCTGTGGCAGTTCGGCGGCGGAAACACCGCCTGGGTCGGCGCCTACCTGGCCCTGGGCGCGGTGCTGACGCTCGTCGCCCTGTTCCTGACCAAGGACACCACAAACGTCGACTTCGAGAACAACGTCTCGTAGCTCGAACACGCCCCGGCCGCCGACAAGCGGCTCGCGAGGCAAGGCCGCGGCGCCCGCCACCCCCACAAGGGGTTGCGGGCGCCGCGGTGCGTTAACCGAGGTTCAGCCAGGGGCTATTCGCCGACGACCCCGTCGATGCATTCGCGCAGCAGGTCGGCGTGCCCGTTGTGGCGGGAGTACTCCTCGATGAGGTGGGTGATGATCCAGCGCACCGACACCTCCCCGTGGCCCCCGACGCCCACGCACAGCTCGAGCGGCTCCTGGACCAGTGCGGCGTCGCTGAATGCGGTTTCCCTGCGCCACGCCTTCCACGACCTGCGCACCAGGGCCTCGGTGGCCTCCGGGTGCTCGAAGTCGGTGTCGTGGCCGTCCTCATGCCAGTAGAGCGGCGGATCGGGTTGCCCCAGCAGGTTCGACCTGACCCAGAAGCGCTCGACGTCCGTCAGGTGCCGCACCAGCCCCAGGAGCGAAAGCGTCGAAGGCGGCAACGGCGCGCGAGGACATCGCCACGTGGTCGAGGCCCGCGCACTTGGCCTCGAGTGTTTGCCGTTGGTAGGCCAGGAACCCCAGCAGCGTATCG
The DNA here is from genome assembly GCA_963818105.1 of uncultured Actinomycetota bacterium. Taxonomy (GTDB): domain Bacteria; phylum Actinomycetota; class Actinomycetes; order Actinomycetales; family Micrococcaceae; genus Paeniglutamicibacter. The sequence continues at coordinate 239,813 of CAWFRB010000029.1, read as the reverse complement.
CGCTCGCTGCCGCAGGCCGGAGGGTTCACGCGCGGATCCTGCCCGGCGGAGGCAAACATGGGTGTGCTCATGGGCTACAGCTTAGGCACACGACCAGTCGCCGGTGCAACGGGTTTGGCCGACTGTTGTTGATTAACGCAAAAAGGGATGGCAGGGTTTCCGCGCGGGAAACCCTGCCATCCCCGGCCTCCGAAGGCGGAGGCGGACAGGCTGTTGCTATTCGCCGATCGAGGCCAAGCACGGTGCCGGCGGAGACGGTGTCCCCGGCCACGGCGCTGAGTCCGGAAACGACGCCGGCGCAGTGCGCGGTCAGCGGCTGTTCCATCTTCATGGCCTCGAGGACCATGATCAGGTCGCCCTCGGCCACGGTGTCACCGTCGGTGACGGCAACCTTGACGATGGTTCCCTGCATGGGGGAGACCAGGTCGGCGCCCGAGGCGCCGGCGGTGGCGCCGCCGCGGGCCTCGCGCTTCTTCTTCTTGGACTTCGAGCCGTTGCCGGCGGCGGAGAACGAACCCAGCGATGCCGGAAGCACCACCTCAAGGCGCTTGCCGCCCACCTCGACGGTGATGGCGTTGCGGGCCGAATCCTCCTCGGCGGTTCCCGCGGTGGCCGGATCCCACGCGGGGATCTCGTTGGCGAACTCGGTTTCGATCCAGCGGGTGTGGACCGTGAACGGGCCCTCCGCCGGGGTGAACGCCGGGTCGGCCATGACCGCGCGGTGGAACGGAAGGACGGTCGGCATGCCCTCGATCTGGAATTCCTCCAGGGCGCGGCGGGCACGCTGGGCCGCCTGCTGGCGGGTGGAACCGGTGACGATGAGCTTGGCGATCATCGAGTCGAAGTTGCCGGAGACGGTTTCCCCTGCCTCGACGCCGGAGTCCAGGCGGACGCCGGGACCGGACGGAAGCTTCATGGTGGTGATGGTGCCGGGGGCCGGCATGAAGCCGCGGCCGGCGTCCTCGCCGTTGATGCGGAACTCGAAGGAGTGGCCGCGGATTTCCGGGTCGGTGTAGCCGAGTTCCTCGCCGCGGGCCAGGCGGAACTGCTCGCGCACCAGGTCGATGCCCGTGACCTCCTCGGAGATCGTGTGCTCGACCTGCAGGCGGGTGTTGACCTCAAGGAAGGAAATCACGCCGTCCTGGCCCACCAGGAATTCGCAGGTGCCCGCGCCGACGTAGCCGGCCTCGAGCATGATCGCCTTGGACGCCTCGTAGAGGCGCGCGTTCTGCTCGTCGGTCAGGAACGGGGCCGGTGCCTCTTCGACGAGCTTCTGGTTGCGGCGCTGCAGCGAGCAGTCGCGGGTGGAAACCACCACGACGTTGCCGTGCGCGTCGGCCAGGCACTGGGTTTCGACGTGGCGCGGGGCATCGAGGAAGCGTTCGACGAAGCACTCGCCGCGGCCGAAGGCGGCAATGGCCTCGCGCACGGCGGATTCGTAAAGCTCGGGGATCTCCTCGCGGTTGCGCACCACCTTGATGCCGCGTCCGCCGCCGCCGTAGGCGGCCTTGATGGCCAGCGGCAGGCCGTGCTCGTCGGCAAAGGCCAGGACCTCGTCCGTGGATTCCACGGGGTCCTTGGTGCCGGGCACCAGCGGGGCTCCGACCTTTTCGGCCAGGTGGCGTGCCTGGACCTTGTCGCCCAGCTGGTCGATGGCCGACGGGGGAGGGCCGATCCAGGTCAGCCCGGCGTCGATGACGGCCTGGGCGAACACGGCGTTTTCGGCCAGGAAGCCGTAGCCGGGGTGGACTGCGTCGGCGCCGGAGCGCTTGGCTACCTCGATGATCTTTTCGATGCTCAGGTAGGACTCTGCCGCGGTGGAGCCACCCAACGAGTAGGCTTCATCGGCCAGGCGTGAATGCAGTGCGTCGCGATCGGGTTCGGCGTAAACGGCAACCGAACCGATGCCCTCGTCGCGGGCTGCACGAATGATGCGTACTGCGATTTCTCCGCGGTTAGCGATGAGAACCTTGGTCAACTGACTCATGGCAGGGTTTTCTCCTTAAATGTGCTCTTGTGGAGCCTACCCGCCGTTGTGGGATATGCACCCACAAACCACCCTGTGTCGGATGTAAGTCGCGATTTTGTTGTAGGAACCCTACAAGATGGTGCCGAGTCTGCGCGCCGCTGTTTGCCGAGGGCCGGGGTGGCGCGGTGCGGGCCGGACTACGGGTTGCCGCCTGCGATGGCGTTCAGCGCGGCCAGGTGCTTGGCCCATTTTTCCCGGCCCTCGGCCGTGAGGGAAAGCCAGGTGCGTGGACGCTTTCCGACAAAACCCTTGCGGATCCCGACGATTCCGGCCGCTTCCAGTGCCGACGCCTGGCGGCTGAGGACCGAATCGGAAACCTGCAGGTGTTCGCGCACCGCGGCGAATTCGCTTTCCTCGGTTCCCGCGATGGCGGCAACCAGCGAGAAGCGGACCGGATGGGCCAGTTCGTCGCAGAGCTGGTGCCGGGGGTGCTCCGGCTGGTTCATGCGCGCACCTCGCGCCAGGCGCCGATGACCGAGTTTGCGGTGATGGCGCTCGAGACCGCGATGAAAAACCACATCGAACCCGGGAAGAAGACCAGTCCGACGACGGTTCCCAGGATCCAGAGCCCGGCCCAGATTCCCATGAAGGTCATCCAGCGGCGGGTGAAGCCGAGTTTGGTTGAGCGCCCGTTCGCAAGCATGAAGGCCATGAAGATTCCCAGCCAGACCAGCATCGCGACCATGGGGAGCGCGATGTAGGACTCGTTGAACTGCCCGACCAGCCAGAAGGACAGCAGGCTCAGCGAGCTGATGGCGCCGAGGCCCAGCAGCATGGCGATGTGCGGCCAGCTGGCGCCCGCCCGGGAGGCCGCGCCGAGCCTGCCCGCCTCCTGCAGCATCTCGCGGGCGGCCTGCGCCGAAGGTCCCGTGGGTTCCGCGCTCACTTTGCTTCCCGCTTCTTGATCGCGACATGGGTGGCGCTCCAGGTGGCGCCCAGGACGGCCGCGAGGGAGGAGCTGATGACAACCAGGCCGGGCTGGCCGATGGCCAAGCCGTAGACGAAGAGCCCGGCCATGCAGGCGATGCCCATGGCGAAGCCGATCCATGCGTAGCGTGCACCGGACTGGGTTTGCTTGTTGTTGTTCACGTTTGCCTCCCGGGTTGTCGATGTTCCCCAGCCTAGAAAGTACTTTCCATTTCGCAAGTACTTTCCGGAGTGAACTTGGAATGATGCCGAGGGTGCGGGTTGGCGTACGGATTGCCTAGCGAATCCCGTCAATTGTCTGCGAAATAAGTCGTCAGATATTTGTCAACGCAACCCATATCGTCTGCAAGTTTCGATTTGTTCAACGAAAACCCTTGCCGAGGTCGGGCAATCTCTGGAAGAGTGACGCGGGTTACATTTTCCGGTCTCCTTGACCCCCACTAAAGGAGTGCAGCCTTGGCAAAAGACGCGCCACAGCTTCGCCGCGTACTCGGAATGACGGGCCTGGTGCTTTTCGGCCTGGCCTACATGGTCCCGTTGGCGGTGTTCGACACCTTCGGCATCGTCACGAGCGCGACCTCCGGACACCTGCCGGCCGCCTACATCGTGACAACGGTCGCGATGCTCTTCACCGCTTACAGCTACGGCCAAATGTCGCGCGCGATTCCCAAGGCGGGTTCGGCCTACGCCTACTCGCGCAGCGCCTTCGGCGGCGAAGTCGGCTTCCTGGCCGGCTGGGGACTGATGCTGGACTACGTGCTGCTGCCCATGCTCGATGCGATGGTCATCTCCATCTACCTGCACGCAACCTTCCCGCAGGTCCCGGCCGGGGTCTTCATCGTGGCTGTCCTGCTGCTCTCCACGACGCTGAACGTGATCGGCATCCGCCTGCTGCTGCGGGCCAACTTCATCCTCATCGCCATCCAGGTGGTCTTCCTGCTGGTCTTCTTCGTGCTCGCCCTGAAGTCCGTGTCGACCGGCGAGGCGCCGAACCTGCTGGCGCCGCTGCTGGAACCCGGGATGAAGGGCAGCGAGATCTTCGGCGGAGCCGCGATCCTGTGCCTCGCGTTCCTGGGCTTCGACGCGGTGTCCACCCTCTCCGAGGAGGCCAGGGACCCGCAGCGCCAGGTGCCCAAGGCCATCATGCTGGTGACCCTGTGCGGAGGCGTGATCTTCACGGCCACCGCCTACGTCGCCTCCATCTCCTTCCCGAACTGGCAGGACTTCACGGATGTCGACGCGGCAGCGCTCGAGGTCATGCAGCACGTCGGCGGGATCATGCTCGGCGCCTTCTTCGTGGCCGCCTACGTGGCCGGATCCTTCGCCTCGGCCATGACCTCGCAGGCCAGCGTGTCGCGCATCCTCTACTCCATGGGCCGCGACGGCGTGCTTCCGCGGTCGATCTTCGGGGTGCTCAGCGAACGGTTCAGGACGCCGCTGATCGGCATCGTGCTGGTCGGCGCGATCGGCCTGCTGGGCATCTGGCTGGAGCTGGAAACGCTGTCCTCGATGATCAGCTTCGGCGCGCTCTTCGCGTTCTCGATGGTCAACCTCTCCACGATCAAGCACTACGTGGTCGACGGCCGGCGCCGCGGCGGACTGGACCTGCTGCGCTTCGGGCTGGTTCCGGCGATCGGGTTCTGCCTGACGCTGTGGCTGTGGACCTCGCTCTCCGGCCTGACCTTCGCGATCGGCCTGTCCTGGCTGGGACTCGGCGTCATCCAGCTGGCCTACGTCACCGGCGGATTCAAGCGCCGCCCGCCGGAGCTCGATCCCTACGCGGACGCCGAGGCCATCGACGAGGACGACCAGCAGCCGGCACTGAGCTCCAGGTAGCCCGGCGCACATGAAACCAAGCGGACAGGTTGGAGCCCCGCTGCTTGCCTAAGCACGAAGGCGGCGTGTGCCACGACGAAAATCGTGGCACACGCCGCCTTCGGTTAAGGCCTGGTCCTGCTGGCTCCGGCTAGGCCCAGACGTCCGTGATGGACAGGCCTGCCTCGTGCAGCAGTTCGCGCAGCGTGGAGACGTTCAGGCCGACGACGGTGTGCGGGTTGCCCTCGATGCCGCGGATGAACGCGGCCCCGCGGCCGTCGATGGTGAACGCGCCGGCGCACGGCAACGGCTCGCCGGTGGCGACGTAGGCGGCGATTTCCTCCGCGGTGACCTTCTCGAAGTTCACGACGGTGGAGGAGACGGCGCCGATGGTCGCGCCGCTGCCGCCGTCCTCGTCGTCCTCCGAGCGGTTGTCGATGAGCCAGTGGCCGGTGTGCAGGATGCCGGACTTCCCGCTCATGGCCTCCCAGCGCTCGGTGGCGACCTGCGCGGTGTACGGCTTGCCGTAGGCGACGCCCTCGAACTCGAAGACCGAGTCGCAGCCCAGCACCACGGCCCCGTCGGTTTCCTCCAGCGCCGCCACGTCCTCCGCCTTGGCCTTGGCCAGCAGCAGGGCGGTGTCGGCCGGGCCCAGGGCGCCGAAGCGCTCGGTGGCCGCGGCCAGCGCGGCGTCCTCGTCAACGGTGGAAACCTGCACGTCGAAGTCGATCCCCGCGTCCTTCAGGATCTTCGCGCGCCCGGGGGAGGCCGAGGCCAGCACCAGCAGCGGGAGCTCCTCGGGGTTCTCGATTTCCCCGCGCGGGTCTTCTTCGGTCGTCACGTCATCCATCGCCGCTTCGTCCACCGGCGCTTCTTCCGACAGGTCGGTGGTGTTGCTCGTCATCTCGCTCATGCATCCACCGTATCCCGGGTCGCGGGTCCCTGGGGATCCTGCGGGTAGCATCGCGTCGGCGTCGGCCTGCGCCTGCGCGGCGTCGGCCTCCGCGAGCGCGGCGATCTTCGAACCCTCCACGTCCACGTCCGGCAGGATGCGGTCAAGCCAGCGCGGGATGTACCAGGCGTGCCGGCCCAGCAGGTGCATGATCGCCGGGGTCAGCGTCATGCGGACGATGAACGCGTCGAAGAGCACGCCGATGGCCAGCGAGAAGCCGATCGCCCGGATCATCGTCAGGTGCGAGAACACGAACCCGGCGAAGACCGAGGTCATGATCAGCGCCGCGGCGGTGACCACGGGAGCCGAGTGGGCGAAGCCGGAGCGCACCGCGGCGCGGGCCGGTCTGCCCGTGCGCGAAGGACTCGCGCATGCCGGCCACCAGGAACACCTGGTAGTCCATGGCCAGCCCGAAGAGGATGCCGGTGAGCAGGATCGGCAGGAAGCTCATGATCGGGCCCGGCACGTTCACGTCGAACACCTCGCCCAGCCAGCCGAGCTGGTAGACGGCGACCGTCGCGCCGAACGCGGCGACCAGCGAGAGCAGGAAGCCGGCGGTGGCCAGCAGCGGCACCACGACGGAGCGGAAGACCAGCAGCAGCAGGATCAGCGAGAGTCCCACGACGATGCCGATGTACAGCGGCAGCGCCTCGGCGAGCTTCTCCGAGACGTCGACCTGCGCGGCGACCTGGCCGGTCACGGCGATCTGCGAGCCGGTGGCCTCCTTGATGGCGCCCGCGGAGTCGCGCAGCGTGTGCACCAGCGCCTCGGTCTCGGCGCTGGAGGGGCCGGCGACCGGGATGACCTGGATGGCGCCGAGGGTCTGGGCCTCGTTGGTCTGCACGGGGATCGCGGCGACGACGCCGGGGACCTTGCGCAGCTGGTCCGCGACGTCCAGGTTGGCGGTTGCGGCCCCGCGCTCGTCCAGCCCGGCGGGCAGGTCCGCGAGGACCAGCAGCGGGCCGTTGTAGCCGGCGCCGAACTTGTCGCTCATCTGCTCGTACGCCTGGTAGGCGGCCGAATCCACGGGTTCGGCGCTGCCGTCCGGCAGGGCCGTGCGCAGCTGCAGCGCCGGCAGCGCCACGATCGCCAGGACCGCGATGGACGCGATCGTCGCGATCCACGGGCGGCGGGTGACGATCGCGCCCCAGCCGCGGTTGCCGGCGTCGTTCTTCGGGGCGGCCTGTTCGCGGCCGGCGGCCTCGTTGCGCGCCCAGGCGCGCTTGGAGACCAGCCTGGTGCCGATGAAGCCGAGCAGCGCCGGGGTCAGCGTGATGGCGATCAGCACGGCCATCGCCACGGTGAACGCGGCGGAGAAGCCCAGGATGCCCAGGAACGGCAGGCCCGGCACGGCGAGTGCGGAGAGCGCGATGACCACGGTCAGGCCGGCGAACACCACGGCGTTGCCGCTGGTGCCCGTGGCCCGGGCGATCGATTCGCCCACCGGGACGCCCTCCAGCAGCTGCCGGCGGTGCCGGTGCACGATGAACAGCGAGTAGTCGATGCCCACGGCCAGGCCCAGCATCAGCGCCAGGGCCGGGGTGATCGAGGCCATCTCGATGGCGGAGGACAGCGCCAGGGTTCCGCCGACGCCCGCGCCGACGCCGAGCACGGCCATCAGCAGCGGCAGCCCGGCGGCCACCAGGGTGCCGAGCATGATCAGCAGCACTGCGGCGGCAACGGCCAGGCCGATGACCTCCGCGGCGCCGAAGAGCGAGGAGAGGTCCTGCAGGATCTCCTTGGAGAAGAGCACCTCGACGCCCGCGGCCTCCGGGCCCGCGGCGATCGGACTTGATGTCGGCGCGCTGCGCGGTGGTCAGCGCATCGGTCTGAGCCCTTGAAGGTCACGTGCGCCACGGCGGTGGACCCGTCCGGGGAGATGAAGCGCATGCCCTCGGAGGCGCCGGCCTGGCGTGCGGCGAAGGCGAGTTCGGCCTCGCCGGTGGCGAGGTCCTTGGCGCCCTGCTCCAGCTTGGCCTCGGCCTCCGGGAGCTTTGCGGCCTTCTCGTCGAGGGTCTTCTGCCCGGCGACGAGTTTGGCCTGGTTCTCGTCGACGGTCTTCTGCCCGGCGGCGAGCTTGGCGGCGTTGGCGTCGATCTCGGCCTGGCCGGCGCGCAGCTGCGCCTGCCCGTCGGCGACCTTGGCCGCCGCGGCATCCAGCTTGGCCCGGCTGGCGGCAAGTTCCTTGGCCCCGGCGTCCAGCTTGGCCTTGGCGGCGGGCAGCTTGGCGGCGCCGGCCTCGAGTTCCTTCTTCTTGGAGTTGAGCGTCTTCTGCCCCGCGGCAAGTTCCTTGTCGCCCGCGTCCAGCTGCTTCTTGGCGGCGTCCAGCTTCTTGAGGCCGGCCGTGGCGGCGGCGATGCCGTCCAGGGCGCCGTTGGCCTCCGTCTTGCCGATCTCGGCCTTTTTCTGTTCGGCTTCGAGGGCCGTCAGGTTGCCGCTGAGCAGGTCGTATTGCTGCTGGGCGGCCGCCTTGTCCTCGGGTGTGGCGGCGTCGTCGTCGAGCACCTGCTGGGCCTGGGCGATGCCGGCCTTGGCCTGTTCGATGAGCGCGGCGAGCTGGGCGATGCCGGCCTCGGCGCTGGCCAGTCCGGCCTCGCGCCTGCGCCTTGCCCTGGGCCAGCTGCTTTTCGAAGGCCGCACGGGACTGGCCCTGCAGGATGTGCTGCAACCCGGCGTCGTGTTCGGCGCGGCCCGTGGCGAGTTGCTTGGCGCTGGCATCGAGCTTCGCCTGGCCGGCGGCGAGTGCCTTGCGCCCCTCGGCGATCTTTGCGGCGCCGGCCCGGTACTCGCGGTTGCCGGAATCCCATTGCTTCTGCCCGGCGTCGAACTTGGCCTGCCCGTCCTTCAGCGCGGCGGCGCCCTTGTCCAGTTCGGTGCGCGCGGCATCGATCTTGGCCTGCCCGGCGGCCAGCTGCCGGCGGCCGTCGGCGAGCTGGGTCTTGGCCTCGCCGAGCTTGATGCGCCCGGAATCCAGCTCCGACTGCGCCGACTCGATGGCGAGCTTGCCGTCGGCCAGCTGCTTCTTGTCCGTCGGCCAGCTGCTTGGCGGCATCGTCGAGCTTGGCCCGGCCCTCGTCGAGCTTCGGCTGGGCGTCGTCCAGCTGCTTCTGCAGTTCGAAGGGCTGGCGGACCTCGGTGACCTCGGACTGGGACGGCCAGGTCGTCGAGGGAACCGGTGATGGCGCGGTGCTGCGCCTGGGTCAGGGCCGTGCCGTCCTTCGAGCGGAAGACGATCGACCCGGTGCCGCCGGCAAGTTCCGGCATCTCGACCTTGAGCCGGTCCAGCGTGCGCTGGGTTTCGGTCCCGGGGATGGTGAACGTGTTGGAGAGCTTGCCCATGAAGGCGCCGGCGCCGACGCCGATGAGCAGCAGGATGACCGCCCAGATGCCGAGCACGGCCCAGCGCCGGCGATAGGCCAGGGCGCCGAGTCGGTAGAGGAAGGAAGCCATGTGCTTAGGCCTTTCGGGGTTGGGCGGCGCGTTGCTGCAGGGAGGGGAAGCCGTCGCGCAATTGGGCGATGGCATCGGCCAGGGTGGTGCGCAGCAACTGCGTGCTTTGCGCGTCGAGCGGTCCGCTGAGGTTTTGCGACCACTGGGCGAAGGCTGCCTTGCCGGCCCCGACGATCGAGTGGGCCAGGACCATGGCGGCCAGCTCCGTGCCCTGCGGGGCGCGGGCGGTGATGATCTGGGTGAGCTGCTCGGCGCAGGTGTTCCACGCCTCGAGCTGCATGCGCGCCATCTGCGGGTGCGCCGCGGAATGCAGGTAGAGCGTTGCCACGGGCTCCAGGTAGCGCCGGGTCCACCAGGGACTCGATGGACACCACCGCGGCGTTGAGCAGTTCCACGTCCTCGTCCATGCCGTCGAGTGCGGCGACGGCCCGGTCGAGCAGCTGCTTGGTCGGCTCGTTGAGTGCGGCCTCGAGCGAGGGGAAGTAGTTGAAGAAGGTCCGGCGGGAAACCCCCGCGGCCTCCGCGACCGATTCGGCGGTCAGCGAGGCGAACCCGCCGGCGTTCAGCCGTTCGAATGCTGCGTGGACGATCGCGTCGCGGGTGGCTGTCTTGTTTTGCTCACGCCTCGAGGGCGCGGATGTCTCTGGGGAGCTCACATTTCTACACTACGTGCAAACTTGCATGCTGTGCAATTTGATGGGGGCCGGTTGGCAGGCCAGGCATTTCCGACGGACGCCGGCCGCGGAGCGCCGCTGGACGAGACAAGAGGAAGGCCGCACCCGAACGCCGTCCGTTCCCTGCGGGGAACGGGGGCGATCGAATGCGGCCCGCCGTGAAGCGACTACATCCAGGGGGTTGTTAGCCGACCGGCACCTTTTCGGGGGAGGTGTCCCGGTCCGGACTCGACCTTGGAATCGGCGGCGAACTCGTCGTTGAACGGATCGCCGTGGCGCGGTGCGTTGTACAGCTCCTCGTCCAGGATTCCCTCGCGCTTGGCGACGATCGTCGGGACCAGTGCCTGGCCGGCGACGTTCACCGCGGTGCGGCCCATGTCCAGGATCGGGTCGACGGCGAGGATCAGGCCGACGCCCGCCAGCGGCAGGCCGACGGTGGACAGCGTCAGGGTCAGCATGACCACGGCGCCGGTGGTGCCGGCGGTTGCGGCCGAGCCGAGCACCGAGACCAGTGCGATCAGCAGGTAGTCGGTCAGGCCCAGGTCGATGCCGAAGAACTGGGCGACGAAGATCGCGGAGATCGCCGGGTAGATCGCGGCGCAGCCGTCCATCTTGGTGGTGGCGCCCAGCGGGACGGCGAAGGATGCGTAGCCGGAGGGCACGCCGAGGTTGCGTTCGGTCACGCGCTGGGTCAGCGGCAGGGTGCCGATCGAGGAGCGCGAGACGAAGGCCAGCTGCACGGCCGGCCAGACGCCGGAGAAGTACTGCTTGACGCTCAGGCCGTGGGCGCGGACCAGTACCGGGTAGAAGGCGAAGAGCACCAGGGCCAGGCCGATGTAGATGGCCACGGAGAACTTGCCCAGGGCGCCGATGGTGTCCCAGCCGTAGGTGGCAACGGCGTTGCCGATCAGGCCGATGGTGCCCAGCGGCGCCAGACGGATGATCCACCAGAGGATCTTCTGGATGACCGCGAGGGTTGCGGTGGAGAACTCGAGGAACGGGCGGGCCGCGTCGCCGACCTTCAGTGCGGCGACGCCCACGGTGATCGCGATGACAAGCACCTGCAGCACGTTGAAGTTCAGTGCGGTGGTCACGGCACCCGGCCTCGGAAATCTTCGAGGTGGCGCCCAGGCCAAGGAAGTTCGACGGGATGAGCCCGATGAGGAACGCCCACCAGTCGCCGGTGCGGCCGTCGTATTCGGGCGGGGCCGCCTGGCCGGTGCCGGCGCCCGGACGCATGACCAGGCCCAGCACGATGCCGATGACCACGGAGACCAGCGAGGTGATGCCGAACCACAGGATGGTCTGCCAGGCCAGGCGTGCTGCGTTGGTGACCTTGGAGAGGTTGGCGATCGAGGCCACGACGGCGAAGAAGACCAGCGGAATGACCGCGGACTTCAGCAGCGATACGTAGCTGGAGCCGATGGCGGCCAGGGTGACGCCCAGGCCGGTCGGGGTCTCCTCGGTGTGGCCGGTGTACTTGGCCAGCAGTCCGAGGCCGAGGCCCAGCACCAGGGCGATGATGATTTGCGGGCCGAACGCGGTGGCCCAGGAGGGCAGACGGCGCTTCGGCGTGGAAGTTGATGTAGTCACCTTTAGAAGGTAGGTGGTGCAAATTACCAAAGAAAGCCAGCATTGAGAAATGTTACGAAAGCGGGACTTAGTTCCCGAACATTGCACTTCTTTTGTGATTTGTTACACAAGCCCAAGTCGCAGTGTTAAGCTGTACTTTCCAACCGCTTGGTTGGTGAACCACTTATTTGTGCCTTGTGATCAAGTGGTTTTGGGGGAAGTCGCGGCTCGTCCGACGTACTCAAGGACTGGGGTGGGATGCATATGGGTTGGGGCCGCATAGACAGCACGGTCACTCGCAGTCGACTCGATATCCTGCTCGAACGAGCGGTGGGGTCATCGATCGTGATTGCCAGGGGGCCGCGGGGCGCGGGCAAGAGCACTGCGGTTCGCGACTGGTTGAAGCGCCAGGACCCGAATGCGGAGAGCTGGAGCTGGATCAACCTTCCCAAGCTGGATGAACAGCTTGCACTGGAAGCCGTTGACGGGGAAACAGGCCTTGCCGCATCGAAACCTCTCGAAGACGACAGCGTGGCCGAACTGCGTCTCGCGCATATCCGCCGGCAATTCGAACAGGCCGCCAATCCAGGCTCCCATTTGTTGGTGCTTGATGCGTTTGCCGCGAAGCACGATGCAGGGCTATCGGCAATGCTGGAGGAAAACGCCGAGCAGCATCCGGGGCGGCGCCTGATCATCATCACGCACGAGTTCCTGGTGATCGAACGCCGCAGGACCTTGGCGCCCATAGACGTCTCGGTGATTCCCCCGCACGAATTCGCATTCACCGTCGAGGAAACCAAGCTATACCTCGCGGGGACGCTGTTGGCCGACTTCGCGGAGGAACTGACGGAGGAATCCTGTGGCTCCGCCTCGCTGCTTCGGCTGGCAAAACTTCGGGCAGAGACCATCGACATGCCCCGGTCATTCGGTGGCACATTCCCGCCGGCCCGGCGCAGCAGTCTTGAACCGTCCTTGGGTTCCGATCGCGGCAGGTTCGATCCGGAGGCACGTGCCATTGTGGACGCCGTCCAGGCTGCGGTCCGCCGCGACGTGTTGTTGTTGATCGAAAACGAGAACCTGGAACCGGAGCAGCTGGAGTTCTTTGCGGCGTTGTCGGTGCCGTCATTCGTGGACGAATCCATCGCACCCCAGCTTTTCCCTGGCGCGCAACCACATTGGATCAGCGATCTGGAATCGCGGGGACTTGTCTATCGATCATCGCGAAACCCCGAGCGGGAACATCGAATCAATCCCGTTTTTCGCCGGGTCCTGCAAGACAACTACCTTGCTCCGGCACCCGAGCGGTTCCGGGAACTGCATGAATGCTGTGCACGACTCGAAATGGCCAACGGATCGTCCTTCCGGGCCCTGCGCCACGCACTGGAAGCCGCCGACTACAAGCTGGCTTCGGATATCCTTCGCCTGCGCGCCGATGAATACTTTGACGGGGACCTGGGCCGGCGCGGATCCCTGCTGCTCGACAAGCTGCCCATGACGGTATTGGCCAAGTACCCGATGCTCTCGGTTTGCTTGGCCGTTGCCTACAGCGCCACGGGAAAGTTCAAGTTCAAGACACTTGAGCTGTTGGCCTTGGCCGCGACCGGTGCCCATACCGTCGCCAGGAAGGGACCCGCCGCGGACAGGCTGGTCATGATCATGATCGAATCGGTGGCCATGCGGCTGAGCGGATTCGGTGAGCGGGCGGCCCGCGCGGCCCGGGCGGGAGTCGCGTTGTATCGGGAAATGGCGCCGAGCGAGCGGGACGACATCGGGCCCTTCGAGGGCGCGATTTTGGTTCAATTTGTGCTGGCATTCCACAGCAGTCTGCTGCACCAGGAGGCCCTGGAAGTCGTGGAACTCGGGGTCGCCGCGGACCACCGACACGATCGCAGCGAAAGCGACATGTACGCCGGCACGTTGCGCGCCTATCTGCATGCGCTGAGGGGCGACATCCACATGGCCAAGGCACAGCTGCTGGAATCGCGCCCGGAGCACTGGTCCAACCCGGCGACCAGCGCCTACTTTGCCGCGCCCTTCAGGCTCGCCTCGTTCCTCTGCGCCATGGAAGAGCAGCGTTTTGACCAAGCCGCAGAATGGCTGGAACTTCTGCGAATCGATCAGGAGGGCAACGAATTCTGGCCGGCAATCCGGTTGGCGGAATCGGTGCTCGCGATCGTCAACGGCGAAACGACGGCCTCCCTCGTTCGGATGCAGAACTACCTGGTGCGAGAACGTGAGCAGCCTATCGCCCAGAAAGTTGGACGCCAGATGCTCACGGATGCTTCCAGCCTCTTGAACCTGGCAACCGGCGATGCCAGCGGGGCGCATCGGGTGACATTGAAATCCACCAATCCGGTGGCCAAGCGGTTGCTGCAGGCGCGCATCCGTTTGGCTGAAGGGGACGCGGCCGAGGTGTTGCGACTGTGTGCGACCGTTGGCATTCCGGTCTCACCGCGTCCGCGCTTTGAGCAGGCGGTCTTGGTCTTGGCGGCAACCCTGCAACAAAACAACCGTCCGGCCATCGGCGGAGCCATGCGTCTTGTCGCTGCACTGAGTGACGAGTTTGGGCTGGGGCTCGCGTTGAATCTATTGCCGGCGCCGGATCTTGAGCGGGTGCTCAGCCATGCACGAAGCATGAACGTGCGCCTTGTTGTCGATGACAACGCCGTCTCGAACATCCCCGGCGGGCTGGGCCGTGTGGTCCTGAGTGAGCGGGAACGGGCGGTGCTGGGCGAGCTGGTCTCCACGGGAAGCGTTGCCGAAATCGCGGAGCGCCAATTTGTTTCGGTCAATACCGTCAAGAGCCAATTGCGAAGCGTGTATCGCAAACTCGGTGTCTCGGAACGCGCCGCCGCCATTGACGTGGCACGGGTCCAAGGGCTTCTTGTTTCTCAGGTTCCTCATGACGGGGACTAGCTCCAACTAATTGCGGCCTGTCCTGGACGTGGTCTTGGTGCTTCTTGTGCGGGGAGTCGATTCCACCATGTTCTAACCCGGAATCTTTCCCCAAATACCGGTGCAGCCCCCAAGCTTGCACTAGTGCATCCCCGCGATCGTTTCCCCAAACGGCTTTCGCTTTACTACCTGAAGTGGAGTTTCTCGGATTTCCGAGCCGTGGTCACTTCAGGATATTTCGCAGTGATAGATATAACTATCTCAAGAGATCCATTGCCCCATGAAGCGTTTGACTGACTATTCACCCTGCCGTTCACCCTCAAAAGGACTCTTTTCGAATCAGCTGACGGGTGCTTGCCGAGAATTCTGAAAATTCGGCAGCTGAATTGTCCTACAAAGTGAGAAAAGGTGATGCGGATCACGCTTGCGGCGGCCGGGAGTGAATCCGCCGCGAGGCTCGGAGCCCAGTTTCTCGGGACGGCTCTTTGGTGAGGTCACGTGCAATTTCTGCGCTGCCGCACGTGTGCGTCTCCGCTGCGAGCCGTGTTCCGTGCCGTGAGTCGCCGGCGATGCTGCGCCGGGCCGACACGGGAAAGGCCCGCTTTCCCCCTTCTCGATCGAAGGGAGAAAACGGGCCCGATCCGTTGGGGAGGCAGCTTAGCCCAGCAGTGCGCGGCGCAACGTGTCCAGGCCCACCGAGCCGACGTTCAGTGCCTGGGAGTGGAACGCCTTCAGGTCGAAGTCGTCGCCCGCGCGTGCGGAACGCTCGTCGCGGATCTGCTCCCACAGGCGCTGGCCGACCTTGTAGGCGGGCGCCTGTCCGGGCCAGCCAAGGTAGCGGGTGAACTCGAACTGAAGCTGGCCGGCCGAGATGTCCAGGTTCTTTTCCAGGAATGCAAAGCCGCTTTCCGAATCCCAGGTGCCGTTGCCCCAGGCCTCGGGGATCTCCAGCTCCAGGTGCACGCCGATGTCGAAGACGACGCGGGCCGCACGCATGCGCTGGGCGTCGAGCATGCCCATGTAGTCTCCCGGGTCTGAGAGGAAGCCGAGATCGAACATGAGGCGTTCGGCGTACAGGGCCCAGCCTTCGCCGTGTCCGGAGACCCAGCAGGCGTGGCGGCGCCAGTCGTTGAGCGTCTCGCGGGCCAGCACCGCGGTGGCGACCTGCAGGTGGTGGCCCGGCACGCCCTCGTGGTAGACGGTGGTCAGCTCGGCCCACGTGGTGAACTTGTCCTCGCCGACGGGGACCGACCACCACATGCGTCCGGGGCGCGAGAAGTCCTCGGACGGGCCGGTGTAGTAGATGCCGCCTTCCTGGGTGGGGGCGATCATGCACTGGATCTGGTCCATCGGTGCGGGGATGTCAAAGTGCGTGCCGGCAAGTGCCCGGATTGCGGCATCCGACTTTTCCTGCATCCAGGCCTGCAACGCATCGGTTCCGTTGAGCTGGCGCGCCGGATCCCCGTTGAGGATCGCCTTTGCCTCCGCGATGGATGCCCCGGGGGAGACCAGCTTGGCCACGCGCTCCTGTTCGGCAATGATGTTCGCCAGTTCCTGCACGCCCCAGGCGTAGGTTTCCTCCAGGTCCACCGTGGCGCCCAGGAAGCGGCGGGACATCAGCGAGTAGTACTCCCGGCCGACCGCGTCCTTTTCGGGTGCCAGCGGCAGCAGCTCGTTTTCCAGCACGTCGGCCAGGTTGAGGTAGGCGGCGTTGGCCCGCTGGGCTCCCGAGGCCAGGCGCTCGCCGAGCTCCGGGGCGATCTTGCTGCCGGCCGCGGCCAGCGTGTCGAAGAAGCCGCCGGCCTTCGCGTAGTCGCGGGCCTGGGTGGTGACGATCTTGACCTGGCGTACGGCGGAAACAAGCCCGCGGGAGGCCGAATCGCGCAGCGAGGCGATGTAGCCCTCCATGGCCGCCGGCAGGTTGTGCATGCGTTCGGCGATGAACGCGAAGTCCTCGGCGCTTTCCTGCGGCATCAGGTCGAAGATGGCGCGGATGTCCTGGGCGGCGGAGGCGATGTTGTTCAGCTCGGTGCGGCGGGTGTCGGCGATCTCGATTTCCAGGCCAAGGCGCTCGCGCATGGCATCGAGGGTGATCTCGTCAACGGCGTCCGCCGGCTTCAGCGATTCGAGCGCGTCCAGGGCGGCGCGTGCGGCCTGGACCTGGGCGGCGGTTCCGGCGGGGGAGTAGTCGGAGTACGCGGCTTCGCTGCCCGGCAGGCCAAGCGACGTGGCGAATTCGGGGGAGAGCTCGAGGAGCTTCTTGAAGTAGTCGGTGGCTACGCTGTCGATCGCGCTGGATGTGCGCGTGGCTGTGGTGTTCGTCATGCCACCAGCCTAAGTGCTTGTGAAGCTGTTATTGAAGATTATTTCCGACGAGTTTTCCGGCGGCGGCGATCTGCCGGGGAAAAGCAGCGGCGGCGAGCCGAAGGAAATCGTGAAATTCGATTCCATTCGGCTCGCCGCCGGAAGGGCGTTGCGCCCGATGCGTGGGTGTCTCCGGTTAGCGGCGGCCCGAGCGCCACGGCTGCGGGGCGGCTGCGAGCAACCGCCGGCGCTGCATGCGGCTGCGGCGCGCGGTGCCGGAACGGGTCTCCGGATCCGCCGGCGAAGCCGCGCTTTGCATGGCCGCGACGACCGCGGTGACCGCGGCGATTTCCTCGGCGGTCGGGGCGCCGTGCGTGAAGCGCAGGGCCGTGCCCGCCGGATCGCCCTCCGGCGCCTGGTGCTGGTTGCCGGTCACAGCGGGATGTTCCCGTGCTTCTTGGCCGGCAGCGCCGCGTGCTTGTCGCGGGTGGCGCGCAGGCCGCGCACGATCTGCAGGCGGGTGTCGCGAGGGGGCGATGACCGCATCGACGTAGCCGAGCTCGGCGGCCTGGTACGGGTTGAGCAGCTCGGCCTCGTAGCCCTCGATGATGGCGGTGCGGCGTGCCTCCACGTCGCCGCCCTCGGCGGCAACGGCGGCAAGGTCGCGGCGGTAGAGGATGTTGACGGCGCCCTGGGCGCCCATGACGCCGATCTGCGCCGTCGGCCAGGCCAGGTTGATGTCCGCGCCGAGCTTCTTGGAGCCCATCACGATGTACGCTCCGCCGTAGGCCTTGCGGGTGATCACGGTCAGCTTGGGCACGGTGGCCTCGGCGTAGGCGTAGAGCAGCTTGGCGCCGCGGCGGATGATGCCCTGGAACTCCTGGTCCTTGCCCGGCAGGAAGCCCGGGACGTCCACCAGGGTGAGGATCGGGATGTTGAAGGCGTCGCAGTTGCGCACGAAGCGTGCGGCCTTTTCGCGAGGCGGCGATGTCCAGCGTGCCGGCGAACTGCATCGGCTGGTTGGCGACGATGCCGATGGTCGAGCCCTCGACGCGGGCGTAGCCGATCATCACGTTCGGCGCGTAGAGCGACTGCATCTCCAGGAAGATTCCGTCGTCGACGATGTGCTCGATGACCTTGCGCATGTCGTACGGCTGGTTGGCCGAATCCGGGATCAGCGTGTCCAGCTCGAGGTCCTCGGCGGTGAGCTCGAGTTCCTCGTCGAACTCGACGGACGGGGCCTCGGAGATGTTGTTCGAGGGCAGGAACTCGAGCAGTTCCTTGCAGAACTCGATCGCGTCCTGCTCGTCGGTGGCCAGGTAGGTGGCGGTGCCGGTGGTGGCGTTGTGCTGGCGCGCGCCGCCCAGGGTCTCCATGTCCACTTCCTCGCCGGTGACGGTCTTGATGACGTCGGGGCCGGTGATGAACATGTGGCTGGTCTTGTCGACCATGATCACGTAGTCGGTCAGCGCGGGGGAGTACGCGGCGCCGCCGGCGCACGGGCCCATGATCAGCGAGATCTGCGGGACCACGCCCGAGGCGTGGACGTTGTTGCGGAAGATGTCCGCGAACATGGCCAGCGAGGCCACGCCCTCCTGGATGCGGGCGCCGCCGCCGTCGTTGATGCCGACGACCGGGCAGCCGTTGCGCAGCGCGAATTCCTGGACCTTGACGATCTTCTCGCCGTTGACCTGGGAGAGCGAGCCGCCGTAGACGGTGAAGTCCTGCGAGTAGACGGCGACCTGGCGGCCGTCGACGGTGCCGTAGCCGGAGACCACGCCGTCGCCCAGCGGGCGCTTCTTTTCCATGCCGAAGGCGGTGCTGCGGTGCACGGCGAGGGCGTCGAACTCGATGAACGAGCCCTCGTCGAGCAGCATGTCGATGCGCTCGCGGGCGGTGTGCTTGCCCCGTGCGTGCTGCTTCTCGATGGCGTCCTGCCCGGAGGGGGCCTGCGCGAGGGCCTCGCGGCGGCGGAACTCGGCGATCTTGCCGGCCGTGGTCGACAGGTCGATCGATTCCGTGAGGTCGTCGATGCGGCTCTGGGTCATCCCGGGGCTCCCTTGGGGTAGTTGCGTAGTAGGAAAGGCACAATAACTATGCCACCTCGGCCAGTCTAGTGAGGGTTTGGATCGATTTGTGTGTAGGAACCCTACAAAATCGCTCCGTGTTGGGGGCCGAGTCGTCCATAAAACAAGTTACTGACGGGTAGCTTACGGGCGTGTCGGTGCCGTAACGTGTGTCACATGAGTGAACCACGACGCGACATCATCGCCGCCAATGAGCGATCCCTGAAGGGCAAGACCATCCTGATGAGCGGGGGGAGCCGCGGCATCGGCCTGGCCATCGCCCTGCGCGCCGCGGCCGATGGCGCCAACGTGGCGATCATGGCCAAGACCGGCACCGCCCACGCGTCCCTGGAGGGAACCGTCCACACCGCCGCCGCGCAGATCGAGGCGGCGGGCGGGCCGGCGCTGGCCATCGTGGGGGACGTGCGCAACGACGAGGACGTGCTCGGCGCCGTGGCGCAGACCGTCGAGCGCTTCGGCGGGATCGACGTGGTGGTCAACAACGCCTCCGCGATCGACCTCTCCAAGACCGACGACGTGTCGATGAAGAAGTACGACCTGATGATGGACATCAACGTGCGCGGCACCTTCCTGCTCTCCAAGACCGCGCTGCCGCACCTGCGCAAGAGCGACAACGGGCACATCCTCACCCTGTCCCCGCCGCTGAACCTGGACCCCCGGTGGGCCGGCGCGCACCTGGCGTACACCATGGCCAAGTACGGCATGTCGCTGACCACCCTGGGCCTGGCCGAGGAACTGCGCGAAACCGGCATCGGCGTGAACTCGCTGTGGCCCGCCACGCTGATCGACACCGCGGCCATCCGCAACATGCCCGGCGGCGAGCAGCTGGTGAAGGCCGCGCGCTCGGCGGACATCGTTGCCGATGCCGCCCACGCCATCCTCACCAGCCCGGCCGGGACCTGCAGCGGGAACTTCTTCACCGACGAGGCGGTGCTGGCGGCGGCGGGCGTGGCGGACCTGGGCGGCTACTCCATGGGCGCCCCCGAGGACCGGCTGGTCCCGGACATCTTCCTCTGAGGGCACTGACGTCGCGGACATCGCACGGACGTCTGCAACGGAGGGTGCCGGCGGGTGCGAAGGTGGCTAGGCTTGTGCCCATGAGCCCCGAACCAGCACCCGTCCAGCGTCCGCCCCTTGATGAAACCCGCGTGCGGGAGGTCATGAAAGGCCTCGGCATGGGGGAGCTGTGGGTCAGCCAGGCCACCGGGTCCACGAACGACGACCTGGTGGCGCGGGCCAAGGCCGGGCAGCTGGCCCACCTGAGCGTCGAGACCACCGAGCACCAGGAGGCCGGGCACGGCCGGCTCGGGCGCGGCTGGGAAACCCCCGACCGCAGCTCCCTGGCCATCAGCATCTACTTCCGCCCGGACGCGGGCTTCGACCCCGCCGGGCTGCCCTGGCTCTCGATGCTCTGCGGCACGGCCATGGTGCAGACGCTGGACGAACAGCGCCGGGCTGGCCGCCGGGCTCAAGTGGCCGAACGACGTCGTCGCCGGGGGCCACAAGCTCTGCGGCGTGCTGGCGCAGCTGGTGCTCACGGCCGACGGGCCCGCGGTGGTGGTCGGCGCGGGGCTGAACGTCAGCCAGGAACGGGCGGAACTGCCCGTTCCCACCGCCGGCAGCGTCGCCCTGCTCGGGGGCCGCACCACCGACCGGACCGAACTGATGGCCGGCTACCTGGAGCGGGTCGCCGAACTCTACGCGCGGATTCGCCGCGGTGCACGGGAACGCGGGGGAGGCCGGGCCCGGGGACCGCGTGTCGCTGCGCCGGACGATCGCCCGGCACATGGTGAGCATCGGGCACGAGGTGGACGCCCACCTGCCCGACGGCACGGTGCTGCGCGGCACGGCCGAGGACCTGGGGCCCGAGGGCGCACTGGTCCTGCGCGACGCGGCCGGAAAGCTGCACCACGTGCTGGCCGCCGACGTGTTCCACCTGCGCCGCAGCGACGGCAGCTACGCCTAGGGAGCGGCAAAACACGTGGAGATCCGGGGGTTTCTGGACTAAGCGTGGGTGCACTGGCCCTACGATGGATGGGTAGGGATAGACCGGCACACACAACCGGTGTGGGGCCGAAGGAGCCGGACGTGAAGCTGATACTGGAAATGCGCGAACGCGTGATCGTGAAGACGCGGGCGCACCCCCGCGCCCTGCGCGGCACGCTGCTGCGTTTTTTCCTCCTGCTGGCGGCAACCAGCTTCCTGGCCGGGCTGCTGATCCGCACCGACCTGCCGGACTGGGCCGCCGAGGCCAGCCCGCTGCTGCTCGCCCTGCTCGGGGTGGCCTTCTGCGTGCTGCTGGTCATCTGGTGCCTGCGCCCGCTGGTCCGCTGGGCCGGCACCTACACCTACCTGACCACCGAACGCATCGTGACAAAACGCGGGCGATCCGCCGCGGGCCAACGGTCCATCGGCCTCTACGCCATCCAGGACATCGTGGCACTGACCGGCCGGCGCGCCCCGTACGAGGCGCCGGGCACGCTGCAGATCGTGCTGGCCGAACAGCGAATCAACATCCCGCACATGCCCGCAGTGCAGAAAATGCGGGAGCTTGGCATCGGCGCGATAACCGCACTGCCACACTTCCCCCGGGTTGATGGTGTAAACATGGAAGAGCGCGTTGAACAGGATCAACCAACGCACCCACAGCAAAGAGATTGGACTGAGCATGAGTGAGCGGTCGCAGGCAACGGGCTCACAACCCGTTGCACCCACCGCTGCCCGTGATGCGGCACGTGCCCAGGCCATGCGCCAGCCGAACGACGGCGAGGACCTCGGCGGCAGCCGAGGCCCGGGAACCGGAGGCCGCGGGGGACGCCCCGGCGCTCGCCGACCCCATCGCCGACCTTGCCGCGGCCATGCGGCGCCCGGAGCAGGTCGACCAGACGACCCCCGCCTCCGCGCGCGACGCCGTGCGCGAGCTTGAACGCCGCCTGCTGGGCGCCGACCGGACCATGAAACGCCGCGAGGTCGCTGCCGCGGCCGGCGTCTCGCTGCTCTCCGCCCGCAAGATCTGGCGCGCCCTGGGCTTCCCGAACCTCGGGGACGAGGAGGTCTTCTTCACCGAGGTCGACGAGGGCGCCCTGGAGCTCATGCTCGGCATGGTCCGCAAGGGCATGCTCACCGAGGAAACCGCGATCTCGCTGACCCGTTCGATCGGCCAGATGACCGACCGCATGGTGGTCTGGCAGGTCGAGGCGCTGGTCGAGGACATGGTGCAGAACCAGAAGATGAGCGACCCGGAGGCCCGGCGCAACCTGGTGAACCTGCTGCCCGACCTGATCGACCCCATCGAACAGATGCTGGTGTACTCCTGGCGCCGGCAGCTCAACGCCGCCGTGCACCGCCTGGCGCGTGCGCGCCGAAACCGGGCTGGCCGCCTCCGAGGAGGGCCGCGACGGGTCCGAGGACGACATCTCGCTGCCGCTGGCCCGCGCCGTGGGCTTCGCGGACCTGGTCTCCTACACCTCGCTGTCGCGCCGCATGAACGAACGCACGCTGGCCCAGCTGGTGCAGCGCTTCGAATCCAAGTGCGCGGAAATCATCTCCGTCGGCGGCGGCCGGCTGGTCAAGACCATCGGCGACGAGGTGCTCTTCGTCGCCGAAACCCCGCAGGCCGGCGCGCTGATCTCGCTGGCCATGTCCAGGGAGTTCGCGGCCGACGAGCTGCTGCCCAACACCCGCGTCTCGCTGGTCTGGGGCCGCATCCTCTCCCGGCTGGGCGACATCTACGGGCCCACGGTGAACCTCGCGGCGCGGCTCACCTCGCTGGCGGAGCCGGGCACGGTGCTCACCGACGAGCAAACCGCCTCCACGCTGGCCGGCGACGACAGGTTCGTGCTGCACCCGCAGGAAACCACCGCGGTGCGCGGCTTCGGCGACATCAATCCGGTGCGCCTGGCCCCGGGAACCGGAACGGGACTGGTGCTGGACTGACATGCACACACACATGGGCGGAATCCGCGGCGGGGCACTGACCGACATCGGGTTGCGGCGCGCCGTGAACGAGGACGCGGTGCTCAGCGCCCGGAGCATCTTTGCCGTGGCCGACGGCATGGGCGGGCACGAGGCGGGGGACCTCGCCTCCCGGCTGTGCATCGAAACGCTGGCGGAGATCGCCGTGGACCCGGCGGCCGTCGGGCCCTCGGGGCTGCCGCACGCCCAGGCGGTGCTGGCCCAGGTCGAACGGGCCGACGCGATGATCCGCGGCGCCATCGGTTCCCGCGGCGGGACCACGCTCTGCGCGCTGGCCCTGGTCAGCTGCGAACCCGGCGGCGGCACCTGGCCGCAGGAAAAACCCGCGGCCGCCACCACGCTTGAGCTGCCCGTCCAACCCGATGCCGCTGCGGCGCCGGACGGGGACGTGTCCCCGCCGCGCTACCTGGAGACGGTCCAGGAGGCGCATGTGCACCCCGGGGACGCGGTGTTCCACCACGGTCCCGCGGGCGCCGCGGAGCCCGTGCCGACCACCGACGTGCTGCCCTACGTGCCCGTGCCCGGCGCCGGAACCCCCGCCGTGACGCGGCTGGATGCACGGAGCAGCAGGACCCCGCCGCCCAGATCCGACGCACCTCTTGGCCACACGTCCCGGGACCCCGGGCCGGGCCACGAACCCGCGGTGCGGCTGATGCTGCTGAACGTGGGCGATTCCAGGGGCTACCGCCTGCGCGAGGGGAAGCTGACCCAGCTGACGCTCGACCATTCGGCGGTGCAGGAGCTCATCGACGCGGGAACCATCACCGAGGCCGAGGCCCGCATCCACCCGCAACGCAACCTGATCACCCGTGCGCTGGGCGCCGGGGGAAACTCGGTCCCGGACTCCCAGTTCCACGAGCTGGTGGCCGGGGACCGCTACCTGCTGTGCAGCGACGGGCTCACCGGCGAGGTCGACCCCGCCGGCATCGAACGCATCCTCAACCAGACCCCGGACCGCGCCGAGGCCCTGGCCAGGCTTGTCGATGCGGCCCTGGCCAGCGGCGGCCGGGACAACATCTCGGTGGTCATCGTCGACGTTTCGGAGCCGGGCCAGCCCGGACTGACGCGGGCCGGGCGGCACCCGCGCCGACGCCACCACGCGCGCCACGGTGGCGCCCGCCTCATCCCGCGATCCGCGATCGTGGGGCAAAATGGGAGGGTGAGCCACCAAGAAGCGACCCAGCCCGCAACCACGACCCAGCAGCCGGAACCCTTCCCGGGCCCCGACCCGACCGGGGACTTCGCCTCCGGCGACGGCCTGCCCAGCGAGGCCCTGCGCGCCGAGTACCAGGACCTGGTCGACCAGGTCCGCAAGCACCGCGCCGCGTACTACAACGACGACGCGCCGCTGATTTCCGACGCCGAGTTCGACCAGCTGTACTCGCGGCTGGAACTCATCGAGGCGCAGCACCCGGCCATCGTCGCCAACGACTCGCCCACCCAGGAGGTCGGCGGCGAGGTCTCCGCCGCGTTCACCCCGGTGGAGCACCTCTCGCGCATGTACTCGCTGGAGGACGTGTTCTCGCTGGAGGAGGTCGTCGCCTGGGGCGAAAAGACCGCAGCAAACGCGGCGCTGCGTGCCGCCGGGCACGAGCTGAAATGGCTCTGCGAGGTCAAGATCGACGGCCTGGCGGTGAACCTGCTCTACCGCAACGGCAAGCTGGTGCGCGCCGCCACCCGCGGGGACGGCTACCACCGGCGAGGACGTCACGCACAACGTGCTGACCATCAAGGACATCCCCACCCAGCTGGCGGGGGAGAACTGGCCCGACGAGGTGGAGGTGCGCGGGGAGATCTTCATCCCCTCGGCGCGAATTCGCCGCCTACAACGAGGCGCTCATCGAGGCGGGCAAGGCGCCGCTGGCCAACCCGCGCAACGCCGCGGCCGGATCCATCCGCCAGAAGGACCCGGCGGAGACCGCCAAGCGCCCGCTGAAGATGTTCGTGCACGGCCTGGGCGTGCGCGCCGGGCTTGCCGCCGCCACCCAGTCGGAAACCTACGCGCTGATGGCCTCCTGGGGGCTGCCGGTCTCCCCGTACTCCACGGTCGTCGACACGCTCGACGAGGTCCTGGGGTTCATCGCCGCCAACGGCGAACACCGCCACGACCTGCTGCACGAGATCGACGGCATCGTGGTGAAGACCGACGCGTTCGAGATCCAGCGCAACCTGGGCTTCACCTCCCGCGTGCCGCGCTGGGCCGTGGCCTACAAGTACCCGCCGGAGGAGGTCAACACCAAGCTGCTGGACATCCAGGTGCAGGTGGGCCGCACCGGGCGGGTCACCCCGTTCGGCATCATGGCACCCGTCAAGGTCGCCGGCTCCACCGTGGAGCGCGCCACGCTGCACAACCAGGACGTCGTCAAGGCCAAGGGCGTGCTGATCGGCGACACCGTGATCCTGCGCAAGGCCGGCGACGTGATCCCGGAGATCGTCGGCCCGGTGCTGGCGCTGCGGACGGCAGCGAACGCGAATTCGTCATGCCGACCACCTGCCCCTCCTGCGGCTCGCCGCTGGCCCCGGCCAAGGAGGGCGACGTGGACATCCGCTGCTCCAACGCCGAATCCTGCCCGGTGCAGCTGACCGAGCGCGTCGCCCACCTGGGCGGGCGCGGCGCCTTCGACATCGAGGCGCTGGGCTACGAGGCCGCCCAGGCGCTGACCGTCGGCCCGGGCCCGGACCCGGCGGAGAACGGCGGGGTCATCGCCCCGGCCGGCCCCGGCCCGCTGACCAGCGAGTCGCAGGTCTTCGCGCTGGCCGAAAGCCACCCGGACCCGGCCCTGCGCGAGGCGCTGGCCGGCGTCAACGTGTGGCGCGAGATCCGCTCCAAGGGCGAGGGCACCGGGAAGTTCCAGCTGGTCCCGTACTTCTACACCAAGGCCACCGCCAAGAAGGAATCCGTCCCGTCCAAGACCACCGAGAAGCTGTTCACGGAGCTGGACAAGGCCAAGGGCCAGCCGCTGTGGCGGGTGCTGGTCGCGCTGTCCATCAGGCACGTGGGCCCCACCGCCTCGCGCGCCATGGCCACCAAGTACGGGTCGATGGAAAACATCCGCGAGCAGCTGCGGGCACCGGACGCCCGCGAGGCGCTGGCCGAGGTCGACGGGGTCGGCGCGATCATCGCCGACGCGCTGATCGAGTGGTTCTCCGTCGACTGGCACAACCGGATCGTCGACGAATGGGCGGCCGCCGGGGTGCAGATGAAGGACGCGCAGGACGAGTCGATCACCAAGCACCTCGAGGGCATGAGCATCGTGGTCACCGGCACGCTGCCGACCTACAGCCGCGATGCGGCGAAGGAAGCGATCATCGTCCGCGGCGGCAAGGCCGCCGGCTCGGTCTCCAAGAACACCGCCTACCTGGTGGCGGGGGAGGCCGCCGGGTCCAAGCTGGACAAGGCGGTCAGCCTCGGCGTGCAGGTGCTCGACGAGGAAGGCTTCAAGCTGCTGCTCGACGGCGGGCCCGAGGCCGTCGAGGGGCGCCCGAACCCCGAGGCCTGATCGACCGGCCCGTCGGCCTGCCGGCCAATCGGCACACGTCAACGGCCCCCGTCTCCGAAGCGGAGACGGGGGCCGTTGTCATGCGGGTCATGCAGGTCCGTGCGAGTCAGGCGCGCCGCGCCAGATGCCGGCCCTTTGCCCGGGCCGGTTGCGCATCGCGCACCACGAAGGCGGACAGGTCCTGGGCGGGGTTGCCGCCGAAGAACCCGTCCTTCGGCACGTCGGCACCCTTCATCAGGAACGAATCGGCGTCCAGCACGGCCCCGTCGTTCATCGTCACGCCGTAGTGCACAAACCCGCTGACGCCGATCGTGACCTTGGAACCAACGCGGATGGAGTCGAGCTTGAAGGCTCCGTCCTCCATCGAGTGGCACTGGATGCAGCTGCCGGCGTTCAGGATGGTGTCATCGCCGAGGCTGACCAGTGTCTTTTCCGGGATTCGCGCACCCGTCGTCGAACAGCCTCTTGCCCACGCGCACGCCCAGGAACCGCCAGATGAACGGCTTGAACGGCGTGCCGTTGAATGCCCCGAGGTAGCCGCCGGCAGCGAACTTCCAGAAGCGCTCGTGGTACCAGAAGTGCGTGGTCGTAGATGGAGCAGAAGCGGGGCACCAGCTTGTGGCCCGAGCTGGGAGATGCGTTCGACGGCGATGGCGATGGCCACCATGAGCATGCCGATGAGCATCAAGCCGGCCGCGGCAACCGGTGCGCCGTACCTGCTCGAACCAGGTGAGGGTGATCGATCCGATCCACAGCGCGATGAAGGCGTACGCCCATTGCAGCATGAGAAACATCGCCAGGGTGAGGCCGTTGTGCCGGTTCTTGGCCGGCAGCCGCGTGGCGAGCTCCTCCGCCGTCTTCAGCTCGTCGAAGGCTGCGTCGCGCTGGACCGAGCGCGGGATCTCGAAGGAGGGCGAACCCAGGAGCCCGATCCCTTCGCGGACGGGGCCGTCGATGGGGATCATGGTCTTGGTCCCGAACAGGCAGTTCTCGCCGGTCTTGCCGCCCGGCGGGTAGGTGATGTCGTTGCCGAAGAAGTTGATGCCGCCGATGGCGGTGGGAGTGATCCTGGAACGAGGAGTTCGATACCTCGGTGGTCATGATCGACAATCCGTCGGACACCATGGTGCCGGAGCCGACGGTGACCATGTACGGGTTGTCGTCCTTGATCTCGACCCCGTAGTTGGAACCGGTCTGGACCAGGTTCGGCTGGTGGTAGCCGACCCAATTCAGGTAGTGGACGATCAGCGAGCTGTCACCGGTGAGGTGCCTGAAGTACCGGATGTTCGTGAGCCGCGCAACCATCCGCTGAAGGACGTAGTGGATTCCATACAGCGGGTAGACCTTGCCCGGTTTCAGGAAAAGGTTGAGCAGCCGCGGTATGACCGCCACCGCCAGCAGGCCGACGACGATCGCCGTGACGAGCAAGACGAAGGAAACCGCAGCCAACAGGGCGTAGAACCCGCCGATGTCGTTCCAGAGCAGGCCCGATTTCAGGTAGTCCGGCAGCAGCAAGGCGACCACCGTGATGGCGATGGGGGCGACCAGGACGAGCCTGTTGAAGACGACCCAGAAGCTGTAGGATGATTTTCCGCCGCATCGTCAGGCGCATGGGTTCGACGGAGCGGTAGTCGGTGTCTGTGCGCTGAGCCGGGGACCCGTGCCAATGCTCGTTGTCCGGCACCACCTGGCCGCGTTGCAGCGAGGAAGTATGCCCCAGCTGGGTGTTGTCGCCCATGACCGTATCGATGTCCAGGACGGTTTTTTCACCCACCATGACGTTCTTGCCCAGCGTGACGGGACCCACCTGGATCACCCCGCGGTAGGCGCGGTAGCCGTTGTAGATGCAGTCCTTGCGGACCACCGTTCCATCGCCGATCGTCAACATGTCGGTGCACACCGGAACCGCGGTGGAGAAGAGGGCCACGTCCCGTCCGATCTTGGCACCCAGGGCCCGCAGGTAGACATTGAACAACGGGGTGCCGGCGAACATCCGCAACGGGTTGGTGGTCAGCAGGATCTTCACGAACCAGAACTTGACGTAGCGCGCGGACCAGATCTGGAATTCCTGGGCCCTCCAGCGTCCCACCAGCACCCACTTCAGGATGATGGGGACAACGGAAAGCCCGATGAACAGTCATCCAGCCGAAGGCCAAGGACCGCAGCCAGGTTTGCAGCACATCGGGTGCCGCCGCCGCCCATTGGTAGCCGACGACCATGAGGGTGACGGTGAGGTAGGTGTAGCCCAGGAAAATCAGCAACTGCATGATGCCGCAGGTGACGAATTGGCGGGTGCTGGCCCACACGTTTTCCGCCGGCTCCGGGAACATGACCGGCTGCACGGCGGCCGGCCGGGTGGTTGCCAACACCCCGGCCAGCGATTCGATCGTCGGGTTCTGGTAGATGTCCCTCATGGCCAAGGCCGGGAGCGACGTGTTTTTCCTCGTGCTGGAACAGAAGTGGGCCAGCAACAGCGAATTGGCGCCGAGGTCGGTGAAGAAGTTCGCCTTGGTGGAAACCTGCGCGACACCCAGGACCTCGGCCATGGCGGCGGCCAGCAGTTCCTCGGTCTCGTTGGCGGGCGCCGTGTATTCCTCGGTGCCGGTGCCGGTGCTGGATCGTTGCGAGGTTGGCGGCGGCAGTTTTTTCCTGTCGGCCTTGTGGCTGGGCAACAGCGGAATGGTTTCCAACTCCTCCAAGTACGCAGGAACCATGTAGCCGGGCAACCGGTCTTGCAGGTGCGCCCGCAATGCCGCCTTGTCGAGTTCTTCGGTGTCGTTGCGCAGGCTGTAGTAGGCAACCAGCTCGAGCACGCCGGGTGATGACTCGTAGGTGTCGACGACCGCCTGGGCGACCCCGGGAACCTGGAGCAGCACCGACTCGATCTCGGTGAGTTCGATCCGGTAGCCACGGATTTTCACCTGCGTGTCGATCCGCCCGAAGTACTCGATCTCCCCGGCGGCGTTGATCCGGCCGAGGTCCCCGGTGCGGTAGATCCGGCCCGAGGGGTTGTTGTCGATGTCGAGGAAATCGGAGATGAAGGCCTTGTCGGTCAGGTCGTCGCGCTTGACGTAGCCCTTGGCCAGCCCGATGCCTGCCAGCCCGATTTCGCCCAGCGTTCCCACCGGCAGGGCCAATGGCTTGGTCGGATCGAGGATGACCACCGCGTAGCTGGGCAGCGGGATTCCCAGGGTGACGGGATGGGTCGGATCGACCACCGAAAAGGTGGCAGTGACGGTGGCCTCGGTCGGACCATAGACGTTCAGGAAGCGGCGCCCGGGACGGTGCCAACGCAGGATCAGGTCCCTCGGGCAGGCCTCACCCGACACCAAGAGAAACCTGAGACCGGGGATGTCCTCATCCAGGGTTGCCAGCAGGGTCGGCACGCAGCAAATGGCCGAGATCCGTTTGGCGACCAAGAATTCTGCCAACTCCGCACCCAACAACGTGGTGCCGCTTGGCTTGGGCACCAGCGTGGAGCCGGACATCCAGGGGACCCAGATTTCTTCGACGGAAAAGTCGAAGGCGATGGTCATTCCCTGGTAGACCCGGTCCTTTTCCTCGAACCCGTATGAATCAGCGGCCACCCGCACGAAGTTGCAGATGCTCGCATGTTCGATCGCCACGCCCTTGGGACGGCCCGTGGTTCCCGAGGTGTAGATGATGTACGCAAGCTGCTCGGTGGCGGACCCCTTTTCTTCAACGCTCAATCGCGCCTCGTCGAAGGCTGCGATCTGTGCGTCTTCCTGATCCAGGCAAGAAACGGGCGCAATGACATCCGTGAGCCGGTCACTCAAATGTGACAGCGTGAGCACCATCGAGACGTCGGCATCGGCAATGATGTAGGAAAGCCGATCCGGCGGGTATCCGGCATCCAAGGGAACATATGCGGCGTGGATCTTCAGCACCGCGAGCATTCCCACGAAAGAGCGCACCGATTCATCGAACATCAAGGCAATCTTGTCGCCGGGGCGGCAACCGCGTGCGATCAGGTATCGGGCCAGTTGGTTGGCCCGGCCGTCCAACTGGTCGTAGGTGAGGGTTAGCTCGTCGGAGTCCACGGCCAGGTGCGAGCCCCGACCTGATTCCCGCAACCGGTCACACTGCTCTTCAAAGAGCTGGTCCAACCGTTCACCGGGCAGCCAGCGGGCTCCCTGGTTTTCACCGGAAGCAACCAGAACCTGGCCATGCATCAAGCTGGCTCCCTCGGGAGCTTTATCAAGGATCGTGCTGACGACAATTTTCTTGCGCACAAGGATCTCCTTTTCGCGCATGCAACCGTCATGCAACCTGGACGGCTACGGTGCGGGCTAGTCGAACTTAGACTCAAAAAGGTCGATGCAATCGACCAATATGCGGCAGACGGCCGCCAAGTTCAAAGCGATGATCTTTGGGTGGCAGATCTGCCGTACGGCGCAGTCTCCGCAGTCACCCGGTTTCTCGTGCCTACTGATCCCGCAGTGGCCTATGCAACTGCGGGCCGGGCAAATCGAAAAGCTCAGTTTGAACAGTCATGAAATTGTCCGCGCATTGCGGTACTTCTCTGCTCCCTCTGCTGAGAAGATACGGCCTTGCCCCGGTGCGAGTGTTGTTCACGTTGACGTCCTTTCGGCCTCGGGCGGATCGCCTAGCATTGGCGTCCTCCGACCACGTAGCTTCAGCATGCCGCCGGACTCTAGGAGTGAGCTAAGAGAATGCGTTGATTAGCATTCGAAAGCACACATGTTCGCGAAGCCAGACTGCCGGATCCGATACCTAGCGCGTAGGGAAAGTCAGCGTGACGACGACTCCTCCGCCAGGGACATTGGCGATCGCCGCAAAACCACCGGCGTTGCGTACGATGGCGTCAACCAGCGCCAGTCCAAGGCCGCTGCCGCCTGATGACGCGGTTCGCGCCTCGTCCGGACGGGCAAAGCGTTCGAAGGCATGCGGAATGAAATCTTCCGGAATGCCGTGTCCCGTATCGCCGACGGCCAGCACGATCGAGTGCTCATGTTGGGACAAATCGAGCAGCACCATGCCGTCCTGCGGTGTGGCTTGCAGTGAGTTGGACAGGAGGTTGTCGAGGATGCGGGAAAAAGCCGTCACGGAGAGCCCGTACGTAGCGTGGGGATCAGTGATTTCAGTGGCGAGCTCGATCTCGGGTCCCGACACGCCGGCGATCAGCCGGCCGCGATCGACGGCATCCATCAGTTCCGATTCCAGAGCCGCGGCGTTCCCCGACTGTGCATCGGGTGTCGCGGCATCCAAGCGTGAGAGCTCAAGAAGGTTCCCTGCCAGCCGGGAAAGCCGGTCCAAGGAGCGTTCGGCCGAGCGAATTTCCTCTTCGAGGGCCTGTGCGTCGCCAAAGTGCTTATGTGCCAGCTCGAGTTGTGTGGTCATGACCGAGAGCGGGGTCCGCAGTTCGTGGCTGGCCGCCGAAACCATCTCGCGTTCGCGCAGCGCCGTGTCCCGCATCCGCCGGATAAACGCATTGAGGGTGATGGCCAGTTCGGAGAGCTCGTCGTGAACCGTTCCAACGGGCAATTCCCCGCCTTTGGCGTCCAGGCTAAGCGTCCGCGCAGTGCGCTGCATTCGGGCTACGGGCCTCAGGGCCAGTGTGGCGAACAGCCACGCGGCACCGCCGAAGACGCCGACGAGAATGATTGAACCGAGCACGAGTGTGCGGTCCAGCGCCGCGTTGGTGAGGGAGCTTTGGGCCCCGCTGCGAGCTGCCCAAAGCTCCCAGGTGCCGCGACGCGTCTTGACCGTGTTTGCTGCAAGCGTGTAATTGACACCTGCTTCAGTCTTGAACGTGGAAACCCCCGGGACGGCATCTGGTGTGGTGCAAGACCGCACTTATTTCAGGCGGGACGGTGTCCACGGGAACGCGGCCGTTGGGTGCACGAATGTAAACGAGAATGCCGGCACGCGGTTCATCTGGAGCACTGTCGTGGATCCGAACGAATGTCGGATTCGAATGAGGCGAGATCGCCCTGGGCCAATTCGATTTCCACGTGGTGTGTAATGGTTTCTATTTGCCGATAGATGATCAATGCCGCGGCCGAGACTGCGATCAGGGCGATCAGGACGCTGCCCAACATGATTCGGGCCCGGATCGAGAAAGACCTGTTCCAACTCATCCCGTTTCCTCGAGCACGTCAAGGCGGTAACCCGTACCTCGGACGGTCGTGATCCCCACGTTGGCCTTCGTCGTCCCCAGCTTCTTTCTCAAGTAGCTGATGTATTGGTCGACGATGGTGGGGTCGAAATGCTCCGCGGATCCCCAGACCTCATCGAGGATCTCTGGACGGGAGATTACCTCCCCGGCACGCACGCTGAGGTAGCGCAAGAGGGAAAATTCCTTGATGCTCAGCGCGAGGGGCCGTCCCCGAACCGATGCGCGCACGGCAAGTGCGTCCAAGCGCACATCGCCAATCAGAACGACCGGTTTCGGGCTTCCCGACTGCCGCCGGACCTGTGCACGGATCCTGGCGCTGAGTTCGCCGAAATGGAAGGGCTTTGTCACGTAGTCATCGGCGCCGGAGTCCAATCCGAAGATGCGGTCATCCATGGCATCACGGGCCGTGATCAACAGCACCGGCAGCATGCTGCCGGTTTCCCGGATGTGCCGGCATACCTCAAAACCATTCATGCGGGGCAGCATCACGTCGATCACCGCGACATCCAGTTTTTCGTTGGCAAACACGACGAGCGCATCGACGCCGTTGTCCACGAGCGTCACCTCGTAGCCTTGGTCGACCAGGCCCCGCTGTACCAGCGCACCCATGGCCGGGTCATCTTCGACGACCAAGACATGAGGCACCTTAGACCACACCTAAGATCAGGCGAAATGAACCGCGCACGGATACGGCGACGGGCCGCGGCATGTCTCCGGCCCCGGTACCAAAGCACGGTTCGGTTTCGCCCGTACCGTGCAGACCAGTTATCGGTGAAGTCATACATCTCATGTAAGCACAAGGAGGGAATAGAAACCATGGACCTCGTGCCAGTCCTGCCGCCATCGCGCGGGCTGCGTCGTCTTGGATCCCGATCGTGCCCGATGCGCCGGCAAAGGAGCCGTTCGGGGCCGGAACCATCCGACTTTTCGACCCGCGATTGAGGGCCCCGTTGCATCCAGGAACTGGAACAACGGGACCCTCAAATTCAGCGAAAGCATCACATGCTGGACTGCCGTTCGGCTCCTGTGCATCGCGCACCATGTAGGCCGACAGGTCCTGCGCGGGGTTGCCGCCAAACATGCCGCCTTCCGGGATATCCGTGCCCTTCATCAGGAACGAATCGGCGTCCAGCACCGCCCCGTCGTTGCATCGTCACGCCGTAGTGCACAAACCCGCTCACGCCGATCGTGGACCTTGGAGCCGATGGTGATGCCGTCGAGCTTGAAGGCACCGTCCTCCATCGAGTGGCACTGGATGAGCGCCCCGGCATTCAGGTTGGCGTCGTCGCCCACGGTGACCAGCGTCTTTTCCGGGATGCCGCAGCCGTCATCGAAGACGCGCTTGCCCATGCGCACGCCCAGACATCCGCCAGATGAACGGCTTGAACGGCGTGCCGTTGAACGCGTTGAGGTACTGCACACCAATGAACTTCCAGAAGCGCTCGTGGTACCAGAAGTAGCCGGATCGTAAATGGAGCAGAAACGGGGGACCAGCTTGTGCCCGAGCTGGGCGAGGCGCTCGGCGGCAATCGCCATGGCCACCATGAGCATGCCGATGAGCATCAGGCCGGCCGCGGCAATGGGTGCACCAACCTGCTCAAACCAGGTGAGGGTGATCGAGCCGATCCACAGGGCAATGAAGGCATAGCCCCATTGCAACAGCAGGAACAATGCCAGCGTGAGGCCGTTGTGCCGGTTCTTGGCCGGCAGCCGCGTGGCGAGCTCCTCCGCCGTCTTCAGCTCGTCGAAAGCGGCATCCCGCTGCACCGAGCGCGGGATCTCGAAGGAAGGCGAACCCAGAAGGCCGATCCCTTCCCGGACGGGGCCGTCGATGGGGATCATGGCCTTGGTCCCGAACAAGCAGTTCTCGCCGGCCTTCGCGTTCGGTGGATAAACAATGGAGTTGCCGAAGAAGTTGATGCCGCCGATGGTGGTGGGTGTGACCCGGAACGAGGTGTTGGAGACCTCGGTGGTGATGATCGACAGGCCGTCGGAAACCATGGTGCCGGAACCGACGGTGACCATGTACGGGACGTCGTGCTTGATCTCGGCTCCGAAGTTGGAACCCGTTTGGACCAGGTTTGGCTGGTGGTACCCGATCCAACTCAGGTAGTGGACGATCAGCGAGCTGTCGCCCATGAGATTGTTGAAGAACCGGATGTTCGTGAACCGGGTGATCATCCTCTGCACGCCGTAGTGGAACCCGTAGATCGGGTAGACCTTGCCCGGTTTCAGCAGGAGGTTCAGCAGTCGCGGTATGGCTGCCACTGCCAGCAAACCGATGATGAGGCCGGCGAAGAGCAGGATGAAGGAAATCACGGCCAAGTCGGCGTAGAACCCTCTGATGTTCGTTCCAGAGCAAACCGGATTTCAGGTAGTCCGGCAGCAACAGTGCAATCACGGTGATGGCAATCGGAGCGACCAGGACTAGCCTGTTAAAGATGACCCAGAAGGTGTAGGTAATCTTCCGCCGCATTGTCATTCGGGCAGGTTCAACGGACCGGTAGTCGGTATCGGTGCGCTGCGCCGGGAGACCCATGCCAATGCTCGTTGTCCGGCACCACCTGGCCGCGTTGCAGGGAGGACGCATGCCCCAGCTGGGTGTTGTCGCCCATGGCGGTGTCGATGTCCAAGACCGTTTTTTCACCCACCAAGACGTTCTTGCCCAGTGTGACGGGGCCAACCTGGATCACCCCGCGGTAGGCGCGGTAGCCGTTGTATTGGCAGTCCTTGCGGACCACTGTTCCATCGCCGATCGTCAGCATGTCGGTGCATACCGGCACGGAGGTGGAGAACAACGCCACGTTGTGCCCGATTTTGGCTCCCAGGGCCCGCAGATAGACATTGAACAACGGGGTGCCGGCGAACATTCGCAACGGGTTGGTGGTCAGCAGGATCTTCACGAACCAGAACTTGACGTAGCGCCCGGACCAGATCTGGAATCTCCTGGGTCCTTCCACCGCCCCACCAAGACCCATTTCAGGATGATCGGTGCAATCGAGAGCCCGAGGAACATCGCATCCAGCCGAACACCAAGGACCGCACCCAAGCTTGCAGCACATCGGGTGCCGCCGCCGCCCATTGGTAGCCGACGACCATGAGAGTGACGGTGAGGTAGGTGTAGCCCAGGAAGATCAGCAACTGCATGATGCCGGCGGTGACGAATTGGCGGGTGCTGGCCCACACGTTCTCCGCCGGCTCCGGGAACATGACCGGCTGGACTGCAGTCGGACTGGTGTCAGTCAGTACACCGGCCAGCGAAGCAATGGTCGGGTTTTGGTAAACGTCCCTCATCGCCAGGGACGGAAGCGAGGTGTTTTTCCTCGTGCTTGAACAGAAGTGGGCCAGCAACAGGGAATTGGCGCCGAGATCGGTGAAGAAGTTCGCGGTGGCCGACACCCGCTCCATACCAAGCACCTCGGCCATGGCGGAGGCCAATAGCTCCTCGGTCTCGTTGGCAGGGCGCCGTGTATTCCTCGGTGCCGGCACCGGAACGTTGCGAAGTCGGCGCAGGCAAGTTTTTCCTGTCGGCCTTGTCGCTGGGCAGCATCGGTATGATGTCCAGTTCTTCAAAGTATGCCGGAACCATGTAGCCGGGCAACCGGTTCTTGCAGCCGATCCCTCAGTTCTGCCTTGTCAATCTCCGAGGTGTCTTTTCGTAGGCTGTAGTAAGCCACCAATTCGACCACGCCGGGTGACGACTCGTGTGTGTCAACGACCGCCTGGGCGACCCCGGGAACCTGGAGCAGCACCGACTCGATCTCGGTGAGTTCGATCCGGTAGCCACGGATCTTGACCTGCGTGTCGATCCTTCCGAAGTATTCGATCTCCCCGGAGTCGTTGATTCGGCCGAGATCCCCGGTGCGGTAGATCCGCCCCGAGGGGTTGTTCTCGATCTCCAGGAAATCGGGGATGAAGGCCTTGTCGGTCAGGTCGTCGCGCTTGACGTAGCCCTTGGCCAACCCGATTCCCGCCAACCCGATTTCTCCAAGCGTGCCCGGGGCGACTGCCACAGGCTCGGTGGGGTCGAGGATGACCACCGCGTAGCTGGGCAACGGGATGCCCAAGGTTACCGGGCGGTCCGGATCGACCACCGCGTACGTGGCCGTGACGGTGGCCTCGGTCGGGCCATAGACATTCAGGAAACGGCGCCCGGGTCGGTGCCAGCGCACGATCAGGTCACGCGGACAGGCTTCACCCGACACCAGGAGGAACCTGAGTGAAGGGATATCCTCGTCAATCGTTGCCAGCAGGGTAGGCACGCAGCAAATGGCCGAGATCCTGTGGTCCACCAGGAACTCGGCAAGTTCGGCGCCCAGCAACGTGGTGCCGCTGGGCTTGGGAACCAGTGTGGAGCCGGACATCCATGGGACCCATATTTCTTCGACGGAAAAGTCGAAGGCGATTGTCATGCCTTGGTAGACACGGTCCTGGATCTGGAATCCGTAGGACTCGGAGGCAACGCGCACGAAATTGCAGATGCTCGCATGTTCGATCGCCACGCCCTTGGGGCGACCCGTGGTTCCCGAGGTGTAGATGATGTAGGCAAGCTGCTCGGTTGTAGACCCTTTTTCCTCCATGCTCAAGCGAGACGCGTCCATCGAATCGGTTGACGCGTCTTCCTCATCCACCGAACAAATGGGGGCAATGACGTCCACGAGCTTGTCCCTCAAATGGGAAAGCGTCAGCACCATCGAGACATCGGCATCGGCAATGATGTAGGAAAGCCGGTCCGCCGGGTATCCGGCATCCAACGGCACGTACGCGGCATGGATCTTCAGCACCGCGAGCATTCCCACGAAGGAGCGCACCGATTCATCGAACAGCAACGCAATCTTGTCGCCGGCCCGGCACCCGCGCGCGATCAGGTGGCGGGCTAGCTGGTTGGCCCGTCCGTCCAACTCATCGTAGGTGAGTGCCAGCGCACTGGAATCAACGGCCAGATGCGAGCCCAAGCCCGCTTCCCGCAACCGGTCGCAGCGTTCCTCAAAGAGCTGATCCAACCGTTCACCGGGCCGCCACCGGGCTCCTTGATCCTTGCCGGCAGCGACCAAAACATGGCCTATCATCAAACCTTGGGCCTCGGGTACGGGCTCGGGGGTACTTTCCGTGGTCAAACGAACATGCTTGTTAGTGCGCACAAGGATCTCCTTTCCGCGCGTGCAGCCGCCGAATATGCCCAGGCGGCCAAGGTGTGGGCTTAAACGGCCTTCGACTCCAGTTGGTCAATGCAGTCGACAAGGATGCGGCAGGCGGCGTCCATGATCTCCTCGGTAACGTTGAGCGGGGGAAGCAACCTCACAACACAGCCGCCACGGCCACCCAACTCCAGGATCAGCCCTCGCCTGAGTGCTTCGGCCTGCACCTCAGCGGCCAGGTCTCCGGCCGGGAGACCGCTGGAGGGATGCATCAGCTCAATGCCCAGCAGCAATCCCTTGCCACGGATTTCCCGAACCCACGGATGCTGCTGCAACGGTGCCAGTAGGTCCATGCATTGTTCGCTGCGCCGGACGACGTTGCCCAGGACATCGTCGCGCTTGATGATCTTCACAGCCTCAACGCCGGTGGCGAAGGCCAGTTGGTTGCCGCGGAAGGTCCCGGTATGGGCACCGGGAGCCCAGACGTCCAACTCCTCGTCGTAGATGATCAGCGCAATCGGCAAGCCCATGCCGCTGAGCGCCTTCGAGGCAACGATGACATCGGGCTCAATGCCGTACTGTTCAAAGGAGAACCAAGTCCCACTCCGCCCGCAGCCTGTCTGGACTTCGTCGACAATCAGCGGGATACCCAGCTCACGGGTCACTTCGCGCACCCGCTGGGCGAATTCAATCGTGGCAGGAATTGCTCCGCCTTCGCCTTGGACAAGTTCCATAATTACCGCGGCGGGCAGGGGAATGCCACTGAGGTCGTCCTTCAGCGAATGCTCCAGGTAGGTGGCGCAATTCGTGCTGCAGGTCTCCCGCGTAAGCCC
Source organism: uncultured Actinomycetota bacterium (assembly GCA_963818105.1). GTDB lineage: Bacteria > Actinomycetota > Actinomycetes > Actinomycetales > Micrococcaceae > Paeniglutamicibacter. The sequence goes on along the minus strand of CAWFRB010000029.1, from coordinate 201,502 downwards.
AAGCGGACACCTGGAACAGTACGAGTAGGGGAAGAAATGTATCCCCGGCAGGCCGTTGCTCACGGGCTCCTTTTGGGACACCAAACCGGTCAGAGCCATGCCCGCGGCCCCGCTACCGTGGAAGCCCCCTTGGAAGCTGATGATGTCTCCTCGACCGGTCGCCGTCTTGCACAACTTGATTGCTGCGTCGACGGCGTTGGTTCCCGTGGGGCCACAAAAATGGATTTTCATCCGGTCACGCATGGTGGCAGGCAGCATTGAAAGCTGTGCTTCGATGAAGGCGTCCTTTGCCGGCGTCGGAAAGTCCAGCCCGTGGGTCAGGACGGACAGCTGCTCCGTGGCTGCGCCAACCAGCTCCGGATGGTTATGCCCGAGTGAGAGAACCCCGGCCCCGGCAAGGAAGTCAATGAAAACATTGCCATCAACATCCCGGACAAAGCTGCCGGCTGCTTCGGCAATGGCGATCGGCAAATGACGTGGGTACGTACGGGCATTGGATTCCCTGGTTGCTTGTCGTGCAAGCAATTCAGCGGATCGCGGGCCGGGTATGGGCCCTGACACGAACGGCCCGGTCAAGTCGACTAGCTCAGATTGGAATGGCATGGAATTCTCCGATCACGACGGCTGCTTCTTGGGTATGGATGAAGTAGTTTTCGGGCGGCTTTATCCGCGCAAACTGCGGTTCAAGTCGGTGCGGGGCGTTTCGCATGATGCTCGCGAATACCCACTACTTCTCCAATTTCCCGGTTGGCCGAAGAGACCAGCTTGAGAATCCCGTGTGACGACCAGAGAACGACCCTTGTTGTCTTTTCACGCGAATTCAATGTCAGGAACTGAGCATTTGGATTGCGCCGCACCTTTGTCGAACCAGGTGATTGCGCCATGTTGAGAAAGAATCTTTCAAGGTACCTGCAAGAGCTCCGCGGGAAAGGGGCAGGATCGATGGACTTTGAGTTCCAGCGAACCGATGCCAGATGGACCGGGGTGGCGGTCCGTGTTGTGACCGAAACCCCAACCATCGGGCAACCATTTGTGGAGCCGATGAGTTGAACCATGGAAAGAACCTTTGCTAGAGCAATGTTTGGAAGTGGTCCTGGCCTTGAAAAGTTCGGGTGTCTCAAGGCCAGGAGCCAGATGGCGTCCGTCTACCCGATGAGCAAGTCGCCGGATAAACGGAACTCTTTGTGAACTGCACGAATTGCTTGATCCAGCGCTCCGATTTCCGTCACTGCGGAAATGCGGGTGTCTGAATTCGAAATCAGCCGAAGGCCGATTCCAGCTTCTGAAAGCGCACTCATGAACCGGCAGAAAACGCCGGGGTCATTGAGCATCCCGGAACCGATCAGGGAAAGCCTGCCGACCTCATCGCACTGCAAGGAACGGAAGTCGATGGCGCTCTGCGCCTCGGAGAGTGCTTTGACGATCGGGTGCCCCAGAGAACTTGGCACCGTGAAAGCGATGTCGGGGCGGTGACCGGATGCGGCATGGTTTTGTGTGATCATGTCGGGGCAGGCATTTGCCGCGGCCGTGATGCGGAATATCTGTGCTGCCGTGCCGGGCAGGTCAGGCACTCCGGTGACGGTAATCTGGACCGCCGAACGGTCATCAGTGACACAGCGGATAAACGGCTGTTCCAATGATTCGGAATCGGGATACAGAAGCTCGTCCTTGGCAGTGGCGACTACCAGCGTCCCTTCACCCTGGTCGAACGAAGAACGCACGTGGATCGAGACACCGAAGCGACGGGCGTACTCGACACAACGCAATTGCAGTACCTTCGCTCCGCCCGCAGCCAGCTCCAACATCTGTTCATTGGAGATCATGTCGATCTTTTGTGCAAGGGGTACGACGCGTGGGTCAGCAGTGTAGACACCGTCGACATCCGAGTAGATTTCACAAACTCCGGCATTTAGGGCCGCGGTCAGGGCAACTGCGGATAAATCCGATCCGCCCCGTCCCAGAGTTGTGACCTCGTTGGTTCTGCGGCTTGTTCCCTGGAACCCGGTCACGATGGGAATCTCGCCACGATCCAAGGCATCGCGCACCCGCTGCGGATATACTCCGACGATGCGCGCCTTGCCGTGGGTTTCGTCCGTGATAACCCCGGCCTCGTTGCCCGTAAAGACATGGGGGGAAGCCCCAAGACTTGAGATGGCAATGGCCAGCAATGCAACCGAGATTCGTTCGCCTGTGCTCAGCAACAGGTCGAGTTCGCGGGATGGCCGCAATGGTGCGACTCCAGCGGCGAGATCCAACAATTCGTCGGTGGTGTCGCCCATGGCCGAAAGAACCACGGCCACAGGATGTCCAGCAAGATGGGTGTCCACGATTCTTCGGGCAACCCGCTGAATTCCTTCAATATTCTCGATCGATGAGCCGCCGTATTTTTGAACGATCAGGCTATCGCCGGCGAGAGATGCTGGGAACCCCTGATTCCCAACTCTCCAACTTACGCGAGTGTTTAGTTGCATTGGAACGACCTGTCACCACAACAAGATATGTTTTCTCCCCGAGATCCCCAGATTTGCAGAGAAACCGGCAAATCGAGGACTCGGCATCTCCACTTCGAATGAGTGGGCTCGACTAATCGATATTTTCGGTTCGATTACTTAGATAAAGTCGCCGATGGTTGTTATGTCCCTCAAGCTGGCACGGCAACCATTTCGGCCACCAGTCTGACACCGGTTAAACGGGGATTCAAGACTTCCACCAGCCATGACAAGAATGTATGCGAAATCTTGACGTTGGCCCGGATTCTCCCTCAATGCCGGCACACCGGTACAGGGTGGTTCCGAAGTCCTTCGGCGAGGTAGAGCGGATCCAGTCTCCGGCAATTGAGGCTGGGCAGAAACTTGGCTCTGAGCAGGGGCTAGCAGCAAATTATGCCAACGCTTGTTCAAATTGAAACCCGAGCCGATACTGGGTCTTCATCGGGGGAATCCAGCTTTTCGACCAAATGGCTGCTGTACGGCGAAGCTAAAAGGCTACAGGGAACATCAATCCCATTAAGAATCTTGGTATGGAAACCGTCCTTACCTACACCAAAGATAACGGTGGCGCCTTCAATATCAGCCAGCGGGCGCCCTGGGCCGGACCTCTTGTGCGGATTCCGTTGCGGAAACGTGGATTGGCCGGACGACATCTTGGGTTCTTCGGTTGCCAACTCCGGCGGTTGGAGTCGTTCAGATGGCCTCGGCGTCGACTCCGCAAGGCCCTCGGGGCGTCGCGCTCTGCGACTCGTAGCCTGGGAACTGTTGCGGTGAATCGCTGTTATCGAGTGCAGCTTGGGTACGCTCGACATGTCCGGGCGCGACGGATTCCACACGCTGTCTTGCCGGCCATCCAACCCCGTACAACGGGCGGCAGATCCGCAGAAGCCGCATTTCGATCCCAGGAGCAGCACATGAATCAGCACCCAAAGCACCTGAACTCGGCCAACTCCGGGGTGCCGGCCGCCCCGTTGGAGGGCACGGACCTCGTGGCCCAATTGCTCGGAATTGCCCGTGAGGCGGCCGCTGCGGGTGCTGCGGTATTGGCCGAGCGCGGCCGGTCCCGGGTCGCCGCGGACACCAAGACTGCTGCGGGGGACTGGGTGACGGACTACGACCGGCGGGCGGAAGTTGCTGTGCGCGATGTCATCGCCGCCGCCCGGCCCAACGATTCGATCACTGGGGAAGAATATGGCCGAACCGTCCCGCAGCTGCCTTCGGGCTACCGGTGGTCGATCGACCCGCTGGACGGAACCGCGAACTTTGTCCGCGGCATCGTGTATTACTGCACCTCGGTGGCTGTTTACGGCCCGGACCACGGGGCGCCGGGGACCGGGCGTTGGCTGGCAGCCGCCATCAATGCTCCGGCGCTGGGCAGCGAGTACTACGCGGCGGCAGGTTCCGGGGCCTGGTTGGCCGAACCTCACCATGGAGTCCGTGCCGGTGGACAGCTTGTTGGCGAACCGCGGCCGGAGATTCGGTTGCATGGAGGTGACAGGGAGGAATCCGGCCGGTTGCTGGCCACTGGCTTTGGCTACGATGCGGACCGCCGGCAGTTCCAGGTGGGCGCACTGCTGGGGCTCATGCCGGGCTTCGCGAATGTGCGGAGGCTGGGATCGGCTGCCTTGGATCTGTGTCTGGTGGCCGACGGAACTCTGGATGCCTATGCGGAGTACGGCACGCAGGAATTCGACTGGGCGGCTGGTGCGTTGATCGCCGAGGAGGCGGGCATCCCGGTGCTGCGGCCCGTCGGCGAACCGGGGTGGCAGGCAGCCGGACACTTTGATTTCACGGCACTGCCGGCGGCCGAATAGCCGGCACCTGCAGCTACCGGCACCGGGAGTGCCGGCATCTGCACCACGGAGACACGCAAAGAGCCTCTTCCGCACGTGGATATCCACCGTGCGGAAGAGGCTCTTGCATTCACCGGGACCCGGGTGCGGTCGGATCGGGCGGTGCTAGATGCCGAACTGGAGTCCCGCGGCGGCATCGTCGTAGTAGGCACGGTTCTTCAGGTGGGCTGCGGCGGCCTCGTCGAGCACCACCACGGCATCCGGGTGAAGCTGTAGCACCGAGCCGGGGCAGGAAGCCGAGAGCGGACCCTCGACGGCCGCGGCAATCGCCTCGGCCTTGTGGCTGCCGGTGGCGATGAGCACCAGGCGGCCGGCTTCCTGCACGGTGCCCAGGCCCTGGGTCACGCAGTGGGTCGGCACCTGGTCCAGGCCGTCGAAGAAGCGCGCGTTGTCCTCGCGGGTCTGCGAGGCCAGGCGCTTGATGCGGGTGCGGCTGCGCAGCGAAGATGCGGGCTCGTTGAAGCCCAGGTGCCCGTTGGCGCCGATGCCCAGGATCTGCACGTCGACCCCGCCGGCGGCCTTGATGGCCTCGTCGTAGGCGGCTGCCTGCTCGGCGATCTGCTCAACGGTGTCGCCGTTGCCGTTGGGCACGTTCAGCCCGGACTCGGGCAGGCCGATCACGTTGCAGACCTCGCGGATCAGCGTCTGGCGGTAGGACTGCTCGTGCGTGTCGTCCAGGCCCACGTACTCATCAAGCGCGAAGCCCCGGGCGGCCGAGAAATCGACCTCCCCGCGCTGCGCCGCAGCGGCCAGTTCGGCGTAGAGCCCCAGCGGCGAGGACCCGGTGGCCAGGCCCAGCACCGGGTTCCCCGTGCCGTAGGTCCGCAAGCCATTGAGCACTGCCGATGCGGCAAACGCCGCGGCTTCTTCCGGGGTATCGACGATCAAAACTTCCATGTAAACGTGTTCCTTCAGTGCTAAAGCTGGCCCCGTGCCGGCAGCAGCGCCGCACCAAGGGCGGCGACCGGCACATCGGAGGGCAGCAGTTCAAAGCGGTCGGCCAGCTCCAACGATGCGACGAAGTCGGAGGCCGCCGCATCACGGGTCAACTCCGAGCGTATCCCGTTCTCCAGTGCGTTTCCCAACGCGCACAGTCCGCCGCCGAGCACGATCCGCTCGGCACCGGTGGTCAGCACCAGCAGCTGGAGGGAGAGCGCGATCCCGTGGCAGAGCACCTGCGCGGCGTGCGCGGCCACGGGGTCCCCGGCCGCCGCGGCGGCAAAGGGATCGCGCCCTCGGCCTCCCGGCACCCGCCACAGCCTGTCCAGCGCCGAGCCGGAGGCCAGCGTCTCCAGGCAGCCGAACTGGCCGCACGTGCAGAGGGACCCGCCGGCCACCGGAAAGTGGCCGATTTCCCCGACGATTCCGTCACGACCGCGTAACACTTGGCCGTCGCGGACCACGGCCGCGGCCAGGCCGGTGCCGAGGTTCGATGCGGTGGCCGGCGGAAGGCGCGTGCTGGTTGAAACGGGTCAGGCCACTCCCAATTGGTTCCAAAGGACCATGACAGCGGTGCCGCGCAGCACCACGTCCTGCGGTTCCTTGGCGAGGCGGACTTCCACCAGGGGTGGTCTGTGTGGAAGCATCCGTTCCGCCAGCGTTTTTTCAACGCTCTGGCGCAGGGTCCCTTCCAAAAGGTGTGCCGGGCCGCTGAGGACGACTTCGGCCAAGTCAAGGGCGCCGACGATGGGCGCGAGGGCGACGGCGAGGCGCTCGCCGGCGATCTGCAAGACGTTGTCGGCGGCTGCCTCGGGTTCCTCGAAGGCCGCGGCGGCCTCGAGCCCGCGTTCGAGGAACGGGACCGAAAGCCAGGTTTCCAGGCAGCCGCGCTTGCCGCACTTGCATTCGAGGCCGCCGTCGGTGCCGACCACGACGTGGCCGATTTCCCCGGCCGCCGAGTGCACGCCGCGGGCGCGCTGGCCGTTGACCATCAAGCCGGAGCCCACGCCGCGGCCGACCTTGACCAGGATCATGTCGTTCGCGCCGCCCCCAAAGGTGAATTCGGCGAGAACCGCTGCATCCGCGTCGTTGGCAACGAGTGTGGGCAACCCGGTCTCTTGTTCGAGCAGTTCACGCAGCGGCAGGTCTCTCCAGTCGAGGTTCGGTGCCGTGAGCACCACCCCGTCGTGGTCGACGATGCCCGGGGTGCCGACGCCGATGCCGAGCAGCGGCGCGGTGGCGAGGTTGATGGCCCGGGTTGCCAGGTCCAGCACCAATTGCGTGACTTCCTGTCCCTTTTCATCCCCGGTGGTGGTTTCCACGCGGTTCAGGATGTTTCCGTCCAGGTCCAGGACGGCGGCGCGGAGCACCGAGTTCTCTGCGAGGTCCAGACCGATGATCTGCAGCCCCCGGCGGTTTAGATCGACCATGATGGCGGGTTTCCCGGGTCGGATTTTCTCGGACTGGCCGAGTTCGATGACGTGTCCGCGTTCGAGCAGTTCGGAGACCAGGTCCGATACCGTGACGCGGGTCAGGCCGAGGGTGCGCGAGAGGTCCGCGCGGCTCAGCGGCCCCGTTGAATGAAGCGTCTGCAGCACAAGAGACAGGTTGTGTGCGCGGCCGTGTGAGGGCAGTGCGGCTGCGCCTGTTGCCATGCTGCGCAGGGGGCCCCGTGAGGTGTTCATGGTTGTTAGTAAACTGTACTAACAAACAAACCACAAGGGTGTCGGGTTATCTTCTTCCGTTGTGATCGAATTGTGACGTGGGGCAACGTGTAGAGCAACAGTCGCGAGACGGCTCGCGCCCACACTGCCGAGGCGGCTCGGCGGCAGGCGGTTCGGATGGCTTGACGCGCGTGAGCTTGGCTACATGCGCCGCGAATTTCCGGCCCGGCGGACGCCCGGCTGTCACACTGGAAGTGATGACTACAGCAACCCTCACCGATGCCAGCACCCTGACGATCCGTCCCGCCGTGGAAGCCGACTACCCGCACATTGCGCGGATCACCGTCGACTCCTACCTGGACGCGGGCCACTTCGACGACCCGGACCACGAATACCTGCAGTTCGTGCAGCAGGTTGCCGCACGGCACGCGGCCTCCGAGATCCTCGTCGCCGAGCGCGACGGCGTCGTCATCGGCTCGGTCACCCTGGTGCGCCCGGGCAGCGAGTACGCCGACATCGCGCTGGAAGGCGAACTCGAATTCCGCATGCTGGTCATCGACCCCGCCGTGCAGCGCACCGGGGCCGGCCGCGCCCTGCTGAACGCGGTCATCGACCGTGCCCGCGAGATCGAGGACGTCCACACCGTCTCGCTGACCACCGGCGGCCACTGGGTTGCCGCCCGCGCCCTCTACGAGGCCGACGGATTCCACCACGCCTCCGAGCGCGACTGGTACGTGCCGAACACCGAGATCGTCCTGGTCGTTTACACGCTGGCGCTCTAGGCCGCGGCCCGCAGGGCACCGCAACTGTAGCCGAGGCTTCCGAGGTCCATCCGTTTCGACGGGCGGACCGCGGAAGCCTCGTCGTTTAACCGCCGGTGTCCAAGCTGGACCCGGGGCTCGGGTTGCGCAACTCACGTGTGCCTGAGGGGATCGGGCGTCGGGTTTGGATAGGCTCGATGCGTGCGCACCACGCGTTACGGCCACCGAGTGAAGGAAGTCCCCACATGAGCGTCATCCACGAAACGACAATGGTTCCGACCAAGCGCGAGCTGATGGCCGAGTGGCTGCCGAAGCAGGACTGGTTCGAGGGGAACGGGGCTCCGGTGCTCAGCGTGGCGGGCGGGTTCCGGCTTGACGACCCGGCCGGCGAGGTCGGCCTGGAAATGATCCTGGTGCGCGATTCCGGGTCGGGGGATCCGGTGCTCTATCACGTCCCGCTGAGCTACCGCGGGGCCGCACTGGCCGGCGCGGAGGACTACCTGCTGGGCACCAGCGAGCACGGGGTGCTGGGCACCCGCTGGATCTACGACGCCGCCGGCGACCCGGTGTGGCAGGAGCAGATGCGTGCGTTTATCGGCGGGGAGGTGCTGGCACAGCACCAAAACGAGTCGAATACGCTCGATTCCTCGGTCGCCGTGGTTTTGGCGCCGCAGGCCGACGGACAGGGCCCGGCGCAGATTGACGCGCGGAGCGAGGGGGTGCAGCCGGGACTTGCGGTCATCCGCCGTCCGGTTGCGGGCGGATCGGGCTCCGCGGAAGCGCGTGCATGGGTCGGCGCGCCGTGGACCGACGCCGAGGGCAACGCCGTCGCGGGTGCTGTCGTCGAACTCTCCTAGGGTGTTGGTCGGGCGGCGGGCGAGGCCCGGGCGGCGTGGGTTTGCTTTCGGGTTTGGGGCGGCCGTGGCCGTGCCGGTTGCGCGGCGGGTGAACGGGCGTGCGGGATCACGCATCGACCCGGAAAACCGGCGCTGTTCGGACCCGCGGGGCGTACTAGACTAGTGGGGAAACCCATCCGCCCACTTAGGGAGATACATGTCTGCCATCAGCCGTGAGGACGTTGCGCACTTGGCGCACCTGGCCCACATTGAGATGAGCGATGCCGAGCTGGACAAGATGACCGGCGAGCTCGGTGTCATTGTCGAAGCAATCGCGTCGGTGTCCGAAGCCGCGTCCGCCGATGTTCCGGCCACCACCCACCCGATTGCGCTGTTCAACGTCTTCCGCGAGGACGTCGTCGGCCCGACGCTCACCGCCGAGGAAGCGCTGCTGAACGCGCCGGATTCCACCGACACGCGCTTCAAGGTGCCGGCCATTTTGGATGGAGAGTAATTCATGAACGAGATTATTCGTTACTCCGCAACCGAGCTTGCGGCCAAGCTGCGCGCCGGGGAGATCACCAGCGTGCAGGCCGTGCAGGCGCACCTGGACCGCATCGCCGAGGTTGACGGGGGAGAGCAGGGCGTTCACGCCTTCCTGCACGTCAACGGCGAAGAAGCACTGGCAGTTGCCGCAGAGGTCGACGCGATCCGCGCCGCAGGCGGCGCCGCGGCGGAAGCGCTGCACCCGTTCGCCGGCGTGCCGATCGCCATCAAGGACCTGATCGTCACCAAGGGCCAGCCCACCACCGCGGCATCGAAGATGCTCGAAGGCTGGATGAGCCCGTACGACGCGACCGTGATCACCAAGATCCGCGAGGCCAAGCTGCCGATGCTGGGCAAGACCAACCTCGACGAGTTCGCGATGGGTTCCTCCACCGAGCACTCGGCCTACGGCCCGACCCGCAACCCGTGGGACCTGAACCGGATCCCCGGCGGCTCCGGCGGCGGCTCCGCCGCGGCGGTTGCCGCGTTCGAGGCGCCGCTGGCCCTGGGCACCGACACCGGCGGCTCGATCCGCCAGCCCGGCGCCGTCACCGGCACCGTCGGCGTGAAGCCGACCTACGGCGGCGTCTCGCGCTACGGCGCGATCGCCATGGCCTCCTCGCTGGACCAGATCGGCCCGGTCACCCGCACCGTGCTGGACTCCGCGTACCTGCACGAGCTGATCGGCGGGCACGACCCGGCCGACTCGACCTCGCTGAACGAGCCGGTTCCGGCGCTGGTTGCCTCCGCCGAGCTGGGCGCCTCCGGCGACATGACCGGCGTGCGCGTCGGCGTCATCAAGGAACTGCAGGGCGAAGGCTACGAGCCGGGCGTGCAGGCACGCTTCGACGAGTCGCTGGAGGCGCTGCGCGCCGCCGGTGCCGAAATCGTCGAGGTTTCCTGCCCGAACTTCAAGTACGCGCTGGGCGCCTACTACCTGATCATGCCCTCGGAGGTCTCCTCCAACCTGGCGAAGTTCGACGGCGTGCGCTTCGGCACCCGCGTGCTTCCCACGGAGGGCCCGCTCACGATCGAACGCGTCATGGGTGCAACCCGTGCCGCGGGCTTCGGCGAAGAGGTCAAGCGCCGCATCATCCTGGGCACCTACGCGCTGAGCGCCGGCTACTACGACGCCTACTACGGCTCGGCCCAGAAGGTCCGCACGCTGATCCAGCGCGACTTCGACGCCGCGTTCGAGCTCGCCGACGTGCTGATCTCCCCGACCAGCCCGACCGTCGCCTTCGAGCTGGGCTCGAAGACCGGCGATCCGCTGGCGATGTACCTCAACGACGTTGCCACCATCCCGGCGAACATGGCCGGCGTCCCGGGCATCACCGTCCCGGGCGGCCTGTCCGAGGGCCTTCCGGTCGGCATCCAGTTCCTGGCCCCGGCCCGCGAGGATGCCCGCCTGTACCGTGCCGGTGCGGCACTTGAGAAGCTGCTGGAAGACAAGTGGGGCGGCCGGTTGATCGACCAGGCCCCCGAACTGTCCGCCGCCACCACTGGAGGGGTTGCCTAACATGGCCATGCACACCGATGAACTCGTCGACTTCGACGTCGCGCTGGAAAAGTACGATCCGGTGCTGGGCTTCGAGGTCCACGTCGAGCTGAACACCAAGACCAAGATGTTCTCCGCGGCACCGAACGTGTTCGGCGACACCCCGAACACCAACGTGACCCCGGTCTGCCTGGGCCTGCCCGGCGTGCTGCCGGTGGTCAACAAGACCGCCGTGGAATACGCGATCCTGATCGGCCTGGCGCTGAACTGCAAGATCGCCGAGCGCTGCGGCTTCGCCCGGAAGAACTACTTCTACCCGGACACCCCGAAGAACTTCCAGACCTCCCAGTACGACGACCCGATCGCCTACGACGGCTGGCTGGACATCGAGCTGGAGGACGGCGAGGTCTTCCGCGTGGAGATCGAGCGCGCGCACATGGAAGAGGACGCCGGCAAGCTCACCCACATGGGCGGGGCCACCGGCCGCATCCAGGGTGCCGACTACTCGCTGGTCGACTACAACCGTTCCGGCGTGCCGCTGGTCGAGATCGTCACCAAGACCATCGAGGGCGCCGGCAAGCGCGCCCCCGAGCTGGCCAAGGCCTACGTCGCGGCGATCCGCGAAATCGTGAAGTCGCTTGACGTGTCCGACGCGAAGATGGAGCGCGGCAACGTGCGTTGCGACGCCAACGTCTCGCTGATGCTCAAGGGCGCGGACAAGTTCGGCACCCGCACCGAGACCAAGAACGTGAACTCGCTGCGTGCCGTCGAGCACGCCGTGCGTTTCGAGATCGAGCGCCACGCGGCGGTGCTGAACTCGGGTGCCGCGATCGTGCAGGAGACCCGTCACTGGCACGAGGACACCCGCACGACGACCTCGGGCCGCCCGAAGTCCGACGCGGACGACTACCGCTACTTCCCGGAGCCGGACCTGGTGCCGATCATCACCACCGTCGGAGTGGGTCGAAGAGCTGCGTTCGCGCCTGCCGGAGCCGCCGGCCGAGCGCCGCAAGCGCCTGAAGGCCGACTGGGGCTACTCGGATGCCGAGTTCCGCGACGTCGTCAACGCCGGCGTCACCGAAGCCATCGAGGAGACCATCGCCGCGGGCACCACCGCGGCCGTGGCCCGCAAGTGGTGGATGGGCGAGATCGCACGCCTGGCCAAGAACGCCGACGTCGAGATCCTCGACCTGGGCGTCACCCCGGCCACGATCGTCGAGCTGAACTCGCTGATCGAGGGCAAGAAGATCAACGACAAGATCGCCCGCCAGGTGCTCGAGTTCGTGGTTGCCGGCGAAGGCACCCCGTCCGAGGTCGTGGCGGCGCGTTCGCTGGCCGTCGTCAACGACGATTCGGCGCTGGGTGCCGCGATCGACGCCGCCATGGAAGCCATGCCGGATGTCGTTGAGAAGGTCAAGGCCGGCAAGCTGCAGGCCATCGGCGCGCTGATGGGCCCGGTCATGAAGGCCACCCGCGGACAGGCCGACGCCGGCCGCGTGCGCGAGCTCGTGCTTGAGAAGCTCGGCATCGAGGGCTAACACCTTCCGACGCCATGAGGCCTCGGTTCCTTCCCCTGCGGGAGGAACCGGGGCCTCTTGCTTTGTGGCGCCAGACCGCGTGTGGTGGTTGGCAGCTGGCAGTTGGCGGTGCCGGTGCGCGTCGTATTTGCAGGGCGGCGCCGGGACTCAGAAGAGCGTTGGCGCGGTGAAGGCCGGCTGGGGGTTCCAGTAGGTGTTGCGCCGCGGCTTTTGTTCCGGATCCATGAACGTGGGCAGGATGGCCGCCGGCAGGCCGTCGTCGTTGTGGACAATTTCGATCAGGCCCGCGTGGACCGCATGGTGGTGCCCGCTGCACGCGGGTGTTCCGTCCTCGACGCGGGTCAGTCCGCCGAGCTCCCAGGGTTTGAGATGGTGGATTTCGCAATGTTCGGGCGGCACCGTGCACCCGGGAACCACGCACCCGCCGTCCCTGGCGAGGATCGCCTGGCGCATGTAGTCGGGGAAGTACCTTTCCGGCGCGCCCAGGTCCAGGATCTGGCTCTTGCCGTTCATGACGATGGGAATGGCCCGGCAATTGCAGAGGTTTTGCCTCAGCTCCGCGGCGCTCAGCTGCTGGCCGTGCCGGGTGATGCCGCTGGTGCTTGCGCGTTCCTCGAGCTCGGCCAGGGTGGCGATGATGACCATGTCCGGTGACGGAAGGCCCGTCGGATTTCTTCGGGTTGCTTGCCCGGCCGTTGGACTTCAGGAGGTTGAGCAGGCCCTGCAGGTGGCGCTGCGGGGGAGTGAGCCCGTCGGCACCCGGTGCACCCTGGTTGAGAAGCCTCGAACCGATCCGACATGGGCGTCGGCGTTGCCGACTGCGGTGGGGATTGCCATGGCTCGTTGCCGAGCGTGATTGCGGCAAGTTCTTCGGCAGTGGCCAGCGGTTTGTCGTGGGTAGCCGACGTGGCCAGCAGGAAATCCGGAAAAGTGGTGTTGGTTGCGGCAACAGGTGTGGAATCGGGACCGCAGTCGGTGCTTTCGGCGGAGGATGCGCCTGAATCGACGTCGGGAACCAAATCGCTCCGAGGTGAAGCCGCGAACGGGGATTGTTGGAGCAGGCCCTCGCGGTCTCCGGCCTTTGTGCGGGGATTATCGGTTTGGGCGCAGAGCGAGAGAATGAATTCGGCATCGCCGGGCAGGGTCCGCAAAAGGAATTCCACGGTGCCCGAGTTCATTCCGCGATAGAACAACCCGAGCCTTGAACGCAGGACTTCGTCGGAGGGGCTGGGTGGTTCCCTGTTCCAACGAGTTCTGGATGGTGCTCAGGAGCCGCCGGGTCGTTCGGGGGTCCTGGGTGCGGACGGATTCGAGGACCTGTTCTTCCAGCTCGGTGGACAGTGCGTGTGGATCGGGCTGCTGGTTGATATGCGGGCCCAGGGCGTCAAGCTTCTTCGCGGCTGTGCTGATGGTCCCCGGGGGAGCGTTGCCCGAGATCGAGTTCGCCGGCAAGCTTCGGGAACCGTGGCGGCAGGGCAATGCCGTTGACATCCGTGTGCGGCAACAGATTGGTGCCCGATTGCAGTCGGTCGCGCGCCTCGAAGAACGAAACATGCAGCACATTCTGCAGGAAGTCGATGGTGTTCTTGAACGTCGGGCGTCCTGCGGGAACGGTGCGGGGATCGTCGGGCAATTGCCTTGCGCCACTGATGTAGTCTTCGGGGTCCTTGGCCAGTGGGCGCAATTCGTTCAGCTGCGCCACTGGCAGCTCATGGACGAGCGTGCGTTGGGCAAGGTCGGCAGCGAGGATCTGCGCGTAGGCCGCGGTCCGATGTGCGTGTTCCGCCATCAGTGCGAAGTAGCTTGCGTGGGTGGGCGACGCGGTGTGTTTGGCGATCCTCGGCGCCAGCGAGGCGGCGATCCGCAGCGCCGCGGCATAGGCGCGCAATTCATCACCCGGGGTCACTGAGTGCCCCGGGGTGTTGTCGTTGCCGGTAACGGCTGTGATGAATGCGTCCGTTTGCATGGAACAAGGATGATACGGGTGGAAGTGCAGCGGGTTCGGCTGGTTCGGGAATGTGGATAACCAGCAGTCCGCTCGAGGCAGGCCTTGACAGGCAAGTGTGGACTTGCCTTAATGGTGGGTGTGGAACTTGCTGCTGAAGGCGCTCGCCGACCCGACTCGGGCGCACATCCTTGACGAGCTGGTGGACAGGGACGGGCAAACGCTGTTTGAGATTTGCGCCAGGTTGGCCGCGAAGCACGGAATCACGCCGACCCGCCAGGCGGTCTCCCAACACCTGGCGGTGCTTGAAGAGGCCGGGCTGCTGCACAGTGAACGCTCGGGCCGCTACAAGTTCCACTACCTTGACACTTCTCCGCTGCAGGAAATTTTCCGCAGGTGGCCGCAGCAGGCGCCGGCGGACAAACAGGCCTCGACCGAGGCCGGTTCGGGCCATGGCGGAGGGCCGGACAACCAGATTGCATCGTCGTCGGAAAGGACGAAACCATGAAGATCCACCTCGCGAGTATTTTTGTTGATGACCAGGCCAAGGGGCTTGAGTTCTACACCAACACGCTGGGCTTCGAAAAGAAGACCGACGTCCCGATGGGTGAGTTCTCCTGGCTGACGGTGGTTTCCCCGGAGGCCCCGGACGGGGTGGAGCTGGTGCTGGAACCGGCAAACCATCCCGCGGTGGGACCGTTCCGTGACGCACTGGTGGCGGACGGCATTCCATTCACCTCGTTCTCCGTGCCGGACGTGCAGGCCGAGTACGAGCGGCTCCTGGGACTTGGCGTGGTCTTCACCCAGCCGCCGACGGCCATGGGGCCGGTGACGACCGCGGTGTTCGATGACACCTGCGGCAACCTGATCCAGATCGCCGCGATGGCGCACACCCCGGGCGAATGAACGCGGCGCCCTCCTCCGGGCCCCGGCCGGACGCGGACGTGGATACGGGTCCGGAGCTGGTGCGGGCGCTGCTGTCCGCCCAGCATCCGGAGCTTGCCGGGCTGGAGCTGAAGTTTGCCGACGACGGGTGGGACAATGCGGTCTACCGGCTGGGCCCGGATTTGGCCGTTCGGCTGCCGAGGCGTGCCAGCGCGCACTCGCTGTTGCTCAACGAGTTGCGCTGGCTGCCGTTCCTGGCGCCGCGGCTGCCCGAACCGGTTCCGGTGCCGGTGCGCGGCGGCAAGCCGGGGGAGGGCTACCCGTACCACTGGGCGATCATGCCGTGGTTCGAGGGCGCGAGCGCGGCAACGGTTCCGCCGAGGGTACGCGATCTCTACGCGCTCCGGCTGGCCGCGTTTTTCCGGGCGCTGCATGTCCCGGCCCCGGCGGATGCGCCGAAGAACCCGGTGCGCGGCGTGCCGCTCAAGGACAGGGACGCGACCGTGCGCGGGCGGCTGGAGGAATCGGGCCTTGCCGATCGCGATGCGTTGCTTGCGCTGTGGGATGACGGGATCGGCGCGGCCGAGCATCGTGGTCCGCGGCTGTGGGTCCACGGAGACCCGCATCCGCACAACGTGATCGTCGGTGCCAGGGGACTCAACGAAAACGGGCAGGTCGAACCCGGATTGCGGGCAGTGATCGACTTTGGCGATCTGTGTGCCGGGGACCCTGCCAGCGACCTGGCCGTTGCCTGGCTGCACTTCACCGAGGCCGGCCGGGAGTCGTTCAGGGCGGCGCTGGCCCGCCACGCCCTTTACTCGCCGGGGACCTGGGTGCGTGCCAGGGCCTGGGCCGTGAACTATGCGTCGCTGATGTCGGCGCTGCCCGAATCCGATCCGCTGCATGCCGTCGGGGTGCACGGGATCGGCCAAGTGATTCTGGGCGACTGAGGTGGTGCCCGGCGCACGGTTCCGGTGCAGCGAGAACCTGCCCACCGGGATGGTGAGCAGGGTGTCACAAAAGCAATGATTTCAACTAAAGCGCTGTTTGCTGGGTATTCTCGTGGTTTCGATCGGCAAAAGATGACGTGGCCTCCGCGGATCCCATGATCGATCGACGATTGGGGGCGTCCGGCCCGTTGCCTGCCGGCGGCACGGCCGGCATCGCGTGGCGGTCCGCATCGTGCGCCAGACGCGTTGGTCCATCGGCTCGTTGCCTCCAATGCGGGGGAATCGCCAAGGAAGCGGGTGTTATCAAGGCCGACAAGGAATGCGTGATCGGGCAACCGCAGGATGTCGGCCCGTACGTGCTTGGGCAACGCCGAAAACGGATACGGCAACGAGTTTTGAAAACTGGGCCGAGCATTGGCACAAGGGAATGGGAGTGGACTAGGGGTGGAGATGCTTGACCGCGATCAGGGGATCGGTCTGCGCAACGGGCGTGGTCATCGTGGCGATGATTTGCGGCGCCTGAACACCGCGGCCGTGATGGCGCATGTCTTCCACCATCCGGGGATGTCTCGATCCGAGATTGCGGCCCAACTCGGCCTGAGTGCCGCGTCGGTCACAAACATCACATCCGTATTGATCAACGACAAGCTCCTGGAGGCCATGCCCTCGCCCGTCGGCGCCCAGGGCCGTCCGCGGGTGCCGCTGCAGGTCGACTACCACTCGACCTTGGTCTTGGGGATCCACTTGGGCCCGCGTACCACCGGCGTGGTGCTCATGGGCCTGGACGGCAAGGAACGCGCAGCCGTTCTGGTGCCGCATGCCGGGATGGGGCCGGGAGAGTCCATCGAGTTGGTGGTGTCGGCCGCCGAGAAATTGATCGACGCGCATGCCGGCAGGCACATCATCTTGGGCACGGGCATTGCCACCGGCGGAATCGTGGACAGAGCCTCGGGCGTCGTCGTAGATAATCCTGCTGCGGGTTGGCAAAACGTGCGCGTCATGGACATGTTGCGGGGCAGGTTGCCCGCCCCCGTGATCGTCGACAACAACGCCCGCGCCGCCGCGCAATCCGAATTGCTTTACGGGCACGGGCAGCGTTCGGACGACTTCGTCCTGATGGTCATCACTGCCGACATCGGATCGGTGATGGTCAACAGCGGACGAATTCGTTCCGGGTTCAGCCAGACTGCCGGACAGATTGCGCATCTGCGCGTCAGTGACGAGTTGCGGGACTGCCCGTGCGGTCGCACGGGTTGCCTGTCGGTGATGGCATCGGACGACGCGGTGACTCGAACGGCCATCGAGCACGGCCTGGTCGTCGGGAACATCGATGACGTTCTGGAGCTCGCCTCGCAAGGGGACTCCGAAGCCATCGAGATCCTTGAGCAGCGAAACCGGTACGTTGGTCGGGCGGCGAGTTCGCTGTTGGACATACATGATCCCGAACTGTTGGTGGTCGCGGGCACGCCCGCGGAGACCCCTGCCTTTTTCGGTTCGCTGGTCGCCGAGGTGGCCAAGTACGCGCATGCCGGCCACGACGCCGCGAGCCGCGTGGTGCTGTCCTCGGACCACATATTTTCCTTGTCGCTTTTCGCCGGAGCGACGTTGGTTGATGCCCTGCTGGCAGATCCGCTGGGCGTGCTGGGTTTGGGCGACGCGGAAGCGGCTGTCTCCTAGCAAATCCCCTGGCTGGCCGCTGTCAGAAACGGCCTAGTCGGCTACGTGATGTCGCTGTGAGACGAGTGAGCGTCACATGAATCTTGTGGAAAATTTTGACACTGCCAGCTGTATCTGGTTTATTTTAGAGCGTAAAAAAAGTGGTGAGGGTAATCACAGGCTGTGGTTATCTCGCTTACACCGCCGACCGTTCGGCGGGATATACGGATCATTTGTACGGGAGGAGCATCATGTCAAAGAAGAAGATGTTGGCAGTAGCGGCGGCTTCGGCGGCGTTCATGCTGGTAGCCAGTGGTTGCGCTGCAGGAACTGGAAACAATGCCGGTGCCGAGGGCGAAAAGAAGCTTTCATTCCAGCTCACCGAGCCGAAATCGCTGGTCCCGCACGAGGATCCGGGAAGCCAGGTCGCCATGGCCACCTGTGCGAACCTGATGGAAGTCAACACGGAGACCCAGAAGCTGGAACCGCTGGCCGCCAAGTCGGTCACGAGCAAGGACGCCAAGACCTGGAAGATCGCCTTGCAGGACGGCTGGACCTTCCAGGACGGCACTCCCGTCACCACGAACTCCTTCGTCGATGCCTGGAACAAGACCGCCACCGGCTCCAACGCCTGGCAGGGCAACGGCTACTTCGCGACTTTCGCCGGCTACAAGGACCTGAACCCGACCGACGGTTCCAAGCCGAAGACCGACAAGCTCTCGGGCGTGAAGGTCATCGACGAGAACAACTTCGAGGTCACCCTCACCGCGGCGAATGCCGACTTCCCGAAGCTCTTGAGCACCTCCGCAATGTGCCCGCTGCCCGAACAGGCCTTCAGCGATCCCAAGGGATACGAAGCCAACCCGATCTCCAACGGCCCGTACAAGTTCGCCTCCTGGAACCACAACGTTGAAGTTGTTTTGGAAAAGTGGGACGGATTCAAGGGTGCTGCAGGATTCTCCGGTGGCGCCGACAAGCTCGTCGGCCAGATCTACACCGCCGTCGACGCCGCATACACCGACATGACCGCCGGCAACCTGGACATGATCCGCAACGTCCCGGCAACCATGGTCTCCAAGGCCAAGAGCCAGCTGGGCGAGGAATCCCTCTACGAGGTCAAGACCGGTTCCAAGCAGTACACGCTGCAGATCCCGGGCTACGTCAAGGGACTCGAAAGCCCGGACCTGCGCAAGGCGATCTCGATGTCGATCGACCGCGAGACCATCGCCAAGTCGCTGCTGCAGGGCTACGCAACGTCCTCGGACTCGCTGGTGCCGCCGTCGCTGGATTCCTACAAGGCGGGTTCCTGCGACTCCTGCACCTTTGATGCCGCGGGCGCCAAGGCGCTGCTGGCCAAGGCCGGCGGCTTCGACGGCACGCTGATCATCGAGCACAACTCGGCCTCCGACCAGCAGCTGGTCCAGGCGATCTCCAAGCAGATCCAGGACAACCTGGGCATCAAGGTCCAGCTCAAGCCGATGATGGGCACCGAGCTGGAAGCACGCCGCAACGGCAAGAAGCTCGAAGGCGCCGTCTTCGGCCTGTGGGGTTGGTCCTACAAGAGCTCCGACCAGTACCTGAGCCAGTACGAAACCGGCGGCGACGGCAACGTGACCACCGGCTACTCCAACCCGGCCGTCGACAAGCTGATGGTCGCTGCCCGCGGCGAGCAGGACGAAGCCAAGTCTGCAGGCCTGTACGCCGATGCCGAAGCACTGATCATGAAGGACATGCCAGCGATCCCGCTGTTCATTCCGACCGACTTCGGACTTCGCTCCAAGTGCGCCGCAATGAATGATTCGCAGGGCGACCTGCAGTTCTACCGCGCCGGATACGGCTGCTAAACAAGCACAACACTTGCGCTGACGGGGGTGCGCCGACGATGACTCGACGGTGCACCCCCGATTCAGAACAGATGCGGCCGGATGGCCGCGAAAGGAAGCAGTCGCATGCTTGGCTACACAGTACGCCGAATCCTGCAGATGATCCCGGTCGTCATCGGCGCCACCTTCATCATCTTCGCCCTCACCTTCTTGATGCCCGGGGACCCGATCGCCGCGCTCACCGGCGCCCGCCCGCTGCCCGAATCCACGGTCGCCGCAGATCCGCCTGGCCTACCACCTCGATGACCCGCTGCTGATCCAGTACGGCAACTACATGCTCGGCCTGCTCCAGGGCAACTTCGGCATCGACTTCTTCGGCCGCCCCATCCTGGGGCTGATCCTCGAACGCCTCCCCACCACCTTCGCCCTGGCGATGACCGCCTGGGTGCTGAAGCTGGCCATCGGCCTGGCCATCGGCGTCTACGGCGGCCTGCGCCACGGCCGGGCCGGGGACCACTTCGCCCTGGTCTTCACCGTCATCTTCCTGGGCATCCCCGGCTTCGTGATCGCCCTGGGCGCCCAGACCGTCTTCGGCGTCCAGCTGGGCTGGGTGGACCCCGCCGGCATCCGCGCCGGCTGGCCGATGGCCTTCATCCTCCCGGCCCTGGTCATGGCCGTCGAGGCCTCCGCCGGGCTGGCCCGGCTGACCCGCACCTCCCTGGTGGACGTGCTGCGCGCCGAGTACCTGCGCACCGCCCGCGCCAAGGGCCTCTCCCCGAACCGCGTCATCTGGGGACACGCCCTGCGCAACGCGATGATCCCGGTGGTCACCTACCTGGGCCTGTCCCTGGCCGGCATGCTCGGCGGGGCCGTGCTCATCGAGGCGATCTTCAACATCCCCGGCATCGGGGGACTGATGGTCACCGCCATCAACAACAAGGAGGGCACCGTCGTGGTGGGCATCGCCACGATGCTCGTGCTGGTGTACCTGATCTTCAACCTGCTCGTGGACCTGCTCTACGGCATTATCGACCCGAGGGTGCGGATATGAGCCAAGAAACCGAAACCAACCAGGGCCCGGACTCCGGCATGGACCCGTTGGCCCCGACCAACCCGATCACGCCCCCGGTGGGCCTGAAGACCCGGGCCGGCCTGAAGGCGGCCCCCGCCCCGAAGGCCGCCGCGGTGGGCTTCGCCCCGCGCAAGGCCGCCAAGAAGATCAACCGCGGGCCCGTCTGGCTCAAGCCCCGCTTCCTGATCTCCGGGTCCATCGTGGCGCTCATGCTGCTCATGGCCGCGTTCCCGCAGCTGTTCGCCGGTTTCGGCGCGGACCCGAACGCGAACTGCGACATCATGAACACCAACCAGCCCCCCAGCCCCGAGCACACCTTCGGCGTCGACATCCAGGGCTGCGACTACTACACCAACGTGATCTTCGGCGCCCGCGCCTCCATCCTGGTCGGCATCGTGGTCACCGCGATCTCCTTCGTGATCTCCGCCCTGCTGGGCTCCCTGGCCGGCTACTTCGGCGGCTGGGTCGACACCATCATCTCCCGCGCCTGCGACATGGCCTTCGGCCTGCCGTTCATCCTGGCCGCGATCGTGGTCCTGCAGCTCTTCTCCGAACGCACCGTCTGGACCGTCATCTTCGCCCTGGCCCTGTTCTCCTGGGCCGGCGGGGTCCGCTTCATGCGCTCCTCGGTGCTGGAGGTCCGCAACCGCGAATACGTCCAGGCCTCCCGCCTGCTCGGCGCCTCCCACGGGCGGATCATCAAGCACCCACATCATCCCCAACTCGCTCACCCCGCTGCTGGTGCTCCAGACGCTGGGCATCGGCGGGGTGATCTCCGCCGAGGCGGGCCTGACGTTCATCGGCATCGGGCTGACCCCGCCCTCGGTGTCCTGGGGCCTGCAGCTGGCCGCGGCCCGCGAATACATTTCCGCGGCCCCGCACCTGCTGATCTTCCCGGCGATCTTCCTGACCATCACCGTGCTCGGCTTCGTGCTCTTTGGCGAGGCGCTGCGCGATGAGTTCGACCCGAAAGGCAAATAACGTGGGCACCCACCAACACCCAACCCCCGCCAGCCGCAACGGACCCCGCCGCGACGGACCCCGCCGGCGAGGTGCTGCTGCGCGTGAAGGACCTCGAGGTCGAATTCAACACCTCCCGCGGCATCGCCACCGCCGTGAACGGCATGAACTTCGAGGTCAAGCGCGGGCAGGCGCTGGGCATCCTGGGCGAATCCGGCTCCGGCAAGTCCGTCACCGCCCGGGCCATCATGGGCATCCTGGACATGCCCCCCGCCCACATCCCGCGCGGGCAGATCCTGCTGGAGGGCGAGGACCTGCTCACCGTGACCCCCAAGCGCCACCGCCAGCTGGTCGGCTCCCGGGTCTCGATGGTCTTCCAGGACGCGCTGACCGCCCTGAACCCCGTCCACCCGGTGGGACGCCAGATCGGCGAGCTCTACCGCGTGCACCGCGGCTACTCCCGCAAGGACGCCAAGGCCGCGGCCATCACCATGATGGAGCGGGTGAAGATCCCCGCGGCCGCCAAGCGGGTCAACGACTACCCGCACCAGTTCTCCGGCGGCATGCGCCAGCGCATCGTCATCGCCATGGCCCTGGCCCTGGACCCGGTGCTGCTGATCGCCGACGAACCCACCACCGCCCTGGACGTCACCGTGCAGGCGCAGATCCTCGAGCTGCTCAAGGAGCAGCAGGAGGAACGGAACATGGGATTGATCCTGATCACCCACGACATCTCCGTGGTCAAGGAGGTCACCGACCAGGTCGCCGTCATGTATGCCGGGCCGGGTCGTGGAACACGGGCCCACCGCCGAGGTGCTGGGCCGCCCCGGCCACCCCTACTCCAAGGGACTGGGGGAATCGATCGCCGGCGAGGAGCTCAAGGGCCTGCGCCTGCCGGCGATCCCCGGCACGCCCCCGGACCTGTTGCGCCTGCCGGCCGGGCTGCTCGTTCGCGAACCGCTGCTCCTACGCCACCGATGACTGCCACGAATCGATCCCCGCCTTGGAAACCCTCGAGGCACGGCCGCTTCGCGGCCTGCTTCCACACCCAGGAGGTCCTGAACCGTGTCAACGCCTGAAACACTCACCCGCCCCCGCCCGCACCGACGGGGCCGGAGCCGACCCCGTTGATGGAGCTGCGCGCGGTCAAGCAGCACTACCCGGTCGCCCGCCACCTGCCCATCGGGCCCGCGCAAGGTCGTCAAGGCCATGGACGGGGTGGACCTGTCCATCGCCCCCGGGGAAACCCTCGGGGTCATCGGGGAATCCGGGTGCGGGAAGTCCACCCTGGCCCGCGTCATGGCCGGCCTGGAAAAACCCACCGAGGGCCAGGTCCTCTTCCGCGGCACCGACATCAACGACCTGCGAGGGGACGAGCGCCGGGAGATGCGCCGGAACATCCAGCTGATCTTCCAGGACCCCTACTCCTCGCTGAACCCGCGGATGACCGTGGAACAACTCGTCGGCGAGCCCTTCGAGATCCACCCCGAGATCGCCCCCAAGGCCGGGCGCCGGGCGAAGATCAGGGAACTGCTCGAACTGGTCGGGCTGAACCCGGACCACGCCGAGCGCTACCCGCACAACTTCTCCGGCGGCCAGCAGCAGCGCATCGGCATCGCCCGCGGCATCGCGCTGAACCCGAAGATGCTGATCTGCGACGAGCCGGTCTCCGCGCTGGATGTCTCGGTCCGCGCCCAGGTGGTGAACCTGCTGGATGACCTGCAAAAGGAACTGGACCTGAGCTACCTGTTCATCGCCCACGACCTGCAGATCGTCCGGCACATCTCCGACCGCGTCGCCACCATGTATTTGGGCCGCATCGTCGAACTGGGCACCTACGCGGATGTCTACGACCGCACCGCCCAGCCCTACACGCGGGCGCTGATGTCCGCGGCCCCGGAACTGCGCAGGCACGACGGGACCGACCGGGAACGGATCATCCTGCAGGGGGACCCGCCCTCGCCGATCGACCCGCCGGCCGGCTGCCGCTTCCACACCCGCTGCCCGATGGCCCAGGCCATCTGCGCCACCACGGAACCCGAACTGATCCGGGTCGGCGACACGCACGTGGCCCGCTGCCACTTCGCCACCGACACCCCAACCAACTAGCGCCGGGTGTGCCCGGGATGCCGGGCGCACCAATACCGAATTCTAAGTTTTGTAAATAAGGAGTAATTTCGTGGATCTCAAAGTAGGTGTTGTAGGTTTCGGCCTGCGTGCCGGACTGTACAAGCACGCCCACCGTCCCGGCGAGGGTTCGGTCGTGACCATGGTGTGTGACACCAGCGAACGCGGTCGCGCCGACGCAGCCGAAAAGCTGCCCGAGGCAACCATCACCGCCGACCTGAACGAGCTGCTCAACGCGGGCCTGGACGCCGTGCTGGTGCTGACCCCGGACAACCAGCACGCAGTGGTCGCCAAGCGCACCCTGGAAGCCGGCATCCCGACGTTCTGCGAGAAGCCGCTGGATGTCACCCTGGACGCCGTGGACGAGGTGCTGGAAACGGCCTTCCGCACCGGCACCAAGCTGTACGTGGGGCACAACATGCGCCACATGCCGGTGGTCCGCCAGATGCGCGAGCATCATCGAATCCGGTGCCATCGGCGAGGTCAAGGCCGTTTGGTGCCGCCACTTCGTGGGCAACGGCGGCGACTACTACTTCAAGGACTGGCACGCCGAGCGCAAGAACACCACCAGCCTGCTGCTGCAAAAGGGCGCCCACGACATCGACGTGATCCACTGGCTTGCCGGCGGATACACCGAGCGCGTCTCCGCCGTCGGCGACCTGGCCGTGTACGGGGACGTCGAATCCCGCCGCGACAACACCGACCGCCGCATGTGGGACTGGTTCTCGCTGGAGAACTGGCCGCCGACCGAGCAGACCGACCTGAACCCTGTCATCGACGTGGAAGACATTTCCATGATGCAGATGAAGCTGGACAACGGCGTGCTGGCCTCCTACCAGCAGTGCCACTTCACCCCGGACTACTGGAGGAACTACACCGTCATCGGCACCGCGGGCCGCCTGGAGAACTTCGGCGACGACGCGGGCAACATGATCAAGGTGTGGAACACCCGCAGCCAGGACGGCTACGTGAAGGCTGACATCGAGGTGGAAATCGAGGCAGCCGACGGCGGCCACGGCGGCGCCGACCCGCGCCTGATCGCCGAGTTCCTGCGCTTCGCGGCAGAGGGCGGGCCGACCGAGACCTCGCCGATCGCCGCGCGTGCCGCGGTCGCCGCGGGCGTCCTGGCCACCGAGTCCCTGCGCACCGACGGATCGGCCAAGCAGGTTCCCGCACTCAGCGAGGAACTGCTGGCCTACTTCGCGGCCGACCAGGAGCGCGTCAACGCCTAGCTAGACGTCGCAAGACAAGTTCATGACGTACCGAATCGGGGGCCATCCCACCAGTTGCTTGGTGGGGGAGCCCCCGATTCCTCGTGCGCGGGCAACCGGGGCCGGCGATCGCGGCGCGTCAGTGGTTCGTGAGCTCGGCCATGGCCTCGCGCATGGCCTGGACCACCAGTTGCACGCTGCGCCGGTGCATGGATTCCGGGCGTGCCAGCAGGTCGATGCGGCGCCGGTTGGCGATGCCTTCGAGCCCGCGCAACACGACGTTGTCGCCCACCGCGGCACCGGCGGTGTAGCGCGGAATGATGCCGATGACATCGCCGGATGCGACAAGCGCCGCAACCGTGGCGTAGTCGTTGATGCGGTGGATGATGTTCGGTGCGGCGCCCGAGACGGCACTGATCGCGCCGAGCACGTCGGCGGGGGAGAAGCCCTCGCGGCTGACCACCCACCGTTCGTTGACGAGGTCCGACGGGCGCAGGGTCTCCCGATCCGCCAGCGGGTGGCCCGCCGGCAGCGCAATGTCCAGCGGTTCGTGCGCCAGCGGCGTGACGACAACCCTGTCCGCGGGCCAGTGCGGGGTGTGGTCCATGCGGTGTGCCAGCACCAGGTCGTAGCGCGCGCTGAGGGCGGGGAAGTCCTGCTGGGCGACGTCCTCGTCGAAGAACTGGGGCAGCGGCGCGCCCTCGAATGACAGCTTGCTCAGCAGCGGGGCAAAGAGCGACTGCCCCACCGAGTGGAACCCCGCAATGCTGACCGGAGCCGTGGCGCTCTCCTGGAAGGCGCCGATCGCGGACCGCGCGGCGGCCAGCGAGGAGATGACCGCGGCCCCGGCGGCGGCCAGGACCTGGCCCGCCTCGGTGAGGACCAGGTTGCGCCCCTCCTTGCGGGTCAGCGGCACGTCGATGTTGCGCTGCAGCAGCGCCAGCTGCTGCGAAACCGCTGAGGGTGTGACATAGAGCGCGCTGGCCACGGCCTTTACGGATCCGAGGTCGCCGAGCTCGCGCAGGATCTGCAGTTGGTGAACTTCCATGTAGCAAATTCTAAATCGTTGATTGAGAAACATGTGCATCTTCTAAGGTGTCAACCGGGTGATGCAGGTGACACACTTGGAAGCCGATCCCCGTTCGTCAGGCGCGCCCGCTCGGGCGCAAGATAAGGAAAAAACGATGAAGGCACTGTACAAGTCCGGACCACACGCCGGCTTCGAACTCGTTGACCGCCCCGAGCCCGTCACCGGCGACCGTGACGTCAAGATCCGCGTGATGACCGCAGGCATCTGCGGCACCGACCTGCACATCCAGGCCTACGACGACGCGGCGAAGGCCATGATCAAGGCCCCGATGATCCCGGGCCACGAGTTCTACGGCGAGGTCGTGGAGATCGGCGACGACGTCAACGACGTCAAGATCGGCGACCGCGTCTCCGGCGAGGGCCACGTGGTCTGCGGCATGTGCCGCAACTGCCGCGCCGGCCGCCGCCAGATGTGCATCAACACCGTCTCCGTCGGCGTGCAGCGCGACGGCGCATTCGCCGAGTTCGTGGTCATCCCCGAAACCAACGTCTGGGTCCACCGCGACGCCTCGATCACCCCGGAACTCGGCGCGATCTTCGACCCGTTCGGCAACGCCGTGCACACCGCGCTGTCCTTCCCGCTGGTCGGCGAGGACGTGCTGATCACCGGCGCCGGCCCGATCGGCCTGATGGCCGTTGCCGTCGCCCGCCACGCAGGTGCCCGCAAGATCGCCATCACCGACGTTTCGCCGAACCGCCTGGAACTGGCCCGCGGCATGGGCGCGGACCTGGCCATCGACGTGTCCAAGATGCGCATCAAGGAAGCCCAGCACGAGCTCGGCATGCTCGAGGGCTTCGACTTCGGCATGGAAATGTCCGGCCACCCGACCGCGCTGCCGGAAATGATCGAGAACATGAACCACGGCGGCCACATCTCCATGCTGGGCCTGCCCTCCAGCTCGATCGACATCGACTGGGGCAAGGTCGTCACCCACATGCTCACCCTCAAGGGCATCTACGGCCGCGAAATGTTCGAGACCTGGTACGCCATGAGCGCCATGCTGACCTCCAACCCGCAGCTGCGCGAACGCGTTGCCTCGGTGGTCACCGACTTCCTGCCGGCCACCGAGTGGGAAAAGGGCTTCGAGGCCGCACGCTCGGGCCACGGCGGCAAGGTCGTCCTGGACTGGACCGTCTTCTAAACTTCCCCCGTAGCCTCTTCCACATTTCCGCGACTTCCAGGAGAAGCACATGTACACCACCATGAAAGACGAACTCGCCACCGAGCTGGCGCAGCTTCGCACCGACGGCCTGTTCAAGTCCGAGCGCCACATCGATTCGCCGCAGTCGACCCGCATTGCCGCCGGCGAGCTCGGCTCCGAGGCCAAGAAGGTCCTGAACTTCTGCGCCAACAACTACCTGGGCCTGGCCGACGACGCCCGCATCATCGAGGCCGCCAAGAACGCCATGGACGAGCGCGGCTTCGGCATGGCCTCGGTCCGCTTCATCTGCGGCACCCAGGACCTGCACCTCGAGCTGGAAACCGCGGTCTCCAAGTTCCTGGGCACCGAGGACACCATCCTGTTCTCCAGCTGCTTCGACGCCAACGGCGGTGTCTTCGAGTCGCTCTTCGGCCCGCAGGACGCCATCATCTCCGACGCGCTGAACCACGCCTCGATCATCGACGGCATCCGCCTGTCCAAGGCCGCGCGCTTCCGCTACGCCAACCAGGACATGGCTGACCTGGAGACCCAGCTGCAGGCTGCAGCCGCGCTGAACGACGGCAAGGGCGCCCGCCGCACCATCATCGTCACCGACGGCATCTTCTCCATGGACGGCTACCTGGCCCCGCTGGAAGCCATCTGCGACCTCGCCGACAAGTACGGCGCACTGGTCATGGTCGACGACTCCCACGCGGTGGGCTTCATGGGCGCCACCGGCGCAGGCACCCCGGAGCACGCGGGCGTCTCCGACCGCGTCGACATCTACACCGGCACCTTCGGCAAGGCCCTCGGCGGCGCCTCGGGCGGCTACGTCTCCGGCCGCGGCGAGATCGTCGCGATGCTTCGCCAGAAGGCGCGCCCGTACCTGTTCTCCAACTCGATGGCCCCGGCCATCGTCGCCGCGACGCTCAAGGCGCTGGAACTGGTGGAAGGCTCGGGCGAGCTGCGCGAGAAGCTCTTCGCCAACGCCACCCACTTCCGCACCCGCATGACCGAAGAGGGCTTCGACCTGCTCGACGGCGAACACGCGATCGTCCCGGTCATGTTCGGCGACGCCGTCAAGGCAGCCGAGGTCGCCGGCAAGATGCTGGAGAACGGCGTCTTCGTGACCGCCTTCAGCTTCCCGGTGGTCCCCAAGGGCGCCGCGCGCATCCGCGTGCAGCTCTCCGCCGCGCACTCGGCCGAGGACATCGAGGCCTGCGTGAAGGCCTTCGTCGCCAGCCGCTAGGCGATGCGACCAAGCCAGCAACGGGCATCGCCCGCACGCCCGCGTCCTTGGGTTCAAGGGATGGGGGAGTGCGGGCGATGCCCGTTTAAGCAGGTGTCGATGGCCGTCCCGGGCGCGGACGGCAAGACGAGCGTTGCGGGTCCGGTTACCGGTCTTGTTGGAGCTGCGCGAGCAGGCGATGCGGGTGTTCGGCGGCGTCGGTGATGCCGAAATACGCGTGCGTGATCGTGCGGTCGCTCACCACCAGGGTGCTGCGGACATGAAGCAGTTCGCCCTCGAAACCGAAGGTCGGCAGGCCGCAGGCGGTGGCCAGGGCGAACCCGGGGTCCGAAAGCAGCGGATAGGGCAGGTGCAGTCGCTCGACGGCCTCGAGTTGGTAGTCGGTGTCCTGGCTGGAGAGTCCAAGGACGCGGTAGCCGATGGCGGCGTAGTCGGCGGCAAGGTCGCGGAATTCGCAGGCCTCCGGGGTGCAGCCCTTGGCGCCGGGAACCTGCTCCCACTCGGGCGGCTGAACCCGGTCCGGGCGGCCGGTCCTCGGATAGATGAACAGGACGAAGGAACCCGCGGCGAAGTCCATCGGACCCAGCGTTTCCCCGGTGGTGGACGGCAAGGAGAGCAGCGGGAACTGCTGCCCGATGAGGTAGTCGGCGGAGGTGTCGGTTGGGGTGTCCATCGAAACAGTTTGCCACATGGTCGACGAACCATGTCCTGGACTGCCCTGCCTGCAATGGCGTGCCGCGGCGCGGACCGACATCGCCCGCGCTTCCATCCTCGAGTTCCAACGAGGGGGAGTGCGGGCGATGCGTGCTTTGGCGATGTTTATGGGGCGATGCGTGGCCTCAGCTGATCTTGCGGCGGTAGATCGCAACCGCGAAGGCGTAGGCGACCACGAGGATGCCGACGAGCCAGGCCAGTGCGATCCAGATGTCCCCGCCGACCGGTTCCTGGGCGAACAGCGACCGGATGGTGTCCACGACCGCCGTCACCGGCTGGTGCTCGGCGAACCAGGCAACCGGGCCGGGCATCGTGCCGGTGGGCACGAACGCCGAGCTGATGAACGGCAGGAAGATCAGCGGGTAGCTGAACGCGCTCGCCCCGTCGACGGTTTTCGCCGAAAGCCCGGCGATCACGGCGATCCAGGTCAGCGCCAGGGTGAAGAGGACCAGGATGCCGGCGACAGCCAGCCAGGCGGCCGCGGACGCCCCGGTGCGGAACCCCATGAGCAGCGCGACGCCGATGACGACGGCCACGGAGACCAGGTTCGCCGCCAGCGAGGTGAACACGTGCGCCCAGAGCACGCTGGAGCGCGCGATCGGCATGGACGCGAAGCGCTCGAAGATGCCGCCCTGCAGGTCCAGGAACAACCGGTACGCGGTGTACGCGACGCCGGAGGCGATCGTGATCAGCAGGATGCCCGGGAGCATGTAGTTGACGTACGACCCGTCGGAGCCGGTGTTGATGGCGCCGCCGAACACGTACACGAACAGCAGCATCAGCGCGATCGGGGTGACGGCGGTGGTGATGATGGTGTCGGGGCTGCGCAGGATGTGGCGCAGCGAGCGGCCGGTCAGGACGCCGGTGTCGGCCAGGACGTGGGTGCTCATGGTGTTTCCTTTCCCGCGGGCACGGTCGTCCGCCGGTTTCGGAGGTGTCGCCGACGAGGCTGAGGAAGACCTCCTCGAGGGAGGGCTGCTTCTCGACGTACTCCACCGTGGCCGC
This sequence comes from uncultured Actinomycetota bacterium, assembly GCA_963818105.1. Classification (GTDB taxonomy): domain Bacteria; phylum Actinomycetota; class Actinomycetes; order Actinomycetales; family Micrococcaceae; genus Paeniglutamicibacter. The sequence continues at coordinate 171,550 of CAWFRB010000029.1, read as the reverse complement.
CGGGAGCAGCGCCTTGAGTTCGGCGAGCGTGCCGTTCTGGATGATGGTGCCCTGGTGCAGGATCGCGATCCGGTCGGCGAGGTGCTCTGCCTCGTCGAGGTACTGGGTCGTGAGCAGCACCGTGGTGCCGCCGTCGGCGAGCTGCTTGACGGTCCGCCACACCTCCAGGCGCGCCTGGGGGTCCAGCCCCGTCGTCGGTTCGTCCAGGAAGATGACCGGCGGGTTGCCGATCAGGCTCATCGCGATGTCCAGCCGGCGGCGCATGCCGCCGGAGTAGGTCGCCGCCTTGCGGTTCCCCGCCTCGGTGAGCGAGAAGCGCTCGAGCAGCTCGTCGGCGATCCCGCCGGCGTCCTTCAGGTGGCGCAGCCTGGCGATCAGCACCAGGTTCTCGCGGCCGCTGAGCACCTCGTCGACCGCGGCGAACTGGCCGGTCAGGCTGATCGACTCGCGCACCTCGCCCGGATCCGCCGCGACGTCGAAGCCGTTGACGGTGGCGGTTCCCGCGTCGGACTTCAGCAGCGTCGAGAGGATCCGCACCAGCGTGGTCTTGCCGGCGCCGTTCGAGCCGAGCAGCGCGAAGATGCTCCCCGCGCCCACCTCGAAGTCGACGCCGCGCAGCACCTGCAGGTCCTTGAACGACTTTTCGATGCCCCGCACCCGGATCGCCGGGTCGGTGGCCTGGTCGGTTCTCATGTCGGTTTCTCCGTTTCCGGTGCGTCTACGACTGGTCGGCTGACCGGTCGGCGGACTGCTCGGCCGACTGGTCGATGGCGTCGGTCAGGCGCTTGCGCTCCTTGTTGATCCACTGGCCGTCCGAGTAGTTCTGGATGAAGGTGTCGGCGAACTCCACCGGGTCGTCCCCGACGATGTCGCGGATCGGGGTGCCGTCGACGGCGGCGCCCTCGATCAGGTCGGCGAGGTCCTCGAGCATCTGCATCAGGACATCGCCCTTGACGATCGACCCGGCGTACATGAAGTAGCGCTCGATCCCGTCGATCGCGGTCCGGTAGCTCGCGGGGAGCCCTTCCTTGCGGGCCTTGTACTGGCGCCAGCGCTTCTTGTCCTCGAACGATCCGGTGACCAGTTCGATCCATTTTGCTGCCATGGCTACTCTCCTTCTTCCTGCGGTGTTGTCGATGTGGTGGCGGAGCTGTTCGATCCGTTCCGCGAGGAAGCTCCAATTCCTCCAGAACTCTTCGAGGTACTCGCCGCCCAGTGCGTTCAGCGAGTAGACCTTGCGCGGCGGCCCCTTTTCGGAGGGGACCTTCTCGACGTCGACGAGGCCGCGCTGTTCGACCCTGACCAGCAGGGCGTAGACGGTGCCCTCGACGATGTCGGAGAAACCCTGGTCGCGCAGCCGGGCCGTGATCTCGTAGCCGTATGCCGGCCGGACGGCCAGGGTGGCGAGGACGATGCCCTCGAGCGTGCCCTTGAGCATCTCTGTCGATTGCTTGCCCATGGAGCTCTCTCCTGTAACTACTCTGTGTTGCTGACTACCACTAAATAGTAACACTGAATAGCGGTCGCGCAAGAGGCTGGTTTTCCGCTTTTTCATGAGCCGGCCGGCGGGCCTGGCGCCCTTCCTGCTCGAGGGTCCGGCTGCCTGGCGCCGGCCTTGGTGCTTGTGAATCGTCGCCCCCGGCTGGTTGAGTTGCAGCATGACCCGACTGTCTCCCGCTTCCGTATGGCCAGTGGTGCACGGCGAACGTCGTGCACTTTTCGAGGATCTGCAGGTGCTGGAACCGCAGCAGTGGCAGACGCCGTCGTTGTGCCCCGGGTGGGACGTCCACGATGTGCTGGCGCACCTGATCGATTCGGCGCGGACCACTCGCCTTGGTTTTGCGCGCCGCATGATTGCCGCCGGGTTCGATTTCGATCGAGACAATGCCGTCGGGGTGGCAAGGGAGAAGCAAGCGGAACCCGGGCTGACGTTGGCCGAGTTCGGCGCGATCCTGCCGCTGACGTCCACGCCGCCGGCGGCGCTGGCCACGCGCCTCGTCGAATCGTTCATCCACGGCGAAGACATCAGGCGCCCCTTGGGCATTGACCGGGAGTATCCGGCGGGGGAAGTGGCCAAGGCCCTGGCGTACCAAGTGAACACCACTGTGAAGATGGGTGGCGGCAAGGAAATGGCCGCCGGTTGGCGGTTGATTGCCACCGATGCCGACTTCGTGCATGGCTCGGGGCCCGAAGTCACCGGCCGGGCCATCGCGCTGCTGCTGGCCGTGTCCGGAAGGGCTGTGGGTCCGGGGGAGCTGGGTGGTTCCGGGGTCGCCGACTTCATGGGTCGGCTTCAACCCTGACGACAGGGGGTTGCTCGCTTCGAATGTTCGACGGTGATGGAAGGACCGCACACGATTCCGTGCCGACCTCCACGTAGACCGGAATGATGGCCACGATGTGGTTTCGTTGCCCACCGAGTGCGAGCGTAGCCAGGAGCCGACATTCCGTGGATCCGGCGAACAGGGTCCCTGAACCGGGGCGGAGACAGCCCTGGGGACACCGCGACATCCGGCGAGATCCATCGCGGACACTGGATCGTTTCCGCCCGGTTGCCAGTGCGTCGCGGGTACTTCCGTCGGCGGCCCTTCTCGGTCATCCTGATATCGGAACGGCATGGTGCCTTCCTGAGGAGTTAGGGGTAGTCATGTCCTCGAATGATGCGGCCTCGTGGGGTCCACTGATCGTGGGGGTCATTCCCAAGCAGCATCCCGAGGTCGTCGCCCAGGCGTCGGCGCTTGCCCAGCAGCTTGATCGTGCGATCATCTACGCCTATGTGGAACCCAATAGCTATTTGACGGAGTGGAACCTCAAGGAGGACATCAGGGACCAATCGTTGCATCCACGCGATGTCGACGAGGACATGACCGCAGATGCCATGGAGATACGGTCCAACATCGAAACCCAGATGTCGGACAGCACCGCCACGTGGAGCTTGCGAATCCTCGGGGGCGAGGTCTGGAAGGCGCTGGCGCGCCTGGCCTCGGAGACCGACGCGTCGATGATTGTCGTGGGGACCAGGGAGCCGACATTCGGGGCGCACGTTTCCCAACTACTCAACGGGGCAACCGCATCTCATCTCACCTTTCACCAGCACCGACCGGTCTTGGTGGTTCCTGTCGTCCCCAAGAAGGGAAAGCACTGAGGCTGGATTCCCTGGGTTCTGCCGCCGTATCCGCGATCTTTCGTTTGCCGTAGTGAAGAAGCATTGGCGGTACGGCCGATGCGAAGAAATTGAGCGCAAAAAGTCCCGGTCCCACCGGGGCATTTCTGCGCCGCAGGTTTTGGGCCGGTACAGAGCCGATCATGGCGCTGTTGCCCCGGCCCACTGTCGAACACTGATCCTTGACGGCTCCTCGAGCCCGAAGGAAGTGGTGCTCGCCGCTTTGCCCGGAGCAGGCCGCTGCCGGATCTTGACGCGGGGAGCCGAAGCGGAGGAGTCTCGGTGTAGGTCCTCCGGCGGCCCCGGACCCAGCAGAACCTTGGCACCGGAGGTCCACTCCCATGAACACCCACCAGAGGAGAGCACCATGAGCACGCAGTTCAACGAGCTGCTGACCCGCCAGGTCGGCAACGAGTTCGCGGCCTCCCAGCAGTACATTGCCATCGCGGCCTGGTTTGACGGGCAGGACCTTCCCCGGTTGGCCAAGCACTTCTACCGCCAGTCGCTCGAGGAGCGCAACCACGCGATGATGATGGTCCGATACATCCTGGACCGCGGCATCAAGATCACCATCCCCGGGATCGAACCCGTCCGGAACGACTTCGAATCCGCGGAGGAACCCCTGGTCCTGGCACTAGCGCAGGAGCTTGAGGTCACCGACCGCATCAAGGAACTGTTCGCTGCGGCGCGGGCGGAGAACGACCCCCTGGGCGAGCAATTCATGCTGTGGTTCCTCAAGGAGCAGATCGAGGAAGTGGCATCGATGTCCACGCTGCTCAACGTCGCCCGCCGGGCGGACAACCTCTTCGACGTCGAAACGTTCCTGGCCCGCGAGCGGGTGGGCGACGCCGGCCAGCACGGCCACGGGGGACACCACCATCACGGCGGCGGCCATGGCGCTCCCTCAGAGGAATCGGGGACGCCGGAGGCCGCGGGCGGGGCACTCTAGACGAACGCATGTGGACCGGGATTCCCGAAATCGATCCTAGTTGTTTGCCGTTCGGCGGGGCCTCGGCCCCGAATCCCGGCAGGGGCGGGGAAGCGGCACCGACTCGACGATCAGGGGTCCCGGTTCCGTGCCATGCGGGCTGCATGGATTCGAGGGTCCCAGCCCGAGGTCTGGAGGATCGCACCAGGTGCCGCAAGCCGAAGACGCACCGTAGGCCAAGGGTCTACCATGTACCTACATAGTGACGATAGCTTGAGCACATCGGCTACATTTCACTGCTTGCCATGGGGGAGGCCGAGAGCAGCAGTGCCCCGGATGCGTCCCGATATTGGAACTGGCGCTTCAGCAGCCGAAGCAGCCGCTCCGGGCCGTGGTCACGCGACAAAACGCCTTGGGCTCGTTGCCGCGGCCCGATGAAAGCAGGGTCACATGACCGTATCGCCCCTCATCTGGGGCATCACCATCGTCATCATCATGGCATTGCTCGCATTCGACTACTTCTTCCACATCCGCAAGGCGCATGTTCCCATGCTGAAGGAAGCGGCGGTGTGGTCCTCCATCTATGTGGGCATCGCCGTTCTCTTCGGGTTCCTGGTCCTGCTCCTCGGCGGCGGCACCATGGGGTCGGAGTACTTTGCCGGGTACATCACGGAGAAGGCGCTCTCCGTGGACAACCTCTTTGTTTTCCTGATCATCATTGCGAGCTTCAGGGTTCCCCGCGAGGACCAGCAGAAGGTGCTGCTGTTCGGCATAGTTTTTTCGCTGATTGCCCGAACCGGGTTCATCTTCCTGGGCGCGGCACTGATCAACTCCTTCGCCTGGGTGTTCTACATCTTTGGCCTGATCCTGCTCATCACCGCGGGCAATCTGCTCAAACCCGGGGTCCACAACAAGGAACAAACGGAAAACTTCACCGTCCGCCTGGCCAAGAAGTACTTCCACACCACGGGCCGATTCGACGGCGACAAGCTGTTCACCATGCACGACGGCAAGAAGGCGCTCACGCCCATGCTGTTGGTGATGCTGGCGATCGGCGGCACCGACATCCTGTTCGCGCTGGACTCCATTCCCGCGATCTTCGGGCTGACCCAGAACGTGTACATCGTCTTCACCGCCACGGCCTTCTCCTTGATGGGGCTGCGCCAGCTTTATTTCCTGATTGACGGGTTGCTGGACCGGCTCATCTACCTTTCCTACGGCCTGGCGGCGATCCTGGCTTTCATCGGGGTCAAGCTGGTGCTCCATGCCCTCCACGAGAACAACCTGCCGTTCATCAACGGAGGCGAGCCGGTTACGGTCGTGGAAATCAGCACCGGGCTGTCCCTGGGCGTGATCATCGGCGTGCTCGCCGTGACCGTGATGGCCTCGATGCTGAGCAAGGCCGGCAAGGCGCAAACGGCGATCAACAGTGCGCGCCGGCATGTGGCCAGCTACCTCGACCTTGACTACACGGCCGATCCCGCCGAACGGGAACGAATCTACCGACTACTGACCATGGAAGAGGCGCAGATCCTGAACATGGACCCGAAATACCGCAACAAGGCCCACGACGTTGAGCGGATCCGTGAGCAGATCACGGAAGCCCATCGGCAACACGAGGAGTACCTGGAGCGATAGCGCCGGCCTCTTGGCGGTTCCTCACGACACGGCCGCTCCGACCCGACCGAACGCCCGCCAACACAACCACCAAGGAGAAGCGCAATGAACAACGAAAACACGTTCAACACCACAAATCCGGTGCCGGAACCCGCATCCAGCGACAGCATCGTCGTCGGCCACGACGGATCCAGGGGTGCAGGCCATGCGTTCACCATGGCCATGGAGCTCGCCGCGGAACTGTCCGCCCCCGTCGTCGTGGTCAGGTCCTGGTCGATCCTGACCGCGCCGCGGCCGGCCGACTGGGAATACGGCTACGTGTCCTCGTTCGCCGAGTACACCGCAGCGGTCCGCGAGGAAATGATGCTCAATCTCAAGGACACCGCCGGAAAGTACGACAAGGTCCAGGTGACCTACGAGCCCGTCCACGCACCTCCCGCCAAGAGCCTGATCGACATCTCACAGGAATGCCCGCATGCTGGTGGTTGGAACCCGCGGGCACGGCGGACTTGCCGGGATGCTGCTGGGCTCGGTGAGCGAGCAATGTGTGCGGCATGCCGCCTGCCCGGTCCTGGTGGTCCGGCCGCGGGCCTGAACACTGACCTGACGGCAACCGCATGAGGCAGCCGCCCGCCAGCGGTTGCCTCATGCGTATTGCCTCGGGCCGGCCGGCTCAGGCCCGTGCCGTGCGGGCCGGGAGCTCGTTGATGACCCGGTACCCCAGGTCCGGGTCGAAGCCGTGGATCTCGCGGGTGTCGAGGGCCTCCATGTAGGAGAGGATCTCCTTGGTGACGACCTGCCCCGGCACGAGGATCGGGAATCCCGGCGGGTAGGGGGTCACGAACCCGGCGGAAACCACCTCGTCCCCGGCGATGACCCGCTCGGAGAGCTGCTTCGGCATCAGGTAGCCGCAGCTGCCGGTCTTGTACGTGGTGAAGTACGCCGCGCGGATGTCCCCGTCGATCGTCTGGTCGTCGCTGCGGAAGCGATCGGCAAAGCGGCTGAAGTCCGGCAGCGGCGGCGGCGTGCCGACCAATGCCGCGACCGTCTCCTTGCGGGCCTCCAGCGCCAGCGGGCCCATGTCCGCCTGTTCGCGCTCGAAGTGCTCGGCGAGCTTGACCAGCACGTCGATCAGGTAGGCCACCGCGCTGCGCGAGGTGCCGATGTTTGTCATGAACAGCACGGTGTTCCGCGAGGTCTTGTTGACCTGGATCCCGTGCAGGTCCATCAGGTACTTGTGCTTGAACGTGTCGCCGTCCACCCCGGTCTTGCCGATGTGCAGGGTGAGCCGGCTGGGGTCCACGACGAACTCGTCGGTGCGCCAGGCCTCGTCCATGGCGGCGATCCCGTCCTGCAGCGGCATGGGCCTGCTCGTTTCGCGGAACTCCTCCGGGATGAGGTCCAGCGTGCTGAGCACCCGGAAGTACTTCTTCAGCAGCGGGTGGCGGGCCACCCTGCGGGCCACCGACTGGGCCAGGTAGGCCTGGCGCTGGACCAGCTCGTAGCCCTCCAGCTCGGCCTGGCGCCGGCCGATGTCCAGCGAGGCCAGGATCTGGTAGTTCGGCGAGGTGGAGGTGTGGGTCATGTAGGCCTCGCGGAAGGTCACCTCGTTGAGGTGGCTGAAGTCCTGGTCGAAGACGTGGATCATCGACCCCTGGCGCAGCGAGGTCAGCGTCTTGTGCGTGGACTGCGTGGCGTAGACGCGCAGCCGGGCGGCGGCCGGGTCCGGCAGCAGCCTGGTGGAGAGCCAGACCTGGTCGTCGACCGGCTGGCCGGTCTCCGGGTCGAAGAGCGCGGCCCGCTGGGCCTCGGCGCGCGCAACGTACTCGGGGTCCTTGAAGTTGGCCTCGAGCGTGGCGGCCGCGGCCATGGCGGTGCGCCGCCGGTAGATGGGGTGGAACCCGGCGAACGCGAACCAGGCCTCGTCCCAGAGGAAGACCAGGTCCGGCTTGATGGCCAGGCATTCCTCCATCACGCGCTCGACGTCGTAGACGATGCCGTCGAAGGTGCAGTTGGTCAGCGTGACCATCTTGACCTCGTCGAGGCGGCCGGCGCGGCGGTAGTCAAGCAGCATGCCCTTGAGGGTCTTCAGCGGCACGGCGCCGTAGAAGGAGTACTCGTCCAGCGGGTAGGCGTCCACGTAGGCGACCTGCGCGCCGGCGAGCATGAGCGCGTAGTGGTGGGACTTGTGGCAGTTGCGGTCCGCGATGACCACGTCGCCCGGGGCAACGATGGACTGGTGCACGATCTTGTTGGCGGTGGAGGTGCCGTTGGTGACGAAGTAGGTCCGCCGGGCCCCGAAGGCGCGGGCCGCCAGCTGCTGGGCGCCCTTGATGGAGCTTTTCGGGTCCAGCAGCGAGTCGAGCCCGCCGGAGGTGGCGGAGGTTTCCGCGTGGAGCAGGTTGCGGCCGTAGAACTCGCCCATGTCCTTGATCCACCGGGAATTGACCACGGAGCCGCCGCGGGAGACGGGCAGGGCGTGGAAGACGGCGGCGGGCTTGCGGCTGTGCTGCTGCACGGCGTCGAAGAACGGGGTCTTGTAGCGGTCGGCGATCCCGCGCAGCAGGGACAGGTGCAGCTCCATGGACTCCTCGCGGCGGAAGAGCCGGTTGAACCTGCGGCCCGCGGACCCGGCGAGCTCCTCGATGGACACGTCGGCCACCAGGTACAGGTCCAGCTCGGGGCGCAGCTTCTTGAGCAGGTCGGCCAGCCGCAGGATCCGTTCCTTGGGCGGGAAGACGGCAACGCCCGGGTCGATCAGGGCGTCCAGGTAGTGGCGCAGGTCGTCGCCCGGCAGGTTCCGGGTCGGCACGGAGAAGCCGGGGCGCAGGATGCAGGCCTGGATGGTGGGGTTCAACAGCACGGCGATGAGCGCGTCCTCGAGGCTGGGAACCACGTTCACCTCGTAGGCGAAGGCGTCGGTGGACCGGCGCTGGCGGCGCATCTCGGTGACGAACTCCTCGCGCACGGTCTCGGACATGTCGTCGACGACCAGGACCTCGAAGCGCGGCCGCGGGTCCGGCAGCGCCGGCCCGGCAGGTTCCAGGCCCTGGCCGGGGGACTCCGGATCCACCGCGGTGGTCCTCGGGCTCGGTGTCGAAGCGCGCGAACGCGCGGGTCATCGCCTCGACCAGGACCAGGGCCGCGGAAAAGTCGTTCTCCTCGAACCGGGAGCGAAGCGCCGCCACGTGCGCCATTCCCGGCACCGCCCAATAGGTTTCGACCGACTCGAGGACGCGCAGCTGGCGCTTGGCCTCGGCGAGCAGCCCCTTTTCGGCCAGGGCGGGGTCGGATGCGCAGTGCAATTGCTTGGCTGCATAGCCGAGGTACTCCCAGGCGTCGGTGCGCAGCCTCCACACGTTGCTGGGGATGGGGTATTCGTCGTCGTATGTCACTGCGGGGGCCTTCACGGCTGCTCCGATCCTAGGGTGCGTCCGAGCCGGACGTCTGTTGGCCAGTTCAAGATTCGGGATCGCCGGGAAGGGACGGCGACCACCCACGGGCGGGGCGGGAGGAGTTGGCCAACCGCCCGTGGGGTACAGAAGGAACCGCTCATTCCAGCGTTGCGGCGATCGAGTCGAAGGCGCGCAGGGTGGCAAAGAGCTTGGCTGCGTCCTGCGGCAACGGCCAGCTGGACAGCTTCACCCCCACCATCTGTGCGGGCCTGTTGATGTAGATCATCTGCCCGTGGATGCCCAGGCAGAGCAGCACGTCGTTGCCCTCGTACGGGAACCATATCTGGTTCCGGTACATCCCGCCGGGCATCCGGTTGTCGCCCGGGCTGTTCGCGAAGGCCTCGCGGGAATCCGGCGCCCCCGCGAGGGTCTGCCCGACCCAGTCCTCGGAGAGCACCCGCTCGCCGTTGAGCGCGCGGCCGCCGTCCAGGAACAGTGACCCGAAGCGGGCCAGGTCGCGCAGCGTGGCGTTGATCCCGCCGTCGAACATCCCGGTGCCGAACTGGTCGATGCCGATCGTGGCATCGGATTCGGCGCCGATCTTGCCCCACAACACGCGGGACATCAGCTCGGGCATCGACTCCCCGGAGGCAGCCTCGCAGATCCACCCGAGCATGTCCGCCTCGCAGGAACGGTACTCGAAGGCCCCGCCGTGGGCGGTCTTTTGCCGCAGCGTCCTCAGGTACGGGTAGAGGCCGGTGGGCCCGGGGGCGGCCGGCGGTGCCCAGCCGATCGCCTCCTCCAGCATCCGCACCTCGGCGAACGGATCAAGGTAGTTCTCGGAAAACGCGATGCCCGAGCGCATGTCCAGCAGGTCGCGCACCGTGGCGCCGGCATAGCCGGTGTCGGCCAGTTCCGGCACGTACGCGGTCAGCTGTTTTTCGGGATCACAGCACCCCGGAATCGGACAGCGCCCCGGCGACCGCGCCGATGAGCGACTTGCTCACCGACATCAGCAGGTGCGAGGTATCGGCCCCCATGTCGCCGAAGTACTGCCTCGGTGAGCACCCTTCCGCGGTGCAGCACCATCCACCCGTCGGTGTCGGTGGACCCCATGACCGAGCGCACGCTCGAGTCCGGACCGACGCCCAATTCCGTCACGTCCGGAAGATCCGGCTCGGTGCCGGGCACCGTGATCGAATCCAGGTCGCGGTAGGCGGCGGGCAGCGCCACCGCCAACCCCTGCCCCCGCGAGATCACCGCAGGTGGGCAGGAAATCGGCAATGTGCTGAAAGGACCAACGCAGGTTCTCGGGCATCTGCCAATTTTTCATGTCCACCCCTGGCGGGAGGTGATCCAGGTTCGTACCGTCCACTAACGCTCCGTTCCGTGGCCACAGCGGTGCAGCATTGCGCTGCTGCACCGCCACGGCGCTTTCGTTGCTGCTACGTTGCAGCCTTTTCATTGCCGCAGTTTTGCGGCGTTGTTTGCTTCGGGCCCTACCCCGGGGTTTTAACCCCGGCACCCACGGCATAGTCGGCCGTCACCGCCCCATCCAAAGGCAGGCCGACGAATCCGGCCCTGATGCAGTCGATGAAGTGCTTGGCCCTGATGCTCAGCTGCGAGGTCCCGTTCCTGTCGATCTGCAGGCGGCCCTTGGTGACCAGGATGCCCAGGTCGGCGCCCTTCCAGCGGTAGTCGCCGGGCCCGTAGACGCGCAGGAAGAACGCCTCGGACTCGTTCTGCAGCAGGTGCCAGTCAAGCGCGGCACCGCTGAAGACCAGGGCGCCGTTGGCGTCCAGGTAGTACAGGCCGGTGGCCGGGGTCGCGGTGAGCAGCTCGACCCGGTCCGAGGTCTCCTTGATGATCATGTGGCTCCACACGTCGGCGCCCGAGAGCGCCTCCCAGCGCTCGTTGATCTCGTTGACGTCCAGCTCGAAGTCCACGTCCATGTACTCGAGCAGGTGGAAGAGGAACAGCGGAACGTCGGCGTAGGCACCGGCGGTCACGTTGGTGATGGCGCTGGCCCCGGAAATGCGCGGGTTCAGCTCGCCCAGGTAGACCTCGTCGGTGTCGAGGTCCACGAGCACGTCGACCTCGAAGAAGCCGCGGTAGCCCTCCACGACCAGCCGGTCGCCCATGCGCTGGACCAGGTCCATGGCGCGGGCGCGCTGCGAGGCGGTGAGGACATCGGGGTGCATTTCATTGCCGCACCAGCCACCCGGGTACGGGGTGAGATCGCTTGTGGCCCGCCAGCTCGGCGAGGAACGGCCCCACCACGGTGCCCGAGCGCGTGAGCACTGCCTCGACGGCCACTGCCAAGTTGTTGATCCGGCGCATGACCTTGATTTCCTCGCCGACGATCTCCGCGGCGTGGTTGTCCCATTCGGCCTCGTTGGCAATGAAGAACGTGGTCTTGCCGGAATCCCCGTAGGGGGTCTGGACGACCAGTTCGTTCCCGAGCCCGGCCTTGTCGGCCTCCTGGCGCAGGGTCTTCCAGTCGATTCCCTTGGTCAGGACGTTGGGCACGGAAGGCACGCCGGCCTCGTTGCCGAGCTGGGTGGTGATGATCTTGGAATCCAGCCGGTGGCGCAGCTCGGCCGAAGGCAGGATCAGGTCGTATCCCAGCTCGTTGCAGATCTGCTCGGTTTCCTCGTTGAAGAAGACCATGGCGACCTTCGGGCGCACGCCCGGGCGCAGGCCCTTGGCCATGCGGGCCCGGACCTCGGCGTTGAGCAACAGCCAGTTGTTGATCTCCTCGCCCGATTCGAATTCGCGGTACGGCTTGTGCGCGGGAGTGAAGACCCGCGGGTGGGCCCCGTCCCAGGCGTTGTAGTAGCTGATGTAGGTGAAGTTCCGCACCCAGCGATCCAGTCCCAGCAGATTGAACGGGGTTGCGCCGATGAAGAAGATCGGCACGTCGTTGGTGCGGAAGAAGTGGCGGACCTCGGAGATGTTGCGCAGCTTCTGCGGGTGGGTGACCGCCGGTGCCGTGGAGGCGAAGGCCGCATCGGTGCCGATGGTTGCCTCGGGCGCTTCGGGACCGGTCGGGGTCGCGCGCGGCATGGGTTCCTCGGCCACATGCTTTTCAGCCGGTGCGGCGACGGCCTTGGCGTCGGTCTTGGCCGCAGTTGCAGGCTTGGACGCGGACTTGGCCGCCGGCTTCGCGACCGAGGCCTGGGCGGAAGCGGGCACTTGCTTTTCCGTCGTTGCTGCCGACTTTTGCACGGTAGCCGTCTTGGGTGCGGCGGTGGCGGTTTTCCCCGTCGTGGCCTGGGTGGACTGGGTAGCTGCGGGGGCGGTCGTGGCCGGCTTTTCCGCGACGTTGATCGTCTTCGCCGTTGCCGGCTTTTCCGTTGCTGCCGCGCCCGTCTTGGTCGCGGTGTCGGTTGTCTTCGCGACGGGCTTCGCGACGGTGGCTTGGGCCGAGGCCGTGGTTGCAGCGGCCGGCTTTCCTGTTGCGGTCGTCGTCGTGGTCGTAGTAGTTGCCGTGCCCGTCTTGGTCGCGGTGTCGGTTGTCTTCGCGACGGGCTTCGCGACGGTGGCTTGGGCCGAGGCCGTGGTTGCAGCGGCCGGCTTTCCTGTTGCGGTCGTCGTCGTGGTCGTAGTAGTTGCCGTGCCCGTCTTGGCCGCGGTGTCGTTTGCCTTCGCAACGGGCTTGGAGACGGTGGCTTGGACCGAGGCAGAAGCAGGGGTTGCGCCCGTGGTTGCAGCGGCTGGCTTTCCTGTTGCGGTCGTCGCGGTCGTAGTAGTTGCAGTGCCCGTCTTGGTCGCGGTGTCGCTTGCCTTCGCCACGGGCTTCGCGACGGTAGCCGGGGTCGAAGGAGAAACCGTGGCTGTGGGTGCCTCAGTTGCTGTCTTTGTTGCTGTAGGCGTTGCCACTACGGGTTTCGCCGCTACCTCTTTGGCCGCTGCTTCGGAAATATCACGGGAGGTTGCGGGCACCGGCTTGGAAGCCGTTGCGGTTTTTGCGGAGGCAGAGCCTCCCGCAACCGTGTTCTTGGAAGCCGTGGATTTAGCCGCAATCTTTGTAATCTGACTTGGCTGGCCGATCTTCTTAGTGGCCTTGTTCGCACGTGCGGTCAATGTCATACTCCTTCCATTGGGAGAACATCGAGTCTTGCGGAGGCTGGCAATCCCGAACTGCCGGGAGCAGTGCGTTCCGTGTCTCGACGGAGTGCACCGGAATTCCGGCAACCAGGTGAAAGCCAACCTCCCCCGAATGCCTTCTGCGGCGGGTGCAGCAGATCGACCGGTTCGGGTTCGACGTTTCCATCTTCAAGTTCCGCCAACATAGTGTGATTCAGTGAACAACGCGTGTACCCCAGATGGCCGTGTCGTGCGTCTCATTTTTGCGTAAAGCGGTTGACCGTTATACAAGACTGACTTCGGTTCTTCTCGCAGGGACCTCATACAAAGGATGGGCCGATTAAAGCCCTAAAGTACACGGTTTTTGTGGACCCTATTCCGACCAGCGCTGATGCGGTTCTTCGAGGGTTCGCGCCTATTTTGGGTCAGGTGTAGGTATGGTGAACCGGTCTTGCGTCTACCATGCAAGACAACCTCCCGGCGGTGTTGTGGGCGATCCGGAAGTTTTTTGATTATTTCTTCTACCCTGTCGATTTTTGACGTCCGATTGCGGAGTGTTACTGAAATTTTGGTATTGCCTGAAACGCCCGAACAGAACCAAAACCGGGCAACCGAACCGGCAATGAGCGACGGGTCCAAGGCGAACTCGCCAAGCGTGGACCGCAGGGCCCAAGCCGTTGAATGAAGGACAATTTCCGTGCCGCTGGAATCCCCGCAGGGGAGCACCGCCTGCAGAGACATCGTCCCGGCTACGCGGATCACACGAGGCTTCGTTCGATTCCGCGGAAGTGATTGCCGACGGGCGGCGGGGCGATGCCCCGGTGTAGTGCACAGCAGATTGACGTTCCCTATGTGCCGTGGGCTCGAATCAGTGGGCTTCGCCTGGGCAACCCCGCGAACACGTTCGCACGGCAATATCGGGGCTATCGGCGCAACCTAGCCTCTCATGAGCGTTCCCTGGGGAAGCGATGAATCAGCTGTCCAATGGCGGGGGCGGGGTCTGCCCGAGGAAAGGTTCAAGTCGGGATTTGAAGGCTTCTCGGTCTTCCTCCGCCAGAAGCCCATTCGCCCCGTAGCCAAGTGAGATCGTGTTCATTTGCCAGTTCTTCCCTTCCGGAGAGCGGAACCTTTCCTCGAACCTCCCATCTTTGTCCTTCGTAAGGTCCTGGAAATTGAAGTTAAGCCACTGGCCGGCGGGACCCATGACGTTTCCGGAGACGGTCACTTGATCCGCCGGTGTGAGCCCACCCAAGTCTCGGACGAGGTCTTCGTCGGTCCAACCGTCGAGGCTTTCGAGCATCGGAGCCTCATACCCATACCGGATGGTCACTTCCCCGATGATGCTGATGGCCCGCTGCTTGTCGGCCCATGCCTGTGGCACAGACGTGCTCTGGTGCGAAGGGCCATTCACGATTGCCAGGAGGGAGTCGCCGCCAAAGTTGTTCTGGACTGGCCTGTAAAAGGGTCCGTCGCCCGTATCCTCTTCCGGAGCCCACTCGAGCTGGAACTCTTCGGTGAGAGCGGTCTTGATCTCGGCAATCATTTTCTGGCCGGTGGCGAAGCCCTGTTCCGGAGTGGGGCCATCAAGAAGTTCTTGTGGGTCGAGCTCGGCAGTCCCCGGATGGTCACGCCAGTAGATGGTCTTCTCGATGCCGTCGGGATCCTCGACCACGGTGGTTCGACCGATGACGTTGCCGACCACGTACGGGGCCATCGAAACCAGAGGAACCGCAACGACGGCCCCGAAAAGCAGGAGCGCTCCGATGAGCCACCCCCAAAGCCTTTGCCGCGGTTTCATCTGCCCCATTGGCGTTACCCTTAATCTTGCTTCGGTCCCCGAGCTACGCGGTTCCGGTGCAACGTGGACGTGGACAGGCAGGAACCCCGCACAAAGTGGTGCGAAATCGCCTGCCCGCAGGAAGCGTCAGGGCAGGTCGAGGGAAACCACTGCCATGAAGCCGCGTCCGCTGATGCGTGGCGAATCTTCCTCGCCGCCGACGACCGTGTCGCGCAGCTCAAGCGTGCGCTCGGTTTCGGTCTGGAGGACAACGGCCTTCCCCTGGAGCAGGACGCCGAACTGCGATCCGAAGAGGTGCTGCTCGCGCTTCTTGGAAAGTTCGACGATCCGGACGTTGCCGCGCACGGCACCGGTGCGGGTGATGAGGTTCAAGGCCAGGACCTCGCCGGTCGGCAGTGCGGCGCTGGTGGCGCTGCCGCCAGGGAACTTCAGCGGTCGGTAGAGCTCCACGGCCTGCTTGGTTCCGTCGATCCCGAGCTCGAGCAATTCGCCGGCGATCACCGTCAGCGTGCGGTCGAACCCCTCATAGGGCGTGAAGTCGCCTGCCTTTTCGATGGAGGCGACACTCAAGCGCCAGTCCCAGTCCTCGGAAGTTGCGGGAACCAGCGTGCCGTCGGCATCGAGCTTGCCCACGGCGATATCGCGGACCTGGCCTTGGGCTTGGCCCCATAGCTTCTTGGGCGCGCTTGCAAGGGGAATGATCGCGCCGGTTGCCAGCGTGGGATTAATCGGGCTCATGTGTCGAGCTTAGTTGGAAATGAACGCGCCGATGAGCACCACGACGCCCATGATGGCCAGCGCGCCGGAGGAGATCCGTTCCATCCAGATGCCGACGGTCGGGCTTTTGAACCAGGCCACGGCTCGGGCAGCGGCAAGGGTGAGCGCCATGAGGTAGGCGAAACCAATTGCGGTGTAGACCAGGCCAAGCAGCAACGCAGAGATCAAGAGATTGGAGCCGGCCGGGATGAAGGGCGGCATCAGCGCAAGGAACAGCAGGCCGAGCTTGGGGTTCAGCGCCGAGGACAGCATGCCGGCCCGGAACGATTGCGGGATCGTGAATTCCCCGGTGCCGGAGGCCAGGGAGCGCGTGGCGGTCCGGGCCGTGGCGGCGGAAGCGCCGGCCAGGAACCGGGCCTTGATGAGGGTTCCCAGGCCGAGGTAGAGCAGGTACAGGCCGCCGACAACCGCGATGCCCTGATGGACCGCCGGGTAGGTCTTCAGCAACGCCGCAACGCCGATGCCGGCCAAAGCCGCCCAACCCATGATCGAGACCATCATGCCCAGTGCCGCAGCCACGCCGTTGCGCGGCCGGTTGAGGGCGTAGCGAAGCAGCAGGAAGGTGTCGGGACCTGGCGTGAGAACAACCACGAGCGCGATACCGGCGAAACCAAGAAGGGCGGAGAACGGCATGCCAACCATTATTAGGGCATGAACCGTCCGAGGGACATTCGCGGAGTCTTTCGAGAAGCACTTGTGAAACCACGATCATGGGCGATCCCGGCCCCGGGAAGGGAGCATGAACCATCCGCCGCCGTTGTCGTGAAATGCCGATGGACGGCCGGGGGACCTCCGAGGTGAACCCGGCGGCATCTAATGGGACACGAATGCCCCGACGAGCACCACGGCACCCATGATGGCCAGTGCCGCCGAGGAAACACGTTCCAGCCAGACGCTGACGGCGGGACTCTTGAACCATGCCATGGCCCTGGCTGCGATGAAGGTCAGCACCATGAGATATGCGAAGCCGATCACCGCGAACACGGCGCCGAGTATCAACGCGGAGACCAGCATGTTGGAACCGGCCGGGATGAAGGGCGGCATCAGGGCCAGGAACAGCAGGCCGAGCTTGGGGTTCAGGGCAGAGGAGAGCGCCCCCGCGCGGACCGATTGCATGATCGTGAATTCGGTGGTGCCCGCGGCGGTGATGGACCTGGTGGTGGTTCGTGCCGTCGCGGCGGTGGCTCCGGCCAGGAAGCGTGCCTTGACGAAGGAGCCGAGCCCGAGGTAGAGCAGGTACAAGCCGCCGACAACCGCGATTCCCTGGTGAATGGCCGGGTAGGTCTGCAGCAAGGCGGCAACGCCAAGTCCGGCCAACGCAGCCCAGGCCATGATTGAAACCATCATGCCCAGCGCGGCTGCAACGCCGTTGCGGGGGCGGTTCAGGGCGTAGCGAAGCAGCAGAAAAGTGTCGGGACCGGGTGCAAGAACAATGACCAGTGATAGACCGGCGAAACCAAGAAGAGCGGAGAACGGCATGCCACCCATTATCCGGGAATATGCCGCTTTCCTGCCATTTCGCGGTCGCCCTGGAGGACGCTTCGGACACGGCACCAATCCGTCGATGTCGGTGTTGGAACGGGTCTTGGAACGCCGCGAAATTCCCGGTGGCCATCGCTTCGTGGCAGCCAGTGGATTCGGCCAAGCCACACTCTGGCCAGGTCTCCCGACGGCACGCCGCCCGCCATCGGATGGCTGCCGTCAAAGGGAACTAGAACCCGAGTCCTCCGATGTGTTCTTCGACGATGCGCAGGAGCCGGCCGTCGAAGACCATCCGTTCCATGTTTTCCAGGTCGTCCCCGAAGAAGCGATCGTCATCGACCGACGCGACCGATGACCGGATGGCGTCCCGGACGGCCTGGATCACCTCGGAGCTTCCCACGCCATCGCCCAGTTCCAAGGCCTGCACGGCGCACATGAGCTCGATGCCCAGGATGTAGCGGAGCTTGCCGACGGCCTGGTAGGCCTGGGTGGCGGCCAAGTAGGCGTTGCTGACCGGGTCTTCCTGGTTTGCCGAGGTGGAGACCGAATCGACGATGGCGGGAATGCACAGCGCCTTCATCTCCATGTACAGTGCCGCGGCGGTGTACTGAACGATCATGTAGCCGTTGTTCAGGCCGGGGTTCGGAGAGAGGAACGCCGGAAGCTCGCTGAAGTTGCTGTTCACCATGCGTTCGGTGCGGCGTTCGGAATTCTTGGCCAGCACGGTCATGGCCGTGGCGAGTGTCGCCGACTGGATGCCCACGAAGGAACTGTCGAAGTTCCCGCCCATGATGGCCAGGCCGTCGTCCCCCTCGGGCACGATGATGGGGTTGTCGCCGAGGGAATCGAGTGCTTCCTCGATGACCTGGACGGCATTCTTGATGGCGCGCTTTGCCCCGCCGTGCACCTGGGGGATGCTGCGCAGGCTCAGCGGATCCTGGACCCGGTGGTCGTTCAGTGCCTCCATGGTCTTGCTGCCGGCCAACAGGTTGCGGACGTTGGCGGCCGCGGCTGCCTGTTCCGGATGCTTCTTCACTGCCTGGAGCCGCGGGTCGAAGGCCTTCAGGTTGCCCTTCAGTGCCTCGAGCGACATGGCGGCGCTCAGGTCGGCGATCTTGCCCACTCGAATCGAATCGTAGGCGGTAAGCGCCGCGATGGCGTTGACCGAGTGGGTGCCGTTGGTCAGCGACAGGCCCTCCTTGCAGCCAAGGGTCCGCGGCTCCAGGCCGGCGGATGCGAGCGCCTCGGCGCCCGGGACGACCTCGCCGCCAACCCATGCCCTGCCCTCGCCTAGCAGGACCATGGCGAGGTGCGCCTCGACGGCGAGGTATCCCACCGAGCCGCTACCCGGTGCATAGGGGGTGATCTTGTTGTTCAGCAGGTCGCGGATGAGGCCCAGGGTGCCCAGATCGATTCCGGAATAGCCCTGGCCCAGGCCCACCAGCTCCATGAGCTGGATGGCCCTGACGACTTCCTCGGCCAGCGGAGCCCCCACCGAGACGGCATGCGAGATGACGATGTTCCGTTGCAGGATGGCGGCATCCTCGGGGGCGATGACCTCGGTGACGTTGCTGCCGAAACCGGTGGTCACCCCGTAAGCCCCTTGACGCTGAACGCACTACTGAACTAGCAGATTCAGGCAGCCGACCTGTTCAGCACCGACCCGGCGATCACAGACAACAACCTGGTTCGACTGGAAGATGACAAGAACCTCTTCCTCGCAGAGAACATCGTTCCGCTGATCAACGAGAAGAAGGCAACCGAACCGGTGGCCAAGACGCTCAACGAGGTGTCAGCGAAGCTGAAGACCGACGACCTGATCAAGATGAACGGGCGCGTTGCCAAGTTCGAGGACATTGGTGTCATCGCCAACGACTGGCTCGTTGAACAGGGCCTGAAGAAGTAAAGAAAAATCATTGCGGGGAACCTGCGATGGCAGCATTCCCCGGTAAATTGGGCCCCGTCGCAGATGGCGACGGGGCCCAATTCCGATTCGAAGCACCAGATAAACATGAGAAGGGATCGGCGCCTTGGTGGTTGACATTGACGGCCTGCATTTGAGCATCAAGGACATTGTGCGGGTGTCCCGGCAACGGACCCGGGTTCGTCTCACCGGCGGGGTCCTCGAGCGCATGCGGGAAGCGCACGCCTCGGTGGAGGCAACCGCGCGCAGGCGCCCGGTCTACGGATACTCCACCGGCGTGGGCGCCAATCGATCGGTGAACTTGGGCGCTGGAGGAAGCCACGGGCTGAATCTGCTGCGGAGCCACGCCGTCGACGCCGGAGCCGTCCTGGGGCGGGAAATCGTCCGGGCGATGATGCTGGTCAGGCTTTCCCAGCTTGCGGCGGCGGGATCGGGAATCAACCCGGATGTACCCGTGGCCCTGGTCCGGATGCTCAACGACGACGCGCTGCCCGAGGTGCGGGAATTCGGCGGCATCGGCACGGCGGACCTGCCGGCCTTGGCCGGACTTGCCCTGACGCTGTTGGGGGAGCGCCCGACCATGAACGGGACGGCCTATTCCGGCCGGTTGGAATCGTGGGCCACCCAGGACGCATTGCCCTTCATCAGTTCGAACGCGTTGACCATAGCGCGCGCGGTGCTGTCTTTCCACGACCTGAAGCTGCTGCAGGAGCGTGCGGTGCTGACCAGCGCCCTGAGTTTTGTTGCACTCTCGGGCAACCCCGAGCCGTTCAGCCCCGTGGTTGCCGACTGCCTGGACTCCAGCGCCGTCACCGACGGGTACCATCGGCTTTTCGAATTGGTGCGCAACGCGGGAACCCCCGCCCGGTTGCAGGACCCGTTCGCACTGAGGACCTTGGCCCAGCTGCATGGAAACGTCTCCGAAGAGCTCAAGGCCACGGAGGAGCGTCTGGCAAAACTGGTGGTGGCCCGAAACGAGAACCCGCTGGTGTTCGGGTCGGCCGAATCCGGAACCAACGACATAGCCCATCACGGGCTTTTCCTGATGCTGGGCTTGACCAAGCGGCTGGACGCGCTGCGCCAGATCGTCGCGACCGCCGCCGCAACGACATTGCGCCGAATCTCGTTGATGTAGACCCCGAATACACCGGCCTTCACCGTTTCCTGGCCCAGGACGGGTCCGGTCAATCCGGGGTCATGGTCATTGAGTACGTTGCGGCCGTTGCCCTGTCCAGGATGCGTTCACACGCCCAACCGGTGGGGCAGCAAAGCGTCTTCCTGTCTCTGGGCGTCGAGGACGATGTGATCTTCGCCAGCGAGTCGGCGGCGTTGCTCACCGGCGGCATAGAAGCACTGGGCGTGCTGACGGCGTGCGAGCTGCTGGGCGCGGTCCGCACCCTGCGGCAGCTGGGTCTGGGTGGGAAGCAATTCCAGAACTTGGAAACACGGGAGTTCCTTGAACGGGCGTTGTCGCTGCCGTCCGGCATGCACGACAGGGACCTGCGTGCGGACCTGGACGTGGCGCAGCGGCTGGTCGGCGCGTAACCGCACGAAGCCGCGACCGCAACGAAAACGGCGGAAGCCCGGCCACACCATGACTGGGCTTCCGCCGTTTTCGGGATCAACAGAAGGCCGCTCATATGAGTTGTGGCAAGCCCGAGGCTGGCTGCCAGAATAGACCCCCACGAGCAGGGTGTGACTCGTTCCTATACTGACCTGTCTTTGACATTGTCCTGTCCCGACTTGTCCGCCCGGTTCGTGGGAGCCAGTTTGGCCCGGACGGTGGACCAATCGAAGGTTGCCCATCCCGCGGAATCCAACGGGATGTGACTCGTTGGAGAACTGCCTCGGCGCGATCCCATCCCCGGCCGCCCAAACAGTGTCCCCTTTTAGGAAAGAAGCCACTTCTATGACCGCAGTCCGGGAACAAAACACGAGCATCGTCGGCGAGGACCCCCGCGCCCGCAGCAACACCTACGCCATCGCCACCGGCCAAGTCGCGGATACTGCCATGTTCCCCACCTGCCCACCGGGGCTCAAACGCGACAATGACCGGGTCGACCGGCGCAGCGAACCTGGGAAGACCCTCGAGGCCATCGAGGGCGCCAACTCCTACGGTTCGGGGCTGACCCGTGCCCTGGGCGCTGCCAGCGAACCATATTCGAACCTTTCCGGCTGGTTGATGCCTTCGAGGAGAGTATCGGGCCGACAGCGGCCTGCTTCGCCGAGCTGCTGGCCCGCGGCCGGTCGGCCAAGACTTTACGGTCCTACGGCATGGACCTGTTCCGGTGGTTCAGGTTCCTGACTGCGCTCGAGGTGGAGTGGGGCCAAGTCACCCGGGTCGAGGCCCGGTATTCTGCCGCTGGCGGCTGGCCGTCAGGGAACCGTACGGCCGCATTGGTCGCATTCCGATGATGGCGGACCGACACATGGACTGCGTCGGGGACAATCGTCGCGGAGCCTGGTCCCGGCGCCACCCCGGAAGGCAACCGGTATGCCGCGGTCACGGCGGCGCATTGCGAAAGCGTGTTGCGCAGTTTCTGCGACTTCCACCTGGAGAACGGCACCGGACCGATGCTCAACCCCTTTCCGCTGGCGCGATCCCGTGCTGGTTCCAGGGCGCCGGCCCGGCAAGACTCGGCGGAGGGGTTCGGCGGGAAGTGCCACGGCCGCTACCGGACCAAGGTCGACACCCGGGTGTCCAAGGCGATCCCTGACCAGCAATTCGACGAAGCAAACCTTACAAGCCGCGGTACTAGGTCAAGGGGCTGTGGCAGCTGGCCAAGTGTTCGATCAGTTCGTCGGTCTGACCCTTGCGTGCCATATCCAGGAGGCGGCGGTGCTTGGCCACGACACCGGTGGCCTTGGATGCATCGTTCTTGTAGGAACGGATGATTCGACGCTGTACGGGGTTTTCCCAAATCCCTCGCAATGAATGCAAGAGGTATTTGTTGGGGCAGGGCTCTACCAGCGCCAGATGGAAGTCGGTGCTGGTGCGGAAAATTTCATCAAAATCCGCGTCCGGGACCGCTTCGGCTTCGGCAAGCGTCATTTCCAGGACGTGCAAGTTCCATCGGGGTGTACTTGCCCTCGAATCTGCGGATCGCCAGTGCCTCGATTTCGCGTCGTGTCTCATAGACGTCCATGATCTCGGCATCGGTGAGTGTCTTCACGAAGTAGCCGCGGCCGGGGATGAAATCGGCTAGGCCCTCGTGAACCAGGCGGGTCAGCACGTCCCTGACCGGCATGCGGGATACCCCGTACTGTGCTGCCAGCTGATCTTGGACCAGCTGCGAGCCGGGGGCGAGGACCTCGTTGACTATGTCGTCGCAGGCGCGCTCGTAGACCTGTTCGGCCAGTGGCCGGGCGTCACGGACACCGACAGCACTCATGTTTTGCTTCTCCTGGAATCACCGTCGCCGGGAAGTATTCCTGGCTAACTTTGGAAAAAGTGTTGCACCCACTGTATCCCTTGGCTACGCTGTATCCAATCTTAAGAATTGGATACAGCGATTATGAACGCAGTGACTATGGTTTCACCCCCGCAAACGATCGAACGGATCCGCGGCATCGATTTTGCCGCTACTGGCAAGCAGCTTGGCCACCTGGTGATCGAGCATTCAAACAACGAGTACGACGGCTCCATCATCCCCGTGCCCATTGCAGTATTCGCGGGGTCAACGGGTCCCACCGTCCTGTTGACTGCCGGAACGCACGGCGATGAATACGAGGGACAGGTTCTGCTCCATGAACTCATCCGCGAACTGGACGTGGAACGCGTTCACGGGAGAATCATCGTCCTGCCATCACTGAACGTATTGGCCGTTCGCGAAGGAACCCGGGTCTCCGCGGTCGACGGGGCGAACCTCAACCGCGCACTGCCAGGCAACGCTTCCGGCGGACCGACGGCCCAGATTGCAAGGATCGTTGACTCCGGATTGCTTCCGCTGGCGGATTTCGCCTTCGACATCCATTCGGGCGGCGCGGTCAACGAATACGTCCCCTCGGCATTTGTTTACGCGGGCCCCACCCCTGAGGCCTGGGAGCGCAAGGTCGCAGCCGTTGAGGCCTTTGGCCAGCCATATTGCGTGGTTGTCAAACCGGACTTTGTCTCCGGTTCCATCAGCGGCGCTGCGGACCGGGCAGGAGTCTCCATGATCTCCACCGAGTTGGGCGGTCGCGGGACCGTCAACCGCCGAGTGCTTGCCGACGCCCGCGCCGGCCTCTACCGGCTGTTGGCCCATGCCGGGGTCCTCGGCCACGACCCTGCAGATCGATTCCGCCGGCACGGCTGGGCTCCGCAAGGACATCACCTACCTGAAGCTCGGCCCGGATGCTGCAGTCATGGCCCGTGCCGGTGGATTGTTTGAACCCGCCGTCGAGCTTGGCCAAAGCGTGGTCATTGGTGATTTGATCGGGCGGATCCACTTCACCGAAGAGCTGGACCGGGACGCCCATGAATACCGGGCGCACATCGATGGGCTCGTGACAACGTTGCGCCATCCAACCCTCGTACGAACCGGCGGCACGCTGGTGAACATCGCAGTTCCCCTTGACAGCCCTTCACGATCGGAAAACTGACATGACTTCACGACGACCACGCCTGCTTGCCTTCACCGCGGTGCTGGCATTGACCACCCTGCTCGGGACGCCACCGGCTGCACCACCGCCTCGCAGAAGCTCTGATCGGCCCGGACAATGCCCGCACAATCGAACGTCGCCGCTTTCGACCCCGCCTCGGTTGCCAAGGATGATGCACTGATTGCGCTGGTGCCCGCAGCGCCCTTAAGGCCAAGGGAACCCTGAGCATTGGCTCGGACACCTCCTATGAGCCGGCCGAATTCCTGGACAAGGACGGCCAGACGCCCATGGGCTTCGACGTGGACATTGCCAAGGCCATCGCGGCAACCCTCGGGCAAGAAGGCTAATTTCCAGACCGCCGATTTCTCCACGCATCCTGCCCAGGCTTGGCACGGTTTACGATCTCGGGCATTTCCTCCTTCACGATCACCAACGACTCCAAGGCCGTGAACTTTGTCGACTACTTCAACGCCGGCGTCCTGTGGGCCGTGCAGAAGGGCAACCCCAAGGGCATCAACATGGACGATCTCTGCGGCAAGAAGATTGGTGTGCAGACCGGCACCGGTCGAGGAAGACCCTGACGTTTCAGACCGCTCCAAGGCCTGCGTTGCTGCCGGGCAAGCCCGCCATCGAGGTCATTAGCCTCGCCAACCAGACGGACGTCACCACGCGCCTGGTCAGCGGCAGCATCGACGCCATGATTCGGCGGATCCACCATCATCAACGCCCTGGCCAAGACCAAGGCCAGCTGGAACTGCTGGGCGATTTGTACGACTCGGCCCAGCAGGGCATCGCGATCGCCAAGGATCGACACCGGCTTTGCCGGCTGATCGAAAAGGTCATGAACAAGCTCATCGAAGACGGCACCTACACGCAGATCCTGACCACCTGGAACAACGGACGGCCTCGCCACCGAAGTCGGTCCTGAACCCGACGGGGGCAGCCGTTGACCGCCACGAAGCTCGGAGCTCCCGGGCACACCCCATGGCGCGGCCCCGCCGCACGATGTTGTCCTGATCGATGCAGTTCCAGTCCAGCACCCGTGGCGGTGGGTTGGTGCCGCCGCATCCTCCTCGGCCTGGCGTCTGGCCATCCAGTCGATGACCACCAACCCGAAGTTCTACTGGGGCACTCTTCGGACCTACATCTTTGATGTCCTGGTCATCCAGGGCGTGGGCTGGACGCTCATCCTGACTGTCACCTCCATGGCCATCGCCATTGTGCTGGCCATCCTGCTGGCCTTCATGCGCCAGTCCGACAACCCGCTGTTCAGGTACGTTTCCTGGGTGTGGGTCTGGTTCTTCCGCGGCACCCCCGTCTACACGCAGCTGCTGTTCTGGGGTTCGGTTGGCGCCCTGTACCCCAAGATCATTGTTGGGGTGCCGTTTGGCCCCGAGCTGTTTTCCTGGGACACCGCCACTGTCATCAACTGCCACTGTCGCTGCCATTGTGGGCCTGGGCCTGAACGAGTCCGCCTACCTGGCCGAGATCTTCCGGGCCGGGCTGAAGTCCGTGGACAACGGGCAGATGGAGGCCGCCGAGGCCCTGGGCATGCGCCGCTCAAAGGTCATGTGGCGGATCATCCTGCCCCAGGCCATGCGCGTCATCATCCCGCCCACGGGCAACGAGACCATCGGCATGCTCAAGACCACCTCGCTGGTGCTGGCGGTCCCGTTCACCCTGGACCTGACGTTCGTGACCAATGCGCTGGCCAGCCGGACCTTCCTGCCCATCCCGCTGTTGATGGTTGCCGCTTTCTGGTACCTGGTGATCACCTCGGTGCTGATGGTGGGCCAGTACTACATTGAAAGGCACTTCGGCAAGGGCGTGGACAACGTCATGAAGGCGCCGGTCAAGGCAACTGCAGCCGTTGCCGCAGCCCACGCGAACCCGGCTGAACCCGCCGATCGGAACCACGGAAGGCGGCAAGTCATGACCGAACCACCGCAACGCCACCGCACCGCATCCACCGGCGTGACAAGCCGCTGGTGGACATCCAGGGTGTCCACAAGTTCTTTGGCGAGCACCACGTGCTCAAGGGCATCGACATGACGGTCAAGCCCGGGCGAGGTCTCGGTCATCATCGGCCCGTCGGGTTCCGGGAAAGTCAACGCTGCTGCGCTGCATCAACCTGCTCGAAACCATCAGCGCCGGCCGGATCTATGTCCACGACGACCTGATCGGCTTCAAGGAAGTCAACGGCAAGCTGCACGACCTGAACACCAAGCAGATCGCGGCCCAGCGCCGGGAAATCGGCATGGTGTTCCAGCGCTTCAACCTGTTCCCGCACAAGACAGCCCTGCAAAACGTGATTGAGGCGCCCACCCAGGTCAAGCGCCAGTCCAAGGCGGCGGCCAAGTTGAAGGCCCATGAACTGTTGGAGATGGTGGGCCTGTCCGACCGCGCCAACTTCTACCCGTCCCAGCTCTCCGGCGGCCAGCAGCAGCGTGTCGCCATTGCCCGGGCGCTGGCCATGGAGCCGGAGTTGATGCTCTTTGACGAGCCCACCTCCGCCCTGGACCCCGAGCTGGTGGGCGATGTCCTGGAGGTCATGAAGAACCTGGCCAAGTCGGGCATGACCATGATCGTGGTGACCCACGAGATTGGCTTTGCCCGCGAAGTTGGCGACACCCTGACGTTCATGGACGGCGGCGTGGTGGTGGAAGCGGGAAACCCGCGCGAGATCATCGCCAACCCGCAGCACCACCGGACCAAGGAATTCCTTTCACGAGTCCTCTAAGGCACAGGCAGGCAACCCGCTAAGATCCGCAGCCCTTAGGGGAAGATAGCACCCCCGTCCGTTCGTGGCCGGAGTTTTCCCATGGTTGCGTTCCGGGTGGGAATCCGGGACGGAGACGGTCGCCCGTGTGTTCCCCTGTCCCGGCCAGCCAGGCCGGGACAGGGCCAATGGTATTTCTTCCACCTGCCACCTCATCACCCACTTCGATGGATAGGGATTCCATGACAATGTCCGCCAGCGACACCACCCGGCTTGAACATGACCTGCTCGGCATCCTGCAGGTGCCCGCCGTTGCCTACTACGGGGTGCACACCGCCCGGGCCGCCGAAAACTTCCCGATCAGCGGTGACCTGCTGCGTAACCACCCCTAGTTCATCTGCGCGCTGGCTGCGGTGAAACAGGCAGCGGCCATCGCAAACGGTAACTTGGGCTTGTTGCCGGCAGACAAGACCGCCGCCATCATTGCAGCCTGCACGGAAATACGTGCCGGGCGGCATCACGAAAGCTTCATCTTCGACATGGTCCAAGGGGGTGCCGGAACATCATCGAACATGAACGCCAACGAGGTTATCGCGAACGTCGCCCTTGAACACCTCGGCCACCGCAAGGGGGAGTGCGCATACCTGCACCCACTCCAGGACGTGAACCTGGGACAGAGCACAAACGATGTCTATCCCACGGCACTCAAAATTGCCCTCGACGGGTATATCGGCAACCTCCTCGCGCAGCTGGACCACCTCCGCCGCGCCTTCGAGGTCAAGGCCACCGAATTCAGTGACATCACCAAAATGGGCAGGACACAACTCCAGGACGCCATACCCATGACCCTGGGCCAGGAATTCGCCGCTTTTGCCACTACCTTGGCCGAAGACCAAGCCAGGCTCCGCGAAGCACGTCTGCTCCTGCACGAACTCAATCTCGGCGGGACGGCCATCGGCACGGAGCTCAACGCCCATCCCGGATACCGGGCTAAGGCAATCCACGCACTCCGGGAAATCACAGGGATCACCTCTCTGGCCTCGGCACTCGACTTGGTTGAAGCGACTTCGGATGCCGGTGTTTTTGTCCAACTTTCGGGAATCCTCAAACGGATCGCCGTCAAACTCTCAAAAACTTGCAACGACCTCAGGTTGCTTTCCTCGGGCCCGCGTGCAGGATTCAACGAGATCAATCTGCCGCCCCGACAAGCCGGCTCAAGCATTATGCCTGGGAAGGTCAACCCCGTCATCCCCGAAGCAGTCAACCAGGTCGCCTTCGAAGTCATTGGCAATGACTTGACGGTGACGTTGGCCGCCGCCGGCGGGCAATTGCAGCTGAACGACTTCGAACCGATCATTGCCCGTTCCCTGTTTTTCAGCCTTGGGCACCTCACCGCCGCATCAAGCATCCTTGCCGACAAATGCGTCTTGGGCATCACCGCCAACCATGACATCCTCAAGTCGCACGTGGCCGATTCCATCGGGCTGGTCACGGTCTTCAGCCCGGCCATCGGTTACGAAAACGCCACACTCATCGCGCTAGGAAGCGCTCCTGAGCGGCCAAGGAATCGTGGAAATCGTTTTGTCCCGGGGACTGCTCACCAACGAAGAAATCGACAATCTCTTGGCAGGCATCCACCGTGAAGCCGCGACAGACGCCGTTCCGGCATAAAACACACCGGAGCGCAGCAGCGGTACGATAGACGGAAGGGGTGCCCACGTGGTGTTGGTGGTGTTCTCCACCCCAGCACGTTCTCCCGATGCCATGAATAGGGTCGGGGCGGCGGTTGCCTACCGGATCACAGACACGCAAAAGCGGATGAATTCATAAAAAACGCGGGCCTGACCGGGGAAGAGACGCCAAAGGTCATCGCCCGGCTGCTGGATCTCCCTTCTTGACGGGAATGCATCGGGAAAATTCGCTGAGGAAGCCAATTCGTTGCCGTGGACAGCGCAGCGGATGGGCTATGACGGTAATTGCAATGAATATTCTCTCGAGTCATTGTCGACGTAACGCTCGGGATCCGAACCTGCCGGAAATTTTCGAATACCAGCCTTCGGCCAGCGACAAATTCGCCCCGTTCTTGAACAGGATTTCGAAGGTCAGTACCGTGATTTCACTTGCGTCCGCATCATGGGCGGCCACGTTCCGGCGCGCATCACACGAAACCCCGTGGAGTATGTCCGGCAATTCCGCAAGGAAGGTTCCGGGCCACTCCTGTTGTGGGGATCCCTCGCTTTGGCGGCTTCCTTGACGGAAGCCGGTGAGGCGGATGAACTCAACCTCTTTTGCTCCGGTGCTGCCGGGCCTGTGGTCTAAGTCGATAGCTCCGGTCAGGCTGAGGCAACTTGTCAGCGAAAACAGGGGCTGCATCACCCGCCTGCGTATGGCCATTCGGTCGGTAACCAAGACGGGTGGGCCCGGGCATGATTTTGCTGCCCGGGCCCACCCGTTCGTGGACTTAACCAGCGCGGTTATGTGTGCTCGGGTTCCGATGAAACGGCTTCCAGCGAAACCACGGCCAGGAAGCCGCTGCCGCTGATGGTGGGCGTCGATATCCCCGCCGCCCACGACGGTGTCGTAGCGTCCCAGGGGGCGCTCCTGACCATCACCTGCAAGCAACCGCGCCTGGCCCTGAAGCAGGACGCCGAACTGGCCGCCGAAGAGCCGCTGCGGGTGCTCCCGCGACAGTTTCACGATTGCCACCTGCCCGTTCACTGTTCCGGTGCGGGTAATCAGGTTGAAGGTCCCTGATCGGCCCGGCGGGCAGGGTCGCACTGGTGGCGGCCCCGCCGTCGAAGCGCAGCGGCATGTACCTGTCCAGCCGCTGCTCGACCCCGTCGATGGTGATCGCCAGGCCTTCGCCCTCGATGACGGTCAGGATCCGGCTCATCCCGACGAAGGCCGAGAATGGCCCTTCGCTTTCCACCTCGGCAATGCTCAGCCGCCAGTCCCAGTCGTCGCCGGAGGATGCTTCCGGTTTTTCGGCGTGCGCCAGCTTCCCGGAAACCAGCTGCCTGGTTACCCCGCCGCCATTGCGCCATGTGGTGGGTCGGATCCCGGCATAGGCAATGACGGTGCCGGGGGACAGGGCCTGGTTCAGTGCGGTGCTCATGATGTGTTCCTTATCTGGCCGGTGGGCTTGCCGGTTCTAGGCCAGCGGGCTCGGGGCCGCGGTGTTGGCGGCTGCCAGCAGCGAACCGTCGGACACCATCTGGAACACGGCCTCGATCTCGGGGGAGAGGAACCTGTCGGTGCCCGGGCCCTCGACGCGGGTGCGGATGTGCTTCGCGGACCGCGGTGATGACCGGCGAGGACTTGGAGGATTCCACGCCGCCGTCGCGCATGTCCAGCGCGCGGGCGCTGGTGAGCAGCTCGATGGCCAGCACGCGGGCCAGGCCGTCGATGCCCTTGCGCAGCTTGAGCCCGGCGTGCCAGCCCATGGAGACGTGGTCTTCCTGCATGGCCGAGGACGGGATCGAATCCACCGAGGCCGGGACGGCCAGGCGCTTGAGCTCGGAGACGATGCCGGCCGCCGTGTACTGGGCGATCATGTGCCCGGAGTCGACTCCCGGGTCGTCGGCCAGGAAGGCGTTCAGGCCGTGGTTGCGGGCCTTGTCCAGGAAGCGGTCGGTGCGGCGCTCGGAGATGGAGGCGAGGTCGGCCACCGCGATGGCCAGGAAGTCCAGCACGTAGCCCATCGGGGCGCCGTGGAAGTTGCCGTTGGATTCGACGCGGCCGTCGAGGGTGACCACCGGGTTGTCGATGGCCGAGGCCAGCTCGATGGCCGCCACGGACTCGGCGTGGGCCAGCGTGGAGCGCACGGCGCCGTGGACCTGCGGGGCGCAACGCAGCGAGTAGGCGTCCTGCACGCGGGTGAACTTGTGGGCCCCGGCCTTCTGTTCGGCGATGAACGTGGAACCGGCAAGCACCGTGCGCATGTTGGCAGCGGAATCGCGCTGGCCCGGGTGCGGGCGCAGGGCGTGGATGTCCTCGGCGAAGACGGCGTCGGTGCCCAGCAGGCCCTCGATGCTCATCGCGGCGGAGAGGTCGGCGATGCTGAGCAGGGAGCGCAGGTCGGCCGCGGCCATGAGCAGCATGCCGAGCATTCCGTCGGTGCCGTTGACCAGCGCCAGGCCTTCCTTTTCGGCCAGGACCACGGGGGTGATGCCGGCGGCGGCGAGGGCCTCGGAGGCGTCCATCGCGGTGCCCGCGGCGTCGCGGACCGGGCCTTCGCCCATCAGCGCCAGCGCCGCGTGGGAGAGCGGGGCCAAGTCGCCGGAGCAGCCCAGCGAGCCGTACTCGCCGATGACCGGGGTGATGCCGGCGTTGAGCATGCTCGACGTAGGTCTGTGCGACGACGGGGCGCACGCCGGTGCGGCCGGTGGCCAGGGTGGAGATGCGGTTGAGCATGAGTCCGCGGACCACCTCGCGCGGCACCTCGGCGCCGGAGGAAGCGGCGTGCGAGCGGATCAGCGAGCGCTGCAGCTGGGCGCGCAATTCGATCGGAATCTGCTTGGTGGCCAGGGCCCCGAAGCCGGTGGAAACGCCGTAGTGCGGGACCGTATCCGTGATCAGGGCGTCGATGACCGCGCGGGAGGACTCGATGGCGGACAGGGCCTCGGGGCTCAGCTGTACCTGGGCATCGTGCCGGGCAACTGCCACGACCTCCTCCGGCAGCAACGCGCCGGTTGAAACGATGACGGAGAGGCTCATGTGGGGGTGTCCTTTCGGGGAGCGGAAAAAATTGGGGGCTTGCCATTGGATGAAATACACGTTTCAATAAGTGAAACGCAGTGAGAGCCAAAGGGCAAGCCCTGAGGCAGCAATAAACCATACGAAACCGACATCTGGAGACATCGTGGCCGAACCGTCCACCCGCACCGTGGAGCGGGCCCTGCAACTGCTGGGCTCCGTTTGCGACGCGGGGTTTCTGACGCTCGCCGATGCGGCCCGCGGAACCGAACTCTCGGCATCCACGGCCCTGCGTCTGCTGCGCACCCTGGAATCCACGGGCTTCGTCCGCAAGGACGGGGAAGGCGCCTACCGCCCCGGATTGCGGATCGTGCAGCTCGGCGCCCAGGCGCTGAGCCACGAATCGATCATTTCACTTGCCGAGCCGGCATTGGAACGGATCGTGGATGCCACCGGCGAATCGGCCTACGTCAACGTCCGCGCCCACCACGGGTCCGGCGAAGACAACGGGCTGTACATCGCCATGCGGGAGGGCACGCATTCGGTCCGCCATTCCTCGTGGGTGGGGCGCACCATCCCGCTGGAAGGCAGCGCGGCCGGCGCAGTCCTCTCCGGAAACACCCCCGATTCCGGGTACGTGGTGGTGGACAGGGGCGTCGAAGCCGACGTCACGGCCATCGCGGCACCCATCGCCGTGGGCATGCACGCCCCGGACGGAACCGCCACCGGGCAACGGGTCATCGCGGCCCTGAGCGTGGTGGCCCCCAGTTACAGAATGACCCCCGAGAAGATCAGGTCCATCGGCGAACTCGTCGCCGCCGAGGCCAACAAAGTATTGACCGCCTACCAACAGGAGAACCAGCCATGAGCTTCACACAGCACGATCCCATCCCGCGTCATCCGTGCCCCGCGCGGCACCAAACTTACCGCAAAGTCCTGGGCCACCGAGGCCCCGCTGCGCATGCTGATGAACAACCTCGACCCGGAGGTCGCCGAGCGCCCCGAGGACCTGGTCGTCTACGGCGGCACCGGACGTGCGGCCCGCTCCTGGGAAGCCTACGACGCGATCATCAAGACGCTGACGGACCTGGAAGAGGACGAGACCCTGCTGATCCAGTCGGGCAAGCCGGTCGGTGTCTTCCGCACCAACAAGTGGGCCCCGCGCGTGCTGATCGCCAACTCCAACCTGGTGGGCGACTGGGCCACCTGGCCCGAGTTCCGCAAGCTCGAGGCCGAGGGCCTGATGATGTACGGCCAGATGACCGCCGGTTCCTGGATCTACATCGGCACCCAGGGCATCCTGCAGGGCACCTACGAGACCTTCGCCGCCATCGGCGTGAAGCGCTTCAACGGCACGCTCGCCGGCACCCTGACCCTCACCGGCGGCTGCGGCGGCATGGGCGGCGCCCAGCCGCTGGCCGTCACCCTCAACGGCGGCGCCTGCCTGATCGTCGACGTTTCCGAGGACCGCCTGCGCCGCCGCCTGGGCAAGCGCTACCTTGACGACGTGGAGCTGGACCTGGATGCGGCAATCGCCAAGGTCACCGCCGCGAAGAACGAGGGCCGTGCGCTCTCGGTCGGCTACGTGGGCAACGCCGCCGAGGTCTTCCCGGAACTGCTGCGCCGCCAGAAGGCCGGCGAGGTCGCCTTCGACATCGTCACCGACCAGACTTCCGCGCACGACCCGCTGAGCTACCTGCCGGTCGAATACACGCTGGAACAGTGGGACGCCGAGGCACAGGCCGATCCGGAGGGCTTCACCAAGAAGGCCCAGGTTTCCATGGCCCGCCACGTGGAGGCGATGGTCGGCTTCCAGGACATCGGCGCCGAGGTCTTCGACTACGGAAACTCCATCCGCGACGAGGCACGCCAGGGCGGCTACGACCGCGCGTTCGAATTCCCGGGCTTCGTCCCGGCCTACATCCGCCCGCTCTTCTGCGAGGGCCTCGGCCCGTTCCGCTGGGTGGCGCTCTCCGGCGACCCGGAGGACATCCGCGTCACCGACGAGGCGCTGAAGGAACTCTTCCCGGAGAACGAGCACCTGCACCGCTGGCTCGACGCCGCCCAGAAGCACGTCGAGTTCGAGGGCCTGCCGGCCCGCATCTGCTGGCTTGGCTACGGCGACCGCGCCAAGGCCGGCGTGCTGTTCAACAAGCTTGTCGCCGAGGGCAAGGTCTCCGCGCCGATCGTGATCGGCCGCGACCACCTCGACTCGGGCTCCGTGGCCTCCCCGTACCGCGAGACCGAATCCATGAAGGACGGCTCGGACGCCATCGCCGACTGGCCGCTGCTCAACGCCCTGACCGCCACCAGCTCCGGCGCCACCTGGGTCTCGATCCACCACGGCGGCGGCGTCGGCATCGGCCGTTCCATCCACGCCGGACAGGTATCGCTGGCCGACGGCACCGAGCTGGCCGCGGCCAAGCTCGAGGCGCTGCTGACCAACGACCCGGGCATGGGCGTGATCCGCCACGTGGACGCCGGCTACGAGCGCGCCATCGAGGTCGCGCACGAGCGCGGCGTGCGCATCCCGATGTCCGAGTAACACCGGACCGAGCACAACAAACCGGGCACCACAACCCGGCAGCAACGACGTGCGGGCGCGACCACGGCCGCGCCCGCATGTCGTTGCAACCGCCAGCCCGCCGAAGAACACCCGAGCCCGTTGAAGTCCAACGCGTGCGAGACGAAAGAGACGACCAGCCAGTGAGCACAGTAAATTCCCTGATGGCAGCCATCACCGACGAGGGGCGGGACGCCAAGCGCGGCGGCTACTCGCGCCCCGTGTACTCGTCGGCGGAAATCACGCTGCGCGAATGGTTCGTCGCCGAGGCCGCGGCCCGCGGCCTCGAGGTCTCCACCGACGCCAACGGCATCATCTGGGCCTGGTGGGACCTGCCCGGTTCCGCCAAGGACGCGGCCTCCCGCCGCGGCGCCCTGGTCACCGGATCCCACCTGGACTCGGTCCCCGGGGGCGGCGCCTTCGACGGGCCGCTGGGCGTGGCCAGCGCGCTGGCGGCCTTCGACGTGCTCGCCGCACGCGAGGCCAACGGCGAGCTGCAGCGCAACAGGGCGCTGGCCCTCACCGTCTTCCCGGAGGAGGAGGGCTCGCGCTTCGGCGTGGCCTGCCTGGGCTCGCGGCTGCTCACCGGCGCGATCGACCCGGCCAAGGCGCTGAACCTGCGCGATGCGCAGGGCAACACCTTCGCCGACGTCGCCGCGGCCAACGGACTGGACCCGGCGCTCATGGGCCGGGACGAAGCGACGCTCGCCCTGATCGGCGACTTCATCGAACTGCACGTGGAGCAGGGGCGCGGGCTGAACACCGAGGAATTCACCGACGCCGCCGGCCGCGGTCCGGCCGTCGCGATCGGCAGCTCCATCCTGGGGCACGGGCGCTGGCGCCTGAGCTTCAGCGGCCAGGGCAACCACGCGGGCACCACGCTGATGATCGACCGCGCGGACCCGATGGTCGCCGCGGCCCAGCTGGTGGTCAAGGTCCGCGAGGTCGCCCGTGCGCAGGCCGACGCCCGGGCCACCGTCGGGCGGCTCGAACCGGTCCCCGGCGGCACCAACGTGATCGCCTCCCGGGTGGACCTCTGGCTGGACGTGCGCCACCCGGACGACGCGGTCACCGCCATGCTGGTGGAGAAGATCCACGGGCAGGCGCAGAAGATCGCCGCGTTCGAGGGCTGCTCGGTGACGCTCACCGAGGAATCCCTCTCCGGCACCGTGAACTTCGATCCGGCGCTGACCCGCGCGCTGGAGAAGTCCGTGCACCGGCTCATCCCCGGCGCGCCGCTGCTGCCCACCGGCGCCGGGCACGACGCCGGGGTGCTGGCCGCCGAGGTTCCCTCCGGCATGATCTACGTGCGCAACCCCTCGGGCATCAGCCACTCGCCGGAGGAATACGTGGAGAACGACGATGCCGATGCCGGCGTCGCCGCGCTCGCCGACGTCCTGGAGGACCTGCTGTGAGCACCGACAACGAACACCCGGCCAAACGCCGGCGCCAACACCGGCGCCAAACGGTGCGGGTTCCCGCGCCGATCAACGCGCACTCCCACGCCTTCCACCGGATCCTGCGCGGCCGCACCCACGAGGGCGCCGACGGGGGAGCCGGCACCTTCTGGACCTGGCGCGAGCACATGTACGCCGCCGCGCACTCGCTGACCCCCGCCGGGTACCAGCAGCTTGCCACCGCGGTCTTCGCGGAGATGGTGGCCACCGGGTACAGCGCCGTGGGGGAGTTCCACTACCTGCACCACCAAAACGACGGGACGCCCTACGGCGCGGAGGGCTCGGACACCGAGCCGCACGCCATGGAGCTGGCCCTGGGCCGCGCCGCGCTTGCCGCAGGCATCCGCCTGGTGCTGCTTGACACCTGCTACCTGCAGGGCGGGCTGGCCGCCGACGGATCGGTGCTGCCGCTGGATGCAGACCCAGCAACGCTTCAGCGACGGCACCGCCGCCGGCGTGGCTCGAACGCCACGGCCGCCTGGCCATCGCGCTGAAGGAACTCGAC
This sequence comes from uncultured Actinomycetota bacterium, assembly GCA_963818105.1. Taxonomy (GTDB): domain Bacteria; phylum Actinomycetota; class Actinomycetes; order Actinomycetales; family Micrococcaceae; genus Paeniglutamicibacter. The sequence continues at coordinate 135,857 of CAWFRB010000029.1, read as the reverse complement.
GCCGGGGCGGGCCTGCTCACCCTGGGGGCCGCCATCCACTCGGTGCGCGCACTGGCCCCCGCCGACCTGGAACTCATCGCCTCCATGCTGGATCCCGCGCTGCCGCTGCACGTGCACCTCTCCGAGCAGCCCGCGGAAAACCACGCCTGCCACAACGCCTACGGGCTGACCCCCACCGGGTTGCTGGAGCGCTCCGGACTGGTGGACGCACGGCTCTCGGCGGTGCACGCCACGCACCTGAGCGAGGCCGACATCGCGGCACTTGGCCGCGGCAACGCCGGCATCGTCATGTGCCCCACCACGGAGGCCGACCTGGGCGACGGGATCGGCCCGGCCCGCGAGCTGGCCGACGCGGGTGCCAGCATCTGCCTGGGCAGCGACCAGCACGCGGTGCTCGACCCCTACCTCGAGCAGCGCGCCCTGGAACACGGGGAACGCCTGCGCAGCGGACAGCGCGGACGCTTCTCGCCCACGGAGATCTCCGCCGCCGCCCGCGAGGCCGGGCTGCGCTCGCTGGGCCTGCCGGAAAACGACGACCACATCGTCGTGGCCACCGACTCGGTCCGCACCGCCGGATCCCGGCCCGCCCAGCTCCCGCTCACCGCCACCGCGGCGGACATCGCCGAGGTCCACATCAACGGGGAACTGGTCGCCGTCAACGGCATCCACACCCGGCTGGGCGATCCCGCAGCACTGTACGCAGCCTTCTTCGACACCCACCCGGAGTTTTCATGAGCACCACGCTGATCACCAACCTGTCCGAGGTCTTCACCGCCGACGCCGCACAGTCGGTCATCCGCGACGCGGCAATCCTGATCGAGGGCGAAAACATCGCCTGGATCGGCCCGCTCGCCGATGCGCCGGAAGCCGACACCGTGATCGACGCCGGCCACCGGGCCGCGCTGCCGGGCTGGGTCGACTCGCACACGCACCTGGTCTTTGCCGGGGACCGCAGCCAGGAGTTCGTGGCCCGCATGGCGGGACAGGACTACGCGGCCGGCGGCATCGCCGTCACCACGGCCGCAACCACCGCCGCCAGCGACTACGACCTCACCCGCCTGGTCATGGGCCGGGCGGCCGAGGCGCTCGCCGGCGGCACCACCTACCTGGAAACCAAGACCGGCTACGGGCTCAGCGTGGAGGAGGAAGCGCGGCACGCCCGCATCGCCTCGACCGTCGTGGACCAGGTGACGTTCCTGGGCGCCCACCTGGTTCCCGCCGGGATGGACGCACAGGAGTACACGGACCTGGTCTGCGGGGAAATGCTGGAGCGCGTGGCGCCCTACGTGCAGTTCGCCGACGTCTTCTGCGAACGCGGCGCCTTCAACGAGGCCCAGTCCCGCCAGGTGCTCGAGGCCTGCGCCGAGGCCGGGCTGGGGCTGCGGGTCCACGGCAACCAGCTGGGCCCGGGCCCGGGAACGCAGTTGGCCGTCGAATTCGGCGCCAAGAGCGTCGACCACGTGAACTACCTGGATGACGCGGATGTGACGGCGCTCGCCGGTTCCTGGAAGAACTGGGACGCGGCAACCCGCACCGGTGTCGCGGGGACCGTTGCCACCTGCCTTCCGGCCTGCGACCTGTCCACCCGCCAGCCCCTGGCTCCGGGCCGCGAACTGATCGACGCCGGCGTGCAGATCGCGCTTGCCTCCAATTGCAACCCGGGCACCTCGTACACCTCGTCGATGGCGTTTTGTGTGGCCACAGCCGTATTGCAGATGCGCCTGAGCATCGAGGAAGCCATCACCGCTGCAACCTACGGGGGAGCGTTGGCCCTGGGCGTGCAGGACAAGGTGGGGTCGCTGGAGGTCGGCAAGCGTGCGGACATCCAGTTGCTGAATGCGCCGAGCGTCGCGCACCTCGCCTACCGGCCGGGCATGAATCTCACCGGGCCCGTCTTCCGGGCCGGGGTTCTGGTGGCAGGGAAACTTTAGGGCCTGCTTCGTGTCGGCGGGGGCCTTCGTGATAAACAGGGAGCATGGCTATTACTGCATTCAAAGGAACCCCCGTCCAGACCATCGGCGAGCTGCCGGCCGTTGGCGCCCTGGCTCCCGAATTCGCCCTCACCGGCACCGACCTCAACGATGTCACCAACGAAAGCCTGCGTGGCAAGCGCGTTGTGCTGAACATCTTCCCGTCCGTGGACACCGGCACCTGCGCCGCCTCGGTTCGTCGCTTCAACGAAATTGCAGCCGGCCTGGACAACACCGCAGTCGTGTGTGTTTCCGCCGACCTGCCGTTCGCCCTTGGCCGTTTCTGCGGTGCCGAAGGCATTGAGAACGTCGTTCCGACCTCCGTCTTCCGCTCCGACTTCGGCGCCGACTTCGGCCTGACCCAGGTCGAGGGCCCGCTGCGCGGCCTGCTCGCCCGCGCCGTCATCGTCCTGAACGAAGACGGCGAGGTGATCCACAACGAGATCGTTGAGGAAATCACCATCGAGCCGAACTACGATGCAGCACTTGCCGCACTCGTCTAATTCCCGGTAGTAACCGCGAAAAGCGCCAGCCGGCGCAGCCACCACCGTCACAGGTGCGGCTGCTGCCGGCTGGCGCTTTCCCGTTTAAGGAATCGGGGAAATTCGCGTCGGTGCCGGCTGCCCGTGGCGCCGAGGGCGATGAATGTCGGCAGATCCTCCATTGAACCATTGCGAGTTTTTATGATCGCTAGACAAGTGAAACGATCATAAGCAATCATAGTAGGGAAGATCTTGCCACTCCCGATGCGATTCCGCGTCCGGGATCACAGAAGGAGACTGTCGTGAGCGACAACAACCAGCTCGGTTACCACATGGATATCGAACTCACCTCGCAGCCGGAAATGTGGGAACGCGCGATCGCCCAGGCCAAGTCCGAGAACCTGCTGCCGGCGGATGGCGCCCGCGTTGCGGTCGTCGGTTGCGGCACCTCCTGGTTCATGGCGCAGTCCTACGCCACGGCCCGCGAGGCCGCAGGCAAGGGCGTGACGGACGCCTTCGCCGCTTCCGAGGCCTTCATCGCCACCCGCGACTACGACGTGCTTGTTGCCATCACCCGCTCGGGCACCACCTCCGAGGTCCTGGCGCTGCTGGACGAGCTTGACGGCTCCATCCCGACCGTCGCCGTCATCGGCGACATCACCTCCCCGATCGTCGGCAAGGTCGACGCCGTCGTCGAGCTGCCCTACGCCGACGAGGAATCCGTGGTGCAGACCCGCTTCGCCACCACCGCACTTGCCTACCTGCTCACCAGCGTCGGCGTGGACCTGACCGACGCCGTGGCCGACGCCCGCGCCGCCGTCACCGCCGAGACCCCGGCCGAACTGATCGACGCCGAGCAGTTCACCTTCCTGGGCCGCGGCTGGACCGTCGGCCTGGCCCACGAGGCAGCGCTGAAGATGCGCGAAGCCGTCCAGGGCTGGACCGAGTCCTACCCGGCCATGGACTACCGCCACGGCCCCATCTCCATCGCCGCACCGAACCGCGTGACCTGGATGCTCGGCACCGAGCCCGAGGGCCTGGCCGGCGACATGGTCCGCACCGGCGCCCTGTACATCAACAACGAGGTGCACCCGCTGGCCGAGCTGGCCCGCATCCACCGCGTCACCCTGGACCGTGCCCGCGCCCGCGGCATGAACCCTGACGCGCCGCGCAACCTGACGCGCTCGGTCATCCTCACCGAAGACGCCTAAGAAACGATTGGGGTGCCAAACACCATGACTCCTCCCTACCTGCTCTTTGACGTAGGCGGCACCGACATCAAGTCGGCCTTGTCCGATGAAGCGGGCAACCTGCTGGGCATCCGCCGGGTCCCGACCCGTCGTGGCACCCCCAATCCGGCAGAATCACTGATCGAGCAGCTCCACGGCCTGGGCACCGAAATCCTGGCGGAAACGCCGACGGTCCGGCCCGAGGCCGTGGGGTTGCTCGTGTGCGGAATCGTCGACGAGGCCACCGGCAGCGGCGTCTTCTCCTCCAACCTCGGCTGGCGCGATGCCCCTCTTCGCGACATGGCCGCCAAGGCGTTTTCCCTTCCCGTCGGTTTCGGGCACGACGTGTCCACCGCCGGCGCCGCCGAACTTCGCTTCGGGGTCGGTGCCGACCTCGGGTCCAAGACACGCAATGCCGTCATGTTCGTCATCGGGACCGGCATCGCCGCGGCGCTGTTTGTCGACGGGCGTCCCGTCTCGGCCGGCGGATACGCGGGAGAGCTCGGCCATGCGGCCGTGCCCGGCGGGTTCGCATGCCCGTGCGGCGCCCACGGGTGCCTGGAAACCATTGGCTCCGCAGGTGCCATTGCCAGGCGCTACTCGGAGGCCAGCGGAACCCCGGTCCGCGGAGCCCGCGAGGTCCTCGAGGCCATGCACGCCGGAGACGCGGTTGCGGCGAAGATCTGGGACGAGGCCATCGAGGCCCTTTCCTTCTCCATCGCCCAGCTGTGCGCCTCGATCGCCCCCGAGGCCATCATCATCGGCGGCGGGCTGGCCCAGGCCGGCGAGGCGTTGTTGGAGCCGTTGCGCCGCTCGGTGCGCCGCAGGCTGTCCTACCACCGCGAACCGGTCATCGTCCCGGCCCGGCTCGGCGAGGACGCGGGACTGCGCGGTGCCTTCCTGAAGGCTGCCGAGGCGGCTGGCAAAAGCTCATGATCCTGACAATCACGCCGAACCCGGCGGTCGACGAGACCTACGGCCTGGAGGTCCTGGACGTCGGCGGGACCAACAGGGTCGACGCCCCGTTGCGCAGGGCCGGCGGCAAGGGCCTGAACGTTGCCCGTGTCGCCCACGCCCAGGGCGTCCCCGTCATCGCGCTGGCACCCGTCGGCGGACCCAACGGGCAGGTGTTCACCCGGGAACTGGAAACGGCGGGAGTCGAACACTCGCTGATCCAGGTTGCCGCCGAGACCAGGCGCAGCTTCGCCCTGGTCGAGCACGCCACCGGACGCACCACCGTGGTCAACGAACGCGGCGGTGCGCTGGATCACGGCGGAGTGGGACACCATTCGCGCGCGGATCAGCGTGCTGCTGGACCAGGGTGTCACGGTCCTTGCCGCTTCCGGGTCGCTGCCCGAGGGCGCCGACGAGGACTTCTACCCGTGGTGCGTGCGCGAAGCCGAACGCCGCGGCATCCCCAGCATCATCGACACCTCCGGGCCCGCGCTGCTGGCGGCGGCCCGCGCCGGGGCCACGGTGCTCAAGCCCAACCACCACGAGCTGCAGGAAATCACCGGTACCGACTCGCTGGAAGCCGGCGCCGCGATCCTGCTGGAAGCGGGCGCCAAGCACGTCTATGCAAGTGCCGGCGAGGACGGGCTGCTCCATTTCGCCGCAGAAACCCCCGGGCAGTGGGCTTCCGCCCGCCTGCCCGAGCCCCTGATGGGCAACCCCACCGGTGCCGGGGACTCGGTGGTCGCCGCCATCGCCGTGGGCCTGCACCGGCGCGAGGACCACGATTCGGTGATTCTCGCCCGCGCAGCGGCCTGGTCCGCCTCCGCGGTTCTCATGCCGACGGCCGGCGAGCTGCATCCCTCGCACCCGGAACTGGCCCAAGCGCTCATCCTTACATCCTCCACGGCGCGCTAGCCGCTCCGGCAGCTCGCCTCCTCCACTTGAAAGGACGCACTTACAGTGCCCTTGGTCAACACCGCAGAAATCATGAATGCAGCCCGCGCCGCCAACACCGGCCAGGGCGCGTTCAACGTCATCCACCTGGAAAGCGCCGAGGCGTTGATCCGCGGCGCCGAACTGGCGCAAACCCCGGTGATCCTGCAGATCTCCGAAAATTGCGTGAGCTACCACGGAGGCCTTGAGCCGGTCGCGCTGGCCACGCTCGCCGCGGCACGCAACGCCGGCGTTCCGGTTGCCGTCCACCTGGACCACGCCGAATCCGAAGACCTGGCCCGCGCGGCGGTCGACCTGGGCTTCGGGTCGATCATGTTCGACGGCGCGCACCTGGACTACGACCAAAACGTTGCGGCCACCAGGCGCGTGACCGAGTACGCCCACGCCGCGGGCGTCTACGTGGAGGCGGAGCTGGGCAAGATCGGCGGCAAGGACGGCGCCCATGCACCGGGCGTGCGCACGGATCCGGAGGAGGCACTCTCCTTCGTGGCCGCCACGGGCGTCGACGCCCTGGCTGTTGCGGTGGGTTCTTCCCACGCCATGCTCGATCGTTCGGCGGCGTTGGACACCGATTTGATCGCCCGCATCCGGGCGGCACTCGAGGTGCCGTTGGTGCTCCACGGATCCTCGGGCGTCAGCGACGAGAACATCGTCTCCGCGATCAACGCGGGCATGACCAAGATCAACGTCTCCACGCACCTCAATGGCTTCTTCACCCGAGCCATCCGCCGGTACCTCGAGGAAAACCCCGAGGTCGTGGATTCGCGTAAGTACCTGGCACTCGGCCGTGACGCCATGGCCGAAGAAACGGCTCGGCTTTTGACGCTTTTTGCAGGTAAAGCGCTCTAGGCCACGCTCGTTCGAAGTGCGTGCCCCGGTCCATCCATGGGCCGGGGCACGCCTGCCGGTTTTCCGTGCAGGTGCCGCTCGGAGACGAATCGTCACTAATGAGTCCGGGAAACCGCAACGGAACGCGAGGTTTTGCACTCGCGGGGAAAAGTAGCCGGTTTGTGACCCGTTCCGCTTGACCCTGTGGCGACAGTCACAGCATAATCAAGTTACATGTACTTTATTGCTCGTTCTTGGTGTAAATAAAGCACATAACATCAGCCCGAGTTGACGGTAAGTGCACTGCACCGATGTCGACCTCACGGAACGAGGATCAATGAAGAAGCACAATCTCCGAGGAGCGGTAGTCGCAGGTGCGGCCGCCGCAGCACTCTTGCTGACCTCTTGCGGTTTTGGCGGGGGATCGACCTCCGGCGCGGCCAGCGGCTCCGCCGGCGCATCGGCCGGTGCCGTCACCACCCTGGACATGATGGTTCCGAGCTACTCGGACGGCACCAAGGCACTGTGGGAAAAAGTCATCAAGGACTTCGAAGCAGCCAACACCGACGTCAAGGTCAACCTTGAGATGCAGTCCTGGGAAAACATCGAGGGCGTGCTGAAGACCAAGATCCAGGGCAACAAGGCGCCGGACATCTACAACGGCGGCGCATTCGCCGAGTTCGCGGCCGAGGGCCTGCTGGCCCCGGTCACCGACGTTGCCTCCGAGGCAACCATCGCCGACTTCCAGCCTTCCTTCGCCGACAACGAGAAGGTCGACGGCACCCAGTACGGACTGCCGCTGATCGCCTCCGCCCGCGCGCTCTTCTACAACAAGGCGCTCATGAAGGAAGCCGGCGTCGCCGAGGTTCCCAAGACCTGGGACGAGCTCTACAACGCAGCGAAGGCCGTGAGCGAGAAGACCAAGTCCGCCGGCTACGGTATGCCCCTGGGCAACGAGGAAGCACAGGGCGAATCGCTGATCTGGTTCGCCGGCAACGGCGGCAACTTCGGCAACGCCACCGCAATCGAGGTCAACACCCCGGTGAACCTCGAGGCCGCCGACTTCATGCAGAAGATGATCAAGGACGGAGTCACGCAGAAGGATCCGGGCGCAACCCAGCGCACCCCGATGCTGAACACCTTCATCCAGGGCAAGATCGGCTTCGCGTACGCGCTGCCGCAGACCGTTGGCCAGATCAAGAAGGAAAACCCTTCCCTTGAGTACGGCATCGCACCCGTTGCCACCAAGTCCGGCACCCCGGCGACCCTCGGCGTTGCCGACCGCCTGATGTCCTTCAAGAACGACGGCTCCAAGGCCGCAGCGGTCAAGAAGTTCATGGACTACTTCTTCTCCGCCGACGTCTACTCCACCTGGGTCTCCACCGAAGGCTTCCTGCCGACCACCAAGTCGGGCTCCGAGAAGATGGCCGGCGACGAAACCCTCAAGCCGTTCCTGGAGATGCTGCCCAACGCGGTGTTCTACCCGACCACCAACCCGGCCTGGAACGCCACCGACGGTGCGTTCAAGTCGCTGATGGGCCAGATTGCCACGGGCAAGTCGGCAGCGGATGTCCTGAAGGAAATCCAGGCCAAGGCCGACGCCGCCAAGTAGCACCACCGATCCCCGCCGATCGGCTTCCAATACCGGGAGCCCGCGGCGGCGATCAACCAAACAAGCGCAACGGGGCTCACCGCCACCTTGAGGGTGAGCCCCGTTTTGCTTGGAACACAGACCCGCAAATCCCCGTCACGCAGGAGCACCCCCATGAGCGTCGCAACAGCACAGAAGCGCCTGGCAAAGCGCACATCTGCCCAGGAAGGCGGCTCGTTCCTTGCTGCGCTGCCATGGATCGGGCCGGCGATACTGCTGATCCTTGCCATCGTGGTGTTCCCTGCCGGGTACATGATCTACAACTCCACCCGAAAGATCTCCCAGGTCGGCACCGACCTCAAGGGCGTCGGGTTCGACAACTTCGCGAAGGTCTTCGCCGACCCCAACCTGCCGCGCATCCTGCTGAACACCGTGGTCTGGGTGGTCGTCGTCGTGAGCCTCACGGTGCTCATCTCGCTGGCCCTGGCCCAGTTCCTCAACAAGCCGTTCCCCGGACGCACCCTGGTGCGCATGGCCGTCATCGTTCCCTGGGCCGCCTCGGTCGTCATGACCACCACGGTGTTCTACTACGCGATGGACCCCAACTACGGCATCTTCAACAAGTTCCTCGTGGACATCGGGGTGCTGGACGAGGGCTTCGGCTTCACCAAGAACGCGGTCCCCGCGATGGCCGTCGCCATCGTGATCGCCGTCTTCGTGTCGATCCCGTTCACCACCTACACGATCCTCGCCGGGCTCCAGGCCGTGCCGAGCGAAACGCTGGAGGCCGCGCGCATGGACGGCGCCGGACGCTGGCGCACCTACATCTCGGTGATCCTGCCGCAGCTGCGCGGCGCCCTGGCCGTGGCGGTCCTGATCAACATCATCAACGTGTTCAACAACCTGCCGATCCTGAAGATCATCACCGGATCGATCCCCGGCTACAGCGCCGACACCCTGATGACCTACATCTTCAAGGTCCTGCAATTCGACAGGCGCCTGGACATCTCCTCCGCCCTATCGGTGCTGAACTTCGCGATCGTGATCGTGATCGTTGCCATCTACGTCAAGACCGTCAAGCCCATGAAGGAGGTCTAGGAAAGCCATGTCGATCCTGACTACCGAAGACCGCGCCTCCCGCAAGACCGTCATTTGGCGCATGATTGCCGGGTTGGCGGTCGCAGCAGTCTTCATGATTCCCTATGCGGTCATGTTCGTCGGCTCGCTGAAGACCCGCGCCGAGATCCTTGCCGTCCCGCCCAACTACTTCCCGCGCGAGGGCGCCCAGTGGTCCAACTACATGACCATGTGGGACACCCCCGAAACGCCCGTGGCCTACAACCTCATCTCCACGATCGTGATTTCGCTGTGCGCCACGCTGCTGGTGCTGCTGGTGGCCACCCCGGCCGCCTACTACACCGCGCGCTTCAAGTTCCCCGGCAAGATGGCGTTCATGTTCCTGGTGATCGTCACCCAGATGCTGCAGCCCGCCGTGCTGACCGCAGGCCTGTTCAAGCAGATGCTGGCCATGGACCTGTATGACACGTGGCTGGCGATGATCCTGATCAACGCCGCCTTCAACCTGGCCTTCGCGGTCTGGATCATGCATTCCTTCTTCGCCTCGGTGCCCAAGGAAATCGACGAGGCCGCCCAGATCGACGGCGCCGGCAAGCTGCGGGTGCTGTTCAAGATCAACCTGCCGCTGGTGTGGCCGGGCATCGTCACCGCGGTGATCTTCACGTTCGTGTCCTGCTGGAACGAGTTCGCGGCCTCGCTGGTCATCCTCTCCACCGCTGAGAACCAGCCGCTGTCCGTGGCGCTGACCAAGTTCGTCGGCCAGTACTCGACGGCATGGCAGTACGTCTTCGGCGTCTCGATCGTCGCGATCATCCCGGTGATTGCGCTGTTCATGCTCATTGAGAAGCGACTAATCGGCGGTTTGACCGCCGGAGCGGTAAAGTAAAACCCCGTGTCCACCTCTGCCTTGCCGGGATTTACAGCCTCTTCCCCGGAAGGCCTGCGAGGCTTTTGCGCTCCGCTCTGGGTGCCTGCAATGACTCCAACCACGGCCACTGGCCGGAAGACGGGAAGGTATCCACGATGAAACGCGAAGAACGACAGGGCACCATTCTGGAGCTTCTCTCCGAGTTCGGGCAGATCGAGGTCGACGAAATCGTGCGGCGCCTGGAGGTCTCGCCCGCCACCGCGCGTCGGGACCTCGATTCGCTGGCCGCGGCCTCCCTGCTCTCGCGCACCCATGGCGGGGCGGTCAGCAACTCCGTGGCCTACGACCTTCCGGTGCGCTACCAGAAGGAAGAGGCGGCGGTGCAGAAGCACGCGATCGCCGTGCTCGCAGCAGGCCTGGTGAAGCAGGACATGGTCGTCGGCCTGTCCGGCGGGACCACCTCCAGCGCCATCGCCACCCAGCTGGGCATGCGCCGCGACCTGGTCAACGACTCCGGTCGGACCACGTTCACGGTTGTCACCAACGCCGTGAACATCGCCTCGGCACTTGCCGTGCGAACCCACGTCAAGGTGATGGTGACCGGGGGAGTGCTGAACCCGCGGTCCTACGAACTGGTCGGCCCCTTTGCCGAACAGGCGCTGGAAAAGGTCACCCTCGACATCGCGTTTGTGGGCATCAACGGCCTCGAGGCCCACATCGGCCCGACGGTGTCCGACGAGTTCGAGGCATCGATCAACGACCTCATGATCCGCCGGGCCCGGCGCAGCTACCTGGTGTGCGATTCCTCCAAGATCGGCCACAGCGCCTTCGCGGCGCTGACCCGTGCCACGTTCAACGCGCTGATCACCGACGAGGGCATCACCGCCGAGCAAAAGCACGAGCTCGAATCTGCCGGCATCCCGGTGATCATCGCCCCCGCGGCGTTGCCCGGGCGTTAGGACCGCGCCGCGGCCGCGGCGCGCCGGATGCGGCCGGCAACCCTGGCAACCATCGCCTCGAGCTGTGCAGGGTCGTTGGCCAGGCCGACGTTGTAGATGCTTTCCAGGCTCATGGCGCCGAGCCATACGCGTGCCCGCCAGGCTTCCTGCGCGGTGGGCGCCATCAGGTCCAGCATCGACTCGCCATGCCAGAGACCCAGGTAGGCGCTGTTGAGCGCCGGGTCCCAGGCCGCAGCCAGGTCCCAATCCAGCACGCCAACGAGCCTGCCGTCGAGCCAGTGCACATTGTGTCCGGCCAGGTCGCCGTGGACAAGCGCCGGCGGGATCGAGGCGAAGCCGGCGATGGTTGCCAGCACCAGTTCTGCATCCGCGACCAGTTCCGTGGGCAGCGCCCGCAGCGTTGCGGCGGTTTTCACGGCCGTCCATGGGCCGTTGAACGCAAAGGGCCGTGCCAACAGGCCGGCCAGCGGAGCCACGTCGATGCCCGCAAGTTCCTCCACCAGCCTCCGCAGCGCCGCGGCATCGCCCCGGTGCGGGGCGTGTGCGCTGCCCGGGACATAGCGCTGGACCACCGCGGAGCAGTCGTTTCCGTGCCACACGGGGGTGAGTGCCGTCGGCAGCTCGAAACCGAGCCTGGGTGCCAATGCCTCGACGAGGTCCACCCTCCGCTGCATCTCCAGCGCGGCGGCACGCGTGCGGCTTATCCGCAGCACCGCCTCGTTTTCGGCGACGAGCACCACATGGAATTGGCCGCCCACGTTGACGTGGCCGGATTCCCACGCGGGACCCGGATGGAGCGATTGGGCGAGGGCGATTTCACGGGGCAGCGGTACTCGGATCACGGTACTATCCTTGCAGGTCAACGTAGGGGTGTTGATGCGGCGCGGCACAGTAGGATCGGGAACATGAATCAAAGGTCAGTGGAGCAAAACCAACCCATCGAACCCGCGATGCCACCGGCCGGCAACCCGGACGGCACCACGCGCAAGGCGCTGAAGATCGAGTTGCTGATAGTGCTGGGTCTTTCCCTGGGGCAATCGGGCGTGTACTCGATCGTGAACCTCATCGACAAGATGACCCGCGCACCCCTGGGTTCGCAGACGACGACGCTGAACAATTCCCTGAACAAGCGCGAGTACTTCGACCTCACCTACCAACTCCTGGACATCTTCTTTGCCCTGGTGCCGGTCATGCTGGTGTTCTACCTGCTGTGGCGCTTGCCCGGCGGCAACCCCTTTGCAAGGTTGGGTTTTGACCTCACGAAGCCGTTCAAGGACCTTGGCTGGGGTGCCGGCCTGTTCCTGGCCATGGGCCTCGGAACGCTCGGCGTGTATGCGGTCGGCCGCGCGCTGGGGCTGACCACGATCATCGTCCCTGCCGCATTGGACGACTATTGGTGGACCCTTCCCGTCCTGGTCCTTTCGGCGATCCGCCACGGGATCCTGGAAGAGGTCATCGTCGTGGGGTACCTCTTCGAGCGGTTGGGGCGCCTTGGCTGGGGCAAGTGGCAGATCATTTTCACCAGCGCGGTGCTGCGCGGCAGCTACCACCTCTACCAGGGGTTCGGGCCGTTTATCGGCAACGTCGCCATGGGCGTCGTCTTCGGCTACGTGTATTCCCGGCGGGGCCGGGTCATGCCGCTGGTCATCGCGCATGCATTCCTGGATATCGCCGGTTTCGTCGGTTATGCACTCTTGGGTTCGGCCATTGGTGTTGGATCGTAAATAACTGTTTGATCAGACTGTTTGAGTGGCTTGCGGAAAATGAGGTCTTTGTTAGGCTGAGCGCAAAGCCACCTCCTTCCTGCCCTTGTCCACATATGCCGGACGGTGGCGGAAGGAAGCCGACCGTCATGAGCCAAACGTGCCCACCGCAATGAGTTCTCAAAGAATGTTCAGGGTGGGGCTGATCCTGGGAATCATCGGGTTGGTATTCAACATCGTGGTGTCCCCGCTGATGAACTGGGCCTTCAATGTCATTGGCTACCCACTGCCGCTCGGGATGATCGGAGGTGCCGTGTACGTACTTCAACAAGGCTCGTTCTACGGGGGCTTGTTCCTGCTGGCGGGATCCTTCGTGGTGAAATCGGCCGAGGAAGCCGTGGCGGGAATCCGCAGGGAACAGCGACCGCATCCGGTCTCGGAACAGGAATGACGATGCGGTCGGCCGATTCGTATACCGAAAACTTCAGTGGAGTTCAGGCCTCCTGTCGCGACGAAGGGGGAACGGGGAAAATGCGATGCCAATCAACATGAACTCAAGGGTCATGTTCCGGCTGGGCTTGAGCATGGTCCTGGTCGGTGCGGTCTTTGCTCTAACCGGAACCTCGGGGGTTCTTCACCTCCAGGACATCGGGCCCGCTTACCCCGGAGTGTTCAGATACGTCGCCGAAGCCCTTCAAGAGGTCCTGTATATCGGAGGGCTGTTCATGGTCATCGCATCGATGATGGTGCGGCACTTTGAAGTATTGAAAGACGAAGTGCGGCAATCCGTTGAACCTGAGGCCTCCGCTTGAGATAGCAACGAGATACCAAAAACCGCGGGGTTGTGGTGAATCCGGAAGGTCCGGTTCGCCACAACCCCGCGGTTGTTGGTTTGTTTGGGTGATTGCCTAGAGCGTGATGGAACCCTTGGGGGTTTCGAAGGTCACCGAAAGGATTCCCGGCGTCCCGTTGGGTGCCTGCCAGTCGACCTTGACATCGCCGACGGGCAACTGCTCGGGCTGTCCGAGCCAGTCTGCGACGCGTTCGCTCGATCCGGCGATGCTGATCGACGAAATCTTGCCGACCGGGCGTCAGGGCCTTCGACGGGTGCAGGTTCTCCGTCCCGTCATCCCAACGCAGCATGTAGGGGACCTGCGGATCGGCGATCAAACCGTTGACGCCGATCTGGCGCCAGGTCAGTTCCTGTCCATCGGGGAACTTCCGGTTTCCCGGTACCGAGCTACGGCCCAGGCGTGCCTCGACCGGTGCCAGGTCATCAACCGCAACGCACCAGCCCATCCAGCCGCCGCCAAGTTCGGAACGGGCGCGAACGGCCTGGCCGAACGGTGCCTTGTCCGATGACGGGTGGTTCAGTACCTCGACAACTTCGAGGTACTGGTCATTCTGCAACGGGAAGATGACATTGCGGGTACCAAATCGTGGGTGAATACCGCCCTTTACAGATTCGAGTCCAAGGGCCGCGCCGATCCGAGCGGCAGTTGCCGCGAGGCCGTCGGGTCCACAAGCGTAAGTTACATGGTCCAACCTCATCATGCGCCCATCATGGCACGATGTGATCTGGCTCTCGAGTTAGGGTTGCCTAACTTGAGTTTGGCTGGTGGTTTCATGGTCGAAATCGGGGCACCGCTCCGCTTTTTCGGCATTGTCATATTTTGAGATGATCTTGCGCGCCCGCAATTCCGTGCGCCAGACTGATTCACAAGGTCATGAGTTCCAGCAACAAGCCCCGGCTTGCTGGACGGCAACCCTCCACCGCGGTGGGGTGCCCCGGGTGAAGACCAGGCCCTGCGTCACAAGGATGCAGGACAAGCGCGGGCATGCCCCTACGTAACATACGACGCCACAGGTGTCTGTTACGGGCATACCCCTTGATTCCTTGAAGGGGAGAACGATGTCAAACGACTGGTCATTCGAAACTCGTCAGATCCACGTGGGCCAGGAGCCCGACGCCACCACCGGCGCGCGGGCCCTGCCGATCTACCAAACCACTGCCTTTGTGTTCCCGACCGCGGAAAGCGCGGCCGCACGCTTCGCGCTCCAGGAACTGGAACCGATCTACACGCGCATCGGCAACCCCACCCAGGACGCGGTGGAGCAGCGCATTGCCAGCCTCGAGGGAGGCGTCGGTGCACTGCTGCTGGCCTCGGGCCAGGCCGCCACGACCTTCGCGATCCTCAACCTCGCCGAGGCCGGGGACCACATCGTGGCAAGCCCCAGCCTCTATGGCGGAACGCAGAACCTGTTCAAGCACACGCTGCGCAAGCTGGGCATCGAGGTCACTTTTGTTGCCGATCCCGACGACCTCGAGGGCTGGCGCGCCGCGATCAAGCCGAACACCAAGGCGCTCTTCGGCGAGGTCGTATCCAACCCCCGCCAGGACGTCCTGGACATCGAATCGATCTCGGCCATCGCCCACGAGGCCGGCGTGCCGCTGATCGTCGACAACACCCTTGCCACCCCGTACCTGGTGCGTCCCATCGAATGGGGTGCGGACATCGTGATCCACTCGGCCACCAAGTACCTCGGCGGCCACGGCACGGCCATCGCCGGCGTCATCGTGGACTCGGGCAACTTCGACTTCGCCGCCGACCCGGAAAAGTTCCCGGGCTTCAACACCCCGGACGAGTCCTACAACGGCCTGGTCTTCGGCCGCGACCTGGGTGTCAACGGCATCCTCGGCGCCAACCTCGCCTACATCCTCAAGGCCCGCGTCCAGCTGCTGCGCGACCTGGGCTCCGCCGTTTCCCCGTTCAATGCATTCCTGATCGCCCAGGGCCTGGAAACGCTGTCGCTGCGCATCGAACGCCACGTCTCCAACGCCGTGGAGGTCGCCAACTGGCTTGAGGCGCAGCCGCAGGTCGAGTCGGTCAACTACGCCGGCATCGAGTCGAGCCCGTGGTTCGAGCGCGGCCGCAAGTACGGCCCGAAGGGCATCGGCGCGATTGTTGCCTTCGAAATCTCCGGCGGCCTCGAGGCCGGCCAGGGCTTCGTCGATGCGCTGAAGCTGCACTCCCACGTGGCAAACCTCGGCGACGTCCGCTCGCTGGTGGTCCACCCGGCCTCCACCACCCACGCGCAGCTCACCGAGGCCGAGCGGGTCGCCGCCGGTGTTTCCCCGGGCCTGGTGCGCCTGAGCGTGGGCATTGAAAACGTTGCCGACATCATTGCCGACCTCCGGGCCGGCTTTGAGGCAGTCGCCTCGCTGGCCGAGGTTGAACTGCAGGGCGTCACTCGTTGAGCGTGGAGACAGACGTGGTGCTTTACGACGCCGAAACGGCCCAGACGTTGGACTATGCCCCGGACGGGATCCTTCGGCACCTTCACACGGGTGAATACACCTTTGAAACCGGCGGCGTGCTTCCGGACGTGGTGCTGGGCTTTGAAACCTGGGGGACGCTTAACGAAGACGCGTCCAACGCGGTTTACATTGCCCACGCGCTGACCGGGGATTCGCACGTTGCACGCGGACTCTCGACGGAGCCCGGCTGGTGGGACGGCTTTGTGGGCCCGGGAAAGACCGTGGACACGGACCGCTACTTTGTGGTCTCGGCAAACATGGTCGGCGGCTGCTCGGGATCCACCGGTCCGGCCAGCCTGGATCCGGACGGCAAGCCGTGGGGCTCGCGTTTCCCCTTCACCACCATCAAGGACTCCGTGCGCCTCGAGGCGCGCCTGGCCGATGCCCTGGGCATCAAGGTCTGGCACACGGTTCTCGGCGGTTCCATGGGCGGGGCCCGGGTGCTGGAATGGGCTGTCGAGTTCCCGGAACGCGTGAAGAACTGCGTCGTGGTTGCGGCCACCGCGGAATCCTCGGCGGAACAGATCGCCTTTGCCCAGGCGCAGAGCGCGGCCATCCGCCTGGACCCGGACTTTGCCGGCGGCGACTACTACGCCAACGAAAATGTCCCCTCGGCGGGGCTCGGCCTGGCCCGCAGGATCGCGCACATCACCTACCGTGCCGAACCCGAGCTCGAGGTGCGCTTCGGCCGCGCCGCGCAGGACGGGGAGGCTCCGGTTGGCTCCGCGAACCTGAACCGCGGGCGCTACCAGGTGGAGAGCTACCTGGACCACCAGGCCGGCAAGCTGGTGGGCCGCTTCGACGCCAACAGCTACCTGGTGCTGACCGATGCCCTGATGAGCCACGACGTGGGTCGCGGGCACGGTTCCGTCCAGGCGGCACTGGCACGACTCGAGCTCGGTGAATTTCTTCGTTTCAGCGGTTGATTCCGATCGCCTGTACTGGCCCGAACAATCGGAACGCCTGGCGAAGTCCCTGCCGAACCCGGTGGAGGTCCGCTACATCACCTCGCCGATCGGGCACGACGGATTCCTGACCGATATCGAGCAGCTCGGCGATGCGCTTGCGGAACCAGATTTTCTCCTAGGAATCTGACTCGCGGAAGGCCGCTGAGGGCCTGAAGACGTATGGCCCGGTTGAAGATCCATTCTTCAACCGGAGCCATGCGTCTTTGTTGGTGCCAAGGATCTAGTCGGTCAGTGCCTTGAGGCGGGCCTGCGTGTATTCGTCGCGGGTGATGAGGCCGCGGGCCAGAAGGCCGTCGAGTTCGATCAATTTCTGTTCAACGGTCTTCTTCGGCGCCAGCATTTCCGAGTTGGCAGCGCGGACCGCCAACTCGGTTTGCAGCGTGAACGGATCCAGCCCGGCGTTCTTGCTGGCCTTGTAATTGCGGACCCAAACGAAAGCCGTGAAGATGAATGCCCGCGAGGACGAGCAACGACGACGATCCCGAAGATGACGTCGAATGAGTCAAAAATGAAACCCAAGCCGCCGGGAAAGTCAGGCTAGTTCGGGCCCACGTATCCGAAGTCGACGCGTTCCTGGTTCCCCATTTGTTCCAGGACTTCCGGCGGAATGTCGTCGGTTGTGATCGTGCCTGCAATGTTCATCATTGCCGTCCTGTCGCGGTGTCCGCCGCAGTGATCCTCGGCCATTGCTATGGCCCGTAGGGACTAGTCAAGCATCGATCGGTCGCAGAACACGACGAATTTCGCCAACCGTTTTCCATTTGTGACGAATGGTTCGGTTTCTCGGCGAGAAACGATTCTAGTCGGCCGAACCGGTTCCCAGCGAAGAACCGGGCGTGGGCTCGCTGAACGGAACGGCCAGGGGGCGCTTGGGCGTGATGCCGTCGCCCGAGGATTGGTGCCGGATGCGGCGAATGACCCACGGGGCCAAATGCGTGCGGGCCCAGATCAGGTCCTCTCGGCGGGCTTCGCGCCAGTTCTTGTTTTCAACCTCGCCGGGCTGGGCGTGCTGCAGGTCGTGCGGAACGTTCAAGGCATCAAGTGCCATGGCCGCGATCGTGTGGTGTCCGAGCGGCGAGAAATGCAGGCGGTCGTCGGCCCACATCTGCGGCTGGTGCAATTCGCGCAGGGACCACATGTCTGCCACGACGGCGTCGTATCGGGCGGCGATCGTGCGAACGTTTTCGTTGTAGATCGCGACCTTGCCTCGGATGCCGCCCAGCACCGGTGTGTCACGGATGTCCGGGCCGGTGAAAAGCAGGATGGTTGCGCCCGAGGTCGCAAGAATCCGCATGAGTGCATCGAGTTTGTCGGCGATGGCGTCCGGATCGCCGCCGGGGCGAATGACGTCGTTGCCGCCGGCGCACAGGCTGATCAAATCCGGCTTGAGCTCAAGTGCCGGGCCCGCCTGCTCGTCGAAAATCTGGGTAATGAGGCGGCCTCGGATGGCGAGATTCGCGTAGGCGAAGTCCTCGACGCCGTGGCTGAGCTGCTCGGCCACGCGGTCTGCCCACCCGCGGTAGCCACCGGGGCTGCTTGGATCAACATCGCCGATTCCTTCGGTGAAGGAATCGCCCAGGGCCACGTAGCGTCGCCATGGGTGGAGAAGCGTGCTGTCGGTCGGGGAATCTTCTTTGAGGGGATTGGCCATGTTGTTCACAGAGGCATTCTTACCAAAGAATATGTAAGTTACCTAAGCGTAGGTTACGTGGCGACACCAACGGGGCGCGGATTCTGGTTGACTGGATGGGTGAGTGAAAATACCTGGAACCCCACTGTCATCTGGTCGCGCCCCGAAGCCGAGCGGGCCGGCACGCCCTTGCTGGTGCTCTTGCACGGATACCTGTCCAACGAAGAAGACCTCATGGGCTTGGCCCCCATGCTGCCCGACGAATTCACCGTTGTTTCGGTGCGGGCCCCGCAGGCCCTTGGCCCGGGCTTCACCTGGTTCCCGCTCATGCAGGACCTGGACTACTCGTTTGATGCGGTCAAGAAGTCGGTCGCGGATCTGTGGGCCTGGCTCGAGCCGATCGCCAAGCAGCACTCCTCCGTAAGCCTGCTGGGGTTCTCCATGGGCATGGCGGTGGCCACGTCGCTGCTGCGCCACCAGCCGCAGGCGATCTCCACCGTCATTGGCCTCTCGGGATTCGCGGTACCGGGCGACGAATCCGGATTCTTCAAGGACGAGGAACTTGCGGGCATCAAGACCCCGATGTTCTGGGGTCGCGACCAGGCTGATCCCGTCATCACGCCGGACAAGGTCGAGTACACCCACGGCTGGGCCACCGAAAACGTGCATGTCACCAAGGTGCTGTACGCAAACATGCTGCACTCGGTCAATGCGCAGGAAATGGCGCACGTGCACGAATTCCTGACGCACGTGGTGCTGAAGGGTGCCTCCGTACCTGACCATCTTCAAGGTGCGGCGGAAGCTTCGCCGAAGTGCCCGTGCGAGTCTAGGCGCCGGTCCCTGAACCTTGACGAACTTCAAAGACTTGTGGCGGCCGCCTGGAAATCCTAGCGGCCGCCACAAGGCGTGTTCAGAACAAAAGAACTAAGCGGTTTCGATCTGGACCGATTCGCCGTTCACGGTGACGGTGTCGCCGTTGCGGATCTGGGCACCGCGACGGGTCTCGATCTCGCCGTTGACCTTCACCAGTCCGTCTTCGATCATCTGCTTGGCGTGCAAGCCGTCCTCGGCCAGGGACGCCAGCTTGAGCAGCTGTCCCAGCCGGATTGATTCGTCGCGGATCTGAATGTGGAATACCTCGGAATTTGCCATGCATCAATCATCGCGCATCATCCGGATGCGATGTGCATGAAGTGATGATGACGCCGATGTTTGTGGCGTAGCTGACAGAATGTCGAGCCCCGCGAAGGGTGGGAGTACGTTTCTCTAGGTAGGCATCCCGTTCCAAGGAGAAGAGTGGCACGTCCAGAACCCCGCGCAGTCGCCGGTGCATTGGCGCTCGCCGGCTCCGCGGGCATGCTCATGCCGCTCCAGGCCCTGATCACCTCGAGTGCGGCGGCGCCCCTGGGCGGATTCCTGCCGGCAGCGATCCTCAGCGCATCGACCGCGCTGGCCTGCATGCTTGTCGCGAGTGTCTCGATCCCGGCCGCCCGCCGGGGCTGGAAGCAAGTCGGCGCGGTGTGGCGCGAACGCCGCATTCCGCGCTGGTTCGTTCTGGCCGGCCTCATCGGCTCCTATTACATCGTCGCGCAGGCCATGAGCGTGGGCAGCATCGGGCTTGCGCTCTTTGCCGTTGCTGTCGTCGGGGCAAGGACCCTCTCCAGCATCCTCATCGACGTGATCGGGTTCAGCCCCGCGGGGCGCCAACCCATCACCCGGCAGCGCCTCGCCGGCGCCTTCCTCCTGGTTGTCGGCGCATCGATAGCCGCGTGGGGGACGGGTGCGCGGGCCGCCGAAGACCCCATGGCGCCGGTTGCCCTGGTCGTGGCGATCGTCGCCGGGTTGCTGGTGAGTTTCCAGCAGTCAATGAACGGGCGGGCCGGGCAGGCCTACGGGTCGACGGCCACGGCAACCACCATCAACTACCTGGCCTCCTTCGGCGGGCTGCTGCTGGCGATGGCCGTCGTTGCCCTCCTGGGCATCGAATCCTTCGGTTTTGCCGAAGCTCCGCAATGGTGGATGTACTTCGCCGGTCCGCTCGGCATCCTCTTTGTCGTCACGGGCGTCAGCCTGGTCCCCAAGCTCGGCGCGCTGGTGTTGGGCATCGGATTGGTGACCGGGCAACTCGTGGGTTCGCTGCTGATGGACCTGCTGCTCGAGCCCGAGCGCGTCGGCACCAATGAAATCGTCGGAACCCTGCTGACCCTCGTGGCAGTGTTCATCACCTCATGGCGCCCCAACGGGCGACCGCAATGGAAAGCAAGCAAGTTATCGTGAGTACTTCCCTGTCCGTGGCCGCACCAAAAAACGAGGCACGCCTCGGCCCGGTCTACCTGCTGGCCGCAGTCCTGGCCGGCCTGGTCATGCCCATCCAAAGCCGCGTCAACGGCGCGCTGGGCACCCACCTGGGCGACCCCGTGGCCGCCTCCCTGGTCAGCTTCACCACCGGGCTGATCCTGTTGGTCGTGGTTTCGATCTTCCTGCCGAGTGCGCGGGCCGGGGCCAAGCTGATTCCCGTGGCCTTGCGCGAACGCCGGTTTCCGCGCTGGTACCTGGTCGCCGGCGGCGTCGGTGCCCTCGTGGTTTTTTCACCCAGTCGTTGACGGTGCCGATGGTCGGCGTCGCGCTGTTTACCGTTGCGATCGTTACCGGGCAGACGATGGGTTCCATGTTTGTGGACGGCATCGGGTTCGGCCCCGGCGGGCGCCGGAAAATCAACGCGCTGCGCGCCATCGGCGCGGCTTCTCACGATCGTGGGCGTGCTGTGGGCGGTGAGCCCGCGCATGGCAACTCGGCTCGGTGACGCGACTCTGCTGGTGCCGCTGCTGCTTCCGCTGTCGTGGTCGGTTTCCTCATGGGATTCCAGTCCGCCATGAACGGTGTGCAGTCCCAGACCTACGGGACCCCGTGGCGGCAACGCTGATGAACTTCGCGGTGGGGGCGATCCTGCTGGGTCTCATCCTGCTCATCCGGTTGCCGTTCACCGGGGCTCCCAACCCGCTGCCCACGCAGTGGTGGTACTACCTCGGCGGGCCGCTGGGCTGCGTGTTCATTGGCCTTTCGGCATTCCTGGTCAAGCACCTGGGCGTGTTGCTGACCGGGCTGGGCATGATCGGCGGGCAACTCGTCGGGTTCGCTGCTGATCGACCTGGTTCTTCCCGCTCCGGGCGCACTGGTCAACGCCGCAACCGTCGGCGGCACGCTGCTGACCCTGGCCGCCGTCGGGTTGGCTTCGATGGCCGGAAGCAAACGCCCGAAACCCCGGGCCGCGACACTGGATGCGCACCATGTTGCGCCCGGCAAGGCCGAATCCCGAACCCGGCACGGCTCCAGGCCAGTGCCCAACGTCATGATTTTGCCCCGGGGAAACACTCTGGCGCGGGCGGTTATTCACGTTAGGCTTATCGAGTATGTTTTTCGCCCTACGGACCGCAACCAGCGGCCTCGTGAATCATTGGAGTTGTTATGGCGCCTCAGTCCAAGCTCGATCAAGTCATCTCCCTCGCCAAGCGGCGCGGCTTCGTTTTCCAGGCCGGTGAGATCTACGGTGGCTCCCGTTCGGCATGGGACTACGGACCCCTGGGCACCGAGCTCAAGGAAAACATCAAGCGCGAATGGTGGCAGACCTTCGTCCGCGGGCGCGAGGACATGGTGGGCCTCGATTCCTCCATCATCCTGCCCAAGGCCGTCTGGGAAGCCTCGGGCCACGTGGCGACGTTCACCGACCCGCTGGTCGAGTGCACCTCCTGCCACAAGCGCCACCGCGAAGACCACCTCATCGAGGCCTTCGTCGCCAAGAAGAAGCGCCAGCCGGTCGACGGCATGAGCGAAATCGCTTGCCCCGACTGCGGCACCAAGGGCCAGTTCACCGAACCGCAGCTCTTCTCCGGCCTGGTCAAGACGTTCCTGGGCCCGGTCGACACCGCCGCCGGCCTGCACTTCATGCGCCCGGAAACCGCGCAGGGCATCTTCGTGAACTTCAACAACGTGCTCACCGCCTCGCGCAAGAAGCCGCCGTTCGGCATCGGCCAGATCGGCAAGGCCTTCCGCAACGAGATCACACCGGGCAACTTCATCTTCCGCACCCGCGAGTTCGAGCAGATGGAAATCGAGTTCTTCACCGCACCCGAGGACGCCCCGGCGTTCTTCGACAAGTGGGTCGAGGACTGCTGGGCATGGTTCCTGGACCTGGGCATCAGCGAAGAGAACCTGCGCCGCTTCGACGTCCCCGAGGACGAGCGCGCGCACTACTCGGCCGGCACCATCGACTTCGAGTACCGCTTCGGCTTCCAGGGTTCGGAGTGGGGCGAGCTCATGGGCGTCGCCAACCGCACCGACTACGACCTGACCAGCCACTCCAAGGGCTCGGGCACCGAACTGTCCTACTTCAACCAGGCCACCGGCGAACGCTACACCCCGTACGTGATCGAGCCGTCCTTCGGC
Source organism: uncultured Actinomycetota bacterium (assembly GCA_963818105.1). GTDB lineage: Bacteria > Actinomycetota > Actinomycetes > Actinomycetales > Micrococcaceae > Paeniglutamicibacter. The sequence goes on along the minus strand of CAWFRB010000029.1, from coordinate 112,882 downwards.
CTGACCCGTTCGATGATGGCCTTCCTGGTCGACGCCTACGTCGAGGACGAGGCCCCGAACGCCAAGGGCGGCGTGGACAAGCGCACCGTGCTGCGCCTCGACCCGCGCCTGGCCCCGGTCAAGGCCGCGGTGCTGCCGCTCTCGCGCAACGAGGACCTGTCCCCGAAGGCCAAGGCGCTTGCCGCCGAGCTGCGCAAGAGCTGGAACATCGACTTCGACGACGCCGGCGCCATCGGCCGCCGCTACCGCCGCCAGGACGAGATCGGCACCCCGTTCTGCATCACCGTCGACTTCGACACCCTCGAGGACCAGGCCGTGACCATCCGCGAGCGCGACACCATGACGCAGGAACGCGTGGCCCTGGACCAGGTGCGCAGCTACCTGGCCGAGCGCCTCAACGGAGCCTAGTCACATGGTCGAGCTTGAATTCCGGCCCTGGCGGGACGGGGACGATTTGGCGTTGCTGGAGATCTTCGGCGACCCGGCGTCCCCGCACGCCCACCAGGACCGCACCATGTTCCGTGCCGACTCGGACGCGCCCTTCGGGCGCTGCCTGGTGGCAACGGACCAGGGCATCGCGGTTGCCGCCGGCGTCGTCTTCGCCTCGACGCTGCACCCGCGGCGCCTGTGGCTCTATGTTGAGGTCGCCCGCGAACACCGCCGCACCGGGGTCGCCACCGAGCTGGTCCAGCGCCTGCGCGCGCTGGTCCCTGCCGGACAGACCACGGAGCTGAAGTCCCGCTACACGCGGACCGCCGGAACCGACGCCGCCGCGGCGGCCGGGTTCTGCGAGTCGCTGGGCATGACGCAGATCCAGGTGGCGCGCGATGTCATCGTCGAGCCCGGCGGCCTGGCGCTTCCGGTCTTCGACGACGACGGGCTGACGCTCGAGGACATCGCCACCGGTTCGGTGGAGCTGACCAAGCTGGTCGTCGAGTTCTACAACGCGACCCACCAGTGGGACGATGCGGAAATGACGCTGGGCAGCGCCCAGAAGATGCTGCTCGACGACGCCACCGGCGCGCAGGGCGTCGTCGTGTTCCGCGACAAGCCCAAGGCACAGGGCGGGAAGATCCTGACCTTCGCCATCAGCTACACCCCGGCGCGCGTGGATGCGCCCGCCGACGTGCTGCTGGGCTGGAACCCGGAGCTGGGCCAGGACGAGTCGGCAGAGCCGATCCGCGGCATGCTCGCCATGCTGGCGCACCAGTACCCGGTGAAGCTGGAGGTCGACGGGTCGATGGTCGTGCTGTCCTCGCTGGTCGACGCGTTGATCCGCGCCGACCACGCCACGGTCATCTCGACCACGACGATCATGGCCACCGCGTAGCCTTCAACAACGCAGATGGCGTCGGTCCGCTTCCCTTCGGGGGAGCGGACCGACGCCATCGTTGTTTGCGGGGACAGCCTGTGACATGGGGAAGGGCCCTTGCGCCCGGGACGAACTCCCGGGCGCAAGGGCCCCGACTTGTTGGTCGTACTTGCTTACTGGCAGGTGAACTTGGCGTCGGCCCAGTCCGCGTGGTCGTTGCCGTTGCCGTCCCCGGCGACGTCGGCCACCAGGTCCACGTACTCGGCGCCGGCGATATCGGCGCTCAGCGCGAAGGTCGCGCTGGTTGCCCGCATCACCGGGGAAGCGGCGACGGACTTGCCGTCTGCCAGCACGGTGAAGCCGACCGAGCCCAGGGTCTTCTGCGCATCGTCGATGCCGACCTGCGCCGTGAAGGAGGAGCACTTTCCGCCCGTGTAGTAGCGCACGGTGCTGGGTGCGTGCGCGCCCAGGCCCTTGGGGTAGACGACGCCGTTCAGGGTGATGGCAGGACCGTCGCCCTCGCCGTTTTCGCCGTTGGCCTTGTCCTTCTCCACCGGGCCCCAGCCGTTGTCCGCGCTGACCCACTGGTGGTCGCTGGCGTAGACGGTGCCCGCGGGCGGTGCCGGCAGCGTGTAGACGGCCACGTCGTCGGACACCGTGCGCGTCCCCACCGGATCTGCCGTGGTGGTGTAGGTCGCGGTGGTGCCGACCGTGTAGTCGCCGTCGGCGGCTGCCGGGGGCACCACGGTCCAGGTGGTCTTCAGCTTCGCACCCGGTGCCAGCGTGGCGGCGGTGTTCGCGGTCTTCGCCGTGGCGGTCCAGCCCTCGGGAAGCTCGAGGGCGACCTCGAGGTCCTTGATGTCAGCCGGCTCGTCGCTGGTGAACGTCGTGGTGAACGTGTTCTCCTGGTCCTGCTTGATCACGTCGCCTTCAAGCGCGACGGCGACCTGGCCGCAGGCCGGAATGCTTTCCGCCTTGCCGAGGTCCTCGATCAGCAGGTTGTCCAGGGAGAAGTCTGCGCCCTCCGAACCGCCCACGCGTTCGAGCCCCACCCAGGTGTCGCCGCAGCCGCCCGCCACGATGGTGTCGGTGAAGCGGGCGGTGTCCAGCTGGCGTGGCAGCGCCTTGGTCTGGGTCTTGACCGTTCCGTTGGCCGAGGCGTAGCCGCCGACCCAGTTGTATTCGCCAGCGAGGGCATTCTGGTAGTCGAAGCCGACCCGGTACTCGTGGCCCGGCGTCATCGGCACCGTGTAGTTGGAGGTCCGGTACACGAGCCCCGGGCCCCCGTTGGGGCCCTTGTTCTCGGCGTGGGACTTCAGCGACCACTTGCCGTCGATGACGTCGTCGGTCTTCTGGCCGTTCCAGCCGGACTGCGTGTAGGGGGCGTTGAGTTCGGCCAGGTGGGTGCGGGGGTCGGTGGACCCGCCGGCGTTGCCCTTTTCGAAGGGACCCCAGCCCTGGTCGATGTCCTCGAAGTCCTCCGAGATGACGCCGGAGGTGGGAACCTTCGAGGTGGCCACGACCCGCACGTCGTCGATGCGGACCTTGGCCGCGCCCTCGCCGGCGGCGATGCGCAGCGTGGGGGTGGCTGATTCAGCCACGTCGACGAGCACGCGCAGGCGCTGGAAATTGGTGCCGTGCTTCTCGTCGGCTGCAACGTAGTTGGTGGCCCTGGAGCTGCGGATGGTGTTGGAGGCGGATTCGGTGCCCTTGCCCTTGACGGACAGGGTCGCCTCCCGGGTCTGCCCGGGTTCGACCTCGACCCATGCGCTCACCGAGTAGGTACCCGGTTCAAGCTTTCCCAGCCGCTGGCTGATGGCCGAGGGGCCTTCGCCCAGCACCGCGAGGGTGTGGCCCTTGGCGCTGCGTTCGGTGGTTGCCGATCCGGAGGGGTTCCATGCCGTGAGCGACCCGGCGTTGAAACCGGGATCCACAACGGGGGTTCCCTCGCCGAACGCCGGTTTCTGGGGGAGTGCCGGGCGGGCGTCGCCCACCAGCACGTAGGGCTGGCCGGCCTCGGCGCTCAGCGTGATCTTGCCCTTGCTTGCCCGCGGCTGATCGACCAGTTCACGGCCGGTGTCGGTGAGCTTGTACAGCTTGTAGCCGCCGTTCTGGCGGAAGCGCTCCGGCAGCGTCCAGGTGGAGGTGCCGCCCTTGGCGCTGTAGTGGTAGAGCTTGGCCGCTTCCCTGCCGCTGGCGTCGAAGGTGCCGTCCGCGGCCCAGGGGAGCAAGTAGGTGTCCCCGCGCAGGACCTCGGTGCCTCCGTCGGTGATGACCCTGTCCGCGGCCGAGGTCCCGGTGACGGAAATGCCGCCAGTGAGGTCGATCCGGTCCTTCTCCCACTTCATGATTTCCTGCTGCTGCAGGTACTTGGCCGGGAGGTTCTTCTTCCAGATGTTCTGGGAGAAGGCGTTGTAGTCGGTCTGCCCGGTCCAGCCTTCCCACTCGACGATGTTGGCGTTGCCCAGCAGCGGGTGCGGGTTCCAGGTGTCCTTCTGTGAGTTGAGCGCAAAGCGGATGATGTCCGAGTTGACGCCCTTGTTGTTGGATCCGCCGTATTTCTCGTCCGTGGCCCAGTGGGACCACGTGTTGTTCCGGTCCAGCGAGTGGGCCCACTCGGAGCTGACCCGGAAGCCGTTCTTGACGAGTTCCTTCTGCAGGCGCTCGGCCAGCCAGCCGTACTGGTAGTAGACGTCGACGTAGACCATGTCCAGGTTCTCGTCGGTCTGCTCGCGGAACTTCTTCACGCGGTCGGCGAGGTTTCCGGTGAGGATGTCCTTGCGCTGGTTGATGTAGTAGGACTGGTCAAGCCAGCTCCAGCCCTTGGCCTTCGGGTCCACGAGGTCGTCGGAGAAGAACTTCGATTCCGGGTAGGCCTCGGTCTGGTTGATGTGGACGCCGTAGGAGGCGTTCCACTTCTTGCTGGCCTCCAGGAGCTGGTTCAGGTCCTTCAGGCCGCCGGCGCGGGTGTTGTAGTTGTCGGCGAAGTCGGTGTTGGCCGAGTCGTGTCCCTCGCTGCCGAAGCCCTTGAGGATGGCCGACTGGCCGAGGCCGTCGGTGGCCAGCGCGATGCGCTTGGTGTCGTCCAGGGTGCGCAGGAACGGGTGCGTGGCCTGGGACGCGAAGTTGAACGGGATGCGCTGGACGACCTTGTCCTTGACGTCGCCGCCCCGGTTGGGGAGCACCGCGATGTCACGCAGGGCGATGGCCGCATCCTGCCAGTTGACCGCGTCGTCGCCGTTGGCGTCCGTGGTGATCTTCACCTTGGACCACGGCAGTTCCTCGGTCTCGTTCGACTCGTTGGCACGGTAGAGCCAGTCGCCGCTGGAGATGCCCACGCGCACGTGGTCGCCGTCCTTGACGGCCTGGCGCTGGAAGCGGCCCTGGCTGCGGTATCCGGAGCCCGAGGACGTGTCGTACAAGGAGTTCGATTCCAGTGCGGCTGCAAGCTCTCCGGTGGTGGCCAGCGCGAATGCGGACTCCTTCGGAGCGGCGTCGACGGGGGTGGAATCGGTGACGTTGGTGAAGGTGTCGCCGGACTTTGCGCGGTCCACCGACAGGTTGGCCGTGGCGACCTGCGCGCCGGCGCTGGTCGAGGAGACACTGACCAGGTTGTTCCCGGGGATGCCCAGGGTGCGGATCTTGGTGGCGGTGCCGTCGGTGATGCCCGTGACGCGGAACGTCATGACGGAGTGCTCGACGCTGATGCGCGCGTCGATGACCGCGCCGGGAATGCCTGGAATGGTGATCCTGTAGTCCATCGCCGAGTCGCCCGCGGGCGTCGAGGTCACCTCGACCTTGTGCGTTTCGCCGTTGACCTTGATGGCCTTGATCGGCGCGGTGCTGCCGTCGATGGAGGCCGACGTGGCCGCCTCGGTGTACTTGAGGACCTGCGGGAAGTCGCGGGAGACCGTGACCTTGAGTTCCTGCGAGGAAATGGTGCTCGTTGGTCCCTCGGGGGTTTGCGGCGTGGCCGCTGCGCCGGTCATGCCGAGGGGGACCAGCGCGGAGGCCGTGATGGCTCCGATTGCTGTCAGTGCGACGGCCCTTCGTGTCTTGCGGGGTGAACTTCGCATCGTGCTCCTTGTTAATTGCAAGCGGCCCAAGCTCACGCGACGTCCCCACCCAACGCGTTTCCAGGCCACACGGCTATGTTATGGATAACATGAAGAGTGTGGCATGGGTCATAGTGCCGGGTAAAGCAATTTTTGGGAATTTTCTGAGTTCAGTACTTTTGTACACATCGACGAAATTGTGATCGATATCAATCTGTCGATGCCCGAAATGGATGGAGGTGCTGCAGGGTGCGGCATCCCCGGGTGGGCCAAGGTCCGCGGGCCATGCCCCGGTCATGCCGCCGAACGAGATCGCGGCCAGCGCATGGGCAGCGACCGCGCGACGGGTCCCCGAGCACGCAAGACGGCGCCGCCCGGGTTTCCCCGCAAGGGGGATCCGGGCGGCGCCGTTGGTGCTTTCCGCGTTTCGGGCTCGAGGGGCTAGCCCAGTTCGACGACCCGCACCGAGCCGGGTCCCTCGACGAGCAACATGATCCGCGGGCTCGTGACATCCGCCGCAGCGATCGCCGCGGCCAGTTCTTCCTCGCTGGCCTGGTATCCGTCGCCGGCCCTGGCCAGCAGCCGGACCCGGGCACCGGTCGACTTCGCCAACGCGGCACGCAGGGGACCTGCGTCCCCTCCGGCGACCAGGACGATCGAATCCAGGGTGCCGTCCCGCTGCGAGTCGGTGGATTCCAGCACGGTGCGGTCCGCGCGCCAGATGACAAAGTGGTAGAGCGATACCAGTACGGTGGCCGTGAGCAGCCCGACCGGTGCGCGGACCGACTCAAGCAGTCCCGAGGCCAGCCTGTCTGGCTCCAGCAGGAACTCGATGAGCCGGAACCCCGCCACCAGCAGGGCGACCAATGCGACCACGGCGCTGATGCCGAAGACCGCGACCAGGTAGACCCTGCGCCCGCGGGGATCCGCCGGCTTCCCCGGACGCCAGGCCCGCCACCAGGTCAGCGCGCCCAGCACCAGCCAGATCACCCCGGCCAGCAGCAGGCTCCGGGTGTTGTTGCCGGCCAGCGGGGGAGTCAGCGAGGCAAGCGATGCGTTGACGCAGACCCCGAGCCCCGAGGCGCCCGCGGCCAGGCCGAGCCCGGAGACCACCTGGCGCCCGGCCTCCACGGTGCCGGGCAGGCGTCCGGCGAACCAGGACGGTGCGAGGCTGCAGACCAGGGCGCCGGCCATGGCCGTGCCCAGTGCCAACGGCGCGGGCGCAAGCAGCTGCAGCGACGGTCCGCGCAATGCGGCATTGCCCAGCGTGTACAGCAGGTACCCGGTGCCGCCCAGAGTTGCGGCGCCCGCGGCCAGGACACCCACGAGCACCAGCGCGACATCGGCGAACCCGCCGCGCACCGCGCCCATGCCCCGGCGCACCCAGTGCCACCACCACACGGCCAGGCCGCCGGCGATCCACGGCAGCTGCGCCAGCATGCCCTTCCACCATGGGCTGCCGATCGAGGGCGCGGGGAAGAACGTGTCGAGCCCGGCGGAAAAGACCACGGACAACGCCGAGGCCAACGCGGTGGCGCCCACGAGCAAGCCGTACCAGCTGCCCAGGATCCCGGGAAGGTTCGGCAGGATCCGTGGCGTGCGCCGGGCATCGCGCCAGATCCGCTGGTGCCACCACCAGACCCCGCCCCAGACCAGTGCCCCGGCGAGGCCGCGTCCCCAGCCGTCGGTGCGGCCCGAGGCCAGGTTGCCCAGCAGGGAGAACAGCGAGGTGCTTGCCGCGATCAGGGCCGTGGCATACATCGCCGCCAGGTAGAGTCCCCAGGCCGGCGCCCCGGACTCGGCCGGTTGCAGCAGCCGCTTGGCCAGCGCCCGCCAGAGCAGCAACGCCAGCGGGCCCGCGATGACCAGGAAGGCGATCGACCTGGCCAGGGCCGAGGTGCGCTCGGTCCCCGTCAGCTCCCCGGGGTCCAGGGCAAGTGCCAGCAAGCCCGAGGCGCCCGAGGCCGCGACGGTGACCAGCGTGAAGAAGAGGATGTAAAGCACCAGGCGTCGCACCGTGGGCAGTGCGCCCGTGGTTTGTGTGCCCGTTGTTTGTGCGGAGGCGGCCATCTCACTTCACCGCCGGGGCGGTGCAGGCCAGCAACGGCCAGGGGGCGGAGTCGATGGCCCAGCTGTCCTGCCGCGGGACCAGGGCGAAGGAATCCTCGTACCCCGACTCGCCCAGGCCGAAGGGGCCGCGGACCCTGGTTTCGGTGATCGAGACCAGGACCGTGGCGCCGGAGCCGGTGAGCTTGGTGGACAGCAGCGCAACGCGCAGGTCCGTCCGCTCGGGGTTCGCCCCGAACGGACAGTCCTTGGTCGCCTTGGTCGTCAGCAGCGCAGCGGCTTGTTCCTGGTCGCCCGCCAGCAATGAGGCGACGTAGCTTTGCACGACGCCCTCGGGGGAGCGCGGATCCACCGGGGTTCCGGCCCCGCGGGTGAGCACCAGCACGAACGCCAGGACGACCAGGAGCACCGTGGCGCCGAGCAGGATCAGCGGGGTGCGATTCCCGGCCTTGGGTAGGCTTTTCATGAATCAATTATGCAGCGGAAACTGCGGTGTGACTGCCTTATCCGGCCTTCCATCCGATTTCCCGGGCGATGTTCGCGATTTCGGTCATGACATGGGCGTTGTAGTCCACGCCGAGCTGGTTCGGCAGGGCGAAGAGCACGTAGTCGGCTTCGGTCATGGCCTCGTCGGCCATGAACTGTTGCGCCACGTCCTCCGGGGAGCCGGAGTAGGTGGGTCCGGAGCGGGCCACCGAGCCGTCGAGGAAGCCCACCGAGTCGCCGCGTTCACGGCGGCCGAAGTACAGCTCGTCCTTGTCGGTGGTGATCGGGAAGGCACTGCGGGTCACTGCCGTCATGCCGCCGGTGGTGTGGCCGCTTGCGGCGTACGCCGCCTTGTACTGGCGCAGTTGATCGGCCTGCAGCACGTGGAACGGCCGGCCGTCGTCCTCCAGCAACAGCGTGGAGGAGAGCAGGTTCATGCCCACCGAGGCGGTCCACAGTCCCGAGCCGATCGTTGCCGCGCCCCACCAGATCCGGTTTTCCAGGCCCGGCGAAATCGGGTTGATCGGCAGCAGCTCATCCTGGTGGTAGTGCCCGCCGTCTCCGGGATGTGCGATGCCCGCCCCGGAGATGGCCTTGCGGAAGAGCGCGGTGCGCTCGCGCGTCTCGTTGGCCCAGCTGTTGCCCGGTTCCAGGTCGTAGCCGAACTGGTGCTGGCCGTCGCGGGCCGGCTCGGGTGAACCGCGGCTGACGCCCAGCTGCAACCGCCCGCTGCTGATCGCATCGACGGCGCCTGCCTGCTCGGCCATGTAGAGCGGGTTTTCGTAGCGCATGTCGATCACCCCGGTGCCGACCTCGAGCGTCGTGGTCTTCGCCGCCATGGCGGCCATCAGCGGGAACGGCGTGGAGATCGAGTTGCCGAAATGGTGCACCCGCAACCAGGCCCCGTCGAATCCCGATTCCTCGGCCGCGACGGCCAGGTCAACCATCTGGCGCACGGCATCGGCACCCGTAGGCACCGGGGAGTTGCTGGAGCCTCCCGAATGGCCAAAGGTCAGAAACCCGATTTTCTTCATGTTCCACCTTCTGTGCATGCAAAACTATGTACTTTGGGTAAAGCTCATTGCGGGGCAATACTATTCCCGCACGTGATGCACGCCGCCGTGGTGGCGAATGTTCATACTTGATTTAGTTCTTTTGCCAATTGTACTAAGTTCCCAACCTATCTCTACGCCTCAGATCGTTCGATACTCTCCTAAAATCCACAACCTATCCTGATATCGGATGTGGGGATCAACTAGAAGTTCTCGTTCTTCTGCGCATGTTGGGTCAGTAGTGTCTTCTGACAACTCAGTATGGATCATACATGGCGACTTGCGTCGAGATCGTTTTTGAGCAATTCCCGCATTGCCAGATGATGCGCGTTAATCGCGACTTCATCCCATTCGCGCCCCTCGATTTCTAGTTGTTTGACTTGCTGGGACATCAGCTCGAGCTTCTTGCTCTGAGCTAAATGCTCGCGAATCTAACCTTATTCTCGGGCAAGTTATTGCTGAACTTGGAATTTGCTCCGATGCTTACTAAGGCTAGATTTCCCAACAAATGTAAGGCGGGATTGTTCTGCTGCATTCGGTCCCAATTGATTTGTTCTGATCGGCATGCTGAGGGAAGAATGTTCAATCGAATTGCGATAAGTGAATTGAAATTAGAATCGTTTTTCGCCAAGAGGTAATCGAGGTATGTAAACACAATCCGTTCGATCCCGAACCCCGTAGGCTCGCTCTGGTCAAAGAAAGCTGCCTGGACCTTTTGCCTCGCGTAAGTGCGTAGATCATCTGAATGAGCATGGACGCTTCTGAATATGGCGTCCGATTACTGGGAGCCTCAGGACAACTGTTATCCAGTGCATGGTACGCGGCGAGGTGTACGTGATTCGTAGCATCGACTGTAGTCGGAGTATATCTGAGTGTTTTCATCCGAAGCGGGGGAATCTGACTCTTCACGACTTGATGCGAATGCGTGGGGAAAACGTGGGATGGCCTGCGAATGTTTGCCTGACACTCTAAAACTTTCTCCGCGCTCTAAGCGTTTCAGTGACCACGCGCCGTCGTCAGCATTTGAAGCAGTGTATTCTCCTTGAGGACGTATTGTCGAGTATAAATTTGCTCCGAAGCAAGTCTCGATGAATCGTTTTGCTTCTGCGGAACGATCAGCTGCATTTAGCGGTTTGAAGTGCGCTTCGATCGTCTGAATGAGCCTGCTGTCGTCTAGTTTCCCGTCATCATCGTCAGCTGGGCTAGGTTCATAGCTGATAGCGTATGGAGTAGCAAATTAGCTAGGGATATTGGTGATTCAAAGCGTCGCTCTTCATATTCTTTGGAATCTCGGCTAGTAGTCGCTGAAGCGTAGTGTTCCAGCGCTGTCGCGAGATCCATCGAACCGTTGATGTGATTCTTTGGCGAAGTTGGAAGCGCAGTGAGCAGCTCGTCGGGGTAGCTAGTTTCAGCTCACTCCACGTTTCACCAAAATCTCTGCTCGAAGCTTTGTGTCACCCCTAGCCAAGGTCATCTGGATGTAGGAATCCATTTCAGCGCAGGCGTCCCATATCCAGGCGAAACATGAACGAACTGCGTCCACATTGGCATCGTCGTCGACGAGATAGCTCATTAGACACTTTGACTATATCTACCTGCTTGAGCTGTTCCCCACGCGTGTTCATGACCTCAAAGTATTTGTTTAGGTCGGTTGCATCAGGCAGAATGGCCCGCACGACGTGGCTCGATCCCGCAGGTACTTGAGAAAATCTCGCTATCCTTAATGCTAAATCGAGCCATGCGGGCAGACAAGGCTTTGTATCCTGAATGAATGCCCTAACCCTCCTCGTTCTCCGAGGTGTCTAGCGTTGCCAAGGCTTCTGTCGCTCGCGGGCGAGACTCATAGGTCAGTCGCGTTTTTGTAGGCTGCCGCATATGAGTCAAGAGCATGAAGAGAGTTGTTAGACGTTGCTGCCCATCGATGACCTCGAACGGCTCGAGGGAATTCAACTCCGTCCGTCGGGACGCAACTATCAGATTCCCCAAAAAGTAATTGCTAACTGCACCTTCCTGTGCGTTGGCACTAGCCCTGATATCATCGATGAGCTGTTCGATCTGCTCAACGCCCCAGGCATAGTTACGCTGGTAAATCGGTACGACATAGGTCGTGTCAGCGGAGCCGAAAAGCTCACCTACAGAGAGGATCTTTGCGTCTAAGTCGAGCAAAGTCATTAGTTAGCCATCCCTGATAGAAAATCTTGGAGCTCTCGCTCATGGTTTGTATCTTGACTACGGCTGTTCGCCATATGGGAGTTCGCGAAGCGCAGCGAGACGATGCTTGGCGATGCCGCACGATGCTGCAGGGTTTTCAGCGCTGCCCCTGGCGAGTTTATCGACGGTTGTGACTGCGTCGCCGGCGCGGGCGCCGCCCGGGCCGGGGCCCGCCGTGGAGGCCGTTGCTCGGCGGGCCCGCTGTTGCCCATGCAGTTTGCGCTCGGTGTCCAAGCGGACAAGAGGTTTGCAAAAAAGTTTTGTTAACCCGGGTATTGGTGGGCGATGCGTTGGTAGTGTGATCATCAATTGGGGACGCGTCAACCCGCATGACAATCAGAGGGGGAATAATGACCAAGCTTGATCCGTCATACGCAGGGACGTGGCGACTCGATCCGACGCACACGCGCATTGGATTCAGGCCCGCCATGCCATGGTGACGAAGGTGCGGGGCGCCTTCAACGAAGTGGAGGGGACGTGATCAACGTCGACGTGGAGGACATCGGCAAGTGCAGTGTCGAGATCATCGGTCAAGGTCGCCAGCGTCGACACGCGCAATGCCGACCGCGACAAGCACCTGCGGACCAACGACTTCTTCGATGCGCCGAAGTATCCCGACATCGTCTTCCGCTCGACCCGGATCGACCAGGTGGACGAGAACAGCTTCATCGTCAACGGGGAGCTGACCATCAAGGACACCACCCGCGAGATTGCCGTCCCCATCGAGTTCACCGGCGTCGAAACCGATCCCGTACGGCAACCTGCGTGCCGGCTTCGAGGGAAGCCGCCGCATCGACCGCCGCGAGTACGGCGTGAACTGGAACCAGCTGCTTGATTCCGGGGGCGTCCTGGTGTCCGAGCAGGTGCTCCTCGAGTTCGAGATCTCAGCCGTCAAGGAGGCCTAGGCGCAGGCCGGGATCGGGCCGACCCAGGTGCGTCGGCCCGATCCCGACGACCGGTGCGCTCGCCGGCGGCGGCCGGATCCCGGCTCCGCCACGACCGCGAATGAAACACCGGTGCCGCGGCAATCCATGGCGGGCTTCCGCGTGCGAAAGGTCCGGCCGCGGCTGTGATGCACAACTTAGCCCGCACCGGTACCCGATTTGCACATGTTTGAGAGAATGGGTTAGTGACTGTAACTGCCGATTCCCCAGTAAGCCCCGTGCCGTCCGGCGCCAAGCTCGAGCTGCCCCCGCTGCAGCTGGGCAAGCACACCGTGCAAACCCCGGTGATCCTTGCGCCCATGGCGGGCATCACCAACAAGGCCTTCCGCCGCCTGTGCCGTGAATACGGCGGCGGCGTCTACGTGACCGAAATGGTCACCTCGCGCGCGCTGGTGGAACGCAACCCCGAGTCGATGCGCATCATTTCCCACGACCCGGACGAGGAACTGCGCTCGGTCCAGCTCTACGGCGTCGACCCCAAGACCGTCGGTGCCGCCGTGCGCCTGATCGTCGAGGAAGACCGCGCGGACCACATCGACCTGAACTTCGGCTGCCCGGTTCCCAAGGTCACCCGCAAGGGCGGCGGAGCGGCCCTGCCGTGGAAGACCGACCTGTTCACCGCCATCATCAAGGCGGCCACCACGGAGGCGGCCCGCGGCGACGTGCCGCTGACCATCAAGATGCGCAAGGGCATCAACGAGGACCACCTCACCTACATCGAATCGGGCAAGATCGCCCGCGACCACGGCGTCGCGGCCGTCGCCCTGCACGGCCGCACGGCCAGCCAGTACTACTCGGGCAAGGCCGACTGGGACGCGATCGCCAAGCTGCGCGAATCCCTGCCGGACATCCCGGTGCTGGGCAACGGCGACATCTGGAGCGCCGAGGACGCCGTGGCCATGGTCCAGCAGACCGGCGTCGACGGCATCGTCGTGGGCCGCGGCTGCATGGGCCGCCCGTGGCTCTTCGGGGACCTGCAGGCAGCCTTCGACGGCACCGACACCCGCTTCACCCCCGGCCTGGCCAAGGTCGCCGAGACCGTGTACCGCCACGCCGAGCTGCTCACCGAGTACTTCGAGGACGAGTTCAAGGGCCTGCGCGACATCCGCAAGCACATGGCCTGGTACTTCAAGGGCTACCCGGTCGGCGGGGACATCCGCTCGGCCCTGGCCCAGGTGCCCACCCTCGAGGTGCTGCGCGGGCTGCTGGACCAGCTGGACCTGGACATGCCGTACCCGGGCAAGGACGCCGAGGGCCAGCGCGGCCGCGCCGGTTCGCCCAAGAAGACCCACCTGCCCGACGGCTGGCTGTCCACGCGCGACCTGAACGAGAGCCACAAGGCCATGATTTCGGCCGCCGAGCTCGACGTCTCCGGAGGCTAAGCCAGTCCATGTCGCAGATCCCCGGATACACCGCGGCGGACGAGGAACGCTGGGTTCCCGAGCCGCCCAAGAAGGCCTACCGCACCGCGTTTGAGCGCGACCGCGCGCGGGTCCTGCATTCCTCGGCGCTGCGCCGGCTGGGCGCCAAGACCCAGGTGGTGGCCCCCTCCTCGGACGACTTCGTGCGCACCCGGCTCACCCACTCCCTGGAGGTGGCCCAGGTGGGCCGCGAGCTCGGCGCGACCCTGGGCTGCGACCCGGACGTCGTGGACACGGCCTGCCTGTCCCACGACCTGGGCCACCCGCCCTTCGGCCACAACGGCGAGACCGCGCTCAACGAGATGGCCAAGGACATCGGCGGGTTCGAGGGCAACGCCCAGACGCTGCGCCTGCTCACCCGGATCGAGACCAAGACCTTCAGGCACAACGGCGCCTCCGCCGGGCTGAACCTGACCCGCGCCTCGCTCGACGCCGCCTGCAAGTACCCGTGGCTGCGCGCCGACGCCCCGGAAAAGGACGGCAAGACGACCTCCAAGTTCGGCGTGTACGCGGACGACGCACCGGTCTTCGACTGGCTGCGGGCAGGTTCCGGCGCCCAGCCGCGCCAGACCTGCATCGAGGCGCAGGTCATGGACCTGGCCGACGACATTTCCTACTCGGTGCACGACGTCGAGGACGCGATCAACGCCGGCCGCTTCCAGCTGCGCTGGATCAAGGACGCCGAGCAGCGCGCCCGCGTCATCAAGTTCACCCGCCAGTGGTACCTGCCGCAGGTGGAGGACGACGTCATCGACGCCGCCATCCGGCGGCTGGAGGCAACCAGCGAATGGGTGCCGCACGCCGACGGCTCGCGCCGTTCCATGGCCGCGCTCAAGGACATGACAAGCCAGTTCATCGGGCGCTTCTGCCAGTCGGCGATCGACGCCACCCGCGAGCAGTTCGGCGACGGCGCGCTGACCCGCTTCAACGCCAAGCTGATCGTGCCCGAATCCACCGAGCACGAGATCGCGGCCATGAAGGGCCTTGCCACCGCGTACGTGATGACCAGCGACGAGCGCAAGCCCATCTACGCGCGGCAGAGCGAGACCCTCACCGAACTCGTCACGCTGCTGCACGAGACGGGGGACAAGTACCTGGATCCGCTCTTCGCCGCCGACTGGCGCGAGGCGAGGGACGACGCGGACCGCCTGCGCACCGTGATCGACCAGGTGGCTTCGCTCACCGACGCCTCGGCCATCGAATGGCACGCCACCCTGGTGGAGGGCAAGAGCTTCAACGAGCGTCTCTTCTAACCGCGCAGGTCCCGCGCGCTTCGGCGGTTTCCGCCGGGATCCGCGTGGGCCATGACGCGGGCGGCGGGCCGTCCCCGCGTTCGTCCACACCTGTGCGCCGGCTGGCGGCCGGAGCTTGCCGCGGTCACTAGACTAGGGGTATGGCCGGCCTGATTAAACGTGAAGACATCGAAGAAGTTCGCAACCGTACTGACATCAAGGAAGTCATCGACGGGTATGTGACGCTGAAGTCTGCCGGCGTGGGCTCGTGGAAGGGCCTGTGCCCGTTCCACGACGAGCGCTCGCCGTCGTTCCACGTGCGCCCGCAGGTCGGCACCTTCCACTGCTTCGGCTGCGGCGAATCGGGCGACGTGATCGCCTTCATGCAGAAGATGGACCACAGCACCTTCTCCGAAACCGTCGAGACCCTCGCCGCACGCGTCGGCATCGAATTGCACTACGAGGACGGCGGCACCGGCCCGCGCCGCGAGGAGGTCGGCCGCCGCCAGCGCCTGCTCGATGCGCACAAGGTCGCCGAGGAATTCTTCCGCGAGCAACTTGCCACCCCCGGCGCCGCCGCAGGCCAGGAATTCCTCACCGGACGCGGCTTCGACCAGGACGCCGCCGCCCAGTTCGGAGTCGGCTACGCGCCGCAGGGCTGGGACGCGCTGCTCAAGCACCTGCGCGGACGCGGCTTCCAGGACGAGGAACTCAAGCTCACCGGCATCTTCTCCGAGGGCAACCGCGGCATCTACGACCGCTTCCGCGGCCGTCTGATCTGGCCCATCCGCGACCTGACGGGGGCCACCATCGGGTTCGGTGCGCGCAAGCTCTACGAGGACGACCAGGGCCCGAAGTACCTGAACACCCCCGAAACCCAGCTCTACAAGAAGTCCCAGGTCCTCTACGGGGTCGATTTGGCCAAGAAGGAAATCACCAAGGAACGCCAGATCGTGGTGGTCGAGGGCTACACCGACGTGATGGCCTGCCACCTGTCCGGCATCGGCACCGCCGTCGCGACCTGCGGCACCGCCTTCGGTGCCGACCACATCAAGATCGCCCGCCGCCTGCTGCGCGATGACGGATCCGGCGGCGAAGTGGTGTTCACCTTCGACGGCGACGCCGCCGGCCAGAAGGCTGCCCTGCGCGCCTTCGAGGAAGACCAGAAGTTCATTGCCCAGACCTACGTCGCCGTCGAGCCCACGGGCGCCGATCCGTGCGACCTGCGCCAGACGCGCGGCCCGGAGGCCGTGCGAGAGCTGATCGAATCCAAGCGGCCCCTCTTCGAGTTCGCGATCAAGGCGGGGCTGAAGAAGTTCAACCTCAACACCGTCGAGGGGCGCGTCCAGGCGCTGCGCGTCAGCGCACCGATCGTCGCCGGCATCAGGGACGCGGCCATTCGCCCGGCGTATGCCCGCGAGCTTGCCGGCTGGCTTGGCATGGACGTCGAGGACGTCAACCGTTCCGTGGGCGCCGCGACGCGCCGAAACCGGATGCCAAAGACCGAAACGACGCAAGAACGCCACGTCGAGGCCGCGCCGGATCAGCCGGCCGCCCAGGTCTTCAGCAGGCCCGATCCGCGCGACCCGGTGTCCCGCATGGAACGCGAGGCACTGGAGGTCGTGCTGCAGCAGCCGGCGCAGCTGACCCCCGAACAGTGGCAGGCCTTCTACGATGCACGGTTCCTGGCGCCGGCCCACGCCGCTGTCCATGACGGCGTGCGTGCCGCGGGCCTTGCCGGGGCGACCCCGGCCCAGTGGGTCGAGGCGATCCGCCAGGAAGTGCCGGAGCCGCTGCGCTCCTTCGTCTCCGAACTTGCCGTCACGCCGCTGCCCGCCAGCAGCAACGAGGCGTTGCTTCGCTACTGCAACGACATCATCAACAGGCTCTTTGAACTCCAGATCACGCACCTGAAGGCGGAGAAGATGGGCCAGCTCCAGCGCATGGATCCGGCGGGAGACCCCGAGGGGTTCCAGCGGATCAATCGCGAGCTCCTGGAGCTTGAACTTCGCCGCCGCGCCCTTCGCCAGGAGTGATCCCGGCGGGGGATGGCCCCGATTTTTGTTTTCACGAAATCCTGTGTAGACTATTTCTCGTTGCATTCCTCCGTAGCTCAATTGGCAGAGCATTCGACTGTTAATCGAAGGGTTACTGGTTCAAGTCCAGTCGGAGGAGCTCAAATAAAGAATCCGCATTCTCATCCGTGAGAATGCGGATTCTTTTTGCATTAAATCTGCGCTGTCGCAGGGCAACGATTCAAGGGCGAAAATCCGATGGTTGCCTGGCATGGCCGCGGTGCCCCGGTGAATCTACGCTGGTGCCATGGAGTGGCTGGCGGCGTACGACTACGGCATGGCCCGCGAAATCCTGCAACGCGGGGTCGCGCTGATCTACCTCGTTGCCTTCATCTCGACACTGAACCAGTTCCGGGCCCTGCTCGGCGAGCGCGGATTGCTTCCCGCGCCCCGGCTGCTTGGGGGACCCGGGGCCCGCGGTCCTTCGTTGTTCAGCCGGATCGGGTACTCGGACCGGAAACTGGCGGCCGTGTGTACCGCCGGGATCGCCATCTCCGCGGTGTTGGTGGTCGGGACTTCCCCAGGCCGGGCCCCCGTGGCTGCCGCTGGCCGGTTTCCTGGCGCTGTGGGGCCTGTACATGTCGATCGTGAATGTGGGGCAGGTCTTCTACGGTTTCGGCTGGGAGATGCTGTTGCTGGAGGCGGGGTTCACCGTGGGCCTGCTCGGTTCCCGGCAGGTTCCGCCGCCGCAAACCATCCTGCTGCTGGTTGCCTGGCTGGTGTTCCGGCTGGAGTTCGGTGCCGGCATGATCAAGTGGCGCGGGGACCCGGCCTGGAGAAACCTCACGGCCATGTACTACCACCACCAGACCCAGCCGATGCCCGGCCCGTTCAGCCGGTGGGCCCACCTGGCCCCGAAATGGTGGCACCGCTGCGAGGCGGCGGGCAACCACACCGCCCAACTGGCGATCCCGTTCCTGCTCTTTGCGCCCCAGCCGTTCGCCTCCATGGCGGCCGGCGTGGTCATCGGCACGCAGCTGTGGCTGGTGGCCACCGGCAACTTCGCCTGGCTGAACTGGATCACCATCGTGCTGGCTTTCTGCAGGATCAGTGACCCGGTGCTGCGACAGCTCATCCCGTGGCTGCCACCCGAAAGCGGCCCGCGCGCCGAAGCGCCGATCTGGTGGATCGTGGTCACGCTGGCCGGCACGCTGCTGCTGGCGGTGCTCTCCATTCCGGCGCTGCGCAACCTGTTCTCCTCCCGGCAGCTGATGAATGCGGCCTTCAACCGATGGAAATTGGGCAACGCCTACGGAGCCTTTGGCTCGGTCACCCGGCAGCGGATCGAAGTCGTCATCGAGGGCACCGAAGACGAGTCGCCGGACGATGCGACCTGGCTGGAGTACGGGTTCAAGGGGAAACCCGGGGACGTGTCCAAGCGACCGCGCCAATTCGCCCCCTACCACCTGCGCCTGGATTGGATGATGTGGTTCCTGCCGCTGAACGGGCTGCACCAGCGCTGGTTCCATACGCTGCTGGCCAGGCTGCTGGAAGCCGATGCCGCGACCCTCGCGCTGTTGGGCCACGACCCGTTTGCCGGGCGGCCACCGCGCTTCATCCGGGTGCTGACCTACCGCTACCGCTTCGCCACGGCGGCCCAGCACCGGGGGACCGGAGCCTACTGGGTGCGCGACGAGCGGCAGATGGTGTTCGGTCCCCTCGAACTGCGCTGAGCATCCGCCGTCGATACGCCGATACGCCCGTTCACCGGGCAGCCACGCTTCACGGGCCGTGTCCGGTCGGTGCGCGGCAAATGGAGGATGACCATCACACCGGATGCGTTTCCCCGTAGGCGGCGTGATCCGGTGGGGGTGCGGGCCCCGGGAATCAGTAGGATGGGATGGTGGCTCATATCGACGTATCCGACATTCATTACTTCCTCTCCGACGGCACGCAGCTGCTTGGCGGTGTCACCTTCAAGGTCACCTCGGGATCGAAGACCGCTCTCATCGGCCCCAACGGCGCCGGCAAGACGACGCTTTTCAAGATCATCGCCGGCGACCTGAAGGCCGACGAGGGTGCGGTCAGCCGTTCCGGCGGCATGGGCATCATGCGCCAGTTCGTCGGGCAGGTCCGCGACGAATCAACGGTCCGCGACCTTCTGCTCTCCACCGCATCGGCCGACCTCGCCGCCGCGGCCAAGGCCGTCGACGAGACCGAAGCGCTCATGCTCGAGTCGGACGACGAGAAAGTCCAGATGCGCTACGCCCAGGCCATCATCGACTGGGGAGACGCCGGCGGCTACGAACTGGAAACCGCCTGGGACAAGGTCTGCATGGCGGCCCTCGGCATTCCCTTCGACCGCGCCCAGTACCGGCTGGCCTCGACGCTTTCGGGCGGCGAGCAGAAGCGCCTGGTGCTCGAGTCGCTCTTTGAAGGCCCGGACGAGCTCCTTCTGCTCGATGAGCCGGACAACTACCTGGACGTCCCCGGCAAGCGATGGCTGGAGGCGACGCTGAACGAGTCCTCCAAGACGGTGTTCTTCATCAGCCACGACCGCGAACTGCTGAACAACGCTGCAACCCGAATCGTCACCCTGGAACCGGGACTCTCCGGCGCCACCGCGTGGATCCACGGCGGAGCCTTCGGGTCCTACGTCGATGCGCGCCGCGAACGCAACGAACGCTTCGAGGAACTGCGCAAGCGCTGGGATGAAGAGCATGCCAAGCTCAAGGAGCTTGTGAACATGTACAAGAACAAGGCTGCCTTCCGCTCGGACATGGCCAACCGCTACCAGGCCGCGCAAACGCGCCTTGCCAAGTTCCTGGAGCTCGGTCCGCCCCAGGCCATTCCGCTGGAACAGAACGTGAACATGCGACTGAAGGGCGGCCGCACGGCAAAGCGTGCGGTGGTTGCCGAAAAGCTTGAGCTGACCGGCCTGATGAAGCCGTTCAGCAATGAAATCTGGTTCGGCGACCGCGTGGCGATCCTCGGCTCGAACGGCTCGGGCAAGTCACACTTCCTGCGTCTCCTCGCTGCCGGCGGCACCGACCCGGAGCGCGAGCACCTGCCCGTTTCCGATTTCGAGATCGCCCCCGTGCCGCACACCGGAACCGTGAAGCTCGGCGCGCGCATCCGCCCCGGATTCTTCGCCCAGACGCACAGCCGACCCGACCTTTTCGGGCGGACGCTGCTGGACATCCTGCACCGCGGCGACGAGCACCGCTCGGGCCTGGCCCGGGAAGCGGCGTCCGGCGCGCTGGACAACTACGGGCTGGCCGGCCAGGCCGAGCAAAAGTACGACTCGCTCTCCGGCGGCCAGCAAGCGCGTTTCCAGATCCTGCTGCTGCAGCTTTCCGGCGCCACCCTGCTGTTGCTCGACGAACCGACCGACAACCTCGACCTGCACTCGGGGGAGGCCCTGGAACGCGCCATCGACGCCTTCGAGGGCACGGTGCTTGCCGTGACCCACGACCGCTGGTTCGCCAGGTCCTTCGACCGCTTCCTGGTCTTCGGCTCCGACGGCAAGGTCTACGAGTCCGCCGAACCCGTGTGGGACGAAAAGCGTGTCGAACGGGCGCGGTAACGCCCGCACACGCACAGCGCAACGTTCCGCCCGCAGGCTCCACGACTGAAAGCAAGACCACAGTGAAATTGATTATCGACGCGCGGTTCACCCGGACCACGCATCACGACGGCATCAGCCGTTTCACCTCGTGCCTGATCGAAGAAACGGCAAAGATCGCGGACGTCACGATGCTCATCAACGACCCGGCGCAGCTGAAGCTGCTTCCGGACGTTCCGCACGTGCTGATCAATTCCCCGCTTTCACCCCTCGAGCCGTTCGTTGCCCGCAAGGTCAACAAGCTGCGCCCGGACGTGGTGTTCTCCCCGATGCAGACGATGGGAAGCGCGGGCCGGAAGTACGGGCTCATCCTGACCCTGCACGACCTGATCTACTACGAACACCCCAAGGCCCCGGGGTTCCTGCCCCTGCCGGTGCGGATCGGCTGGTACCTGTTCCACCAGATGTACTGGCCGCAACGGATGCTGCTCAACCGTCCCGACGCCGTGGCAACGGTCAGCCAGACGACCAAGGACCTCATCAAGAAGCACCGGCTTTCCCGCAAGCCGGTGGAAATCGTTTCCAACGCGCCCTCACCCGGCGCCGTGCCACGCGATGCGTCGGTGGCGCCGGAGCCGACGCTCTTGTACATGGGCTCGTTCATGGAGTACAAGAACGTCGAAACCCTGGTCCGGGCGATGGAATACCTGCCGGGCTTCTCCCTGCACCTGCTGAGCAACATCGCCCCGCAGCGTGAGGCCGAACTCCAAGCGCTGGTCCCCAAGGGGAGCACCGTGGTGTTCCACCACGGTGTCACGGACGAGGAATACCAGGACCTGCTCAAGCGGACGACGGCCCTGGTGTCCCTGTCGCGGGCCGAGGGGTACGGCCTGCCGCTGGTCGAGGCGATGAGCGTCGGAACGCCGGTGATTGCCACCGACATGCCAATCTTCCGCGAGGTCGGCGCCGAAGCAATCTCCTATGTCGATCCGCAGAGCCCGAGGGACTTCGCAGAAGCCGTCAAGGAGCTGGCGGTCCCGGAGACCTGGCATGCTGCATCCGATGCGGCACTGAAGCGCGCCGAAAGCTATTCGTGGCAAACCTCGGCCCGGCAATTGCTGGACCTTGCGGAATCGGTGCTGGAAAAGCGGAAGTAGCCGAAAACGCGACTCCGAACCGGCATGGCGGGGGTGATCTTCGGCATGCCGGCACCGTCTTGATCGCTACTGGCCAAGGGCGGTTTTGGCCCGCCATGCCGGTGCGGGGAGCGCCACGGACCCCCGTTTTTGCATTCGTCGAGAACTCTGATATTGTTTTACCTGCTTCATTCCTCCGTAGCTCAATTGGCAGAGCATTCGACTGTTAATCGAAGGGTTACTGGTTCAAGTCCAGTCGGAGGAGCGCAAATAAGAAATCCCCGTCCTCATTCAAGAGGACGGGGATTTCTTGTGTCTGGCCCATCTCATACCCTGGGTGTACCTCTTCCGGTTGAGTGGTTTGGGCACGTCCGAGTGATAGTTTGGTTTGAGTTGGCCGGGCCATGGCCACACGAAATGGAGACACCATGTCTGGAACGGAATCGACGGGTACGCAACAGCCGTACTTGTCTGCGCCACGAACCATCAAGGGGCAGGTCGACGGACTGCGCCACCTGATTCCAAGCCAGCTGGCTGACGAGGCGCGCATTGCCGCGAACATCCTCAAGTCCAAGGGCATCCATGTCGGCGTCGCTGCCGGTGCCGGCATCGTAGCCGTGGCACTGCTCGGCTTCATGGTCATAGCCCTGGTGGTGGCCCTCATCCTGGGTCTGGGCACTGTGATGGCTCCATGGCTTGCGGCGCTGGTGGTTGCGGCAGGTTTCCTGGTCTTGGCCTTGGTCCTGGCCGGCTTTGCCGTTTGGCGGGTCAAGAGCACGATGCCGCTGGTTCCGGATGAAGCGATCCGTGGCTTCCGCCATGATCTCGGTGTCATCAAGGACGGCAGCGGCTTCGATGTTTCGACCCTGGACGAACCGTTCTCGGTGAAGAAGACGGATCCGGAAGCCGAAGCGCCGAAGACGGCCGAGAAGAAGCCGAAGGCCGAAAAGCTCACGCACGATGAACTGATCATCCGCACCCGTGAGCGTCGCGAACAGATCGCCTTGCACCGCGATGGGCTGGGGCAAAAGCTCGAGGTGCCGCTCCAGGTCAGCGAAAAGATTTCGGATGCCACCCACGCTGCGGGCGAGGGCATCACCAAGGCCGCCGCCCAGGCGCGCCATTTTGCCAACACCGGCATCTGAAAAGCTGAATGACGGCGTGGAAGCCGCGACCGAAAAACTGGTTGCGTTCAGTGGACTCGAAGGGGAAAACGCCAAGGAAGCCCTGCGCGAACGTTGGCAGCCCCTGGCGGTCATGGCCGGCTCGATGGCCATGTTCTTCGTTTTCCTGCGTAAGCTCCTGCGCAAGTAGGTAGACGGCACGGCCTCCGATGCCGGCCCGGTCCACCGTGAAACAACGGGCCGGGAATCAACGAGGCCATCAGGTTTTTAGCGGCGGTTGTGAGGACAGCGGAGCCGCTACCGGATATGGAAGAGGGGGAGCACATGCGCATCATCGGTGCAGGTACACGAGACAACTTCGAGTATCGGGAACTCGCCACCTTTTGGACGGTACCCAATGTGATTACCTTGCTGCGCTTCCTGCTTGTCCCGCTTTTTGTCTGGCAAACCGTGACCCTTCACTACGGGTGGGCCACGCTGACCCTTGTGGTTTTGGGAAGCAGCGATTGGATCGACGGGTACGCTGCCCGGAAGCTGGACCAGATTTCGACGGTCGGCAAATGGCTTGATCCGGTCGCCGACAGGGTTGCACTCATCGTCGTTGCCAGCACTTTTGTGGCCACCAAGATCGCCCCTGCATGGCTGGTTTTCGCCATCGTGATTCCGGACATAATCCTGATCATCAACACGCTGGTGCTCTTCAAGGGCAGCCCCAACTTGCCGGTGAGCAACCTGGGGAAAATCCGCACGGCACTCTTGCTCGCAGGTACGCCGCTGCTGCTGCTGGGCAACACCAACTTGGGGCAGCAGTACCATCCTCGGACATATCTCGACGTGGATCCTGGCTTTGGCCTGTGTGCTTCACGTGATTGCGGCGGTGGGCTACTTCATCCAGGCCCGGCAGAAGGCCAAGGCGCTCAAGACGGGAACCGAATGGTCTGGCTAGCGGTCATGGCCGCCATCGCCGGGGCGTTCTTCCTGGCATTTGGCACCCAACGCCAGTCCAGCGCGGTTCGTGCCAGCGCCGGAGGGCTCAGCGTCAACGGTCTTGGCCTGCTGCGCTTGTTCAAGACCCCGCGTTGGGTGTTCGGCCTGGTGCTGCTTGGCATCGGCATGAGCCTGAACGTTTACGCATTGGCAAGTGCACCGCTCACGGTCGTCCAGCCAATCGGGGCGATTGCGCTCGTGATCACCACAGTGGTGAACGCCCGTGAGCACGACATCAAGATGAACAGGCCGACCATCCTGGCAATCATTGCCTGCATGGCCGGCAGCATCGGCTTTGTCCTCCTGGCCATCCAGGTCACCGGCGAAGCACATGAAATCACCAAGCAGCAGGAAATGATCACGCTCCTGCTGTTGGCCGTGGTCGTGGCGTTCTTCGGCGGCATCGTGGCCTTCATGCCGCACCGGTCCAACGCGTTCTTCTACATTGTCGGCGCCGGCGTGCTCTTCGGATTCGTGGCGGTGCTGGTGCGCACCATTTCCGTGTCGCTGCTGAACCCCAACGGACTCTTCCTGGCAAACGTTTCCTGGTATGCAGTGGCCGGCGTGATCGTGGCCGGGCTGCTGGGCTCCTACTTTGTTCAGAACGCGTATTCGAAGGGGCCGCCGGACCTGGTGGTTGCCGGTTTGACGGTCATTGATCCGATGGTCGGCATCGGCATCGGCATCGGCATTTTTGGTGAGTTGGATCCTAATGTCCAGCCATCGGTGGCGCTTGGCATGGTCGGGGCCGGATGCGTTGCTATCGTTGGTGTGATTCTCCTGTCGAGGCACCATCCTGACGTGCTCGAACGCAAGGCCGAGTCCAAACGCCGAATGAAGATTGCGGAAAGAAACTAGCCCTTCAAACCATCCTGCAACACGCGAGATAAGACATTGCAACGACAACCGTGGCCGCCAAGCGGCCGCGTCGAGGAGTGAAACACCCCTGTGACGGGCGAGAAACCTTTGAAAATTGTGATTGCGGCGGACACCTATCCACCGGATGTAAACGGCGCCGCGGTCTTTTGCTACCGTCTGGCCACGGCCATGACCGAACGCGGACACGAAGTCCACATCATGGCCACCCGGCCCGAAAAAGGGCCCACGATCACGGAGAAGCGGCCGGAAGCGACGGTGCATCGCCTGCGTTCGCACTCGGTTCCAACCCACGAGTACTTCCGCATCTGCTTGCCTTGGGAAATCAACCCGGAAATCAAGAGGCTGATCGACGAGATCAAGCCCGATGTCGTGCATGCCCAGTGCCACTACATGATTGGCCAGGGTGTCTTGGCCGCCGCAGGCAAGCGCGGAATCCGCATGGTTGCGACAAACCACTTCATGCCTGAAAACCTTGACCCGTTCCTGCCCTTCCCGCAGTGGTTCAAGCGGATCATCGCCACGAACTCCTGGCGCGACATGGGCAAGATCATGGGCAAGGCGAACGTTGTCACCACCCCGACTCCGCTTGCGGCACGGGCCATGCGTGACTACGCCCGGCTCGAGAAGGTGTTGCCGCTGTCCAACGGCATCGATTCGAGCAACTACGAGCTGGCCGACGGCGAGATCATCGAGCGCAATCCCTACCCGACCATCCTGTTTGCGGGACGGCTGGCGGTGGAAAAGAACGTCAACGAAATCATCGAGGCACTGACCCTCATGAAGACGGTGCCCGATGCCCACCTTGAGGTCGTCGGCGATGGCGAACAACGAACGTTCCTGGCGAAGCTCGCCAAGGAAAAGGGCGTCGAGTCCCGGGTCCATTTGCTGGGGCATGTCGATGATGCGGAGCTTCGCAATGCCTACTTGCGAGCAGACGTGTTCTGCCAGCCCGGCACCGCCGAATTGCAATCGCTGGTCACGCTGGAAGCGCTGTCCGCTTCCAGGCCGGTGGTCCTGGCCAACGCCATGGCACTGCCACACCTCGTGGACAACGGGTCCAACGGATACCTTTTCGAACCCGGCAACCGCGAAGACCTCGCGAACAAGCTGGATGCCATCCTGGGCCATGAGCCAGGAGGAACGCGCTGCCATGGGCGAGGCAGGGCACGCGAAGGCGGCGAAGCACAGCCACGTCAAGACCATGGACACCTTCGAGGCGCTGTACCGCGGTGCGGACGTCGAAGACTACTTGTCCTGACAGTCGGCTCCCGACGCGGGTGTTCGCGATGTGAAAACATTGGCGAGAATCCATTAGGATGATTTTGGATGTTTTCGATTACCCCTTTCGGGGGAATTGAATCGGATTCATCCCAGTCATGGGGCGGTAGCTCAGTTGGTTAGAGCAGAGGACTCATAATCCTTTTGTCGTGGGTTCAAGCCCCACCCGCCCTACAGGGAAAGCCCTGGGCAGTCCGTGCACCGCGCGGATCGCCCGGGGCTTCTTTGGTTCCCGGCCTGGGTCCCGGCCGAGGCGCCGAGCTAGTCGCGTCCCTGTTTCGGCAGCAGGATGGACGGGCGCATGTCGCGGATGGTCAGCAACGGGTCGATGTATTCCTCGAACAGGCGCAACCCCCAATGCACGCACAGCCTGTCGCAGTGGGAGCCCGTGCCGACCATCCCGATTTCGTCCCCCGTTGCGACGAGTGCCCCGACCCCGAGGCTGCTGCGCACCGGCTCAAAGCTGGACCGAAGTCCGGCGCCGTGGTCGATCACGATCACCGGCCGGTCAACGATGACCCCCACGAATGAAATGATGCCCCCTGCCGGCGCCCGCACCACGGTTCCCGGGTCCGCACCCAGATCAGCGCCGCGATGGCCGCTGAGCCACCGTTGGGCGGGCGGGTCGAAGGCGCGCAGGACGTTCGGAACCGGTGTCAGTGGCCAAGACCATCCGCTGGTTCCACTTCCTGGCTGGAATGCCGCCGGGAACCGTTGCTGTGGGGCACCGGCGGCGCCGAAAAGAAGCGATGCCCCGAGCAGGGTGCCTGCCACTGCCGAAGTAACTTTCATGGCATCGAGCATGAGCCACGCGTGAAGAATCGCGCCGGAAATTTCCCGGGTGTGGGAGAACCGCAAGTGTGATGTATTTAGCTGCGGGCTGTGCGGAGCAGTCCAGATGGGCGCCCCGGGCTGTAGTACACTGGAACACGCGGTTCTGTGTGCCCTCAAGACCATTTGGTCCCCCGGGGTTCACGAAGCCGACTTCGCGCATGAGACATCCACAGATGAACCGCCTTCCGGGTGGCGCATCGTGCTGGGCGCTCGGCTCCGCGGTCCGACTCGCGTCGGTAGGGGCCATTGCGGGCCGAATATTCGGCCTGTTCATGCCAGGGGTCACATCCAAATCCGGATGCGCACCATCAACCGATATCTAAGGCAGTTACCGCGGTCCAGTGATGGATCGGCCAGCTACTGCCGGAAGGAGTTGCGACATGCCAGTCGTAACCATGCGCCAGCTGCTCGACAGCGGCGTTCACTTTGGACACCAGACCCGTCGCTGGAACCCGAAGATGAAGCGATTCATCTTCACCGAGCGCAACGGCATCTACATCATTGACTTGCAGCAGTCGCTGTCGTACATCGACCGCGCCTACGAATTCGTCAAGCAGACCGTTGCCCACGGCGGCACCGTTCTGTTCGTTGGCACCAAGAAGCAGGCTCAGGAAGCAATTTCGGAGCAGGCTACCCGCGTTGGCCAGCCTTTCGTCAACCAGCGCTGGCTCGGTGGCATGCTCACCAACTTCCAGACCGTTTCCAAGCGCATCTCGCGCATGAAGGAACTGGAAGAGATCAACTTCGAGGATGTTGCCGGTTCGGGCCACACCAAGAAGGAGCTGCTGCTTCTCAAGCGCGAGCTGACCAAGCTTCAGACCAACCTTGGCGGTATCCGCAACCTGACGAAGACCCCTTCGGTCCTCTGGGTTGTTGACACCAAGAAGGAGCACCTGGCCATCGATGAGGCACGCAAGCTGGGTATCCCGGTTGTCGCCATCCTCGACACCAACTGCGACCCGGATGAAGTTCAGTTCCCGATCCCGGGCAACGACGACGCCATCCGCTCCGTCAACCTGCTCACCCGCGTTGTTGCTGACGCCGTTGCTGCTGGCCTGATCGCCCGCAACAACAAGGCTGCCGGCAACACCGAAGCTCCGGCCGAGCCGTTGGCCGAGTGGGAGCGCGAACTGCTCGAGGCCGGCAAGGCCGAGGCTCCGGTTGCTGAAGAAGCTCCGGTTGCTGAAGCTGCTCCGGTTGTTGAAGAAGCTCCGGCTGCTGAAGCTGCTCCGGCAGCCGAAGAAGCGCCTGCCGCTTCCGCCGAGTAGTCACCAAAAACAAAATCCGGGTGTGGATCTCCTGATCGGTGATCCACACCTGGAAAAACCGTAGGACGGGCCTGAAGCGGCCCGTCCTTCGGCGAAAAAGCTCAAAACCACTTATGAATGGGGTTGCACGTGGCAAACTACACCGCTGCTGACATTAAGGCTCTGCGCGAGCGCACCGGCGCTGGCATGATGGACGTCAAGAAGGCTCTCGACGAGGCCAACGGCGACGCCGAGAAGGCCATGGAGCTCATCCGCATCAAGGGCCTGAAGGGCGCTACCAAGCGCGAAGGCCGCTCGACCTCGGAAGGCCTCATCGCCGCCAAGGTCATCGACGGCACCGTTGGTGTCATGATCGAGCTGAGCTGCGAGACCGACTTCGTTGCAAAGAACGACAAGTTCATTGCCCTGGCCGCCAAGGTCTTGGACGTTGCCGTTTCCTCGGCTGCAGCCGACCTGGAGACCCTGCTGGCTGTCGACGTTGAGGGCAAGACCCTTGCCGACGTCGTCACCGAAGAGGGCGCAGTACTGGGCGAAAAGGTTATCGTCCGCAAGCTGTCCCGTGTTGAGGGTGCATCGGTTGATGCTTACCTGCACAAGACCTCCAAGGACCTCCCGGCTCAGGTTGGCGTTCTGGTTGCAGTTGACGGTGCCGGCGAAGCCGCTGCCACCGTTGCACACGACGTTGCAGTGCACACCGCTGCAATGGCACCGACCGTGCTTTCCCGCGACGACATCGACGCCGAAATCGTCGAGTCCGAGCGCCGCATCGCCATGGAGACCGCAGTCGCCGAAGGCAAGCCGGAAGCCGCACTGCCGAAGATCGTTGAAGGACGCCTGACCGGCTTCTTCAAGGAGCAGGTTCTGGTTGACCAGGCATTCGCCAAGGACGCCAAGAAGACCGTTGGCAAGGTGCTTGAGGAAGCCGGCGTAGCCGCTACCGCCTTCGCACGTTTCCGCGTAGGCTCCTAACTAAGTACACCGGCCGGGTCGACGTACGTTAGACCTTGCCAACCAAGGTAGAGGGGGTGGCCACCATCTGGTGGCCGCCCCTTTTCCCTGCCAGCCAAGGGGCGCATCCGCAGGTGTGTCCCAAGTAAACGCATCAATGCGGGCAACGCTGACCCGCAAGCAGGAGGAACCCCCATGGACGCAACACTCGAGCAGAACGAAAACAGCACCCCGGCACGTCGTCGTCGCGTATTGCTGAAGCTTTCCGGCGAAGTTTTCGGCGGAGGCAAGCTCGGTGTTGACCCGGTCACCGTACGCGGCATCGCCGAGCAGATCGCTGCAACCGTCGGCAAGGTCGAGGTCGCGATCGTCGTCGGCGGCGGCAACTTCTTCCGCGGCGCCGAACTTTCGGCATCCGGCATGGACCGCTCCCGCGCCGACTACATGGGCATGCTCGGCACCGTCATGAACTGCCTGGCCCTGCAGGACTTCCTGGAACAGGCCGGCGTCGATACCCGAGTGCAGTCCGCCATCTCCATGGCCCAGGTTGCCGAAACCTACATCCCGCGCCGCGCCATCCGTCACATGGAAAAGGACCGCGTGGTCATCTTCGGTGCAGGCGCAGGTCTCCCGTACTTCTCCACCGACACCGTTGCGGCCCAGCGTGCCCTCGAGGTCGACGCCGACGTGGTGTTGATGGCCAAGAGCGGTGTCGACGGTGTCTACACCGCAGACCCGAAGACGGACCCGACCGCCACGAAGCTCGAGCACCTCACCTACGAAGAGGCGCTGATCAAGGACATTCGCGTGATGGACCAGACCGCAATGACCATGTGCAAGGACAACAACCTGGAAATGATGGTCTTCGGCATGGAGGGCGACGGAAACGTGACCCGCGCCATCCTCGGAGAAAAGATCGGCACCCGCGTCACCATCTAGTGCCCTCCGGGATCTCCCGGCGTGGCATAGGATTGTTCACAAGCCCAGAAACTACCGGTCGCCGTACACGAGCTGGCCGAACTCAAAGGAGTAGAACGTGATTGAGGATATCCTCGTCGAGGCAGCCGACAAGATGGACAGCACCATCGAAAACGCGAAGGAAGACTTCTCCGCGATCCGCACCGGCCGCGCCCACCCGGGTATGTACGCCAAGGTGATGGTGGACTACTACGGTTCCCCGACCCCGCTGCAGCAGCTTGCATCGTTCGCCACCCCGGATGCCCGCACCATCATGATCACCCCTTACGACGTGACCGCACTGCGCGAAATCGAAAAGGCCCTGGGCGATTCCGAGGTTGGAGCCAACCCGTCGAACGACGGCAAGACCATTCGCGTGATCATGCCGGTGCTGACCGCGGAACGCCGCAAGGAATACGTCAAGGTCGTTCGCGGCAAGGGCGAAGACGCCAAGGTTGCCCTGCGCAATCTGCGCCGCAAGGCCAAGGACGGCATCGACAAGCTGGTCAAGGACGGCGAGGTTGGCGAGGACGATGGCGCCCGCGCCGAAAAGGAACTCGACGCACTGACCAAGTCGCACACCGACAGCATCGACGATTTGCTTAAGCGCAAAGAAACCGAGCTGCTGGAAGTCTAATGTCCAATCCCACCGAGCCGAGCGAAGGAACCTCTGGGGCCCTTCCGGAGCCTTCGCCGGAAACCGGCGGGCTTGTACCTGTGACGCGACGCTCCGTGAGCGCCAAACGGGCCAAGGGGTCCAAAGCCGGACGCGATCTACCCGCGGCAATTGCCGTGGGGCTGATTCTTCTGGCTTTGGTCCTCACCGGCCTGTTCTGGTTGCCGGTGGCCTTTGTTGCCACCGTCGCCGCCTTCGCGGGCATTGGCTGCTGGGAAATTTCCCGCGCCCTGGACCACGCCGGGGTCCACACGCCCTTGGTGCCGCTAGCAGTTGCCAGCCTTTCCCTGCCGTTCGCAGCCTATTATGGCGGTCTCGAGGCGCTAAGCCTGGCCTTCGCTGCCAGCGCGCTCCTGGTCTTCCTGTGGCGGATCATCGAGGGCCCAGCGAAATCGGTGGCCTCGATCATGGCCGGAATCCTGGTCCTGGTCTGGGTGCCGTTGTTGCTGAGCTTCGCGGTCCTGGTCTTCAACGAAGACAAGGGCTACCTGAAGGTCACCACCGTTCTGTTGCTGGTTGTCTCCAACGACACCTTTGGGTATCTGGTTGGCGTGCTCTTCGGAAAGCATCCAATGGCCCCGAAGATCAGCCCCAAGAAATCCTGGGAAGGATTCGCCGGGTCAGTGGGCGGAGCGACCATCGTCGGGATACTGGCATCGGTATTCCTTCTTGATATGCCGTGGTGGCTGGGCATTCCGCTGGCAGTGGCCACAGTGGCCGCATCGACCGCCGGTGACCTTGCCGAATCCATGGTCAAGCGTGAACTCGGCATCAAGGACATGAGCAACATCCTGCCGGGACACGGCGGGGTGATGGACAGGCTCGACTCCGTGGTCTTCGCCATTCCGGTCGCATACGTCCTGAGCATTTTCCTCATGCCCGGCGTGCTGTAAGTACCGGCGCCAAAGAATCCCTAGAATGTAATTAGGTGTGCCGGCAAGAAGTCTTCGAACTTCATTGCCGGCACCCTCAGCCCAAGCAACGAAGTGCCGGTCGATTCCGGCACGCATTACCAAGATCAAGGAAAGCATTGTGAGTCAGGACAAGGCACAGCCGGCCTCCGCCCCATTTGAGCATGTGGCGGAGAAAGAATTCGGTTACAACACCAAACAGGTGGATGTGTTCCTCGCCCGCGCCCGCGCCACCTTCAACGGGGATGGGGACGACGATTCGATCGTCACCAGCCACATGGTACGGCGAACGGTTTTCCCGGCTCAGCGCGGTGGCTACAGCGCCCGCGAGGTCGATGCGGCCCTCGACCGGCTGGAGGATGTGTTTGCCCAGCGCGAGCGCGATGCCCTGATCCAGACCAATGGCGAGGACGCCTGGCTCCAGCAGGTCGGCCGGCTTTCGGCCATCCTCCGGGGACGCCTGCACCGCAGCCCGGGGGAGCGCTTCCGCCGCCCCTCGCGGGCGAAGTGCCTCCAGCTACAACGTCCAGGACGTTGATGTGCTCTGCTCCCAGCTCATCGACTACTTTGAGAAGGACGTCCCGATGAGCGTCGACGCGGTGCGCCGCGCGGAATTCCGCCGTGCCGAGGGGGACAACGGCTACGAAGAATCCCAGGTGGATGCATTCCTTGACCGTGTCGTGGAACTCATGGCCTCGATCGACTAGCTTGAACTTGCTTCACTGAAAACACCAGGACCCTGAATCGGGGTCCTGGTGTTTTCTGGTTTCGGGTGCCTGGCCACATTCGGCGGACGGGAGGCATGCCCGTGGCCCAAACACTTGAACAAGTTCGCTAGGACTCACGGACGACAATCCGGCCGAAGGAGACCGCGGTCGTGGAAGCGCCGCAGCCGAAGCCCGCGCCGGTGTTGCCGGCCAACGCGGCCGCTCCGGCCGGCAGCGAAACCGCTTTCACCAGGGCCCCGTCCAGATACGCGACGCACGTGTTTCCGATGACAACCAAGCGAACCTCGTGGTCGCCCGGGGCAACGGCCCTGGGTTCGCGCCAGATCTCCAGATTGGTTGCCCCGTCGTTGACGTGGAGGGAAACCTGTTGCCCGGTTCCGGCCGTGATGAACAGGCCGATGCCCGCGCCGGTCGCCGGGTCGGCCCTCACCAGAATGCCGGCGGGAATGATGTCCGCCCCGGTATGCGTGATGGTCATGGATGCATCGACATTTGAGGATGACGACTCGGCGATGGCGCTGCCGCCGCTGGCGACGGCGACCTTTTCGCCGGAAACCGTGAACAGCGAACCGGTCGTGCCGAGCCATCGTTGCCCGGAATCGGCGGATCCAAGTGGCCCGTTGGCGCGAGCGAATGAATCCGTGATGGGAGTTCGGGCATTGCGTGCTGTGGCCATGAGTTCCTGGGCGAGAATACGGGCTGCAAAGTCGTGTCCCGCCGGCGTCAGGTGGATATGGTCGTCCCTGAGGAAATTCAGCGGGTCGCTCTTCGGGAAGCCGATTGCCTCGAAGTCGCGCGAGACGTCGATGAATGCCACGTTGCGCGGGCGCTCCAGTGCGATGCCTTGCAACACGCCGCGGTACTCGTCCCAGCGCGCCGTCAGGTTCTGGTCGCTTCGCTCATGGGCGTGGATCAGGATGTGCGCGTGTGGCTGCGGAAGCGCCGCGTCGATCGCGTCAAGCCATCGGATCATGTTCGCCCGGTATGTGGCGGCGGGGGTGCCGTGCCTGGCATCATTCGCCCCGATCATGTGCAGGATGATGCTCGGTGCCAATGCCTTGACCTGGCCGACCATTGCCGCGTTCAGGTAGGTGTTGGACCGCGCACCCGGCAAGCCGCCGTTGTAGAAGTGGATCCCTGGCAGCGTGTTGCGCGGGCTGGCCAGATTCCCGGTCGTCGAGTCGCGCCCCGGCCCGGATGCGTACCGTGACTGCATGGCCGCGCAGAGCTTGTTGACCCACCTGTCCGCGGGAATCTCATCGACGCCCGCGGTCGTCGAAGATCCCAGCGCCACGACGGTGAGCGGTTCGGATGGTGCTCGCGTGTAGGCCGCAAGCAGGACGCCCAGGGCAGGGTTCTTCGTCGGATCCATTCGTTCCGCAAATGCCTCGGTCAGCGCTGTCTGGCCCAGGGCGTTTGGGCCTGGGGGAGAGGTGGCGGGCTTGGCGTCCATGGCCTGTTCCACCGTGCTCCCGACCACCGGCGAAGCAGCTGCGGCCCCCAGGGCTGCAAGGAGTGGAATGGCCAGGATGGTGCGGCGCGCTGTACTGGAAGGTGCCTGGACGTGTGTGTCCTGATCGCCTGAAACCGATTCGTTTCGTCGATTCCTGGTCATTGGACCCCCTAGCTATCGCCCGAGAACGTTTCCGGGACTTCGGCCCTAGTCAATTGGTCAAAAGCGCTGGCCCGCCATTGTTGCACCAGAATATCCGGGACCGGCGGTCAACCCCGCCAAGCACTGCGAAATGCAGCTTGTGCGTGGCGGGAACGGAGCCCGGGAAAACGGATTGAGCGACGGCGGGGCGTCGGCCGCATCAATGGATGATGGCGGCCTCGCCGGCCGATGGGCCGCTCTCGATAGCCGCCCCGGGGGCCGGAACGCCGGCGGAGCACGGACAAGGGAACACGATGCTCCGAGTCGCGGTCGCACGGCTGCAACAGAACGGGGGAGCGCTTCCAACGAGCCGCGGCATTTGTCGGTGATCCGGAAATCGCGAACCGCGGCCATCAGTCGCTCATCTGGATGGCGGTCCAATGCAGCGTGGGCGCGGTCGCATGGTCCGCGGTCCAATTGAAGCCCTTGAGGGTGCAACCGGCCTTGGAAACGCCCGATGTGCCCGGATTGACCCGGCCATTGTCAGAAGTCGCAGTAACCGTCGGGGGCTTGGTGAACAAACCCGGCGGGAATGAAATGCGTCTTTCGGCGGAGCCGCCGTTTCCGGGCACGGTTCCGAGCTTCACGCTCCCGGCTGCCGTCGCGTAGGGAGTTCCGCCGTCACGCTGCATCAAGCGCGTGCGGAGTATCGACCAGACGTACGGCGGGCCGTTGAGCCGTGCCGAGTACCAAACATCGATCCCTTGGGCGGTGCGGATGAACGTCGAGGCATAGAGGTTGTCGTGGTGCGGGCCCTTGCGCGGAACGATGGCTTTTGAACTTCGCTTCCAGGTTTCGCCGTCATTGGACGTGATCAGATAGAGGTCGCCTCGCCTGGCGCCCCTCTTGCCCCCGGCGAGCGTGTCGTTCATCAATCCCACGTATTGGTCTCCGATGCGTTTGATGTGCACGTGCCATGGGGTCTTGCGCGACTTGACCGGCACCGAGCACGCCGTGGGGGTCGACCAGTCGCCGGTGGGGCTCGCGGCGGTCAGGTGCACCAAGGGCTTGCTCGCTGGAACGATGTCCACGGCCCACATGTGCCACTCTCCACCGACAAACTGGAAGGAGGGGGCGACCAGCCTGCGCACCTTCTTGTCGGACCCGTAGACCTTGACCTTGGGAGTCCAGTCCACACCGTCGGCGCTGGTGCGCAGAAAAATATTCTCCTCCTTTCCGGTGGCTTTCTTGTCGAGGTAGCGCCAGAAAAGGTGAAGCTTGCCGTCGTGGAACACGAGGTTGGGGTCGGAGTTGTACTGGGGACGGCCCGGCGCGTTGTCAAGGGGATTCGTGAGCCCCTCGGGGACCACCCATTTATCGCCGTCCTGGGAGGCCAGGATGCACGGGTCCTCGTATTTGTCGTGGCCCCCCGCATACGGGGTGACTCCCATCCAGTACCGGTATCCGTTCCACTTCTCGGGGAAATAGAGCACGGAAGGGTGCACGGCTTCACCCTGGTTGGATACGGGATCCGGGGTCGGGATGGCCAGCCGGGTCCCGATGCGCCCGACCCAGTCATCAACGCGGACGGGTTCCGGCTCCTCGAGCAACTTCGGGCGATTCCGTGGGGTCCCCGCGATCCGAAATACCAGTAATCACTGCGGAAAGTGCGGTCCGGGTCAGTGAATCCGGGTCTGCGATGAAAGCGGCTGTTCCGGCATCGGTGGACTCGGCGACCAGAATCTCCCCGGTCTTGCCGTTGATCGAAGTGACAAGCTTTTTCAATTCCCCGGTGGTTGCGGAGGCCGGGGAGACAACAGCACCGCCGATGGCCGCGATGAGCGGAGCGGCCAGTAACGCGCGACGCGTTGTTCGGGACGGATCGGGGTCCTGTTGTTCCAGATCATCTGAGTGCGAGTTGCTTCGCCGATGTCCCATGAATGGCCCCCCAGCTATTTCCCGAAAGTGATCGCTGAATCCTTGGCCCGCGTCATTTCCCGCTAACGCCGGCAAATCATTCCGATTTTTACTTTCATTTAGTACCAACGGGAACGCAGGATCAAGGGGGCACCGCGAAATCTTTTCTGCCCGGCAATGCCCGGTGCTACCGCCGGCCGGATGGCCGGACCCGGGATATCCAGAACGTGCAGGTCACGGGTTCAGGGAGTTGGGTTGTGCAGCTGTTCCGGGACGTGCAGCCGCGCCAACACCGCGTCGACCCTGGCCGGGATGCGGTCCTTGGTGGCGACGGATGCCCCGACCATGACGATGAACGCCAGCGGGACCGTCCAGGCGGCGGGCTGGGAGACCAGATCGTGCAGGGAACCCGGTTCGTTGGGCATGAGGGCCGCCAGCAACAGCGCCAACCCGCAGCTGAACGCCCCGGCGAAAAGCCCGGAAATCGCGCCCACGACGGTCAGCCCCCGCCACCAGATTCCCAGCAGCAAGAGCGGGCAGACGGTGGACGCGGTGAAGGCGAACACCGAGCCGACCGCCCCGGCCAGCGCAAAGCTGCTGGTGCCCAGAGCCAGGAGCAGGGGGACGGCCGTTGCAATCACGGTGGAGATCCTGAAACCGCGCACGGTTCCGCCGAAGAGGTCCTGCGAGATGGTGCCGGCGAGCGAAACCACCAGCCCCGAGGATGTGGAGAGGAACGCGGCGAAGGCGCCGCCGATGATGATGGCCGTCAAG
Organism: uncultured Actinomycetota bacterium; assembly: GCA_963818105.1. Lineage (GTDB taxonomy): Bacteria > Actinomycetota > Actinomycetes > Actinomycetales > Micrococcaceae > Paeniglutamicibacter. The sequence continues at coordinate 76,511 of CAWFRB010000029.1, read as the reverse complement.
GCGTCCCCGGCCATGCCGCCGATGATCCGTCCCGGCAGCAGCAGCACCGTTGCATCGGCGTTTCCCGAGCTCGCCAGCTCCGGGGTGTAGGCGCGGCCCAGGATGCCCAGGACCGTGGGGAACAGGTAGAACAGCGAGAGCAGGCCAAGGACGATCGCGGTGGTCTTGCGCGCCGAGGGGCCGTCCGGGTTGGTGTAGAAGCGGACCAGCACGTGCGGCAGGCCCAGGGTGCCAAAGAGCAGGGCCACCAGCAGGGAGATGTTGTAGTACAGCCCCTTGGCCGCGCCGGTTTGGGCCGTGTGGTCGAAGATCGCACCGTTGAGGGTCGCGGATTCCCCGGCCAGATCCAGGTGCAGGAGCAGGAACACCGCGGGAATCGCCAGCGCGGCCAGCTTGAGCCAGAACTGGAAGGCCTGGACGAAGGTGATCGAGCGCATCCCGCCGGCCAGCACCGTCACGCACACGATGCCCATGACCAGCAGCGAGCCGAGCCAGCCGGGCAACCCGGTGCTGATGCCCAGGGTCAGCGCGGCCCCGTGGAGCTGCGGGACGATGTAGAGCCAGCAGATCACCACCACCAGGAAGCTGGTGAGCCTGCGCAGGCCCCTGGACCCGAAGCGGATCTGGGCGAAATCGGGGATGGTGTATGCCCTGGAGCGGCGCAGCGGGGCCGCGACAAAAAGCAGCAGCATCAGGTACCCGGCCGTGTACCCGATCGGGAACCACAGCGCGTCCTGCCCGGAGACCACGATGAGCCCGGCAATGCCCAGGAACGATGCCGCGGAAAGGTATTCCCCGCCGATCGCGCTGGCGTTCCACCAGGGCCGCACGGTGCGCGAGGCGACGTAGAAGTCCCCGGTGGTGCGCGAGAGGCGCAGCCCGTTGATCGCGATGGTCACGGTGACGACGGATACCAGCGCCACGGCGATGAGGGAAACCGTTGAATTCATTATTCGACGATGCTCCGGTACTGGGCCTCGTTGCGGGCCGCGGCCCTGTTGAACAGGAAGGCCGAGACCAGGATCAACGGGTACACGGCAACCCCCAGCAGCCACCAGGGCAGCGGGATGGTGGCCAGCCGGATGTCGTGGATTTGCGGCCAGGCCGCGACCATGACCGCCAGCCCCACCAGGAGCAGCAGGAAGCCCAGCGCCACCGAGACGGCCAGGCGCAGCTGGGAGCGGATGAGCGAACGGACGTAGAAGGCCTCGGCGGCATCGGGCTCCGGGCGGCGCGGAATGCCGGGCATCGAACCGGCCGGCGCGCTGACCCGCACCCGGTTGCCGGTCGGCGGCGGCAGGGCCCCGGGCTCGGCCGCCGCGGTCCGCGGGATGCCGGGGACCCTGGCGGGTTCCGGGGAACCGTTGCCCGGGGAGGTCACAGCGGCCGGACGCGGTTGGCGGCCAGACGCTCGCGCAGGTAGGGCAGGGCCCGGCGGGAGACCGGCAGCTCGGTTCCGCCGATGACCACCGCGGCCTTGCCCGTCTGCAGCTTCACGGTGTCGATCTTGTCCATGGACACCAGGAAGGAGCGGTGGATGCGGATGTAGCCGGCGGAGGCCCACTGCTGCTCGAGGTCGTTCAGCGGCACCCGGATCAGGTAGCTGGCGTCCTTGGTGTGCAGCCGGGCGTAGTCGCCCTGCGCCTGCACGTAGCGGATCTCGTCGCGGCGGATCATCTTGGTGATGCCGCCCTGGTCCACGGTGACGACCTCGGGCTTCGAGGTTTCCTCCTCGGCCAGCTCGCACACCCGGCGGACGGATTCGGCCAGCCGCTCGGGGCGCACCGGCTTGAGCACGTAGTCGATGGCCGCCAGCTCGAAGGCCTCGAGCGCCTGGTCCTCGTCGGCCGTGACGAACACGACCGCCGGGGGACGGGAGAAGCGGGAAATGACCCGGGCGATGTCCAGCCCGGAAAGCGCGGGCATGTGGATGTCGAGGAACAGGGCGTCGATGTCGAATTCCTCGAGTGCCTTCAACGCCTCGGCGCCCGAGCTCGCCCGGTGGATCTGCCCCACCCGTGAATCGAGCGACAGGAGATAAGCCAGCTCTTCGACGGCCGGCAATTCATCGTCCGCGACGACCACATTAATCATGCGGGTAATTTTACCCGGCCAACGGTCCGCGGGGTCCCTTTGGCGCGTCCCAGGCCCCGTCGGGCGCATCCCGCGGCGCATCGGGCAGCACCCCGGGACGGAACTTGGGGATGCGCATGGTGATCAGCGTGCCGGCCCCCGGGGCAGTGTCGATGACCAGCCCGTGCGCGTCGCCGTACACCTGGCGCAGGCGCACGTCCACGTTGCGCAGCCCCACGTGGACGGACTCGGTGGTGCCGGCCAGCACCGAGGCGAGCGACGCGGGGTCGATGCCGACGCCGTCGTCCTCGACGGTGATCAGCGCGAACTCGCCGCTGTCCGAGGCCGTGAGGGTGATCTTGCCGCCGCCGGGCTTGGACTCGAGTCCGTGGCGCACCGCGTTCTCGACCAGCGGCTGCAGGCTCAGGAACGGGATGGCGGTGGAGAGCACCTCGGGGGCGATGGCCAGGGACACCCGGATCCGGTCCCCGAAGCGGGCCTTTTCCAGCAGCAGGTAGCGGTCGATGGCCTGCAGTTCCTCGGCCAGCGTGGTGAAGTCCCCGTGCCGCCGGAAGGAGTAGCGGGTGAAGTCCGCGAATTCGACGACCAGCTCGCGGGCCCGGGCCGGGTCGGTGTTGATGAAGGAGGCGATGGCGTTCAGCGAGTTGTAGATGAAGTGCGGGCTGATCTGGGCGCGCAGCGCGCGGACCTCCGCCTCCATGAGCAGCGCGCGGGAGGCGTCCAGCTCGGACAGGCCCACCTGGGCCGCGACCCAGGCGGCGACCTCCGTCACGGCCCGCACGAACCCGGCGCCGGCGCGGGGGATGTAGGCGCACACCGTGCCCACCGGGGTGTCGCCGACCATGATGGGGGAGCAGACCAGGTCCGCCCCCTCCGAGCGCTTGACCTGGGTGCGCCGGGTGGCGAGCGCCCCGGCGGCAAGTTCGGTGGCGCAGGCGGCGCCGCGGCCCTCGATGTCCGGGATGGACCCGTCGACGGCCAGCACCGCGTCGTTGTCGCTGATGACCAGGGCCTCGCAGGCCAGCAGTGCGCGCAGGTGCTTGCCCGCCTTGGCCGCGCCCTCCGGGGTCAGGCCCTGGGCCAGGTGCGGTGCCGCAACGGAGACCTGGTGCAGCGTCTCGAACGTCGCCTTGTCCGCGTCGGTGCCCAGGTCGCGGTTGGACCTGACGATCCTGAATCCGAGGTATCCCACCAGCGCGGCACCGACGATGACTGTGGCAACGATCAGGGTCATTTGCAGCGCGGTGGAGAGCATGGGACAAGCCTACTGGGCGAGGAAATGGGCGTGCCGTTCGGCGCTGCCGGCGGCCGCTTGGCGCATGCGGGTGACCGTTTGCCGGTTGCCCTGCCCCGGGCACTTCTGGTTGCCCCCGGGGAAGCGCAGAGTGATCCCAGTCACACAGGTGGCTGGCGCACCCCGCGCTTCGGATGGCAAGTGGAAATCCGGTGGGCCGCGGCACGGCACCTGGAACCTTCCAAGGAGGAATCATGAGCACTACCCCGGAGTCGGGCCTCGCTGCCGACATCGATTTTATGAAGGAGCAGGAGTCGGAGGAGTTCACCGAGCTGCGCAAGACGCACCGCAGCTTCGTGTTCCCGATGGCCGTCTTTTTCCTCTTGTGGTACTTCGCCTACGTGCTGTTGGCCGACTACGCGCACGAGTTCATGTCCATCAAGGTGTGGGGCAACTTCACCATGGGCCTGTTGCTGGGCCTGCTGCAGTTCGTCACCACCTTCGCCATCACCGCGGCCTACGTCTCCTTCTCCAACCGGAAGCTTGACCCCCAGGCCACCGCCATCCGCAAGCGCCTCGAAGCGCAACAGGCAGGGGAGTAGCCATGAACGTCCTATCGATTCTTGCCGCGGGGGCCGTGGCCGCACCGGAAACCACCAAGGTGGGCAACCCGTGGGTCAACATCGGCATCTTCGGCCTCTTTGTCGCCGTCACCCTGATCGTGGTGCTCAAGGCCTCGAGCAACAACAAGACCGCGGCCGACTACTACGCCGGCGGCCGTTCCTTCACCGGAACGCAAAACGGCACCGCCATCGCCGGCGACTACCTCTCCGCCGCCTCGTTCCTGGGCATCGTCGGGGCCATCGCGATCAACGGCTACGACGGCTTCCTCTACTCGATCGGCTTCCTGGTCGCCTGGCTGGTGGCGCTGCTGCTGGTCGCCGAGCTGCTGCGCAACACCGGCAAGTTCACCATGGCCGACGTGCTCTCCTTCCGCCTGAGGCAGCGCCCGGTGCGCATCGCCGCGGCGGTCTCCACCCTGGCCGTCTGCGTCTTCTACCTGCTGGCCCAGATGGCCGGCGCCGGCGCGCTGGTTTCCCTGCTGCTGGGCATCGACGACAAGCTGGGCCAGTCCCTGGTCATCGTCGTGGTCGGCGCGCTGATGATCACCTACGTGCTGATCGGCGGCATGAAGGGCACCACCTGGGTGCAGATCATCAAGGCCTGCCTGCTGATCGCCGGCGCGTTTGTCATGACGATCATGGTGCTGGCGCAGTTCGGCTTCAACTTCTCCGCCCTGCTCGGTGCCGCCGTCGACAGCGCCGGAACCCCCGACATCCTGAACCCGGGCATGCAGTACGGCAAGTCCGATACCTCGCGCCTCGACTTCATCTCCCTGGCCCTGGCCCTGGTGCTCGGCACCGCCGGCCTGCCGCACGTGCTGATGCGCTTCTACACGGTCCCGACCGCCAAGGAGGCCCGCCGCTCGGTGGTCTGGGCCATCTGGCTCATCGGCGCCTTCTACCTCTTCACCCTGGTGCTCGGCTACGGCGCCGGCGCGCTGATCGGCGCGGACAAGATCAAGGCCGCCCCCGGCGGCGTGAACTCCGCGGCCCCGCTGCTGGCCTTCGAACTCGGCGGCCCGCTGCTGCTGGGCCTGATCTCCGCGGTCGCCTTCGCCACCATCCTGGCGGTGGTCGCCGGGCTGACCATCACGGCCGCGGCATCGTTCGCCCACGACGTCTACGCCTCGGTCATCGCCAAGGGCAAGAGCACCCCGGAGAAGGAGATGAAGGTCGCCCGCCGCACCGTCATCGTCATCGGCGTCTTCGCGATCCTCGGCGGCATCGGCGCCCAGGGGCAGAACGTCGCCTTCCTGGTGGCGCTGGCCTTCGCGGTGGCGGCCTCGGCGAACCTGCCGACCATCCTGTACTCGCTGTTCTGGAAGAAGTTCACCACCCAGGGCGCGGTCTGGTCCATGGTCGGCGGGCTCGGTTCGGCCATCCTGCTGATCGTCTTCTCCCCGGTCATGTCCGGGCTGCCGACCTCGATGATCCAGGGCGTCGACTTCTCCATCTTCCCGCTGGCCAACCCGGGCATCGTCTCGATCCCGCTGGCGTTCTTCCTGGGCTGGCTCGGTTCGGTGCTGGACAAGAACGTCGAGGACCCGATCAAGTCCGCCGAGATGGAGGTCCGTTCGCTGACCGGCATCGGCGCCGAAAAGGCGGTCGACCACTAGCTCCCGCACTTCCGGCCTGAAACGCCGCGGCGCCCGACCCCGTCAGGGGAGGGGCGCCGCGGCTTTCTGTTTGCCGGCTTGCTGCGTGCGGGATTCTCCTCTGCCCGGAGCTCAGCCCGCCGCTTCGGGGTCGTGCCGGGCGGCGCGCTCGGCCAGGTAGTGGTCCATCAGGGAGGTGGTGCGGTGGGGGATGAGCTCGGCCATGGACAGCGAGGTGTCCGCGCGCTCGACCCCGTCGATGGCGAGGATCTGGCCGTTGACCCGGAAAAGCTCCTCGGCGCCGCTGGCCACCACGCGGGCCAGGATGTCCGCGGAGCCCGTCACGCCGTGGGCCTCGACGATCTCCGGGATCCGGGCCAGCTGCTCCACGATGGCCTGCAGCAGGCGCTGCTGGATGTGGATGTGGACGAAGCTGACCAGCGGGAAGCCCAGGGCCGCGGGGTTGATGCGCTGTTCGAAGGGCAGCAGGGCGCCGGAGGTCTCGAGGCGCACCATGCGCGTCTGCACGGTGTTGCGGCCGAGCCCCAGTTCGGCGGCCAGGGCCACCGCGCTGGCCTTGGGCTGGCGGCACAGCGCGGAGAGGATGCGCATGTCGGTGGCGTCTAGTTGCTGCATAATGCGAAAGATTAGCACCGTGGAGCCACGTCCGGATAGTGCAGGATGCCCCATGTCGGCGCCAATGGATTGTGCGCATTGGCTTCTGTGAGTAGCATCACAGGTACGTGGCGGCGACGAGGCCGCCGCCCCGGAGGCGCGCATCCCACAGGAGACGTGTTTCCGGGCCTCCCGCAACGCAGAAGGATGCCGACCGTGTCCAATACGTTTGACGCGCAGGCCCCCGACGGGCCAGAGCGCTACCTCCAAGTCATCGGCCCCGACGGGGCCCGGACCCCCTGTCCCGAACTCGACGACTGGGTCCAGGACGTCGACGCCGGGTTCCTTGAGGACCTCTATGTCGACATGGCCTGCATCCGGCGCCTCGACCAGGAAGGCACGGCGCTGCAACGCCAGGGCGAGCTGGGGCTCTGGGCCCCGCTGCTGGGCCAGGAAGCCGCGCAGATCGGCTCCGGCCGGGCGCTGGACCGCAACGACTTCATCTTCCCCTCCTACCGCGAGCACGGGGTCGCCTACTGCCGCGGCGTCGCCCCGCAGGACCTGCTGCGCATGTGGCGCGGGGTCGCCCCGAGCGGGTGGAACCCCTACGAGGTCAACATGGCCAACCAGCAGATCGTCATCGGCGCCCAGACCCTGCACGCCGCCGGCTACGGCATGGGCCTGAAGCTCGACGGCTCGACCTCGGCCGTGATCACCTACTTCGGCGACGGCGCCACCAGCCAGGGCGACGTCAGCGAGGCCATGGTCTTCGCCGCCAGCTACCAGGCGCCGGTGCTCTTCTTCTGCCAGAACAACCACTGGGCCATCTCCGAACCCGTCACCCGGCAGACCACCGGATACATCGCCGACCGCGCCCGGGGCTTCGGCCTGGCCACCTGGCGGGTCGACGGCAACGACGTGCTCGCGGTCCTGGCCGCCACCCGCGCCGCCCTGGCCCACGTGCGCAGCGGCACCGGCCCGGCCTTCATCGAGGCCGTCACCTACCGGATGGGCGCGCACACCACGGCGGACGACCCCACCCGCTACCGCGACGCGCTCGAGCTCGAGGAATGGGCCGCCAAGGACCCGCTGGACCGCATCGCCGCGCACCTGGATTCGCTCGGCGCCGACCTGGACGCCCTGAAACGGCGCGCCGCCGCCGCGGCGGACACACTGGCCGCGGGCCTGCGCGAGGCCATCACCACCATGCCCGATCCCTCGGTCGACGACCTCTTCGCCCACGTCTACAGCCACGGGCATTCCTGGCTCGACGGGCAGCGCGAGGAGTACCGGCTCTACCTGGACAGCTTTGCGGCGGACGCGGAGGTCTCCCGATGAAAACGCTCACCTTTTCCCAGGCCCTGAACTCCGGGCTGCGCGCGGCCATGGAACACGACGACAAGGTCGTGCTGATGGGGGAGGACATCGGCAAGCTCGGCGGCGTCTTCCGCATCACCGACGGGCTGCAGAAGGACTTCGGCGCCCACCGGGTCATCGACACCCCGCTGGCCGAGTCCGGCATCGTGGGCACCGCGATCGGCCTGGCCTTCCGCGGCTACCGGCCCGTGGTGGAGATCCAGTTCGACGGATTCGTCTACCCGGCCTTCGACCAGATCGTCTCGCAGCTGGCCAAGATGCACTTCCGCTCCCGCGGCCACGTGAAGCTGCCGGTGACCATCAGGATCCCCTTCGGCGGCGGCATCGGCTCCCCGGAGCACCACTCCGAATCGCCCGAGGCCTACTTCGCGCACACCGCCGGCCTGCGCGTGGTGTCCCCGTCCAACCCGGAGGACGCCTACTGGATGCTGCAACAGGCAATAGCCGACGACGACCCGGTGATCTTCCTCGAGCCCAAGCGCCGCTACCACCAGCGCGGGGAGGTGGACCTGGACACGGCCCCGGAGGAGGGCTCGCTCTACAAGGCCAGGATCGTGCGCCCGGGCAACGACCTGACGCTCATCGCCTACGGCCCGCTGGTGAAGACGGCGCTGGATGCGGCAACCGCCGCCGAGGACGACGGGATCGACATCGAGGTCATCGACCTGCGCAGCATCGAGCCGGTGGACTTCGAAACGCTCACGCGCCTCGGTGCGCAAGACCGGCAGGGTCGTCATCACGCACGAGGCCGGCAAGTTCGCGGGCGTCGGCGCCGAGCTTGCGGCAAGCCTGACCGAGCGCTGCTTCGACCACCTGGACCACGCCCCGGTGCGGGTGACGGGATTCGACATCCCCTACCCGCCCGCCAAGCTGGAGAACCACCATGTGCCGGACCTGGACCGCATCCTCGACGGGGTCGATCACGCCATGCGCCGAACCGGAACACAGCTGGGAGAGGACGGATGAGCGCCACCATGGAGAAACTTTTCAACCTGCCGGACCTGGGCGAGGGACTCACCGAATCGGAGATCCTTTCCTGGCGGGTCGCCGTGGGCGACACCGTGCAACTGAACCAGATCATCGCCGAGGTGGAGACCGCCAAGGCCGTGGTGGAACTGCCCTCGCCCTTCAGCGGCGTCGTCACCAAGGTCTTTGAGCCCGTCGGCGCGGTGGTCAACGTCGGCAACCCGATCATCTCCTTCGAGGTGCCGGCCCCCGCCGGCACGCCAACCGACCGGCAGCCGACGCTGGTCGGCTACGGGGCCGCGGTGGAATCCTCCGGCCGTCCGGCACGCCGCGGGCGCACCAGTGCCCCGGAACCCGAGGCAAGGCAACCGGAAGCAGTTCCCCCTGCTTCAACGCAGGCGCTCGCCGAGGTCGACGAACCGGTCGAGCGCCCGGCTGAACAGGGGATCGGGTACCTGCGTGCCAGGCCCCCGGTGCGCAAGCTGGCCCGCGACCTGCACGTGGACCTGCGCGCCTTGCATCCCAGCGGCGCCGGCGGACTGATCACCCGGGAGGATGTGCTGCACGCCAAGTCGCCCGCCACGGAGATCCCTGCGGAAACACAGGCGCCCGCGGTGGAGGTCGGCCAGCCGGCCGGTGCGCCGGCTGGCGTACCCGTTGTTGCCCAGACGCCGGGGGATGCCCGCGAGCGCAGGGTCCAGGTGCACGGGGTGCGCAAGGCGACGGCGAATGCCATGGTGGCCAGCGCGTTCAGCGCCCCGCACGTCTCCGAGTTCCTCAGCGTGGATGTCACCGAAAGCATGGAGTTGCTGGATCGCTTGCGCCGGGCGCCGCACCTTGCGGGGGTCAAGCTCACCATCACCACGCTCGTGGCCAAGGCGGTCAGCACGATCCTGGCCCGGCACCAGGGGATGAACTCCCGCTGGGATCCGCAAAGCGGCGAGATCATCGAGTACCACTACGTCAACCTCGGCATCGCCGCCGCCACCGATCGCGGACTGATGGTTCCGGTGGTGCACGAGGCCCAAGGCCTCGACCTTGCGGCCATGGCCCGGGAGATCTCGGAGCTCACCCGTGCGGCGCGGGAAGGCACCCTCACCCCGGCACAGCTATCCGGCGGGACCTTCAGCATCAGCAATATCGGGGTCTTCGGGATCGATGCCGGGACACCGATCCTTCCGCCGGGGCAGACCGGAATCCTCGCCCTGGGACAGGTGCGGAAGCTGCCGTGGGAGTTCCGCGACGAGGTGGCGCTGCGCCAGGTCATGACGTTGTCGCTGTCCTTCGACCACAGGGTCGTCGACGGCGAACAGGGAGCCAAGTTCCTGGTCGAGCTGGGCACGCTGCTCAACGACCCGGGCATGCTTTTTGGGCTGGCCTGAGTCATAGGGGTCCAAGGGGCGACGATTGGGCTGCTTCCGGAGTCACGGCTGCCGGAAGCAGCCCTTGATGCGCCTGCCACGGGCTCGGGAATGTGATGGATATTGCAGGTGACATGGGCAGACAGGCCGAATCGGGTTGGCTGCGGCACGCCTCGAAAACCGGGAGAAAAGCAACGCGGCTTAGCTGACCTCTGTGTTTGGACTCATGCGTACATTTCTCAAATTTTTTCCGGACATCACGCGAAGCATATGTTGCAGGTTTATTAAGATTGTCTGCAAAACGGGGAATTCATTGAATGTTTCACACCTCTGTGAGTAGTCTCACTGGAGTGGTGATTAGGATCACCGGGGTTTGACTGTTGGCAAAATCGCGACGCTCGAACCCATCCAACAGACTCGTTGAGGAGACAGTATGCGTTACACCCGCACTTCGAAGGCACTCGTGCTTTCGGCAGCTCTTGCACTAACACTTTCGGCATGTGGCGGTGGCGGTGGCAGCACCGGTGCCAGCAGCAGCAGCAACAGCGCGGGCGCCTCAGGTGGCACCGGGGGAAACTCCACGGCGGTAATCACTGCGAACTCAACCGAACCGCAGAACGGCCTGCTTCCGGCCAACACCAACGAGGTTGGTGGCGGTCGCGTCATGGACCTGCTCTTCACCGGTCTGGTGAGCTACGACGCCACAGGCGCGCCGGTGAACGAACTGGCCGAGTCCATTGAAACAAAGGACGCCAAGACATACACGATCAAGATCAAGTCCGGCCAGAAGTTCAGCAACGGCGAGGCCGTGACCGCGAAGTCCTTCGTCGATGCCTGGAACTTCGGTGCGGCCGCCAAGAACGCCCAGCTGAACTCCTACTTCTTCGAGTCCATCAAGGGCTATGACAAGGTCAGCGCCGAGGGTGCCACCGCGGAAACCATGGAAGGCCTGAAGGTTGTCGACGACACCACCTTCACCGTCGAGCTCGCTCGCGCCGAATCCGACTTCCCGCTGCGTCTGGGCTACACCGCCTTCTACCCGCTGCCCGAGGCAGCATTCAAGGACCCGAAGGGCTTCGGCGAGAACCCCGCAGGCAACGGCCCCTACAAGCTGGCCGACGGCGGATGGCAGCACAACGTCCAGATCGAGTTGGTTCCCAACGCCGACTACAGCGGCCCGCGCAAGCCGGCCAACGCCGGTGTGACGTTCAAGATCTACAGCACCTTCGACGCCGCCTACCAGGACCTGCTGGGCGACAACCTCGACGTGCTCGACCAGATCCCGCCGAGCCAGCTGCAGAACTACAAGGCCGACCTGGGCGACCGCTGGGTCAACCAGGCCTACGCCGGCAACGCCACCATGGTGATTCCGAGCTACCTGCCGGAATTCCAGGGTGAAGCCGGCCAGATGCGCCGCGCGGCAATCTCGATGTCCATCGACCGCCAGCAGATCATCGACAACATCTTCTTCGGCGGCAAGCAGATCGCCAAGGAATTCACCTCCCCGGTGATTGACGGATTCTCGGATGCGATCCCGGGCAGCGACGTGCTGACCTTCAACGCCGAAAAGGCCAAGCAGCTGTGGGCCGACGCCGAGAAGATCTCCCCGTGGCCGGCAGGCAAGGCCTTCACCGTCACCTCGAACATCGATGGTGCGGGCAACAAGGAATACATCGAGGCCATGGCCAACCAGATTTCCAACACCCTGGGGATCAAGGCCGAGCTGAACCCGATTCCGACGTTCAAGGAAATGCGCACGCTGGTTGGCGAAAAGAAGCTCACCGGCGCATCGCGTGCCGGCTGGCAGGCCGACTACCCGTCGCTGTACAACTTCCTCGGCCCGCTGTACGCCACCGGCGCGGGATCCAACGACGGCGACTACTCGAACCCTGAGTTCGACAAGCTGCTTGCTGAGGGCCTGTCCGCCACCACCGTTGAAGAAGGCAACAAGATCTTCAACAAGTCCCAGGAAATCCTGCTCAAGGACCTTCCGGTCGTACCGCTCTGGTACCAGGGCGTTCAGGGTGGTTGGAGCACCAAGGTAGCCGACGTCAAGTTCGGCTGGAATGGCGTGCCGCTGTACTACGCAATCACCGGTAAGTAGCAGCCCCACCGCTGACATGGATAGTGAGTAAGGGGGGCCCTAAAGGGTTCCCCCTTACTCACGTCAATGATTAATCCATCAAGTTCGCGGCCCCAACCATGTTTCCTTACAAGGAGCAGTTCCGTGCAAGATTCGTTCCCATCCACTAACCCCGCGGTGGTAGCCCAGTGATTACCTTTACGCTCAAGAGATTTTTGCAATTGATACCGGTTTTCCTCGGTGCAACCCTGCTTGTCTATTTCCTGGTCTTCGCCGCACCTGGCGATCCCATCGCAGCCCTGTCGGGCGGCAAACCGATGAACCCGGCCGTTGAGGCAACTCTCAGGGCCCAATACAACCTGGACCAGCCATTCTGGGTCCAGTACCTGCTGTACCTGAAAAACCTGGTGACGTTCGACCTGGGCCAGACATTCTCCGGCCAGGCGGTGTCCGACGTGATCGCCCGCGCGTTCCCGGTAACCGCAAGGCTGGCCATCATGGCGCTCGCCTTCGAAGCCGTTTTCGGAATCATCCTCGGCGTCATTGCCGGCCTCAAAAAGGGAAAGCTCTTTGACTCGACGGTGCTTGTTGCATCCTTGATCGTCATCGCAGTGCCGACATTTGTCCTGGGCTTCGTCCTGCAATTCGTCGTTGGCGTCAAGCTCGGTTGGGCGAAACCCACGGTGGGTCCCGGCGCCCCCTGGAGCGATTTGATCCTCCCTGCACTGGTTTTGGGCCTTGTCTCCCTGGCCTACGTCCTGCGCCTGACGCGCACCTCCGTCATTGAAAACAAGAATGCCGACTATGTACGCACGGCAACCGCCAAGGGCCTCAGCCGTCGCCGGGTGATCGTTGTACATATTCTTCGAAACTCGCTCATTCCGGTGGTGACCTTCCTGGGTGCCGACCTCGGCACGCTCATGGGTGGCGCAATCGTCACCGAGGGCATTTTCAATGTCCCGGGCATCGGCAACCTGCTCTACTCAGGCCATCAGCAAGGGCGAAACGCCCACGATCGTGGCCGTAGTCAGTGTCCTGGTGCTCGTCTTCGTTCTAGCAAACCTCGTCGTCGATTTACTGTACGCGTGGCTCGACCCAAGGATCCGGTATGTCTGAGAATCCACTTCCCGAATTGATTGAACCGACCGACACCGCCAAGCGTGTGCGCGCCGGAAAAGTGTCCACGCGCAAGATCGAGCATTTTGTTGCCCCGCTTGAGGAAACCCCGCTGCAGTCCGTCGACAAGGTCGACGAGACGGCCGAACCCCTGAGCATGTGGACGCAGGCCTGGCGGTCCCTGCGGACCCAGCCACTGTTCATCATTTCCGCCCTGCTGATCGTCCTCGTCATCACGGTCGCGTTGTTCCCGGGCCTGTTCACCCAAACCGATCCGAGGCTTGCGACCTGGCCAATGCGCGCAAGGGCCCCGCCCCCGGACATCCCCTGGGCTTCACGTTCCAGGGCTGTGACGTCTACGCGCGCATCATCGTCGGTGCGCGGGCCTCGGTGCTTGTTGGCCTCCTCACCACGATTGCGGTGGTCGCCATCGGTGGCACGTTCGGCGCGCTGGCCGGTTACTACGGCGGTTGGCTTGACGCCGTCCTGGCCCGCCTCGGAGACATCTTCTTCGCGCTGCCGCTGATCCTTGGCGCCATCGTCATCATGCAGCTTCCTGCATTCCGCGAAAACAAGAGCATGTGGACGGTCATCATCACGTTGACGTATTCGGATGGCCGCAGTTGGCCCGCATCACCCGCGGTGCCGTCATCGAGGCAAAGAATGCGGACTATGTCATGGCATCGCGGTCGCTTGGGCTCTCAAAGTTCAAGACGCTGGTGAAGCACGTGCTGCCCAATTCCCTGGCGCCGATCATCGTGGTGGCCACGATTTCCCTGGGTACCTACATCGTGGCCGAGGCCACGCTGTCCTTCCTGGGCGTCGGGCTTCCGCAAGACATCATGAGCTGGGGACGAGACATCTCCGATGCCAAGATTTCCCTTCGCAACAATCCGTCGATCCTCATGTGGCCGGCGCTTGCACTTTCCATAACCGTCCTGAGCTTCATCATGCTCGGTGACGCGGTGCGCGATGCGCTGGATCCAAGGGCACGCAAGGGATAGCGCCATGACTGAACTATTGAAGGATTCATCCGTGAATGCAACAGCCGAGGACCGGCCGCTTCTCGAAATCAAGAACCTGGCCATCACCTTCTCAACCCCGGAAGGGCCGATCGAGGCGGTGCGCAACGCGCACCTGACGGTCATGCCCGGAGAAACGGTTGCCATCGTGGGGGAGTCGGGTTCCGGAAAGTCCACCACGGCACTTGCCGCCATCGGACTCCTGTCCGGCAACGGCCGGGTGTCCGGCGGCCAGATCATCTTTGACGGCGAGGACATCACCCACGCCAGCGACAAGCGCATCATCGAGCTGCGTGGCAGCTCCATCGGCATGGTTCCGCAGGATCCGATGTCCAACTTGAACCCGGTGTGGAAAATCGGTTTCCAGGTGGAGGAGACGTTGAAGGCCAACGGGCTGGCCGGCGGCAACTCGAAGGAACGCGTCGCGCAGGTGTTGTCGGAAGCGGGCCTGCCGAATGCGGCATCGCGCGCAAACCAGTACCCGCACGAGTTCTCCGGCGGCATGCGCCAGCGCGCGCTGATCGCCATCGGCCTGGCCTGCCGGCCGCGCCTGTTGATCGCCGACGAACCCACCAGCGCCTTGGACGTGACCGTCCAGCAGCAGATCCTGGACCACCTGGACACCATGACCAGCGAGCTGGGCACGGCGGTCCTGCTGATCACCCACGACCTCGGCCTGGCCGCGGAACGCGCGGAAAAAGTCGTTGTCATGTACAAGGGACAGGTGGTTGAATCGGGGCCCGCGCTGGAAATCCTGCGCAACCCGCAGCACCCCTACACGCAGCGCCTTGTTGCATCGGCTCCGTCGCTGGCATCCAAGCGCCTGCAATCCCAGCCGATTGAAGTCGCCGAGCAAGTGAATGCGGTGGCCAAGCACGAGCACTCGCTGAAGACCGATGACGTGCTGGAGATCAAGGACCTGACCAAGGTCTTCAAGATCCGCAAGGGCATGGGCCGCAGCGACGAGTTCACCGCGGTGGACAACGTTTCCCTCGAGGTCAAGCGCGGCACCACCACGGCAATCGTGGGGGAGTCGGGTTCCGGCAAGTCGACGGTGGCGCAGATGGTGTTGAACCTGCTGAAGCCCACGTCGGGTTCCATCTCCTTCGACGGGCAGCTGATGACCGACCAGCCCGAATCGGAGCTCTTCAAGTTCAGGCGCCGGGTGCAGCCGATCTTCCAGGACCCCTATGGTTCCCTGGACCCGATGTACAGCATCTACCGCACCATTGAGGAGCCGCTGCGCATCCACGGGATCGGTGACAGCAAGTCGCGTCAGAGCCGGGTCAAGGAACTGCTTGGCCAGGTGTCGATGCCTGCTTCAACGATGCACCGGTTCCCCAACGAGCTCTCCGGCGGACAGCGCCAGCGCATCGCCATTGCCAGGGCCTTGGCGTTGCAGCCGGAAATGATCATCTGCGACGAGGCCGTCTCGGCGTTGGACGTGCTGGTGCAGGCGCAGATCCTGAACCTGCTCAACAACCTGCAGGAAGAACTCGGCCTGACGTACCTGTTCATCACGCACGACCTGGCGGTGGTGCGCGAGATCGCCGACAACGTGTGCGTGATGAAAAACGGGCGCATCGTGGAAAAGGCCACGACCGACGAGGTCTTCAACAACCCGCAAAGCGACTACACGCGCAACCTGCTTGGCGCCATCCCCGGGGCCACGCTCCTGCTTTAGCCTCGCCGCGTTCGGTTTCACCGGACGGGCTTGGCCGGCAAACAGTAAACAGCGAATGGGCGGACCTGAATGGTCCGCCCATTCGCTGTTGGTGGGTGGACCGTTTCCGAGTGACCTGGAGCAGTCGTCAGGCCACCGCGGTCACCGCTTTGACGTAACTTTTCCCGCTGTTGCCAAACTGTTATGTTTTGCGACGCCTTCGAGTTTTCCTACCCGACAGTAGTTATTGGCAAAGTTCAATGTGAAGTAAACCCTTGAGTTTTAGCGGCTGTAGCGCTCGTCACGTCCGGGTGTGCTCGGTTGCCGCGCGCTCGACCGGGCGCTTTGGGTGAGCGGGGTCTCGATAAATGTGAAGCGACATTTTTATATCCATCGGGACTGATCACCGCTATGGTTTTTTGATGTGGGGTAGCGCACGCCGCGTGGACCGCGCCCGAGCGAGAGCTCGGCAACACGAAGATCAAGCTTATAAGGAGGAGAAATGCGTGTTCAGCGTATTTCGAAGGCTGTCGCAGTAGGTGCTGCGCTCGCACTGGCACTCACCGCTTGTGCGCCAGGCGGCCCGGCTGAGCCATCCGGTTCGGCAGCACCGTCGGCAAGTGGCAGCGGCACAAACACCGTAGAGCCGGCGAACAGTGGCCTCGCCGATCTTGGCGATGTCACCACCAAAGATGACACCATCAAGGTTACTGTGGGTGCACCCGATTTCATCGGCTACAACTCGCTGACTCCACAGACCTACAGCACCTACAACTCGGCCATTACCGACCGCGTGCTGTGCAGGCTTCTCATACTTCGGCACCGACGGCAAGATCTACCAGAACAAGGACCTTGGTTCCTACGAAAAGGTCAGTGACGATCCGCTGACCATCAAGTACACCATTGCCGACAACGCGAAGTGGTCCGACGGCACCCCGATCACCACGGCCGACGCCGTGCTGGCCTGGGCGACCCAGAACGCCAACCTGAAGAACGCCAAGAAGGCACCCCGCTCTTCGACTCGGTTTCCGCCGACCTGGGTGACACCGTTCCGAAGGGTCCCGAGGGCGCTGCGGATTCCAAGGAATTCACCGTCACCTTCAAGAACCCGGACCCGGACTGGCAGATCCAGACCTGGATGGGCACTCCCGCACACATCGTCGCCAAGCAGGGCTGGCATCTCCACCGCGGATCTCGTTGACGCGATCCGTGCCGAGCGACGCCGCCAAGCTCACCAAGGCCGCCGAATTCTGGAACACCGGCTGGACCACCAAGCCGGGCACGCTGCCCGCAGCCGACCTGATCCCGTCCTCCGGCCCGTACAAGCTCAAGAGCTGGAATGCCGGCGAATCGGTCACCCTGGAAGCCAACGAGACCTACTACGGCACCCCGGCGGCCACCAAGAACCTGACCTTCCGCTTCCTCGATGATGACGCCATGGTCCAGGCTTTGGATAACGATGAACTCAACGTCATTGCCCCGCAGCCGACCATTGATACCCTGGCCCAGCTGAAGAAGCTCGGCGACAAGGTCAACATCCAGCAGGGCGACACCATGACCTGGGAGCACCTGGACTTCAACTTCCGCGACAAGGCAGTCTTCAAGGACAGCCTGGAACTGCGTCAGGCATTCGCCATGTGCGTTCCGCGCCAGGAAATCGTTGACAACCTGATCAAGCCGCTGAACCCGGAAGCGCAGGTCCTCAACGCCCGCGAAGTCTTCCCGTTCCAGGAAAACTACAAGGACGTTGTCGGGCTTCTCCTACGACGGCCGCTACGACACCGTAGACATCGAGGGTGCCAAGAAGATCCTCGAAGAGCAGAACGCCGTCGGCACCAAGGTCCGCATCGGTTACTCCGCTCCGAACCCGCGCCGTGCCAACGAAGTCGCGATGATCAAGTCGTCGTGCGACGCTGCCGGCTTCGAAATCGTTGATGGCAGCCGATCCGAAGTTCTTCGCTCCGGGCGGCACCCAGGAACGCGGCGACTACGACGTGGCACTGTTCGCTTGGGCAGGTTCCGGCCAGATCACTTCCGGCCAGAACATCTACGCCACCGAGCAAGCCGCAGAACTACGGCAAGTTCTCCAACAAGGAAGTTGACGCGGCTTGGACCCGTCTGGCAACCTCCATGGATCCGGCCGTCCACCTGACCGAAATGAAGAACATCGAGAAGCTGCTGTGGGACAACCTCTTCGGCATCCCGGTATTCGCCCACCCAGGGCTGTCTGCCTCTTCGGCTGATGTCAAGAACGTGCGCCACACCGCCACCCAGTCGCAGATCGTCTGGAACGCGGAGCAGTGGGTCCGCGCTGAGTAATTGCCAATCGGCAATACCAGCGTCTTAGTGTGGGGCTTGGCGACTTCGCCGGGCCCCACACGCCCTTGTTAACACCACTTACGAGGGCGGATCAAGACGGAAAGGTAAGTAGTTGCAGTGCTGAAATTTATCATCAAAAGGCTTGGAGCCTCGCTGGGCATTTTGCTCGCCGCCTCCTTCCTTCTCTACGTATTGGTGATCAACTCCGGAGACCCTCTACATGATCTCCGTGAAAGCGTCCGCCGAAAACCGTGACATCTCATGGCCCAGCGCATTGCGTACATGAATCTGGACCAGCCCTGGTACCTGAGGTACTGGGACTGGCTCATGGGTGTTGGCAAGTGCTTTGCGCTGCAGTGCGACCTCGGAACGAACGTCCAGGGTGTCCAGGTCTCCGGATTGCTCGGCGCCGCCGCATCCTCCACGCTGCGCCTGGTCATCCTGGCCACGGTGCTCGCAGCCATCTTCGGCATTGCCATCGGCGTGCTTACCGCCGTTCGCCAGTACTCCGGCCTGGACTACGGCGTCACCTTCCTGACCTTCCTGTTCTTCTCCCTGCCGGTCTTCTGGGCCGCGGTGATGCTCAAGGAATACATGGCCATCGGCTACAACAACTGGATCAAGGAACCCTCCTTCACGCCGCTTCAAACGATTGTCGCGGCGGTGCTCTTCGGATTCCTCATGCAGGTGTTCCTGGCCGGCAGCGTCAAGCGCCGCGTCATCACCTTTGCGGTGTCGGCGGTCTTCGTTGGCGTGGCAATCCCGTACCTGCTGTGGCTGAACTTCTTCCGCTACCCGCAGCTTGGATTGGTCGGCATCGTCGTCCTCTCCCTGGCCGTCGCACTCAGCGGCACGGCCATGACCGTGGGCGTGCGCAACAAGGCGGTGCTCTACCCGGCCCTGATCACCGTGGGCCTGGGCATCATCCTCTACTACGCAACCTTCTCCATCCTCCAGGCGCCCAGCACCCCGGTGCTGATCATCGGCGGCGTGCTCTCGATGGCCATCCCCGGCGCCATCGGCTACTACATGGGCGGTCGCGTCCGGAAGATCGCCATGTGGGTCAGTGCATTCACCGGCCTTGGCCGTCGCTGGCCTGACGGTCATCGACCACATCTTCCGCGCCTGGCCGGGATTCCTGCAGCTCAAGCCTCGCCCGGTGGGAACCATCGGTTCGCAGACCCCGGACTTCGTGGGCAGCTTCTGGGAAATCTTCCTGGACCGCGGGGCCCAGCTGATCCTTCCCGACGATCCTGCTCGCAGTGATCTCGCTGGCCAGCTACTCCCGCTACACCCGAACCTCGATGCTTGAAGTCGGACAGCAGGACTACATCCGCACTGCCCGCTCCAAGGGACTGAGCGAACGAACCGTCATCTTCCGCCACGCCTTCCGCAACGCGCTGATCCCGATCGCCACCATCGCGGCCTTCGACTTCGCCGGCTTGATCGGCGGAGCGGTCATCACCGAGTCCGTATTCGGCTGGAAGGGCATGGGCGAAATGTTCCGTACCGGGTTGACCGCGGTGGACCCGGCGCCGGTCATGGCCTTCTTCCTGGTCACCGGCACCGCGGCTGTTCTCTTCAACATGCTTGCGGACATCTTCTATGCGCTTCTTGACCCGAGGATCCGGGTATGAGCGAGCACCAGAACAACGAAGAGCTACGAGGTTCATCGAACATGATTTCCGAAATGGAGCCCAACGAGCAGCAGCTCGTTTCCCTGGTCGACGTCGAGGACGCGGAGCTGGCCCGCAAGGCCACGCAGTCCAAGAGCCAGGGCCAGCTGATCCGCCGCCGCTTCCTGAATCACAAGCCGGCGATCATCTCATCGATCATCCTGGTCTTCATCACTGTCATTGCCTTCACCTCCATCGGGTTTGCGGGCATCCCGGGCTGGTGGGGCCAGAGCTACCTCAAGTCCGGCAGCATCGTCAACGGCGGCGCCCCGACCATGAGCCTGCTGCCGACCTGGCTGGGCGGCAGCGGCATCGCCTTCGGTCGCTCACCCGTTCGGGCAGGACGACACCGGCAAGGACTACTTTGCCCTGGTCATGCGCGGCACCCAGAAGTCCATCATCATCGCCGTCGTCGTGGGAGCGATCTCCACGTTCATCGGCGCCATTGTCGGCGCACTTGCGGGCTACTTCCGCGGCTGGGTCGACGAGGTGCTGATGCGCATCACCGACCTGTTCATCGTGATCCCGCTGCTGGTCCTTGCCGCAGTCCTGGGCCAGATGGCCGGATCGTCTTCCAATTCCATCTTTGCGCTCGCATTCGCGCTCGGCCTGCTGACCTGGACGGGATTGGCCCGCCTGGTGCGCGGCGAGATCCTGACCCTGCGCGAGCGCGAATACGTCGCCGCGGCGCAGGCCATGGGCTCGACCACCAGCCGGGTGATCTTCAAGCACCTGCTGCCGAACACCGTTGGCGTGATCGTCGTGAACGCGACCTTCGCCATCGCCGGCGCCATCCTGCTTGAAACCTCGCTGAGCTACCTCGGCTTCGGCGTGAAGCTGCCGGAATCGTCCCTGGGCCTGCTCATCAGCCAGTACCAGAACGCATTCACCTCCCGCCCGTGGCTCTTCTGGTGGCCGGGCATGATCATCGTCGCCATCGCCCTGAGCGTGAACTTCCTGGGCGACGGATTGCGCGATGCGTTCGACCCCCGCCAGACCCGCAAGGCAAAGCGCCGCAAGAAGAAGGAACTCGCATGAGCATCCAAGCACCGGTGGAACCCAAGACCGGCACGGCACTGAGCTTCGAGAACCTCAATGTCGTATTCGATACGGAATTTTCCGAGGTCCACGCGGTCAAGGGACTCTCGCTTGAGGTGTTCCCCGGCGAGGTCGTGGCACTGGTCGGCGAATCGGGTTCCGGCAAGTCCGTGACCTCCACCGCCGCCATGGGCCTGCTGCCCTCGAACGCGAACATCACCGGCAAGGCGTTTGTCGGCGGCGTCAACGTCGTCGGCCTGCCCGAGGCCAAGATGCGCAAGATGCGCGCCACCGAGATCGCCATGGTCTTCCAGGAGCCCATGACCGCGCTGAACCCGGTGCTGACGGTCGAACGCCAGCTCACCGAGTCCCTCGAGCTGCACGGCCTGGCCTACGGCAAGGAGGCAACCGCCCGCGCCATCGAGCTGCTCGAGATGGTCGGCATCCCGGAACCTGCCAAGCGCATCAAGCAGTACCCGCACCAGTTCTCCGGCGGCCAGCGCCAGCGCATCGTGATCGCCATGGCGATCTCCTGCGACCCGAAGGTCATCATCGCCGACGAGCCGACCACCGCGCTCGACGTGACGGTGCAGGCCGAGATCCTGGACCTGCTGCGCGAGCTCAAGGACAAGCTGAACACCGGCATCCTGCTGATCACCCACAACATGGGCGTCGTGGCCGACCTGGCCGACCGCGTGGCAGTGATGTTCCGCGGTTCGCTGGTCGAAACCGGCACGGTGGAACAGGTGCTCAATGCGCCGCAGCACCCGTACACGCAGAAGCTGCTTTCCTCGGTTCCGCGCCTCGCCGCGGTGGACGTGGACGGCGGCTTTGTTCCCGAACCCGCCGACGTCGTGGACCCGAACCGCAAGCTCGTGCTTGAGGCCAAGAACCTGGTGCTGGAATACGACATGCGCGGAAGCAAGTTCCGCGCCGTCGACGATGTCTCGTTCGAGATCGCCCGCGGGGAAATCCTGGGCATCGTCGGCGAATCGGGTTCCGGCAAGTCCACGGTCGCCAAGGCCGTGCTGGGCCTGCTTCCGGTGGCCTCGGGCAAGCTGGCGGTGCAGGGCAGCGACCTGACCAAGCTGCGGCCCAAGGCCGCACGCGCGGTGCGCGCCAAGATGGGCGTGATCTTCCAGGATCCGGCGGCCTCGCTGAACCCGCGGTTCCCCATCGGCGACTGCATCACCGAACCCATGGTGGTGCACAAGGTCGGAAACCGCGCCGAGCGCATCAAGCGCGCCACGGAGTTGCTTGAGGCGGTGCACCTGCCGGCCTCGGTCATCAACCGCTACCCGCACGAGCTCTCCGGCGGCCAGCGCCAGCGCGTGTGCATCGCACGCGCCCTGACCCTGGATCCCGAGCTGCTGATCGCCGACGAGCCGACCAGCGCGTTGGACGTTTCGGTGCAGGCCGCGGTGCTGGACATGATCCAGGAACTGCAGGAACGCTACGAGTTCGCCTGCCTGTTTGTCAGCCACGACCTTGCCGTCGTGGACCTGCTGGCGCACTCGGTGGTTGTCATGAAGTCCGGCAAGGCCGTCGAGCAGGGTCGCGTCAGCGACGTCCTGCACGCGCCCCAGGAAGACTACACGCGCAAGCTGCTCGCGGCTGCGCCGGTCCCGGAGCCGGGGGAGCAGGCAATCCGCCGCGAGGCCCGCCGCCTGCTCATGGACATGGAAAACGGGAACTGATCCCTTCCGGATCGGCCCGGCCCTTGTAGGGCGGGAAGAGAATAGAGCAATGGCCGGATATCCCTGAGGGGATATCCGGCCATTGCTCGTGCCCGAGGGCCAGAATGCGGGGGAGCGGCTAGACCAGCTCCATGATGAATTCCTTGACGACCGCTGCGCGGGCGTTGGAGAAATCGGAGTCCTCATCGATGACCTTGAAACCACGTCGTTCCAGGACCTTGATGGATCCGATGTTGTCTTGCGGGACCCGGGCACGCAGCGGGCGTCGGTGTATTCGGCCAGGAAGGCGTCGACTGCCGAGGTGGTGATTCCCTTGCCCCAGAAGCGGCGGGCGGTCCAGAAACTGATCTCCGGAACTTCTTCGTTCTTAAAGAGCAGAATCGAACCCGCAACCTCGCCCTCATGCTCAATGGTGCGCACGATGACCGACGGGTCGTTCAGGATCAGGTTCCAGTGGTGGTCGAATACGCCACGGTCGGCCGGGTTGCGTGCCGTGAAGGCAGCCATGAGGTTGGCTTCGGGATCCTGCTGGTGTTCGAAGAACTGGTCAAGGTCTTCTGGCTGTATGGGCCGTAGCTGCACGGTCACTGCCTCTCTATATGTGTTGATCGACTTGCCCCTAGCCTACCGGGGTGGACAGGGCTGCGGTCGCCATCTGGTTCAGTAGTTTACGCAGGCCCTTCTTGGACGTGCGGGGCGAGTGGGCCGAGTGCGCCGTCGAATTGAGCAGGCCGAATGCCGCGTGTGCCCGGAAGCGGATGACTGTTGCCGATTCTTCCGGGTGGATCAGGTGCAGTTGCTCGGTCCACAGGGCAATGTAGTCGCGCTGCAATTTGCGCACCAGATGGAGCTCGGCTTCGGGGAGGGCCTCCAGGTTGCGGTCCTGGACCTGGATCATGTCCGGGCGGGCGAGGGCGAAATCGGTGTGGAAGGAAATGAGCCGGCCCAGGATTTCCGAGGGTGTTCCTCCCTCGGCCCTGACCTCCTTGCCGCCCTTGAGGAGGTCCTGGCTGACCCCCACCAGCAGCGCGATCAGCACCGCGGATTTTCCGGAAAAGTGCCGGTACACGGCCGGGCCGCTGATGCCGCAGGCCGCCCCCAGGTCCTCGAGCGAAACTCCCGCGTACCCGCGGATGGCGAACAGCCGGGTGGCTTCGACCAGGAGGTCCCGGCGTCGTTGTGCCTTGGCCCTGTCCCTGTCGGTCGAGGCCGGGGTGATTGACGTGGCATTCATGGGGTGTTCGATGCTCCTTTGTGCCCCTGGAGGCCGAATGCTGGCCGGGCCGGGGTCGCCGAATCAATTCGCTGTGAATGCTGGACAAGTGTGCCGTGCAACACTAGCCTCGAATTCAGTTAATGATCACTAACAATACGTGGTCATTTGGCAAAGCCCAAGAGCTTTACAAGCCAGCGTCGAAGAATCGGTGAACCCAGTCGTTTCGGAGGCCGACGCGCCACAGGAAGGGGCAGGACCGTGATCGATCTGGAGCTCGACGAGGAATACCAGCAGCTCGTGGACACCGTGCGCGAATTCGCCAACGAAGTCGTTGCACCGGTTTCGGCGAAACACGACGCCGCGCATTCCTTCCCCTACGACGTCATCGCGCAGATGGGGCAGCTTGGGCTGTTCGGGCTTCCCTTCAGCGAGGAATACGGGGGCATGGGAGGGGACTACTTCGCCCTCGCCCTGGCCATCGAGGAACTGGGCCGGGTCGACCAGTCGGTGGCCATCACCCTCGAGGCCGGAGTCAGCCTGGGCGCCATGCCCGTGTACCGCTTCGGCACCGCGGCGCAAAAGGAACGCTGGTTGCCTGCCCTGTGCGCCGGGTACGGAGCTGGCGGGCTTCGGGCTCACCGAACCCGGGGCCGGCTCCGACGCCGGCGGAACCCAGACCAAGGCCGCCCTGGACCAGGGGCAGTGGGTGATCAACGGGAGCAAGGAATTCATCACCAACTCCGGCACCGACATCACCACGTTGGTGACCGTCACGGCCGTCACCGGCACCAAGACCCGGCCCGACGGAACGCCGGCCAAGGAAATCTCCACGATCCTGGTGCCCCGGCCGACCCCGGGCTTCACCGTCGAACCGGCCTACAACAAGGTCGGCTGGAACGCCTCGGACACGCACCCGCTGAGCCTGAAGGACGTTCGCGTGCCGGAGGAAAACCTGCTCGGCGAACGCGGCCGCGGCTACGCAAACTTCCTGTCGATCCTCGACGAGGGGCGCATCGCCATCGCGGCCCTTGGCACCGGTGCCGCGCAGGGCTGTCTCGACGAGGCCGTCGCCTACGCCAAGACCCGCACCGCCTTCGGGGACACCATCGGGTCGAACCAGGGCATCTCCTTCATGATCGCCAGGATGGCGGCGCGCGTGCACACCTCGCGGCTTGCCTACTATGCGGCCGCGGCACGGATGCTGGCCGGCAAGGATTTCAAGACCGAGGCGGCCATCGCCAAGATGGTCGCCGGCGAGGCCGCCATGGACAACGCCCGGGACGCCACCCAGATCTTCGGCGGCTACGGGTTCATCAACGAGTCCCTGGTTGCCAGGCACTACCGGGACTCGAAGATCCTGGAAATCGGCGAGGGCACCACCCAGGTGCAGTTGATGCTGATTGCCCGCTCGCTGGGACTATGACGAACAGGCCCTTGCGCTTTTCGGTGCCCGGGTTTGTAGGATACGCATACGGGATTTACCTTGGACGCCTCGACGCACCGGGGCCCCCGTTGGCCGCAGGCGGCAGGGGAGCACGGGGTGCAGGGGATGGAAGAACTGGAGGGGCAGCAACATGACGGATGACGATCTCGGCAAGAGGATCGAGCAGCGCGGGCTTTACTTCGACGAACTCGACCCCGATGCGCTGTACGTGCATTCCCCGGGCCGAACCATGACCGAGGCCGACAACGTCCTGTTCACCACGCTGAGCATGAACACGCAGGCGCTGCACCTGGATGCGGCGTTCTCCGCGACCCAACCCTTTGGCCGCCGCCTCATGAACTCCATGTTCACCCTTGCGACCATGGTGGGCCAGTCCGTGTCCCAGCTGACCCAGGGCACCCTGGTGGGCCAGCTCGGGCTCACCGACATCAGGTTCCCGCACCCGCTCTACCCGGGGGACACGCTCTACACCCAAACCTCGGTGGTGGACCTGCGGCCCTCCAACTCGCGTCCCGGGCTCGGGGTTGCCACCTTCAGCCACGTGGGCCGCAACCAGGACGGCATCATCGTCGGCGAGGCGACGCGCGTGTGCCTGATGTTCACCCGCGAGGCACACCTGCAACAGCAAAACGGCACCTGGGAAGACCCGGACTGGACCTAGCCCGGACTGGACCTGAACAGGCTCAGGAACGCGGACCCCGCCAGCTGTAGCGCCGCTCCGGACGGCCGCCGCCGTACCGCAGGTCCACCTGCACCGCCCCGGTCTCGTTGAGGTGCTCCAGGTAGCGTCGCGCGCTGACCCGGGAAAGGCCCAGCATCTCGCCGACCTCCAGGGCGGAGAAGTCCGACTCGACCGAGCGCAGGGTCGCCTGCACCCGTTCCAGGGTCTCGGCCCCGCAGCCCTTGGGCAGCGGCTTCTCGGAACCGGCCATGCCGAAGACGGCATCCACGTCCGACTGCTCGGCCGTGTCGGAGGATCCCAGCGAACGGTAGGTGCGCCGGTAGTGGTCCAGCCGCTGGTGCAGGTCCTCCTGGGTGAACGGCTTCATGAGGTAGTGCACGATGCCGCCGCGCAGCGCCCGGCGCACGGTTTCGGCCTCGCGGGCGGCACTGATCACCAAGACGTCGAGCTCCGGGACGGCGGCGCGCAATTGGCCCAGCAGATCCAGGCCGTAGATGTCGGGAAGGTGGATGTCCAGCAGGACCAGGTCGGGCCGGATGCGGCGGGCCTCCACCAGCGCCTGGGCCCCGTTGCGGGCGACCCCCGAGACCTCGAATCCGGGCATTTGCGACACGAACCCCGAGTGGATCCGCGCGACCATGAAATCGTCGTCGACGATGAGCACCTTGATCATGCCTGAACCCTTTTCCCCAGGCGGGCCGTGAAGACCGCCCCTTGGTCGTTGGCCACGGTGATGTCGCCTCCGCGGCGCAGGCACACCAGGCGCGTCAACGCCAGCCCGAAGCCGCGCCCGCCTCGGACGACGAGGTCTTGGTGCTGTAGCCCTGGACGAAGATCTTGCCGATGTTGCCGGAGTCGATGCCCTCGCCGGAGTCGTGCACCGTCACGATGACCTGGTCGTCCTCCTGGGACAACCGGATCACGACCCGGGCGCTCTGGCTCCCGGCCACGGCGTCGATGGCGTTGTCCACCAGGTTGCCGACCACCGTGGTCAGGTCCCGGGACAGGGCCTCGTCCACCCGGCCGAGGCGCGACCCGGGATCGAGGTCGATGCCCACGCCCCGCTCCGAGGCCAGGGCGGACTTGGCAATGAGCAGGGCGGCAACGGTGGGGTCGGCGACGCGGGTGGTGACATCATCGAGCAGCCGGGTCCGGCTGAAGCTCACCCCGTTCACGTAGGAGAGCACCTCGTCGTATTCCCCAAGCTGGATCAACCCGGAGATGGTGTGCAGCTGGTTGGCGAATTCGTGGGTCTGTGCGCGCAGCGTCTCGGTCGTCATGCGCGTTGCCCCCAGCTCCCGTTCCAGGGTCGTCAACTCGGTGCGGTCACGCAACGTGGTCACCGACCCGACCAGCCGGCCGCGGGATTCCATGGGGCGGCGGTTAAGCACGACCATGCGCTCGCCGACCAGCACCAACCTGTCGGCATCCGCCTGCTTCACGGTCAGCACCTCGCGCAGCGCCGCCTCGATGGCAAGGTCCTGCAGGGTTTGGCCCTCGCAGTCATCGGGCCAGCCCAGCAGCCTGCGCGCGGCGTCGTTGGCCAGGGTGATGCGTTCGCGCAGGTCGATGGCCACCACGCCCTCCTTGACGCCGTGCAGGATGGCTTCGCGGTGTTCGACCAGGCCGGTGATTTCCGCCGGCTCAAGGCCCATGGTCTGCCTCTTGACGCGGCGGGAAAGCAGGAGCGACCCAAGCGTGCCCAGGGCCACCGAAACCCCCAAGTAGACCAGCAGGTTGGGGGTGGCCTCCAGCAGCCGCTCGAACAGGGAGGGGTAGGTCCGCCCCATCGAGGCGAAGCCAACGAGCTTTCCGTTCTCGGCCAGTACCGGGACATGGGCCTCCAGCATCTTTGTGCCCCCGTGCACCGTGGCCCCGGTCCAGGCCCGGCCCTGCATGACGGTGGACTCGCCGAGGGGAAACAATTCGCCGAGCAACGATGGATCCGAGGACGCCACCACGATGCCCTGGGCGTTGGCCAGCATCGAGTCGCTGCTGCCGGACACCGAACGCACCGATTCGGCAATCGAGGGAAGGGCCGAACCGAAGCGGGGCTTGGCCTCGGGCAGCAGGGCCCTCACCAAGGGGACCGAGGCGAGGTTTTCTGCCGCCGAGAGCGAGCGCCGGGACTCGACCCGTTCAAAGGTCTGGGTTGCCTGGGCCAGCGACATGGCAAGCACTCCCGCCATGACGGCCAGCAAGATCAATAGTTGCAGTCCCAGGAACTGGCCTGCGAGGGTCAATCGCGCGGTGCGGCCGAACCGCGGGGCGAGGGTTTGCCTGGACACCAGCGGTCCTTTCCGTGCCAAGCTGGACCCGGCGCCAATCGCCCGATCCGTCACGTGGCATCGGCGTGTACTCTACCCAAGTCCGGCACCGGCGCCGAATGTGACCGTGAACACTATGAACAAAACTTTCTTTGCGAACACAAGAATTGCCCAGGGGTGGCCGCACCCTAGCGTGGTGCACATCATTCACTCGCATTTGAGATGGGAATCACAATGGGACGAACCAATATCCTGCGCCTGGCAGCCGTTGCTGCAGGCGTCATGCTTGCCGCCACCGGCTGCGGAGTAACCGGCACCGACGCCGGGGCCTCCGGCAGCGCCTCCGCCTCCGGCCCGGTCACGGGCCTGCGCATCATGGTGCCCAACACCCCGGGCGGCGGTTACGACACCACTGCCCGCGTCGGTGCCAAGGTCATGGAGGAAGCCGAAATCGCCAAGTCGATCGAGGTCTTCAACCTGGCGGGTGCCGGCGGCACCGTGGGCCTGGCCCGCATCGTCAACGAAAAGGGCAACGGCGACCTGGGGATGCTCATGGGCCTCGGCGTGGTCGGCGCGAGCTACACCAACGACACCGACGCCAGGCTGACCGACACCACGCCGATTGCCCGCCTCATCCAGGAGCCGGGGGCCATCATGGTCTCGAAGGACTCCCCGTACAAGACCATCGACGACCTCGTCGCGGCGTGGAAGAAGGATCCCTCCAAGGTGGCCGTCGGCGGCGGCTCCTCACCGGGCGGCCCGGACCACCTGCTTCCGATGCAGCTTGCACAGGCCGTGGGCATCGACCCGACCAAGGTCAACTTCGTTTCCTACGACGGCGGGGGCGACCTGCTCCCGGCAATCCTGGGCAACAAGCTGGGCTTCGCGGCATCCGGTGCCGGCGAGTTCCTCAAGCAGATCGAATCCGGGGATGTCCGCGTGCTGGCAACCTCCGGCGCCGAGCGCCTGGAAGGCGTGGATGCACCGACCCTGAAGGAATCGAACATCGACCTGGAATTCAGCAACTGGCGCGGGCTGGTGGCCCCTCCGGGAATCAGCGACGACGCCAAGGCCCGCTGGATCGCCACGCTGGAGAAGATGCACGGGTCCGCGCAGTGGAAGCAGGCCCTGAAGGACAACGGCTGGACCGACGCGTTCATCACCGGTGACGAGTTCTCCACCTTCCTCACCGACCAGGACAAGCGGGTTTCCGACGTCCTGACCGCGCTTGGCTTGGCATGAAACCAGTAGCCGTTTGGCTCAAGGACCGTTCCGAGCTGGGCTTCGCGGCCCTGCTCGGGGCGGTCGGGGCCATGGTGCTGGTCGATGCGATCGGCCTGAAGGTGCCCTACCAGCAGTCCGACGGGCTGGGACCCAAGACGGTTCCCTACATCGTCGCGGCGCTGCTTCTGGTCTGTGCCGTCATGCTCGCCGTCAACGTCCTGCGCGGGGGAGCGGCGGAGCCCGAGGACGGCGAGGACATCGAGATCGGGACCCCCATCGACTGGAAGGTCGTGGTGCCGCTGGGGCTGGTCTTCATCGTCAACATCATCTTCATCGACATGCTCGGCTGGGTCATTTCCGGAACCATCCTGTTCTGGGGAAGCGTCCTGGCCCTGGGCGGCCGAAACTACATCCGTGACGGGCTGATCTCCGTGGCCCTGGCCGTGGGCACGTTCTACGGGTTCTATCTGGGGCTTGGCATCCACCTGCCGGTCGGCCTGCTCAAGGGAGTGCTGTAAGTGGACACATTCAACATGCTGATGCAGGGGTTCGCCACCGCGGCAACCCCCGTCAACCTGCTCTTCGCCGTGATGGGGGTGCTGCTGGGCACCGCGGTCGGCGTCTTGCCGGGCATCGGACCGGCCATGGCCATCGCGCTGCTGCTGCCGGTGACGTACGGGATGGAACCCACCGCGGCGATGATCATGTTCGCCGGGATCTACTACGGCGGCATGTACGGCGGCTCGACCACCTCGATCCTGCTGAACACCCCGGGAGAATCCTCGACGGTCATCACCGCCATCGAGGGCCACAAGATGGCCAAGGCCGGGCGCGCGGCCCAGGCGCTGGCGACCGCAGCCATCGGCTCCTTCGTCGCCGGCACCATCGGCACCGCGCTGCTTGCAACCATCGCACCGTGGGTGGTGAAGTTCGCCGTGAGCCTGGGCAACCCCAGCTACCTGGCGATCATGCTGCTGGCGCTCATCGCCGTGACGGCGGTCCTGGGATCCTCCAAGCTGCGCGGATTCGCCGCGCTGGGGCTGGGCTTGGCCATCGGCCTGGTCGGCATGGACCCGGTCAGCGGGCAGGGCCGGTTGATCTTCGGACAGCCGCTGCTCGCAGACGGGCTGGACATCGTGGTGGTCGCCGTGGCGATCTTCGCCATCGGCGAGGCACTGTGGATCGCCGCGCACCTGCGCAAGACCGTCACCCACACGATTCCCGTCGGACGCCCCTGGATGGGCAAGGCGGACTGGAAGCGCTCCTGGAAGCCGTGGCTGCGTGGAACCGCATTCGGTTTCCCGTTCGGTGCGCTGCCTGCGGGCGGTGCGGAAATCCCCACGTTCCTGTCCTACGTCACCGAGAAGAAGCTCTCCAAGCACCCGGAGGAATTCGGGCACGGTGCCATCGAGGGCGTCGCCGGGCCCGAGGCGGCAAACAATGCCGCCGCCGCCGGAACGCTGACCCCGATGCTGGCCCTGGGCCTGCCGACCAACGCCACGGCCGCGGTCATGCTGTTGGCACTCATGCAGTTCGGCATCCAGCCGGGCCCGCTGCTCTTCGAGGAGGAACCGAAGCTGGTGTGGGCGTTGATCGCCAGCCTGTTCATCGGCAACGCCCTGTTGCTGCTGATCAACCTCCCCATGGCGCCGCTGTGGGCCAAGTTGCTGCAATTGCCGCGGCCGTACCTCTATGCGGGCATCCTGTTCTTTGCCACGCTGGGCGCCTACGCGGTCAACCTGCAGGCCTTCGACCTGGTCCTGCTGCTGGTGCTGGGCCTGCTGGGCTTCGCGATGCGCCGCTTCGGCATCCCGGTGCTGCCGCTGATCATCGGCGTGATCCTTGGCCCGCGGGCCGAGGCGCAATTGCGCAAGTCCCTGCAGCTGAGCGCCGGCGACCCGGCGGGCCTGTTCAGCGAACCCGTCGCCGTGGTTGCCTACGTGATCATTGCCTTGGTCCTGCTGTGGCCGCTGGCCGCGAAACTGCTGCGTCGCCTGTTCCCGAAGACGGCCGCCGAGTTCGAGGAGCTCGTCGAGCCCGTCCTGGTGGAACCCGACGCCAACGATGCCGTTGCCGGGTACACCGAAGCCGACACGACCGGGGAACCCGGACACGTGCAGGCCGAGGACCACCACGCCACCGGCCGTGGAGGCCGCCCGCGCAGCTAGCCCGTCAAGGTGCAAACCGTTGCGGCCCCCGTTTCCCTCGTCTAGGGGAAACGGGGGCCGCACGTGCTTAAGCCAATCTCCTGCGGTGCGGCCCACACCGGGCGTGGCTCATTGGGCGGCACAGGAACAACGACCATAATGGACAAGTGAACAACCTGCTGCCTTCCACCGTCTTTGCCCAACCGGTGCCCGGAACCATCCGGCGCGTCACGCTGATCGGTTCCACCGGTTCCATCGGCACCCAGGGCCTCGAGGTCATCGCCGCGGCGCCCGACCGTTTTGCCGTTGCGGCGCTTTCCGGCGGCTACAACCTGGAACTGCTCGCGCAGCAGGCCGTCGCCACCCGTGCCCCGGCCGTCGGTTCGGCCAACCCGGACCTCGACGCGCTCGCCGAGGCCATCCGGCAAGCCGCGCGCTGCCGCCGGAGCCGGCGACTACTCACCCGAACTTTTCGCCGGACCCGACGCCGCCGCGCAGATCGCCGGGTTCCCGGACGCGGACGTGGTCCTCAACGGCATCACCGGGTCCATCGGCCTGGCCCCGACGCTCGCCGCGCTGAACGCGGGCCACCTGCTGGCGCTGGCCAACAAGGAATCGCTGATCGTCGGCGGCCAGCTGGTCAAGCAGGCCGCGGCCCCCGGACAGCTGGTGCCCGTCGACTCCGAGCACTCCGCGCTGGCCCAGGCGCTGCGCTCCGGCACCCCGGACGAGGTCCACAAGCTCATCGTCACCGCCTCCGGCGGGCCCTTCCGCGGCTGGAGCCGCGAGGCCCTGCGCGATGTCACCCCGGCGCAGGCGCTGGCGCACCCCACCTGGGACATGGGCAAGGTGGTGACCACCAACTCCGCGACCATGGTCAACAAGGCCCTCGAGGTCATCGAGGCGCACCTGCTCTTCGACGTGCCGCTGGAGCGCATCGAGGCCGTGGTGCACCCGCAGTCGATCGTGCACTCCATGGTGGAGTTCATCGACGGATCCACCATCGCCCAGGCGTCCCCGCCGGACATGGCCCTGCCGATCGCCCTGGGCATCGGCTGGCCGCACCGCGTTCCCGGCGCCACCCGCCCCGTGCGACTGGTCCACCGCCGCGTCCTGGACCTTCGAGCCGCTGGATATCGAGGCGTTCCCCGCGATCGAGCTGGCCAAGGCCGCGGCCTCCGCCTCGCCCACGCACATGGCCGTGTACAACGCCGTCAACGAGGAAGCCGTCGAGGCGTTCCACGCCGGGGCCATCCGCTTCACCGACATCGTCGAGACCGTCGACGCGATCCTGCAGACCTACACCCCCGAACCCGGCGCGCTGAGCCTCGACTCGGTGCTTGCCGCCGAATCGTGGGCACGAAACGCCGCCGCCAAACGTTTGGAAGCACTGTGAGCATTCTTCTTTTCATCCTCGGCGTGGCCATCATGGTGGTCGCCGTCGGCCTGTCCATCGGGTTGCACGAGGTCGGGCACCTGGTGCCGGCCAAGCTTTTCGGCGTGCGCGTCCCGCAATACATGATCGGCTTCGGCAAGACGCTGTGGTCCTTCAAGCGCGGGGACACCGAATACGGGTTCAAGGCCATCCCGCTGGGCGGCTACATCTCCATGATCGGCATGTACCCGCCGGCCAGGAACAAGGGCAACGTCGGGGCCACCGACGCCCCGGCGCTGCGCAAGTCCTCCACCGGCATGTTCCAGCAGCTGGCCGACGAGGCCCGCAGCGCGGCGGCCGAGCAGCTGCAGCCGGGCGACGAGAACCGCCTGTTCTACAAGCTGCCCGTGTACAAGCGCATCATCATCATGTTCGGCGGCCCGTTCATGAACCTGCTGATCGGCGTGTTCATGATCGGCATCGTCACCGTCGGGTTCGGCGCCCCCGCGCAGACCAGCACCGTGGCGGAGGTCTACCAGTGCGTGGTTCCGCTGGGCCAGGAAGCCCAGCGCGACCCGGCGGTGAACAACGGCTGCAAGGCAAGCGACGCACCCGGCCCGGCCTACGCCGCCGGACTGCGCCCGGGCGACACCATCACGTCCTTCGACGGGAAGCCGGTGGGCACCACCGAATGGCTGGGGCTGACCCAGGCCATCCGCGAACGTGCCGGCGAATCGGTCCCGCTGACCTACGAGCGCGACGGGGTCGCGCACTCCACGACCATCACCCCCTACAAGACCGAACGCCCGGTGCTTGATGCGGAGGGCCGCGCGGTGATGAAGGCGGACGGCACTCCCGCCACGGTGGCCGTCGGATTCATCGGCATGGGTTCGCAGATCAACAACGTCCCGCAGCCGGTCACCGACGTCCTTCCGGCCGTCGGCAAGCAGATCCAGGGCGTTGCCGGCGTGGTGCTGGACCTGCCGGCACGCGTGATCGCCGTGGGCCAGGCCGCGTTCTCCGACGCCCCGCGCGACCCGAACGGCCCGATCTCCGTGGTCGGCGTCGGACGCATTGCCGGCGAAATCAGCGCCATGGACCAGATCGGCGTCGCCGACAAGGCGGCCTCGCTGATCTCGCTGATCGGCGGGCTGAACATCGCCCTGTTCGTCTTCAACCTGATCCCGCTGCTTCCGCTGGACGGCGGGCACATCCTCGGTGCGCTCTTCGAGTCCGTGCGCCGCGCCTTTGCCAAGCTCTTCCGCCGCCCCGATCCGGGGCCGGTGGACATCGCCAGGATGCTGCCGCTGACCTACATCGTCGCGACGGGCATGCTGGTCATGGGTGCCGTGCTGATCTACGCGGACATCGTCAAGCCGGTCAACATCTTCGGCTAGGAAAACAACTCCACAGGCAGAAGGCGGTGCCGCGTCCCGGATTCTCGGGGCGCGGCACCGCCTTTTTCGTGCCTTGTTCCTGCCCTGCCACGTGCCTCCGGCGCCCGGAAAATGCCGAGTTTCAGGCCTGTCCCAAGTGCGGATTCAGGCCGCGCCCGTCCCGCTCGGCAGGCTGGCCAGATGTGCAGGAGTTTCCATTGCCCCGGCCCCTTGGTAGGCACAAACTGTAAGCGGAACGTGAGGAAAAGAGGTGAATAGAGAATATGAGCAAAGTAGAGCACGAACATTTCGGGACGCCGACCGAGACCAGGGTTTTCCCGAACGGCAAGGTCGAGATCCTCGAGATGGCCGGCGGCACCATTGGCCGCGTGACACTTGAACCGGGCTGGCGTTGGTCCAACGACGTCAAGCCGATCGCCGGTACGGAGAGCTGCGAAGCCCCGCACTTCCAGTACCACGTCAGTGGCAAGCTCGCGATCCGGATGAACGACGGGCAGGAGATCCTGGCGGGACCCGGGTGACGTGACCAGCCTGCCGCAGGGCCATGACGCATGGGTCGTCGGCGATGAGCCGGTTGTCACCGTGGACTGGTACGGGGCCTCGAACTATGCAAAGTCGTCGGACTGACGTTGGAACACCGCGGAACGGATTCCGCGCAAGAGTGATTTTCAGGTGGTACGAGGAGGTGAATGATGGACAGGATGATGGTCGACTGCCGCAAGATGCCAAGCTGACATGAACTGCCAGATGACAATCGCCGGCACCCACGACGAAGTCTTGGAGCTGGCGGTCTTGCACGCAGTGACGACCCACGGACACGAAGACGGACCGGAGCTGCGGGCCGGAATCGAAGAGGGCATGGACGCCGGTCGATGCCGCAATGGCATGACATTCCCCGGAAATCGCATGACGTGGTGGATCTTCCTCCATGGCATGCCGGACGGGGAGAATCACGGGACTGCCTGGCTGGCGCAGTCCCGTTTCCCGTGGACCCGCGAATGCGTCGGAACCCAGGAACCTTGTGCCCGCCGGATTCGGTCCCGCCGCGAATCGTACGCAACGATGCAGGTCAGCGGTCGGTGTCGGGGCGAAACCGCATTTCGCAGGAATCGCGTGTCCGGAACCCCGGGAACCGGATTCCCAGCTAAAAGCATTAGGCTGTAGCGCATGAGTGTTTTTGCTGTTGAGTATGTATACGCCGCCAATACCGATGCAACGCGCGACGAGCACCGTCCGGCGCACCGCGAGTTCCTGGCCAGCCTCAAGCCGGAAAACGGCCCCATCACCCTGGTTGCCTCCGGGCCGTACACCGACGGAAGCGGCGCCCTGCTGCTGATCTCGGCCCCCGATGAAGCAACCCTGGGCGAGGCGCTGAAGAACGACCCGTTCAATATCCACAACACGATCGCCGCCCTGCGCATCACCGGATGGGTTCCCGTCACCGGTGAGCTCAGTCACCACGCCTAGGGTCCGGGCGCGCAAGCCGTCACCTTCGCCCGCGGTGCGGCACCCCCCAGTTCGCGGGGGATAATGGAAGAACTTCCACACTCAACTTCACGGAGGAAATCTTGACCCCGGTCAGCCTCGGAATGCCATCGGCACCCCCGCCAGTCCTCACCCCGCGCCGCAAGACCCGACAGATCAAGGTCGGTTCGGTTGGCGTAGGTTCGGACAGCCCCGTCAGCATCCAGTCGATGACGACGACCCCGACCACGGACATCAACGCCACGCTGCAGCAGATCGCCGAGCTCACGGCCACCGGCTGCGACATCGTGCGCGTTGCCTGCCCGTCGGCCGACGATGCCCTGGCCCTGCCGATCATCGCCAAGAAGTCGCAGATCCCGGTCATCGCCGATATCCACTTCCAGCCGAAGTACGTCTTCGCCGCCATCGACGCCGGTTGCGCCGCGGTTCGCGTGAACCCCGGCAACATCCGCAAGTTCGACGACCAGGTCAAGCAGATCGCCGCGGCCGCCAAGGCCGCCGGCACCTCCATCCGCATCGGCGTCAACGCCGGTTCGCTGGATCCGCGCCTGATGGAGAAGTACGGCAAGGCCACCCCGGAGGCCCTCGTGGAATCCGCGGTCTGGGAAGCGTCGCTCTTCGAGGAGCACGACTTCCACGACTTCAAGATCTCGGTCAAGCACAACGACCCGGTCGTCATGGTCCGCGCCTACGAGCTGTTGGCCGAACGCGGCGACTGGCCGTTGCACCTGGGCGTCACGGAGGCCGGACCGGCCTTCCAGGGCACCATCAAGTCGGCAACCGCCTTCGGCGCGTTGCTCTCCAAGGGCATCGGCGACACCATCCGCGTGTCCCTTTCCGCCCCGCCGGTCGAGGAAGTCAAGGTCGGTGCGCAGATCCTGCAGTCGCTGAACCTGCGCCCGCGCAAGCTGGAAATCGTGTCCTGCCCGTCCTGCGGCCGCGCCCAGGTGGACGTGTACACGCTGGCCGACCAGGTCACCGCCGGACTCGAGGGAATGGAAGTTCCGCTGCGCGTCGCCGTCATGGGCTGCGTCGTCAACGGACCGGGCGAGGCACGCGAAGCGGACCTCGGCGTGGCCTCCGGCAACGGCAAGGGCCAGATCTTTGTGAAGGGCGAAGTCATCAAGACGGTGCCCGAAGACCAGATCGTTGAGACACTGATCGAAGAAGCAATGCGCTTGGCAGAGGAAATGGGGGACCTTGATGGCGAAAATCCTGTCCAAGGTGGCCCCGTGGTTACCGTCAGCTAGACGAAACCCCGGGGGCGGAGAGCAGCTCTCCGAGGGTATCCGCGTGCTCGACGATGCGGATACCGCGGCTCTTCGCGCCCTCGTTTCGACCGACCCCGTCAGCAACATCTTCCTCGATGCACAACTCACCCTGACCGGGTCCGCGCGACCCGGTCTGGGCGGTTCGCTGATCCTGGGCCGCTTTGAAGACGGAACCCTGCGATCGGCATGCTGGGTCGGCGCCAACGTCGTTCCCATCAACATCGGTGCGGACGAGGCCGAGGAATACGGCCGGGTGTTGCTGCGGCTGGACCGCAATTTCGCTTCCTGTTTCGGCCCCTCCGACGCCGTCATGGGCATCTGGAAGGTCCTTTCGACGGGATCCCGCGCGGCCTTCAACGTCCGCCCGCACCAGCCGCTGATGACCCTCTCCGGGGAACCCGCCATCGCCCCCGCCCCGGGGCTGCGGGCCAGCCGGGACGACGAGTACGACAAGGTGCTGCCGGCCTGCGCCACCATGTTTGAAGAGGAACTTGGCTACTCGCCGCTGGTGCACGGGGGAGCGTTCTACCGTTCCCGGATCAGGGCGCTGATCCTTGCCGAACATTCGATGATCGAGACCGATCCGGCCGGCGAGATCCGCTTCAAGGCCGAACTCGGGACGGTCACCGCGCGGGCCACGC
The DNA here is from genome assembly GCA_963818105.1 of uncultured Actinomycetota bacterium. Taxonomy (GTDB): domain Bacteria; phylum Actinomycetota; class Actinomycetes; order Actinomycetales; family Micrococcaceae; genus Paeniglutamicibacter. The sequence continues at coordinate 38,883 of CAWFRB010000029.1, read as the reverse complement.
AGATCCAGGGCGTCTGGATGAACCCGGCCTACCGCGGTGGCGGGCTGGCTGCCGGGTACATGGCTGCCGTGGCACGGTACGCACTGCGCCTTGCGCCCGTGACAAGCCTCTACGTCAACGACTACAACGCCTCGGCCATTGCGACATACCGCCGGGCGGGGTTCGAGGAAGTCGGCGAGTTCGCCACTATCCTGTTCTAAGGTACTGCGCCGAAAGCGCCAAGAACCGTGCCCGTGGCAGCCGACCAGCTCCTGCCGGAGAGCCACAGAGAACCAACCCGGCCCGATACGCGGCAGAAGCCGCCGAATGGACAAGATATACGTGAAGCCGAAACCACCCCGAGCCAAGAATCCATCCCGATCACTTCTCCTGGTGGCGTCGAGCCTGGGCTTGGCGCTGGCCCTGGGCGGATGCACCGCCGGGGCCGGCACCACCGGGAACCCGACTCCGGGCAGCGCGCCCGGGGCGACGTCCGAATCCGGCGCCGACCCGCAATCACCGAGCCCGACCGTCGCGGGCGAACTGGGCTATGTGGCGGGCCCGGAACTTGAGGCCGCCACGAGCGAATGGGCCAAGACCCAGGAAGGCGCGGTCTTCACCTCGGACGCCGCCCTGCGCGCCCAAATCCCGGCGGCCGAAAAATGGCTCGAGGGCATCAAGGTGGTGCCAAGCGAATGCGGGCTCTACGGCATCGGAAGCCTCAAGGACCAGCTCAACGAGGCGGTCATGGCGGCCGTGACGCTCCCCGAAAAGCTCGGCGCGGACATCACCGTCGCTTCCTATGCCGACCTCAATGCGCTGGTCGCCGACGTGGCGGCGCAGCAGCACCTGGACCAGTCCTGCGCCAAGTACAAGATCAGCAGCCCGCGGCAGGAAATCACGACCAAGCTTTCGGACCTCAAGGTGGACACCAGCGCACCCTACAGCGCCGGAACCCTCATGGTGACGGACAACGGGGGAGCCGAAAGCAAGCAGGTTTCGGTGCGCGCCATCGACGGCCACGTGATGGTCACCGCGACCCGCAAGGCCTCGGCCAACCCCGCCGACGCCACCAAGTCGGCGACGGCCGACGTGGAAGCGATCTTGAAGGTCCTGCGCGATCGCGAAGCCGCGGCCGGCACCACGCCCTGACGCAGTCCATGGCGTTGCCCCGAATCCAAGACCCCGCACCCACCAACCGGAGGACCTCCACCATGACCAAGAACGCCTTGCTGCCACTGACGATTGCCGCGATGTTCGCCCTCGCCGGTTGCGCCTCGGGCGGAGCCGAAGCCGGGGACCCCTCGGCGCCGGCCGACGGCAAGCCCGGGGCAACCGCGAGCGCCACCGCCGGGCAACAGCGCAAAGCCGGCAAAGGGCGCACAGCTTGATGCCCAGACGCTGGCTGACATCGCCCAGGAAATCGCCGGGGACAACAGCGACGCGCAGATCATTGACGAAGACGCCATGCGGGCGCAGCTTCCGATGGCCGAGCAGAGCATGAAATCCATGAAGATCGAACCGGCCAAGTGCGCATCGATCGTGTCGGCGGACCTCAAGGCCGAATTCGACAAGATGAACATGATCACCCTGGCGCTGCCGGGCGACACGGCGGTCGAGGGCGTACAGGTGGCCATCGCTTCCTACACCGATCCGGCGGACGCATCGGCGAACATTGCACAGAGCCAGAAAATGCTCAAGGACTGCTCGAACTTCTCCATGACCATGCAGGGCCAGAAGGTCGAGATGAAGGTCTCCGAGATCAAGGCCAAGACAAAGGCCGCAGTGACCGAGGCCAACCGCAGCGTCGTCTCGGTTCCGGGCGGGGAAATCCCGACCATTGCGGTGAGCGCGCAGGACGGCCGCAACCTGATTTCGGTATCGGTCATGGGCGGCAGCAACGAAGCCGATGACGTTGCCCAGGCACAGGACCTCGTCAACTCGGTTTTGGCGATGATCGAGGAAAAGGCTTCCTAGCTCCCGGCGACGCTCAACGCTTCGCCCCTGGAGTGCAGCGGCCCGGTTCCACGCGGCAATGCCGCACGGAACCGAGCCGGGCACTTTTGCATGCCGGCCCCGAGGAATCGAAACAGGCCGCGGCGCAACGGGAAACCGCGGCACCGGGTTCGTTTTGTCCGGGCACCGGTTTGTGTAGGGTGATCAACAAGTCGAATTTCGGGTGCGCCACGGCGGACCCCCTATCCGTTGGGCGGTAACGATGAAGAAAACTGCACTTTGGGCCATGCCACTTGCCGCGGCGCTCGCCCTGGCAGGTTGCTCTGCCCCGCAAGACGCGCCCGCGCCGACCCCGCCCGCCGTGGGACAGTCCCCGTCCGCCACGCAAACCCCCGCGGCAACCGATGCCGCTGCCGCGCCGAGTTCCTCCGCAGCCGGAACACCGGCGGCAAGGCAAGCAGCTGACGGCCGACGAGGTCTTCGCGGTCGCCAACGCACTCAAGGACGATGAAGCAACCGCCGGCGCCCAGATACTGAAGGACGCGGAACTGAAATCGGGGGCTGCCCAGCTGGACCAGTTCGTTGCCAGCATGAAGGTCAAGCCGGAGGTCTGCGGTGCCTTTGCCGCCAGCGGCATTGCCGAGATGCTCGAGACGGTGAACATGGCAGCGCTGGTGGTGCCCGCAAACGCAAGCGCAGCGTCAACCAGCGTGAGCATCACCTCCTACGGATCCGCATCGGACGTCCAGGAACATGGCAGCAAAGCAGAAGAAGTCCTTCGACGAGTGCGCCACCTTCACCCTTGAAATCCAGGGACGCGAAGCCTCCGCGACGCTGCAGGACACCAAGGCCACGACCGATGCCGACACAACCATGGCCAGCCTCGGCAAGGTCAAGGTCGAGGGGCAAACCGTGAAAACCCTGAGCGTCTACGGGTTCGACGGCAACAACGCGGTTGCCGTCATCCTCACCGCGCCCAAGGACGTCGACGCAGCGGTCGACGAAGGCCGAGAAAACCATCAACGCCGCACTGAAGCACATCGCCGACAAGTAGACCGCCGGATCCGCGGGTGCGGTCCCGGCCGGGCGCCGCTTCACGGTGCCGCCCCGGCCGCTTCAGCCAACGTAAGATGGAAGCAGTGCCCAAGGCACCACCGTGTTCAGCCCCGCCCGCATCACCGGAACCTGCTCCCGCCTGCCGGGAACGAGTTCGAGGCGCGGGCGGCCTGTCAGGTGGATTCCGGCGGGCAAAAAGTCTTGTGCCTTTCTACGAATCGCGCACACCCAACTATGTTGTGGTCCGGAGACGGGCCGCGGAAATGGAAAGTTAGCGTGGTCCTGAAACTCTCCACACTGTTCCTGCGCACGCTGCGCGAAGATCCGGTCGACGCCGAGGTTGCCAGCCACAGGCTGCTCGTGCGCGCCGGATACATTCGCCGTGCCGCACCCGGCATCTACACCTGGCTGCCGCTGGGCCTGCGGTGCTGAGGAAGGTGGAAAACATTGTCCGCGAGGAAATGAACGCCATCGGCGCCCAGGAAGTCCAGTTCCCGGCACTGCTGCCGCGCGAACCCTACGAGGCCACCAACCGCTGGACCGAATACGGCGACGGCCTGTTCCGCCTCAAGGACCGCAAGGGTGCCGACTACCTGCTGGCCCCCACCCACGAGGAAATGTTCACCCTCCTGGTCAAGGACCTCTACAGCTCCTACAAGGACCTGCCGGCCTACCTGTACCAGATCCAGAACAAGTACCGCGACGAGGCACGTCCCCGCGCGGGCCTGCTGCGCGGCCGCGAATTCATCATGAAGGACTCCTACTCCTTCAACATCGATGACGAGGGCCTGGAAGAGGCCTACCAGGCGCACCGCGGCGCCTACCTGAAGATCTTCTCCCGCCTGGGCCTGGAGATCCTCCCGGTCTTCGCCACCGCGGGCGCCATGGGCGGCTCCAAGTCCGAGGAATTCCTGCACCCGACCCCGATCGGCGAGGACACCTTCGTGCGTTCGGCCGGCGGCTACGCGGCCAACGTCGAGGCAGTGACCACCGTCGTTCCGGCGGACATCGACTTCACGAACGCCCCGGCGTTCGAGGTCAAGGACACCCCGGACACCCCGACCATCGAGACCCTGGTGGAGGTCTCCAACCAGGTTGCCGCGCGCGCCGAGGGCGAATGGACCGCGGCCGACACGTTGAAGAACGTCGTGATGGCCGCGAAGCTGCCCACCGGCGAACGCCAGCTGGTCGTCATCGGCCTGCCGGGCGACCGCAACGTCGACCTCAAGCGCGTCGAGGCCAACATCTCCTCGCACCTCGAGGTCGGCGGCGAGGTCGAGCTCGAGGCCGCCACCGAGGACGACCTGAAGAAGAACCCGACGCTCATCAAGGGCTACATCGGCCCGGGCAACGGCCTGGACGCCGCGGTGCTTGGCCTCGAGTCCGCCTCCAAGATCCTGTTCCTGGTCGACCCGCGCGTCGTGCCGGGCACCGCCTGGGTCACCGGCGCCAACGAGGACGGCAAGCACGTCTTCGGCCTCGTCGCCGGCCGCGACTTCACCTGGGACGGCACCATCGAGTGCGTCGAGGTGCGCGCCGGGGATCCGGCACCGGACGGATCCGGCCCGCTGGAAACCGCCCGCGGCATCGAGATGGGCCACATCTTCCAGCTCGGCCGCAAGTACGCCGAAGCCCTGGACCTGAAGGTGCTGGACCAGAACGGCAAGCTCAAGGTCGTCACCATGGGCTCCTACGGCGTGGGCGTGACCCGTGCGGTTGCCGCCCTGGCCGAGTCCAACCACGACGAGAACGGCCTGGTCTGGCCGCGCAACGTCGCCCCGGCCGACGTCCACCTGGTGGTCACCGGCAAGCAGGCCGAGCTCTTCGAGGCCGCCCAGAAGATCGCCGACGAGCTGCACGCAGCCGGCGTCGAGGTCATCTACGACGACCGCCCGAAGGTCTCCGCCGGCGTGAAGTTCTCCGACGCGGAGCTCATCGGCGTGCCGACCATCGTGGTCATCGGCCGCGGCCTGGCCGACGGCGTGGTCGAGGTCAAGGACCGCGCCACCGGCGAACGCGCCGACGTCGCCGTCGACGACGTGGTCGCCCAGCTGATCAGCACCGTCAAGGGCTAACCATGCTGGAGGCCACCGGCCTGCTCGAGGGTTCCGGTCTGCAGGGAATGCAGGCCGGAACCCTTGTGCTGATCGTGCTGGCCGGCTTCGCCGCCGGCTGGGTGGACGCGGTGGTCGGCGGCGGGGGACTGCTGCAGCTTCCCGCGCTGCTGCTGGTGCCGGGCATGAGCCCGGTGCAGGCGCTGGCCACCAACAAGATGGGTTCCATCTTCGGCACCACCACCAGCGCCATCACCTACTACAGGCGCGCCCACCCGGATTTGAAGACGGCGCATCCCGATGGCGATGGTGGCGCTGGCCGGCTCCTTCGGCGGGGCGATCCTTGCCACGCTGCTGCCCGCCGAGGTCATCAAGCCGGTCATCATCGCGGCGTTGGTCGCGGTGGGCCTGTTCACCGTCTTCAAGCCGACCGCCGGGGAGCTGACGCAGCTGCGCTACACCGGGCGGCAGCACTATGCGGTGGCCGCCGGCCATCGGCCTGGTCATCGGCGGCTACGACGGGCTGATCGGCCCGGGCACCGGATCGTTCCTGATCATCGCCATGGTTGCGCTGCTGGGCTACAACTTCCTGGCGGCCAGCGCCAAGGCGAAGATCGTCAACATGGCCACCAACCTCGGTGCGCTGGCGTTCTTCCTGCCCTCCGGCCACCTGCTGTGGGGGATCGGGCTGGTGCTGGGCGTGGCGAACATGTGCGGCGGCTACCTGGGCGCGCGCATGGCCGTGTCCAAGGGCAGCAAGTTCATCCGCATCGTGTTCCTGAGCGTGGTCGGCGCGCTGATCCTCAAGCTCGGCTACGACGTGCTCTTCCCCGCGCCGTAGCGTGTCGAGCCGTGCTCGCCGCCCTCCCTGCCGTTCGAGGGCAGCGCCGCGCAGGACGCTCGGGCGAGTGGGCCCGGTCGTGCCAAGTGAAACCGGCAACCACCGGATTTCGGGGAACGGCCCGCACCACATAATATGGCTGAGGCGTGGGCTGTGCCACAACCAGCCTGCCCATTCCCGTTCGCACGACTCCCGTCGACTTGAGGACACCCAATGAAGCTGCTGAAATCGATCCCCCTACTCGGCTGGATTGTCATAGCCATCGTGCTGGGCATCCTGACCGGCCCGGTGATGCCCGCGTGGCTCGGCGGGGTGTTCCTGACCTACAACTCGATCTTCTCCGGGTTCCTCGGCTTCATTGTGCCGCTGATCATCCTGGGCCTCGTCACGCCCGCAATCGCCGAGCTCGGCAAGGGCGCCGGCAAGTGGCTCGGGATCACCGCGGGAATCGCGTACGGCTCCACGATCCTCGCCGGCCTGCTCGCCTACTTCACGAGCCGCTGGCTGTTCACCCCGACCCTGTCGGGCCGCGGACTTGAGGCCCTCGGCGAAGAAGGCGGCTCCGGCTTCACCCCGTACCTGACCGTGGTGGCCAAGGCGGGCGGCTCGGCCACCGAGATCGTGCTCCCGCCGGTCATCGACGTCATGAGCGCCCTCGTGCTCGCCTTCGTGCTCGGCGTCGGCATCACCGCGTTCCACAGCAAGGTGATCTTCCGCGGGGCCGTCGAGTTCCGCACGGTCATCGAGTCCGTGATCCGCCGCATCCTCGTGCCCGCGCTGCCGCTGTTCATCTTCGGCATCTTCATGGACCTCTCGGCAAGCGGCGCGGCGATCACGGTCGTCACGAAGTTCGCGCTGGTGGCCCTCGTGTCCTTCGCGCTGACGCTCGTCGTGCTGCTGCTGCAGTACACCATTGCGGGCTCGATGACGGGGCAGAACCCGCTCAAGGCGCTGTGGAACATGCGCGATGCGTACTTCACCGCCCTGGGCACCTCCTCGTCGGCCGCGACGATCCCGGTCACGCTTGCCTCGACCAAGAAGAACGGCGTCTCCGACTCGGTTGCCGGCTTCGTGGTCCCGCTGTGCGCCACCATCCACCTCTCCGGTTCGATGGTCAAGATCACCTGCTTCTCGATCGCGGTGCTGCTGCTCACCGGCGGCGACGTCTCCTTCGCGGCGTACCTGCCGTTCATCCTGATGCTCGGCGTCATGATGATCGCCGCCCCGGGCGTTCCCGGCGGCGCGATCGCCGCGGCGGCCGGCCTGCTGGCCCAGATGCTCGGCTTCGGCGAGGTCGAGGTGGGCCTGATGTTCGCCGCGTACATCGCGCTGGACAGCTTCGGCACGGCCACCAACGTGACCGGCGACGGCGCCATCGCGCTGATCATGAACAAGCTCACCCGCGGCCACCTCGGCACGCAGGCCCAGGATGAGGCCGACGAGGCGTTGGAGCCGGCCAAGGGCAGCACGGCCGAGTCGCACCACCTGGCCGAGTAACCCGTACCAGCCGTAAATACGCGTGATGCCGATGTTGCCCAGCGACATCGGCATCACGCGTTTTCTGCGTGTGGGCGGCATCGGATGGGCCCGCTCGTGCGCAGCCCGGTGACGGTCCGGGCCCCGGCCGCGTCGTAGGTGATGCCTCGACGGCAGGAGGCGAAAGCAAAGCCAGGCAGGTCCAGATGGACCTGCCTGGCTTTGTGCTCGGACCCGCAACGCAGGAATCCGATTCAGTGGTGTGTTCCGGCCTGGCCCGGGGCTCAGGCGGTTGGCGAAGCCGGTTCGCGCCGCAAGGCCGCCAGGTGCGCGCCCGCGGCAAAACCGTCGCCGGGGATGGCGCCGTCGGCGTCGATGGTGCAGGTTCCGGTCGCCGATTCCAGCGCCCCGCCGGCGGCCGGCTGCCAGCCGAGCGGTTCGCCCTTGGCAAACCTCAGTGCCGAACCGTGGAACATGGCCGACACCTCTGCGGGGATGCTTCCCAGGACGGGAACCACCGTCGGGTCGCCGTCCAGGCCGAAGAACGCGGGGATCTCGTTGCAGTGCAGCGCCAGGCCGCTCGTGGCCGGGGCCCAACGGTAGTCGTAGGTCCAGGTGCGGGCCGTCGCGTCGGACCGGAGTTCCAGCACGGCGGGAATCACCGAACGGAAAAGCTTCTCGGTCATGATGCGTCCGGGGAGGAGCTCGTAGCGTTCGGAGATGAGCTGCAGGGCCAAGGCCGCTGCCTCCGCGGGGACGCCCTGGGCCTGGAGCATTGCGACCGCATCATCGTGGGCCAGTGCGGTTTCCGCCGGGTTCCACAGGGTTTCGTCGGCCGTGGCGCCGATGACGATGTCGACGTCGTGGCTCACGGCCGCGATGCCTTCGGCGATGCCGTCCGGGAACAGTTCCCCGCCCGTAACGGGCGGGAACGCCAGCATGGTCGGCATCCCCAGGATGGCCTTCTGCAGGTCGGCGTCGCTGACCGAGGCGAACCCGGCGATGTCCGGGGTGACGCCCACGGTCTTGGCGAACTCCGCGGTGGCCAGCGCGGCCTGGGCGACGGTCGTGCTTTCGAGCACGCCGGACATGACCCATGCGCGCTTGAACAGGCCGCGGGCGGCATCGGTGGCCAGGAGGGACAGGATGGCCCCGCCTCCCGCCGACTGGCCGGCGATGGTCACGTTGCCCGGATCGCCGCCGAAGGAGGAAATCGTGTCCCGGACCCAGCCCAGGGCGCAGATCCAGTCCAGGATCCCGCGGTTGTCGGGGGCCCCGTCGAGGTGGGCGAACCCGTCCAGGCCGAGCCGGTAGGAGATGGAAACGACCACGACGTCCTGGGCGGCGAACTCCCGGCCGTCGTACCAGGCGCCGACGGCGGAGCCGGCAACGTATCCGCCGCCGTGGATCCACACCAGCACGGGCAGCGATGCCCCGCCGTCCAGGGCATGGGCGGGGGCAAACACGTTGAGGTTCAGGATGTCCTCGCCCGGAACCACGGGTTCGGGAATGGCGAATCCGGGCGAGTGGCGCTGGGGAGTGGCTCCCCAGGCGGTCGCGTCGAAGGTCTCGGTGAACGGGGCCCTGCGTTCGGGGGCCGCGAAACGGAGGTCGCCGACCGGTGCCTTCGCGTAGGGGATGCCGCGGAAGACCGCGACGCCGTTGGACTCCAGCCCGCGCATTTTTCCGAGCGTCGTCTGGTGTTCGATGGCCGTTGCTTCGGACCAAAAGGCTTGTTCAGGCAGTGCCATGTCTGCTCATTTCTGGTGTTGAGGGGGAATGCGGCCTTCACGCCGCACCTCGGGGCGCGGCGTGAAGGCCGGGAAGGTGCTTGTCCGCACCGGCCCACGCGGTACAGCGTGGGCCGGTCGCCGGAATGGCTAGAGTTTCTGGCCGGCCTTGGGGGTGATGCAGAGGCTGGCGACGAGGCCCACCACGGCGAAGCCCGCCGAAAGCCACATCGCGGTCACGTAGCCGGATTCCGTGCCGTCGACGAAGGATGCGACAACCCCGATGCCGAGGCCCGCACCGATTCCGAAGGAAGCGCTGTTGAGCCCGGGCAGGGCGGAGGGCGCATCGTCCGGCGAGAGCAGGACGCCCAGGCCGTTGAGGTTGGTCAGCACGATGCCGGTGAAGACGGCTCCCAGCAGCAGCATCAGGAAGAAGATGGCGGTGGGGTTGTGGCGCAGCAGCGTGACGGAAACCAGCAACAGGATGGTCAGCGCGATCCCCGAACGCAGCAGGCGCAGCCAGCCGAACTTGTGGGCAACGGAGCCAACCAGCGGCGAGACGAGCACGCCGGCAAGTGCACCCGGCACGATGTACATCAGTGCGGACTGTGCGGCGTCCATGCCGTAGCCGATGTTTGCGTCCTGGCTGAGCAACACGATCGTGTAGCCCCCGGCACCCACGAATCCGGCGAGGGAGAAGATCGTGGTGGCAATGACCGGCCACACGTGGCGTGAGCGAAGGTGCGCCGTTTCGATGAGCGGGAAGCTGCGTCGCTTTTCGATGTTCCAGAAGGCAACGAACGCCGCAACGGCGGCAACCAGGCATCCGAGCGAGAACGGCGACGCCCAGCCGGCGGTGGGTGCCTGGCCCAGGTAGGCGATGAGCAGGAGGAGTCCCAGGGACAACGTCGTGGCACCCCACCAGTCCATCTTTCCCGTGGCCGTGGCGTGGTTGTCCGCCGGAACGCAAAGGCGTACGGCGATGGTGGCGGCGATGGCAACCAGGAAGATGACGACGAAAATCGAGCGGAAACCGAAGGATTCCACGAGCAGGCCGCTGAAGTATGCGTCAACACCCGCGACTCCGCCGTTGATGGCGGTCAGGGTGCCAACTGCCAGCCCGAAGGTCTTCGGGGCGAGCAGCTTCTTGAGAACGATGAAGGACAGCGGGAAGGCCGCACTGGCAGCGCCCTGCAGGGCGCGGCCGATCAGGAGCATCGTCAGGTTGGGCGACCAGATGCACAGGAGGCTGCCGACGCCGAAGGCGGCAAGCAGGATGAAGATGGTGCGACGCTGCCCCAGGTAGTCGCTCCAGCGGGTGAGGACAACACCGGCAATGGCGCCGGTGAGCAGGAACAGGGACAAGCACCTGCGACGCGAGCGCCGTCGTGATGTCGAGGGATTCGGCGATGCTCGGGATCGCCGGGGCGAACATGGTGGAGCTGAGCTGTGGGACCAGAACCAGAAGGGTCATTGCTGTTACCAGCGCCGTTGCCTTCTTGCCCTTGAGCTGGGGAAGGGTCGGACCCTGCGGCCTCCGCCTCCCGGACTTCGTTGCTTGCCATTTTTGAAAGACTCCTTTGTCGATACTGCTTCTATGGGCGAGTGGGTTTGCTGGTGTGGCACGGGTGGACGACCGCAAGGGGCGTCTCCGGCCTGGGGCGCGGCGCTTCGGGATCGATCCGTTTCCTGCAGCCGCACGGATCTAGAGCTTGGCGACGATGTCGGCCAGCAGTGCGGAGATGCGCGGGCCGGCGGCGGCGCCGGCCTCGATGACTTCCTCGTGGCTCAGGGCGGTGGCGGAGATGCCGGCGGCGAGGTTGGTGACCAGGGAGATGCCGAAGACCTCCATGCCGGCGTGGCGTGCGGCGATGGCCTCCAGTGCGGTGGACATGCCGACCAGGTCGGCGCCGATGGCCTTGGCGTAGCGGACCTCGGCGGGGGTCTCGTAGTGCGGGCCGGTGAACTGGGCGTAGACGCCCTCGTCCAGGGTCGGGTCGACCTCGCGGGCGAGGCCGCGGATGCGGGGGGAGTAGAGGTCGGTCAGGTCCACGAACGTCGCGCCCTCCAGCGGGGAGCTGGCGGTGAGGTTGATGTGGTCGGAGATCAGCACCGGGGTGCCGGGGGTCCAGGCGGGGTTCAGCCCGCCGCAGCCGTTGGTGAGCACCAGGGTCTTGGCGCCGGCGGCGGCGGCGGTGCGCACGCCGTGGACGACGGCGCGCACGCCCTTGCCCTCGTAGAAGTGGGTGCGTGCGCCGAGCACCAGGACGCGCTTGTTGTCGCTGGTGAGCACGGAGGAGATGGTGCCGACGTGGCCGGGGACTGCGGCGGCGTGGAAGCCGGGCAGTTCGGTGGCGGGGATGCGGTGGGTGGTTTCGCCGATCAGGTTCGCGGCCTCGCCCCATCCGGAGCCGAGCACCAGGGCGATGTCGTGGGAGGGGACGCCGGTGAGTTCGGCGATTTTGGCGGCGGCGGCTGAGGCCAGGGCAAAGGGGTCAGTGGCGGTTATCCGTAGTCATGGCGCTCGACTTTCTGTGTGCCGGCGAGTTGCAGGGCGGCACCGGTGCCGGGATCGTGCTGGCTCCGAGTGGAGCCGGGCAAATCCCTGCCCGAACGGCCGGTAAACGCCGGGCAAACAGGAGCGGTATGAGGTTATACCTCTAAAGTATGACATCGAATCTGCCGGATATTTCCATGATTGAATTAGGCAATCGTTTACATTATTCAAAGGAGTGATCCGTGAATCCGGACGCCCAGGCGTTCCTGTCCCAGACGCTGGTTCCGTCGCTGGGCTTGCCACTGCGAGTGGCCGTGTATTCGCGCCTGAGGGACGGAATCCGCTCGAATGTCTTCCCGCTCGGTTCGATGCTGCCGCGCGAAACCGAACTCTGCGCAGCCATCGGATTGAGCCGAACCGTGGTCCGCGAAGCGCTCATGCTGCTTGAGGAAGACGGGATGATCGTGACTCGTCGCGGGGTTGGACGATTCGTCGCCGAGTCGGTGCCAAGTGTTGGCCTGGAGGAATTCAGGCCCTTCGAATATGCATTGTCGGACGGGGAGCATCCGCTGAAGGTCGTTCCGGGGAAGACGGAGCTGCAGCCGGCGCTCGACTACGTCATCAAGCTCTTGTCCCTGGAAGCGGACGCGAAGATCTGGTTCCGGGAAAGCATGCTGTATCGCGACGGCGAACCGCTTGCCATCGTCCAGGAAGGAATCCCGTCGGGCAAGGACCTCAAGGCAATCAGCCCGGCGCTGGCCGAGAACCTCGAGAAGGCGGTGGCTTCCGAGGAGACGCTGCTTGCGGCATTCATCCGCCTGTGCGGACCCGTCTTCACCCCGGAAGACTGCAGCATCAGTGCCGGAGTGGCTGGAGCGCCCCGGGCCCGCCAGCTGAAGCTCAGGGCCCAGGACCCGGTCTTGATCCTGACCCAAATGGCGCACTTCGACGGCACACCCGTCTACGTGGCCAAGTGCATCGTTTCGCCGCACATTGGCCAGCTGAACATCAATCAAGCCAACCCCGCCAACTGATCCCCACGCTCCGGGCGGCGGGCCGAATCCTGCCCAGCGGGCGCGGGGGCGGAACGGCAGCCACGCAGCAGAGCCCCTGTTGCCAACGAAGAGTTTCGTTGGCAACAGGGGCTCCCGCATGTCAACGGGACGGAAGGAATGCCGCCGCTAGTGGCGCGGGTTCGCCCGTGGTCTCGGCTGGCGGATTCCTTGGCGGAGGCGGTGGCCGCTCCCTCGATCCGGGTGAAGTCCGGGATCTTCCCGGTGACCTGGCGCGTGTACAGTCCCTGGTCCCAGGCGCGCTGCAGGAGGAACGCGCGGGCGTCGCCCTCCTGGGTTGCCGCGGCATCGCGCAGCAACAACGCGAGCTGTTCCTCGCCGCTGCGGGCGGCGTCAAGCGGGTTCGACCACGGCATCGGCCGGCAACCGGTAGGCCGGCTGCCGCAGGGGTTCGCATTCGCCGACGCCGGCGAACTGCCGCTCGATGGCCGCGCCGAGTTCGACCAGGGAACGCGAGCGGGCCCATGCGCCCTCGCGGACGGTGCCCGGCGGTGCGGGCCCCGGCGACGTTGTAGGCGTATCCCAGGCGGTAGGCGGCGTCGGCCACCTGCCCCAGGGCCTTCCCTGACTCCGGGCCCAGGCCCTGCACACCGGTCCCGTCGGGCGACGCTGCGGTGCGGGGTTCGGGCACCGTCGAATCCGTGCTTCGCCGGGCAGCCGGAAAGCATGAACCGGGGCAGTGTCGGCGGGTCCCGTGGAGGAACCCTGAGAGAGCGCCCGCGGCGGCCGATGCCGGCTTTGGCGCGGGAAGCTTGTCCAGCTGTTCCTGCGTGCCGCCCGCCGCGCGCAGGAGGTTGCGCGCCTGCATGGTCAATTCGAATCCGGCACCCGCCAGCGAGCGCGATTCCTGGCCGGGGCGTCCAGCGCCTCATCGACCAGCGCCGACCCCGGCGCTTGCCAGGCGCGTGGCAAAGGCCTTGGCCTCGGCGGGGGTTTGCGTGCCGGACGGGGACGCGGAGGGGCCGGTGGGCTGTGCGGCGGGGTCCCCGGCGGACGGCAAAGCCGCGGGTGTGAGTAAACCGACATGCCTGTTTAGCATCTCCTGCGTGGCGACCCACTCGGCGCGCAGTTTCGGGTTCGCGTCCGCGGCCTTTGAGGTGGCGGCCAGCCGCGCGGAATCAAGCAGCGGGAGCAGTTCGTCGGCCGGCGTGGCGGACGCTTTCCCGGACCGGCTCGGTGCCGAGGATTCGTTGCCACACTAGGGAATCCTTGTTCATGTACACGCCTGCGCCAAGGGTTCCGGCGGCGATCGCCAAGGCCGAAACCACGGCATAGGGCCAAGGCTCCCGCGGGAGCGCGGCGGGGCGGGTTCGGGGGGCTGCTCGGCAGGGGGTAAAGGGTGCTGATCCATCCCCTTGATCATCCCATGCGCCGGTCGATTGGCCATTTCGGGGCTCCAACGGCAGACGCGGGGGCCCAAATGTCGATACTCTAGTATGCACAACATCGAATAGTGGGAGGACTTTCATGACCGGCAAGCCGGCAGACATCCAGCACGAGGCAGCCCGCCTCACCGAACTACTGGAGCCCACCGTCGCCTCCCACCAGCTGATCCTTGAAGAAGTTCAGGTTCGCATGGCCGGTGACCAGCGCATCGTTCACGTCATCGTCGACCTTCTTGAAGGCACCGGCGGCGTCGAACTCGGCGCGGTCGCAGAGGTTGTCGCGCTCCATTTCCGAGGCCCTGGACAAGGACCCGCACGACACGGCCGAACCCTACGAACTCGAGGTTTCCTCGCCCGGCGTTTCCCGCCCGCTCACCCTGCCCCGCCACTGGCACCGCAACGTCGGCCGCATGGTGAAGGTCAACCTGATCGGCGAGGAAAACATCTTCGGCCGCCTCACGGAAGCGGACGATGCAGGCATCACCGTGGTTCCCGAGATCGCGGTCAAGAAGGGCATGAAGCCCAAGGTCAGGGCGAACCCCGCACCATTGAATTTTCCTCGATCCGCCGCGGCAACGTCGAGGTCGAATTCGCCCGCGCCGAGGCAGCGGACCTGCAGGAACTAATAGAGCTTGACGACGAAGACGACGAAAACGTGGAGGCCTGAGTTGGACATTGATATGAGCGCGCTGCGCATGCTCGAAAAAGAACGCGAAATCCCGATCGACGTTCTGATCCCCACGATCGAGCAGGCACTGCTCATCGCCTACCAGAAGTCCCCGGGGGCCATGCCGCAGGCACGCGCCCAGGTTGACCGCCGCAACGGCCACGTGACGATCTTCGCCACCGAGACCGAGGAAGACGGCACCGTCGTCGGCGAGTTCGACGACACCCCGACCGGTTTCGGCCGCATTGCGGCCTCCACCGCACGCCAGATCATCCTGCAGCGCCTGCGCGACGCCGAGGACGACAACGTGGTCGGCGAGTTCAAGAACAAGATCGGCGAGATCGTCTCCGGACAGATCCAGCAGGGCAACAACCCGATCATGGTCCAGGTCAACCTGGGCACCGTCGAGGCATTGCTGCCGCCGCCGGAGCAGGTGCCGGGCGAGAAGTACCCGCACGGCAGCCGCATCCGCTGCTACGTGGTGGACGTGAACCGCGGCCCCAAGGGCCCGTCGGTCACCCTGTCGCGTTCGCACCCGAACCTGGTCCGCCGACTCTTCGAGCTCGAGGTCCCGGAAATCGCCGACGGCGCCGTGGAGATCGTGGCACTGGCCCGCGAAGCCGGCCACCGTTCCAAGATCGCCGTGCAGGCCAACATCCCGGGCGTCAACGCCAAGGGTGCCTGCATCGGTGAAATGGGTTCGCGCGTGCGCGCCGTGATGACCGAGCTGAACGACGAGAAGATCGACATCGTCGACTTCAACGAGGACCCGGCGAAGTTCATCGCCTCGGCGCTGTCCCCGTCGAAGGTCGTCTCGGTGACCATCACCGATCCGGCCACCCGTTCGGCCCGCGTCGTGGTGCCCGATTACCAGCTCTCGCTGGCCATCGGCAAGGAGGGGCAGAACGCCCGCCTGGCGGCCAAGCTCACCGGCTGGCGCATCGACATCGTCTCGGACGCCGTCGCTTCATAGCATTTCCAGATTCCGTCGTTGCCTTTGGGGCGCCGGCCGTTCGCGGCCCGCGCACCCAAGGCGGCGGCGGTTTTTGTTGGGCGGGGACGCCGCGGGTTCCGCGAGCGGTGAACGTGTTCCAGAGCACGCTACACGGGATGCGGAAACGCGCTAGACTTATCTGTGGTCCACTGTGCAAGTGGTAATTCTATTGCGGGAGAAGATTTACGTGTCAGTGCAGCATCAGCCGCAGCGCACGTGCATCGGATGCCGCAAGGTGGTGGACCAAAAAGAGTTGCAGCGCTGGGTGCTTGAACGACGCGGATGGCCATGCCGTCCCCGTTCTTGATTCCACCCGGCGTCTCTCCGGACGCGGTGCCTGGTTGCACCCGGTTCCGGAGTGTGCCGAACGCGCTATCAAACGCGGGGCATTCGCACGGTCCTTCAGGACCAAGGTGGATGTTTCCTCGCTGGCGGTTGCGCCGGAAGCCAAGGTGCGGACCCAAACCCGGGAAAACACCTTCACGATCGTCCAACCTGAAAGCGGGTCAGAAATCTGATGGAAACCCGATGAGTTCCAAGCGATGAGCGCCTAACGATGACTACATCAGTTATGCGTCGCAGCGCCTGTGGCATCCACTTCGGATGCTGGGCAAGACAGCAAAAGACGGTTCGTGCTTTGACTTTCTAAAAGTGAGCGCGGGCCTTCAGACAGGAGAAATGTGGCTAAGGTCCGCGTACACGAGCTCGCCAAAGAGCTCGGAATCACTTCAAAGGATGCAGTTGCAAAACTGCAGGAAATGGGCGAATTCGTCCGTTCCGCATCCTCAACCATCGAGGCACCGGTAGTGCGCAAGTTGCGCGCCGCGTTCCCCGACGCTGCCCCGGCAGCACCCAAGGCAGATGCAGCACCGGCCGCCAAGGCCCCTGCAGCAGCAGCCGCAGCACCGGCAGCCCCTGCCGCCGCCGGCGCCCCGAAGCCTGCCGGCTTCAAGCCGGGTCCGGCTGCGCCAGCAGCACCCGCAGCACCGTAGAGGCAGCACCGGCTCCGGCCGCTGCCGCACCTGCAGCTCCCGCTGCTCCGGCCCCTGCCGCTCCGGCAGCGCCGAAGCCGGCAGTTGCACGCACCGAAGCCCCGCGCGCCGGTGCCAAGCCGGGCGGTCCTCGTCCGGGCAACAACCCGTTCTCTTCCCAGCAGGGCATGCGCGCTGCCGGTGAAGGCGAGCGCACCGAGCGCACCGAGCGTCCCGCCGGTGCACGTCCGGGTGCCAAGCCGGGCGGACCGCGTCCGGGCAACAACCCGTTCGCATCCCAGCAGGGCATGCGCACCGAGCGTCCCGCCGGTTCCGGCGGCCCGCGTCCGGGCGGTCCCCGCCCGGGTGGCCCGCGCCCTCCGGCAGGTGCAGGTGGACCCCGTCCCGCAGGTGCGGGTGCAGGTGGACCGCGTCCCGGCAGGTGCAGGCCGTCCGGCAGGTCCGGGTGGACCACGTCCGGCCGGCGCCCCGGGTGCAGGCCCGCGTACCCCGGGAGGCGCACGCGCTACTCCCGGCATGATGCCTAACCGCACCGAACGTCCGGCTCCGGCCGGCGCACGTCCGGGTGCAGGCGGCCGTGGCGGCGCAGCCCGTCCGGGCGGCGCACCAGGCGGAGCTCCGGGTGGAGCACCGGGCGCAGCAGGCGGCGGCGGAGGTTACAAGGGCGGCGGCGGTCCGAACCGCGGTCGCGGTGGAACCCAGGGTGCCTTCGGCAAGGGCGGCGCAGGCCGCGGCAAGCAGCGCAAGTCGAAGCGTGCGAAGCGCCAGGAACTCGAGCAGATGAGTGCTCCGTCGCTGGGCGGCGTGAGCGTGCCCCGCGGCAACGGATCCACCGAGGTCCGTTTGCGCCGTGGCGCCTCGATCACCGACTTCGCCGACAAGATCAACGCCAACCCGGCAGCACTGGTTACCGTGCTCTTCCACTTGGGCGAAATGGCTACCGCCACGCAGTCCCTGGATGAGGCAACCTTTGACGTCTTGGGTGCCGAGCTCGGCTACGTCGTCACCGTCGTATCCCCCGAGGACGAAGAGCGCGAATTGCTCGCCTCGTTCTCGATCGACTTCGACGCCGAAATCGAAGCCGAGACCGACGACATGCTTGAAGCACGTCCGCCGGTTGTCACCATCATGGGTCACGTTGACCACGGTAAGACCCGCTTGCTGGATGCGATCCGCAAGTCCAACGTCATCGAGGGCGAAGCCGGCGGCATCACCCAGCACATCGGTGCGTACCAGATCCACCACGAACACGAAGGCATCGATCGCGCGATCACCTTCATTGACACCCCGGGCCACGAGGCGTTCACCGCCATGCGTGCACGTGGTGCCAAGGTCACCGACATCGCGGTTCTCGTGGTTGCAGCGGACGACGGCGTCATGCCGCAGACCGTTGAAGCCCTGAACCACGCCAAGGCGGCCGGCGTTCCGATCGTCGTCGCAGTGAACAAGGTTGACAAGGAATCGGCGAACCCTGACAAGGTCAAGGGCCAGCTGGCCGAGTACGGCCTGGTTCCGGAAGAATACGGTGGCGACACCATGTTCATCCACGTTTCCGCCCTGCAGAAGATGGGTATCGACGAACTGCTCGATGCAGTGCTGCTGACGGCCGACGCCGCGTTGGACATGCGTGCCAACCCGGACAAGGACGCCCGCGGTATCGCCATCGAAGCGAACCTCGACAAGGGTCGCGGCGCCGTGGCAACCGTGCTGGTCCAGTCCGGTACCTTGGCCGTTGGCGACACCATCGTTGCCGGTACCGCACACGGCCGTGTGCGTGCCATGTTCGACGAGAACGGCGAGAACCTCGACGTTGCACTGCCGTCGCGCCCGGTCCAGGTCCTCGGCCTGTCCTCGGTGCCGCGTGCAGGCGACACCTTCCTGGTGACCGACGACGAGCGCACCGCCCGCCAGATCGCCGAGAAGCGTGAAGCTGCGGACCGCAACGCGGCCCTGGCCAAGCGTCGCAAGCGCATCACCCTGGAAGACTTCGACCAGGCTGTTGCCGACGGCAAGATCGACACCCTCAACCTCATCCTCAAGGGTGACGTTTCCGGTGCCGTGGAAGCCCTGGAAGACTCGCTGCTCAAGATCGACGTGGGAGAAGGCGTGCAGCTGCGCGTCATCCACCGCGGCGTGGGTGCGATCACCCAGAACGACGTCAACCTTGCAACCGTTGACAACGCGATCATCATTGGCTTCAACGTCAAGCCTGCCGAGCGCGTTGCCGAACTGGCCGACAAGGAAGGCGTTGACATGCGCTTCTACTCGGTCATCTACGGCGCAATCGACGACATCGAGCTGGCTCTCAAGGGCATGCTCAAGCCGGAGTACGAAGAGGCCCAGCTGGGCACCGCGGAGGTCCGCGAGGTCTTCCGTTCCTCGAAGTTCGGCAACATCGCCGGCTCGATCGTCCGCTCGGGCACCATCCGCCGAAACTCCAAGGCACGCGTCCTGCGCGATGGCAAGATCATCGGCGAAGGCCTCACGTGGATTCGCTCAAGCGATTCAAGGACGACGCCACCGAGGTCCGCGAGGGCTTCGAATGTGGTATCGGCCTGGGCTCGTTCAACGACGTCAAGGACGGCGACACGATCGAGACCTACGAGATGCGCGAAAAGCCGCGCGCTTAGTCTTGACCAAACGCGTTTGATCGACGCTGGGCGGCCGTAACCGAACTGGTTGCGGCCGCCCAGCCGTCGAAGCGCATTGACCAGCACTTCCATAGTCTTGAAAAGAAGGAGCGACCATGGCTGATTCGGCTCGTGCCGCAAAACTGGCCCAACGCATCAAGGTGGTTGTCGCCCAGGCCCTGGGCAAGGCAGTGAAGGATCCCCGCGTGGAGGCCATCACGGTCACCGATGCACGGGTGACCAACGACCTGCAACACGCCACCATCTACTACACGGTCTTTGGCGACGATGAAGCCAAGGCCGATGCAGCAGCCGCCCTGGCGAAGTCCAAGGGCGTCCTGCGCAAGGAGGTCGGCAAGAACGTTACCGTTCGCCTGACCCCGACCCTGGAATTCGTCGCCGACGAAATCCCGGTCAACGCCTCGAACCTCGAAGCGTTGCTGCGCGTCGCCAAGGCCAAGGATGCAGAAGTTGCAGCCCTGGCCGAAGGCAAGACCCACGCCGGCGAAGCCGACCCGTACAAGCGTGACGAAGAAGAAGACGAAGAAGCCTAAGCGCTGATTCCTTCTTCGTGAAGCCGGCTGCCCCGCAAGGGAAGCCGTGCCGAACGCACATGAAGAGGCCTGCTCCGGGCCGCCCATCCATTGGATGGCCGGCCCGTTGCAGGCCTCTTTTGCGTGCCCGGTCAAACCGAAGCGCCACATGCGCGAACTACGTCGCGCAGATCCCCGGACCTATCCGAACCCTCGCCCCCCAAACTGAACGCGCATCGCCGTGCAGCGACCGCGTTCGGCGAGGGTGCGGATCGGAGGGGGAACCTGTTGCCGGCTGCGGGCGATTGCGGCCCGTCCGGAAGCGAGGAATTGACTTGGTGCCGGCAAACGGCCGTTGAGGCCGAACTCGGCGGGCGCTGTGGCCGGACAGCGGTCGGAGCCCTGCCGTGTGTCACCGGCATGTGGCAACGGGGGAGTAGCCGGGCGGGCCGATGCCGCGCCGGGCGCAGAGATCGAACGAAACTGCATGATGAAACCTCCCCCGAAAAATCTTGAACCCAGACCTTGCGATGCATCGATGTTTGCGAGGACTCGCAAAATCACCCTGCATATGCGCTGCACCGGTCGATGACCAGTGCAGCCGGTGGTGGATCCTTGAAGTGTATTGGTGCCTGTGACGAGTGCGGGTGGATACCGTTTGAACGGCGTGAGGACCGGCCTCGCAACGGTGCTGAACCGCGAAGGCCGATCCGGACATGGCCAGATATTCTGAAGATTATTGCCACTTTCGGAGGGAGTCAATGGCATTGTCCACCAGTTCTCCACGGGTACGTGGGTTGGCCGCCCCGAAACCATGGTTCCATTTGGGACGAAGCGTTCAGGAAACGCATCAGCAAAATTTTCGACTAGGCGATGATTCGACGGGAAGCACGTGATAAAGGGCAACGTCCGGCATCGGCAGGTGGTCTCGCCTCCGTTTTCCGTGGTCCCGGGGGTCTTGAGGGTCGCCCGGAACCACGGAAGCACCGCGGCGTCTCCGGCGACGGCCCGCAACCGGCATGCGGGATGAGGCATTCGACACGAAACCCGCACTCGCCGGTTCCCGGACGCGGCGGGTCGCAATCTCCCCGCCTGCCGCCCGGGGACCGGAAAGAGTGCGCCTGGTGCGGGCTTGGCGACCACGGATGATGCCCGGAAGCGCCTAGCGTCACCGAACGGCGAGGCGACGCGAAGCACACGTTTTCCCCGTTCCCCGCCCGGCGCCGCCCCGGGGGAGCCCGCCCACCGGACGGTGGGCGAAAAGAAGCGGCGAACCTGCCTATACTTGAGGGCGTGAAAACAGCCCCGCAGAACCCCACGGAACCCATCGGCTCAGGCCTGGTCATCATCGACAAACCGCAGGGTTGGACGAGCCATGACGTGGTTGGCCGCACCCGCCGCCTGGCCGGAACCCGCAAGGTCGGCCACGCCGGTACCTTGGACCCGATGGCCACCGGCGTGCTGGTGCTGGGCATCAACAAGGCCACCCGCCTGCTGACCTACATCGTGGGCGCGAACAAGACCTACACCGCCACCATCCGCCTGGGTGAATCGACGATCACCGACGACGCCGAGGGCGAGATCGTGCAGAGCCGCATCGCCGCGGCGCTCACCGAGGAACAGATCCACGCGGCCGTTGCCAAGCTCACGCGGTCCGATCGAGCAGGTCCCTTCCTCCGTCAGCGCCATCAAGGTCAACGGCGAACGCGCCTACGCCCGCGTGCGCGCCGGCGAGGACGTGAAGCTTGCCGCACGTCCGGTGACCATCCACCGCTTCGAGATCCACGACATCCGCCGCGAACGCGCGGGCAAGGTCCTGGACATCGACGTGACCGTCGAATGCTCCTCGGGAACCTACATCCGTGCGCTGGCCCGCGACCTGGGCGAGGACCTGGCCGTGGGCGGCCACCTGACCGCGCTGCGCCGCACCGAGGTCGGCCCGTACACGCTGGGCCGTGCCCGCACGCTGGAGCAGCTGGCCGAGAACTTCGAGTACCTGCCGCTGGAGGACGCCGCCGATGCGTTGTTCACGCGCCGCGACCTGACCGAGCACGAACGCGCCGAGCTGTCCTACGGGCGCCGCATCAGCAGCAACGAAACCGACGAGGTGACCGCGGCGTTCGCCCCCGACGGGACGTTGGTTGCGCTGCTGAAAAACAAGGGCAAGGAAGCCAAGCCGGAACTGGTCTTCGCCACGGCTTCCTAAGCCTTCACCTTGCGTGCCGCATGGCGCGCGGTGCAGGTTCGACCTTGATTTCGCTTTCCTTCTAAGGGGTAGGTTTTTGCCGTGATAGTTGACGGTTTCTTCATCGCCGGCGCGATATTGTGCGCCGTGGCGTTGATACTGGGCGTTGTCGCCACGATCATCCGTGACTACCCGGATGACTTTGCGCTGGTCTCCGTGGCGCTGCTGGAGGTCTTCCTGGTGGTCTACGGCATCTCGGCGGCCATCAGGCAGGCCGGCGGCCAGCCGATCGCGGGGGAGCCCTGGGAGTTCTGGGGTTACCTGCTGACCGCCCTGCTGATCCCGGTGCTGGCCTTCATTTGGGCGGTCACCGACAAGTCCCGTTGGTCGAACACGGTGCTGGCGGTATCGGGCGTCATCGTCTTTGTGATGCTCTTCAGGATGGAACAGATTTGGGACGGGGCAATAGCAGCATGAGTGAAACAGGCCGATCAGGCACCAAGCGTTCGCGCATCGTCGATGCCGCGCAATCCCGCGGCACGGCGTCAAAGCCCAAGAGGTCCAACGGCGGCCGCAGCTCCGGGCTGGGACGCATCATCATCGCCGTCTACGGCGTGCTGGCGCTCTCGGCCACGGTGCGTGCCGTCTACCAGATCATGATGGACTTCGGGGGAGCGCCGCTGGCCTACCTGCTGAGCCTGCTCGCCGGAATGGTCTACATCGTCGCCACGCTTGCGCTGGCGTCCAAGCGCCCGGGCAGCTGGCGGCTGTCCTGGTACGCGGTGATCTTCGAGCTGGTTGGCGTGCTGGTTGTCGGCACGCTCAGCTACGTGCTGCCGGCGCTCTTTGCCCACCCGGCGGTCTGGTCGCACTTCGGATCGGGCTACGGCTACGTTCCGCTGGCGCTGCCGCTGATCGGCCTGTGGTGGCTGCGCAAGCACCGCCCGGCAGCCACGGCCGCCGGACACTAACGGCAACAGGGATCACCGGCCACCAAGGGTGCCGGGATCCGAATGACGCAAACAGGGCCGCGCTCCTGCCGATGAAGATCGGCAGGAGCGCGGCCCTGTTTTTTGGTCACATTACGGCCCGGTATGGGTCTCGGACGGGGCTACTTCTTGCCGAAGAGCCCGCCGAGGATGCCGCCAAGGTCCAGCCCGCCGCCCTGCTGGCCCTGCTGCTGGTCGCCGCCGCCGAAGAGCCCGCCGAGCATGCCGCCGATGTCGGGTCCGCCGCCCTGTTGGCCCTGCTGCTGGCCCGCCGCCGAAGAGGCCGCCGAGCATGCCGCCGATGTCGAGCCCGCCGCCGCCCTGTGCCTGCTGCTGGTCCGCCGCCCAACAGCCCGCCGAGCAAGCCGCCGATGTCGAATCCGCCGCCGTTGCCGGACGAGGAAGCGTTCTTCGCCAGGAAGCTCATGACCACCGGGGCGAGCATCGGCAGCGCCTTCTGCACCAGGCCGCCGAGATCGAATCCTTCCGGGGTGGCGCCGTTGAGCTGGGCGGCAAGGACCGCCTGGTTGTCCCCGAGCACGTGGTCCACGATCTTCTGGCCATCGTCGGTGTCCACCGCCTCGAGGTCGACGCCGCCCTCGACCAGCGAGGCGTCGTGCTGGGCAATGGCGGACTGCAGGGCTTCGGCGCCCTCCGGCGAAGCCGCATTGTTCTGCATGCCGGCCACCAGCGAGGGCAGAGCGGTGGCGACGGTGGCGCGGGCGGTGTCGGTATCGACGCCGAGCTTTCCGGCGATCTGATCCATCGGCAAGAGTTCCAGCAGGTCGTTGAGGTTAACCATTTCAGCTCCTTGGGATCGGTGAATCTCGTGATTCGTTTTCATCCTAGGGTTCAACGATCGGTTTTTGACCCCCGTGGGGCAAGAATCGGCAGTTCGGGCAATCGTCGTCCATAATGGATAGGGCCGTGAAACCTACGGCCAAACATCCCAACGGAGGAGCGAGCGTGCACTATTGGAAAGGCCTTGAAGCCGTACCACCCGGCATCGGCCCGTCGGTAGTGACAATCGGCAACTTCGACGGCGTGCACCGCGGACACCGCGAGGTGCTTGCGGCAGTGGTCGCCGAGGCCCGCAAGCGCAATGCCAAGGCCATGGCCATCAGCTTTGACCCGCACCCGGCACAGGTGCACCGCCCGGACGAGGCGCCCGAACTGATCATGGGCATCGCCGACCGCATCGAGACCCTCGCCGACGAGGGCCTCGACGGCCTGCTGATGATCCGCTACACCCTCGAATTCGCGCAGGCCACGGCCGAGGAATTCGTTGCCAAGGTGATTGTCGGCGCGCTGGGTGCCTGCACGGTGGTCGTCGGCCACGATGTGCGCTTCGGCCGCGACAACGGGGGCGACTTCGCCAAGATGTGCGAGCTCGGCGAGCAGTACGGCTTTGAGGTCATCGGCATCGACGACATCGGCGAACACCGCCGCTGGTCGTCGACCTGGGTGCGCGAGGCACTGAACCGCGGCGAGGTTGCCGTCGCCGCCCAGATCCTGGGACGCCCGCACCGCATGCGCGGCGAGGTGGTGCACGGCGCCGCCCGCGGCCGCGACCTGGGATTCCCCACCGCAAACCTGGACTCCGCAGCCACCGGAATCATTCCCGCCGACGGCGTGTACGCCGGATGGCTTGTCGACGAGGCGCAGGTCCGCTGGCCCGCCGCCATCTCCGTCGGCTCCAACCCGACCTTCGAGGGCGTGAGCCGCCAGGTGGAGGCGCACGTGATCGACCGCCCCGAAGAGGGCGTGGAGGACTTTGACCTGTACGGCCAGCAGGTCGTCGTTGAATTCGTTGAACACCTGCGTCCCATGGTTGCCTACCGCGGGATTGAAGCACTGATCGAACAGATGCGTGAGGATGTCCAGCGCACCCGTACGGTCCTGATTCATGCCTGAGATTTTCAAACCGCACCCCACCGAGACCCCGCGCCCCATCCCGTCGCTTCCCGCACGGGCCTTCACGATGAGCGCGGCTCGGCGCAACGAACTGGCAACCGCATTCCGCGCCGGCGGAAAGCACTACGACGCGGTGCGCCCCTCCTACCCGGCCGCCACTTGACTTCATGGTGCCGCCGCGCGCCCGCGACGCCGTGGACGTCGGTGCCGGCACCGGCATCTTCACCGCCATGCTGCTGGGCCGCGGCCTGCGCGTGCGCGCCGTCGAACCCTCCACCGACATGCTCGACCGTGCTGCGCACCCGGCTTCCGGAGGTCATTGCGGCCGAGGGCACGGGCGAACACACCGGGCTGGAGGCCGACAGCGCGGACGTCATCACCTACGCCCAGGCCTGGCACTGGGTCGACCCGAAGCAGGCAAGCAGCGAGGCCGCACGGATCCTGCGCAGCGGCGGGCTGTTGTCGCTGGTCTGGAACCAGCTGGATGTCTCGGTGTCCTGGGTCCACCGTCTGGCACGCATCATGCATGCGGGCGACGTGCACAGGCCAGACTTCCAGCCGCCGCTTGGCCAGGAGTTCTTCGCCCCCGAACCGGGGCAGTGGACCTGGAACCAGGAACTGACGGGCGAGCAGATCATCGAGCTGGCCAAGTCCCGCAGTTACTACCTGCGCGCAAGTGCTGCCACCCGGGCGCGGGTCGAATCGAACCTGTCCTGGTACCTCTATGACCACCTGGGCCACGAGGAAGGCACGCCGATCACGGTGCCGTACCTGACGCATGCCTGGCGGGCCCGCCTGCGCTGAGGCGCGGCCAAGGAAAATTCCGTTGTGCCGTTGATCTCCTGCGGTGCCACACTGCGCGCGGTCTTTGCTAGAATGATCTACGGTGCCCGCTGCAGTCCGCGGTTGCGAGGGACCTGCCGGAAACGGTGTTTTTTGAAACGCGGTACAACTCTAGGAGTTATTGTGGCATTAGACGCCGCTATCAAGCAGGAAATCATGAAGGCCTACGCCACCAGCGAAGGCGACACCGGTTCACCGGAGGTCCAGGTTGCTGTTATGTCACGTCGTATTTCCGACCTGACCGAGCACCTGAAGATGCACAAGCACGATCACCACACCCGCCGCGGCCTGATGGCCCTGGTTGGTCGTCGTCGCCGTATGCTTGCGTACCTCAAGGGCACCGACATTGCACGCTACCGTGCACTGATCGAGCGCCTCGGCCTGCGTCGCTAGTCTTTAGCACAAGGTTTGATTGAGATTCCCCGGTTCCCATTGATGGGAACCGGGGAATTTTTTTGTCGTCTCTCGTGGATGTTGCAAGTTCCGTCGATAGAGCCGCTGGGTGAGTAGCTGCGTTCTTGGCACACTAGATTCCTCCTTATCGCGATCTCACCGAGGTTCTCCAAGTTTTAGTGCTCACTGAACTAGCTTGCCATATTCTATGACGTGTCACTCTGGGAGGACCGTGGCTCGTTGAGCTTCCCTGTATAGAGCCTGTGCAGTACCGGCCAGATCTCCGGAAGTGGCCAAAATCGCGACTTGGCAACGGGGAGATGAAATACTCCAATGGTCAAGTAAAGGGCCGTCGGAAGACGGCGCAAGCAATCAGGAGACTGCATGACGGACCAGCCAGCACCCGCCCGCCGCAAGAAGAAGCGCCTGATCTGGATCATCCCCATGGTGGTCGCCTTGATCATCGCCGGCGTATTCATCGGCAGCCGCATCTATGCGGATACCGTCTCCGCTCAGGCCGAAGATGTGCCGAAACTTACCGCTACGCCGACAGCGGCGCGTCGAGCGATGCGGGATCCACGGTTCGGCGTCAACTCCGGCGGACTTCGCAGGAACCTGGACCATTGGCACTGGCTCCTACGCCGGCTACCGCCTTGATGAGGTCCTCAATGGTTCCGACGTGACAGTGACGGGTCGCACCGAGGACGTCAGCGGATCGTTGACCGTCAAGGACAATACGCTCACGGCCGCCAAGCTGGACATTGAAGGTGGACACCATCGCCACGGACTCGGATAGACGCGATTCCTACTTCCGCACCTCGGCGATTGATACCTCGCAGCACCCCGAAGCGACCTTCACGCTGACCGATCCGGTGGAGCTGATCGGGGCAGCCGACGGCACCACCCAGACCTTTTCGATCACCGGAGACCTGACCATCAATGGCCAGACTAGGTCCATTACCGCCGATGTGCAGAGCGCGTTCAGCGATGGTGCGGCGCAGCTGGTTGGCCAGATTCCCGTGACTTGGGCCGAATTTGGTGTAGAGGCGCCGAACCTTGGGTTCGTCTCCGTGGAGGACTCCGGCTTTATCGAATTTTCCTTGGACGTGACTCAAAACTAAGTACAGCAGAATCGCAGGCGGAGGCGGCAATCGAATCCGAGGCTGCTGGTCTGCTCCTTGCGACGGCCTAGGAGTGCTCGAAGTCGCCCATGATCTTGCCTTGTCCTCTTAATTTCACGCATTCGCATCTTCCACCTCTGCCGGATCTCACCTCGAACGTGGCATTGGCTGCGTTGCACTTCGCGTAGCGGTACTTGTCAGGCACGTTGCCCGGGCCTTGGTGGAACGCCACGAGTCGAGCTTGCATCTCCCAGTAAGGCGTCGCGGGAAGGATCCGGTTTGCCGTCCCGTAGGTTGTTTGCAATGTCTACGGCCGCGTCCACCGACGCACGGTACGGCAGGGAACCGGAGCTCACACGCCGGACCCCCAGCTTCCCCAGCTCGGCAACGGTCAATGAAGGATGAGCCAACATATTGACCGGCAGCCCGATCCCGGCGGTGATGCCCCGGATGTCCTCCTCGGACGTAACCCCGGGAACAAAGATCCCGTCGGCCCCGGCATCGGCGTAAGGTGGGCGCGACGCAGGACGGCGTCCACCGTGGGCTGTTCGGCAAACCAAAAATTGTCCACCCGGGCATTGACGAACACGCCCGGGGTCCGCAGTTTGACCGCGGCGATCTTGGAAGCAACGGCTGCTGGATCCACCAGATGCCCGGACCTGCTGTCCTCGATGTTGACTCCGGCCACGCCGAGGGCTGCCAATTCGGCCACAAATTCAGCAACCTCCGCCGGGTCGTCCGAGTAGCCGTCCTCGATGTCCGCCGTAATGTGGACAGGCAAGCGGCCCAGCTGCGCCACGAGGGCGGTGGTTGCCGCCTTGCTGGATCTGTCACCGTCAGGCAGGCCGGCGCTGGCAGCTATGCCAAAGCTGGTGGTGCCGATGGCAGGGAATCCGGCCGCCGCAAATGCCAGGGCCGAACCGACATCCCACGCGTTGGGCAGCACCAACGGTGCATCAGCGTGGTGAAGTTCAAGAAACGTGGCCACTTCATTCCCATCTCGAGCCAGCCGAAAGGCGGATATCCCTAAGCCTATAAGCCCAGACGGAATGTGCAACGTTGCAGGCAAACGTTTCAACGTGTCCTGTTCGACGAGATTTTCGCTCAGACTCTGCCCGGTGTGCAATCGAAAAAGAAGTCGCTCGGCGCGGTCTGATCAAAGCAAGTAATGGAACTTGAACCTTGCGGCGGCAAATCGATTCATCTCACGTAGTAGCGCGCATCTCTAGAGTAGGGTTTGTCCAAATGGCCTAGTAAGATGGCCGCTTTCGCAGGCCGTGGAAGGAGACGCAGTTGCTGATCACCATCACCCTCGAGCCGGAGACCGGCTCCCAACTCGATGCCACGGCGCTCTCCCACCTCCTGCGCAAGCATCCCGGGCGACTGCAAACCTTCGAGCTTTCGGTCGGCAACGCCCATGTGTTCTATCCGGAGTACTCGCCGGAGCGCACCACCGCGGCCCTGCTGCTGGAGGTGGACGCCATTGGCCTGGTCCGCAACAAGCGTTTCCGCGGCGACAACGGGGTACTCGACTACTACATCAATGACCGGCCGTTCACGGCGTCCAGCCTGCTGGCCGTGGCCCTGGGCAAGGTGCTGCGCAGCGCCATGACCGAAACCAGCGAAGCCCACCCGGAACTGGTCGGAACCCCGCTGCCGCTGCGCCTTGAGGTGCCGGTGATTTCCACCCGCGGCAGCGACGGCCACGACCTGGTCCGGCGGCTGTTCGCCCCGTTGGGATGGACAATCGAGCAGCCGCCCATCGCACTGGATGAGGCCTATCCGTTGTGGGAGGACTCCCGCTACAGCAGCCTGGTGCTCACCGGCACGGTGCCCTTGAACCTGGCCCTGCGCCAGCTCTATGTCCTGCTGCCGGTGCTCGATGACAGCAAGCACTATTGGGTCAACGACGACGAGGCCGAGAAGCTGGTGCGCCAGGGCGAGGGCTGGCTGCCCGGGCACCCCGAGCGCGCCCTGATTTCCCACCGGTACCTCGCACACCAGAAGGACCTGGTGGAATCCGCCGACGCCAGGATCGCCGCGGCAGCGCCGGAACCCACGGTGGAACCCGCTGAGCCTGTCCAGGCCCGGGGGAGTACGGCGCCACCGCTGCGGGTGCAACGCGCGGAGGCGGTCATTGCCGCGCTCAAGGATTGCGGCGCGCACCGTGTCGTCGATGTGGGTTCGGGACCCGGCGCCCTGCTGCGCCGGCTGCAGAAGGACAGCTTCTTCACCAGGATCCTCGGCACCGATGTGTCGGCCCGCTCGCTGGAACAGGCCGCCCGCATGCTGAACCTGGACGAGCTCGCCGATGCGGACAAGGACCGGATCAAGCTGCTGCACAGCTCGGCGGTGTACCGCGACGAGCGGATCGCGGGCTTCGACGCGGTGGTGCTGATGGAGGTCATCGAACACATCGAGCCCAGCAGGCTGCCGGCGCTGGAAGACTCCATCTTTGCCGGGGCCGCACCGCGCAGCGTGATCGTGACGACCCCGAACTCCGAGTTCAACCGGCTGTACCCATCGCTGGCCGCGGGAACCATGCGGCATGAGGACCACCGCTTCGAATGGACGCGGGCCGAGTTCGCCGGCTGGGCGGATGCGGTCGCCGAGCGCCATGGCTACGACGTCGAGTACCGCCCGGTGGGCGACGAATCACCGAGCGCCGGCCCGGCCACCCAGATGGCAATCTTCCGAAAGGCTGGAGCATGAGCGAAATCAGGATTCCCGAGGCCGGACTGGTGCTGCTGGTCGGCGTCTCCGGGTCGGGCAAGTCAAGCTTCGCGGCGAAGCACTTCGGGGACTACGAGGTGCTTTCCAGCGACACGTTCCGCGGGCTGGTCGGCAACGACCCGAGCGACCAGTCGGTGACCCCGGCGGCCTTCGAGGCGTTGAACTTCGTTGCCGCCAAGCGCCTTGAGGCGGGCCTGCTCACCGTGGTTGATGCCACGAACGTCCAGCAATCCGCCCGGGAGAAACTGGTGGAGGTGGCCAGGGCACAGGACTCGCTGGTTTCGGCCATCGTCCTGGATCTGCCGGTGAAGGTTTGCCTGGAACGCAACGCGGTGCGTGGCGCGGGAGCGGTTGCGCCGGCCGTGATCGACCGCCAGCACCGGCAGCTGAAGAAGTCGCTGCGCTCCATGCGCAGGGAGGGCTTTGCCCGGGTGCACGTGCTTTCCACCCAGGATGAGATCGAGAACGCGGTGATCCACCGCCACAAGCTGCTCAACGACTTCCGCGACGAGCACGGGCCGTTCGACGTCATCGGGGATGTCCACGGCTGCCTGGACGAGTTGCTGTTGCTGCTCGAGTCCCTGGGCTATGCGGTGGTGCGCGACGATTCCGGCCGCGCCGTGGACGCCGTACATCCCGAGGGCCGACGGGTCATTTTCGTGGGCGACCTGATCGACCGCGGACCCGACTCGGCCGGTGTGCTGCGCCTGGCCATGGGAATGGTCGGCAACGGGCATGCCCTGGCCGTGCCGGGCAACCACGAGGACAAGCTGGTGCGTGCGCTGCGCGGGCGCAAGGTCACGCTGGCCCACGGGCTGGACCAGACGATGGAACAGCTCGCCGGCCAGGAAGAAGGCTTTGGCCGCAAGGTCGCGGATTTCTGCGACTCGCTGGTTTCCCACCTGGTCCTGGATGAGGGCAAGCTGGTGATCGCCCATGCCGGGTTGATCGAGAAATACCATGGCCGTGCCTCCGGACGGGTGCGGGCCTTTGCCCTCTACGGGCAGGTGACCGGCGAGGTCGACGAGTACGGCATGCCGGTGCGCTACCCGTGGGCCAACGAGTACCGCGGGGATGCGGCGGTGCTCTACGGGCACACGCCGGTCACCGAGGTGGCGTGGATCAACAACACCGCCTGCCTTGATACCGGCTGCGTGTTCGGGGGAGCGCTCAGTGCCATGCGCTATCCCGAACGCGAGGTCATCCAGGTCCAGGCGTTGGCGCAGTACTGCGAACCGGGACGGCCGCTGGAATCCCCGCACGGCCCGGAACGCGAGCCCGGCGTGCTGTCCATGGAGGATGTCTCCGGGGTGCAGTTCCTGAAGGCCGAGGGTCTGGGAACCGTGAAGATCAACGAGGACCAGGCCGCGGGTGCGCTGGAAACCATGAGCCGGTTTGCCATCGACCCGCGGTGGCTGCGCTACCTGCCGCCAACCATGTCCCCGGCCGAATCCTCGTCGCAGCCCGGCTACCTGGAACACCCGCGGGAGGCATTCGAGTACTTCCGGCGCCAGGGGGTCACGCAGCTGATCTGCGAGGAGAAGCACATGGGTTCGCGTGCCGTCATGTTGCTCTCCCGCGATCCGGCTCGCTTCGATGCGCCCGAGGGCTGGCTGGGTGCGTTGCACACCCGCACCGGGCGCCAGTTCCTGGAGACCGAGCAGGAGCGACTGGTGCTGAAGCAGGCCCACGAGGCCGTGGATCGTGCCGGGCTGTGGGACGAGTTGGGCAGCGACTGGTTGATGCTCGATGGCGAGTTGATGCCGTGGTCGCTGAAGGCCGAACCGCTGATCAAGGACACCTATGCCTCGGTGGCCGCTTCGGCCATTGCCGCGACGGATGCCGCCGTCGCGGTGCTCGAACGGGCGGCGGGCAACGGCATCGATGTCCAGGAGTTGCTCTCGCGAACGCGGACCCGCCAGTCCAATGCGAAGGCGTTCCGGGAATCCTACCGGCGTTATGTGGGCTCGCCCGATGACCTGCGCTTTGCCGCCTTCCAGGTGCTCGCCGCCGAGGGGCAGAGCTTTGAAACCAGGGACCACGGGTGGCACTTGGGGATCAGCGACAGGCTCGTCGCGGCGGGGCCGGAGTTGTTCGCCAACACCCGGCACCTGCGCGTGGACCTTGACCGGGAAGCCGACGTGGAAGCGGCGGTGCGTTGGTGGGAGGAGCTGACGGCTGCCGGGTCCGAGGGCATGGTGGTCAAGCCGTGGGAGAACCTCACCAGGGCCAAGCGTGGCTGGGTGCAGCCGGGCATCAAGGTGCGCGGCAGGGAATACCTGCGGTTGATCTATGGGCCGGACTACCTGGAGCCAACGAACCTCGAACGGCTGCGCCAGCGGGCCACGGACAGGAAGCGCAACCGTGCCCTGCACGAGTACATCCTGGGGCTTCAGGCCCTGCGGCTGACGGCTTCGGGAGCGCCGCTGTGGAAGGTGCACCAGATGGTGTTCGGCGTGCTGGCTTTGGAGTCCGAGCCGTTGGATCCGCGGTTGTAGTGAAGGGGGAAACCGGCTCTTCGTCGGCATCTGGCGCTCCGCTTGGCCAGCAATCAAGCCGTCGAGTTGGCTGAGATCCGACATCGAAATCTGTCTGCTGACTGATTCATCGAGAAATCGACGGCCAGGTTGAGACGCGACAACGCTCGCTTCCAAGCGGACCCATGCAACTTCCCGCCAGGTTGTCGTATGTGCCATTGTTGGCGTTCATGCCATGACGGCTAAGACGCCACCACTACCGGCATCCCGGGAGTGGGGGTAGTGGCAACAGTGGAGGTCACTGCCGGCAGCGGGATATCACTTGCCCGCTTGGTCGAGTTCGTGTTTGCGCGGAAAATACCAGTTCATGACTTCCCGCAGGTTATCGGAGTCACCGCGCGCCCAGTTGCGCATGATCTCCCCGCCGAAGGAAATCGCCGTCACCGGCTGGGCGCCGGCTGCGATCATCCGGTCGAAGGCACGGTCGTGGGATGTCTGGGAGATTCCGCCGACGGCATCGGCGACGGAAACACCTCGTATCCCTCAGCCAGCATGTCCAGTGTGGGGAATGCCAGGCAGACCTCGGTCCACAGCCCCGCGATGACCACCTTGCGTCGTCCGGTCGTTTCGATTGCCGACCTGAAGTCGGCATCCTCCCAGGCGTTCACGCCGGTGCGGTCGATTTCCTGGACGCCGGGCAGCTGATCCCTGATCTCCTGGGCCGTGCCCTGGTTGACCCCAAGGTCCACGCCGACGGTTGAGAGGACCACCGGGATGTCGTATTTCATCGCGATCCGGCAGAGGGCGCCCACGTTGAGGTCGATGCGCTCCCTGGTCGTGGAGGTGACCGTCCCGTATTGCTCGGGCTGGAAGTCGATCAGCGCCAGCACGCAGTTCTGCGGTGTCAGCAGGCGATCCTGCTTCTGGTCGCGGACGGGTTCCGGTTGGGTCTTCTTTTCCATCGGGTGCTCCTTAGCGTTCCTCCAGTGTCCAGGCGCAGCCCGTCCGTTGAAGTTCGGTGCAAGTGCAATCATGCTATACACCAACCGGCACGGAAGTAACGTGTGCAGCACCACCAATCAAAACAAGCAATACGGGACGGAAAGGGAGCACGCATGCCTACCAGCCGCTTGGAAGCGTTCAGCGACGGCGTCCTGGCCATCATCATCACGATCATGGTGCTCGAGCTGCACGTCCCCGAGGGACCGACCTCGAGCACTCGTCCGACTCGGCTCCGGCCTGCTGACCTACCTGCTGAGCTTCGTCTATATCGGCATCTACTGGAACAACCACCACCACATGTTCCAGGCCGTCGAGCACGTCAACGGCGGCGTGCTCTGGGCCAACCTGCCCTGCTGTTCTGGCTTTCCCTCCTACCGTTCACGACCGCCTGGATGGACGAGAACGAGCTCGCGCGGATCCCGGTCGTCGTCTACGGCGTGAACCTGCTAGCCGCGGCGATCGCATACATCATCGTGCAGGCCACGATCATTCGCGACCAAGGCCACGACTCGTCGCTCAAGCAAGCAGTCGGCAAGGACCGCAAGGGCAAGATCTCCATGCTGCTCTATCTGGCCGGTGTAGGCAGTGCACTTCTGGGAGGCGAGCAGAACAAGACCTGGGCCTACATCGGCGTCGCGTTCTTCGTCGCCGGTGCAATCCTCTGGCTGGTCCCCGACCGGCGGATCGAACGCAACATCAGCGCAGGACACGGAACCCGGCAACCTTGAGTACCGGCCGCCGTCCCTTGGCGGAGCTTGAGCCGCGTATCGCGGTAGATTTCAGTGCCATTCTGCACAGGCCTTCTCTATGCCCGTAAGAAGACCGGCGATTCTCGGGGCCCAAGTTGCACCTCGATGATAACAGGGGTGGACTTGCCCGCCGATCGCGAGGAACAACGACTTCCCGTCAAGGAGGTTCTTCCCGTCCGGTCGCAGCTCGTCCCGAGGAGAGAGATGTCGCTGGAGGGTTTGCCGGGAGATGCCGAGCTCCGCACACAGGTCGTTGGCCTTGGTGCCGGCTGGTCCATGGCGGACAGTGCCAGATGGACCTTTGCTTGGGTCCCTTGGCAGGGGCGGCCAGCCGTGCATCCCCGGCGAGTTCGGCGAGGTCAATAGCGGTGCGCCACCGCCACCCAAGCGGCCGCCCTTCCAAACCACGCGCGAGCACCGCCGATTCACCGAGTTCGCGGACGCCGTCCGCACCCACCGCTACATCGGCCTCTGCTGGGGACCGCCCGGTGTCGGCAAAACGCTCTCTGCCCGGCACTACGCCGGCTCCGACGACTGGGAACAATGGCAATCCCATTTCCCCGAGGACCTCGGCCCCGTACCCGAACGCGTGATCGAGGCCCGCACCGCATTCTTCACCCCCACCGTCTCGGCGACCGTCAGGGAAATCGACCGCGGGCTGCCGCGCGCCTGCCAACAGATTTCCTACGCCCTCGACTACGCCGAACACGGAGTCGTGGACCCACGTGCACGCGTGTCACGCTCCAGCGGGCGCACCGAACTGCTCATCATCGACGAGGCCGACCGCCTGAAGACCGTGGGCCTTGAACAGGTTCGCGACTTTTTCGACCGGCACGACATGGGCGTCATCCTCATCGGGATGCCAGGATCGAGAAACGCCTGGCCCGCTACCCGCAGCTCTACAGCCGCATCGGCTTCGCCCACGAATACCGCCAGCTCACCCCCGAGGAACTCACCGCCGTCCTGACCAGGCGCTTCGACCCGGAACGCGAGGCATTGGATGACGGCGTGGACCATGCGACAGCCATCGCGACCATCGTCAGGATCATCGGTGGCAACTTCCGTCTCGTGGACCGGTTACTGACCCAGATCGACCGCGTGCAAACGGTCAACGGCCTCACCGGGTCACGCCCGAGATTGTCGACACCGCGCGGCAGGCCCTGCTGATCGGCCATTAAGCACCGTGAAAACACGCCATTTACCGTTGTGACCCACAACCTCTCACCCTTGGGCTGGGAACACATCAACCAAAGCATCGCCGGGCCGACAAGGCCCTCGCCTCCGCCAACCGGGACGGCGACCAGCTCGTCAACACCCGCCTCGACAGGCTCGGCCGGTCGGTACTGCACCTCGTCACTCTCGACGCAGACCTCCGGGAACGTGGTGTGGGATCCGAATTTCAACGCGAACTAATCATCGCCAACACCCGCGATGGACTTGCGGCCGCCCGCGCCCGGGGACGAACCGGAGGACGACGCCCGAAACTCACCCTCGCCCGGGCCCGCCATGCCCAACAGCTCTACGACGCAGGGAACCACACCGTCCAGCGCATCGCCGATCTGTTTCAGGTCCCGCGCTCCACGATCTACGGCCATCTCGACAAAACAAGCATCGGACGGCGAGCCACTGGCGGCGCCCCTGACCCGGCGTAACAGCAGCTTCGACCAGAATCCCTGCTGCCTGGCCGCACCGGCCTGCTACATTCGGCCTTCTCGTTCTCACGCGTTCGATCGGCGTGCGTGGCCTGGGCACTGGCGTCGGACCCTTCGCGAATTCACGAACAACCCATAATCGTGAAAACCCGTACCGATCCTCCTCAGACCTCTCAGACCCCTCAGACCCCCGAATCTAGAACCATGCATTCCCCACCATCGAGCGTGGCAGATTTCAGGCGTACTTGGATCCCACCCCTGATACGGTCCTTTCCAAGGCGACGGGGGACGTGGCGGCGGCACGGGCCTCGTCGGCCGGGTTGCCACCCCACACGGATCCCCGGGAGAGGGTCGTCCCCTTCATCACGAAGGAGTCGGCGGCGACGACGGCACCGTCTTCTATGGTCACGCCGTAGTGGACAAGGGCGCCGACGCCGAGCGTGACGTCGTCGCCCATGACGTTGTGGTCGGACTTGAACATCCCGTCCTCCTGGGAGTGGGATTGAACCGTGCTGCCGGCGTTCAGGGTGCAGCGGGAGCCGATCGTCACCAGGCTCCGCTCGGGGAACGAACAGCCGTCGTCAAAGACCCGGGAGCCCATCTGCACGCCCAGCAGGCGCCGAACCAGCGGCTTGAACGGCGTCCGTCGAGGATGGCGATGTATCGGCCCTCGGATATGCAGCTTCAAGTACCGCTCGTGCCACCAGAAGTAGGGGTTGTAGATGGAGCAGAGCTGGGGCTGAAGCCTCCGGAACCCCGTCACGACGTGCTCGATGCCGATGCGCGACCAGCAAGCCGACCAGGAGCGCCACGGCAAACGACGCGCTGAGGATGAGGAAACCGAATTGGTCGGACAGCTCGAGGGCGGCGAACATCGCCAGCAGGGCCAGCGAGGCGTTGAACCACCGCGCCAGCATCAAGAGCGCGATGGTGCGCAGGTTGTGCCGGTTCTTGGCCGAGAGGTCCCGGCGAAAGCGGGCACGGCCCGCATGCTCCTCGGGAAGCGCGTCCCGCAGGACCGAGCGGGGGATCTCGAACGCCGGCGACCCGAGCAGGCCCACGTCGTGGCGCACCGGTCCGTCGATGGGGACCTCCACCATGGTCGCGAGCAGGCAGTTGTCCCCGGTCCTGGCCCCGGCCGGGAAGGAAACGCGTTGCCAAGGAAGTTGTGCGCGCCGATCGCCGCCCGGCTGACCTTGAACGACGTCGCCGAGTAGTCGGCATTCATGAACGACAGCCCGTCGGCGATCATCGTACCGGTGCCTATCGTCGACAGGAACGGGGTGTCGTGCTTGAACGCCAAGCCGAGATTCGAGCCGGTCTGCTCGACCTGCGGCTGGTGGTGCCCGATGGCCCGCACGTAGTTCACGACGTACGAGCTGTCACCGAACACCTGCCCAAGCATGGGACTGTTGGTCAACCTCGCCACCGCCCGCGCCGCCGCGTCCCGCAGCCCGTACAGCGGATACACCGTGTCGGGCTTCACCGCGAGCTGGAGCAGCCGCGGCACGGTCGTTGCGACGACCATCGCCAGGACCGTTGCACCAAAGACGCCCAGGCCAGCGAGTGCGACAGCGTCGGCATAGAACGTCCAGTCCGCGAACGCGTACGGGTGCGCCTCCAGAAGCGCCGCCACGGGTGGATACGCCAGGACGAAAAGCGTGACCACCAGTCCCACCATGGTGCGGCCCAACCCCACCGTGCCCAGGAGCTCGGGACGCGGCGAACCATCCCCGCCGCCACGGCCGGTAGGGCGTGGCGGCGAGTATGAAGTCCACATCCGTGCCCCTGCCCGGCGAACCGTGCCACCGCTCACCACCGGGCACGGCTTGGCCGGTGTACAGAGTGGACCGGTGGCCCAGTTGCGAGCCGTCTCCCATCGCCGTGTCGATGTCCAGGACGCTGCCCTCGCCGACGGTCACGTCCCGGCCCAGCGTGACCCCACCCAACTGGATGACACCGCCGTGGGCGCGGTAGCCGTTGGCGACCACGTCCTTGCGGATCACCGTCCCTGCCCGATCGTCAGCAGGTCGGTGAGGATCGGCAGCCGGTTGGTCAGGATCGTCAAGTTGCGGCCCACCTTGGCGCCCATGGCGCGAAGGTAGAAGGTCGTCAGCGGGGAACCGGGCATCATCGAAGGGGCGACCGTGGCGTCAGGGCCTTGACCAGCCAGAACCCGGAAGTAGGCCAGGCTCCAGATGCGGATATCCCGGGGGCCGGAAGCGCCCGACAAAGATCCACTTCGCGGCCACCGGCAGGATGCACGTCGAGCACGAACACACCACGGCGTAGACGATCGACCGCAGGTAGATCGCCCAGAAGCTGGTCCCGTGGGCCAGCCAGTAGTGGTTCCCCGGTTTCGCCTTGGGGAACAGCCAGTAATACCCCACGACCGCGAGCGCGCCGGCGAGGATGCAGTAGCCGAGGTAGACGAGCACCTGCAGGGCGCCGCAGGTGACGTACTCCCACGTCCGTGCGTCCATGGGCCGCGGTGTCTCCGGCATTGACGCCAGGACTGGTGGGAGCACCTGCGGCTGGTCTTGCAGGGCCGGGTCTTGCAGGGCCGCGGCCAGGGCCGCGATCGTCGGGCTTCCGTAGATGTCCTTCATGGACACCTTGGGCAGGTCCGGCTGCTTGCGCACCCGGGCGCAGAACTGCGCCATCACCAGCGAGTCCGCACCCAGGTCCTGGAAAAAGTCGCTGTCCACCGGGACATGGTCAATGCCCAGCACACCGGCCAGCACCTCCGCCAACCGGCCCTGCACGGGCGACATCGCCGGTTCCGCCGGCGCCAGGGCCGCGATCGTCGGGTGCTGGTAGATGTCCTTGATGGACACCGCCGGCAGGTCCGGCTGCTTGCGCACCCGGGCGCAGAACTGCGCCATCACCAGCGAGTCCGCGCCCAGGTCCTGGAAAAAGTCGCTGTCCAGCGGGACATGGTCAATGCCCAGCACGCCGGCCA
>CAWFRB010000028.1:0-86616 GCA_963818105.1 uncultured Actinomycetota bacterium | reverse complement strand
TGAAGACGATGTTGCGTGCCGAGGAGAACAGCTCGCGGCGGAAGTACCAGACGCAGGCCAGCGCGGTGACGCCGTAGTAGAAGCAGATCATCAGGCCGAGGGCCGTGATGGTGTCCCACAGGGCGTTTTCGCTCAGCAGGCGGGTGACGACGTAGAACGCGGCCGCCGCGCCGCCGGCGGTGATGGTGGCCACCGACGGGGACATGAAGCGCGGGGAAACGTTTCCGAAGCGCTCGGGCAGGGCCTTGTAGTAGCCCATGGCCAGGATGGTGCGGGCCGGGGAAACCAACGTCGACTGCAGGGATGCTGCCGAGGAGGAGAGGATCGCCAGGGACATGAGGATCGCGAACGGTCCCATGATCGGGCCGGAGAGGACCGCGAAGATCGATTCCTGGTTATCCGGGTTGCCGGCACCCAGGCCCGGTGTGCCGATGCCCGCGTAGGAGATCACGGCGAGGGCGACGACCATGTAGATGGCCATGATGACCAGCACCGTGATGGTCGCGGCGCGGCCCGGGACCTTGTCCGGGTCCTTGGTTTCCTCGTTCATGGTCAGGGTGACGTCCCAGCCCCAGAAGATGAAGATCGACAGAGAGACGCCGGCGGCGAAGGAGGAGAACGACTCCACTGCCATCGGGTTGAACCAGTCAAGGGTGATCGGGGTGGCGTCGAAGGCCGTGCCGTTGTTCACGTGGACGAACGCCGCAATGGCGAACCAGCCCAGGACGACCAGCTGGAATGCCACCAGGACGTACTGGAAGATCTTGGTGGTTTGCATGCCGCGGTAGGAGATCCAGCAGGCAACGGCAATGAACACCAGGGTGGTGGGGATGTTGATCCACAGGTTCTTGGTCAGCTCGCCAATGGCTTCGTTGCCGGTGAGCTGGGCCAGGAGGATGTAGAAGAAGTCAACGGCGACCGCGGCAAGGTTCGAGAGCACGATGATGGTCGCGGCGATCAGGCCCCATCCGCCCATCCAGCCGATCCAGGGTCCGAAGGCGCGGGTGGCCCAGGTGAACGAGGTGCCGGAGTCGGGCATCGCGCTGTTGAGTTCGCGGTAGCCAAGGGCCACCAAAAGCATGGGCAGGAAGCCTGCGAGGAAGATGGCCGGGAGTTGGGTGCCGACTTCGGCGACGGTCGGGCCGAGTGCCGCCGTCAGGGTGTAGGCGGGGGCGATACAGGAAACCCCGATGACGACCGCGCCAAGGACGCCGACGACGCCCTTGTTCAGTCCCTTTTCGCCGAGGCCCGATTCGGTCTCTAGCACCGGCGCGTTCGCGCCGGTCGCTTCTGGACGACTCATGTTGTAATTCTTTCATCCGGATGCCGCTTCATCCCCGTTCCCGGAATGCGGGATTGGGGATGAAGCGGCATCAAGTGGTGAGTAAGGCTAGGACTGCGCCGACCCGGGCTTGTAGTTCTTGGGAACCACAACCAGCGGAACCGGCAAGGTCCGCAGCATGCGCTGGGCCGTGGGGCCCATGAAGAGTCGCCGCTTGCGAGCCAGGCGGCTCGAACCGACGACAGCGATTTCGCCGTCTTCCCAACTCAATTCCGCGATTGCGTCATCGATGTTGAGCCCGGAAGCAACCAATACCTCGGCGTCCAGCTCCAGCGAGCTGACGATCTCGCCGACCTTGGCGCGCGTGGAGGCAATCGCACTCCTCGAGCGACGCGGCGTCCGCATCCATCTGGTCCTGTGCCACCAGGGACACCACGCGAAGCGGCAATCCCTGGGCGGCCGCGGCCGCGGCCGCGGCCTGCACGACGCCCTTCAGGCCCGGCTTGGTCCCCACGAATGCGGTGACGCGGCTGAGCTTTCCGTTGGCTTTTTCCAGCGAGGCGACAGCCTCGGGCGAACCCATGGCCACGGGGAACCGGCGAGGCGTGCAGCAGCGCGCTGGCCACCGACCCCGGGGCGAAGAACCCGGCCATGTGGCGCCGGCGTCCACCGAGCACGATGACCTGTGCACCGGTTTCCTTGGCAACCAGGATCAAGCCCTCGGCCGGGGACGGAACCGAGCGGGCGATCACCCGTGCGCTGATGCCCTGGGGCACCAGCGCAAGGGCCTGCTTGGCCCAGTCGTCGACCTTGTCGGCCATGATCGAGGAGTAGCCGTGGTCGCTGCCCGGGTACACCGCGGAGAACGGGGTGTTTTCGGGCAGGACGATGGCGATGTCCAGGTGTGCCTTGGCTCCGCCCATGGCCGAGGCCAAGGCAATGGCTTCGGCGCCGCGGGCATCGGCCGTGTATCCGACGAGGTAGCGCATGGAATTAGGCGTTCTGTTCCTGCAGGGAACCGAACTTGGAGACGACGCCGTCGTAGTTCAGGTCGTAGTCGGTGCCGTCCACTGCCGCGACGATGCGTGCGGCGGTGCGGCGGCCCATGCGGACCGCGCCGTCGACGTGCTGGTAGCCTTCGCCGGCCAGGTCCGAGGAGGAGAAGTAGATCGGGCCGACGTTCTTGTTCTGGTCCGGTCCGAAGCGGAACAGGCCGCCCAGGTCGTAGCTGGTGGCGTAGGCGCCGCGGGTCCATTCCTCGGAACCGAAGTCGGAGAGGTAGAACACCTCCGGGGTCAGTGCCTTCTCGCCCAGGAACTCGGCGATGCCCTTGAGGATGGTTTCCTTGCGCTCGGCCTCGGAAAGCTCGAACATGGCATCGGCCTTGACGTCGGAGATGAAGCCGACCAGGGTGCCGGTGGACTCGCCGTGGTAGGTGTTGTCGTACACCTCCTGGATGATGCTGTTCGGGCCGAAGCAGGTGCCCGAGAGGCCCTCTTCGCGCCAGAACGGGGTGGAGTACACGGCGTGGACCTTGATGACCAGGCCCATGGACTGGTGCTGGTGGGTCACGTGCTGGCGGCGCGGCATCGGCGGGTTGTAGGAGATGCGCGAGTACAGGTTCGGCGGAACCGCGATGACGACCTTCTTGGCGTTGACGGTGACGTCCGCGCCGTAGGCGGTGACGCCCTCTTCGGACCAGTCCAGCTTCAGCACCGGGTTGTTCAGGTAGACGTCCTCGCCCAGGCGCTCGGCCACGGCGATGGAGACGCCCTGCATGGTGCCGACCATGCGGCGGTCGAGGATGAAGTCCTCGTCGACCAGGTTGGAGAACGAGCCTGCGGAGGAGGACATCAGCAATGCCTGCAGCGCGGAGAAGGTGTGGGCGGGCTTGGTGAGCATGCCGCCGGCGATGAACAGGCCGATGTTGTTGCAGGCCGCCTCGTCGCTGGAGATGGTGCGCAGCCAGTGGTGGAAGGAGATCATGTCCAGCTCCGCGGCCTGCGGGTGCTCCCACGGGGCGTCCGGGTTGACCTGCGCGGTGAGGCGGTCCATCTCGGCGATGAGCTTGTTCATTTCGGCAATGGTGGCTTCGCCGACCGGGAAGTCTTCGCCCTCGTAAACGGTGCGGGTGCCGTCTTCTGCGATGTAGACGGACTTGCCTTCCTTGTAGCGCTCGAAGGTCTCGATGCCCAGTTCTTCGATCAGCGAGTACAGGCCGGTCTGGTCCGGGGAGATCCACTGGCCACCGATTTCAATGGTGGCTCCGTCCATGTTCTGGCTCCAGGTGCGGCCGCCCACGCGGTCGCGGGCTTCGAGTACTGCGACGGTCTTGCCGGCCTTGCGCAGCTCGTATGCTGCGGTCAGGCCCGAGGGGCCAGCTCCGATGATGACGACGTCACGATCCAGAGTTGTCATGATTTCCACTTCTTTCGTTGCGCTAAATGAATGGCGTTCATTTACTAGACTGGTTTAATAGTAGGACAGAAGCGAAATATTGTGAAGTGAGCCACGTGAGGAGCCACCTTGTGCCCGAAGAAACAGCGCAATCCCCGCGCCGCAGAGCCGGCCGGCCGCGTTCGGTGGTGCTGGACCGCGAGCTCATCGCGCGGGCGGCACTGAAGCTGGTTTCGACGCAGGGCTACTCGACGCTGACCATGTCCGCCGTGGCCAAGTCGCTGGGCGTCTCGCCCTCGGCGCTGTACAACCATGTTGACTCCAAGCAGGAACTCATGCAGTGGATCCAGGAAATCGTCATGGACGGGGTCGATTCCTCGGTGTTCGCCACGCACGCGCTGGACCAGGCGCTCTTCCGCTGGGCGCAGTCGTACAGGGACGTCTTTGCGGAGCATTCCCCGCTGATCCCCATGATCGCCGTGCTGCCGGTTTCGGGCTCCCCGCGAACCCTGGAAATGTATGAAGCCGTGGCAGGGGGGTTCGTGCGTGCGGGCTGGAATCAGGAATCGATCATCCCGGCCATCGTCGCCCTGGAATCGTTCATCTTCGGCTCGGCGCTGGACGCCACCGCCCCGCTGGATATCTTCAACCCCGGCCAGTATGCGGGAAAATTGCCGCAATTCGAGGGCGCCCTCGACGCCCAACGCGCCACCGGCAAGAACAACTCCGAAACCGCGTTCCTCACGGGGCTGGCGGCAATCATTGGCGGCCTGCTTGCGGCGGGCACCAACGGCTAGAAAAACCCGTCTCACAAGGGCCGGAGCAATCCGCGCCAGCCTGGTGCAGGCGCGCCCTGCAGAACATAGAGTAGTGCCATGAGCCAAACACCCAGCAGCGGCAAGAATCCCGTCACCGGATTCCTGTCCAAACTTACGGCCAAGAACTGGATCGCGATTGTCGGCGCAATCCTTGCCGTGGTCTTCATCGTGCAAAACCGCCAGCGCGTTCGCGTTGAGCTGTTTTTCCTGAATCTCAATGCGCCGTTGTGGATAGCCCTTGGCGTTGTCCTGCTGATCGGCTGGGTCGTCGGACGCTTTTCATTCCGAAAACGCTAGGCCGCACAAACAAAAAATCGCCTCGATTCACGGCCAACCGGCGGTTGGCGGCGCATCGAGGCGATCGCTTTCTGGATCAGAAGGTAGCTGCCCATGATCTGGGTCAGCGTCGCCGGGTCACCATAGGAATAGATGGCCCAGGTCAGGCCGCCGACGATGGCGGTGCTCACGACAGCCCAGGCCGCCGAAAGGCGCACCATCAGGCGGATCTCCTGGCGGCTGACCGGCAAGCGATCCGCGGAGTAGTCGCCCGCCACCTTGCTGAAACGCTCGGCAGGGGTGACCGCCGCGATGGCGTTGAGGTTCACCAAGAAGTTTGAAGCCGTGTCGCTGGTGCCGTCGGACAGGAGCGCCCGGGTCAGGTTGTTCTTGCGATCCTGGGTCATTTCCACGATGCGATCCCCGTGGCGGGCCAGCAAGATGTCTTCGCCAAGTGGCATCGTTCGATGTGCAAGCCGCATTGCATACCCCTTCAAGTTCACCCGGCCGCAGGGAATGAACACCCGCGGATTTCTCAGTCTCTTCCCTTTCGAGACTACTGGCCGGTTGCGGGGCAGCCCCCGAATACCGGGAGAACGGTTGGCAAACTCACAGGGGTGTGTGGCGCAGGCCGCCCGCGCGCAGTGCCGGGGCGCACAAACGGCGTCAGCGCGTCGCGAAGTGGACGATGACGCCGATCATCCACACCGACGAGGCCAGCGCCGCGCACCCGAACTCCACCAGCATTCCCAGGCCCATCGCCTTCAGCGCGGACCCCGAGGCCCGCAGCGCCTCGGGCAGGTTCTTGCGGCGCGAATACTCGCCCACGAGCAGCCCGACGCCAAAGCCGAGGAACAGCCCGACCACCGGGATGAGGAACATTCCAACGATGGCCAGCACGATCGCCAGGAAGATGGATCCGCGCGGAATGAGTTGTTTCTTGAGGTTCCGCCCGGTGAGCACCGTGGAGGCGCTCCAGCCGACGAGCGCAATGGCCATGCCGATTCCCGCCGCCCACCACGTTGCCGGGCTGCCGATGATCCAGCCCCAGGCCAGCAGCGTGCCGACGGTGAGC
This sequence comes from uncultured Actinomycetota bacterium, assembly GCA_963818105.1. Taxonomy (GTDB): domain Bacteria; phylum Actinomycetota; class Actinomycetes; order Actinomycetales; family Micrococcaceae; genus Paeniglutamicibacter. The sequence goes on along the minus strand of CAWFRB010000028.1, from coordinate 80,768 downwards.
AGGCTTCCGGGCAGCACCGGGAAGATGGTTCCCAGCGCCGCCACGGCCAACAGGATTCCGGCAATGACGGTTGTGATGATTTGGATGTCCACGCACCAAGTCTGTCAGGAAGCCCGACGGGCTATTGGACAGTCGGGCGATCCGGCCATTTTCCGAAGCGGCGCAAGGTCCTGCCGTCGGCGGGATCGGCGATCCAGGTGCCAACCAGCGACTGGTCCGCCGGGGTCTGCGCGTGGATGACTACGCCATGGGTGCGCTCCGGGGCGTCGGCGGGCTTGCGACTGACAATCTCCGTGGTTTGCAGGTCCAGCAGAGCCAAGCCGGCCACCGTCACCAGTACACGCTCGAAGGGCGGCCGGTAGTTTTGCAGCACGGCGCTTCGCTGCGGCACGGCACCTGCCACCTTGGGACCCATGCTCCACCAGCCACACGTGCTATTGACCGCCTGGGAGATGTTCATGCCGATGTTGAGGCCATAGAATTTTGCCGGGCGCGCGGGAACCCCCTGGGCAATCAGGCGCCTGGCGAATTCCGGATCCTTTCGCCCAGCTCGTCAGCCGCATCGCTTCGGATGGTTGCGCCGACGCAGCGAAATTGCAGGCTCGGTTCATAGCCATGCATTGATTCCGAGTCCAAATGGGGCCGAGATTCAAGGAACTCCACGACCGACTCGGGCACACGGGGTTCCTTGTATCCCTGCACGCTGCGCAGCGGAAGAACACCGGCATCGATCAATCGGTAGCCGGCGGTGCTGCCCCGGCCCAGCCGCCCAAAGGCCACCCGCTTGGAGAGCGTACGCTCATCCACCCAAGTGGCATGGCGAATTTCGTCCCAAAATTTCGGCGTCCGCAGATCATTTTCACCCAATCTGCACAGGTCAATACGTAATGGCATCCCGTCTCCCCCAAAAAATACTCGACACCGCGAAATAGGTGGGATGCGGGCCTCTTCGGAACTTCATTCCATAGAATCAATTTCTTGCCCTGAGAACGATCATATGAGTAATTTTGCAATCTGATAAGTACTTTTAGGAAAAATCTATAGATTGAAAATTGATAGGATTACTCTCTATGTCTCGCGCACCGCGAGATGGCGGAGAGTTTCGATTCCTGCCCGACTCGTGGGTGCGCACAGTTATAGCCATGGGGGCCCTTCTCAGTCATGACCAAATTTTCGATGCCTTCGCCTCGCGCAAGGAACCGGTGAACCGCCACTTCTGGAAACAGGGATTGCTGCTGGGCCTTGGCGCAAGCCTTGTCTTCAGCTCCCTGGCCGCATCTCCGGCAACCGCCGCACCAAAAACGGCCCACACCGCCATGCCGATGGCACAAGGCCCACGACGCCACACCACGCGCACCCGCGACCGAAACCCGGTGCCAAGCGCATCAACATCTCGGTCAAGACCACCGCGAATGTTCATCTCCGCCAGGGCACATCAACCAAGAAGAAGTCCCTGAAGCTCATCCCGGAGAACACCACCTTGAAGGCCACCGAGCAGGCCGCGAACGGCTGGTACAAGGTGAGCCACAAGGGCACTGTCGGGCATATTTCGAATGCCCATGCGAAAAAGGTCACCGCAGGGAAGCCCGCGGCAACCGAACGTTTCGGCGGAAGGGCCGTCGACACCGGCAAGTACAGCACCAACCGCGCCGGACTGACCGACAGGTATTGGACAAAGAACAAGACCACGAGCCTGTACCGCAGCGTCGGCGGATCCGTTCGGATCAAGGACATCCCCCGCAATTCGGTGGCCTACCGCGACCTGAAGCTGGAGAAGCGGGGCGGGCAACGCGCCGGCTGGTACTTCGTCCGGACCCAGGGCACCTCGGGTTGGGTCAAGTCCTCGGCACTGAAGCGCAGCTCCGGCGCACCGACAGGCAACGCCAAGAAGTACAGCTACCAGTCGATCAAGCGCATGACCAACGGCAAGATCGATCAGCGGGCGCTGTCCACGGTTCCGTGGGACAAGGAAAAGACCCTGATTGCGGCGCCTGCTGTTGCGTCCCTGACCAGGTTGAACACCGCGTTCAAGAAGAAGTTCGGCAAGGACCTCACCATTGACCTGTCCTACCGCACCCGGGCCACCCAGGACTACTACTGGAAGGAACTCGGCCCCTACATTGCCGCGCGTCCGGGAACCTCGAACCACGGCTGGGGTACGGCCATCGACTTCCCCGAAACGTACGACTACTCGTTCCGCGGCAAGTACTACAAGTGGCTGAAGCAGAACTCGAGCAAGTACGGCTGGATCCACCGCAAGATCCTCGAAGAAGGCAGCCCGTACGCCGAGGCCTGGCACTTCGAGTACTACGGCTAGGCGACACGCCACCCGCAATCCGAACCCGTATCGCCCGCACGGACGCGTCGGGCCGGGAAATCCAAACGCCGGACCAACGCGCGATGCCAGGGCAATCCGCTGATGGCCCGCGACGGCAGCCGGCGGGCTGCCACGAAGACTCGGGCAGTCCACCAAGCCTTGGGGGTCGCGTGGACTGCCCGCGCCGCGGCGAGGCCATCCGCGGCACCACAGCCCAACCGAGGCGCCCCGTTGCTGTCAGTCGTCGATGATGCACCAGCTGCCGACGCGCTCGTAGGCGCTGTCGTAGACGTCTTCCTCGGCGCCCTGCTCCATCGGGTAGTTCTTGAGGTTCCCCGCCCAATACCGAAGGGCCCTGGTGATCTCGGCCTCGGGGTCCAGCTTGACCGCATCGGTGTTCATGTCGATCTCGAAAACAAATTTCATGTTCTCCCCACCCCTCGGTTCGGTGACGCCCCGCGGCATCACGCCCTGTTCCCTTATCCTAGGCACCGGCAACCCGCTATGCCATGATTCTGCTACATGGGTCCTCGACAAACCGACGGCACATCCACCCCCGAAGGATTGTTGAACAATCCGTGAAATTAGTGCATCCTTAAAGGAACCACATCACGAGACGGGGGTCACAAATGCCATACATCGACCTGAATTCCGACGTCGGAGAATCCTTCGGCAACTGGACCATGGGCGACGACGCCGCAATTTTCACCTCCGTATCCTCGGCAAATGTTGCCTGCGGATTCCACGCGGGTGACCCCAGCGTCATTGCCCAGACCTGCCGCGACGCAGTCGCCGCATCGGTGACCATCGGCGCGCACGTCGGATACCGGGACCTTGCCGGCTTCGGCCGACGCTTCCTGGACTGCTCCCCCACCGAGCTGGCCGACGACGTGCTCTACCAGCTGGGCGCGCTCGAGGCGCTGACCCGCGCAGCCGGCTCCACCATCAAGTACGTCAAGCCGCACGGCGCCCTGTACAACACCATCGTGCACCACGAGGCCCACGCCCAGGCCGTCATCGACGCCATCCGCGCCTTCGGTTCCGACCTCCCGGTGCTCCTGCTCCCGGGCTCCGTGGCCCTGGCCAAGGCCGAGGCAGCGGGCCTGCGCCCGGTGGCGGAGGCCTTCGCCGACCGCAACTACAACCCGGACGGCACGCTGGTCTCCCGCCGCGAGGCCAACGCCGTGCTGCACGACCCGGCCCAGGTCACCGCCAACATGGTCCGCCTGGCCACCGAGGGCACCATCGTTGCCGTCGACGGATCGGTCATCAAGACGAACGCCGAAAGCATCTGCGTCCACGGCGACACCGCCGGGGCCGTGGCCATGGCCGCCGCAGTGCGCAGCGGCCTCGAGAACGCCGGCGTCGGCATCAAGAGCTTCGCATGAGCATCATTTCCACCCGTTTTGCCGGCACCCGCTCGGTGCTCGTCGAGCTCTCCGACCTCGACTCGGTCCTGGCCCTCGGCGCCCTGCTCGAGGCAAGCCCGCTGCCCGGCCAGGTCGACGTCCTGGCCGCGGCCAGCACGCTGTTCATCAAGACCGACGGCTGGGCCAGCGCCCAGAAGATCTCCGCCGCCGTCCTCGCCCTGGAACTGGGCTCGGCCCCGGCCGACGCGGGTTCCCTGGTCGAGGTCCCGGTGCACTACGACGGCGAAGACCTCGCCGAGGTTGCCCGGCTGACCGGACTGAGCGTCGAGGGCGTCGTCAACGCCCACTCGCAGCAGACCTGGCGCGCGGCCTTCGGCGGCTTCGCCCCGGGCTTCGCCTACCTGCTGGGCGAGAACCAGCTCCTGAACGTCCCGCGCCGCGACACCCCGCGCAAGGTGGTCCCCTCCGGCGCCGTGGCGCTTGCGGGCGACTACTCGGCCGTCTACCCCCGCCAATCCCCCGGCGGCTGGCAGCTCATCGGCCACACCGACGCGGTGCTCTGGGACCTGGACCGCCCGAACCCCGCGTTGATCCGCCCGCAGGACCGGGTGCGTTTCATCCCCTCGCGCACCTCCCTGCAGGTGGCCCCGGCCCAGGCCGCCGCCGCCCCGGTTGCGGCACCGGCCGCCAGCCCACGGCACGCTGCTGGTCGTGGACCCGGGACTGCAGTCCCTCATCCAGGACCTTGGCCGCCCCGGCTTCGGCAACCTGGGCGTCTCCGCGGCAGGCTCCGCGGACACCGGCGCCGCCAGCCAGGCCAACCGCCTGGTCGGCAACAAGAGCTCCGCGGCGCTCATCGAGAACCTCATGGGTTCGCTCACGCTGCAGGCAGCCGGCGACCAGGTGCTGGCCGTGGCCGGCGCCGAGGCGGAGATCCTCATCGTGCCGATCGAGGACGACGAGTTCCACGAGGAACGCCTGGTCCCCATGAACACCCCGTTCGCCCTGCTCGACGGCGAAACGCTCACGCTCACCCCGCTGGGGCAGGGCCTGCGCAGCTACATCGCGGTGCGCGGCGGCATCGACGTGGCCCCGGTGCTGGGCTCGCGCTCCACCGACTCGATGTCCGGCATCGGCCCGGCCCCGCTCACCCGCGGATCGGTGCTGCCCGTCGGCGCCGTCCACGGCGCGCACGTGGTCGGCAACCCGGAGCCCTCCACGCTTCCGGTGCCCGACGAGGACGGCGTGTACACGCTGCGCATCAGCGCCGGACCGCGCGACGACTGGTTCGGCGACGCCGGACTGGCGCGGCTCACCGGCCAGGTCTGGAAGGTCTCGGCCGAATCGAACCGCGTCGGCGTCCGCCTGGCCCTGGGCGAGGGCGCCACCGCGCTGGAGCGGATCCGTTCCGGCGAGCTTGCCAGCGAGGGCGTCGCCGTGGGCGCGCTGCAGGTCCCCCCGTCGGGCCTTCCCGTGCTCTTCCTGGCCGACCACCCCGTCACCGGCGGCTACCCCGTCATCGCCGGGGTCATCGCCGAGGACCTCGGCGCCGCCGCCCAGCTCCCGCCCGGGCCCGGCGTCCGCTTTGAGCTCATCGACCCGCACGCCCACCACGTCTCCCACGTCTCCCCCGCAGCCCGGGCCACCGGCTCCCGCACCCTCTAAGGAATCCACGCATGAAGAAAGTACTGATCGCCAACCGCGGCGAAATCGCCGTCCGCATTGCCCGCGCATGCGCCGACGCCTCCATGGTTTCCGTGGCCGTCTACTCCGACCCGGATGCGGATTCGCTGCACGTGCGCCGCGCCGACGAGGCCTACGCGCTGAACGGCGCCTCCGGCGCCGACACCTACCTGAACATCCCCAAGATCCTGGAGATCGCCGCCCGCTCGGGCGCCGACGCCGTGCACCCGGGCTACGGCTTCCTGGCCGAGAACGCCGACTTCGCGCAGTCCGTCATGGACGCCGGACTGACCTGGATCGGCCCCTCCCCCGACTCGATCCGCGCCCTGGGCAACAAGGTCACCGCCCGCGAGATCGCCGTGCGCGCCAACGCCCCGCTGGTGCCCGGCACCGACGGACCCGTGGCATCGGGCGCCGAGGTCCGCGCCTTCGCCGAGGAATTCGGCATGCCGGTGGCCATCAAGGCCGCCTTCGGCGGCGGCGGGCGCGGCATCAAGATCGTGCGCAACTTCGAGGAAATCGACGACGCCTTCGAATCGGCGGTGCGCGAGGCCACCGTGGCCTTCGGCCGCGGCGAATGCTACGTGGAACGCTTCCTGGACAAGCCGCGCCACGTCGAGGCCCAGGTCCTGGCCGACACCCTCGGCAACATCGTGGTCGTCGGCACCCGCGACTGCTCGCTGCAGCGCCGCCACCAGAAGCTCGTGGAGGAGGCGCCCGCGCCGTTCCTGAGCGACGAACAGCGCGCCTCCATCCACTCCTCGGCCAAGGCCATCTGCCGCGAGGCCGGCTACCACGGCGCCGGAACCGTCGAGTACCTGGTGGCCCCGGACGGGCTGATCTCCTTCCTTGAGGTCAACACCCGCCTGCAGGTCGAGCACCCGATCACCGAGGAAACCACCGGCGTCGACCTGGTCGCCGAGCAGTTCCGCATCGCCTCCGGCCAGGCCATCTCCTTCACCGAGGACCCGGCCCCGCAGGGCCACTCCTTCGAGTTCCGCATCAACGCCGAGGACCCGGCCCGCGGCTTCCTGCCCGGCCCGGGCCGCATCACCGCGTTCGAGGTCCCCACCGGTTCGGGCATCCGCGTCGACTCCGGCGTGCGCACCGACTCGGTGATCCCCCCGCACTACGACTCGCTGATGGCCAAGCTGATCGTCACCGGCGCCACCCGCGCCCAGGCGCTGCGCCGCGCCAAGGTCGCCCTGGACGAGATGGTCATCTCCGGCGTCCCGTCCGTGCTGCCGTTCCACCGCGCCGTGGTGCGCAACGCGGAGTTCGCCAACAACGAGCGCCTACGGGGTGTACACCACCTGGATCGAGTCCGAGTTCGCCGAGGCGCTTGCCGCAAGCCCGGAAATCGCCGCGGCCGAGCCGGGCTCCGCACGCGAAACCCTCACCATCGAGGTCGACGGCAAGGCCATGAACATCGGCCTGCCCGCCTCGCTGGTCGATTCGATCCGCCACGGCGGCACCGGCATGGCCTTCGACCTGGCCGCCGAGAACATCGCCGCCGCGGCCGACGAGTCGACGCTGGTCGCCCCGATGAACGGCAACCTGGTCAAGTGGGCCGTCGAGGAGGGCGCGGCCGTCGCCGAGGGCGACACCGTTGCGGTGCTCGAGGCCATGAAGATGGAGTCGGCCATCGCGGCGCACCGTGCCGGCACCTTCACCCGCGGCGCCCAGGAACCGGGAACCGCCATCAGCCGCGGCGAAGCACTCGGGAGCATCGCTTAACGCATCGCGGTCTCCGGGCGGGTATCAACTAGATTGGAAAGATGCTGGTGAACTCCGTACTTTCGTCGTTGCCCCTCGCCGAGGGTTCCACCCACGCGCACACCGGCGAGTGGGTGGCGGCGGTGCTGCGCTCGCGCATCGCCGAGGGCCAGCTGCTGCCCGGGGCCAAGCTCTCCGAGCAGTCGCTGTCCGCGGCGCTGGGCGTCTCGCGCAACACCCTGCGTGAGGCCTTTGCCGTGCTGGACAACGAGCTGATCATCACCCGCATCCCCAACCGCGGGGTCTTTGTCTCCTCCCCGGGCGCCAGCGGCGTGAAGGAAATCTACGGCGTGCGGCGGATCATCGAGCCCGCGGCGGTGCTGTGGGGCCCGGACCTGGACATCGAGGCGCTGTGCCGCGATCGTCGTCGACGCCCGTGCGGCGCTGGCCGCCGGGGACATCGCGCAGATGGCGGACGCCAACCAGTGCTTCCATGAGCAGCTGGTCCGGGCCACCGGAAGCGAACGGCTGCAGGAACTCATGACCCGGGTGCTGGCACAGATGCGCCTGGTCTTCCATGCCATGAGCGACGCCCCGGATTTCCACTCCCACTACGTCGAGCTCAACGCGTCCCTGGTGGAGCTGCTGGTCGCCGGGAAGCGCGAGGAAGCCTCGGTTGCGCTGCGCGGCTACCTGGACCGGGCCGAGGCCGAACTCCTGGCCCACCTGGGCGAGGACAACTAACGCCGCCTGCGGGTCAGCTTGCCTGCATGACCTTTTGGATCTCCAGGGCAAACCAGAGCTGCGCCAGGCTTGAGGTTTCCGTCATGTCCAGGCCCGTCAGCTCGCCGATCTTCCGGATCCGGTAGATGATGGTCTGCCGGTGCGTGAACAATGCGGTGGCGGTCTTCTGCCACGATCGCTGCAGCTCGAGGTAGGTCCTGAGCGTGACCATCAAATCCGGTTGCTTGCCCTGCTCGTAGTCCATGATCGGACCCAGCAGGCGTTTCACGATTGCCAGTCCCTGCTCGTGGCTGGTGACGCCCAGCCACGACGGCCCATCGGAGTAGTGCACCAGTGGTGTGCTGCCGCTTTCGGCCGATCCCAACGCCCACAGCGATTCCTGCTGCGCCTGGATCATCCGGTGGGTCGATGCCATGGCGCTGATGCCGATCCGCATGTCCGGGCCCGCGACATGCAGCAACGTCTCGCCCCGGCATTCGGCCGAGATGGCGATGTGCAGGCGATCGCCCTGGAAAAGGCACACCGAGGAATAGCCATGCTGCCACAGCTCCTGGTGGATCGTTGCCAGTTTCTGCTCGTCCTCGCATGACATCGACACCATCATGAAGTTGCCGGCCGGAATCCCGAAGCCATCCAGCCGGTTTTCCATTTCGGCCACGTCGAAGTGCCCTTCAAAGGCCTGCCGCAGGAACTCCGCACCGAGTCGCTGTTGGCTTTCCAGGCGCCAAGGCCGTGCGGGAGAGTTCCAGCCCGAGGACCGTTGCCGCGTGCAGGAGGACCACCGCATCGGGGTGCGGTTGGGACTCGGGGAGCACGACGAGGATCGCGTTGGCATGGGTCGGTATTTCCATCATGAGGATGTGCATGTCATCCACGAAGTGCCATTGGAAGGATTTTGCGGCTTCGGCGTGGCCGCCGGTGAATCGACCGACCTGTTCCCGCACATCGTCCGGCAGCGCGGCGCCCTCCGGATGCCAGGGATGCAGGCAACGCTTGTCAACAACGAAAATGTTGGATTGAAGCACCGTGGCGATGCCTTGGACCAGCGCCGCCCATTGGCCTTCCGCGGCCGAGGGCAGGCGAAGCAGTTCGTAGATCCGTGCGGTTTGCCGAAGCCTGCGGAATTCCTCGCTCTGCGATGCGGTGGCAACGGAACGGGCAATCGCGGTGAACGGCAGCGGGAACGGAACATTGACGATCGGAAGCGAAAGCTCGTCGCACACCGCCAGGAACTCCGGCTTGAGTTCGGGTGCATGCATCTTCGCGCCAATGGCCAGGGCCTGGGCGCCGGCACCGACCAAGGACCGGGCCATCGCGACCTGGCCCGCGGCGTCTTCCGGTATCGACATTCCATTGGTCATGAGGATTTCGCCGCCGGTGACCCATTCCCAGAGGCGCGGGAGATCCGAGGTGTGGGCCGAGGTGAGTTGGTTTTCCAGCCCGCTGGCGCCAGCGATAAGGCTCAGGCCAAGCTGGGGTTCGGCCAGCAATTCGGCAACCGTGATGGCCATTGTGTACTCCTCCGGTTCGCGCGGACACGGGAAGAAGCGCCGAGCTATTTATACATATGTATAGCTCGGGCTGTTATTCGTAGTCAATTGTTTTCTGTACATGACACCGCCGATTGCCAATGATGGGAGGACAGCAAGGACAAACACCCTGAACGGCCCCGAGCGAGAATGAATCCTTGGATTCCCGCTCTCGCTTCAGGCCACGTTCCTACCAACGACATTCGGGGCATCCCAGCGCTTTCTACATACGGCAAGCCGGCAGTCCCTCCACCATGAAGGGTTTACATCATGACGACTCACAAGCCAATCGGCCCCGTGGATGCAACCAAGGTCCCCCGCTATGCCGGACTGGGAACATTCGCACGCTTGCCACAAATCGATGCCGTGCCTGACTACGACATTGCGATCGTCGGCGTACCTTTCGATGGCGGCTGCTCCTTCCGCCCGGGTGCCCGTTTTGGTCCGGCCGGCGTTCGCGAGGCATCACGCCTGTTGCGCCCCGGCTACCATGTTGAGCTCGGTGTGGAGCCCGTCCGCGAAGCCCAGGTCGTCGACGCAGGGGACATTGCCTGCACGCCCTACAACATCACCAGGGCCGTCGAGGAAATCGAAGAGCAGGCCTTCCCCCTCATGGGCCTCGACAAGAAGGTCGTGGCCATCGGCGGCGACCACACGATTGCCCTGCCAATGTTGCGGGCACTGAACAAGGTCCACGGCCCGGTCGCGCTCCTGCATTTCGATGCGCACCTGGACACCTGGGATACCTACTTCGACGAGCCGATCACCCACGGCACGATCTTCCGCCGCGCCTTCGAGGAAGGCCTGCTGGTCGAGGACAAGTCCATGCATGTCGGCATCCGCGGACCGGTCTACGACCAGAAGGACTTCCTCGACGACCACGCGTTCGGTTTCCAGATCATTCGCTGCTCCGACATCGATGTGATCGGCGTTCCCGCCGCGATCCAAAAGGTCAAGGATCGCCTGGGCGACACACCCGTCTACGTCTCGATCGACATCGACGTCCTTGACCCCGCGTTCGCGCCGGGCACCGGAACCCCGGAGATGGGTGGACTGCACTCACGCGAACTGCTGGCATTGCTGCGCGGCCTGGACGGAATCAACATCGTCGGCGCCGACGTTGTCGAGGTGGCACCCGCATACGACCACGCCGACATCACGACCCTCGCCGCGGCAACCGTCGTCTTCGACCTGCTTGGACTCATGGTCAACCGCGACAAGAAGGCCAAGCTCTCGGACGATTCCGCCCTGGAAAGCGCCATAGCGTAAGCTCCTCCAGTCATTTGTTGGCACGTGGCGCACGCCACTTACGCCAAGGTGGGCCACGGCCCACCTTGGCGGCCAATCGAAAAGTAACTTTCGCCATGAGTGCAGACACACTTCATTAATCGCAAAATATGTGATGAGGACCCGATGAATCAAAGAGAAGACGCCGGAACCGACAAAGGCTGGCTTCAAGGTGCAGCGTGCGTGGCCGCGCTAACGTTCGATGTGGATGCCGAATCCCCCGTGCTTGCCGAAGGCCGCAGACACGCGGAAAGCGCGATGGCCATGACGCATCAGGCCTTCGGGCCCAAGGTTGGCGTTCCCCGGATTCTCCAAATGCTCAAGGACGTCGGACAACCGGCCACGTTCTTCATTCCCGGCGTCACCGCCGAACGCTACCCGCAGATGGTTGAGCAGGTGCTGGAATCAGGGCATGAAATCGCACACCACTCGCATACCCATCGGCAGGCAGTACACCTGACCCTGGATGAAGAGCGACGCGATTTCGACCTCGCAATGAAGGCGCTTGGACGATTCGGCATCACCCCGAAGGGCCACCGCGCGGCCATGTGGCAGCCGTCGTGGCAGACGCCATCCCTCGTTGCCGAATTCGGCTTGAAGTACGATTCCAGCCTGATGGACTCCGACACCCCGTACCTCATCGAGACCGAGTCCGGAACCGTGGCAGAGCTTCCTCCGCATTGGAGCCTGGACGACTGGGAACAATACGCGTTCCTTCCGGAACCCCACCTTGGCGGAATCATCCAGTCGCCGACGATCGTTGCCGACATGTGGATCAACGAAATCGACGCCATGCGACGCCACGGCTCCCTGTTCATGCTGACTTGCCACCCATTCCTCACCGGCAGGGCAGGACGCCTCGAAGCCCTTCGAAAGGTCATCGAAACGGCCGTCGACTGGGGAGATGTACGGTTCACGACATGCGATTCGCTGGCCGATGCGGCGCTTGCCGACCCGGCCCTCGTTCCAGCACCGTTGGTACCGATCACCGTTTCCGAGGACCTGTACCCCGACTACTAGAACCGAGGCCAAGGGGAACGCGTTGGATTTGTCCAACCGCGGCTTGCCGGCGCTTCTCGGGGATGCCACGGAACGCGCACCCGATGAACCAGGTGGCCTCCACCAAGAAAGTTCGGCAGCCCGGCCGCCAACTTCCATGCAGCAGGAAAGGATTGTTATGACGATTTTTGCGGACAAAACCTACCTTGTCACGGGTGCCACCTCGGGCATAGGCCTCGCCGTTACCCAGGCACTACTGTCCAAGGACGCCAATGTCGTTGCTTTGGGTCTTCCCGACGAACAACTGAAGGCCCTGGCCAACGAAGCGAACGACCGGCTCCTGGTTCTCGAAGCCGATGTCTCCAACTCGGAGCAGGTGAACAAGGCATTCGCTGATGCCGCTGCACGTTTTGGGCCACTCAGCGGCGTCCTGAATGCGGCTGGAATCCTCAAGGTGGTCCCCATCGGCGAAACGACCGACGAGCTGTGGCAGCGCATGATTCAAGTCAACCTGTCGGGAACATTCCACGTGATGCGGGCCGCTGCAGGCGCTCTCACCGCCGCTGGAAGCGGATCCATAGTCTGCATTGCAAGCGAGCTGTCTTTGGTCGGCCAGGCCGACTACGTCGCCTACACGGCATCCAAGGGCGGCGTACTTGCGATGGCAAGGTCACTTGCGGCCGAGCTGGCCCCGATTGGCATTCGCGTGAATTCCCTTTCGCCGGGAACGACCGATACCCCCATGCTCGCGGCAGGATTCGCCAACGACGCCGAACGTTTGCGAGACCAGGCATCGGTTCCCCTGGGGCGTTTTGCTTCCCCGGAAGAAATCGCCGCGGCTGCGCTGTGGCTTCTGGGACCGGAATCCTCATATGTCACTGGAACGAATCTTGTGGTCGACGGTGGCAGAACCGGAACCTTTTCACTCAACGGTTAAGAAACTCAGGAACGAATTCTCACAGAAGGTAGTCAAATGAGCAATATCCTAGTTACCGGTGGTGCCGGATTCACTGGCCGCCACATCGTCAACGACTTGGCCGACGCCGGCCACAACGTCATTAGCTACAACCGCGACTTCCTTGAGGCTCCGCGCCCGGACGTCACCGCCATCCAGGGCGAGCTGTTTGATATTCCGCGCCTGCTGGCGGCATTCAAGGATCACGATGTCGACGCGATCATCCACACGGCTGCCATGTCGCACCCAACCTATTCCTTGGACTTTCCGCTAGCCACTTTTTCGGCCAACGTTGAAGGTACGGTATCCGTTTTCGAGGCTGCCCGGATCCACGGGATCAAGCGGATCGTGAACTTCTCGTCGGAATGCGTCTATGGAAAAACCTCGGTCGCCGCGGTACTCGAATCCGAACCGCACAACCCGACGACTCCATATGCGATCACGAAGGTCGCCGGCGAATGGCTTGCCCAGGTCTACCAGGAGCGGTACGGAATCGACGTCATCTCACTGCGCATCGGCCAGGTCTATGGCCCGGGCAATCGCATGGATGAGGTAGTCCGTGACGTCATGCGCGGCGTAATCCATGACGGTTCCTTCTCCATCGACCACGGGGCAGACCACCGATACAACTTGGTTTACGTTCGAGACGTCGCCAATGCAGCCGTTGCCGCAGTCCAGGCACCGATGGCCACCGCCCCGCGGCAGCTTGGCTACAACATTTCCGGCCCGGAGCATGCAACGCTTGCGGAAATCGCGGACGTGGTTCGAGCCGCCTTCCCGGGAAACCCCATTGAAATCGGGCCGGGTTTCGATCCGACGCTTGATCAGCAGGGACACTTCAGCATTGCCGCGGCGGCCGCCGACCTGGGATACGTTCCCGGCTGGCCGTTGGAGCGCGCCATTCCGGATTACGGGGATTGGCTGGCCAAGCACGACAGCTAACAAACTGGTCTGCCAGTCGCGCAGTACAGAAGAGCGGTTTCCTGCCCCGAGGGCTTGGAAACCGCTCTTCTGCGTTTACCTTGCCATTCCTTGGAGGGGAGCATTCCCGGGCTCAGGGGGGTGCCGTTATCTTTTTCCAAGCCACTTCGGGAGTCTTGCCGAAAATCCTTCGCGACGTTTCCGGGCAAGCTTCGCGTCCGTTTCAGCTGGCGTGAATCGGAGGCGTGCCCTTTGCGGGGCTCGGTGCTCAGGCGACGTCTGGCCTCGGCGCCTCATAGACGGTCCCGTCGCGCAGCATCGCGAACAGTACGTTGCACCTGCGGCGGGCCAACGCCTTCACGGCATCGTTGTGTTTCTTTCCCTCGGAGCGCTTCTTCTCGTAGTATGCCCGGACGTGTTCTTCTTGCATTTGAGCGAGGCGCACGCGGAAAGGAAGAAGGCCCGTTTGAGGGTCTTGTTGCCCTTGCTGGAGTCTGGTCTCCGCGGTGGAGGTCCGGATCTGAACGTCACCGGCGCCAGCCCGGCGTTAGGCCAGTGGCCTGCTGTGGCGAATTCCTTTCCGACGACCTCGGTGAGGATCCTGTCTTCGCTGCCGATTCCGAACCCTTCATGGAATCCAGGATGCAGGTGCAGCGGCTGGGCCCGGCGATTTCCTCGTCCGGCCCACGACCGCGGCGCGGGCTGCCCGGGTTTGGGCCAGCATGCGGGCGGTTCGGGCAGGACGATTCCGGCCGCGTCGGTGGCTGAAACGACCACGGTCTGGGCTGCCAGCGCCGCGCTGATTTCCCTGGCCCAGCCCTTCCACGCCCGCGGTGCGTTCTTCGGAGCAGGGCTCCGATCCGGGCATCCACGTCCCGGCGCAGGGCAGCCAGCTGGGTTTTGGCATAGCTCGGCCATGGCCACGTGGTCCAGGTGCTTGCCGAACACGTTCCAGGGCCGGGTGAATCTGGGTGAGCAGCCCGCGATCCGGTTGGAGGTCGCGGTGGCCGCCTTGGCCAGGCGTCGTCGAATCCGCAGAGCATGGCCAGCTCGGCGACCTGGCCTCCGGCACCTCGACGGTGCGCAGGTGTGCGGCATGGTCGAGCCGCGTTTTCGATGATGAACGCACCCCGGGCGTCGGTCTTGGCCTCGCCCGGGTGCAGTTCGGCGAACCTGCGCATTGCCAGCCCGGGCAGGTATGCCACCGGGATGCCTTGCGGCCTGGGCGACGGCGACCGGCAGGGCGCCGATCGTGGCCGGCTGGTCCACCACGAAGAGCAGCTCGCCCGTGCTTGAACGGGATTTGATCAGGGCGTTGAGCTTGGCTTCGTCCTGCGGCAGGGCCTTGTCCACCAGCTTCTTGCCCGCCCGGTTCAGGACCACCGCGTGTGGTTCGACTTGCCGACATCGACGCCGATGAACACGTCGATGGTTCGTGGTTCTTGGATCATTGGTGCACCTCATTCGTTGGGCCACGTTGGCCTCGGATGAAACGTTTCTGGCTCATCCTGCGGGTCCACGGCTCGGCATCCACGTTACTACCCACAATTGGACGGGTGCTGTCCTGTCCCGATCCGGCCCCTATTCTCGATATTCTCGTGCCTGTCGGTCCCGGTGACAGCACCCCCCGGATCAGGGATGACAGCGCGAGTGAATCATGCCGGGATCGATAGGCCAGCAACCCCAATCCTTGCCCATGGGGCTCGGTTCAGGGATTACAAAAAAGGTAACGCGGTGGACTGCACGGCGGCTTGGCCCAACGTCGGGCAAAGCGCCCCCATCGGCCAGAATCAGGCTCAGTCGGTAGTTGCCGATTCGCGCTGCTCAGTAACACCGCGTGATCCTTCGATAACGACACCGACAGCTGCCGTTCGATTCTCGGAAGCTTATTGGTGCCGGTTCGTCTGCCCTGGCAGATCTGGCGATGCGAGAGGGACTTACCCCTTCTGGGTGGGGCGCCCAAGCCCGGTTCAGATTGTCATGTCTGCGACAGCCGCGTTCGCCGGCGACATCCGCCCGGCCGCCGCGGGTAGGCAAGCAGTAGCGCCACCCAAGTGGACCTGCAGCTTTGGAATCCGGATTCTCTCGGATGTTGGCCGGCACTATGTGGCCCATGGAACCTTCCGGCATCGTACGGGGCCCTCCCGAGGCCCTGCTGTCACCGACCGCTTGGAAACAAGATCCGAATCCAGAAGTCCGCCAGCTAGCGCAACCAGCAATTGTCGACCAAGAATCCCTGGCTGAATCGACGCGGGCAGCAGAACCGCCAATAGGACTCCGGTCGCCTCGTTCAAAACAAAAGAACAGCTGCCTCTTGCGAACCGAGTTCACAGGAGACAGCTGTTCTTACTGCATTAGAGAAGACTCGAGTTTTTCTTTCTCAATTTTTTCTCAAGCACGTATCCGCTAATTCCAAGTAATACGAAGATGATTATTACGGAGTAATTTTGGTACCACGGAGCGTCGGGCATCCGGGGCCATGCAATGTTGATGATCTCAAAGCCCAACCAAAGAACAGCGGCCACATTGATTACCAGACCAAACTTCCCAAGGCTGAAAGGGCCTTGCTTCCATTCCCCCTTCAACCTCACGATCAGCGCGGCAACGACAGGGAACGCAAAGGCGATGTAGAAGCCAACTGTTGCAAACGAAATCAGCGCACCGTATACCTGTGAAGCCGAGATCGCCAGGATCACCATTGAAGCTACGGCCGATACGAGGACCGCGTTGATGGGGAGGCTGTCAGTCTTGCTCAAGCGCCTCAGCGTCTTGGCGGCCGGCAGCGCGTCAATTCTGGCAAACGCAAAGATTGCTCTCGAAACCGCTGCCTGAAGCGCAACCACGCCAGCGATGAAGCCAAGGACGATGAGTATGAGAAGTGGCCTGGAAATCCCGACGCCGAAGTGCGTAGTAAGTGTTGTGGAAATCGGATCCGGATCAGCGCCTGAAACAGCTGCTTTCAAATCAGGAATGGCCAGCAGCAAGGCCAAGGCCGAGAAGGTAATGACGGAAGCGACAGTGATCAACGAAGTAATAATGGCACGCGGAACCTTGCGCTCCGGCGACCGCACCTCTTCAGCAATGGCTCCAGCGCTCTCAAAGCCAACAAACGACCAGCCGATGATTGCGACGGCAGCCAGGAAGGGGCCGAAAATGTAGGCGGAGGAATCAGAAGGCGAACTAAACGATTCAAAAATCGTGCTGAGCGAGTTCTTGCGGTAGAAGATGATCAACACGAGTCCAACACCAAGGCTGGCAATGACTTCGCAAATGATGCTGATGGTGACAAACAGGCTGAGCCATCGTCTGCCTGCGGAATTTGCAATGGTGCTAATTGCCAAAATCACCGCACCGAGCAGGACCTTTGTCAGGGAACTCGGGTTCTCCCAGCCCAGGAACGAAGCAAGGAATGTGCTTCCTCCGTATGACACTGCGGCAACGGTGATCACCAAGGTCCAGATGTACGCCCATCCGGCATACCAGCTGTACGTGTGGCCCAAAAGGCTACGCGACCAGAGGCACACACCGCCGGCAACCGGCCACCTCGATGCCAATTCGGCAAGAACGAGCGCGACCAAACACTGACAGGCAAGCACCACGAGCATGCCCCACCAAAATGACGGACCGGCGGCGGTGAGCGCCAAAGCAAAGACGGCGTAAAGACCGATGATCGGCGACATGAAAGCAAAGGCCAATGAGAAAGATGACCAGAAGCCCATCTCCCGCTTGAGGACAGGGCTACCTTCCAGTGGCGCGTCAGATACACTGCCCGGCTCCACTTTCAGCGTTTCACTCATGAGAAATTTCCTATCAAATGATTATTAATCGTTGATAATTTATGGAATACAATCCTTCTGAAAGTTATTCACAGGGATTGCATCGCCCGCGATGGAGCTAAGACCTCACCCGCCCGCCAAGTGCTTGCAGTGGGGGCAGTGCCGATACATATCCGGTCCATCGAAGGCGCCATTCGCATGCGGTTTCCCATCCGCCCTCATGCTCATTGTCGCCATAAAAATGCTTACCTCTCCATGATTAGTGACCGGAGTCACCCGGGATAGGTGCCGATTAGCTAGAGACGTCGAAGCGATTCATACATGTGTACAAACCATGACCACCGGGCGAACCGGCCCACCGACCCGTTGAAGCACATGCCGCCGGGGCGTTTGCGCGCATCAATCGTCCTCAGGGTTTCCGGCTGGATCCCCCCGAGCGCTCAGGCCCAGACATGTGCACAGCTGCCAAAAGGTGCCGCTTCCCTAACGTTTCGCTTTGCCGACGTCCCGCGCATGCCGTTGCGGCACTTCGCTCCGCCTCCCCTTTTTTGGGAGGGCAGCACTGCTCCTTGGCGCCTCAAGTCTTGACTGGACTCTTTGCAGGCAAAGCCGAGTCGGGTTCGCCAGCGCCATAGGCTTCCGGCGAACTTGGCACCCAGGCCCGCATTTCATGCCATTCCTCGCGCGCCGGCACGGAAAGAGCCTCATCCATTACCTTGGCGGCAACCCTTCGCAGCACTCTTCGGTCGGGGTCCGTTGCGCCCGTCACCCCCACCTCCTCGATCAAGCAATTTTCATGGGCCGCATCCGTCCCGAAGACCCTCTTGGACAAATGCATAAGCGAAATTAATATTTCTAGTCATTCAATGGATATCTTGCGTGTTCCGGGGCGCCAATACTTATAAGTGTCAGCTTTCGTCGGCCAGCGCCTCGGGCATGGTCCCCGGGAGACAAGCGCGTTTGCACCAAAATCTGGGAATACACGATGAGCGGCACCGCCACACCGCAGGAACGCAAACAGTTCCGAGCATTGACAACAGCAAGATCCAAACCATTCCAGCAGATAAGCGCCACGGAACGGCGCAGCATCGCCACATGATCATGTTAGGGTCCAATTCCGCAATCCTGGCCATCGTCATCAGCACTATGGCCGCGCACGGTCTTAAACTCTAACAAAGGTCCACGGTCAGGCATCGCCCGAATGATTCAGGTCCGCAGCCAGTTCGGTTCCCGTGGGGTACCGGGCGGGGTTCAAATCTCCTGGAGCATGGGACCGTTCGCCATCACGTCGATCTGCCATTTCAAAGCCCGCATTTTCCAGAAGGCGCCATCCTTCGAAGCCCCGAAGCTACACGACCCGTCAATGCCATGGCCTGATCCAAGTCATACCTTTCGAAACAAAATCACAAAAACGTGCACAGCGCGCAGAAAGCAACGGTGAATCGTCATGACCCAGCTTGAAATCGAAAAGGCATTCGTCCTTCGCCCCGCCGCGGGCAGAGTCCCGATATCGGAATTGCCGCCGGCCGGGCCACTACATTGATGGATCATTCGTTGCAGGCTCGTCACACACCGCCACCGAAGTCACCAATCCGTCCACCGAACAGGTACTGGCCAAGGTTCCGGAAGGAACATCCGAGGACGTCGATCTGGCAGTCGAGGCTGCGGTTCGCGCACAGGAACCCTGGGGCAACACCACGCCCAAGGAACGATCCGAGGTGCTGACATTGATTGCCGACATCATTGAGGCGAACAAGGAAATGCTGGCGGTACTTGAGTCGGCCAACACCGGCAAGCCTGCCGCAGTAGCCGAGGACGATGTCGCCAGCGCGGTTGACACCTTCAGGTTCATGGCAGGTGCCGCCGCCCCTGACCGCGATGGCCAGCGACGACCATGTCCGCCGGCCACGCCTCGGTCCTGTTGCGCGAACCTGTAGGCGTCGTGGGTGTCATCACCCCGTGGAACCACCCGTTGCTCTCGGCGGCATGGAAGATCGCGCCCATCTTGGCCGCGGGCAACACCGTCGTACTGAATCCTTCCGAACGGACCCCGCTTTCCGTCTTGAAGCTGGCCGAACTTGTCAGCAGGCATATTCCCGATGGAATCCTCAATATCGTCGCGGGCCGCGGCCGCGTTGTTGGCCAGCGCCTCGCCGCGCACCCCGAGGTGGCACTCATTGCCCTGACCGGCAGCGTGCGAAGCGGCGAAGCCGTGGCCGAAACGGCCGCGCACACCGCCAAGCGCGTCCACCTTGAACTCGGCGGCAATGCGCCCGTTGTCGTCTTCCCGGATGCCGACCTCAAGGCAGCGGCAGCGGGCATTCGCGCTGCCGGCTTCCGGAATTCCGGCCAGGACAGCGGAGCCGCCTGCCGCGTGCTGGTCCACGAATCCGTGGCCGAGGAATTCACCAGGCACCTGGTCGACGAGGTCAACGGCATTGTCGTCGGCGCCCCGGGAGTCGGCGAAGAAGTCGAGATCGGCCCCATGATCTCCAAGGAACACTACGAACGGGTCCTGGAGCTTCTCGGCGAAGCCGTCGAGGCCGGCATCGAGGTGGCCGCCGGAGGCGCAGCCTGCGAAGGCCCCGGATACTTCATCCAGCCGACGGTCTTCAGCAACGTTCCGGCCGGCGCCAAGGTCACCAGCCACGAAATCTTCGGCCCCGTCGTCACCGTCGAGTCCTTCAGCAGCACCGATGAAGCCATCGCCCGCGCCAACGAGACCCCCTATGGGCTCTCCGCATCGGTATGGACCAAGGATTCGGCACTTTCACTCAGCGTCCCCAAGAGCTTGCCTTCGGCACCGTTTGGGTCAACTCGCACCTCACCCCGGCCAACGAGCGTCCCTGGGCGCGCTTCAAGGACTCGGGATACGACAGGGATCTCTCGCCCTGCGCGATCGAGGATTTTTACCGCACCAAGCGCGTCATGATCAACCACGGCGACTAGTGCGTGACTCCTGATCCCCGGCAACCGGTCTTGGCAGGATTGACGGGTGAAATCCCGTTGCACTGTACCATGACGGGGGGTTCATCCACGGCGTCGAACAGCGAGTTGATGGCCGGGACGGACGCAGGGTCGCCCACCATCCACACGCGCCGCGATGCCGGCTCCGGAAGCTCGAAGGTGCTGCCCTGGACCGTGGCTTCGGTGGTGTCCCCTGCTTGGGCTTCCCGGGCGCAGTCCGCGGCGAGGCCGTCGTGCAGGGCGAGGTCCATGGTGAACGTCCCGGCCACGGGATCAGGCTCCACCTGGGTGTAGGCGCGCTGGTGAGGTTGGCCGGCGTCGTCGAACCAGATGCGGATGCACATGGCGGGGTGGATGCCGCAGCGCTCCAGGAGGCCGCCGTCGCGCAAGTGCAGGCGGAGGAAGTCCGGGGTGACCTGCGCGCGGCCTGTGACCCCCAAGGCGAAATCCTTGGCCCCCATGACCTTCAGGACGACACCTTCCCAGCTGCGCTTCATGCAACACTCCTTCACGAACAGCCCCGGTTTTGATAATCCGCCCCAAGCCACCTATCTTTGACTAAACTAAGCCTAACCTAACTTCGAGAGCACCATTGTGACCATGACGCCTGCCCCCGCCAGCCCCGGCAACCACACCTCCGGCAACGCCGCCGGCGCAGGCATCCACCGCGATGCCTGGGGGATCCCGCACCTGCGGGCGGCTTCCGCCGACCAGCTGGCCCGCCTGCAGGGCCTGAACGCGGCCACGGACCGGTCCTGGCAGATCGAGCTGGAACGCTGGCGCTCCGAGGGCCGCACCGCCGAAATGCTGGGCGCCAACAGCGTCCCGTGGGACCGATTCTCCCGCCAGGGCCGGCTTCAGGACACCGCCCGCCGCTGCTTCGACGCCCTCGACGCCGACACGCAGCGCTGGTGCAGCAGCTACGTCGCCGGCATCAACGAGGCGCTCGCCGCCGGCCTGCGCGGCGGGCCGGAGTTTGAGGAGTCCGGCACGGCCCCGGCGCGGTGGACGCCGTGGACCCCCCTGGGCGTCTTCCTCGTCCAGCACATCCTCTTCTCCACGTTCCCCAACAAGCTCTTCCGCGCCCATGTCGCCCGGACCCTCGGCCCCGACGCCGTCGCCCTGTTCAGCATCGAGGCGCCCATCTTCTCGGGCAGCAATGCCTGGGCCGCCCATGGTTCGGCCACCGCGGGCGGTGCGCCGCTGATCGCCGGCGACCCGCACCGCCTCCTCGAACTGCCGAGCGTCTACCAGCAGGTGCACCTTGCCTGCCCGGAGTTCGACGCCGTCGGCTTCGCCTTCCCCGGCGTCCCGGGCCTGCCGCACTTCGGCCACACCGGCCACGCCGCCTGGGCCATCACCAACGCCATGGCCGACTACCAGGACCTCTTCGAGGAAGAGCTGCGCCGGAGCGCGGACGGCGGTATCCAGGCGCGCGGCCCCCATGGCTGGGAATCCGCCGTCGCGGGCGTCGAGACGATCCTGGTCCGCGGCGGCGCGTCCGAGGACGTGGAGGTCGTCGAGACCGCCCGCGGCCCGGTGATCGCCGGAGGGCCCGACGGCGGCGCGCTGAGCCTGCGGACGCCGGCCCGGGTCGAGGGACAGCTGGGCTTCGAGGCGCTCCTGCCGCTGCTGCGCAGCCGCAGCGTCGACGACGTGGAGACGGCCCTGCAGCGGTGGGTGGAGCCGGTGAACAGCGTGCTGGCCGCAGACGCCGAGGGGGCCGTGCGGCATTTCCTCGCCGGGCTGGTGCCGGAGCGGAACCACGACAACCGGCGGGTGCCGGTGCCGGCAGCCTCAGCCGAACATTCCTGGGACGGCAGCTATGTGGAGCTGCCGACCACCGAGGTGGACCGTTTCGCCGTCAGCGCAAACGACCGCGAGGCAGGCGGCGGAGACCCCGTCGGGATCGAATTTGCCCCCGCCCACCGCGCCCGGCGGATCCGCGAACTCCTGGAAGCCCCGGACGCCGCACCCCTCACGGTGGACGCCATGCAGGCCATCCACTCGGACACCCTGCTCGGCTCGCTGCCTGCGTTCCGCGCCCTGCTGGAAACGCTCGATGCCAGGCTGTTGCCGCCTGCCGCCGCCCGGCTCCGCTCCCGCATCCTGGGGTGGGACAGCCGCATGCGCGCGGACAGTGCCGATGCCGGGGCGTTCGCCGCGTGGCGCTCGGCGCTGGTCCGCAAGGTTGTGCGGCACCCGGCCTTGGAACCCCTGGCCGGAGCACACGGGTATTCGCCGCTGTCTCGGGCCGTGGCTTTCCGTGGCCTCCCGGGTGGGCTTCGCCGTTGAGACCCTTCTGCTCCGCGGCAGGGAGCTGGGGATCGACCCGGCGGTGGAGGCCGCGGCTGCCCTGGCCGAGGCCGCTGCCGTGCCGGAGGAAAGCTGGGGCGGGCGCCACACGCTGCTCGCCGTGCACGAGCTCCCCGGCCGGCTCGCGGCCCGCGTCCCGGCCACGGCCCTCTCAGGCGACACCGGCTGCGTGCTCTCCACCGAGAGCCTGCCAGGCGTCGAGGACCGCAGCTTCCGCGGCCCGGTGGCCCGCTACGTCTGGGACCTCGCGGACCGCGCCAATTCCCGCTGGGTTGTCCCGTTCGGCGCGGCCGGCAACCCTGGAAGCCCCCATTTTTCCGACCAACTGCCGCTCTGGGCAGCCGGCGGCCTCGTTCCGGTCATCACGGACTGGAATTTTTTCATTAAAGAAATTATGCTTGTCAAAGACACCTCTGCTTGCCACGGAACCCCCATCGAGAAGGACCCCATGAACACCACCCCCGCAACGGCCCAGGACTTCAGCCTCCGCACCACCCTCTACACCGAGGACCTCGGGTCCCGGGGGACGGTGCGGATCGTGCCGCTGTCCCCGGAGGGAGACCTCGATCTCATCCACGGCTGGGTCACGCAGGATCGTGCCCGGTTCTGGGGCATGACGGAGTACTCCCGCAGCGACGTCCTGGAGGTCTACCAGTTCCTCGAGTCGCTCGAGACGCACCACGCGTTCCTGGTGGTGCTCGATGGTGAACCGATGGCCCTGTTCCAGACCTACGAGCCCCTGCATGATCCCGTGGGCGAGGCCTACCCGGCCCGTGCTGAGGACATCGGCATGCACCTGCTGCTGGCGCCGGCCACCCGGCCCGTCCCGCATTTCACGCCGCGGCTGGTCACCTCGCTGATCAACTTCATGTTCTCCAACCCAGCCATCGACCGGATCGTCGTGGAACCCGATGCCCGGAATGACAAGGCCGTGCGCCGGCTTGAATCCACGTGCTTCGAGCTCGGGCCCAAGATCCAGCTGGCGGAGAAGGAGGCGCAGATGGCCTTCCTGACCCGGGAACGCTTCGAGCGCACGGAAGCGCTGCGCACGCGCTAGGCCGAGGCCAGCGCCGCCGTCGGCGCCGTGCGTGCCGCGCGAACCGCCGGCAGCACCCCGGCAATGGCACCCACCGCGATGGTGACCAGGACCCCGGCAAACAGCACGGCGGGCGGGATCGCCACCGCCCAGCCGTTGACCGTGCGGCAATCGCGGTGACCAGCCAGCCCAGCAGCGTGCCCGCCGCCCCGCCCAGGGCCGAGAGCAGCATCGCCTCGAAGAGGAACTGCAGGCGGATGTGCCGCCGCGTGGCACCCAGCGCGCGCCGCAGCCCGATCTCGCAGCGGCGTTCGAGCACCGAGATGACCATGGTGTTGGCAACCCCGATCCCGCCGACCAGCAGCGCGATCGAGCCCACGCCCACCAGCAGACCGGTGAACGCCTGGTCCACGGTGTTCTTCGCGGCCAGCGCGTCCGAGGGGCGCGAGACCTTGACCTCGTTGGGGGCCTGCGGGTTGATGGTCGGCGGCAGCAGCCCGCGCACCGCGGCCACCCGGTCCTCGACGGATCGTTCGAAGATCAACGTCGGGGTGCCGGTGTAACCCAGCAAGTTGCGGGCCACCGGCTCCCCACCAGCGCGGTGGAGTCCAGTTCGGGGGCCAACGGGGAGGAATCCAGGATGCCCACCACCGTGAATTGCTGCCCGCCGAGCCACACCATCGATCCGGCCTTCTGGATGCCCAGGCGTTCGGCGGTGGTGCGCCCCAGCACCGTGGCCGGGAAGTTTCTCGGTGGCATCGTTGAACCAGGAACCATCAAGAGGTTGACTCCGGTGGCCGAAAGCAAATCTCCTCCGGCCACGGCCACCGTCAAGCCCCCGGTGCGCGAGGGCTCGATCCGGTCGTTGCGGTAGATGTTCACACCCTCCATGGTGCCGATGGATCCCACGTGCTGGACCCCGGGGATCCGCTTGATGTTTGCCACCGCGTCCTTGGGAAGCTCGTCTCCTGTCCCAAGACGTCGGTGCCGGCAGAAACCGTGAGCAGGTTGGTGCCCAGCACCGCCAGCTTCTCCTTGACCAGCGCCTGGCTGGAGGTGGAGATGCCGATCACCGCGATCATCGCCGCGATGCCGATGGCGATGCCCAGCGAGGAGAGCACCGCCCGCATGGGGCGGGCGCGCAGCCCGTGGAAGCCCAGCGCGAGCAGGTCTCCGGCCCGGAGCTTGGAGCGTTTTAGCTGGCCCATGAGGCCTCCCTTCGCAGATCGGAGACGATTCGTCCGTCGCGGATGCGCACCTGGCGCGGCATCTGTTCGGCAAGCTCGTTGTCGTGGGTGATGACCACCACCGCGGCCCCCTGCGCGTTGAGTTCGCGCAGCACCGCAGACGACCTCGGCGCCGGAGGCCGTATCGAGGCTGCCGGTGGGCTCGTCGGCGAGAATCAGCCGCGGGTTCCCCACCACGGCGCGGGCGATGGCCACGCGCTGGCGTTCGCCGCCGGAAAGCTGACGGGGGTTGTGCCCCAACCGGTGCCCCAGCCCCACGCGCTTGAGCGCGACGGCGGCGCGTTCGCGGCGCTCGCGCGGCGGAATCCCGGTATACAGCAGCCCGGTGGCGACGTTCTCCAGGGCGCTGACCCCGTCGGAGAGGTGGAATTGCTGGAAGATGAACCCGATGGTGTAGGCGCGCAGGGCCGAGAGCCCCGCGTCGTCCAAGGTGGACAGGTCGTGCCCGGCGATGTAGCGCATCCCCGGCGGTTGCCCTGGTCCAGCGAGCCGATGATGTTCAGCATGGTGGATTTGCCCGAGCCCGAGGGGCCGACGATGGCAAGCATCTCGCCCTCTTCAATGCTCAGGTCGACCTCGGTGAGTGCGGTGGTGGGCGGGGACCCGTAGGTCCTGCCCACCCGACGCAATTCGATGATGGGGGTGCTCACTTGGCGACCACCACGGTGTCGCCGGCCTTCAGTTCGACCCTGACTGCACCTGGACCAGGCCGTTGGCGAAGACGCCGGGCTTCACCGGAACCAGCTTCCGCCGCCGCCCGCGGTAATCTCGACGGCGAATCCGCCGCCGGGCTGGGCGAGCAGCGCCGAGACCGGAACCTGCACCACGTTCTTGGCCTTGACCTGGGTGAACTGCACGCCCACCGGGTACGTCCTGGAGGCCCGCGCCGGCCTTCTCCTTGTCCAGCACCACCGTCACGGGGATCTTGCGGGTGGCGCCCTCGGTGCCTTCCTTCTCCACCGGCGTGCCGACCGAGCGCACGGTGCCCTGTTCGGTGGCACCGCCCGGCAACGATACTTCTACCTTGGTATTCTTCTTGGCCAGGGACCGGGCTGAGGTGTCAAGGAAGACCTCGATCTCCTTCTTGACTCCGGTGACGGAGATGATCTCGCCGCTGGCCGCCGAACCCGCCTTCGCCTTGGCCGCCTGGATGCGCACGTCCTTGGAGGAGAAGACGATGCGGCCGTGCTCGATGATCCCGGTTTGCTTCATCCCCAAAGACTTTTGCCAGTACTTGACGGCGTTCTTGGTGGCCGGGGTGAACCTGGTATCCGGGGTCAGCCGGAAGTAATCCAAGTTTGGCCAGCGATTTCTCCAGCTGCAGTACGTCGTTACCGTTGCTCATGCCCTCGGAGAAGGCACGCCACACCGGAAGCTCGCCGTGCATCATGACAACAGGAAGATCATCGATGCGGAAAAGCTCATCGCCTACCGAAACGATGGTTCCCGGGGCCGGGATGGACGTGAAGCGTACCGTCTAGGCGAGGTTCCCATGTCGCGGCGGTGTACCGTGGCCCAGGGTGCCCTGGACTCGTACCGTTCTCGATCAAATCTCCGCGCACCACCTGTGTGCGTTCAAGGTTCAGCGGGAGCTGGCCCCTCGGCCTCGGTGACCGGTGGCCGGACCAAGGCCAGGATGCCCGCTACCAGGGCCACTACCACTATGCCTAAGAGCGATGAATAGAGTATCGTACGCTTGCTGCGGCGAGGCCGCTTCATAGTTGGTTCACCGTCCAACGGTGCGCTGTGTGTTCGGCGCTCACTTAGTTGTTTTCCTGTCCGTTGGCCTTGGCAGAGCACTTGTCGACGACGTTCACATCGATTTCCGGGCCGAAGGCGCCGATGGACACAGGCTGTCCCTTGACCGGGTCCGGGTAGTCGTACCCGGCCTCGCGCATGCAGGAGGCGAAGGCCAGCTGGGATTCAAACATTTCCTGCTCGGTGGGCTGGTTTTCGTCGACCGGCGGATCCCCGATAGTTTCCGCGCACTTCGCGTAGGCCGCGTCGAAGGCCACCATGTCGTACTTCGAGAGGTCCACCGAGCCGGTCATACCGTCCTCACCGCGTGCCGGGCCGGTGATGTCGAAGCCCGCCGGCTTTCATGCAGTCGTCGGTCTTTTGTCGCCAGTCAATCAGCGAGAGCTGGTAGTTGTCGGTCTTCAGCTCGGTGCTCTGCGGTTTTGCCGGGGAGCAGGCCGTCAGGCCCAGCACCAGGGCGATCCCGGTGAAGGCCGTGATGCGACGGGCGATGGAGGTGTTCTTCATGGTGCTGTCCTTACATTCGATAAGCAGGCGCTTCGTCTCTTGGGTTCCAGCACACCAGAACCGGGGTTTAAGGAAGGTAAAGATCGATATTTACCTTTTCCCAACCGGACTTCCTGATTGACTGGTAGCGGTAACCAGCAGCCGAACCGCGAAGGGAACGGGAAGTCACACGTGCGCGTCCTGATCGTTGAAGACGAAGAATTCTTGGCCGAGGCGATCCATGATCGGCTGGCGATGGAATCGATCACCGCTCAGGTGGTGGGCGACGGTGACGCCGCGCTGGCCGCGCTGCTGGAACAGGACTTTGATGTGGTGCTGCTGGACCGGGACATTCCGGGGGTGCACGGCGATGAGGTCGCCCGCCGGCTGGCGGCCGACCCACAGGGACCTGCGGTGCTGATGCTCACCGCCGCCGGGGACTTGGAGGAGCGCGTCGCGGGCCTGGAATTGGGCGCCGACGACTACATGTCCAAGCCGTTCGAGTTCGGCGAGCTGATTGCCCGGCTGCGGGCCCTGTCCCGCAGGAAATTCACCACGCTGCCGCCGGTGCTCGAACGCGGCGGGATCCGCGTTGATTCGGTGCGCCGTGAAGTCAGCCGGGACGGGACCCCGATCGCGCTGACCCCAAAGGAATTCACGGTCCTGGAACTATTGATGCAGGCGGGCGGCGGAGTGCTCAGTGCGGAGACCCTTTTGGAGCAGGCCTGGGATGCGAACGCCAACCCGTTCACCCACGCCGTCAAGGTCACCATCAGCACGCTGCGCCGCAAGCTCGGCGAACCCAGCCCCATCAAGACCGTTTCGGGAGCCGGGTATGCCTTTGTCTAGGACCCCGAACCAGGAACTAGCATTTCCCGGGATCCGCAGGTACCGTGCCACGGTCCGCATGCGCCTTGCCCTGACCTATTCCGCGCTGCTGACCGGGTCCGGAATCATCATGCTCGGCCTCGTCTATGTCTTCATGCGTTTTGTGCCGACCTACGACCTGGAGGCCGCCACCGTCGCCCCTGCGGCGACCGCGGTTCCCGGCTCCACGCCCGAACCCTCGGCCCCCGTTCTCGGGGTCCCGGACGGAAGCGTGCCCGCTGTGCCCTCGGGGCCGCCTCGGAATTGCTGGTCGCCTCCACGGACCAGATGCTCAACCTGTTGCTGGCGGTTTCGGTGGTGGTCCTGGTGCTTCTGGCGGTCATCGGCGTGGCCGTCGGCTGGGCAGTCGCGGGCCGCATGCTCAAGCCTCTGCAGTACATCAACGCAGCAGTGCGCGGCGCGACGCATGGGGACCTGGGCCAGCGCATCGGGCTCACCGGTCCGCGCGACGAGATCTCCGAGCTTGCCGCAAATTTCGACACCATGCTCGAGCAGTTGGAGCGCTCCTTCGCGGCATCCAAGCGCTTTGCCTCGAACGCCTCCCACGAGCTGAGCACACCACTCGCCACCAGCCGCGCAATGCTCGACGTGGCCATGGCCCAGCACGAAGACCCCTCTATTCAAGAAGGTCCTGGGCCGGCTGCGGATCATGAACGAGCGCAGCATCGAGATCACCCGGGCATTGCTGGAACTGGCCCGGGTCGATTCTTCAACCGCCCGCACTGAGCCGATCGACCTGGCAGCGACAGCGGCCGAGGTGGCTTGGGCCTGCGCCGCGGAGGCTGCCGGGCACCGCATCAATGTGGAGCTGTCGCTGGATCCCGCCTCCATGGGAGGGCGACCCCGTGCTGGTCCGCCAGCTGCTGGCGAACCTCGTGCAGAACGCCATCCGGCACAACACCGACGGCGACGGGCACCTGTCGATCCGCACTGGAACATCGGGGCCGCATCGGCGGGGCAACCGTCGTTGTCGCCAACAGCGGGCCCGTGCTTGAAGCAGGCACCGTGCAAAGCCTCACCGAACCGTTCTTCCGGGCGGCGGGCCGCACCTCCTCGTCGGGGAGCAAGGGGCACGGGCTGGGCTTGTCGATCGTCTCGGCCATCGTCGAACGGCACCGCGGCACGCTGCTCCTGGAGGCACAGCCAACGGGTGGTTTGAGGGTGACGGTCGGGTTCCCCGGCGCGGGCGTTCCCTCCGAGTAGTCGGTTGATTCATGTCGTTTTTGGCATCGTCGTGCTGTTCGTGACGTGGCCATAGACCGCCGAATCTGCGCTGAACAACAAGGATCCCTCCACGTCGGTACTGCATATCCAACGCTGCTGCGACACTGTCAGTGGCGAAGAAACGTCAGATGTGTGTGTCAGTGTGGAACCATGAAGAAGCTCATCGCACCCATTGCCCTCGCTGCCGCTCTCGCCTTGACGGGGTGCAGTGGAGCAGACGCCCCGCACCGACCAGCACTGCCGAATCCACTGCCACAAAAGCAGCACCCCAGACGCCCGACATGGCCGGAGCATGGAAACAGAGCAACTCCGCCAATGAGGACGCTTACCAGCAAGCAAAGATCACCGGTGACACAATCACCATCGACTGGGTTAGCGATGGCGGCGATACGACATCGATCTACTAGGATCGGAACGTTCAAAGCGCCGACCGACGCAACGGAGCCGTACACATGGAGTTCTAAGCGGGACGCTGCAAAGACTGACTCCGCGCTTCTGGCGTCCACCGACGACACCAAAGAGTTCACATACGAGGGTGACACGATCAGCTACAAGGTCAGTGCGCTTGGGACCACGACAACGGTAAAGCTGAAGAAGAACTAACACCACCACTATGAGGTGTCTCGGCGAGTTTTGCGTTCGCCGGGGCGCCCTGATTGTCATGGCGCCAATTCTCATCTTTCCGCAGTAAGGCGAGCAGTCCGCAAGATTGAAAGCTCAGGATGCCGCTTTGAACACCATCGGTCAATGTGTCCACTGGAGTTTTGGCTACATGTACATCTTGATCTTGGCGCCCTTGCGGAGCTTGTCCACGTAGGTCTTGACCGCGGAGGCTTCCTTTTGCAGCTTCAGCTGCTGGCCCAGCTCCGACTTGATCTGGTCGAACGTCGGGACCTCGGTGTTTGCGGGCGAGCCCTTGGCTTTTTGCTGCTGCAGCACCACGTCATATGCCGCCTTGAGTTCCGCTTCGGTGGGCTTGAAATCCCCCACTTCCTTGGAAATCAGGCGTTCCACTTCGAGCTGTGTGCGCAGCTGGGCATGGACGGAATTTTCGTCAAGCCCCTGGGCTTCCATGGACTTCAGGAATTCGGTGCTGCTCATCTTGTTGCTCTTGGCAACATCGGCCAGTGCCTGTTCCAGGTCCTTCGGGGTGGCAAAGATCTTTTCCTTCGCGGCCTGCTGGATCAGCAACTCGGTGTTCACCAGGCCTTCGGCGGTCTGCTTTTTCAGCTGTGCCTGGTCGAGTTCCTGGCCGGACATTTGCGCCTGCAATGCCACCTGCTGGAACTGTCCCTCGTAGATTCGGGTGAAGTCGGCCTTGGAGATCTTCTCGCCATTCACCGTGGCCACCAGTCCGGAACGCCCGACAGGTCTGGTTTTGGCTCATTTGCCGCGGCGCTGGTGAAGCCGGGGAGGATTCACTGGTTGACGGGCTGGCTTCCGGCTTGGCCGATGCACTGCACGCGGTCACGAACGACAACGATGCAATCAGGACGAAGGACGCCATCCATTTTTTGTTCACAGTTCACTCCCGGTGCTTAGACAACCCTTGGAACACTAACAGGTACAGCTGTAACGATGCTGTGCGACCAATCGCCCTGAGCAGCCCGTCGTTTCACTCCAATGGAAATTGCCCTCCGGAACCGGCTTCATTGGTTCGGGCGACGCAACTTCCTGGACGGGCACCGCGGTGGGGCTAGCCGCCAAAGGGCCAGGACCATCCGCCGTTGCCTTCGGGGTCATAGACAACCTTCCCGTTGCTGGCGGCCACATCCAGCACGATCTTGCCCTTGGCCTTCTCTCCGGGATTCAGGAAGCTCGGTGCGAGCTCGGAATCTTGATGCATTCCCAGGCCTTGTCGGAAGCTACTCCCCGTCGATCTTTCCATCCG
Source organism: uncultured Actinomycetota bacterium (assembly GCA_963818105.1). GTDB lineage: Bacteria > Actinomycetota > Actinomycetes > Actinomycetales > Micrococcaceae > Paeniglutamicibacter. The sequence goes on along the minus strand of CAWFRB010000028.1, from coordinate 49,658 downwards.
CATCAATCACGGAGAAGGCATCGGTGACCAGCGGCATGAAGAGTTCCTCGGGGTTTCCGCCGGTTTTCTCGCCCACTTGCTCCTTCAACTCGGTTTCCACGTCAAGCACCAAGAAATGGGATCGCGTTGGGCGCAGCTTGGGGCCGCCCATGCGGGATGGACAGCTGTCGAGGAGTTGGGCGGTGGCGACTTCAAAGGTGAAGTAGCTTTTCCTGGTCTTTTCATCGATCAGGCCGGCTTCTTCGCCCAGCTGTTTTTGGACGTTGTCGAAGCCGTCGGCCTTGACGCTTGCCTCGGGCGTGGGATTTGCTGTCGCATGGCGCCTCAGCTCCTGCCTCGGCGCCACTCCGGCCGGATGCTGCTGCACCCGCCATTTGCCGCATTCGAAGCCAGCAACACCGCTCCAACCACCGCCACTCCGGACGACACCACGGCCCACAGCGACCAGGACCTTTTTCTTCCAGCCCACGGTCAGTACCTCTTCAGGTAGTCACCGGAATTGACACGGATGCCGTTCTTGGAGAGATATTTACTCATCTTGGAGGATCCGACATAGGCCCATACCTGGTTGCCTTGCTGGTCCTTGACCAGTTTGCGGTTGTAGCTCTGGTTCGCCATGGGCTGGCGCGGGTCGAAGCGCTCATAGCGGTCCAGTGCCGCAATGGTCGAGGCGTAGGACCCTCGCTTCAACGTCATCCGCTCGGCCACCACACGGCTTCCCCGGTTCTTGGCGGGAACCATGTAGGACAGCCACGTGAGGTCGCGGCGCAGGAACAGATCGTGTGAAACGATCTTGGTCTTGACCTCGCTGGTGGTCCTCCCCTTGACCATGTAATAGGCCTTTTGTCCCTTGCGCAGGGTGCCGTAGACGGCCACGGGGTACTGCTTCATTTCCTTGGCCGTCAGGTACGAATTCTTGATCCAACCCGTTCCCTTGGACGACTTGACCTGTGACCAGCCCTTGGAAGTCTTGAGATAGGGAACCTTTTCCCCCCCGGGAAATGCCCCGGCTCCCGTGGGACGTGGAGTTCCCCTTGCGCAGGTTTACATTCGACTTGGTCCATCGGTACTGCGCCGCGTTGTTGGCCAGCGTTGAGGACCGCACCCAGCCATTGCCCGAGGACGACTTGACTCTCTGCCAGCCACCGGAGTTGCGCAGCCACTCAACTCGCGTATTTTCCTTGAGCGGGGCAATTTTCGTGGATCTTGTCGCTCGCATCCTTATGGATGAAGCATTTCTTTTTTCGACCATCGGTAAACAGCTTTTGGGTTGGCCTTTGCCAGATGCGATGTCTGGATATAGCCGGTCTTTCCCGAAATCCCTACCTTCGAAAATGCACCGGATTTCCCGAGGTATTCGACCTTGATACGTCGCTCATAAGTTCCCAGGCTGCTCCGACTCTGTTGAGGCGTCCTTCCGCAGCGTTGTGTATTTGGTGGTGTAGTTGTACACCTTCGCGCTTGGAAGTTGTTCGATCTTGAGACTATCGGCGGGAACCCAACCGGTCATTCCCTTGTAGGAAATCCTGGACCATCCCCCTGGGTCTCGGTTACGGTCACGGTCGTATTCGTTGGAATATCAGCCAGTGATTTCGACGTCGAATTCGCCGATTCCCTCAATTGCAGAGGCCTCGACGTTGTTTTTTGATGATTCGCCTTTACAGCCGTCAGCTCGATGCGCTGATTCTGAGTCTCCGCAAACGAAGACATTTTCGGCTTATCAGCCAGCGCGAAAGCCGTCGTGTTTCCTGATACTGCAATGATCACGGCAAGCGTCAGGGCAATCCCTAGTTTTCGCACCAATTCCTCGTTCCCCCACTGGCGATCAATAAATCGCGTTACTGCAACAAATCTATCAACAAAAATCGAACACTCTTCTCAATTTAAAAGCATTCGCACGGAAATTCCGATTTTGTTGCTGTCCGTTTTCCCTTCCGAACTTCCAGGCACCGCCCCAACAACGCTGCGAGTGTGTCGACGCGAGAGCCAGGCAACAAACTCATCACAAATTTCCATGCGCATTTCGGATTGATTCGATCCCGGCAATACTTGGCAACATGGCCAGGAGAAGAAACGGGACGCCCGGTCACACGGCGTTGGGCAACATCGCGATGCTGTTGCTCGGCGGCGGAATGCTGCTCAGCACCACCGCCTGCATCCCACAGTATTTCGGCAGCCAACCATGCATGCCTCCGAACTACACCCTGGATCCTTCGAACGTGCGCGCCGGCTCGGACCTGAAGATCTCGGCACCGGATGCCACCTGCAACCCGCGTTACGGCGAGCGCGCCCAAATCCAGATCGAGCTCTTGAACGGGCGGAACGAAGTCGTGCTCACCGAGCTGGCACCCATGAACGATGCCGGCTCCTTTGAGCACACCCTGCGCATTCCGGCCACGACGAAGCCCGGCAGCTACAGCATCTCCGCCACGCCCTACGGAGTCGATTGGTGCGACGACACCGGCCGCAACAACCGCATCGAAAACCCCGGGTTCGGCCAGTCCGGCATGGCCGTCATACGCGTTGCCTGCGCCACCCCATACGTGCCGTTCCGGGTCGTCAAATAGCGCGCTGACAGCCCCGTTTGGGTTCGTCGGCGTCAGCACCGCGTAGGGCTTTGGCACCGGGGCGTAAGGATTTCGTGAGGATCGGGTTCACCGCGTTCGGACGGGTATCTGATGGAGATGTCATCACCGTATCCATCAGGAGGGCCGTCGCCCATCATGCTCGACATCTTGTATCTATTCGCCACCCTCGCGCTGTTCGGCGCGCTGGGACTCGTGGTGCGGGCGGTGGAGAAGCTTTGATCATTTTTGAGCTTGTCGCCGTCGCGCTCGGCATCGCCGGCGTCGCCTACCTTCTTGTAGCACTGCTGAAGCCGGAGCGATTCTAATGTGGTTCACCATCGCCCAGGCCGCCGCCCTGGCACTGGCCCTTGCGGTCCTCTATCGCCCGCTGGGCGACTACATGGCGAGGGTATACACCTCCACACGGGATACGAAGGTCGAACGCGGCCTCTACCGCGTCATGGGCGTGAATCCCTCCGCGGCCCAAACGTGGCAGGCCTACGCACGTTCGGTCATGGCCTTCTCGCTCATCGGCGTGGTGCTGCTCTACGCACTCCAACGCCTGCAGGCGTGGTTGCCGCTGGCCCTGGGCTTGCCGGCGGTTCCGCCGGGACTCGCCTTCAACACGGCCGCATCGTTCGTGACCAACACCAACTGGCAGTCCTACTCCCCCGAATCAACCATGGGCTACTTCGTGCAGGCCGCGGGCCTGGGCGTGCAGAACTTCGCTTCGGCAGCCGTCGGCCTGGCCGTTTCGGTGGCACTCATCCGCGGCCTGGCGGCACGCCGTGCCTCCACCATGGGCAACTTCTGGGTGGACCTGGTCCGTGGCACCGTGCGCCTGCTGCTGCCTTTGGCGGCAATCGCCGCAATCCTGCTGCTGGCAGGCGGGGTCATCCAGAACCTGAACGGGTTCACCGACGTCACCACGCTCACCGGCGGGGTGCAGTCCATCCCCGGCGGGCCGGTCGCGTCGCAGGAGGCCATCAAGCTCCTGGGGACCAACGGCGGCGGATTCTTCAACGCCAACTCCGCACACCCCTTTGAAAATCCGACACCGCTGACCAGCCTGTTCGAGTGCGTGCTGATGCTGGCCATCCCCTTCGCGCTGACCCGCACCTTCGGCGTCATGGTCGGGAACAAGAAGCAGGGCTACACGATCCTGGCCGTCATGGCGGGACTGTTCCTGATCTCGCTCACGGCGCTGACGCTGCTTGAATACGCGGGGGCCGGCACCGGTCCGCAGGCCGCTGGCGCAGCGCTCGAGGGCAAGGAGCAACGCTTCGGCATCGGCGGGTCCACGCTCTTCGGCACCACCAGCACGCTGACCTCCACCGGCGCCGTGAACTCCATGCACGATTCCTTCACCGCGCTCGGCGGGATGCTGCCGCTGCTGAACATGATGCTTGGCGAGGTCGCTCCCGGCGGCGTCGGATCCGGCCTCTACGGCATGCTGGTCCTGGCCATCATCACGGTGTTCATCGCCGGTCTCCTGGTCGGCCGGACCCCCGAGTACCTGGGCAAGAAGATCGGCTCGCGCGAGATCAAGCTCGCCTCGCTCTACCTGCTCACGGTTCCCACGCTGATCCTTTCCTTCACCGCGCTGAGCTTCGCCATCCCGGGGATCCGCGCCGAGATCGAATCGGTCTCCATCCTGAACCCCGGCCCGCACGGCTTCTCCGAGGTGCTCTACGCCTTCACCTCCGCCGCCAACAACAACGGCTCTGCCTTTGCCGGGCTCACCGCCAACACCCCGTGGCTGAACACGACCCTGGGCATCGTCATGCTGCTCGGCCGGTTCCTGCCCATCCTGTTGGTGCTGGCGCTGGCCGGCACCCTGGCGGCACAGGATCGCGTCCCGGTCACCGCGGGAACCCTTCCCACCCACAAGCCCCAGTTCTCGGTGCTGCTGGGCAGCATCACCCTCATCGTCACGGCGTTGACGTTCTTCCCGGTCCTTGTCCTGGGCCCGCTAGCCGAAGGATTGCTCTAACTTCCCATGTCCACTCTCACCAAGCCCCCGACAGAACCGCCGGTCGAACCGGCGGCCCATGCCCACCACCATCCGCACGCCCCGCGGTCCAGCGCACTGAGCCTTGCCCAGGTCCGCGCCGCCCTCCCGGGTACGTTCAGGAAGCTCGACCCGCGGCAGATGTGGCGCTCCCCCGTGATGTTCATAGTGCTCATCGGTGCGGTGCTCACCACCGCGCTGGCCATTGCCGAGCCCTTCCTGCCGCCGGCGGCCGGCGCGGAAAACGCCAACACCCCCGTCGGTTTCACCGCCGCGGTGTCCCTCTGGCTGTGGCTCACCGTGCTCTTCGCCAACCTGGCAGAGGCGGTGGCCGAGGGCCGCGGCAAGGCCCAGGCCGCATCGCTGCGTGCCTCCCGCACCTCCACCATGGCCGCCAGGTTCGAGCACTACGACCCGACGGCGGACCCGGCGGGCAGCAACCAGGCAACCGTCCTGGTTCCCTCCACCGACCTGCGCATCGGCGACTATGTAAGGGTCGTCGCCGGCGAACTGGTACCGGGCGACGGGGAAATCGTCCACGGCATCGCCGCGGTCGACGAATCGGCCATCACCGGCGAATCTGCACCCGTCATCCGTGAATCCGGCGGCGACCGATCGGCCGTCACCGGCGGCACCAAGGTCATCTCCGATGCGATCGTCGTGCGGATCACCACCGCGGTGGGAGATTCGCTGGTGGACAAGATGATCCGGCTGGTCGAGGGCGCCCAGCGCCAGAAGACCCCCAACGAGGTGGCGCTGAACATCCTGCTGGCAACCCTGTCGATCATCTTCCTGGTGGTCGTGCTGGCGTTGAACCCGATCGCCGCGTACTCCAACGCCCAGGTGGGGCTTCCGGTGCTCGTCGCGCTGCTGGTCTGCCTGATCCCCACCACCATCGGGGCGCTGCTCTCCGCGATCGGCATCGCCGGCATGGACAGGCTCATCCAGCACAACGTGCTGGCCCTGTCCGGACGCGCGGTGGAGGCCGCGGGCGACGTGACCACGCTGCTGCTGGACAAGACCGGCACCATCACCTACGGCAACCGCCAGGCCGCCGAGTTCCACCCGCTGGCCGGATACACCGAAGCCGAGCTGGCACGCGCCGCGTCCGACGCCTCGGTCGCCGACCCGACGCCCGAGGGCCAGTCGATCCTGACGTTGGCAGCCACCCTGGGCGTGGAGGCCAACAAGAACCCCGACGGCGTTCCCGTCGAATTCACCGCCCAGACCCGCATGAGCGGCATCGATTTTGCCGATGGGCATGCACTGCGCAAGGGCGCCGGCTCGGCGATCCTGGCCTGGACGGGGCAGGTCACGCCGCTGGAAGCGACGCGGCAGAAGGAACTGGACGCGATCATCGAGAAGATCTCCGATGTCGGCGGAACCCCGCTGGTGGTCGCCACGCGCACCGGGGACACCGCATCGGTGCTGGGCGTCGTCTACCTCAAGGACGTGGTCAAGGAGGGGCTGAAGGAGCGCTTCGCGCAGCTGCGCGCCATGGGCATCCGCACCGTGATGATCACCGGCGACAACCCGCGCACCGCCGCCGCGATCGCCGCCGAGGCGGGCCTCGACGACTACCTGGCGGAGGCCACGCCCGAGGACAAGATGGACCTGATCAAGCGCGAGCAGGCCGGCGGCAACCTGGTGGCCATGACCGGCGACGGCACCAACGACGCCCCGGCCCTGGCCCAGGCGGACGTGGGCATGGCGATGAACTCCGGCACCTCCGCCGCCAAGGAGGCGGGCAACATGGTGGACCTGGATTCGGATCCCACCAAGCTGATCGACGTGGTCCGGATCGGCAAGCAGTTGCTGATCACCCGCGGCGCGCTGACCACGTTCTCCATCGCCAACGACGTGGCCAAGTACTTCGCGATCATCCCGGCGATGTTCTCCGTGGTGTTCCCGGGCCTGGCGGTCCTGAACATCATGGGCCTGTCCACGCCGGCCTCCGCGATCCTCTCCGCGGTCATCTTCAACGCCGTGGTGATCGTCTTCCTGATCCCGCTGGCGCTGCGCGGGGTGAAATACCACCCGCGCTCGGCCGCGGCCACGCTGAACCGCAACCTGATGATCTACGGCGTCGGCGGAGTGATTGTCCCGTTCATCGGCATCAAGCTGATCGACATGCTCATCTCGCTGATCCCGGGCTTCTGATGCACGCCCCGGCCCCTTCTCTCCCGTCCCGTCCTCCGTCCCGTCCTCCGAAAAGGAATGACCCCACATCATGGCCACCATCCGATCCTGGCCCCGCACCCTCTGGGTGTCGGTGCGCACCATGCTCATCTTCACCCTGGCGCTCGGCGTGCTCTATCCCGCGGCAATCATGGGCGTGGGGCAGCTTGCCTTGCCCGCCCAGGCCAACGGCTCGCTGCTTGAGGCACCGGCCCACGCACTTCACAGTGCCGCCGGCCCCGTCGGCTCCGCGCTGATCGGGCAGACGTTCAACGACGCCTCCGGCAACCCCGACCCGGCCTACTTCCAGCCCCGCCCCTCGGCCGCCGGCGACGGCTACGACGGGGCCGCGTCCTCCGGGTCCAACCTGGGCCCGGAGAACCCCAAGTTCCTGGAGGCCATCGCGGAGCGCAAGGCCGCCTACCTGGCCGCAAACCCGGGAACCACGGTTGTCCCGGCCGACGCGCTGACGGCCTCGGCCTCCGGGCTGGACCCGGACATCTCCGTGGCCAACGCCCTGGACCAGGCGGCGCGCGTCGCCAAGGCCCGCTCGCTGGACCCGGCCAGGGTGGTGGCGCTGGTCCGCGAACAGACAACGGGGCGTGACCTCGGCTTCCTCGGCGAACCCCGCGTGAACGTGTTGAAGCTGAACATTGCCCTGGCGGGGCTGGACAATTAACCCATGACACGCGGAACGCTGCGGGTATTGCTGGGCGCCGCCCCCGGCGTCGGGAAGACCTATGCCATGCTCCAGGAGGGGCACCAGCTGCTGGCCGAGGGCCGCGACGTGGTCCTGGCGCTGGTGGAAACCCATGACAGGGAACCCACCGCCGCACTGGTGGACGGCCTGGAAATGGTGCCCCGCCGGGTGTTCACCCACCGCGGGGTGCAGCTGAGCGACATGGACCTGGCCGCGGTGCTGGCCCGGGCACCGGAGATCGCCCTGGTGGACGAGCTGGCGCACACCAACGTGGGCACGGGCGGGAACGAGAAGCGCTGGCAGGACGTGCACGCGCTGCTCGATGCCGGGATCGACGTGATCTCCACCGTCAACGTGCAGCACATCGAGTCCCTCGCGGACGTGGTGCGGGACATCACCGGGGCCGCCCAGCGCGAGACGATTCCCGATGCCGTGCTGCGCGCCGCGGACGCGATCGAGCTGGTGGACCTGACCCCGCAGGCGCTGCGCGCGCGGCTGGGCGAGGGCCTGGTCTACCCGCCCGGGCGCATCGACGCGGCGCTGTCCAACTACTTCAGGCTCGGCAACCTCACCGCGCTGCGCGAGATCGCGCTGCTCTGGCTGGCCGACGAGGTCGACTCGGCGCTGGAAAAGTACAGGGCCGAACACGGGATCTCCACGCGCTGGGAAACCCGCGAACGCGTCATGGTCGCGCTGACCGGCGGCGAGGAGGGCGAGACGCTGCTGCGCCGCGGGGCGCGCATCGCCGCGCGCAGCAGCGGCGGGGAGCTCTCCGCCGTGCACGTCACGGCCCCCGACGGGCTGCTCGCCGCGCACCCCAAGGTGCTGGCCGACCAGCGGCTGCTGGTCGAACGCCTCGGCGGCAGCTACCACCAGGTGATCGGCGAGGACGTGCCGGCCGCGCTGGTCGAGTTCGCGCGCGCCTCCAACGCCACGCAGCTGGTCATCGGCGCCTCGCGCCGCTCCAAGCTGGCCACGGCGCTGACCGGCCCGGGCATCGGGGCCGGCATCGTGCGGCTGAGCGGGGACATCGACGTGCACATGGTCAACCACGCGGCCGCGGCCCACGGGCACCGGCTGCCGCGTTCCCGCGGCGCGCTGACCCGGGGCCGGACGCTCGCCGGATTCGTGCTGGCGCTGCTCGGCGGGCCCCTGCTGACCTGGTTCCTGCGCGGGCTGCCCAACACCGACGACTCCATCACCGTCGACGTGCTCGCCTACCAGTTGCTGGTGGTCATCGTGGCGCTGGTGGGCGGGCTCTTCCCCGCGGTCTTTGCCGCGCTGCTCTCCGGGCTGACGCTCGACTTCTTCTTCATCAACCCGCTGTACACCATCACCATCGCCGAACCCACGCACCTGGTGGTGCTGATCCTGTACATCCTGATCGCCATCCTGGTCTCCGTGGTGGTGGACCAGGCCGCCCGGCGGCACCGCGCCGCCACCAGGTCGGCAGCGGAATCGGCGCTGCTGGCCACCGTCTCCGGATCCGTGCTGCGCGGCGCCGACGCGCTGGAGGCCCTGCTCAACCAGACCTGCGAGGCGTTCTCCCTGCGGGGCGTGCGGCTTCTCGAGGGCAACGGCGAGGCCCACGCCGCGGGCACACCGGGGCCCGGCCCCGCGGGCACCGTGCTGCCGGTCGGCGGTCACGCGGTCCTCGAGCTCCACGGGCGGGACCTGCCCGCCGCGGACAGGCGCGCGCTCGCGGCGATCGTCTCCCAGCTGGAGGCCGTGCTGGATTTCCGCGCCGTCTCCGCCGCCGCCAGCGAACTGGCCCCGCTCGCGGAGGCGGACAGGGTCCGCAGCGCCCTGCTGCAGGCCGTCGGCCACGACCTGCGCCGCCCGCTCACGGCCGCGACCACGGCCGTGACCTCGCTGCGTTCCACGGAGGTCGCCTACGGCGAGCGGGACCGGGCGGAGCTGCTGGAGACCGCCGACGAGTCCCTGCACGCGCTCTCCGTCCTGGTCACCGACCTGCTGGACGTCTCGCGGCTGCAGGCGGGCATGCTGGGCGTGAACATGACGCTGATCGGCGTCGAGGACGTGCTGCTGCCGGCGCTCGAGGAGGCGGGCCTGGGTCCCGCCGACATCGAGGTGGACGTGCCGCAGGACCTGGACCAGCTCACGGCGGACCCGGTGCTCATGCAGCGCATCGTGGTGAACCTGCTGCTCAACGCGCTGCGCTACGGGGCCGGCACCCGGCGCCCGATCCTCGCCGCCAGCCAGTTCGCCGGCCGCACCGAGGTCCGCGTGATCGACTTCGGCCCCGGCATCCCCGCCGCGGAAAAGGAGGCGATCTTCGTGCCGTTCCAGCGCCACGGGGACACCGACAACCTGACAGGCCTGGGGCTGGGCCTGGCGCTGTCCCGCGGTTTCGCGGAGGGCATGGGCGGGTCGCTGGCCGCGGAGGACACCCCCGGCGGAGGATTGACCATGGTGCTGTCGCTGCCGGCGGCACCCGAACCGACGGAGCCGACCACCTCGACTTCCCCAACAACCTCGGCCGAACCGGCCACGTCGACCAAACCAGCATGGGAGCCCGGCGCATGAAGATCCTGATTGCCGACGACGACCCGCAGATCCTGCGGGCCCTGCGCATCACGCTCGGCGCCTACGACTACGAGGTGGTCCCCGCGGCCGACGGGGCCGCCGCGGTGCGCCTGGCCGTGGCAACCCACCCGGACCTGGTGCTGCTGGACCTGGGCATGCCCAAGCTCGACGGGCTGGAGGTGATTGCCGCGCTGCGCGGCTGGTCCTCCATCCCCATCCTGGTGATCTCCGGGCGTTCCGACGCCTCGGACAAGGTCGCCGCGCTCGACGCCGGGGCCGACGACTACGTCACCAAGCCGTTCTCCACCGAGGAGCTGCTGGCGCGGATCCGTGCGCTCTCCCGGCGCACCCCCGGCGCCCCGGAGGTGCCGGTCATCCGGTTCGGGGACGTGAACGTGGACCTGTCGGCCAAGCAGGTCACCCGCGGGACCCCGGAAAAGCCGGTCAGGCTGACCCCCACCGAGTGGCGGGTGCTGGAGGTGCTGTTGGTCAACCCGGGCAAGCTGGTCACCCAGCAGACCCTGCTGACCGAGGTGTGGGGGCCTCACCTGGTCAAGGAGACCGGCTACCTGCGCCTCTACCTGGGCCAGCTGCGCAAGAAGCTGGAGGTCGCCCCGGCCGAGCCCCGCTACCTGCTCACGGAGCCCGGCATGGGCTACAGGTTCGTCCCGGACTGAGTCCCTCCCCCGGAGGCCCCGCTAGATCACGTTTTCCAGGAAGGCCCGGGTGCGTTCGTGGCCCGGGTTGTCCAGCACCGCGGAGGGCGGCCCGGATTCGACCACCACTCCCCCGTCCATGAACACCACCTCGTCGGCGACGTTCCGCGCGAACCCGATCTCGTGGGTCACCACGATCATGGTCATGCCGCTGGCCGCCAGGCCCTGCATGACATCCAGGACGTCCCCGACGAGTTCCGGGTCCAGCGCCGAGGTCGGCTCGTCGAAAAGCATGAGCTTGGGTTCCATGGCCAGCGCCCGGGCGATGGCCACGCGCTGCTGCTGTCCCCCGGAGAGCTGGGAAGGGTGCAGCGAGGCCTTGTCCCCCAGCCCCACCTGTTCCAGCAGGTCGCGCGCCTGGGCCACGGCCCGCGCCTTGGGGGTCCTCTTGATGCCGATGGGCGCGGCGATGATGTTTTCCAGCGCGGTCATGTGCGGGAAAAGGTTGAAGCGCTGGAAGACCATGCCGATCCCCTGGCGCTGCCGGGCCACCTCCACGGGCTTCATCTCGTGGAGCTTGCCGTTGCGCTGCGCATAGCCGATGAGCTGGCCGTCGAAGTTGATCCGCCCGCCGTCGATGCGTTCCAGGTGGTTGATGCAGCGCAGGAAGGTGGACTTGCCGGAACCGGAGGGTCCCAGCAGGCACATGACCTGCCCGGCCTGCACCGAGAGGTCGATGCCCTTGAGGACTTCGACCGGCCCGTAGCTCTTCCTGACGCCTTGGGCCTGGACCAGCGGTTGGCGGGCCTCGGTGGCATGGAGCGGGGATGTGGTTTCCAGGGTGCCGTTCATGGTGGTCTTCACTTTCCTAGCTGTGGCGTGCGCGGTTGAACAGTGCGACGACCCGGCCGATGGGCGTGGGGCCCAGGGTTCGGGAACCGCGCCCGTAGTGGCGTTCGAGGTAGTACTGCGGTACGGAAAGGACCGAGGTCAGGGCCAGGTACCAGACGCTGACGACGATGAGCAGTTCCACCTGGTGCAGGTTCTGCGCGGAGATCCTGGCCGCAACGGTGTAGAGCTCGGCCACCGCGATCAGCGAGAGCAGCGCCGTGTCCTTGAGCATCGAGATCGTTTCGTTTCCCATGGGCGGGATGATGACCCGCATGGCCTGCGGCAGCTCGACCTTGAACAGGGTGAACAGCGGGGTCATGCCCAGCGAGTAGCAGGCCTCCTTTTGCCCCGGGTCCACCGAGAGCATCCCGGCACGCACGATTTCGGCGGTGTAGGCGGCCTGGTTGGTGGTCAGGGCGATGACGCCCGCGACGAACGCCGGGATCAACGCGTTGGTGTCCACCGTGAACACCGTGAAGTCGGTGAACGGGATCCCCAACGAGAGTTGCTTGTACAGCAGGCCCAGGTAGCCCCAGAAGACGATCTGCACCAGCAGCGGCGTTCCCCGGAAGATCCACACGTAGAGCCAGGCGACGCCGGCGAGCACCGGGTTGGACGAGAGCCGCATCAGGGCCAGGACGATGCCCAGGATCGTGGAGAGGACCATGGTGATGACCGTCAGCACGACCGTCAGCACCGCGCCCTGGACGATGCGGTCGTTGAACATGTACTTGGAGATCGTGGCGTGGTCGATGTTCGGGTTGTTCCACAGCGAGGTGCACACGCCCACCAGGCCCAGCAGGATGACGGCCGCCAGCACCCACCTGCCCGGGTGGCGCAGCGGGACCGCCACGATGTCGTGGGGGTTCGGGATTGCCTCCGACCGCAAATCTTCCGCGCTTGTGCCCTGCAGCGTGTCATTTCCCGCCATTGTTGACACCGGCCTCGGTCACGGCGAAGTCGCCCAGGTCGTACTTTTCCATCAACTTGGCGTAGGTCCCGTCGTCGACCAGGGACTGCAAGGCCAGGCGCAACGCCTCGGTCAGCTCGGTGTTGTCCTTCAGCAGGCCGATGCCGGTGTAGACGGGGTTGTAGCCGGACGCGAACTCCGGGTCCCTGACCAGTTCAAAGATCTTTCCGTCCCCTGCCGTTGCCGCTGCGTAGGACGCAACCGCCGCATCCACGACGTCGGCGACGGCCTTGCCCGAACGCACGGCGGTCTGGGCGTCGAGTTCGCTGGGCAGCTGCACCAATTCGATGGGGTCCTTGCCCGCGTCCTTGCACTTGGAGGCGTAGGCGTTCAGGTATTCGCCCTGGATCGTGGCCTTCTGGACCGCAACCGGCTTGCCGCACAGATCTACCAGCGACTTGATCCCGTCGGGGTTTCCCGCGTTGACCAGGATCATGAATCCGGCGTGGAAGTAGTCGACGAAGTTCAGCACCTTCTGGCGCTCGGCCGTGTCGTTCATGCCGGCAAAGATGATGTCGTTCTTCCCCGCCTGCAGCGAGGGGATGGACGCGTCGAAGGCCTGCTGCTGGAAGTTGAACGTGACCCCGAGCTTGGCCCCCATGGCCTGCGACAGGTCGTAGTCCAGCCCCGTGGGGTTGTCGTTCTCGTCAAGCATTTCCATGGGCGGGTTCGGGATGTCCGCCGCCACGTTGATGACGCCCGATTCCTTGAACTTGGCCGGCAGCGCCGCGGCCGCGGTGCTGTCAACGCCGATGTCCAGGCCTGCGGAGCCCGGGCCGGCGTTTGCCGGTTCGTCCGAGGAACACCCTGCGAGGGTCAGGGCCAGGCCGAGTGCGGCGACGGAGAACATTTTCAGTCCGGGGCGGAAGCGGTTTTCAGTGCTGTTCATGACGGGTTTTCCTTTGGGAGTCCGGGGCACACAGGTGGGAGTGAAGGGTGTGGAGGGGCGAGACGGATTACCAGCGGCGCTGCAGCGCGGGTTGCTGCGTGCGCAGCAGGTCTTCGTAGGTTTCCCGCGCCACCGCCAGGGTGGAGGAACCGTCAGCGCAGAAGATGACCGGTGGCTTGCAGGCGCCGTTGTAGTTGTTGGCCAGCGTGTAGGCGTAGGCGCCGGTGGCCGGCATGGCGACCAGGTCCCCGACCCGCGGGTCCGGGAGTGCCACGTCCTGGCACATGAGGTCCCCGGACTCGCATTGGCGCCCCACCACGTCGGCCACCACTGTGGGTTCGACGCCGATCTTGGTGGCCAACAGCGCCTCGTAGCGCTGCCCGGTCAGGGCGATGTCCATGTTGTCGGCCATGCCGCCGTTGACGGCCACGAAGGTCTTGCCGGTGGTCTTGACGGTGTTGACCGTGTACAGGGTGATGCCGGCGCGGGCCACGATGGAGCGGCCCGGTTCGATGATGAGCTTGGCGTCGGCCGGCAGCAGCCTGTCAGCGGCCTCGGTGATGGTGTCGAGGTAGGACTCGACGCTGGGTGCGACCTCGTCGTAGGTGTATTTCACGCCCAGACCCCCGCCCACGTCATAGGTGGAGAAGGTGCCGAACTCGGCCACCGAGCGCACGGCCTCGGCGAACGGCTCGGTTTCCAGCACCTGGGAGCCGATGTGGACGTGGATTCCCTCGAACTCAAGCATGGGGTGTGCCGCGATGCGGGCAATGGCCCGGGTGATGTCGGCCGGCGGCAGGCCGAATTTCGAGTCGTTTCCGCCGGTTACCTGGGAGGCGTGGGTGGCGGGGGTGATTCCCGGAATCATCCGCAGCAACACCTTTTGCGGTTTGGCGGCCAGCCTCTCGATGCGGTCCAGATCGTCGAAGTTGTCCACGATGACGGCCCGGATTCCGGCTTCCAAGGCCATCTGGATTTCCTGGTCGGACTTGGCATTGCCGTGCAGATAGATGCGCTCGGGGCTGACTCCCGCGGTCAGGGCCATCATCAGTTCGCCGCCGCCGGCAACGTCGACGCTCAACCCCTCTGCCTGTGCGATGGCGTACATGGCCACGCAGGGAAGGGACTTCGAGGCGAAGAGGACCTCCGAGTTCGGGCGGCGGCTGCTGATCCCGTCGACGAAGCGACGGATCTGCCGACGGAGTCCCGTTTCGTCCATGATGTAGGCCGGGGTCCCGTACTGGCGGGCGAGTTCGGTGACGGGGACGCCGCCGATGGACAGTTCGCCGGTGTCGGAAATGGTTGATTCCTCGGGGAGGATCTCCATGAGGAGATCCACCGAGGGTGCTGCTTGCTGGGTCACTGTCATGTGGCTGGGATTCCTTCGGGCTGGCAATCACACCCGCCTCGCGGCGGGAGCAATCAAGTGTGAATGTGATCTGCGTCAAGCGTAGGATTGCCAGCATCGAAAGATTTAGTAGTACCAAACAATATTGAAGTGCTCGATTTGTCCTATCCGCTAAAGACGCGCGGGCAGGCGCCGGAAGGGACTCCCATGAACAACAGCGGTCGACCGCTCAGCCTCGGCGGATTGCTTGGCATCCTGGGCGCCCCGTTGCTGACTCCGCTCACCGGCGCGGCCGGATTGGAGGCCTCGATCTCGGTCCCCGTCATCCACGACCACCTGGATTCGCTTCCGGAAACCCCCGGCGGGATCCTGTTGTTGGTGGGGGTGCAGCCACAGGCTCCGGGGTTCGGCGAGCTGATGGTGCGTGCGGCCGAAAACGGCTACAGCGCGGTGGCACTGAAGACCCATGGCCAGCCTCCGGAAAGCGGGATCCTCGTGGCGGCGCCGCTGCCGGTAATTCAGGTCGACGACCAGGTGCCGTGGTTGCACCTGGACAACCTCATCACCGCGGTCACCAGCGGCAGGCCCGCCGGCAGCGCATCGGCCGAGTCATACGGCCAGGACTTGTTCGTGCTGGCCAATGCGTTGGCCACGGCCACCGACGGCGCGGTGGCCATCGAGGACCTGGATCGCAACATCCTCGCCTACTCGAACCTTGAACGGCATGTGGTCGACCCGCTGCGCCGCAGCGGCATCCTGGCGCGTCAGGTGCCCGACATGGAAAAGAACATCGACCAGTACCGCTCCGTGATGCTCACCGACACGGTGGTGCATTTTCCGTACGACCCCTCGGACGGCGAGTTGCCCCGATGCGCCGCCCCGGTCCGCGCCGGACGCCAGATGCTTGGATCGATTTGGGTCATCGAGGACAAGGAACCTCTGGGTCCGGAGGCCGAAAGCGCTCTTCTGGAGGTCGCCCGATTGGCGGCGGTGCATATCCTGCGCGCGCAGAATGCCGTGGACCTCGAACGCCAGGTGCGTACCGAGTGGCTGCGTTCGGCGCTGGACGGACATGGCTCGGACCCGGCCACCTCGGCCCGCTTCGGGCTGATGGAGGGCCTTTCCCCCGTGCTGTTGGGCTTCATGTTTGCACCCGAAGCGGCGGCCGGCGCCGGCGTGCCGCCGCTGCCGCTGACCCGGCAACTCGGCATCGCGGCCGAGCAGTACTGTTCGATATTCCATGCCAACGTCTCCGCGCTGGAATCCGGCCGCGTGGTCTACGTCCTGGTGCCGGCCATCCGATCCGAGGCCGCGGCCCTGCGGCTGGCATCCGGTGCCGCCGCCGCACTGGGCGCCCGGCTGGGCCACCACGTCAATGTGGCGGTCAGCTCGGTGGGCGAGAACCCCGGCACCGTGGCTGACTTGCGCCGGGAGATCGAAGACATCATTGGCGTGATTGAGCGCCCGGACCCCGGCATGGAGATTGCGCAAGTGGTGAGCACGCGCGATGTCAACGCCGCGCTGCTGCTGCGCCAGCTGACCTCGCTGCTGCGCAACCAGCCACGGCTCATTCATCCGGGGATCCATGAACTGCTGGACCACGATGCCCGCACAGGGACCGAGTACAGGGTGAGCCTCTGCGCATACTTTGCGCACACCGGCGACATGGCGGCCGCGGCACGATCGCTGAATGTCCACCCCAATACGCTGCGCTACCGAGTGCGGCGTGCCACCGAGTTGTTTGGCTTGGACTTCACCCGGGGCGATGACCAATTGGCGCTCTGGGTGCAGTTGCGGTTGGCGGAGTCCGCCGGCGGCTGAGCAGGCACCGACGGGGAGCTGTCTAGACCCGTTCGAGAGCGTGGGGCAGGTGCTTGCGCGAGTTCAGCGCGACCGTGGCCAGCGACGCGGCGCACAGCAGGACCATGCCCGCCAGGATCCAGGCACCGCCGATCCACTGGGCCAGGAACGCCACGATGGTCGGGGCCAGGAAGCCCGCGTAGGCCAGCGTGTAGAAGAAACCGGTCAGCGCGCCGAGCTCGTGGGCCCCGGCCGCCCGCTGGATTTCCAGCAACCCGCCGACCATGAGCAGTCCGTTGCCGCAGCCGAGGACCGCCGAGGCCACCAGGCCCAGCGCCGGGGCGGCCGTCAGAATCGCCAGCAACACCAGGCACAGCCCCAGCAGCACCACGCAGAGGCCGGTCAGCAGGGACCTGGCGTTGCGGACGGTGTCCACGCGCCGGGCCAGCGGCTGGATGAGCACGCTGCAGCCCAGCGTGATGGCCACGGCCGCCGTGGCGTAGGCCAGGCGCCCCTCCCCCAGGCCGGGAACCACCGCGGGGATGACGGCAAAGCCGGTGGTTCCGGCTGCGAACACCCACGGCGCGGCCGGGGCGACCACCAGCCGGAACCTCTGGCGTCCCTGTCCGTGGTGCGCTTCGCCCGCAGCGGGCGAGGCCGGCAGCTGGTGCGCCGCCCTGGTTTCGGGCAACCTCGAGAGGATGACCAGCAGCGGAATGCACAACACGATGTGCACCGCGTAGGGCAGGACCTCCGGCGCCGGCGCCCACGCCGCCAGCAGACCGCCCGTCACCGGGCCCAGCCAGAATCCGGCCGCGGTCATCAGCGAGGCCCGCCGGGCCCCGGAACCGGGGACCGATTTCAGGTCCCAGGGCGCCTGGGAAAGTTCCTTGACCCAGCTGGTTGCGGCCGCCATCGCGAGGCCCGTGGCGGTTCCCGCCATGAGCCGTCCGATGAACAGCGGAGCGGCCCCGAAGACCGCGCCCATCATGGCCACGCTCGCGACCATCGAGAGGGACACCGCAAAAATCGTCACGCGCTTGCGCCCGGTCTTGTCCGAATAACGCCCGCCCAACAGCAGCGCCGGCACGAGGCCCGCGACATAGATGCCCAGCATCGAGGTGACAAGCACCTCGGAGAAGCCGTGGTGCTGCCGGTAGTAGACCAGCAATGAAACGAATTGGTTGGCGCCCCACCCGACCATCGTCAGGGAGAGCGCTGCGGGGAACCAGGGTCTTGCGGGTCGTGACACGACGGCGGGGCTCGGCTTTCAATTCGGCGGGGCGCAATTACCGCCTCGGCACCATGGCGGGCGGGAGCAGCGCAAACACATTTCAGGCCAGTGTTTCATGGTTGATCTGTGTCCACAGGGTTGATGACGGACTGCCCTGCCCGTCTCCCCACACGAAGGCGCTCTCTGCGGGTGCGCTCAGCCCGGGGATCCCGGATCCGGAAACGCCCCTTCCACCGGGACCGCCAACGGGGGCCAACGCCGGCTCCGCCGGGCATGACAGGTATCCTTGTAGCCAACTCGCACGCCAAAGCCAAGGATTCCAGCATGAACACCACCCCCGACAACGCCCCCGTCTTCCTCGACTGCGACACCGGGATCGACGACGCCTTGGCACTGGCCTACCTGCTCGGAGCCGGGGCGAACCTCGTGGGCATCGGCTCGGTCAGCGGCAACACGGATGCGCTGCAGGGCGCGACCAACACCCAGAACCTCCTGGCACTGGCCGGACACGGGCACGTCCCGGTGGCCCTGGGCCACCACGACGCGCAGGCACGTCCCTACGGCGGCGGCGCGCCCCACGTCCACGGCCAGAACGGCATCGGCGAGGTCGAGCTGCCCGACGCGGGCCTGGAACTGGCGCCCGAGTCGGCACCCGAGATGCTGGTCCGCCTGGCCCGGGCCACCCCCGGCGAACTGCGGGTCATCGCCATCGGCCCGCTGACCAACATCGCCGCGGCGCTGCGCCTGGACCCGGAGCTTCCGGGCCTCGTCCGCGAGCTCACCATCATGGGCGGCGCCGCCATGGCCCCGGGCAACATCACCGCGGCCGCCGAGGCCAACATCCACAACGACCCGGAAGCCGCCGCGGAGGTCTTTGCCGCGGACTGGGAGATCGTCCTGGTGCCGCTGGACGTGACCATGAACCACGTGCTCGAGGAAACCGACCTCGACCGCCTGAAGGCCAGCGAATCCCCGGCGGTGCAGGCCGTCGGGTCGATGCTCGGCTACTACTTCGACTTCTACAAGGGCGTCTTCGGCCGCCGCTGCTCGGTCATGCACGATCCGCTGGCCGCCGCCATCGCCATCGGCCTGGTGCAGGCAACGTCCGCACCGTACGCGCGCGTGGTCGTGGATGCCACCGACGGCCCCGGACGCGGGCAGACCATTTGCGACCTGCGCGGACGCTACAAGGGCTACCCCAAGCCGTCCGGCGCGCGCTGCCGCGTGGTGCTGGAAGCAGGGGAAGGCGCCATCGAGGAGATCGTGCGCGGCACCCTGGCGCTGGCCCCGGCCGTGCAGGCGTAGCGCCCTCCCGCCACACAGCTGAATGCGCGAGTGCCCGCCCGGTTCAACCGGGCGGGCACTCGCGCATTTCAGGGGTATGTTCGTTGCTACGGCACCAGGTAGTTGCTGTCGCGGGCGTCGGTGATGAGCATGTGCCCCGGCGCGTGGCCGATCGCCAACGCCGGGCGGGACTCCATGACGGCAGCCTGGGGCGTGACCCCGCAGGCCCAGAACACCGGGATGTACCCTGCCGGGATCTCCACGGGATCGCCGAAGTCGGGCTTGGACAGGTCCATGATGCCCAGTTCCTCCGGGTTGCCGATGTGCACCGGAGCCCCGTGGACGGCCGGGTAGCGTGAGGTGATGCGCACCGCGTCCGCCACCTGGGAGGCGGGGATCGGGCGCATCGACACCACCATGGGGCCGCTCATTGATCCGGCGGAGGCGCTGCGGATGTTCGACTTGAACATGGGCACGTTCACGCCCTGGTCGATGTGGGCGATCTTGATGCCGCCCTCCATCAGCGCCGTCTCGAACGTGAACGAGCAGCCCACGATGAACGTCACCAGGTCGTCGCGCCAGTATTCGGTCAGGTCCGTCGGCTCGGCAACCTTCACGCCGTTTTCGTAGACGAAGTACTGCGAAACATCCGTTCGGATGTCCCCGCCCTTCAGCAGTTCACCGCTGGTCTCCCCCGCATCCAGCACGCCCAGGATCGGGCATGACTTGGGGTTGCGCTGGGCAAAGAGCAGGACGTCGAACGCCTGGTCCTTGGGCACGATGATCAGGTTCGCCTGCGCATATCCCAGGGAGAACCCGGCCGTGGGGCCGACCAGCCCGTTGCGGAAGAGCTCGCGGGCCTGCGCAGGGGAAAGCCCTGCACGGTTTTCGGGAAGCCGGGCGGGGCGTGCGTCGGCGTTCGTCATCTGGATGTCCTTTCAATACGCATGGCGGGAGAGGTGCTTTGGGAGGAACCCCGGCAGGGTTAGGCCCAGAGCTTGGCGAGGCCCGCCAGCGAGTTCCAACCCAGGAACAGGGTCAGCAGCCAGGTGACCACGCCAATCAGCAACAGCCACTTCGGGTAGACGTAGCCCTGCAGCAGGTCACGGCGTCGCCAGGCGACCCAGAGCAGCACCGCGAAGCCAACGGGCAGGATCAGCCCGTTGAAGGCGCCTGCGAAGATCAGCAGCGTCTGCGGCGCCTGGCCCAGGAACATGTAGATGACGGCGCAGACCGAGATGAACGCGACGGTGATCAGGTTGCGGGTGCGCTCCGGGGTGGTGGACTTGGTGACGAAGGAAACCGAGGTGTACGCGGCGCCGATCACGGAGGTCAGGGCGGCAGCCCACAGGATCACGCCGAAGGAGCGCATGCCGATGTCGCCGGCCGCGTGGCCGAAGGCCTCGGCGGCCTTGTTGTTGCTGGTCAAAACGACTCCGCCGGCAACGACGCCGAGGATGGCCAGGAAGAGCAGCACGCGCATGATGCCGGTGACGATGATGCTCAGGATCGAGGTCCTGGTGATGTCCTTGATGTTGTCGACACCGGCCGCGCCGGAGTCGAGCATGCGGTGGGCGCCGGCGTAGGTGATGTAGCCGCCGACGGTGCCGCCGATCAGCGTGGTGATGATCAGGAAGTCGATCTGCTCCGGCAGGACCGCGTTCTTCAGGGCCTCGCCAACCGGGGGCGCGGCGACGATCGCCACGTAGAGCATCAGCAGGATCATGATTGCGCCGAGCAGGACCACGATCTTGTCCAGGGCCATGCCGGCACGCTTGGAGAGGAAGATCAGGATGGCCACGACGGCGGAAATGATGCCGCCGATCTTGGGGTCGAGCCCCATCATGGCGTTGATGCCCAGGCCGGTTCCGGCGATGTTGCCGATGTTGAAGACCAGGCCGCCGACGAAGACCAGGGCCGCCAGGACCCAGCCGATGCCGGGAAGGACCTTGTTGCCCAGCTCCTGGGCGCGAAGTCCCGAGACGCCGATGATGCGCCAGACGTTCAGCTGGACGGCGATGTCCACCAGGATCGACACCACGATGGCGAAGGCGAACGAAGCCCCGATCCGGACGGTGAATTCAGTGGTCTGGGTGATGAAGCCCGGGCCGATGGCGCTGGTGGCCATGAGGAACATGGCGCCGAGCATCGCTGTGCGCCGGGCTGAAGTGCTGAGCTTCGGTTTAGTGCTGGGAGTCGCCATGATTCCATCCATCGGGGTGCGGGTGACAGCTGTCACAAGTGGGGAGCAATGAAAGGTACATTACATGTTGTTGAACAATCATGGCAAGAGAGTTGTTCAACAATTAAGGCTATATGGGTGCGCCCGCAATGCTTGGAGGCCATCTTCCTCTCATTGAATCGCTCCGGCCCATCGGAGACAACACCTGGTCGCAAGCAAAACCAACACGGCCGCGGCAAAACGAAAATGCCGGAACCAGCCGCACGAGGCCGTCGTCCCATCCTTGGCCAAAATGGCGCGATGTCGCCTGGCGGCAACGACGGCGCCACGGGGCGGAATGCACGTCAACGAATGCGACGCCCGGGAACTGAGGCAAGGCTGATGGCGTTGCCCCCGAGCGCCAAGGGGCAACCGTCGAGTGTCGGCGCCAAATAGCCCAAACGGCAAATGCCGCCGGCATGAACCCGTTGATTCCACAGGGTTCATGCCGGCGGCGTTTTGTCTTTGCGGAGCCTAGAACTTGTGCTCGTAGGTCAGGCAGTCGGCGTTGTCTGCTCCGGGACCAACCCGAACCTCGGTGGCGGCGCACATGAGGTGCTCATTGTGGGAGCATTCGATGCGCTGACAGGCACCAACGGAGGCCAAGACCTTCGGCAGACCGCCATGGACTCCGGTATCGATAAACGTGGCGCACTGCGCGTGGTCGGCGTTGCCGCCGATGGTGATTCCTGCAGCACCGCAATGCGAATGGTCGTTGAACGAACAATTTGCGACGGCGCACTCGGCGACGGGGACAGAAACGGTCATGGTGCTCTCCCAAAGATTGGCAGCCACGCGGTATTCGAGCCGCTCTTCACCCCACCATACGCCCGGAATCGCCAATCAAATTAGTGCTGGTTTTCGGTCCTAATTCCGCCCCGAGGCCTTGGGCCCGCGACTTCCCCGCGGCCTCATTTGCCCAACCATTCATGCCCTTAATCTGCGACACCCCGCCACCGCCCGTGACGCCAGTCACAGGTGCGCCCGCTATTGGCTGTAGCCTGATCGAGTGAAATTTCTTAATGACGTCCAGCCAACGCACGACCTCACCTACAGCGACACCTTCATGGTGCCCTCGCGCTCCGCAGTTGTTTCGCGAACCTCGGTGGATCTGATCACCCCGGACCAGGTGGGAACGTCAATTCCCCTGGTGGTTTCCAACATGACGGCGGTGGCCGGCAAGCGCATGGCCGAGACCGTGGCGCGCCGCGGTGGAATCACCATCCTGCCCCAGGATATTTCCATGGAGGCGCTGAAAGACATGGTCTCCAAGGTCAAGAGTGCCCACACGGTGTTTGAAACCCCGATCACCGTCAAGGTCGGCGACAGCGTTTCCAGCGCACTGGCGTTGCTGGGCAAGCGTTCCCACGGCGCGGCGGTCGTACTGGACGGGCACCGCCCCGTGGGAATCATTGCGGAGAAGGACTGCCTGGAGGTCGACCGGTTCACCCCCGTCCAACAGGTCATGACCTCGGAAATCGTCACGGTTTCCAAGGATGCGGACCTGGATTCGGTTTTTGAGACGCTGAGCTCGCGGCATCTGGGCATGGTGCCGGTGCTGGACGGGGAGAACCTGGCAGGGGTGCTCACCCGCAAGGGCGTGTTGCGTTCCTCCATGTATGCCCCGGCTCTCGACCCGGCCGGACGTCTCATGGTCGGCGCTGCGGTGGGCATCAACGGCGATGTCAGGGCCAAGACCACGGCACTGCTCGAGGCCGGCGTCGACGTCATAGTCGTCGATACCGCGCACGGGCACCAGGAAAAGATGATCGAGGCACTCCCTCAGGTGGTCGCAGCCCGCGACGAATTCGCCCAGCGGACGGGGCGCAAGATTCCCGTGGCCGCGGGCAACGTCGTTTCGGCCGCAGGCACCCGGGATCTGGTGGCCGCCGGCGCAGACATCCTGAAGGTCGGGGTGGGGCCGGGAGCCATGTGCACCACGCGCATGATGACAGGCGTGGGCCGCCCGCAGTTCTCGGCGGTCCTCGAGTGCGCCACTGCGGCGCAGGAGCTCGGCGCCGAGGTCTGGGCGGACGGCGGCGTGAAGTACCCGCGCGATGTCGCCCTGGCACTGGCCGCAGGCGCGGCCTCCGTCATGATCGGTTCCTGGTTCGCCGGGACCTACGAATCCGCGGGCGACCTGGCCAGCGACGGGCAAGGCCGCCTCTACAAGGAAAGCTTCGGCATGGCTTCGGCGCGCGCCGTCCAGCAGCGCACCCGGCACCAGTCCGCCTACGACCGGGCACGGGCCGCGTTGTTCGAGGAAGGCATATCGCACTCCCGGATGTACCTCGATCCGCAGCGCCCCGGAGTGGAGGACCTGATCGATTCGATCATTTCCGGGGTGCGCTCATCGTTCAGCTACGCAGGGGCCTCGTCGATTGCGGAGTTCCGTGAACGCGTGATCGTGGGCATCCAGTCGGCCGCCGGCTACGACGAGGGACGCCCGCGCGACACCTCGTGGTGAGGACGGTCCGGCCGGCTCCCCAAGGTGCGGTTCACAGCCAGGGCACTGCGCCCTGGCTGTGCTCGAACACGAGCGATGTCTGGGTGGTTGCCACTGCGGGGTTCGCGGAGAGGTTGTCGAGCACAAACTGACGGACATCGTTTGAATCCCGCACGGCCACGTGGATCAGGAAGTCGTCGGCACCGCCCAGGAAAAACAGCTGGGTGACGCCAGGCTTGGCCCGCATTTCTTCGGCGAAGGTCGACATCAGGTGCCGGGCTCCCGGGCGGATCTTCACGAAGATCAACGCCTCGAGTGCGTGACCCAGGACGACCGGATCGATTTCCAGGGTGAAGCGCCGGATCACCCCGGCCGAGCGCAATGCGTTGAGTCGTGCCAGACACGTGGAAGGGGCTATGCCCAGTTCCTCGGCCAAGGAGTTGTTGGTGCGGCGCGCATTTTCGGTGAGCATGCGCAGCAGGCCACGGTCGATGTCGTCCAGTTCGACCGGATTGGTCGGTCGAAAATTCTTTGCTGTAATGGCCACCGAGCTACCTGACTTTCGCAAGCATTTCCTATATCCATCGATAATACCGATGAAAATTCGCAAAATACCCCAACGCGCCGCAACAAAAGTGGTTTGAAGTGCGCAGCGGTTGCGGTGCTTAGCCGTCTTGCCGACGGTAGCGGATCCAAGCGAAGGTCACGATGGCCACAACCAGGGCACCTGCGACAATCCACTGCCAGCCCAAGGCGATCCACGCATAGACAACAGCCATTCCCACGGTGGAATATATGGTGGCCCAGATGAGGCAGCCGACGATGACCGAGGGAATGTACCTGGCCAAGGGCATGCGAGCCACTCCGGCGCTGGCATTGACCGCGGTCTGGATTCCCACCGTCATGAATGAGAGCGGGATGGCAAAGATCCCCCACCTTTGGATGAATCGTTCCGCACGCTGGTAAATCGGGCCAGTCAGCAAATGCTGGAATCTTGTGTGCTTCACTCCCGCGGCGATACCGCGACCGACCCAATAGGTGGTGTTTGCCCTCGCCATGGCCAACAGGAACAAGAATGCATACGCCCAACCGAAGGGTGCATCTCGTAACCAGTCCATGATCAAAGCCTATCGGTGCGCTGCATCTATGTGAGTCTTTGGTGATCCATCTGACATCCGATTCTCACCCGGTTTTTTGGGCGCGATCCCTGGCCGATCACGGCCCAGGCGTCAGGGAACCGATCGTATGTTGCGCACGAGAAGCGCGCCGGCCAGCCCGATGCAGGCCGCAACCACGAACAGTGCCGAATAGCTTCCGATGACAGTCACCGCAAAGAACGCCAATGCCGGGGCAATGACCTGTGGCAGCGAGTTCGCGATGTTGATGACGCCCATGTCCTTGGCCCTTGCTCGCGACGATGGCAAAACCTGGGTCAGCAAGGCGAAGTCAACGGCCAGGTAGGCGCCAAAGCCCAACCCGAGAACCGCGGCGCCGGCGATCGCGCCGGGGAAAGTCTGGAAAACGGCGATGATCAGGGCCGAGCAGGCAACCACGATCGAAGAGAAAATGACGTAGACCTTGCGTTTGCCGCTCCTGTCGCTCATCGGCCCGAAAATCACGGCGCTGATGATCACCATGACGGCATACGTACCAGTCAGCACAAGGACGCCGCCGGCAGGATCCGGGTGGCGGACCACATCGGTGAGGTAAAACAGAAGGTAGACAATGGTCATCTGGTTGCCGGTGTTCATCATGAGTCGGGTCAGCCAGGCCCATCCGAAGTCCTGGTGCTTGACCGGGTTGATCCAGAAGCTCTTGACGAATTCGCCCAACTTGAACGGGGTCCTGTATTCCTTGGGCAGCTGCGGGTCATTCGGCCGCAGCACGTAGGGGACAACCGAAACAACCAACGCCACGGCGCAAATGATGTAGCCGACGGCGACATTGCCCGAAATCACGAATCCAACCACGGCACCGAGAAGGATGCCGACCGTCTGGCCCATGGCGGCCAACCCGCCAACGGAACCACGGTTGGCCGCTGGAACACGGTCGGGAACCGCGGCGGTCACCGTCGAATACGCCGCGTTGACCGAAGCCTGCAATGCGCACCAGCCAATGAGCATCAGCCCCACCGTCGTGGCACCGGAGAGCATGAGCAGCGAGGCTGCACCAAGAATGGCACCGGCAAGGATCCATGGAGAGCGGCGCCCCATTTTTGAAACGGTGCGATCCGACAGGGCCCCGAAGAGCGGGTTTGATACAAGCGCCACGGCCGCACCGCAGGCCGTCACCAATGAAAGGATTGCTTCCTTGCTCCCTGCGTCGATGGCAGTCGCCTGCAACCCGAGCAGGACATTCAATGGCGCAAAGATGACAATGTTGATGCCCAGGTTGACCAGCACCACCGAAGTGATCCACGCGCGGGAGACCTTCTTGGTGGGTGCTTGCAGCGCTTCCGGTAGCGTGCCTGTCAAACTGTCATCCATTTGCACTAGACCAACCCCGAGAGCAGGCCCGCACCGGCACCTACGACCAAAGCTCCGATAAGCAGCCAAGTGACCAATTTTGCACGTTTACGCATTGATTCCATAATGCGTTCATCGTAAACGAGTTCTAAATGAATCAGCGACTTGCAAAGCGGAAAAGTGAGGAAGATTTCTCCATTTGGAGGATCCCCGGATTAGGCTAACGATATGAGCGAATCGGGATTCGAACCGTTGGTGTGGAGACCCAGACACCACGGCTGGAATCTTGCTCACCATTTGTTGGCGACCTTCTTGCTGGTCATCTTCCTGGGTGCGGCAGGCGCCTACGCCATTGTCCACGGAAAGGCATCGCTTTCGACGGCGTTGCTTGCAAGCGCCGCAGCCCTTCTGCTCGGCGTGGTTTCCGCCTTCCGGCGCTCTGCCCATGACAGCCCCGTGGAAACCGCCGCTGTCGAAACCAGCACCGGCCAGCGGGCAGCCACGTGGTTCCCGATCTTCAGGAGCTCGGCCATCCTGGCCGCGCTGGTGGTTGGGCTATCCGTGGTGGTGTTGGTGGCAAGCGTCGCCCTCAGCGCCCGGCTTTTGTTCCTGCACGACTACAGCCCGTTGTTCCTGATCGTGCTGTTGGGCATTGCCTTGATCGGTTGCGGGATTTTCCTGATGTTCCGCGGGCTGCGGATGGCCCGGATTGCCGCGACGGCCCAGAACCCCGGCGTCTACCTCACGCGCAGCCGCATCGTGCTTTACGGCTCACGGGGCATGCACGAAATCTACTGGAACGACGTGTCGTCCGTCGAGGCCGCCGATCCCCCGCGGCGACAGCCCCTGGGCAAGCGCGGACCTGCCTGGATTCTTGTCACCTGCAAGGAAGACAGCAAGGCAGGCACCCCGTCGTCCGGGGCCTCCAAGGGGCTCAGCGGATTGCTGATCCAGGTCCATGAACTCGCGGCAAACCCGGACGCGTTGCTCCGCACGCTGGCGCACTACCTGCAACACCCGGGGGAACGCGCCGAGCTGGGCACCGATTCGGCATTGGAGACGGTGTCCGGGCTGGGCCCGGACACCCCAGGGCGATCCGCCACGGCCTAGGGCGACGGCCACTCCCCGCGCGTCCTGCTAGCGGGCCAGTTTTTTCAGCGGAACCGAGGGATCTGCCAGGGCCTCCGCGTCCACGACGATGCCCTTGTCGATGATGCGCCGGGCCGCCCTGATGGTCAGCCCTCCGTCGATGGCCGCCGCACCGAGCATGCGTCCCCCTGCATCGAGGCGGAACGCCGCAACGGGCTCGCCGTCAACCAGGCGCAACACCGTGTGACCTTCGGCGTTCATCTCGCCCACGCCCTCGACGTGGACCCCGTGCCTGTCGGACCAGAACCACGACGCCCCGTGAAGCGGCGGTTCCTGGTCGAGCAGCGCCGCCGCCGCCGTGGCACCGGTGTTCATCGCATGTTCCCAGTGCTCGCCGCGGCGCAGCAGTTCGCCGGCCTCGGTTTGCGTGCGCGCCAGGTCGCCCACGGCGTAAACGTTTGGGTGGCTGGTGAGCTGGTTCCGGTCGACGATCACGCCGTTGTCGGTCTTGATGCCCGCCGCTGCCGCCAGCGAGCTGTTGGGCACGATGCCGATTCCGACAAGCACCTCGTCGCTGGCGATTTTCCGTCCGTCGGACAGCTCAATCGAGGTGCTCGCCCTCCGAAAGGGAAATGCGCTCGGGGGTGCCCTGGATCGTGTCGATCTCCGCGGTGGCGTGCATGTCATGCAGGCGGCGGGCCAGCTCGGGGCCCACGGCCGGCACCAGGGGCGGGTCGATCGGGTCGATCAGCGTCACGCGGGCGCCGAGCTCAAGGGCCGCCGAGGCGACCTCGGCGCCGATGAGACCCGCGCCCACGATGGCCAGGTGGACGCCGGGGCGTAGCTTGCCGCGCAGCACGTCGGCGTCGTCACGGTTGCGCAGCGCCAACACCGAGTCCAGTTCCCCGCCCTCGATGGGCAGCGGCCGGGCCGAACCGCCGGTGGCAAGCACCAGGCGCTCGGCATGCACCCGGCTGCCGTCCTCCAGCAGCACGCCCAGGGGGTCCAGCAGCAGCTCGGCTGCGGCGCCCGTGATGATGTCCACCCGGTGCTCGGCGTACCACGAGCGGGGGGCCAGCTCGATGCCCTCTGCGTCCTTGGTTCCCAGCAGGTAGGCCTTGCTCAGCGGCGGGCGGTCGTAGGGAATCCCCGCAGGGTCGATGATGCCGATGCTGCCGTCAAAGCCGCGGTTGCGCAGGTTCTGTGCCACGGTGAAGCCGGACAGGCCCCCGCCAATGATCAGGATCGATTCAACGTTCATGGTGTGGGACGTGTGTCCTTCTGCTTGGGTGGTGGTCCGCAGACCTGCGCGGGCGATGATGCGTGCGGCTTTGACGTGTTCGAAAAGCGCCTTAGACGGCCGGGGTGTCCGGGTAAAGCATCAGCTCCCCGTCCTCGACCTGGATCTTGTGGGTGCGTGCGGCAACGGTGGCCGGCAGGCAGAGCGCTGCGCCGGACTTGAGGCAGAACTTTGCCGCGTGCACGGGGCATTCGACCTCGGTGCCTTCGATCCAGCCGTCGGCAAGCGAGGCGGTCTCGTGCGTGCATTCGTCGTTGATGGCGTAGAAGTTGCCGTCCTCTGCGTGGAAGACAGCGATGTCGTCCTTGGTGCCGTTCTCTTCGGCGGGAATGACGATGGCTTCGCCTTCGTCGATGCTGTCGACGGAACCGATGTTGATGGCTTCGCTCATGAGGGTGCCTCCTGGTGGTGTCATCGCCGCCGTGGACCGCACGGGGAGATAAGAACTCAATACATGTGACTCCATCATCCCGTGCAATGCC
Organism: uncultured Actinomycetota bacterium; assembly: GCA_963818105.1. GTDB lineage: Bacteria > Actinomycetota > Actinomycetes > Actinomycetales > Micrococcaceae > Paeniglutamicibacter. The sequence goes on along the minus strand of CAWFRB010000028.1, from coordinate 20,580 downwards.
CGCCAGACCCAAAGCCTGATCGCTCAAAGCGTCGAAGTCGCGGCTTGCTCTGGAAGCACACGGAACTTCGACCTAAACTCTGACCATGACGGCGGTGCAGCCCGGAATGCCAATCGGTGTGGGTCGGCGATCTTTTCTGCTCTTGGCCGGGGCGGGAACGATGGCCGCGTTGTCCTCGTGTTCGGACCCGCTCAAGCCCAGCCCTAATTCACCGGAACCCGTGAACCGCCCGGTGGTGGTGACCAGCAGCCTGTCGACCCCGTGGTCGATGGCCCGGCGCAGCGACGGCGGGACCCTGGTTTCCGAGCGCGACACGGCGCTGGTCAAGCTCCTCACCCGCGACGGGAAGCTGGAGACCTTTGCGAAGGTGCCCGGCGTTGTCCCGGGCGGCGAGGGCGGCCTGCTGGGACTGGAAACATTGCAGGACGGCGACCGCGAATGGCTGTATGCGTACACGAGCACCCGAGCCGACAACCGCGTGCTTCGATTCGAGATGGGCCCGGACGGACTCGGGGAGCCCCAACCCGTTGTCTCCGGCATTCCACGGGCCAGCATCCACAACGGCGGGCGGATCAAGTTCGGGCCCGACGGGCTGTTGTACGTGGGCACCGGGGACGCAACGGATTCTGCTGCGGCCCAGGACCCCGCCCGGCTGAACGGGAAAATCCTGCGCCTGAATCCCGACGGCAGCATTCCGGTCGGCAACCCGTTTACCGGATCGCCCGTCTACTCGTACGGCCACCGGAACGTACAGGGGCTTGCCTGGGACAAATCGCGTCGGTTGTGGGCCAGCGAGCTGGGACCGGACAAGAACGACGAATTGAACCTGGTGGTCCCGGGCGGCAACTACGGGTGGCCGCAAGTGACGGGCGCACCCCACAAGGAAGAGTTCATCGACGCGGTTCACGTGTGGAAATCGACGGCCGACGCTTCACCGAGCGCCCTGGCGGTCGTGGGCGGCGCAGCCTATGTGGCCTGCCTGCGCGGGGAACGTCTCTGGAGGCTGGGCCTCCCGGCGGGCGAGCCTGCGTCGAGAGGCGCCCTGCCAGATGCCCGTGTGGTCCTCAAGGGACAGGGCCGCTTGCGCGACGTGCTCGTCGTGTCCGATTCCGAGCTGTGGATCGCCACCAACGAGGGCGAAAGCTCGCGGGTCGTTTCGCTCTCGCTGCCCGTTCGGGGCCAGGCCTAGGAAGGTTCGGAAATCATCATTTGGTGCAGGACCAGCGGAACGACATTGCACAACGCCCACAGGCCCAGCATGGTCCAAGCCAGGACCAACATGAACCGCACGTGGGAGCGGGGCTGCTCTATCTGGATCTTATGGGGTGCGGCGACCTTGTAGTACACCCGGTCGGGGTTGCCGGACGGGGCCGGCTCCAATTCGTCGAGCGCCCGGCTGTGGGCGGTGCCGTCGGCACTGGTCCAGACAAGGCAGTCCTGGCCTTCGAGCTCGGTGACTTCGCAGGGCGCCTCCCGCCAATTTTGCTGGCTGCGGCGGGAAACCCGCGCCACCACAAAAAACCCGATGGCACCGAACAGTGCGATCCAGCCAAAAAGTTCGAGTGCAGGCCCGATGGCCGCAAGGATTTCACGCACAGCTACATGATATGGCTTGGCCCGGTTACGGAAGGTGGTTTCCGCAAACGCCACGCAGCCAGTTGCCGATTCCAAGGATCTACGGAATCCAATTCACCAGCACATCGACTGCTACAAAATTTCACGCAATTTCAAGCGCATAGTACGCCTGTCCCGGCCTACCTTGGTGGTCAGCCGCCGGCCTTGAGCGCGTTGAGCAGGAAACCGCCCAATCGGTGGCTGATGTCGTAGGCGCCCAGGCCCTTTGCCGAATGAAGATCCACAAAGACCCGCTCGTCAAAAATGGTCAGCCACATCAACGCCGCGTAATCGGTGTCCTGCGCCGGAATCACGCCATCGGCGATCAGCTCCTCCAGCACACCGGTGACGATCCGGTGGTAGGAAGAACTCAGCGGCTCCCCGCGGCCCACGCGTTCCAGGATTCCTTCCGAACTGCGGATGTACGTGGCGGCCCGGGCCCACGGGAGTTCCAGTTCCACCCACGTCTGGCAAACGCGGTGGAAGAGTTCCAGGCCGCTGTACCGCTGGGTCACTTCTTCCATGGAAGCAATGACACGGGCAAAGATCTGGTTGTAGAACTCGGTCCGCAGGTCCTCGATGTCGGCAAAGTGCCGGTACGCCGTTGCCGGCGAAACCCCGGCTTCCCTGGCGGCTTCCGGCATGGTGATGTCCAGGCCGCGGTCTTCCAACAACCTGCCCAGCGCATCAAGCAGTTTCTGCCTGGACTGGCGCGAGTCGGAGCGAAGACTTCTAACGGTATCTGGCATTCATCCACGATACCGCACCACCAAATGAGAAGATCTTCTCATTTGAGAGAAATCTATGTACTATCAGAGAACTTCTTCTTTTCTACAGGTGAGATGAAGCCATTGGTCCGGTCGCCGTTCGTACAACGGAGGCGACCGGACCAACAACACACATCCCCGCTCACCTTCCGTTGAACACGGCGCCGGATTCCTCCAGGAGGACACCTTGACTGTAGAAATCGCCCCGACCCATGCCCCTCTGCCACACCCCGGAACAAATCCGGGACTTGGAGAAGATCGCCCGCCGCGTCCGCTGGACGGCCGCGGCCATCGTCGACTCGGCCAACCGCGGACGTCCGAACTCCAGCGGCGTGAAGGTCGGCGGACACCAGTCATCGAGCGCCTCCATGGTCGAAATCATGACCTCCCTGTGGTTCTCGGAAATGGGGTCGGCCGACCGCGTCTCCGTCAAGCCACACGCCTCCCCCGTGCTGCACGCCATCAACTACCTGCTGGGCGACCTGGACGAGGAAAAGCTGCCGACGCTGCGCCAGCGCGGCGGCCTGCAGAGCTACCCGAGCCGTTCCAAGGACCCGGACACCGTGGACTTCTCCACGGGAAGCGTGGGAATCGGTGCCACCGCCACGATCTGGGCGGCCATGGCGCATCGGTTCGTGCGCGACCGCTACGCGGAGTCCCGCCAGTCGGGGCGTTTCATCGGGCTGCTGGGAGACGCCGAACTGGACGAGGGCGCCATCTGGGAGGCCGTGGCCGACCCGACGGTCGCCAAGCTGGGCGAACTGCTCTGGATCGTCGACCTCAACCGCCAGTCGCTGGACAGGGTCGTTCCCGATTCCCAGATCGGCAGGCTCCAGGGCATGTTCGAGGCCGCAGGATGGCAGGTGCTCACCACCAAGTGGGGCACCCGCATCCAGTCGCTCTTTGACCGGCCCGGCGGAGCGGACCTCCGCGCGCGGCTGGAGACGATGCCCAACGAGGAATACCAGTGGATGCTTCGCTCCGACGCGACAGACGTGTTCACCCGGCTCTGCGCCACCGATTCGACCCCCGACATGGAAGCCCTCCTGTCCACGCTGAGCCCCGACGAGCAGGCGTCCATGGTGCGGGACCTGGGCGGGCACGACATCGGTTTGCTGCTGGAAACCTACGCCCGGATCGATCCCACGCGGCCCACCGTGCTCTTCGCGTACACGATCAAGGGCCGCGGGCTTGCCACCGAGGGGCACCCCAACAACCACTCGGCCCTGCTCAACGAGGCGCAAATGAACCTGCTCGCGGCGGAGTCGGGCATGTCCCTGGCCAAGCCGTGGCAACGCTTCGATCCATCCACCCCCGAAGGCGCGGTGTGCGGCGAGTCGAAGTCCCGGCTCGCCCGCCCCGCCATCGAGCCCGCCGCCAAGGCCGCGCTCCCGACATCGCTCCCCTGGGGCTACGGTGACAGGATCTCCTCGCAGGCGGCGCTGGGCCGGTTCCTTTCGGACCTGAAGCGGGCAGCGCCCGAGGTGGCCCAGCGGGTGGTCACCTGCAGCCCCGACGTCGCCTCCTCCACCAACCTGGGCGGCTGGATCAACAAGACGGGCATCTGGTCCGTGGGCGAACGCCACGACTGGTTCGCCGAGGACAGGGATCGGGTCCTGCGCTGGATCGAGAACCCCGGCGGTCAGCACATCGAGCTGGGCATCGCCGAAACCAACCTGGTCGGCCTTGCCGCCGAGTTGGGCACCACGTGGAGCCGCTGGGGCCTGCCCCTGATCCCCATCGCCACGATGTACGACCCGTTCGTGGCCAGGGCGCTGGAGCCGTGGTCGTTCGGCATGTATGCCGGCGGCCAGTCGATCCTGGTGGGCACGCCCTCCGGCGTCACCCTTGCGCCCGAGGGCGGGGCGCACCAGTCCATCAGCACGCCGTCGATCGGCCTGGAGCAGCCCGGCTGCACCGCCTGGGAGCCCGCGTTCGCGCAGGACCTGGAGTGGTGCATGCTCGAGGCGATGGGCCAGATCGGGCACGAGGGAGGCCGTTCGGCGTACTTCAGGCTCTCCACCCGGCCGCTCGACCAGGCCCTGGCTGCGGTTCCGGCGGACGAGTTCATGCTCGAGCGCCGCCGCCAGCACGTCGTTTCCGGCGGCTACCGGCTGACCGACCACGACCCGGCGGAGGACAAGGTCACCCTGGTGGGCGTCGGGGCGATGATGCCCGAGGTCATGGAGGCCGCCGCGCGACTGGAAGGCATGGGCGTGAGGGCGGGCGTCGTCTGCCTCACCAGCCCGGACCTGGTCTTCGAGGCGCTGCAGCTGCGCAATTCCAGGGCCGAGGCGTCGCGCAACATCGTGGACACGCTGTTCCCGCGGCACGCCCCGCGACCCATGGTCACCGTCCAGGACGGGCACCCGCACACGCTCTCGTTCCTGGCGGGCGCCCGCGGCGACCGCGTCATCTGCCTGGGCGTCAAGGAATTCGGCCAGTCCTCGAGCCTCGAGGATGCCTACCGCATCCACGGGATCGACGCCGATTCGATCCTGGACGCCGCGCTGGGCATGATTCGCTGACGACTGCGTGCGTGACCCGCGCGGCACAAATGGCAGTACAAAGTGGCGGGAACCGATGCGGCTCCCCCTGAAACAAGAATCCCCGGCGGATCGACCCAGGTATCGGGTCGATCCGCCGGGGATCACTTAATTCGGGCTCTTAGCGCTTGCCGTTGACCATCTGCGGCACGTTCAGCGGGTTGGCATCCTGCAGCGCCTCGGGAAGCAGTGCCTGCGGGAAGCCCTGGTAGGCGACCGGGCGCAGGAAGCGGGAGATCGCCGCGGTGCCCACGGAGGTGCTGCCCACGGAGGTGGTTGCCGGGTACGGGCCGCCGTGCTGCTGCGCGTAGGTCACCGAGACGCCGGTCGGCCACTGGTTCCAGAGCACGCGGCCCGCCTTGCGGGAAAGCACCTCGATCAGCTCGGTCACCTCGCACTTTTCGGTGCCCACGAGGGTGGCTGTCAGCTGGCCCTCGAAGCTTTCGGCCAGCGCGACGAGTTCGGCTTCGTCCGTGTACTCGACGACCAGTGCGGTCGGGCCGAAGCACTCGGTCTGCAGGGACTCGGGGTGTGCCAGCAGGTCCTCGGCGCTGGTGAGCAGCAGGGTCGGGCTTGGCGGATCGGCCAGCGGGTCCGAGCCCTGGGCCAGGACCTGGACCTTCTCGTGGCCTTGCAAGGCCTCAAGCACCTCGACGTAGCCGGCCTGGATGCGGCCGTTGAGCAGCGCGGCGGCGGCCGGAAGCTCGGTGGCGCGCAGGGTCTCGACGATTTCCGAGCCGCGCGGGACGAAGATCGTGCCCGGCTTGGTGCAGAACTGTCCGGCGCCCATGGTGAAGGATGCGACGAATTCGCCGGCGATCGCGGCTCCGCGCTCCGCTGCCGCTGCGGCGGTGACGAAGACGGGGTTGTTGCTGCCGAGCTCGCCGTAGAACGGGATCGGCTCCGGGCGGGCGTTGGCCATGTCGAAGAGGGCGCGGCCGCCGGGGATCGAGCCGGTGAAGCCCGCCGCCTTGACGCGCGAGTCCTTCAGCGCGGTGGCGCCGGCCTCGGTGCCCATGACCAGGGCGAAGACGCCGGCCGGGATGCCGGCGGAAGCCAGGGCTTCGGCGATGGTGTTGGCCGTGGCGATGGAGAGTTCCGGGTGGCCGGAGTGTGCCTTGAGGATGACCGGGTTGCCGGCGGCCCATGCGGAGGCGGTGTCGCCGCCTGCCACGGAGAAGGCGAACGGGAAGTTGCTGGCCGCGAAGACGACGACCGGGCCCATGGGCTCGAGCACGCGGCGCAGGTCCGGGCGGGGTGCGCCCATCGGCCACTGCGCATCGGCGTGGTCGATGCGGGCGTCCAGGTAGGCGCCGTCGCGCAGCACCTCGCCGAAGATGCGCAGCTGGAAGGTGGTGCGCTTGAGCTCGCCGGTCAGGCGGGCCTGCGGCAGGTTGGTCTCCGCCATGGCGATCGGGATGAGGGTGCCGGCCGCGGCGTCAAGGGCGTCCGCGACGGTGTCCAGCACGTCGGCGCGCTCGGACGGGCGCAGGGCTGCCCACGGGGCTGCTGCCTGCTGGGCTGCGACGAGGATTTCCTCGAGCTCGGTGGCTGTCGTCGGGGTGACGGTGATGGTGGTCGTCATGATGGGGTTGGTCCTTTCACGGGGAAGACGGTGGTGGCCCGCGTGGTGGTTCGCGGGTCGAAATCTTGGGTGGGTGGTCAGGAGTCCAGGGGCTGGCGGGAGTCCAGGGTGCTGATCTCGCCCAGGGTCAGCGGGGCGGCGACGGGGCGCTTGGCGAAGGCCGCCAGCGATGCCTGTTCGGCCCCGGTGTCCCCGGCGCCCTTGGTGGACAGGCAGGAGACGGCGAAGCCGCAGACCTTGCCCTGGCACCAGCCCATGCCGGTGCGGGTGAAGGACTTCATGGTGCGCGCGTCCGTGGCGCCCAGTTCGTCGCGGGCGTGCACGACCTCGCCGTGGCTGACCTCCTCGCACCTGCACACCAGGGTGTCGTCGGTGAGCAGGTCGTCCCACTTTTCGGGAACGGGGTGCGCCTGGTGCATGGCCCCGGCGAACTTCCGGTGGCGCTGGATCTGCCGCGCGGTTCCGGCTGTCGGCTGCTCGCCCGTGGCCGCGGCGGCCCCGGCGACAAGGCCCTCGGCCACGGCCAGCACGGCCCCGCCGACGCCGGTCACTTCGCCGGCAAGGTAGAGGCCGGGCACGTTGGATGCCTGCTTCTCGTCGACGACGCAGACCAGGGAGCCGTCGGCGTCGATGCGCGTGGCGGCACCCAGGGCAACGGCAAGTTCGATCTGCGGGGTGAAGCCCCAGCCGAAGCCAACGACGTCCACGTCCTCAAGCAGCTGTTCGGTGCCCGCGATGACGGCGCCGTCGGCGTCGACCTTGGCGATGCGCACCGAGGAGGCGCTGGTCTCCCCCAGCACCTCGGTGACCACCGTGCGGGTGCGGTAGCGGATGCGGTGCTTGGCAAAGACGCCCGCGTACTCCGCGCCCTCAAGCGCCTTGCCCGGGACGCCGCTTGCGGCGCCCAGGTGCGGGAGCCAGTTGGCCAGCGATGCGGATTCGCACACGGCAACGACCTTGCCGCCGGCCTCGGCGATGTTTGCCGCCACCGGAAGCAGGAAGGGACCGGTCCCGGCGACCACGAAGCGCCTGCCCGGCAGGGTGCCGTTGGCCTTGATGAACGCCTGGATTCCGCCGGCGGCCATGACGCCGGGCAGTTCCCAGCCGGGCAGCGGCAGCTGGCGGTCGTAGCCGCCGGTGCAGGAGACGAGCTTGTCGGCGCGGACGGTCGCGGCCTCGAGCGCGGTTCCGGTGGCGGGGGTCAGCCGCAGCACAAAGCGGCCCGCGTCCTCGCGTTCGGTCATCCACACCTGGGTGTTGGGCAGGTAGCGCAGCAGTCCGCGGGATGCGGCGGCGTCGAAGCGCGCGCGCAGGTCCAGGTAGGTCTTCCAGCCGTGATGGCCGTGGCCGTCGGGCTCGGGAATGACCGACTCGGGGCGGTGGCGCCAGAACTGGCCGCCGGGCTGGGCGCCGGCATCCAGCACGACGACCTTGGCGCCGCGTTCGGCCGCGGCAACGGCCGCGGCCAGGCCCGCCGGGCCCGCGCCGATGACGGCTACGTCGAAGGCAAATTCCGTCTGGGAGCTCATGCGTCGAAGTCCCCTTCAATGGTCATGGAGTCGCACGCCTCGACCATGCAGGCGCGCTGGTTGGGTTGGCCGTCGACGGTGATCAGGCAGTCGTAGCAGGCGCCGATGCCGCAGAAGAGGCCGCGTGGCTTGCCCTCGTTGCGGGTGGTGCGCCAGGCCTTGATGCCCTCGCCCATCAGGACGGCGCCGACGCTCTGGCCGGCGTCGGCCGTCACCTCGTGGCGTTGAGTGTCACGGTGATCCGCCGCGGGGTGGTGCTCATGCTGCCGACTCCTGTGGGACTTTGGTTGCAGGGGTGAATTCGCCGAAGCGCTCGGGGGCGAAGGGCGCCAGGGACATGTCCGGGGTGAGCCCGGCCAGCGCCTGGGCCACGAGCTTTCCGGTTCCCGCGGACAGGCCGATGCCGGCGCCCTCGTAGCCGCTGGCGTGCCAGAGACCCGGTGCGCGCGGGTCGTGCCCGATGACCGGCAGGTGGTCCGGGCAGTAGGGGCGGAAGCCGTGGTAGTGGCGGATGATGCGCGTCTTCTCCAGGAACGGGAAGAGCGCGATCGCGTTGGCGGCCATCTGGCGCAGGGCGTCGGTGTTGACGCTGCGGTCGAAGCCGACGCGCTCGCGGGAGGAGCCGATCAGGATGGACCCGGCGGGGGTGCCCTCGACCACCGGGGAGGACTGCAGCCCGGCGTCGGAGCTGCCCACGTTGTCCACGTACTCGGCCGCGTAGACCTTGTGGTGCACCATCGGCGGCAGCGGTTCGGTGACCATGACAAATCCCTTGCGGGGCTTCACCGGCACGTTGACCCCGGCCAGCGCCGCGATGTCCTCGGACCAGCTGCCCGCGGCGTTGACGACGGCCGGGGCGTGGAATTCGCCGCGGTCGGTCTTGACGCCGGTGACGGTCTCGCCGTTGCGCACGAACCCGGTGACCACGGTGTGGGTCACGACCTTGGCCCCGGCGGCGCGGGCCAGCTTGAGCAGGTGCCCGGCCACCAGCATCGGCTGGACCTGGCAGTCGTCCGGGTACCAGGCGGCACCCAGCGCGTCGGGGGAAACGTTTGGCTCGAAATCGCGCAGCCGCGGGGTGTCAAGCCATTCGACGTCGATCCCGAAGTCCGCCTGGGCCTTGGTGAGGCGGTCCAGCGAGGCAATGGAGGATTCGCGCGAGGCGACGATGATGCCGCCCTTGGACTCGAATTCCCAGTGCGAGGCGTGCTCGGCCAGGTCTCCGCGCCAGGTGTCCAGCGAGAACTTGGTCAGCTCGAGCTCCGGGCCGAGTTCCTTGTCGGAGACCAGGATGTTGCCCTCGCAGGCGGAACTGGTTCCGCTGGCGGGCAGTCCGCGCTCCAGCACGGTGACGGAGAGTCCTTGCTTGGTGGCGAAGTATGCAATCGCCGAACCGATTACTCCGGCACCAATGACGATGACGTCGCTGGGCGCATTCATGATTACTCCTACTGGGTTCGCTGCTCTGGTGCAGCTGTTTCGTGTTCCGGGGTGCCGGTGTTCCACAGCCCGCGGGCGTGGCTGATGTGGCGGATCATCAGGTCGTGGATGCCGTCCGCGTCGCCGCGTTCCACGCAGTCGATCATTTCGTGGTGTTCCTGGGCCGAGCCGTCCAGCTGGTGGTTGTCCATCAGGGACTTCAGCCCGTACATCCGGGTGCGCAGGCGCAGCGAGGTGGCAAGTTCCACGAGCTGCTTGTTGCCGGCGAAGCTCAGCAGCCGGGCGTGGAACTCGCGGTCGGCGGCGAGGTAGCCGTCGGCGTCCTTGTCCATGGCCTTGCGCACGATGGTGTCCGCCAGCGCACGCAGTTCGGGGATGCTTTCGGCCGGGATCGAGGCCAGCGCGCGCTTGGTCGCTTCCGGCTCGATGAGCAGGCGGATCTCGGCGATTTCCTGCGAGCTCGGCATCGGTCATGCCGGTGATCCGGAATCCCTTGTTCTTCACCGTCTCCACCAGGCCCTCGCGGACGAGGTCCATCATGGCCTCGCGCACGGGGGTCGCGGACACGCCGAACGCGGCGCCGAGGCTCGGTGCCGAGTACAGCTCGCCCTCCACCAGGTCGCCCGAGATGATCGAGGTGCGAAGCCGTTCGGTGACGGTTTCGCGCAGGCTCATCTGGCGGTCTAGTTTTTCAATGGTGAACCTTGAATTGCCGATCATGCTTTGTTCTCCGATTTCCACAGGTGCGCTCACGCGTTTTTACTCCTGTGATCTTCATACACCACTGCGGCGGAAACCAAGTCTTCCCATGCCATGCCCACACCCGTGTAAAGTGTCGGCTTGCCCGCGACGCGGCTGAATTTGCCGTTGACGAGGTCCTTGAGGTTCAGCGGGTTGATCTCTTTCCACTCCTCGACGCTGCGTGCGGGGATCAGGTCCCCGCTTTCGCGCCATGAGGATGCGCGTCCCTCGACGACGACCTCGGAGCGCTTGACGAGCGTCTCGTCGACCTCGCGGGCGTCGAGCCCGTGCTGTCCCACCGAGGCGATGATCGCGTGGTCGGCCGGCAGCGATCCGTCGAAGAGCGGGGTCGGCGAGGAGGTCACGCACAGGATCACGTCCGCGTTCGGCACGTCCTGGACGCTTCCGCGGGTGACGGCGATGCCCTCGGTGGCCAGCTGTTCGATCAGTGCCGCGATGCGCTCGGCGCGCTGGCCCACCACGGCGAAGGTGCCCTCCGGGAAGACCGCCTTGGCCGCACGGATGTGGTTGACGGCCTGGATGCCGGCGCCGAAGACCAGGACCTTGGGGGTCCGGGTGAACGGGGTGTCGCCCGGCGCCTCGGCGATGTTCTTGACCGCGGTCAGCGTCGCCGCCGGGGTGCGGATGGCCGTGAGTTCGGCGCCGTCCATCGAGGCGATGGGCGTGAGGTTCGAGGAACCGAAGAGCAGGTAGACGCCCTGGATCTTCTCCTCGCCCTTGGCCGGGTTCAGCGGGGCGATGGTCGCGACCTTGAGTCCCGTGTAGCCCTGGCCGATGGCCGGCATCAGCAGGAATTCGCCGTCCGGTGCCGGGGCGAAGATGCGCGGCCCGTCGATTTCCGGATCCGTCTGGCCGCGCAGCGCATCCTCGATGGCGGCGATGGCGCGGTCGAAGGGAAGCGAGGCGCGAACCTCGGCGGCGTCGAAATATGGCAGCTTCACAGCAGGAATCCCTCCGGGAATGGGTCGCTCGGGTCAAGGAAGTACTGGGCGGTGCCGGTGATCCAGGCCCGTCCGGTGACGGTGGGGATGACGGCGGGCAGTCCGCCGACGGTGGTTTCCTCGACCAGGCGGCCGGTGAATTGCGAGCCGATGTAGGACTCGTTGATGAAGTCGGTGTCCAGGGCCAGTTCGCCGCGGGCGTGGAGCTGGGCCATGCGGGCGCTGGTGCCGGTGCCGCACGGCGAGCGGTCGAACCAGCCCGGGTAGATGGCCATGGCGTGGCGGGAGTGCTCGGCGGTGGAGCCGGGGGCCTTGAGGTAGACGTGGTGGACGCCGCGGATGTCGTCGCGTTCGCGGTGCACGGGCTCGTCGGCCGCGTTGATGGCGTCCATGATGGCCAGCCCGGCGGTGATCAGGTCGTCCTTGCGTTCGCGTTCGAACGGCAGGCCCAGGTCGTCGAGCTCGACGACGGCGTAGAAGTTGCCGCCGAAGGCGAGGTCGTAGTTCACGGTGCCGTAGCCCGGGACCTCGACGGATGCGTCCAGGCGGTCGCTGTAGGAGGGCACGTTGCGGATGGTCACGGATTCGGCCGCTCCGTCCTTGACGGCGACCTCGGCGATGACCAGGCCGGCCGGGGTGTCCAGGCGCACGGTGGTCACGGGTTCGTGGACCTCGACCATGCCGGTTTCCACCAGCACGGTGGCGACGCCGATGGTTCCGTGTCCGCACATCGGCAGCAGTCCGGAGACCTCGATGTACAGGACGCCGAAGTCCGCGTCGGGACGCGTGGAGGGCTGCAGGATCGCGCCGCTCATCGAGGCGTGTCCGCGCGGTTCGCACATCAACAGGGTGCGGATCCAGTCGCTGTGCTCCATGAACCAGAGGCGGCGCTCTGCCATGGTGGCCCCGGGAATGGTGCCGATGCCTCCGGTGATGACGCGGGTCGGCATGCCTTCGGTGTGGGAATCCACTGCGTGGAAGATCCTGTTGGTGCGCATGGTGCAAACTCTCTGGTGAATCGTCGTTGATTGCGGTGCCGCCGTTGGCCGGCCCCGTGTCTACGGGGCCGGCCAACGGCGATGCAGTTTCGAGGTTACTTGTAACCCTTGGCTACTGCAGCCTCGGTGTCGGCGATGACCGCGGCGCGCACGGCGTCGGTCAGCGGGCCGCGCGGCGGACGGCACACGCCGCCGTTGAGGCCGACGACGTCCATCGAGAGCTTGATCGACTGGACGAACTCGGTCTTGGTGTCCCAGCGCAGCAGCGAGTGCAGGTCGCGGTAGATCTCGCGGGCGCGCTCCAGGTCCGACAGGTTGCCGGAGGTGGCCAGGCGGTAGAGCTCGACGGTTGCGTGCGGGATGGCGTTCGGGTAACCGGCAACCCATCCGACGGCGCCGGCGAGGCCCATTTCCAGGACGGTGTCATCGGTGCCGATGAGGATGTCCATGCCCGGTGCCAGTTCCTTGATTTCGTAGGCACGGCGCGGATCGCCGGTGAATTCCTTGATGCCGACGATCAGGCCTTCGTGGAACAGGCGTGCAACCAGGGCCGGGGTCAGGTCGACCTTGGTGTCGATCGGGTTGTTGTAGGCAACAACCGGCAGGCCTGCGGAGGCGGCGAGGCGGAAGTGCTCGACGACCTCGTCGTCGGTGGCGCGGTAGGTGTTCGGCGGCAGGCACATGATGGCGTGTGCGCCGGCATCCTTGGCCTGCTGGGCCCACTTCTGGGTCTGCAGTCCGCCGTAGGCGCCAACGCCGGCCATGACCACGAAGCCCTCCGGAGCTGCGGCAACGGCGGTCTCGATGACCTTGGCGCGCTCTTCGTCGGACAGGGTCTGGTATTCACCAAGCGAACCGTTCGGGGCGATGCCGTCGCAGCCGCTGCTGGCAAGGAAGCGAACGTGGTCGGCGAATGCTTCGTAGTCGACCGAGTAGTCGTCCTTGAACTGCAGCGCCGATGCGACGATGACTCCGTGCCAGGGCTTCTTGGTGGTGCTCATGTTGTGTTCCTTTCAAGGGGACTTTTCAATGTTTTGCAAAGTTGTGGGTGACGCTTTCGACTCCATGCCGTACATCACATTCAAATAGTATCATGTGACATTGTACAGACGGAAGGGGTCGGGAGAAATTAGTTCTTCCGGGTCTCGCCCGAGGCCAAAACCGCCTGGTTTTCGGCGATTTCCGCCGCTTCCTCGACCCAGAAGTCGGCTCCGCGGATGCCCAGGGCGACGGGGTTGAAGACGGGGTCGAGGCCGGCCTTGCACTGCCTGTCGTAGTCGCGGGTGACCTTGAAGACCACCGAGGTGAGCGCCAGCAGGCAGAGCATGTTGATCCAGCCCAGGGTTCCGTAGCCGATGTCGCCGATGGCCCACATCGCATCGGCGCTGATGATGCCGCCGAAGAAGGTGATGCCGAGCATGCCCAGCTTCAGGGCCCAGTCCAGCACCGGGCTGTCGTCGCGGCCGGTGAGGTAGACCAGGTTGGTCTTGGCGATGTAGAAGAACGCGACAAGCGTGGTGAAGGCGAAGAAGAAGAGCGCGACGGCCACGAAGCCCGGGCCGACGCCCGGCAGCACGGTGCTGATGGCCTGCTGGGTGTACGCGGCGCCGGCCTTGAGGCCGGGCACGCCCTGGATCAGGACCGTGCCGTCGGGGGCCGTGACGTTGTAGGAGCCGGTCATGATGATCATCAGGCCGGTGGCGGAGCAGACAACGACGGTGTCGATGTAGATCGAGAAGGCCTGGACCAGGCCCTGCTTGGCGGGGTGGGACACCGATGCGGCGGCCGCACCGTAGGTCCCCTCCCCCACGCCGGCGACGTTGGAGAACACCGCGCGTCGCACGCCCCAGGCCACGGCCGCACCGACGATGCCGCCGAAGACCTGGTGGACGCCGAAGGCCGAAGAGAGGATCAGGCTGATGGTCGGAACGATCTGCTCGAAGTTCACGGCAACGATCACCAGTGCGGCAAGGATGTAACCCACGGCCATGACCGGGACCATCAGCTGCGCGGCACCGACGACGCGCTTGGTTCCGCCGATGATGACAAAGGCCATGAGCGCGGTGATGCCGATGGCGCTCACCAGCGGCGGCACGTTGAACGCCGTCTCGACGCTGGAGGCGATGTTGTTGGACTGGACGCCCGGGAACACGAATCCGTAGCCGACCATGGCCATGAGCGACACCGTGACGGCCAGCCACTTGAGCTTCAGGCCGTGCTCGATGTAGAACGGCATGCCGCCGCGGTGCTCGCCGTTGATGCGGCGCTTGTAGACCTGGGCCAGGGTGGATTCGGCGAAGGAGCTGGCCGATCCGAGCAGCGCGCAGACGACCATCCAGAACAGCGCGCCGGGGCCGCCGGCGGCGATGGCCGTTGCCACGCCGGCGATGTTGCCCACGCCCACGCGGCTTGCCAGGGTCAGGAGCAGCGCCTGGACCGGGGAGATCCCGTCCGAGCTGTTCTTCTTGCTCAGGATCTGGCGGATCATGTCCGGGAACCGCCGGAACTGGACGAATCCGGTCAGTACGGTGAAGAACAGTCCGACGGCCAGGGCGAAGTACGCCATGGGGTTCCAGATCGCATCGTTGATGCTGGTGAGCATGTCCATAAGTTTTTTCCTTAGGTCTTTTCGGGCAGCTGCGGGAAGCGGGACTAGGCCGGGGCGTTGGTGCGCAACGCCGACTCGGCGTCGACATCGCGCAGCGACTTGCCCTTGGTTTCCTTGGCGAACGAAACGGCGACGATGGAAATGACCGCGGCCCCGACAAGGTAAAGGGCGATCGGAGTCGACGAATCGAACTTCTGCAGCAGCGAGAGCGCGATGAGCGGGGCCAGGGATCCGGCCAGGATCGGCGCAAACTGGTAGCAGAGCGAAAGCGCCGTGTAGCGCACGTTGGTGGGGAACATTTCGGTCATCAGCGCCGAGTACGGCGCGTAGGTCAAGGACTCGATGGCCAGGCCCAGGGTGATGGCGGCCATGACGATCCAGTCGTTGCCGGTGTCCATCATCGGGAAGCCGACAAATCCCCAGAATGCGGTCAGCACGGCGCCGGTCAGGTAGACGGGCTTGCGGCCGACGATGTCAGAGAGCAACCCGACGAGCGGGATCATGCAGAAGTGCAGGAAGTGGGCGCCGAACATCAGCAGGAGGATGCGCGAGGTATCCATCTCGACGACCAGCTTGAGGTAGGTGATCGAGAAGGTGACAACGAGGTAGTAGAGGATGTTCTCCGCGAATCGGGCGCCGATGCCGATCAGCACGGCGCGCCAGTGGTAGCGCAGGACGTGGAGGACGCCCGGCTGGGCCTCCTGCGAGGCGGCCTGGCGGGCCTGCGCTTCCTTGAAGATCGGCGCGTCGTCGACCTTGGTGCGGATCCAGTAGCCGATCAAGACCACCACGGCGGAGAACCAGAACGCCACGCGCCAACCCCACGAAAGGAAGGCCTCTTCGGGCAGGGTGCTCGACAGTCCGAGGAGGACGAGTGTGGCAACCAGGTTGCCCATCGGGACACCCGGCCTGCGGCCAGCTGGCCCAGAAACCGCGCCTGTTGTCGGGGCTGTGCTCGCTCACCAGGATGATCGCGCCTCCCCACTCGCCGCCGAAGGCAAAGCCCTGGATGAGGCGCAGGGTCACCAGGAGTGCGGGCGCCCAGTAGCCGATGACATCGAAGGTGGGCAGGCATCCCATGAGGAACGTCGTGATGCCGACGACCACAAGGCTCAGCTGGAGCAACGCCTTGCGGCCAATGCGGTCGCCGAAGTGCCCGAAGACCAGTCCGCCGATCGGACGGGCGGCGAAGCCCACGGCGTAGAGCGCAAACGCGGCGATGACGCCATCGACCGGGTTGCCGGTCTGCCGGAAGAAGTGGGTGCCGAAGACCAAGGCCGAAGCCGTTCCGTACAGGAAGAACTCGTACCATTCGGCGACGGTTCCCGCCATGGCGGCGGCCACAACACGTTTGAGACCCGCCGGCGTCGAGGTTTCGTGCCCAGCGTCGGGGCGGCCGCCAAGGGCCTCCCTTTCAAGCGTTTCGTTGTTGCTCATTTGGTCTCCTTGAGAAGGTGGACAACCTCGCCCACGTGTTCTGCATCACGAATCTATGCAATGGTACATGTCACATTTTCGCGAATCAAGGATTTTATTGCCCGAATTTGGGCCGCCAACGGACCGAAACGATGCCGGACTGCCCAGGCTGCGGCATTCCGACTCTCACTGGTGTTTATGCAAATATGCAGACATGCGAAAAGAGCCCGACCCGTGGAAATCAATCCACGGGTCGGGCTCCTAGGTCCACCGCAGCGGCCATCCCGAACAAGCTCGGACCGTGCTCCGTCGCTAGCCCAGCGGACCGCCAACAGCGTCGACCATCGAAACCAGCCGGGGGAACACGATCGGGGACGAAATGCCGTCATGCTCGAACTCGTTGGTCACCCAGGCCTGCAGGTTCCCGACCTGCGCGGCGGTTTCCAGCGACAGCGGCGCGTCCACGTACATGTCGTCGTGGTAGACGACGGCGGAGACCGGAACCTGGTTTTCCGCCAGTTTCCGCGGGTCGTAGAGCGGGCCCCAGTCGTCCCGGCGGGCCATTTCGTTCACCGCGGCGCCGAAGGGCTTCAGCAGGCGGATTTCCTCGAACATCCACGGGAACATCATTTCGCCGGTCATCAGCAGCGGGCGGGCGGACTCGGCGAACTCCGGGTGCCGCTCGATTTCCCGCTGCGCCGCCCAGGCGGTTGCACCGCTGGCCCCGTCGGCGAAGATGCTCTCCTGCATCACGGCAAACAACGGGTTCTCCGCGTAGTTGCTGCGCGCCTGGACCTGGGCCAGGAAGGTGTCGCTCAGCTCGCCGCCGTCGTCGAACGCCTCGTCGATCAGCCACGCCATCCGCTCGAACCCCGGCTTCATGCCGTAGTCGATGCCCAGGGACTGGAAACGACGCACCGTGAGCTGGTCGCCGTCGGGCAGGTGGACGTCGCCGACGGCCAGACGGTCGGCGATCTTCGCCATCGTTTCCACGTGGTGCCCGTAGCGTGCGTAGAACTCCTCGTTCTTCGCCCTGGTGCGCACGTAGGTTCGGCGGTAGACCTCCGACGCATCGGGCGTCAGGCTCGGCAGCCCGCCGGTGATGTAGCAGGCGTCCAGCGCCTCCGGCGCCTGGCCGAGGTAGGTCAGCGTGAGGAATCCGCCGTAGCTTTGGCCCAGCGTCGACCACTTCCGGCCGCCGAAGACGGTCTTGCGCAGGAACTCGGCGTCGGAAACGATCGAGTCGGCACGGAAGTGGCCCAGGTACTCGGCGCCGGCCGCCGCGTTCGGGAAGCGTTCCATCGAGGCTGCCGTGATCCGGCTGCTGCGTCCGGTGCCGCGCTGGTCGAGCAGGAGCACGCGGTGGGTCTTCAGCGCCTCGCCGATCCACCCGGACTTGTCGACGCGGGCGCGGGCCCTTGCCGCCCGGGCCGCCCTGCAGGAACAACAGGACCGGCAGGTCCTGCCGCGCCTTCTCCGCGGAGCACAGCTCGCGGGCGAACACCTGGATGGTCCGCTCGTCGGGCTGCGCCCAGTTCAACGGCACCGTGACCACATGGTCACGGACCTGCATGCCTGCTGCCGTGTATTCGGCCTTGATCAATTTGCCACTCTCCCCATGGATTGCTGCCTACGATTTTGCCCGCTCGGGGCGATGGCCCGCTTCCCCATCATGCATGCGTGCCCACCGCGTTGCCGCCGGGCTGACCAATACAGGAGGGTTGCTCGCCGGGAAACAACAGTGCCAAGTGACCACCCCGAAGGTGCAGGTCAAGCTGCCGGTCATTGGTGCACACCCGAAGCCACATGCATAGGGCCGAAACAGCCGTTCGCCGACCTTGACACGCTCTTTTCTATGCAATGTACTATTGCATAGAAGTGCTCTTACTCACAGCGGCAGCGCAAAATTTCAGTGGCCGGGAGCACCGAAGACAGGGAGCGGTTCCCTTGCCCTTCGCCCTTTGCACCCCTCAAGTTCAAGCACCATCTCCCGCGGCTTGGGCGCCAGGTTTCTGGCGGCTGACCCTCACGCCAACCCGACACGCATGAGAACGGATCCGAACAACATGACGACAGCATCCATCCAGATCAGCAGCATCGACTACCACACCGGTGGTGAGCCGTTCCGGATTGTCACCGATGGCTACGGCGAGCTTGATGGCCAGACCGTCGCGGAGCGCCGTGTGTCGGCACAAAACAGTCCGGCCGTCGAGAAGATTCGCCAGCTCCTGGTTCAGGAACCCCGCGGACACACGGACATGTACGGCTGCTTCATCACCGAGCCCGACGACTCGGCCGCAAGCTTCGGAGCAGTCTTCTGGCACAAGGACGGATACTCGACGGCTTGCGGACACGGCACGATGGCGCTGGGCGTCTGGGCCGTCGAAGAGGGAATCGTTGAATCCGACCCCAACGGAACAACCGTCGTCGTGATCGATGTTCCCTCGGGGCGCGTTGCCGCACACGTCGAATCCCGCGACGGCATCGTCCGCGGCGTCACCTTTGAAAACGTTCCGTCCTACGTCGTGGGGCAGGACCTCAAGGTCGACGTCGACGGCAAGAAGTACACGGTCGATCTGGCCTACGGCGGAGCCATCTACGCCTGCCTGGATGTTGCCCAGCTGGACCTGGACATCACCAAGGAGAACTACTCCGAGCTGCGCGCCATCGGCCGCGCCGTGAAGTGGGCCTGCAACGACTTGCCCGAGGCCCAGCACTCCGACCCGCGACAGAGCGGTGTCTACGGAACCATCCTGTTCCAGAAGCTCGAGGACCTGCCGACGGGACCGAACCAGATCAACATGACGGTCTTCGCCGACGGCGAGGTCGACCGCTCCCCCTGCGGCTCGGGCACCTCGGCGCGACTGGCCTGCCTGGCCGCCACGGGCGAGATCACCGAGAACTCGCTGAAGCACGACTCGATCGTGGGCTCGACCTTCATCGGCACCGTCCGGCCCCACGACGTGTCCGGCTCGCAGTTCCCCGCGGTCATCCCGGTGGTCACCGGCATGGCGTACCGCACCGGACGCCACCAGTTCGACCTCAACCCGGATGACGAACTGGGAACCGGTTTCACCCTGTTCTAAATCCCCGAATGCGTTGAGCCGGTTTCGCCGATGGGTTGCAGGCCTTCAGGGAGCCTGCGGCCCATCGGACACTGCCCCGAAGCGGGCGGCCGGCGACGTTCCGAGGCGGGCCCTGCATGCAGGTAGATGCCGCTGCAGCGCCCGCGCTTCCACGAAATGGAGAGTACCCGTTGATCGACCTTGGGCTGGATGCGATATCCCGGCAGTTCGACGCCCTGGCTTCCGGCGCGGGAACACCGGCCGGTGAATCGATGCCCGCGAGGCCACTCCCCGCTCGGAGATCGAGTTCATCACCGTCCGGAAAAGCCTTGCGACTGCGTATGCGGACATTCAATACCGGGCACGCCGATCGCTCGAGGCTTTCGACCGCGGAATCGATGCACCGATACCGAGGGGATGAGCGGGCTCGGCGTGACGCCCTGGATCGCGGCGTTCACTACCGGGTGGTCTACGATCCTGCGGCATTCAAGCGGGAGTCGCGCGCCCGCTGGGTCCGGGTTCCGCCCTTCACGAATCCAGTGCGCGCGTCTCCTCGATCGTTCCGACCCGCTTGGTCATTCGCGACGGGGAAGAATCGCTTGGTTTTCAGCAGTGCAAACCACCCGAGCGGGGTCCTGGGGGTTCGAATCCACGACCCGTGGTTCGCCGCATTCCTCAACGACACGTTTGAAACCATCTGGAGATCCGCGACGCCCCCGGCCAACGACCGCATGGCAACCTCGCCCCGGCTGAGCAGTGAAGAACAAGAGATCCTGCGTTTGCTGGCAACCGGCCTCACCGACGATTCCATCGCTCGCGCGCTCGGCGTCAGCTTGCGGACGATCCAGCGCAAGGTGCAGCCATCCAGAGAAGTTTCGGGGCAACAAGCCGCTTTCAGCTGGGAGCCATGAGCGCGGCGTAGGCTGGCTGTCACAGCAGCACACCGATTTCATTTCGAGAGGCACCACATGCCAGCCAAGACAATTGTCATCACCGGCGCCAGCGATGGAATCGGGGCGTCCTCCGCCCGACAGCTCAAGGACCTCGGCCATCAGGTGGTTGTGGTTGGAAGAAACCCCGAGAAGACGAAGGCCATCGCAACGGAGCTGGGGGCGGATTTCCATCTCGCCGACTTCGCCGACCTGGCCCAGGTGCGCACTCTCGCTGCCGAACTCCTGGCCGCTTATCCGCGTATCGACGTCCTCGCAAACAATGCCGGCGGGATTTTCTCGCCCGTCCGGGAGACGACCGTCGATGGTTTTGAACTCACTTTCCAGGTCAACTACCTGGCACCGTTCCTGCTGACGCA
>CAWFRB010000027.1:0-84854 GCA_963818105.1 uncultured Actinomycetota bacterium | reverse complement strand
AGCGCTCCACCGCCAGGCGCCCGATGATCAGGCGCATGATCTCGTTGCTGCCTTCCAGGATCTGGTGCACGCGCAAATCCCGCACGATCTTTTCGATCCCGTAGTCGGAAAGGTAGCCGTAGCCGCCGTGCAGCTGCAGCGCCGTGTTTGCCGCGTTGAACCCCGCGTCCGTGGCCACCAGCTTGGCCATGGCGCACAGCCGCACGGTGTCCTTGGTGCCGCGCTCGAGCGCGTCCGCGGCGCGCCACACCATGGTGCGGGCGCTCTCCAGCTCGGTCTGCATGTCCGCGATCTGGAAGAGCAGCGCCTGCTGCCCGATCAGCGGGGCGCCGAAGGCCGAGCGTTCCTTCAGGTAGGCGATCGACTTGTCCAGGGCCGCCTGCCCGCCGCCCAGCGAACAGGCGCCGATGTTGACCCGGCCCCCGTTCAGCCCCTTCATGGCGATGCCGAATCCGGCGCCCTCGGCACCCAGCCGGTTGCCCGCGGGGATCCGCATGTTCTCGAACACCACCTGGCGCGTGGGCTGGGCGTTCCAGCCCATCTTCTTTTCCAGCGGGCCGAACGAGAGTCCCTCGACGCCGTCCTGGACGATGAAGGCGGTGATCCCGGCGCTGCCGGTGTCGGCGGTGCGGGCCATGACCACGTAGACCCCCGAGCTGCCCGCCCCGGAGATGAATTGCTTGGTCCCGTTGAGCACGTAGTCGTCGCCGTCGCGGACCGCCCGGGTGATCAGCGCCGCGGCGTCGGAGCCGACGCCCGGTTCGGTCAGGGCGTAGCTGGCCAGTGTTTCCATGCTGCACAGCCCCGGCAGCCAGGCCGCCCGCTGCTCGTCGTTGCCGAACTCGTCGATCATCCAGGCGACCATGTTGTGGATGGATATGTAGGCGGAAATGGTCGGGTCGGCCTTGGCCAGTTCCTCGAAGATCAGGGCCGCGTCCAGCCGGCTCATCCCGGAGCCCCCGAAGTCGTCACGCACGTAGATCCCGCCCATGCCGAGTTCCCCGGCCTGGGCCAGCACGTCGACCGGGAAGTGCTTGGCCTGGTCCCATTCGACGGCGTTCGGGGCGATGTTCGCGGTGGCGAAGTCGCGCACCATTTCGACGATGGCTTGCTGCTCTTCGGTCAGGTCAAACATCTAGGCTCCTGTCTTCGGGGATGTGCGGATGGCATGGGTCGCCGGGTGTCCTACTTGCCGACCTTTCCGGTCAGCGCGGCCACGGGCCGCAGGAAGATCGGCTGGGCCAGGAACCAGAAGCCGACGACCACCACGATCGAGACGGCGAAGATGACCAGCCCCGTCCAGTTCTCCGAGTTGCTGGCCGCGTACATGTGGTTCAGGTTGCGCAGGGCGCCGGTGGCAAACACCAGGGCCACGTGGACGACCACGAAGGCGACGAAGTAGAGCATCACCGGGAAGTGCAGCGCCCGGGCCAGTTCCATCGGGTAGACCTTGTTCAGCTTCGGGGCCTTCTTGGGCCAGGCCGCGGACATGCGCAGGCCGGTGATGATGGCCAGCGGCGCGGCGATGAAGACCGTGGTGAAGTAGGCCAGCAGCTGCAGGGCGTTGTAGTTCACCCACCCGTCCTCGGTGGGCCAGTCAAGCGAGAGGTACTGCAGCGCCGCGGAGGCCGCGTTGGGGAACACGTCCCAGCTTGTCGGCACGATGCGCATCCATTGCCCGGTGGCGAAAAGCACGATGATGAAGATGATTCCGTTGAGCACCCACAGCGCGTCGAGGGTCAGGTGGAACCAGAGGTCAAGGCTGATGCGGGTCGGGGCGCCCTTGGTCTTGACGAGCCCCTTGTTGTTGCGGACCCAGTGCGCCGCGGGCCGGGTCACCGTGCGCACCTGCCAGCCGGTGCGCACGATCAGCACCAGGAAGAACATGTTCAGGAAGTGCTGCCAGCCCAGCCAGGCGGGAAGCCCGACCGGCGCTCCCTCGGGCAGCGGGGAATGCCCGGGGTACCTGTCCATCCAGGCCTTGACCCCGTCGAGGCCCGTCAGCCACCGGGCCGCCAGCACCGCCACAATGAGCAGGACAACCAGCGACCCGGAAACGATTCCGGCGCGCACCCACTTGTTGCCGGCCTGCTTCTTCTTCGCCGTGGACTGGGCCATCATCACCAACACCTCGCAGACATGTTCTTGTTGCCTTGGTCAGGAACGGTTCTTGAGCAGTTCGATGACTTGGGGAACCACGGTGAAGACGTCCCCGACGATACCGAGGTCCGCGATCTCGAAGATCGGGGCGTCCTCGTCCTGGTTGATCGCCACGATGGTTTTGGCGGTCTGCATGCCCGCCCGGTGCTGGATGGCGCCGGAGATGCCCAGCGCCACGTAAAGCTGCGGGGAAACGCTGACACCCGTCTGGCCGACCTGCGCCGTTTGCGAAATGAACCCGGCGTCCACGGCCGCCCGCGAGGCACCGACGGCCGCACCCAGCGCGTCCGCGAGTTGTTCGACCAGCACGAAGTTTTCCTCCGAGCCCAGGCCGCGTCCGCCGGAGACCACCGTGGCCGCCCCGCGCAGTTCGGGGCGCGTCGGGTTTTCGGGGGCATCGGCATAGGAATCGATGGTTGCCTGGCTGCCCGCGGCAGGCGCGAGCTGCACGGAAGTCACCTCCGGGGTCGCCGCGGGGGCCTGCTCGTCGATGGCACCGGAGCGCACGGTGATGATCGGCAGGACGTCCGGAACCGTGGCGTGGACCGTGTAGCTTCCGCCGAAGACGGAGTGCTCGGTGACGATCCTGCCGTCGGCCAGCGAGGCATCCACGACGTCGGCGAGCACTCCCCCGCCTGTGCGGACCGCCAGCCGGCCGGCGGCCTCGCGGCCGTCCACCGAGGCGGCGGCGAGCACCGCGGCCGGGGCGTGCGCGGTGACGGCATCGGCCAGCGCATCGACCAGGGGCGTGCCCAGCGTGGTGTGTGCCGCATCCGATTGGGCGGCGTGGATCCGCGCGGCGCCCAGCCCGCCGAGCACGGCGATGGCTTCGGGGTCCAGCGGCGCGGCGGAGACGGTGACGGCGACGGGTGTCCCCAGCCGGGCCGCGACGGCCAGCAGGCCCCGGGCCGAGGCTGGAACGTGTCCGGTGTGGGTGAGTTCGATGAGAACCACGATGTTCGGCATGCTCGGTCCTTTGCTAGATCAGCCGCTGGGCGGTCAGGAAATCGACGAGCTCCGCGGCGGCGGCTCCCTCGTCAACGATCTTGCGGCCGGCGGCCCGCGCGGGCCGTTCGGCCAGGTCCAGCACGCGGCTGCGGGGAGGCGACCCCACGCCGAGATCGGAGGCGGAAAGGGTGGCGACCGGCTTGCGCTTGGCGCCCATGATGCCCTTGAAATTCGGGAACCGGGCTTCCTCGAAGCGCTCGGTGACGGTCAGCATGGCGGGGAACGCGGCCCGGACCCGTTGGGTTCCGGCCTCGGTCTGGCGTTCGCCGCTCACCACGCCGTGGGTGATGTCTGCGGACAGCAGCGATCCGAGCAGCGGAAGTCCCAGGTGCTCGGCGACCATGGCGGGGATGATTCCCGCGCGGCCGTCTGTGGATTCGTTGCCGGCGATGACCAGGTCGGCGTCCGTATTGCGCAGCGCGGCGGACAGCGCCGCGGCGGTGACGGTGAGGTCCGCCCCGGCCAGGGAATCGTCGAGCACGTGGATCCCGGAGTCGGCACCCATGGACAGCGCCTTGCGGATGGCCTTGGCGGCTTCGGACGGACCCATGGTCAGCACGACCACCTCGGTCGACTTGTCCTGGTCCTTGACCGTGAGCGCCAGTTCCAGGGCTCGTTCGGTGATTTCGTCAATGACGGGTTCGTTGGCGTCGCGGTCCAGTCTGCCGGTGTCCGGCTCCAGCCTGCGTTCCTCCGCCGTGTCCGGAACCTGCTTGATCAAGACCACGATTTTCATCCAAGTGCTCCCTCGGTGCTGGGCTTTTCGCTCAATCGTGAGACTACTTGGAAGGTTCCGGATTTACTAGGGCTTCCTAGCAAAATGTGGTGCGCCGGCGATGCCCCGCGCGGGATGCAACCGGCTGGCTACCCGGCGTCGAGCGAGCCCTGGGCGATCTGTTCCAGCAGCCAGGGCGAAAACGCGAAGGGGGTCGCTTCCGCGGCCGATCGCAGCGCCGCGGGTTCCACCCAGGCGTACTCCGAGACCTCGTCCGGGTTGGGCTCCAGGTCGGCACCGACGACGGCGGCGAAGACCGGGCAGATCTCGTTCTCGACGATGCCCGAGGCGTCGACGGCTCGGTAGCGGAAGTCGGGAAGCAGGCTGCGGATCGCGGTGACGCTGGTTCCCAGTTCCTGCCCGGCACGGCGCGCGATGGCCGCCTCGAAGGATTCATCGGGGCCGGGGTGCCCGCAGAAGGAGTTGGTCCAGACCCCCGCCCAGGTCTTCTTGGACAGGGCCCGGCGGGTCATCAACAGCTGGCCTGCCTCGTTGAACAGGTAGCAGGAGAAGGCCAGATGCAGCGGGGTTTCTGCGGTGTGCACACGGGCCTTGGGTTCGGTTCCGATGCGGGTGCCTGCCTCATCCAGCAGCACCACCAATTCCTCGCTCATGACACTCTTCCATCAAGGGTTTTCAGGGGGCCTGCACCGCTGTCGCACTTTGGTTGCTGTTGCGGCGCCTGCTTCGATCATCCCATGTCCGGAAACGGGGAGCCATTCGGCCGGTGCAACCCGGAGAGGCTCCCGCATCCGGACATAAAGCTACCCCGCACCGTCGAAGAGGCGTCAAAGACGATGCGGGGTAGCTGGCTTGTGTGTGCCGTTGCGGCACGGACCTACTTCAGGCGCTTGAGGGTCTCGCCCTTGAAGAAGCCCGGCTGTCGCACGCGCATGACGACCATGATGACCACGCCGAGCAAGAGGACGCCCATGCCCAGGATGAACACCATGCCCAGGCCGCCGATGTTGGATCCCGATCCGTAGTCCGGGCTCATCGAGTCCCGGGCGGTGCTGACGAACATCACCAGCAGGATGACGCCGCCGACCAGCGGGGCCAGGAACTTGAAGACGATGTTGCGGGCCGAGGAGAACAGCTCGCGGCGGAAGTACCAAACGCAGGCCAGCGCGGTGACGCCGTAGTAGAAGCAGATCATCAGGCCGAGGGCAGTGATGGTGTCCCAGAGGGCGTTTTCGCTGAGCAGGCGGGTGACGACGTAGAACGCAGCCGCCGCGCCGCCGGCGGTGATGGTGGCCACCGACGGGGACATGAAGCGCGGGGAAACGTTTCCGAAGCGCTCCGGCAATGCCTTGTAGTAGCCCATGGCCAGGATGGTGCGGGCCGGGGAAACCAACGTCGACTGCAGCGATGCGGCCGAGGAGGAAAGGATCGCCAGGGACATGAGGATCGCGAACGGTCCCATGATCGGGCCGGAGAGGACAGCGAAGATCGATTCCTGGTTCTCCGGGTTGCCCGCACCCAGCCCGGTGTCGCCGATGCCCGCGTAGGAGATCACGGCAAGGGCGACGACCATGTAGATGGCCATGATGACCAGCACCGTGATGGTGGCGGCGCGTCCGGGGACCTTGTCCGGGTCCTTGGTTTCCTCGTTCATGGTCAGGGTGACGTCCCAGCCCCAGAAGATGAAGATCGACAGCGAGACGCCGGCGGCAAAGGCGGAGAACGACTCCACGGCCATCGGGTTGAACCAGTCAAGGGTGATCGGGGTGGCGTCGAAGGCGGTGCCGTTGTTCACGTGGACGAACGCCGCAATGGCGAACCAGCCCAGGACGATCAGCTGGAATGCCACCAGGACGTACTGGAAGATCTTGGTGGTTTGCATGCCTCGGTAGGAGATCCAGCAGGCAATGGCGATGAACACCAGGGTGGTGGGGATGTTGACCCACAGGTTCTTGGTCAGCTCGGCAATGGCTGCGTTGCCGGTGAGCTGGGCCAAGAGAATGTAGAAGAAGTCGACGGCGACCGCGGCAAGGTTTGAGAGCACGATGATGGTTGCTGCGATCAAGCCCCAACCGCCCATCCAGCCGATCCATGGTCCGAAGGCACGGGTGGCCCAGGTGAACGAGGTGCCGGAGTCGGGCATGGCGCTGTTGAGTTCGCGGTAGCCAAGGGCCACCAAAAGCATCGGCAGGAACCCTGCCAGGAAGATGGCAGGAAGTTGGGTACCGACTTCGGCGACGGTCGGGCCGAGTGCCGCAGTCAGGGTGTAGGCGGGGGCAATGCATGAAACCCCGATGACGACAGCGCCAAGAACGCCAACGACGCCCTTGTTCAGTCCCTTGTCACCAAGACCGGAATCGGCCTCTTGCACCGGGGAAACGGTTCCGGTGGCTTCTGGTTGACTCATGAGTTGTTTCTTTCATCCGGACGCCGCGGCATCCCCGCCCTCCCGGAATTTGGGAGAGGGGATGCCGCGGGGTCATGTGGTGATTAGTGCTTGGACGTTACCGTGGCCGGCTTGTAGTTCCGGGGAACCGCAACCAGCGGAACCGGCAGGGTCCGCAGCATGCGCTGGGCCGTAGGGCCCATGAACAGTCGTCGCTTGCGAGCCAGGCGGCTCGATCCGACGACCGCGATTTCGCCGTCTTCCCAACTCAATTCCGCAATCGCGTCATCGATGTTGGATCCCGAGGCGATCAGGACCTCCGCGTCCAGGTCCAGCTCGGCGACGGCCTCGCTGACCTTGGAGCGCGTGAACTTGATCCACTGCTCAACAGTGTCACCATCCTCCACCTCTTCCTGCGCCACCAGCGACACCACGCGAAGCGGCAATCCCTGGGCCGCGGCGGCCGCGGCCGCCGCCTGCACGACGTTTTTCAGACCCGAGCGGGTTCCCACGAACGCGGTGACGCGCTTGAGCTTCCCGTTCGCCTTGTCCAAGGAGGCAACGGCCTCGGGCGAGCCCATGGCCACCGGAACAGGAGAGGAATGGAGCAGCGCGCTGGCCACCGAGCCGGGGGCAAAGAACCCCGCCATGTGGCGCCGGCGCCCGCCGAGCACGATGACCTGTGCTCCGGTTTCCTTGGCAACAGCGATCAATCCCTCCGCAGGGGAAGGAACCGAACGGGCGATCACCCGCGCGCTGACGCCCTGGGGCACCAGCGCGAGGGCCTGCTTGGCCCACTCGTCGACCTTGGCGGCCATGATCGAGGAGTAGCCGTGGTCGCTGCCCGGGTACACCGCGGAGAACGGGGTGTTTTCGGGCAGGACAATGGCGATGTCCAGGTGTGCCTTGGCCCCGCCCAGGGCCGAAGCCAAGGCTATGGCTTCGGCGCCGCGGGCATCGGCCGTGTATCCGACTAGATAGCGCATGAATTAGGCGTTCTGTGACTTCAGGACACCGAACTTGGAGATCACGCCGTCGTAGTTCAGGTCGTAGTCGGTGCCGTCCACTGCCGCGACGATGCGTGCGGCGGTGCGGCGGCCCATGCGGACCGCGCCGTCGACGTGCTGGTAGCCTTCGCCGGCCAGGTCCGAGGAGGAGAAGTAGATCGGGCCGACGTTCTTGTTCTGGTCCGGTCCGAAGCGGAACAGGCCGCCCAGGTCGTAGCTGGTGGCGTAGGCGCCGCGGGTCCATTCCTCGGAGCCGAAGTCGGAGAGGTAGAACACCTCCGGGGTCAGTGCCTTGTCGCCCAGGAACTCGGCGATGCCCTTGAGGATGGTTTCCTTGCGCTCGGCCTCGGAAAGCTCGAACATGGCATCGGCCTTGACGTCGGAGATGAATCCGACGAGGGTGCCGGTGGACTCGCCGTGGTAGGTGTTGTCGTAAACTTCCTGGACGATGCTGCCCGGGCCGAAGCAGGTGCCCGAGAGGCCCTCTTCGCGCCAGAACGGGGTGGAGTAGACGGCGTGCACCTTGATGACCAGGCCCATGGACTGGTGCTGGTGGGTTACGTGCTGGCGGCGCGGCATCGGCGGGTTGTAGGAGATGCGCGAGTACAGGTTCGGCGGAACCGCGATGATTACCTTCTTGGCGTTGACGGTGACGTCCGCGCCGTAGGCGGTGACGCCCTCTTCGGACCAGTCCAGCTTCAGCACCGGGTTGTTCAGGTAGACGTCTTCGCCCAGGCGCTCGGCCACGGCGATGGAGACGCCCTGCATGGTGCCGACCATGCGGCGGTCGAGGATGAAGTCTTCGTCGACCAGGTTGGAGAACGAGCCTGCGGAGGAGGACATCAGCAGTGCCTGCAATGCGGAGAAGGTGTGGGCAGGCTTGGTGAGCATGCCGCCGGCGATGAACAGGCCGATGTTGTTGCAGGCCGCCTCGTCGTTGGAGATGGTGCGCAGCCAGTGGTGGAAGGAGATCATGTCCAGTTCTGCGGCCTGCGGGTGCTCCCACGGGGCGTCCGGGTTGACCTGCGCGGTGAGGCGGTCCATCTCGGCGATGAGCTTGTTCATTTCGGAAATGGTGGCTTCGCCGACCGGGAAGTCTTCGCCCTCGTAAACGGTGCGTGCACCGTCTTCTGCGATGTAGACGGACTTGCCTGCCTTGTAGCGCTCGAAGGTCTCGATGCCCAGCTCTTCGATCAGCGAGTACAGGCCGGTCTGGTCCGGGGAGATCCACTGGCCACCGATTTCAATGGTGGCTCCGTCCATGTTCTGGCTCCAGGTGCGGCCGCCGACGCGGTCGCGGGCTTCGAGCACTGCGACGGTCTTGCCGGCCTTGCGCAGTTCGTATGCTGCGGTCAGGCCCGAGGGGCCAGCTCCGATGATGACGACGTCACGATCCAGAGTTGTCATGATTTCCACTTCTTTCGTTGCGCTAAATGAATGGCGTTCATTTACTAGACTGGTTTAATAGTAGGACAGAAGAGAAGCATTGTGAAGTGAGCCACGTGAGGAGGCCCTTGTGCCCGAAGAAACTGCGCAATCCACGCGCCGCAGAGCCGGCCGCCCGCGTTCGGTGGTGCTGGATCGCGAGCTCATTGCGCGGGCCGCGCTGAAGCTGGTTTCGACGCAGGGGTACTCGACGCTGACCATGTCCGCGGTGGCCAAGGCGCTGGGGGTCTCGCCCTCGGCGCTGTACAACCACGTGGATTCCAAGCAGGAACTCATGCAGTGGATCCAGGAAATCGTCATGGCCGGGGTCGATTCCTCGGTGTTCGCCACGCACGCGCTGGATCAGGCGCTCTTCCGCTGGGCACAGTCGTACCGGGACGTCTTTGCGGAGCACGCCCCGCTGATCCCGATGATCGCCGTGCTGCCGGTTTCGGGCTCCCCGCGAACCCTGGAAATGTATGAAGCGGTGGCCGGGGGGTTCGTGCGCGCGGGATGGAAGCAGGAGGCGATCATCCCGGCCATCGTCGCACTGGAATCCTTCATCTTCGGCTCGGCGCTGGACGCCACCGCCCCGCTGGATATCTTCAACCCCGGCGAGCATGCGGGAAAGCTGCCGCAATTCGAGGGGGCCCTCGACGCCCAACGCGCCACCGGCAAAAACAACTCCGAAACCGCGTTCCTCACGGGCCTGTCGGCAATCATTGGCGGCCTGCTGGCCGTGGGCACCGACAGCTAGAAAAATCCGTCATCACAAGGGACGGAGCAATCCGTGGCAACCTGGTGCCTGCGCGCCCTGCAGAACATAGAGTAGTGCCATGAGCCAAACACCCAGCAGCGGCAAGAATCCCGTCACTGGATTCCTGTCCAAACTTACGGCCAAGAACTGGATCGCAATTGTCGGCGCCATCCTTGCCGTGGTCTTCGTTGTGCAAAACCGCCAGAGCGTCCGCATCGAGCTGTTTTTCCTGAATCTCAATGCGCCGCTGTGGATAGCCCTCGGCGTCGTCCTGCTGATCGGCTGGGTCGTCGGACGCTTTTCATTCAGAAAACGCTAGGCCGTACAACCAAAAAATCGCCTCGACCCGCGGCCAACCGGTGTTGGCTGCGCTTCGAGGCGATCGATGTCTGGGATCAGAAGGAACTGCCCATGATCTGGGTCAGCGTTTCCGGGTCCCCATAGGAATAGATGGCCCAGGTCAGGCCGCCGACGATGGCGGTGCTCACGACGGCCCAGGCCGCCGAAAGACGCATCAACAGGCGGATCTCCTTGCGGCTGATCGACAAACGATCCGCGGAGTAGTCGCCGGCCACCTTGCCGAAACGCTCGGCGGGGGTGACCGCCGCGAGGGCGTTGAGGCTCACCAGGAAGTTTGAAGCCGTATCGCTGGTGCCGTCGGACAGCAGCGCCCGGGTCAGGTTGTTCTTGCGATCCTGGGTCATTTCCACGATGCGATCCCCGTGGCGGGCCAGCAGGATGTCTTCACCAAGTGGCATCGTTCGATGTGCCAGACGCATTGCATTCCCCTTCAAGGTCACCCGGCCGCGGGGAATGACCACCCACGGTTTTCTCAGTCTCTTTCCTTTCGAGACTACGGGCAGGCGGCAGGGCAACCACCGAATACGGGGAGAACGGTTGGCAAACTCACAGGGGTGTGTGGCCCACGCCGCGGGCGCCCTGTGCCGGAGCGCACAAACCCTGTCAGCGCGTGGAGAAATGGACGATGACGCCGATCATCCACACCGAAGAGGCCAAGGCCGCACACCCGAATTCCGTCAGCATGCCAAGGCCCATCGCCTTCAGCGCGGACCCCGAGGCCCGCAGCGCCTCGGGCAGGTTCCTGCGGCGCGAGTACTCGCCCACGAGCAGCCCGACGCCAAATCCGAGGAACAGCCCGACCACCGGAATGAGGAACATTCCAACGATGGCCAGAATGATCGCCAGGAAGATGGATCCGCGCGGAATGAGTTGTTGCTTGAGGTTCCGCCCGGTGAGGACCGTGGAGGCGCTCCAGCCGGCGAGCGCAATGGCCATGCCGATTCCCGCAGCCCACCAAGTTGCCGGGCTGCCGATGATCCAGCCCCAGGCAAGAAGGGTGCCGACGGTGAGCAGGCTTCCGGGCAGCACCGGGATGATGGTTCCCAGTGCCGCTACGGCCAAGAGGATTCCGGCAATGACGGTCGCGATGATTTGGATGTCCACGCACCTAGTCTGACAGGAAGCCCACAGGCCTATTTCACATCCGGACGATCCGGCCATTTTCCGAAGCGCCGCAACGTCCTGCCGTCCGGGGGATCCGCAATCCAGGTGCCAACCAGCGACAGGTCTTTCGGGGTCTGCGCGTGGATGACAACGCCATGGGTTCGTTCCGAGCCGCCGCCGGGGCTGCGGCAAACAATCTCCGTGGTTTGCAGGTCCAGCAGCGCCAAGCCGGCCACCGTCACCAGTACCCGTTCGAAGGGTGGCCGGTAGTTGTGCAACACGGCGCTTCGAAGCGAAGGAGCACCGGCAACCTTGGGCCCCATGCTCCACCAGCCACAAGTGCTGTTGACGGCCTGCGAGATGCTCATGCCGATGTTGAGGCCGTAGAACTTTGCCGCGCGCGTGGGAACCCCCTGGGCAGCAATGCGTTTGGCCAGTTCCGCTTCCGGTTCGCCCAACGCTTCGGTCGCATCGCCCCGAACGGTTGCACCAATGCAGCGAAATTGCAGGCTCGCCTCATAGCCACCCATTGATTCCGCATCCAGATGGGGCAGGGCCTCAAGAAACTCCACGACGGACTCGGGCACACGGGGGTCCTTGTACCCCTGCACGCTTCGGAGCGGAAGAACACCGGCATCGATCAATCGATAGCCGGCGGTGCTGCCTCGGCCCAGCCGCGCAAAGGCCACCCGCTTGGAGACCGTACGTTCATCAACCCAAGTGGCATGACGAATTTCGTCCCAAAGTCGCGGCGTGTTCCGATCATTTTCACCCAATCTGCACAGGTCAATACGTAATGGCATCCCGGCTCCCCCAAAAAGTACTCGACACCCGCGCGACAGGTGTGATGCGGGCCTCTTCGAAACCAGATTCCATAGAATCAATTTCCCATCTCCAAGACGATCCTATGGGTTATTTTGATACTTGATAAGAGCTTTTAGGAAAAATCTATAGATTGAAAATTGATAGTGTTATCTCTACGTCTCGCGCATCAGGAGATCTCGGAGAGGAATGTTTCCAGCCGCCTCCTAGATGTGCACTTCCTTAGCCATGGGGGCCCTTCTCAGTCATGACCAATTTTTCTATGCCTTCTCCTTCGTTGAAGGCACCGGCGAATCGCCACCTCTGGAGACGGGGGCTGGTACTGGGCATTGGCGCAAGCCTCGTCCTTGCCCCGCTTGCCGCAGCTCCGGCATCCGCCGCCCCCATCGCGGCGCACGGGATCGCTCCCGCCGCCCACGGCATGCTCACACCAGGCCCGCGCCAGGCGACAAGGGCCGCCACCAAGCGCGTCGACATCTCGGTCAAGACCACGGCAAATGTCAATCTCCGCCAGGGCACCTCGGCCAAGAAAAAATCCCTGAAGATCATCCCGGCCAACACCACCTTGCGGGCCACTGCGCAGGCATCAAACGGCTGGTACAAGGTGAGCTACAAGGGCACCGCCGGACACATTTCGAATGCCCACGCGAAAAAGGTAACGGCGAAGAAACCGTCGGCAACGAGGGTTTCCGGTGGAAGGGCGGTCGTCACCGGCAAGTACAGCACCAACCGCGCCGGGCTGGACGACAGGTTCTGGACAAAGGACAAGACCACCAGCCTGTACCGCAGCGTTGGCGGAGCCGTGCGGATCAAGGACATCCCCCGCAACTCGGTGGCCTACCGCGACCTGAAGCTGGAGAAGAAGGGCGGGCTGCGTTCGGGCTGGTACTTCGTGCGAACCCAGGGCACATCCGGTTGGGTCAAGTCCTCTGCACTGAAGCGCAGCTCCAACGCGCCGACAGGCAACCCCAACAAGTTCAGCTACAAGTCCATCAAACGCATGACCAACGGCAAGATCGACCAACGGGCGCTGTCCACGGTTTCGTGGGACAAGGAAAAGACGCTGATCGCCGCACCCGCGGTCGCGTCCCTGACCAGGTTGAACACCGCATTCAAGAAGAAGTTCGGCAAGGACCTCACCATTGACCTGTCCTACCGCACCCGGGCAACCCAGGACTACTACTGGAAAGAACTCGGCCCCTACATTGCCGCGCGTCCCGGCACTTCGAACCACGGCTGGGGTACGGCCATCGACTTCCCCGAATCGTACGACTACTCGTTCCGGGGAAAGTACTACAAATGGCTCAAGCAGAACTCGAGCAAGTACGGCTGGGTCCACCGCAAGATCCTTGAAGAGGGTAGCCCGTACGCCGAAGCCTGGCACTTCGAGTACTACGGCTAAAAGCCGGGCCATGAATCGCTTACCCGACCAGTCAGTGTTGATTTAGAAGTCATCCGGCAACGGGTCCAGCGACGCTGGCCGGCTACATCACGAGGACTCGGGCAGTCCACCTAACCTTGGGGGTCGGTGGACTGCCCGCTCTTGTCACCGACAAAGCGCCACGCCCGCCCGACCACGGCCAACCGACACGTCAGTCGTCGATGATGCACCAGCTGCCGACGCGCTCATAGGCGCTGTCGTAGACGTCTTCCTCGGCGCCCTGCTCCATCGGGTAGTTCTTGAGGTTCCCGGCCCAATACCGAAGGGCCCGGGTGATCTCGGCCTCGGGGTCCAGCTTGACCGCATCGGTATTCATGTCGATCTCGAAAACAAATTTCATGTTCTCCCCGCCCCTCGGTTCGGCGATGCCAGCGGCATCAGACCCTGTTCCCTTATCCTAGGCACCACAAACCCGCTATGCCATGATTCTGATACATGGGTCCTCGACAAACCGACGGAAGACCGCCCCCGACGGATTGTTGAACAATCTGTGGAATTAGTGCATCCTTAAAAGAAACCACACCAAGAGACGGGGGTCACAAATGCCATACATCGACCTGAATTCCGACGTCGGAGAATCCTTCGGCAACTGGACCATGGGCGACGACGCCGCGATTTTCACTTCCGTCTCCTCGGCAAATGTTGCCTGTGGATTCCACGCGGGTGACCCAAGCGTCATTGCCCAGACCTGCCGCGATGCCGTCGCCGCATCGGTGACCATCGGCGCGCACGTCGGCTACAGGGACCTTGCCGGCTTCGGCCGACGCTTCCTGGACTGCTCCCCCACCGAGCTGGCCGACGACGTGCTCTACCAGCTGGGCGCCCTCGAGGCGCTGACCCGTGCGGCGGGCTCCACCATCAAGTACGTCAAGCCGCACGGCGCCCTGTACAACACCATCGTGCACCACGAGGCCCACGCCCAGGCCGTCATCGACGCCATCCGCGCGTTCGGTTCCGACCTCCCCGTCCTCCTGCTCCCGGGCTCCGTGGCCCTGGCCAAGGCCGAGGCAGCCGGCCTGCGCCCGGTGGCGGAGGCCTTCGCGGACCGCAACTACAACCCGGACGGCACCCTGGTCTCCCGCCGCGAGGCCAACGCGGTGCTGCATGACCCTGCCCAGGTCACCGCCAACATGATCCGTCTGGCCACCGAAGGCACCATCGTTGCCGTCGACGGCTCGGTCATCACCATGAATGCCGAAAGCATCTGCGTCCACGGCGACACCGCCGGGGCCGTCGCCATGGCCGCGGCAGTGCGCAGCGGCCTCGAGAACGCCGGCGTCGGCATCAAGAGCTTCGCATGAGCATCATTTCCACCCGTTTTGCAGGCACCCGCTCGGTGCTCGTCGAGCTCTCCGACCTCGACTCGGTCCTGGCCCTCGGCGCACTTCTCGAGGCAAGCCCGCTGCCCGGCCAGGTCGACGTCCTGGCCGCAGCCAGCACGCTGTTCATCAAGACCGACGGCTGGGCCAGCGCCCAGAAGATCTCCGCAGCGGTCCTCTCCATGGAGCTGGGCTCGGCCCCGGCCGATGCTGGCTCCCTGGTCGAGGTCCCGGTTTACTACGACGGCGAAGACCTCGCCGAGGTTGCCCGGCTGACCGGGCTGACAGTGGAGGGCGTCGTCAACGCCCACTCGCAGCAGACCTGGCGCGCGGCATTCGGCGGTTTCGCCCCGGGCTTCGCCTACCTGCTGGGCGAGAACCAGGTCCTGAACGTCCCGCGCCGCGACACCCCGCGCAAGGTGGTCCCCTCCGGCGCCGTGGCGCTTGCCGGCGACTACTCGGCCGTCTACCCCCGCCAATCCCCCGGCGGCTGGCAGCTCATCGGCCACACCGACGCGGTGCTCTGGGACCTTGAGCGCCCGAACCCCGCGTTGATCCGCCCGCAGGACCGGGTGCGGTTCATCCCCTCGCGCACCTCCCTGCAGGTGGCCCCGGCCCCGGCGGCCGCACAGGCGCCTGCCGCCCCGGCCGCCGCGCACGGCACGTTGCTCGTCGTGGACCCGGGGCTGCAGTCCCTGGTCCAGGACCTCGGCCGCCCCGGCTTCGGAAACCTGGGCGTCTCCGCCGCAGGATCCGCCGACACCGGCGCGGCCAGCCAGGCCAACCGCCTGGTCGGCAACGCGAGCTCCTCGGCGCTCATCGAGAACCTCATGGGTTCGATCACGCTGCAGGCCGCCGGCGACCAGGTGCTGGCCGTGTCCGGCGCCGAGGCGGAGATCGTGGTCGTGCCGGTCGAGGACGACGAGTTCCACGAGGAACGCCTGGTCCCCATGAACACCCCCTTCGCCCTGCTCGACGGCGAAATCGTCACCCTCACCCCGCTGGGGCAGGGCCTGCGCAGCTACGTCGCGGTGCGCGGCGGCATCGACGTGCCCCCGGTGCTGGGCTCGCGCTCCACCGACTCGATGTCAGGCATCGGCCCGGCCCCGCTGACCCGCGGATCGGTGCTGCCCGTCGGCGCCGTCCACGGCGCGCACGTGGTCGGCAACCCGGAGCCCTCCACGCTTCCGGTCCCCGACGAGGACGGCGTGTACACGCTGCGCATCAGCGCCGGACCGCGCGACGACTGGTTCGGCGAGGCCGGACTGGCCCGGCTCACCGGCCAGGTCTGGAAGGTCTCGGCCGAATCCAACCGCGTCGGCGTCCGCCTGGCCCTGGGCGAGGACGCCACCGCGCTGGAGAGGATCCGTTCCGGCGAACTCGCCAGCGAGGGCGTCGCCATGGGCGCGCTGCAGGTCCCGCCGTCGGGCCTTCCGGTGCTCTTCCTCGCCGACCACCCCGTCACCGGCGGCTACCCGGTCATCGCCGGCGTCATCGCCGAGGACCTCGGCGCCGCCGCCCAGCTCCCGCCCGGAGCCGCGATCCGCTTTGCCCTGATCGACCCGCACGCCCACCACGTCTCCCACGCAGCCCGGGCCACCGGCTCCCGCACCCACTAAGGAATCCACGCATGAAGAAAGTACTGATCGCCAACCGCGGCGAAATCGCCGTCCGCATTGCCCGCGCATGCGCCGACGCCTCCATGGTTTCCGTGGCCGTCTACTCCGACCCGGATGCCGATTCGCTGCACGTGCGCCGCGCCGACGAGGCCTACGCGCTGAACGGCGCCTCCGGTGCCGACACCTACCTGAACATCCCGAAGATCCTTGACATCGCCGCCCGCTCGGGCGCCGACGCCGTGCACCCGGGCTACGGCTTCCTGGCCGAGAACGCCGACTTCGCGCAGTCCGTCATTGACGCCGGGCTGACCTGGATCGGCCCCTCCCCGGACTCGATCCGCGCCCTGGGCAACAAGGTCACCGCACGCGAGATCGCCGTGCGCGCCAACGCCCCGCTGGTGCCGGGCACCGACGGACCCGTGGCCTCGGGCGCCGAGGTCCGCGCCTTCGCCGAGGAATTCGGCCTGCCGGTTGCCATCAAGGCGGCCTTCGGCGGCGGCGGGCGCGGCATCAAGATCGTGCGCAGCTTCGAGGAAATCGACGACGCCTTCGAATCCGCGGTGCGCGAGGCGACCGTGGCCTTCGGCCGCGGCGAGTGCTACGTGGAACGCTTCCTGGACAAGCCGCGCCACGTCGAGGCCCAGGTCCTGGCCGACACCCTCGGCAACGTCGTGGTCGTCGGCACCCGCGACTGCTCGCTGCAGCGCCGCCACCAGAAGCTCGTCGAGGAGGCGCCCGCGCCGTTCCTGAGCGACGAGCAGCGCGCCTCCATCCACTCCTCCGCCAAGGCCATCTGCCGCGAGGCCGGCTACCACGGCGCCGGAACCGTCGAGTACCTGGTGGCCCCGGACGGGCTGATCTCCTTCCTGGAGGTCAACACCCGCCTGCAGGTCGAGCACCCGATCACCGAGGAAACCACCGGCGTCGACCTGGTCGCCGAGCAGTTCCGCATCGCCTCCGGCCAGGCCATCTCCTTCACCGAGGATCCTGCCCCGCAGGGCCACTCCTTCGAGTTCCGCATCAACGCCGAGGACCCGGCCCGCGGCTTCCTGCCCGGCCCGGGCCGCATCACCGCGTTCGAGGTCCCGACCGGTTCGGGCATCCGCGTCGACTCCGGCGTGCGCACCGACTCGGTGATTCCCCCGCACTACGACTCGCTGATGGCCAAGCTGATCGTCACCGGCGCCACCCGCGCCCAGGCGCTGCGCCGCGCCAAGGTCGCCCTGGACGAGATGGTCATCTCCGGCGTCCCGTCGGTGCTGCCCTTCCACCGCGCCGTGGTGCGCAACGCGGACTTCGCCAACGACGAGCGCTACGGGGTGTACACCACCTGGATCGAATCCGAGTTCGCCGAGGCACTGGCCTCCAGCCCGGAAATCGCCGCGGCCGAGCCGGGTTCCGCGCGCGAAACCCTGACCATCGAGGTCGACGGCAAGGCCATGAACATCGGCCTGCCGGCCTCGCTCGTCGATTCGATCCGCCACGGCGGCACCGGGATGGCCTTCGACCTGGCCGCCGAGAACATCGCTGCCGCGGCCGACGAGTCGACGCTGGCGGCCCCGATGAACGGCAACCTGGTCAAGTGGGCCGTCGAGGAGGGCGCTGTCGTCGCCGAGGGCGACACCGTGGCGGTGCTCGAGGCCATGAAAATGGAGTCGGCCATCGCGGCGCACCGTGCGGGCACCTTCACCCGCGGCTCCCAGGAACCGGGAACCGCCATCACCCGCGGCGAAGCACTCGGGAGCATCGCTTAATGCATCGCGGTCTCTCGGCGGGTATCAACTAGATTGGAAAGATGCTGGTGAACTCCGTACTTTCGTCGTTGCCCCTCGCCGAGGGCTCCACCCACGCGCACACCGGCGAGTGGGTGGCAGCGGTGCTGCGCTCGCGCATCGCCGAGGGCCAGCTGCTGCCCGGGGCCAAGCTCTCCGAGCAGTCGCTGTCCGCCGCGCTGGGGGTCTCGCGCAACACCCTGCGCGAGGCCTTTGCCGTGCTGGACAACGAGCTGATCATCACCCGCATCCCCAACCGCGGGGTCTTCGTCTCCTCCCCCGGCGCCAGCGGCGTGAAGGAAATCTACGGCGTGCGGCGCATCATCGAGCCCGCCGCGGTGCTGTGGGGCCCGGACCTGGACGTCAAGGCCCTGGCCGCGATCGTCGTCGACGCCCGTGCGGCGCTGGCCGCCGGGGACATCGCCCAGATGGCGGACGCCAACCAGTGCTTCCACGAGCAGTTGGTCCGGGCCACCGGAAGCGAACGGCTGCAGGAACTCATGACCCGGGTGCTGGCGCAGATGCGCCTGGTCTTCCACGCCATGAGCGACGCCCCGGATTTCCACTCCCACTACGTCGAGCTCAACGCCTCCCTGGTCGACCTGCTGGTCGCCGGGAAGCGCGACGAAGCCTCGGTCGCGCTGCGCGGCTACCTGGACCGGGCCGAGGCCGAACTCCTGGACCACCTGGGCGAGGACAACTAGCGCCGGCCCATGCAGACGCGGAAGCGGCCTTTCGGAATTCGATTCCGAAAGGCCGCTTCCTTTTTCCCCGGCGTTCCTAGGCAGAGGCCAGCGCCGCGGTCGGCGCGGTGCGCGAGGCCCTCACCGCGGGCAGCACCCCGGCGATGGCGCCCACCGCGATGGTCACCAGGATCCCGGCAATCAGCACGGCCGGCGGGATCGCCACGGCCCAGCCGTTGGACCGTGCCGCGATCGCGGTGACCAGCCATCCCAGCAGCGTGCCCGCCAGCCCGCCCAGGGCCGAGAGCAGCATCGCCTCGAAGAGGAACTGCAGGCGGATGTGCCGGCGCGTTGCGCCGAGCGAGCGCCGCAGGCCGATCTCGCTGCGGCGTTCGAGCACCGAGATGACCATGGTGTTGGCAACCCCGATCCCGCCGACCAGCAGCGCGATCGAGCCCACGCCCACCAGCAGCCCGGTGAACGCCTGGTCCACCGTGTTCTTCGCCGCCAGCGCGTCGGAGGGGCGCGAAACCTTGACCGAGCTGGGTGCCTGCGGGTTGATCGTGGGCGGCAGCAGCTCGCGCACCGCCGCCACCCGGTCCTCCGCGGAACGCTCGAAGACAAGCGTCGGGGTGCCCGTGTAGCCCAACAGATTTCGGGCCGCCGGCTCCCCCACCAGCGCCATGGAGTCCAGCTCGGGGGCCAACGGGGAGGAGTCCAAGATGCCCACCACGGTGAATTGCTGCCCGCCGAGCCACACCAGCGACCCTGCGCGCTGGATGCCCAGGCGCTCGGCGGTGGTGCGCCCCAGCACCGTGGCCGGGAGCTTCTCGGTGGCCGCGTTGAACCAGCTGCCGTGCAAGAGCTTGGCCCCGGTCGCCGCCAGCAGGTCGCCGTCGGCCACGGCAGCTTCCAGTCCGCCGGTGCGTGAGGCCTCGATCCGGTCGTTGCGGTAGATGTTCACGCCCTCGATGGCGCCCAGCGAGCCCACGTGCTGCACCCCGGGGATGCGGCGGATGTTGGCCACTGCTTCCTTCGGCAGGTCGACGTCCTGGCCCAAGACATCGGTGCCGGCCGATACCGTGAGCAGGTTGGTGCCGAGCACCGCGAGCTTCTCCTTGACCAGCGCCTGGCTGGAGGTGGAGATGCCGATGACGGCGATCATCGCGGCAATGCCGATGGCGATGCCCAGCGAGGAGAGCACCGCCCGCATGGGGCGTGCGCGCAGCCCGTGGAATCCCAGGGCGAACAGGTCCCCGGCGCGCAGCCGGGAGCGTTTCAGCTGGCCCATGAGGCTACCTTCCTGTCGTCCGAGATGATTCGCCCGTCGCGGATGCGCACCCGGCGCGGCAGCTGTTCGGCCAGCTCGTTGTCGTGGGTGATGACCACCACCGCGGCTCCCTGCTCGTTGAGTTCGCGCAGCACCGAGACAACTTCGGCGCCGGAGGCCGTGTCGAGGCTGCCGGTGGGCTCGTCGGCCAAAATCAGCCGCGGGTTTCCCACCACGGCCCGGGCGATGGCCACGCGCTGGCGTTCGCCGCCGGAAAGCTGCCGCGGGTTGTGTCCCAGCCGGTGGCCGAGCCCCACGCGCTTGAGCGCGGCGGCGGCGCGTTCCCGGCGCTCGCGTGGCGGTATCCCGGTGTAGAGGAGCCCGGTCGCCACGTTCTCCAGTGCGCTGACCCCGTCGGAAAGGTGGAATTGCTGGAAGATGAACCCGATGGTGTGGGCCCTCAGGGCCGAAAGTTCGGCGTCGTTCAACGTGGCCAGGTCGTGCCCGGCAATGAACGCATCCCCGGCAGTGGCCCGGTCCAGCGAACCGACGATGTTCAGCATGGTGGACTTGCCCGAGCCCGACGGCCCGACGATGGCAAGCATCTCTCCTTCCTCGATCACCAGGTCAACCCCGGCCAGGGCGGTGGTGGGCGGGGACCCGTAGGTCCGCTCCACGCCGCGCAATTCAATGACGGGTGTACTCACTTGGCAACCACCACGCTGTCCCCGGCCTTCAGGTCTCCCTTGAGGACCTCGACCAGGCCGTTGGCGAAGATTCCGGGCTTGACCGGCACCAGCTTCACCAGCTCGCCCTCGGTGACCTCGACGGCGAATCCTCCGCCGGGCTGGGCGAGGAGCGCGGAAACCGGAACCTGCACCACTTTCTTTGCCTTGACCTGTGTGAACTGCACTCCCACGGGTACGTCCTGCAGGTCGGCGGCGGCTTTCTCCTGCTCCAGCACCACGGTCACCGGGATCTTGCGGGTGGCCCCGTCGGCGCCTTCCTGCTCCACCGGGGTGCCGACGGCGGACACGGTTCCGGGTTCAGTGGCACCGCCCGGCAATGAGACGCTGACCTTGGCGCCCTTCTTGGCCAGGGACCGGGCGGAGGTGTCGAGGAAGACCTCAACCTCCTTCTTGACTCCGGTGACGGAGATGATCTCGCCGCCGGCCGCCGAACCCGCCTTGGCCTTGGCCTGCTGAACGCGCACGTCCTTGGGAGAGAAGACGATCCGGCCGTGTTCGATCGTCCCGTCCTGGTCAAGCCCCAAGGACTTCTGCCAGTACTTCACTGCGGTCTTGGTGACGGGCGTGAACCTGGTGTCGGGGGCCAGATGGAAGAACCCCAGGGAGGCCAGGGACTGTTCGAGCTGGAGCACGTCGTTTCCGTCGGTCATGCCCTCGGAGAATGCGCGCCAGGCCGGAAGCTTGCCTCGCATCAGCACCACGGGCTTGTCATCGATGCGGAAGAGCTCGTCGCCCACCGACACGACGGTGCCCGGGGCGCCAGTGGAGGTGACGATGCCTTCCAGGGCGGTTCCCATGTCCCGCGGTGTCCCATGGCCCAGGTTGCCCTGCACCCGTACGGTCTCCACCAGGTCCCCGCGCACCACCTGCGTGCGTTCAAGATCCAGCGGGGTTGGCCCCTCGGCCTCGGTGGCCGGCGGCCGGAGCATGGCCAGGATGCCGAACAGCAGGGCCACGGCCACCATGCCCGACACGGTGAGGAGCACCGCACGTTTGGTGCGCCGAGGACGCTTCATCGCAGGTTCGTCGTCAAGCCGGGTTGCCTCGGGGGCGCTCACTTGCCGTTCTCCTGGCCGTTGGCCTTGTTGGTGCACTTGTCGACGACGTCTCCGTCGGTTTCCGGGCCGAAGGCGCCGGTGGACACCGGTTGTCCCTTCACCGGGTCCGGGTAGTCGTACCCGGCCTCTCGCATGCAGGAGGCGAAGACCAGCTGGAAATCAAACATTTCCTGCTCGGTGGGCTGGTTTTCGTCGACCGGAGGATCCCCGATGGTTTCCGCACACTTGGCGTAGGCCTTGTCGAAGGCCACCATGTCGTACTTCGAGAGGTCCACCGAGCCGGTCATTCCGCCCTCGCCGGTCTCCGGGCCGGTGATGTCGAAGCCCGCAGCCAGCATGCAGTCGTCGGTCTTTTGTCGCCAGTCAATCAGCGAATGCTGGTAGTCGTCGGTCTTTAGCTCGGTGCCCTGCGGTTTTGCCGGGGAGCAGGCCGTCAGGCCCAGCACCAGAACGATCCCGGTGAAGGCCGCGACGCGGCGGGCGATGGAGGTGTTCTTCATGGTGCTGTCCTTGCATTCGTTAAGCGGGTGCTTCGGTCTCTTGGGATCCAGCACACCAGAACCGGGGTTTAAGGAAGGTAAAGGTCGGCGTTTACCTTTTCCCAACCGGATTCCTGATTGACTGGTGGAAGTCAGCAGCAGCCAAACCGCGAAGGGAACGGGAAGTCACACGTGCGCGTCCTGATCGTTGAAGACGAGGAATTCTTGGCCGAGGCGATCCATGATCGGCTGGCGATGGAATCGATCACCGCGCAAGTGGCGGGCGACGGAGACGCCGCGCTGGCCGCTCTGCTGCAACAGGACTTTGATGTGGTGCTGCTGGACCGGGATATCCCCGGGATGCACGGCGATGAGGTGGCACGCCGGCTGGCCGCGGACCCGCAGGGACCTGCGGTGCTCATGCTCACCGCCGCCGGGGACCTGGAAGAGCGCGTCGCGGGCCTGGAGCTGGGGGCCGACGACTACATGTCCAAGCCGTTCGAGTTCGCCGAGCTGATTGCCAGGCTGCGGGCACTGTCCCGCAGGAAGTTCACCACGCTGCCGCCGGTGCTCGAACGTGGCGGGATCCGCGTTGATTCGGCGCGCCGTGAAGTCAGCCGCGACGGCAACCCGATCTCGCTGACCCCGAAGGAATTCGCGGTGCTGGAATTGCTCATGCAGGCAGGCGGCGGGGTGCTCAGCGCCGAGACCCTTTTGGAGCAGGCCTGGGATGCGAACGCCAATCCGTTCACCCACGCCGTCAAGGTCACCATCAGCACGCTGCGCCGCAAGCTCGGCGAGCCCAGCCCCATCAAGACCGTTTCGGGAGCCGGATATGCCTTTGTCTAGGACCCCGCGACGGGATGCAGCAAGTCCCGGGATCCGCAGGTACCGGGCCACGGTCCGCGCGCGCCTGGCTCTGACCTATTCCGCACTGCTCACCGGGTCCGGGATCGTCATGCTCGGCCTCGTCTATGTCTTCATGCGTTTCGTGCCGACCTACGACCTTGCGGCC
The DNA here is from genome assembly GCA_963818105.1 of uncultured Actinomycetota bacterium. Classification (GTDB taxonomy): domain Bacteria; phylum Actinomycetota; class Actinomycetes; order Actinomycetales; family Micrococcaceae; genus Paeniglutamicibacter. Next base: position 61,684 of record CAWFRB010000027.1, on the reverse strand, counting down.
TCCACCGTTGCCCCTGCGGCAACGGCCGTGCCCGGCTCCACGCCCGATCCCTCGGCCCCCGTCGTCGGCGTCCCCGAGGGAAGCGTCCCAGCAACGCCCTCGGGACCTGCCTCCGAATTGCTTGTCACTTCCACCGACCAGATGCTCAACCTGCTGCTGGCTGTCTCGGTGGTGGTCCTAGTGATCCTGGCCGTCATCGGCGTGGCCGTCGGCTGGGCGGTCGCGGGCCGCATGCTCAAACCGCTGCAGTACATCAACACGGCCGTACGCGGCGCGACCCGCGGGGACCTTGGCCAGCGCATCGGGCTCACCGGCCCGCGCGACGAGATCTCCGAGCTTGCGACGAATTTCGACACCATGCTCGAGCAGTTGGAGCGCTCCTTCGCTGCGTCCAAGCGCTTTGCCTCGAATGCCTCCCACGAATTGAGCACCCCGCTGGCCACCAGCCGCGCCATGCTCGACGTGGCCATCGCCCGGCACGACGACCCCGAGACCGCCAAGGTGTTCCACCGGCTGCGCATCATGAACGAGCGCAGCATCGAGATCACCCGGGCCCTGCTGGAGCTGGCCCGGGTCGATTCCGCAACCGCCCGCACCGAGCCGATCGACCTGGCCGCGACCGCTGCCGAGGTCGCGCGTGCCTGTGCTGCGGAAGCCGCCGGCCGCGGGATCAAGGTGGAGCTCTCGCTGGATCCCGCCCCCATGGCAGGTGACCCGGTCTTGATCCGCCAGCTGCTGACCAACCTCGTGCAGAACGCCATCCGGCACAACACGGAAAGCGATGGGCACTTGTCCATCCGCACCGCATCGTCGGGGCCCCACGGAGAGGCAACGGTCGCGGTCGCCAACAGCGGGACCGTGCTCGATCCGGGCACGGTCCAAAGCCTCACCGAACCCTTCTTCCGGGCGGCGGGCCGCACCTCCGCGTCGGGAAGCAAGGGACACGGGTTGGGCCTGTCGATCGTCTCCGCCATCGTCGAACGGCATCGCGGCGTGCTGGACCTGGAAGCACGGCCAACGGGCGGGTTGTTGGCGACGGTCACGTTCCCCGGCACGAAGGTTCCCGCGGAATAGCCGGCTGGCCCGAGCAGGCGTTCGGGCGTTTCAGCCTGCTGGCTACATGTACGTCTTGATTTTGGCGCCCTTGCGGAGCTTCTCCACGTAGGTCTTGACCGCGGCGGCTTCCTTTTGCAACTTCAGTTGCTGGCCCAACTCGGATTTGATCTGGTCAAACTTCGGGACCTCGGTGTTTGCCGGTGAGCCCTTGGCCTTCTGCTGCTCCAGCATCACGTCGTATGCGGCCTTGAGTTCCGCTTCGGTGGGCTTGAAGTCCCCCACTTCGTTGGCAATCAGGCGTTCGACTTCCAGCTGCGTTCGCAGCTGGGCGCGGACTGATTTTTCGTCAATGCCCTGGGCTTCCATGGACTTCAGGAATTCGGCGCTGCTCATCTTGTTGCTCTTGGCGACATCGGCCAGCGCCTGTTCCAGGTCCTTCGGGGTGGCAAAGATCTTTTCCTTCGCCGCCTGCTGGATCAGCAATTCGGTGTTCACCAGCCCTTCGGCCGTCTGCTTCTTCAGCTGCGCCTGGTCAAGTTCCTGGCCCGACATTTGTGCTTGCAAGGCCACCTGCTGGAACTGCCCCTCATAGATGCGGGTGAAGTCGGCCTTGGAAATCTTCTCGCCATTCACCGTGGCAACCAGGTCAGGAACGCCCGACAAGTCAGGTTTCGGCGCACTTGCCTCGGCGCCGGGTGAAGCCGGTGCGGATTCACTGGTCGACGGGCTGGCTTCCGGCTCGGCCGATCCGCTGCACGCAGTCACAAACGACAACGAGGCGATCAGGACGATGGACGCCATCCATTTTTTGTTCACAGTTCACTCCCGGTGCTTAGACAACCCTTGGAACACTAACAGGTACAGCTGAAACGACGCTGCGCCCCAAACGCCATGGCCCTCCCGCCGTTTCACTCCAATGAAAATTGCGTCGACCGGAACCGGTTTCACAGGTTCGACCGACGCAACTTCACTGGCGGGGCGCTACAGAGGTCCTAGCCGCCAAAGGGCCAGGACCAGCCGCCTTTGCCTTCGGGGTCGTAGACAACTCTCCCCCCGCTGGCGGCAACGTCCAACACGATCTTGCCTTTGGCCTTTTGGCCGGGATTCAGGAAGCTCGGTGCGAGCTCGGAATCCTCATAGCATTCCCAGGCCTTGTCGGAAGAGACGTTCCCGTCTCTTTTTCCACCCGCATCAATCACGGAGAATGCCTCGGTGACCAGAGGCATGAAAAGATCCTCGGGGCTTCCGCCGGTTTTTTCGCCGACATTCATTTCCAACGCGGTTTCCACGTCGAGCACCAGGAATTGGGATCGCGTGGGACGAAGGTTGGGGCCGCCCATGCGGGAAGGGCAGCTATCGAGAAGTTGGGCCTTGGTGATTTCAAAGGAGAAGTAGGTTTTCTTGGTCTTGTCATCGACCAGACCGGCCTCTTCGCCCAGTTGCTTCTTTATGTTGCCGAAACGATCGGTCTTGGCGTTTGCGCCCGCCGTGGGATTTGCTTCGTCGACCTCGCTGCCTGTCGGGGGATTCGCTTCGGCGGCGTCGGCGCCAGACTGCAATTGAGTCGGAGGCTGCTGCATGCCGCCATTGGCTGCATTCGAAGCAAGCACGAACGCTACGATCAACGCCGTTGCCGACGACACCGAGACCACAGCGATCAGGCCCTTTTTCTTCAGGACCATGGTCAGAACCGCTTCAAGTAGTCACCGGAAGTGACGCGAATGCCGTTCTTCGTGAGATATTTGCTCATCTTGGCGGACCCGACATAGGCCCACACCTGGTTTCCCTGTTGGTCCTTGACCAATCTGCGGTTGTAGCTCTGGTCGCTCATGGGCCGATTCGGGTCGAAGCGCTCATAGCGGTCCAGTGCCGCAATGGTTGAAGCGTAGGACCCGCGCTTCAACGTCATCCGCTCGGCGACCACACGGCTTCCCGGGTTCCTGGCGGGAACCATGTAGGACAGCCACGTGAGATCGCGGCGCAGGAACAGGTCGTGGGAAACGATTTTGGTCTTGACCTCGCTGGTGGTCCTCCCCTTGACCATGTAATAGGCCTTTTGTCCCTTGCGCAGGGTGCCGTATACCGCCACGGGGTACTGCTTTATTTCCTTGGCCGTCAGATACGAATTTTTGATCCAACCGGTTCCCTTGGACGCCACGACCTGTGACCAGCCCTTGGAGGCCTTGAGATAGCGAACCTTTTCCCCACCCGGGACTATGCCGAGGCTTCCGCGGGACGTGGAGTTCCCCTTGCGCAGGTTTACATTCGACTTGATCCATCGGTACTGCGCCGCCTTGTTGGCCAGCTTTGAGGACCGCACCCAGCCCTTGCCGGAGGACGTCTTGACTGCCTGCCAGCCACCGGAGCTTCGCAACCACTCAACGCGCGCATTTTCCTTGAGCGGGGCAATTTTCTTGGATTTCTCGCTCGTATCCTTATGGATGAAGCCTTTTGTTTTCGACCATCGGTATACAGCTTTCGGGTTGGCCTTTGCCAGATGCGACGTCTGGATATAGCCGGTTTTGCCCGAAATCCTTACCTTCGAAAAAGTATCTAATTTCCCGAGGAATTCGGCCTTGGTGCGTCGTTCAAAAGTTCCCAGACTGCCCGACTTGGTTGAGGCGTCCCTACGCAGCGTCGTGTATTTGGTGGTGTAGTTGTACACCTTCGCGCTGGGGGCCGATTCGATCTTGAGGCTATCGGCGGGAACCCAACCGGTCATTCCCTTGAATGAAATCCTGGACCATCCCGCTACCGTCTCGGTTACGGTCACGGTCGTATTCTTTGGAATATCAGCCAGTGATTTAGACGTCGAATTCGCCGATTTTCTCAATTGCAGAGGCTTCGACGTTGTTTTTTGATGATTCGCCTTTACGGCCGTCAGCTCGATGCGCTGATTCTGCGTCTCCGCAAACGAAGACATTTTCGGCTTATCAGCCAGCGCGAAAGCCGTCGTGTTTCCTGATACTGCAATGATCACGGCAAGCGTCAGGGCAATCCCTAGTTTTCGCACCAATTCCTCGTTCCCCCACTGCGATCAATAAATCGCGTTACTGCAACAAATCTATCAACAAAAATCGAACACTCTTCTCAATTTAAAAGCATTCGCACGGAAATTCCGATCTTGGTGCTGTCCGTTTTCCCTTCCGAATCAGGCACCGCCCCGACAACGCTGCGAGGGTGTCGAATGCGCGACGACGCCAGGCAACAAACTCATCACAAATTTCCATGCGCATTTCGGATTGATTCCATCCCGGCAATACTTGGCAACATGGCCAGGAGAAGAAGCGGGACGCCCGGTCACGCGGCGTTGGGCAACATCGCGATGCTGTTGCTCGGCGGCGGAATGCTGCTCAGCACCACCGCCTGCATCCCACAGTATTTCGGCAGCCAACCATGCATGCCCCCGGACTACACCGTTGGCTCCTTCGAGCGTGCGCGCCGGCTCGGACCTGAAGATCTCGGCACCGGATGCCACCTGCGACCCCCGTTACGGCGAGCGCGCCCAAATCCAGATCGAGCTCTTGAACGGGCGGAACGAAGTCCTGCTCACCGAGCTGGCACCCATGAACGATGCCGGCTCCTTTGAGCACACCCTGCGCATTCCGGCCACCACGAAGCCCGGCAGCTACAGCATCTCCGCCACGCCGTACGGCGTGGATTGGTGCGACGACACCGGCCAGCAACAACCGCATGGAAAACCCCGGGTTCGGCCAGTCCGGCCTCGTCGTCGTGCGCGTCGCCTGCGCCACCCCATACGTGCCGTTCCGGGTCGTCAAATAGCGCGCTGACAGCCGCGTTTCGCTGCCGCCGGCGTCAGCACGGCGTAGGGCTTTGGCACCGGGGCGTAAGGATTTCGTGAGGATCGGGTTCACCGCGCCCGGACGGGTATCTGATGGAAATGTCATCACCGTATCCATCAGGAGGGCCGTCGCCCATCATGCTCGACATCTTGTATCTACTCACCACCCTCGCGCTGTTCGGCGCGCTGGGACTCGTGGTGCGGGCGGTGGAGAAGCTTTGATCATTTTTGAGCTTGTCGCCGTCGCGCTCGGCATCGCCGGCGTCGCCTACCTTCTTGTTGCCCTGCTGAAGCCGGAGCGATTCTAATGTGGTTCACCATCGCCCAGGCCGCCGCCCTGGCACTGGTCCTTGCGGTCCTCTACCGCCCGCTGGGCGACTACATGGCGAGGGTCTACACCTCCACCACGGGACACCAAGGTCGAACGCGGCCTCTACCGGATCATGGGCGTGAATCCCTCCGCCGCCCAGACGTGGCAGGCCTACGCACGTTCGGTCCTGGCCTTCTCGCTGATCGGCGTGGTCCTGCTCTACGCACTCCAGCGCCTGCAGGCATGGTTGCCGCTGGCCCTGGGCTTGCCGGCGGTTCCGCCGGGCCTCGCCTTCAACACGGCAGCATCGTTCGTGACCAACACCAACTGGCAGTCCTACTCCCCCGAATCAACCATGGGCTACTTCGTGCAGGCCGCCGGCCTGGGCGTGCAGAACTTCGCCTCGGCCGCCGTCGGCCTGGCCGTTTCGGTGGCGCTCATCCGCGGCCTGGCGGCACGTCGGGCCTCCACCATGGGCAACTTCTGGGTGGACCTGGTCCGCGGCACCGTGCGCCTGCTGCTGCCCCTGGCGGCAATCGCCGCAATCCTGCTGCTGGCAGGCGGGGTCATCCAGAACCTGAACGGGTTCACCGACGTCACCACGCTCAGCGGCGGGGTGCAGTCCATCCCCGGCGGGCCCGTCGCGTCGCAGGAGGCCATCAAGCTCCTGGGGACCAACGGCGGCGGATTCTTCAACGCCAACTCCGCCCACCCCTTTGAAAACCCCTCGCCGCTGACCAGCCTGTTCGAGTGCGTGCTGATGCTGGCCATCCCCTTCGCGCTGACCCGCACCTTCGGGGTCATGGTCGGGAACAAGAAGCAGGGCTACACGATCCTGGCCGTCATGGCCGGGCTGTTCCTGATCTCGCTCACCGCACTGACCCTGCTTGAATACGCGGGGGCCGGCACCGGTCCGCAGGCCGCGGGCGCCGCGCTCGAGGGCAAGGAACAACGCTTCGGCATCGGCGGGTCCACGCTCTTCGGCACCACCAGCACGCTGACCTCCACCGGCGCCGTGAACTCCATGCACGATTCCTTCACCGCGCTGGGCGGGATGCTGCCGCTGCTGAACATGATGCTGGGCGAGGTCGCTCCCGGCGGCGTCGGATCCGGCCTCTACGGCATGCTGGTCCTGGCCATCATCACGGTGTTCATCGCCGGCCTCCTGGTGGGCCGCACCCCCGAGTACCTGGGCAAGAAGATCGGCGCGCGCGAGATCAAGCTCGCCTCGCTCTACCTGCTCACGGTTCCCACGCTGATCCTTTCCTTCACCGCGCTGAGCTTCGCCATCCCGGGGATCCGCGCCGACATCGAATCGGTCTCCATCCTGAACCCCGGCCCGCACGGCTTCTCCGAGGTGCTCTACGCCTTCACCTCCGCCGCCAACAACAACGGCTCGGCCTTTGCCGGGCTCACCGCCAACACCCCGTGGCTGAACACGACGCTTGGGCATCGTCATGCTGCTCGGCCGCTTCCTGCCCATCCTCTGGGTGCTGGCGCTGGCCGGCACCCTGGCGGCCCAGGATCGCGTCCCCGTCACCGCGGGAACCCTTCCCACCCACAAGCCCCAGTTCTCGGTGCTGCTGGGCAGCATCACCCTCATCGTCACGGCGTTGACGTTCTTCCCGGTCCTTGTCCTGGGCCCCCTAGCCGAAGGATTGCTCTAACTTCCCATGTCCACTCTCACCAAGCCCCCGACAGAACCGCCGGTCGGACCGCCGGCCCATACCCACCACCATCCGCACACCCCGCGGCTCCAGCGCCCTGAGCCTTGCCCAGGTCCGCGCCGCCCTCCCGGGTGCGTTCAGGAAGCTGGATCCGCGGCAGATGTGGCACTCCCCCGTGATGTTCATAGTGCTCATCGGCGCGGTGCTCACCACCGCGCTGGCCATTGCCGAGCCCTTCCTGCCGCCGGCGTCCGGCGCGGAAAACGCCAACACCCCCGTCGGCTTCACCGCCGCGGTGGCCCTCTGGCTGTGGCTGACGGTGCTCTTCGCCAACCTGGCCGAGGCAGTGGCCGAGGGCCGCGGCAAGGCCCAGGCCGCATCGCTGCGCGCCTCCCGCACCTCCACCATGGCCGCCCGGTTCGAGAACTACGACCCGGCGGCGGACCCGGCGGGCACCAGCCAGGCCAACCACCCTGGTTCCCTCCACCGACCTGCGCATCGGCGACTACGTGCGGGTCGTCGCGGGCGAGCTGATCCCGGGCGACGGGGAAATCGTCCACGGCATCGCCGCCGTCGACGAATCGGCCATCACCGGCGAATCGGCACCCGTCATCCGCGAATCCGGCGGCGACCGCTCGGCCGTCACCGGCGGCACCAAGGTCATCTCCGATGCGATCGTCGTGCGGATCACCACCGCCGTCGGCGATTCGCTGGTGGACAAGATGATCCGGCTGGTCGAGGGCGCCCAGCGCCAGAAGACCCCCAACGAGGTGGCGCTGAACATCCTGCTGGCCACGCTGTCGATCATCTTCCTGGTGGTGGTGCTGGCGCTGAACCCGATCGCCGCGTACTCCAACGCCCAGGTCGAGCCTGCCGGTGCTCGATCGCGCTGCTGGTCTGCCTGATCCCGACCACCATCGGGGCGCTGCTCTCCGCGATCGGCATCGCCGGCATGGACCGGCTCATCCAGCACAACGTGCTGGCCCTGTCCGGGCGCGCGGTGGAGGCCGCCGGGAGACGTGACGACGCTGCTGCTGGACAAGACCGGCACCATCACCTACGGCAACCGCCAGGCCGCCGAGTTCCACCCGCTGGCCGGATACACCGAACAGGAACTGGCACGCGCCGCGTCCGACGCCTCGGTCGCCGACGCGACGCCCGAGGGCCAGTCGATCCTGGCCCTCGCCGCGACCCTCGGGGTGGAGGCCAACCGGAACCCGGACGGCGTGCCCGTCGAATTCACCGCCCAGACCCGCATGAGCGGCATCGACTTTGCCGACGGGCATGCGCTGCGCAAGGGCGCCGGCTCGGCGATCCTGGCCTGGGTGGCCGAGGTCGCGCCGCTGGATGCCGCACGGCAGCAGGAACTGGACGCGATCGTCGAGAAGATCTCCACCGTCGGCGGAACCCCGCTGGTGGTCGCCACCCGCACCGGGGACACCGCATCGGTGCTGGGCGTCGTCTACCTCAAGGACGTGGTCAAGGAGGGGCTGAAGGAACGCTTCGCCCAGCTGCGCGCCATGGGCATCCGCACCGTGATGATCACCGGCGACAACCCGCGCACCGCCGCGGCCATTGCCGCGGAGGCCGGCCTTGACGACTACCTGGCGGAGGCCACCCCGGAGGACAAGATGGACCTGATCAAGCGCGAGCAGGCCGGCGGCAACCTGGTGGCGATGACCGGCGACGGCACCAACGACGCCCCGGCCCTGGCCCAGGCGGACGTGGGCGTGGCGATGAACTCCGGCACCTCCGCCGCCAAGGAGGCCGGGCAACATGGTGGACCTGGATTCGGACCCCACCAAGCTGATCGACGTGGTGCGCATCGGCAAGCAGCTGCTGATCACCCGCGGCGCGCTGACCACGTTCTCCATCGCCAACGACGTGGCCAAGTACTTCGCGATCATCCCCGCGATGTTCTCCGTGGTGTTCCCGGGCCTGGCGGTCCTGAACATCATGGGGCTGTCCACGCCGGCCTCGGCGATCCTCTCCGCGGTGATCTTCAATGCCGTGGTGATCGTCTTCCTGATCCCGCTGGCGCTGCGCGGGGTGAAGTACCACCCGCGTTCGGCCGCCGCCACGCTGAACCGCAACCTGCTGATCTACGGGGTCGGCGGGGTGCTGGTCCCGTTCATCGGCATCAAGCTCATCGACATGCTCATCTCGCTGATCCCGGGGTTCTGATGCACACCGCGCTTGTCAGGCCGTTTGTCCCCTCCTTCGTCCCACCCTCCGAAAAGGAATGACCTCCACCATGGCCACCATACGATCCTGGCCCCGCACCCTCTGGGTGTCGGTGCGCACCATGCTCATCCTCACCCTGGCGCTCGGCGTGCTTTTTCCCGCGGCCATCCTGGGCGTCGGGCAGCTCGCCTTCCCCGCCCAGGCCAACGGCTCGATGCTTGAGGCCCCCGCCCATGCCGGCACCCGTCGGCTCGGCCCTGCTCGGGCAGACCTTCAACGACGCCTCCGGCAACCCCGACCCCGCCTACTTCCAGCCCCGTCCCTCGGCCGCCGGCGACGGCTATGACGGCGCCGCCTCCTCCGGTTCCAACCTGGGCCCGGAGAACCCCAAGTTCCTGGAGGCCATCGCGGAGCGCAAGGCCGCCTACCTGGCCGCAAACCCGGGAACCACCGTGGTTCCGGCCGACGCGCTGACCGCCTCGGCCTCCGGGCTGGACCCGGACATCTCCGTGGCCAACGCCCTGGACCAGGCCGCACGCGTTGCCAAGGCCCGCTCGCTGGACCCGGCCAAGGTGGTGGCGCTGGTCCACGAGCAGACCACCGGGCGGGACCTCGGCTTCCTCGGGGAACCCCGGGTAAACGTGTTGAAGCTGAACATTGCCCTGGCGGGGCTGGAGAATTAGCACATGACACGCGGAACGCTGCGGGTATTGCTGGGCGCCGCCCCCGGCGTCGGGAAGACCTACGCCATGCTCCAGGAGGGGCACCAGCTGGCGGCCGAGGGCCGCGACGTGGTCCTGGCGCTGGTGGAAACCCACGACCGGGAACCCACCGCCGCCCTGGTGGACGGCCTGGAAATGGTGCCGCGCCGCGGGTTCACCCACCGCGGGGTGCAGCTGAGCGACATGGACCTGGCGGCGGTGCTGGCCCGGGCCCCGGAGATCGCGCTGGTGGACGAGCTGGCGCACACCAACGTGGGCACCGGCGGCAACGAGAAACGCTGGCAGGACGTGCACGCGCTGCTCGATGCCGGGATCGACGTGATCTCCACGGTCAACGTGCAGCACATCGAGTCCCTGGGCGACGTGGTGCGGGACATCACCGGGGCCGCCCAGCGCGAGACCATCCCCGATGCCGTGCTGCGCGCCGCGGACGCGATCGAACTGGTGGACCTGACCCCGCAGGCGCTGCGCGCCCGGCTGGGCGAGGGCCTGATCTACCCGCCCGGGCGCATCGACGCGGCGCTGTCCAACTACTTCAGGCTGGGCAACCTCACCGCGCTGCGCGAGATCGCGCTGCTCTGGCTGGCCGACGAGGTCGACTCGGCGCTGGAAAAGTACAGGGCCGAACACGGGATCTCCACGCGCTGGGAAACCCGCGAACGCGTCATGGTCGCGCTGACCGGCGGCGCCGGAGGGCGAGACGCTGCTGCGCCGCGGGGCGCGCATCGCCGCGCGCAGCAGCGGCGGGGAACTCTCCGCGGTGCATGTCACGGCCCCCGACGGGCTGCTCGCCGCGCACCCCAAGGTGCTGGCGGACCAGCGCCTGCTCGTCGAACGGCTCGGCGGCACCTACCACCAGGTGATCGGCGAGGACGTTCCGGCCGCGCTGGTCGAGTTCGCGCGGGCCTCCAACGCCACGCAGCTGGTCATCGGCGCCTCGCGCCGCTCCAAGCTGGCCACGGCGCTGACCGGGCCCGGCATCGGGGCGGGCATCGTGCGCCTGAGCGGGGACATCGACGTGCACATGGTCAACCACGCGGCCGCCGCCTCCGGGCACCGGCTGCCGCGCTCCCGCGGGGCGCTGACCCGGGGCCGGACGCTCGCCGGGTTCGTGCTGGCGCTGCTCGGCGGGCCGCTGCTGACCTGGTTCCTGACGCGGGCTGCAGGCCTCGGACGACTCCATCACCGTCGACGTGCTCGCCTACCAGCTGCTGGTGGTCATCGTGGCGCTGGTCGGCGGGCTCTTCCCCGCGGTCTTTGCCGCGCTGCTCTCCGGGCTGACGCTCGACTTCTTTTTCATCGACCCGCTGTACACCATCACCATTGCCGAACCCACGCACCTGGTGGTGCTCATCCTGTACATCCTGATCGCCATCCTGGTTTCCGTGGTGGTGGACCAGGCCGCCCGGCGGCACCGCGCCGCCACCCGGTCCGCCGCGGAATCGGCGCTGCTGGCCACCGTCTCCGGCTCCGTGCTGCGCGGCGCCGACGCGCTGGAGGCCCTGGTCAACCAGACCTGCGAGGCGTTCTCCCTGCGGGGCGTGCGGCTTGTCGAGTCGCAACGGCGAGGTGCACAGCCGCCGGAACCCCCGGGCCCGGTCCCGCGGGCACCGTGCTGCCGGTCGGCGGGCACGCGACGCTCGAGCTGCACGGGCGGGACCTGCCCGCCTCGGACCGGCGCGCGCTGGCGGCGATCGTCTCCCAGCTGGAGGCCGTGCTGGATTTCCGGGCCGTCTCCGCCGCCGCCAGCGAACTGGCCCCGCTGGCGGAGGCGGACAGGGTCCGCAGCGCCCTGTTGCAGGCCGTCGGGCACGACCTGCGCCGCCCGCTCACGGCCGCGACCACCGCCGTGACCTCGCTGCGTTCCACCGAGGTCGCCTACAGCGCACAGGACCGGGCCGAGCTGCTGGAGACCGCCGACGAGTCCCTGCACGCGCTCTCCGTCCTGGTCACCGACCTGCTTGATGTCTCGCGCCTGCAGGCGGGCATGCTGGGCGTGAACATGACCGCTGATCTCCGTCGAGGACGTGCTGCTGCCCGCGCTCGAGGAGGCCGGGCTGGGGCCCGCCGACATCGAGGTGGACGTGCCGCAGGACCTGGACCAGCTCACCGCGGACCCGGTGCTGATGCAGCGCATCGTGGTGAACCTGCTGCTCAACGCGCTGCGCTACGGGGCCGGCACCCGGCGCCCGATCCTTGCCGCCAGCCAGTTCGCCGGCCGCACCGAGGTCCGCGTCATCGACTTCGGCCCCGGCATCCCCGCCGCGGAAAAGGAGGCGATCTTCGTCCCGTTCCAGCGCCACGGGGACACCGACAACCTGACCGGCCTGGGCCTGGGCCTGGCGCTGTCCCGCGGTTTCGCGGAGGGCATGGGCGGGTCGCTGGCCGCGGAGGACACCCCCGGCGGAGGATTGACCATGGTGCTGTCGCTGCCGGCGGCACCGGACACCGACGGAACCCACCACTCCGACCGAACCGACACGGGACCAAGCGCATGAAGATCTTGATTGCCGACGACGACCCGCAGATCCTGCGGGCCCTGCGCATCACCCTGGGCGCCTACGACTACGAGGTGGTCCCCGCGGCCGACGGCGCCGCGGCGGTGCGCCTGGCCGTGGCAACCCACCCGGACCTGGTGCTGCTGGACCTGGGCATGCCCAAGCTCGACGGGCTGGAGGTGATCGCCGCGCTGCGCGGCTGGTCCTCCATCCCCATCCTGGTGATCTCCGGGCGTAGCGACGCCTCGGACAAGGTCGCGGCGCTCGACGCCGGGGCCGACGACTACGTCACCAAGCCGTTCTCCACCGAGGAGCTGCTGGCGCGGATCCGCGCGCTCTCCCGGCGCACCCCCGGCGCCCCGGAGGTTCCCGTCATCCGGTTCGGGGACGTCAACGTCGACCTGGCGGCCAAGCAGGTCACCCGGGGAACCCCGGAAAAACCGGTCAGGCTGACCCCCACCGAGTGGCGGGTGCTGGAGGTGCTGCTGAACAACCCGGGCAAGCTGGTCACCCAGCAGACCCTGCTGACCGAGGTGTGGGGGCCGCACCTGGTCAAGGAGACCGGCTACCTGCGCCTCTACCTGGGGCAGCTGCGCAAGAAGCTGGAGGCCGCCCCGGCCGAGCCCCGCTACCTGCTCACGGAGCCCGGCATGGGCTACAGGTTCGTCCCGGACTGAGTTCCCTCGCCGGATCGCCGCTAGATCACGTTTTCCAGGAAGGCCCGCGTGCGTTCGTGGCCCGGGTTGTCCAGCACCGCGGAAGGCGGCCCGGATTCGACCACCACTCCCCCGTCCATGAACACCACCTCGTCGGCGACGTTCCGGGCGAAGCCGATCTCGTGGGTCACCACGATCATGGTCATGCCGCTGGCGGCCAGGCCCTGCATGACATCGAGCACGTCCCCGACAAGTTCCGGGTCCAGGGCGGAGGTCGGCTCGTCGAAGAGCATGAGCTTGGGTTCCATGGCCAGCGCCCGGGCGATGGCCACCCGCTGCTGCTGCCCTCCGGAGAGCTGGGAGGGGTGCAGCGAGGCCTTGTCCCCCAGCCCCACCTGTTCCAGCAGGTCGCGCGCCTGGGCCACGGCCCGCGCCTTGGGGATCCTCTTGATGCCGATGGGTGCGGCGATGATGTTTTCCAGCGCGGTCATGTGCGGGAACAGGTTGAACCGCTGGAAGACCATGCCGATGCCCCGGCGCTGCCGGGCCACCTCGACGGGCCTCATCTCATGGAGCTTGCCGTTGCGCTGCGCATAGCCGATGAGCTGGCCGTCGAAGTTGATCCGCCCTCCGTCGATGCGTTCCAGGTGGTTGATGCAGCGCAGGAAGGTGGATTTGCCGGATCCGGAGGGTCCCAGCAGGCACATGACCTGCCCGGCCTGCACCGAGAGGTCGATGCCCTTGAGCACCTCGATCGGGCCGTAGCTCTTCCGGACGCCTTGGGCCTGGACCAGCGGTTGGCGGGCCTCGTCGACATGGAGCGGGGATGTAGTTTCCAGGGTGCCGTTCATGGTGGTCTTCCCTTTCCTAGCTGTGGCGTGCGCGGTTGAACAGGGCGACGACCCGGCCGATGGGCGTGGGGCCCAGGGCCCGGGAACCCCGCCCGTAGTGGCGTTCGAGGTAGTACTGCGGTACGGAAAGGACCGAGGTCAGGGCCAGGTACCAGACGCTGACGACGATGAGCAGTTCCACCTGGTGCAGGTTCTGCGCGGAGATCCTGGCCGCAACGGTGTAGAGCTCGGCCACGGCGATCAGCGAGAGCAGCGCCGTGTCCTTGAGCATCGAGATCGTTTCGTTTCCCATGGGCGGGATGATGACCCGCATGGCCTGCGGCAGTTCGACCTTGAACAGGGTAAACAGCGGGGTCATGCCCAGCGAGTAGCAGGCCTCCTTTTGCCCCGGGTCCACCGAGAGCATTCCGGCACGCACGATTTCGGCGGTGTAGGCGGCCTGGTTGGTGGTCAGCGCGATGACACCGGCGACGAACGCCGGGATCAACGCGTTGGTGTCCACGGTGAACACCGTGAAGTCGGTGAACGGAATCCCCGAGCGAGAGTTGCTTGTACAGCAGGCCCAGGTAGCCCCAGAAGACGATCTGCACCAGCAACGGCGTTCCCCGGAAGATCCACACGTAGAGCCAGGCGACGCCCGCAAGCACCGGGTTGGCCGAGAGCCGCATCAGGGCCAGGACGATGCCCAGGATCGTGGAGAGGACCATGGTGATGACGGTCAGCACGACCGTCAACACCGCGCCCTGGACGATGCGGTCGTTGAACATGTACTTGGAGATCGTGGCGTGGTCGATGTTCGGGTTGTTCCACAGCGAGGTGCACACACCCACCAGTCCCAGCAGGATGACGGCCGCCAGGACCCAACGGCCCGGGTGGCGCAGCGGGACCGCCACGATGTCGTGGGGGTTCGGGCTTGCCTCCGACCGCAGTTCTTCCGCGCTTTTGCCTTGCAGCGTGTCATTTCCCGCCATTGTTGACACCGGCCTCGGTCACGGCGAAGTCGCCCAGGTCGTACTTTTCCATCAACTTGGCGTAGGTCCCGTCGTCGACCAGGGACTGCAAGGCCAGGCGCAACGCCTCGGTCAGTTCGGTGTTGTCTTTCAGCAGGCCGATGCCGGTGTAGACGGGGTTGTAGCCGGACGCAAACTCCGGGTCCCTGACCAGTTCGAAGATCTTTCCGTCCCCTGCGGTTGCCGCGGCGTAGGACGCAACCGCCGCATCCACGACGTCGGCGACGGCCTTGCCCGAACGCACGGCGGTCTGTGCGTCGAGTTCGCTGGGCAGCTGCACCAATTCGATGGGGCCCTTGCCCGCATCCTTGCACTTGGAGGCGTAGGCATTCAGGTATTCGCCCTGGATCGTGGCCTTTTGGACCGCAACCGGCTTGCCGCACAGATCGACCAGCGACTTGATCCCGTCGGGATTTCCCGCGTTGACCAGGATCATGAATCCGGCGTGGAAGTAGTCGACGAAGTTCAGCACCTTTTGGCGCTCGGCCGTGTCGTTCATGCCGGCAAAGATGATGTCGTTCTTCCCCGCCTGCAACGAGGGGATGGATGCGTCGAAGGCCTGCTGCTGGAAATTGAACTTGACCCCGAGCTTGGCACCCATGGCCTGCGACAGGTCGTAGTCCAGCCCCGTGGGGTTGTCGTTCTCGTCGAGCATTTCCATGGGCGGGTTCGGGATGTCCGCCGCCACGTTGATGACTCCCGATTCCTTGAATTTGGCGGGCAGCGCCGCGGCCGCGGTGCTGTCGACGCCGATGTCCAGGCCGGCGGAGCCCGGCCCGGCGTTTGCCGGTTCGTCCGAGGAACATCCGGCGAGGGTCAATGCCAGGCCGAGTGCGGCGACGGAGAACATTTTCAGTCCGGGGCGGAAGCGATTTTCAGTGCTGTTCATGACGGGTTTTCCTTTGGGAGTCCGGGGGCACACATGTGGGGAGCGAAGGATGGGGAGGGACGAAACGGATTACCAGCGGCGCTGGAGCGCGGGTTGCTGCGTGCGCAGCAGGTCTTCGTAGGTTTCCCGCGCCACCGCCAGGGTGGAGGAACCGTCCGCGCAGAAGATGACCGGCGGCTTGCAGGCGCCGTTGTAGTTGTTGGCCAGCGTGTAGGCGTAGGCGCCGGTGGCCGGCATGGCAACAAGGTCCCCGACCTGCGGGTCCGGGAGCGCCACGTCCTGGCACATGAGGTCCCCGGACTCGCATTGGCGCCCCACCACGTCGGCCACCACGGTGGGTTCGACGCCGATCTTGGTGGCCAGCAGCGCCTCGTAGCGCTGCCCGGTCAGTGCGATGTCCATGTTGTCGGCCATGCCGCCGTTGACGGCCACGAAGGTCTTGCCGGTGGTCTTGACCGTGTTGACCGTGTACAGGGTGATGCCGGCGCGGGCCACGATGGAGCGTCCCGGTTCGATGATGAGCTTGGCGTCGGCCGGCAGCAGCCTGTCGGCGGCCTCGGTGATGGTGTCCAGGTAGGAATCGACGCTGGGTGCGACCTCGTCGTAGGTGTATTTCACGCCCAGCCCGCCGCCCACGTCGTAGGTGGAGAAGCTGCCGAACTCCGCCACCGAGCGCACGGCCGCGGCGAATGGCTCGGTTTCCAGCACCTGGGAGCCGATGTGGACGTGGATTCCCTCGAACTCAAGCATGGGGTGTGCCGCGATGCGGGCAATGGCCCGGGTGATGTCGGCCGGTGGCAGGCCGAATTTCGAGTCGTTTCCGCCGGTGACCTGGGAGGCATGGGTGGCCGGGGTGATTCCCGGAATCATCCGCAGCAGCACCTTTTGCGGTTTGGCGGCCAGCTTCTCGATGCGGTCCAGGTCGTCGAAGTTGTCCACGATGATGGCCCGGATTCCGGCTTCCAACGCCATCTGGATTTCCTGGTCGGATTTGGCGTTGCCGTGCAGATAGATGCGCTCGGGACTGACTCCCGCGGTCAGGGCCATCATCAGTTCGCCGCCGCCGGCAACGTCGACGCTCAACCCCTCGGCCTGCGCGATGGCGTACATGGCCACGCAGGGAAGGGATTTCGAGGCGAAGAGCACCTCCGAGTTCGGGCGGCGGCTGCTGATTCCGTCGACGAATCGGCGGATCTGCCGGCGGAGTCCCGTTTCGTCCATGATGTAGGCCGGGGTCCCGTACTGGCGGGCAAGTTCGGTGACGGGGACGCCGCCGATGGACAGTTCGCCGGTGTCGGAAATGGTTGATTCCTCGGGGAGGATCTCCATGAGGAGATCCACCGAGGGCGCTGCTTGCTGGGTCACTGTCATGTGGATGGGATTCCTTCGGGCTGGCAATCGCCCCCGCCTCGCGGCGGGAGCAATCAAGTGTGAATGTGATCTGCGTCAAGCGTAGGATTGCCAGCATCGAAAGATTTAGTAGTACCAAACAATATTGATGCGCTCGATTTGGCCTATCCGCTAAAGACGTGCGGTCAGGCACCGGAAGGGACTCCCATGAACAACAGCGGTCGACCGCTCAGCCTCGGTGGCCTGCTTGGCATCCTGGGCGCCCCGTTGCTGACGCCGCTCACCGGTGCCGCCGGACTTGGAGGCCTCGATCTCGGTCCCCGTCATCCACGACCATTTGGATTCGCTTCCGGAAACCCCCGGCGGGATCCTGTTGTTGGTGGGGGTGCAGCCACAGGCTCCGGGGTTTGGCGAGCTGTTGGCGCGCGCGGCCGAAAACGGCTACAGCGCGGTGGCGCTGAAGACCCATGGCCAGCTTCCGGAAAGCGGGATCCTTGCCGCGGCGCCGCTGCCAGTACTGCAGGTCGACGACCAGGTGCCGTGGCTGCACCTGGACAACCTCATTACCGCGGTCACCAGCGGCAGGCCCGCCGGCAGCGCATCGGCCGAGTCATACGGCCAGGACTTGTTTGTGCTGGCCAATGCGTTGGCCACGGCCACCGACGGGGCGGTGGCCATTGAGGACCTGGACCGCAACATCCTCGCCTACTCGAACCTTGAACGGCATGTGGTCGACCCGCTGCGCCGCAGCGGCATCCTGGCACGCCAAGTGCCCGACATGGAAAAGAACATCGACCAGTACCGCTCCGTGATGCTCACCGACACGGTGGTGCATTTTCCGTACGACCCCGAGGACGGCGAGTTGCCCCGATGCGCCGCCCCGGTCCGTGCCGGACGCCAAATGCTCGGATCCATTTGGGTCATCGAGGACAAGGAACCACTGGGGCCGGAGGCCGAGAGCGCCCTTCTTGAGGTCGCCCGGTTGGCGGCGGTGCATATCCTGCGCGCGCAGAATGCCGTGGACCTCGAACGCCAGGTGCGTACGGAGTGGCTGCGTTCGGCGCTGGACGGGCATGGCTCGGACCCGGCCACCTCGGCCCGCTTCGGGTTGATGGAGGGCCTGTCCCCGGTGTTGCTGGGCTTCATGTTTGCCTCCGAAACGGCGGCCGGTGCCGGTGTGCCGCCGCTGCCGCTGACCCGGCAACTCGGCATCGCCGCCGAGCAGTACTGTTCGATTTTCCATGCCAACGTCTCCGCGCTGGAATCCGGCCGCGTGGTTTACGTCCTGGTGCCGGCCATCCGCTCCGAGGCCGCGGCCCTGCGCCTGGCTTCCGGTGCGGCCGCCGCGTTGGGCGCACGGCTGGGACACCAGGTCAATGTGGCGGTCAGTTCGGTGGGCGAGAGCCCCGGCACCGTGGCGGACCTGCGCCGCGAGATTGAAGACATCATTGGCGTGATTGAGCGTCCGGACCCCGGCATGGAAATCGCGCAGGTGGTGAGCACGCGGGATGTCAATGCCGCGCTGCTGCTGCGCCAGCTGACCTCGCTGCTTCGCAACCAGCCACGGCTCATTCATCCGGGGATACATGAACTGCTGGACCACGATGCGCGCACCGGGACCGAATACCGGGTGAGCCTCTGCGCCTATTTTGCGCACACCGGCGACATGGCGGCCGCCGCGCGATCGCTGAATGTCCACCCCAATACGCTGCGCTATCGAGTGCGGCGGGCCACCGAGTTGTTCGGCCTGGACTTCACCAGGGGCGATGACCAATTGGCGCTCTGGGTGCAATTGCGGCTGGCGGAGTCCGCCGGCGGCTGAGCCGGCACCGACCGGGAAGCGCTGCCTAGACCCGCTCGAGTGCGTGTGGCAGGTGCTTGCGCGAGTTCAGTGCGACCGTGGCCAGCGACGCGGCACACAGCAGGACCATGCCCGCCAGGATCCAGGCGCCGCCGATCCACTGGGCCAGGAACGCCACGATGGTCGGGGCCAGGAACCCCGCATAGGCCAGCGTGTAAAAGAAACCGGTGAGCGCACCGAGCTCGTGGGCCCCGGCCGCACGCTGGATTTCCAGCAACCCGCCGACCATGAGCAGGCCGCTGCCGCAGCCGAGGACCGCCGAGGCCACCAGGCCCAGCGCCGGGCTGGCCGTGAGAATCGCCAGCAACACCAGGCACAGCCCGATGAGCACCACGCCGAGCCCGGTCAGCAGGGACCTGGCGTTGCGGACGGTGTCCACGCGCCGGGCCAACGGCTGGATGAGCACGCTGCAGCCCAGCGTGATGGCCACGGCCGCCGTGGCGTAGGCCAGGCGCCCCTCCCCCAGCCCGGGAACCACCGCGGGGATGACGGCAAAGCCGGTGGTCCCGGCGGCGAACACCCACGGCGCGGCCGGGGCAACCACCAGCCGGAACCTCTTGCGCCCCTCGCCGTGGTGCGGTTCACCGCACCAAGGAGGCCTGCTGCTGGTGCGCCGTCCGGGTTTCGGGCAGCCGCGAGAGGACGACCAGCAGCGGAATGCACAACAGGATGTGCACCGCGTAGGGCAGGACCTCCGGGGCAGGGGCCCACGCCGCCAGCAGCCCGCCCGTGACCGGGCCCAGCCAGAATCCGGCCGCGGTCAGCAGCGAGGCCCGGCGGGCCCCCGATCCCGGAACCGATTTCAGGTCCCAGGGCGCCTGGGAAAGTTCCTTGACCCAGCTGGTTGCGGCCGCCATGGCCAGGCCCGTGGCGGTACCCGCCATGAGGCGGCCGATGAACAACGGCGCGGCACCGAAGACCGCACCCATCATGACCACGCTGGCGGCCATCGAGAGGGACACGGCAAAAATCGTCACGCGTTTGCGTCCGGTCCGTCCGAGTACCGCCCGCCCAGCAGCAGCGCCGGAACCAGTCCCGCCACATAGATGCCCAGCATCGAGGTGACAAGCACCTCGGAGAAGCCGTGGTGCTGCCTGTAATAGACAAGCAATGAAACGAATTGGTTGGCGCCCCAGCCGACCATCGTCAGGGACAGTGCTGCGGGGAACCAGGGTCTTGCGGGTCGTGACACGACGGCGGGACTCGACTTTCAATTCGGCAGGGGGCGCAACAACCGCTCCGGCACACGTGGCCGGCGGGGGCCGCACAAACACATTTCAGGCCAGTGTTTCATGGTTGACCTGTGTCCACGGGGTTGATGACGGACTGCCCCTTCGCCCGCGCGCAGCGCCCGATACACTGGCGGCGTGATTGACATCCTCCCTCCCTCAGGGAAGGGGAATTCCCGGACTACCGTTTACGCGGTGGCCAAGGTGGTTACTGCTTCGCGGGTCGTTGCCGGCACGGGTGCCGGGCTGGCATGACCTCCACAGTCGTTTAGCGTCTCTGCCTGCCCGGCGGCGACGTTCATCAGGTTCACTGCGGCATTCACGTCGCGGTCATGGGTTGTCCCGCACTCGCAGGTCCACGACCTGATGTGCAGCGGTTTTTTCTCTCCCATGGCACCGCAGTTGCTGCAGAGCCTGGTGGACGGGAAGAACCTGTCAGCGCGTACGATGGTGCGCCCTGCTTCTGCTGCTTTTTCTTCGATGAGCCGGATGAGGATGCCCCAACCGGCGTCGTGGATGGACTTGGCCAGGCGGGTGCGGCCAAGCCCAGTGATGCACAGGGTTTCCAGGCCGATTACTTGGTTTCGTCAACAAGCTTCCTGGCCAGTTTGTGGTGGTGGTCCAACCGTGTTTCCCGCACCTTCCGGTACAGGCCGCGACCTTGTGCCGGGATTTCTCCCGGTTTGCGGATCCCTTCTGCCGCGGGCCAGCTCCTTCTGCGCGCTGGATAGCTTCCGCAGCTTCTTTTTCAGGTGCCGTGGGTTCCCTCCTTCTGCCGGCGCCGTCATCGAAGGCCATTACCGCCAAGTGGTTCAGCCCCAGGTCGATGCCATCACCTGCGCACCGGTGCTGGCGCACAACGTGCGGGCGCCTCCACCACGAAGGACACGTAGTAGCGGCCGTCGGGTTCGCGGACCACGGTCAGGCTGGAGGCCGCCGCCAGACCACGCGAGAGGCGAAGTGCACCCAACCGATCCTCGGCAGCCGTACCTGCCCTGGCTCCGATCTTCCGCACCGACAAGTTCGCCCTCCCGGTGATCCTGAAACTGTCGCGGTGGTCCTTGCAGGACTTGAACCGCGGGACCAACCGTGCGGCCCTTGCGCTGCCCTTGAGGGAATCAAAGAAATTTCGGTAGGCGGCATCGGCGTCGCGCATTGACTGCTGAGGTACATCGGTGACCTCGGCAAGCCAGGATCGTTCCTCGGTCTTCTTGGAACGGGCCATGACCTTCATCAGGTCGCTACGGACGGGTCTTTTCTCGCCGCGCAAGGCGTTCCCGCGCGGCGATGACGTCGTTGTACACCACCCGAGCACACCCGAACACACGGGCAAGCTGCCCGCACTGTTCCCGGTCCGGGTACAACCGGTACCTGTAACGCTTCACCGCCACCTCCAGCCTCGTAGTCGGCCTTGCCTACAAGGTTTCATGCCGCACCGACGATTCGGTGCCCGCGATTCGCTTCCGCCCTCACTGACGGGGCCTCTCTCACGAACATACGGTGAACAGCCCAGCCAATCCCCCGCCGCAATCGCTGGCAACCCCTGCGACCGCCAGCCCGACGGCCGCCAGGCGCGCGCGCCCGTGCGATGCCATCAAGGACCAGCAAATCCTTCGGGCCGCCCAGGATTGCTGGCGGAGGTCGGCCTACCGGCAGTTCTCCATGGAGGCGGTGGCAACGCGCGTGGGAACTTCCAAGCCGACCCTTTACCGCCGTTGGGCCTCCCGTGCGGACTTGGTGGCGGCAGGCATCGGGGATCTGGAGTGGTTGGCGCCCGTCCCGGATTCCGGCTTCATCGCGCGAAGACCTCGTGGCGATGGCGTCCGTGTGGTTTGCGGAGGATCCGCTGCGCGACGCCATTCTTGTGCATTCCTGCTCGACCCGCCCGTGACGGGCAACTGCTCGAACTTTACGATGCCAGGTTTCCTCGCCGCGCGCGCTGTGACGGAACAGTGATGGGCAGCGGCTCGATCGTTTCCAAGACCGGGCGCTACAAGCTCTTCCTGCTCGGCGGGCCCGTCCTGATGCTCGGCGGACTCGCGCTGCTGGGCACCATGGGGGCCCACACCCCGTACGCCTCGGCCGCGGCCGGCATGTTCCTGGTGGGCCTGGGCATCGGCGTGCATGATGCAAAACCTCGTGGTCATCGTGCAGTCGCAGGTCGCAGCGCACCGACCTTGGCGTGGCCACCAGCACCACCAACTACTTCCGCATGATCGGCGCCTCGGTGGGCATCGCCGTCTTCGGCTCGATCTTCATCTCCTCCTTCTCCTCCAAGCTGGCCGGTGCGGACATCGGCTTCACCGCGGGCGGCGAGGGCGGGCTGGGATCGCTGACCCCGGAATTCGTGCACAGCCTGCCGGCGGGCACCCAGGCGATGATCGCCGATGCGCTGGCCGGGTCCATGCCGCAGATCTTCCTGATCTCGATGGCGCTCGCGGCGGGTGCGCTGGTCCTGGGGTTCCTGATCCGGGAAACGCCCCTGTCCACCAGCCGGGGCTAGCACCGACGCATGCTCCTGCCGCGCCTTCCGGAGCTTCGGCAGGAAGCCGCCGGCAGCTGGAACCGCCAGGGGCAGCCGCCGGGGGCCAACGCCGGTTCCCCCGGCGCATGGCGGGTATCCTTGTAGCCAACTCGCACGCTCAAGCCAAGGATTCATGCATGAACACCACCCCAGACAACGCCCCCGTTTTCCTCGATTGCGACACGGGGATCGACGACGCGCTGGCGCTGGCCTACCTGCTCGGCGCCGGGGCAAACCTCGTGGGCGTCGGCTCGGTCAGCGGCAACACCGATGCGCTGCAGGGCGCGACCAACACCCAAAACCTGCTGGCGCTTGCAGGACACGGGCACGTCCCGGTGGCCCTGGGCCACCACCACCCGCAGGCACGCCCGTACGGCGGCGGCGCACCCCACGTGCACGGCGAAAACGGCATCGGCGAGGTCCAGCTGCCCGACGCCGGCCTGGAACTCGCCTCCGAGATCGGCACCGGAGATGCTGGTCCGGCTGGCCCGGGCCACCCCCGGCGAACTGCGCGTCATCGCCATCGGCCCGCTGACCAACATCGCCGCGGCGCTGCGCCTGGACCCGGAGCTTCCGGGCCTCATCCGCGAGCTCACCATCATGGGCGGCGCCGCCATGGCCCCGGGCAACATCACCCCGGCCTCCGAGGCCAACATCCACAACGACCCGGAGGCCGCGGCGGAGGTCTTTGCCGCGGACTGGGAAATCGTCCTGGTGCCGCTGGACGTGACAATGAACCACGTGCTGGAGGAAAACCACCTCGAACGCCTGCAGGCCAGCGATTCCCCCGCGGTGAAGGCCGTCGGGTCGATGCTCGGCTACTACTTCGACTTCTACAAGGGCGTCTTCGGCCGCCGCTGCTCGGTCATGCACGACCCGCTGGCCGCCGCCATCGCCATCGGCCGGGTGCAGGCAACCTCCGCCCCGTACGCGCGCGTGGTCGTTGATGCCACCGACGGCCCCGGGCGCGGGCAGACCATCTGCGACCTGCGCGGACTCTACAAGGGCTACCCCAAGCCCTCCGGCGCGCACTGCCGCGTGGTGCTCACCGCCGAGGAAGGCGCCATCGACGAGATCATGCGCGGCACCCTGGCACTGGCGCGTGCCCCGTCAGCGGCCCGCCCGTGAAATTGCCCGTTGCCGAACTGCACATACACCTGGAAGGGACACTGGAGCCCGAAACCATCCTGCGTCTGGCCGGGCAAAACAACATCGAATTGCCATGGCCCTCGTTGGAGGAGCTTCGCGCGCAGTACAGCTTCAGCAACCTGCAGTCCTTCCTTGACCTGTTCTACGCGAACATGGCGGTGCTGCGCACCGCTGCGGACTTCCAGGAGATCACTACCGCCTACCTGCTGCGGGCCCACGAATCGGGAGTGCGGCACGTTGAGTTGTTCTTCGACCCTCAGGCCCACCTCGAACGCGGCCTGACGCTTACCGAGATGATCTCCGGGATCCGTGCGGGCCTCGACGAGGGGTTATCGCGCTGGGGCATCACGCACCAGCTCATCGCCTGCTTCTGGCGCCACGCCCCCGCCGAATCCGCCATGGAGATCCTGCGCACCCTGGTGCGGGAGAAGCACGCCATCGATGGCATCGGGCTGGATTCCTCGGAGCTCGGCTACCCGCCGATCCTGTTCCGGGAGGTCTTCGCCTACGCCCGCGAAAACGGTTTGCACGTCGTGGCCCATGCCGGCGAGGAAGGCCCCGCCGAGTACATCGTCCAGGCCCTTGACCTGCTGAAGGTCGAACGCATCGACCACGGAATCCGCTGCCTCGAGGACCCGGCCCTGGTTGAACGGCTCGTGGCCGAGCAGATGCCGCTGACCGTGTGCCCGCTCTCGAATGTGCGGCTGCGGGCGGTGGACACCATGGCCGAGCATCCCCTGCGGCAGATGCTGGACCTGGGCCTGAAGGTATCCATCCACTCGGATGACCCCGCCTACTTCGGCGGCTACCTGGACGCGAACTTCGCCGCGGTCATCGGGCAGTTCGACCTGAGCCGCGAGGACCAAGCGGTGCTGGCCAGGAACTCGATCGAGGCTTCCTTCCTCGACGCCCCGGCCAAGGCCATGCTTTTCGGCGAAGTGAACGCCTGGCTGGGATCACGCTAGATTCAAGCCAACGTCCCCAGAACAAAGCAGTGCCCGCCCGGTTGGACCGGGCGGGCACTACTTTGTTGTTTCTGCGTTTGGATGCGGCCGGCGCTACGGCACCAGGTAGTTGCTGTCGCGTGCGTCGGTGATGAGCATGTGCCCCGGGGCGTGGCCGATCGCCAACGCCGGGCGGGACTCCATGACGGCAGCCTGGGGCGTGACCCCGCAGGCCCAGAACACCGGGATGTGTCCGGCCGGGATTTCCACCGGATCGCCGAAGTCGGGCTTGGACAGGTCCATGATGCCCAGTTCCTCCGGGTTGCCGATGTGCACCGGCGCACCGTGCACCGCCGGGTAGCGGGAGGTGATGCGCACCGCGTCCGCCACCTGGGAGGCGGGGATCGGGCGCATCGACACCACCATGGGGCCGCTCATGGAACCGGCGGAGGCGCTGCGGATGTTCGACTTGAACATGGGCACGTTCACGCCCTGGTCGATGTGGGCGATCTTGATGCCGCCCTCCATCAGCGCCGTCTCGAACGTGAACGAGCAGCCCACGATGAACGTCACCAGGTCGTCGCGCCAGTACTCGGACAGGTCCGTGGGCTCGGCGATCTTCACGCCGTTTTCGTAGACGAAGTACTGCGAAACATCGGTGCGGATGTCCCCGCCGCTTCAGCAGTTCCCCGCTGACCTCGCCCGCATCCAGCACGCCCAGGATCGGGCAGGACTTGGGGTTGCGCTGGGCAAAGAGCAGGACGTCGAACGCCTGGTCCTTGGGCACGATGATCAGGTTTGCCTGCGCATATCCCAGGGAGAACCCGGCGGTCGGGCCCACCAAGCCCGTTGCGGAAGAGCTCGCGCGCCTGTGCCGGGGAAAGCTCGGCACGGTTTTCGGGAAGCGTGGGCAGTGCGTGCGCCGGCGTTCGTCATCTGGATGTCCTTTCAATGCGCATGGCGGTAGGCAGGGGCGTGCTGGGAAAGCCGTCGGGTCAGGCCCAGAGCTTGGCCAGGCCGGCCAGCGAGTTCCAGCCCAGGAACAGGGTCAGCAGCCAGGTGGCAACACCGATGAACAGCAACCACTTCGGGTAGGCGTAGCCCTGCAGCAGGTCGCTGCGGCGCCAGGCCGCGTAGAGCAGGATCGCGAAGCCGAAGGGCAGGATCAGCCCGTTGAAGGCGCCGGCGAAGATCAGCAGGGTCTGCGGGGCCTGGCCCAGGAAGAGGTAGATGACCGCGCAGACGGCGATGAAGGCGACGGTGATCAGGTTGCGGGTGCGCTCGTTGGTGGTGGACTTCGTGATGAAGGAGACCGAGGTGTATGCGGCGCCGATCACCGAGGTCAGGGCCGCGGCCCAGAGGATCATGCCGAAGGAGCGGATACCGATTTCGCCGGCTGCATGGCCGAATGCCTCGGCGGCCTTGTTGTCGCTGGTCAGCACGACGCCGCCGGCGACCACGCCGAGGATGGCCAGGAAGAGCAGCACGCGCATGATGCCGGTGACGATGATGCTCAGGATGGAGGTCTGGGTGATGTCCCTGACGTTCTCGACGCCGGCCGCACCGGAGTCGAGCATGCGGTGTGCACCGGCGTAGGTGATGTAACCGCCGACGGTTCCACCGATCAGCGTGGTGATGATCAGGAAGTCGATCTGTTCCGGCAGCACCGCGTTCTTCAGCGCCTCGCCCACCGGCGGGGCCGCAACGATCGCCACGTAGAGCATCAGCAGGATCATGATGGCGCCGAGCAGGACCACGATCTTGTCCAGGGCCATGCCCGCGCGCTTGGAGAGGAAGACCAGGATGGCCACGGCCGCGGAAATCGCGCCGCCGATCTTGGGGTCGATGCCGATCATGGCGTTCATGCCCAGGCCGGTGCCGGCGATGTTGCCGATGTTGAAGACCATGCCGCCGATGAAGACCAATGCGGCGAGGACCCAACCGGCACCCGGCAGGACCTTGTTGCCAAGTTCCTGGGCGCGCAGGCCCGAGACGCCGATGATGCGCCAGACGTTCAGCTGGACGGCGATGTCAACGAGGATGGAAACGACAATGGCGAAGGCGAACGATGCCCCGATCCTGACGGTGAATTCCGTGGTCTGGGTGATGAAGCCCGGGCCGATGGCGCTGGTCGCCATGAGGAACATGGCACCGAGCATTGCCGTGCGCCGAGCTGAAGCACTGAGCTTCGGTTTTGTGCTGGGAGTAGCCATGATTCCGTCCATCGAGAGTGCGGGTGACAGCTGTCACAAGATGGGGAGCGATGAAAGGTACATTACATGTTGTTGAACAATCATGGCAAGAGGGTTGTTCAACAATTGAGGCGATTTGGGTGCGCCCACAATGCTTGCGAGGCCATCGTCCTCTCATTGAAACGCCCCGGACCCATAGGAGACAACACCTATTCGAAAGCAATAGCCCTACTACGGTCCCGTCACCATGAAGATGGCGGAACCGACCTCCCAAGCAGCCGCCCCCTCCCAAGCGGCGCGAAGTCATTCAACGGACAACGACGACACCACGGTGCGCACGCGCAACAATGAATCCGAGGTCTGACCCGGACGCAAGATTGATGGCATGGGGCAACGCTCGCCAGGCAGCAACCGGCGAGCGTCGGCAAACAGCCCAAACAGCAAATGCCGCCGACCCGAACCTGTTGTTTTCACAGGGTTCGCGCCGACGGCATTGTGCGTTGGTTGGGCTCAGAGCTTGTGCTTGTACGTCAGGCAGTCGGCATTGTCGGCACCAGGACCAACGCGAACCTCGGTGGCGGCACACATGAGGTGATCATTGTGTGAGCACTCGGAGCGCTGACAGGCACCAACCGAAGCCAGGACCTTCGGCAGACCGCCATGGACGCCCGTGTCAATAAACGTGGCGCACTGGGCATGGTCCGCATTGCCACCGATGGTGATTCCAGAGGCACCGCAATGCGAATGATCATTGAACGAACAATTTGCCACGGCGCATTCGGCGACGGGGACTGAAACAGTCATGACATCCTCCCAAGATTGGCAGCCACGCGGAATTCGAGCCGCTATCCACCCACCATACGCCCGGAATCCAACAATCAAATTAGTGCTGATTTTCGGCCCTAATTTCGTCGGCGAAGCTTAGGTTCACGCCCTCCTCGCGGCATAATTACGGCCAGCCATACATGCCCTTTTGCCTAAGCCGCACGACATCGCCGCGTGACCGCGGTCACACACTCAGCCCCTTCCGGCTGTAGCCTGAACGAGTGAAATTTCTCAATGACGTCACAGCCAACGCACGACCTCACCTACAGCGACACCTTCATGGTGCCGTCGCGTTCCGCAGTGGTTTCGCGAACCTCCGTGGACCTGATCACCCCGGACCGCGTGGGAACGTCGATTCCCGCTGGTGGTTTCCAACATGACGGCGGTGGCCGGCAAGCGCATGGCCGAAACGGTTGCCCGACGCGGCGGAATCACCATCCTGCCCCAAGACATCTCCCTGCGGCGCTCCAAGACATGGTCTCCAAGGTGAAGAGCGCCCACACGGTCTTTGAAACCCCGATCACCGTCAAGGTCGGCGACAGCGTTTCCAGCGCCCTGGCGCTGCTGGGCAAGCGTTCGCACGGCGCGGCCGTCGTGCTGGACGGGCACCGCCCCGTGGGAATCATTGCCGAGAAAGACTGCCTGGAGGTCGACCGGTTCACCCCCGTCCATCAGGTCATGACCTCGGAAATCGTCACGGTTTCCAAGGACGCGGACCTGGATTCGGTTTTTGAAACGCTGAGCTCCCGGCATCTGGGCATGGTGCCGGTGCTGGATGGCGAGCACCTGGCGGGAGTACTCACCCGCAAGGGAGTACTTGCGCTCCTCCATGTACACCCCGGCCGTCGACCCGGCCGGGCGGCTCATGGTCGGTGCCGCCGTGGGCATCAACGGCGAGGTCGGAGCCAAGACCACGGCGCTGCTCGAAGCCGGCGTCGACGTCATCGTCGTCGACACCGCGCACGGACACCAGGAAAAGATGATCGAGGCGCTCCCCCAGGTGGTCGCCGCCCGCGACGAGTTCGCCCAGCGGACGGGGCGCAGGATTCCCGTGGCCGCGGGCAACGTGGTTTCGGCCGCGGGCACCAGGGACCTGGTGGCGGCGGGCGCCGACATCCTGAAGGTCGGCGTGGGGCCCGGCGCCATGTGCACCACGCGCATGATGACGGGTGTCGGACGACCGCAGTTCTCCGCGGTCCTCGAGTGCGCCACGGCGGCGCAGGAACTCGGTGCCGAGGTCTGGGCGGACGGCGGCGTGAAGTACCCGCGCGATGTCGCCCTGGCGCTGGCCGCCGGCGCGGCCTCGGTCATGATCGGTTCATGGTTTGCCGGGACCTACGAATCCGCGGGCGACCTGGCCAGCGACGGGCAAGGCCGCCTCTACAAGGAGAGCTTCGGCATGGCCTCGGCGCGCGCCGTCCAGCAGCGCACCCGGCACCAGTCCGCCTACGACCGGGCCCGGGCGGCGTTGTTCGAGGAAGGCATCTCGCACTCGCGGATGTACCTCGACCCGCAGCGTCCCGGCGTGGAGGACCTGATCGATTCCATCATTTCCGGGGTGCGCTCATCCTTCAGCTACGCGGGGGCCTCGTCCATTGCGGAGTTCCGCGAACGCGTGATCGTGGGCATCCAGTCGGCCGCCGGCTACGACGAGGGACGCCCGCGCGACACCTCGTGGTGAGGCCGGTCCGGCCGCTTCGCCAACGTGCGGGTCACAGCCAGGGCACTGCGCCCTGGCTGTGCTCGAACACCAGCGACGTCTGGGTGGTTGCCACGGCGGGGTTTGCCGAGAGGTTGTCGAGCACAAACTGACGAACGTCGTTTGAATCCCGCACCGCCACATGGATCAGGAAGTCGTCGGCGCCGCCCAGGAAAAACAGCTGGGTGACGCCCGGCTTGGCCCGCATTTCCTCGGCGAAGGTCGACATCAGGTGCCGGGCGCCCGGGCGGATCTTCACGAAGATCAGCGCCTCGAGCGCGTGGCCCAAGACGACGGGATCGATTTCCAGGGTGAAACGGCGGATGACCCCGGCGGAGCGCAGGGCGTTGAGTCGTGCCAGGCACGTTGAGGGGGCTATGCCCAGTTCCTCGGCCAAGGAGTTGTTGGTGCGGCGCGCATTTTCGGTGAGCATGCGCAGCAATCCCGCGGTCGATGTCGTCCAGTTCGACCGGATTGGTCGGTCGAAGATTCTTTGCTGTAATGGCCACCGAGCTACCCGACTTTCGCAAGCATTTCCTGTTTCCATCGATAGTACCGATGAAAATTCGCAAAATACCCCAACGCGCCGCAACAAAAATGGTTTGGAACGCGACGTGGCCGCGGCGTAGTTGCGGTGGTTAGCCGTCTTGCCGGCGGTAGCGGATCCAGGCGAAGGTCACGATGGCCACGACCAGTGCACCGGCGACAATCCACTGCCAGCCCAAGGCGATCCATGCGTAGATGACAGCCATTCCCACGGTGGAATATATGGTGGCCCAGATGAGGCAGCCGACGATGACCGAGGGGATGTACCTGGCCAGGGGCATGCGGGCCACCCCGGCGCTGGCGTTGACCGCGGTCTGGATTCCCACCGTCATGAATGAGAGCGGGATGGCGAAGATCCCCCACCTTTGGATGAATCGTTCGGCCCGCTGGTAGATCGGGCCCGTCATCAGATGCTGGAATCTAGTGTGTTTCACGCCCGCGGCAATGCCGCGACCGAGCCAATAGGTGGTGTTGGCCCTCGCCATGGCCAACAGGAACAAAAATGCATAAGCCCAACCGAAGGGTGCATCTCGTAACCAGTCCATGGTCAAAGCCTATCGGTGCGTTGCATCTATTTGGGCGTTTGGTGAGCCATGCTGACATCCAGTTCACGCACCCGGTTGTTCGGCGCAGCCCCCGGGTCGGTCGCGGCCCGGTCCCGTCAGGGAACCGAACGGATGTTGCGCACGAGAAGCGCACCGACCAGCCCGATGCAGGCCGCAACGACAAACAACGCCGTGTAGCTTCCAATGACCGTCACGGCAAAGAACGCCAGCGCCGGGGCAATGACCTGCGGCAGTGAATTGGCGATGTTGATGACGCCCATGTCCTTGGCCCGCGCACGCGACGATGGCAAGACCTGGGTCAGCAAGGCGAAGTCAACGGCCAGGTAGGCGCCAAAGCCCGAACCCGAGAACCGCGGCGCCAACGAATCGCGCCGGGGAAAGTCTGGAAGACCGCGATGATCAGCGCCGAGCAGGCCACCACGATCGAAGAGAAAATAACGTAGACCTTGCGCTTGCCGCTCTTGTCGCTCATCGGTCCGAAAATCACGGCGCTAATGATCACCATGACGGCATATGTACCAGTCAGACACCAGGACGCCAGCCGGCAGGATCCGGGTGGTGGACCACATCGGTGAGGAAAAACAGAAGATAAACGATGGTCATTTGGTTGCCGGTGTTCATCATGAAGCGGGTCAACCAGGCCCAACCGAAGTCCGGGTGCTTGGCCGGGTTGATCCAGAAACCCTTGGCGAATTCGCCCAGCTTGAACGGTGTCCTGTATTCCTTGGGCAGCTGCGGATCATTCGGCCGCAGCACGTAGGGGACCACCGAAACAACCAATGCCACGGCGCAAATGATGTAGCCAACGGCAACATTGCCCGAAATCACGAATCCGACCACGGCGCCGAGAAGAATGCCGACCGTCTGGCCCATCGCGGCCAATCCGCCAACGGAACCCCGCTTGGCCAATGGAACACGATCGGGAACCGCGGCGGTCACCGTCGAATATGCCGCGTTGACCGAGGCCTGCAGTGCGCACCAGCCAATGAGCATCAGCCCCACTGTCGTGGCGCCGGAGAGCATCAACAACGAAGCGGCACCAAGAATGGCACCGGCAAGAATCCACGGAGAGCGGCGCCCCATTTTGGAAACGGTGCGGTCCGACAGTGCCCCGAAGAGCGGGTTTGATACAAGCGCCACGGCCGCACCGCAGGCTGTCACCAATGACAGGATCGCTTCCTTGTTTCCTGCGTCAATGGCAGTCGCCTGCAACCCCAGCAGGATATTCAATGGCGCAAAGATGACAATGTTGATGCCCAGGTTGACCAGCACCACCGAGGTGATCCACCCGCGGGAGACCTTCTTGGTGGGTGCTTGCAGCGCTTCCGGGAGCGTGCCTGTCAGGCCGTCGTCCATCGGCACTAGACCAACCCCGAGAGCAGGCCGGCACCGGCACCTACCACCAAAGCGCCGATAAGCAGCCAAGTGACCAATTTTGCACGTTTACGCATTGATTCCATAATGCGTTCATCGTAAACGAGTTCTAAATGAATCAGCGACTTGCAAAGCGGAAAAGTGAGGAAGATTTCTCCATTTGGAGGATCGCCGGATTAGGCTACTGAATATGAGTGAATCGGGATTCGGGCCGTTGGTGTGGAGACCCAGACACCGCGGCTGGAACCTGGCTCACCATTTGTTGGCCACCTTCTTGCTGATCATCTTCCTGGGGGCGGCCGGCGCCTATGCCATCGTCCATGGGAAAGCGGCACTTTCGACGGCGTTGCTTGCCAGCGCCGCGGCCCTTCTGCTTGGCGTGATTTCCGCATTCCGGCGCCCGGCCCATGACAGCCCCGTGGAAACCGCGGCAGTCGAAACCAGCACCGGCCAGCGGGCGGCCACGTGGTTCCCGATCTTCAGGAGCTCGGCCATCCTGGCGGCGCTGGTCGTTGGGCTCTCCGTGGTGGTGCTGGTGGCAAGCGTCGCGCTCAGTGCCCGGCTTATTGTTCCTGCACGACTACAGCCCGTTGTTCCTGATCATCATGATGGGCATTGCCTTGATCGGTTGCGGAATCTTCCTGATGTTCCGCGGACTGCGGATGGCCCGCATTGCCGCGACCGCCCAGGACCCCGGGGTCTACCTCACGCGCAGCCGCATTGTGCTCTACGGTTCACGGGGCATGCATGAAATCTACTGGAACGACGTGTCGTCCGTCGAAGCCGCCGATCCCCCGCGGCAACAGCCGCTGGGCAAGCGCGGACCCGCCTGGATCTTGTCACGTGCACGGAAGACAGCAAGGCGGGCTCCCCGTTGCCCGGGCCGTCCAAGGGACTCAGTGGATTGCTGATCCAGGTCCATGAGCTCGCGGCGAACCCGGACGCGTTGCTCCGCACGCTGGCGCACTACCTGCAGCACCCCGAGGAACGCGCCGAGCTGGGCACGGATTCGGCCCTGGCGACGGTGTCCGGGCTGGGCCCGGACACCCAAGGTCGATCCGCCGCCGCCTAGGATGACGGCTGCGGCCCGCGGGCCCGGCTAGCGGGCCAGTTTTTTCAGCGGCACCGAGGGATCGGCGAGCGGCTGCCGCATCCACGACGATGCGCTTGTCGATGATGCGCCGGGCCGCCCGGATGGTCAGCCCGCCGTCGATGGCCGCCGCGCCGAGCATGTGGCCCCCGGCATCGAGGCGGAACGCCGCGACCGGCACGCCGTCGACGAGGCGCAGCACCGTGTGGCCCTTCGGCGTTCATCTCGCCCACGCCCTCGACGTGGACCCCGTGCCGGTCGGACCAGAACCACGAGGCCCCGTGCAGCGGCGGTTCCTGGCCGAGCAGCGCCGCCGCCGCGGTGGCACCGGTGTTCATCGCGTGTTCCCAGTGCTCGCCGCGGCGCAGCAGTTCGCCGGCGTCGGTTTGGGTTCGGGCCAGGTCGCCCACGGCGTAGATGTGCGGGTGGCTGGTGCGCTGGTTCCGATCGACGATCACGCCGTTGTCGGTCTTGATGCCCGCGGAGGCCGCAAGCGCAGCTGTTGGGCACGATGCCGATGCCGACAAGCACCTCGTCGCTGGCGATTTTCCGGCCGTCGGACAGCTCGATCAGGTGCTTGCCCTCCGCGACGGGAAATGCGCTCGGGGGTGCCCTGGATCGTGTCGATCTCCGCGGTGGCGTGCATGTCGTGCAGGCGGCGGGCCAGCTCGGGGCCCACGGCCGGCACCAGGGGCGGGTCGATCGGGTCGATCAGCGTCACCCGGGCGCCGAGTTCAAGGGCCGCCGAGGCGACCTCGGCGCCGATGAGCCCCGCCCCCACGATGGCCAGGTGGACGCCGGGGCCGAGCTTGCCGCGCAGCAGGTCCGCATCCTGCGCGGTCGCGCAGCGCCAGCACCGAGTCCAGTTCCCCGCCCTCGATGGGCAGCGGCCTGGCCGAACCGCCGGTTGCCAGCACCAGGCGATCGGCGTGCACCCGGCTGCCGTCCTCCAGCAGCACGCCCAGGGGGTCCAGCAGCAATTCGGCGGCGGTGCCCGGGATGATGTCCACCCGGTGCTCGGCGAACCACGAGCGGGGGGCCAGCTCGATGCCCTCGGCGTCCTTGGTTCCCAGCAGGTAGGCCTTGCTCAGCGGCGGGCGGTCGTAGGGGATCCCCGCCGGGTCGATGATGCCGATGCTGCCGTCAAAGCCGCGGTTGCGCAGGTTCTGTGCCACGGCAAAGCCGGACAGGCCCCCGCCAATGATGAGGATCGATTCAACGTTCATGGGTGGGACTGTGTCCTTCTGCTTGGGTGGATGGTCCGCAGACCTGCGCGGGCGATGGTGCGTGCGGCCTTGCCGTGTTCGGAGGCGCCTTAGACGGCCGGGGTGTCCGGGTAAAGCATCAGCTCCCCGTCCTCGACCTCGATCTTGTGGGTGCGTGCGGCGACGGTGGCCGGCAGGCACAGCGCTGCGCCGGACTTGAGGCAGAACTTTGCCGCGTGCACGGGGCACTCGACCTCGGTGCCTTCGATCCAGCCGTCGGCAAGCGAGGCGGTCTCGTGCGTGCATTCGTCGTTGATGGCGTAGAAGTTGCCGTCCTCGGCGTGGAACACCGCGATGTCGTCCTTGGTGCCGTTCTCTTCGGCGGGAATGACGATGGCTTCGCCTTCGTCGATGCTGTCGACGGAACCGATGTTGATGGCTTCGCTCATGAGGGTGCCTCCTGGTGGTGTCATCGCCGCCGCGGACCGCACGGGGAGATAAGAACTCAATACATGTGACTCCATCATCCCGCGCAATGCCCGCCAGACCCAAAGCCTGATCGCTCACAGCGTCGAAGTCGCGGCTTCCTCTGGAAGCACGCCGGACTTCGACCTAAACTCTGACCATGACGGCGGTGCAGCCCGGAATGCCAATCGGTGTGGGTCGGCGGTCTTTTCTGCTCCTGGCCGGGGCGGGAACGCTGGCCGCGTTGTCCTCCTGTTCGGACCCGCTCAAGCCCAATCCGAATTCCCCGGAACCGGTGAACCGCCCGGTGGTGGTCGCCAGCGGTCTGGCCACCCCGTGGTCGATGGCCCGGCGCAGCGACGGCGGCACCCTGGTTTCCGAACGCGACACGGCGCTGGTCAAGCTCCTCTCCCCCGACGGGACGCTGGAAACCTTTGCCGAGGTACCCGGTGTTGTCCCGGGCGGCGAGGGCGGCCTGCTGGGACTGGAAGTCCTGCAGGAGGACGGCCGCGAATGGCTGTATGCCTACACCAGCACCGAGACGGACAACCGCGTGCTTCGATTCGAGTTGGGCCCGGACGGGCTCGGGGCGGCCCAGACCGATCATCCGCGGCATTCCCCGGGCCAGCATCCACAATGGCGGGCGGATCAAGTTCGGCCCCGACGGCCTGCTTTACGTGGGCACCGGGGATGCAACGGATTCGGCGGCGGCCCAGGACCCCGCCCGGCTGAACGGGAAAATCCTTCGCCTGAATCCCGACGGCAGCATTCCGGTCGGCAATCCGTTTACCGGATCGCCCGTTTACTCGTACGGCCACCGCAATGTGCAGGGGCTCGCCTGGGATTCGTCGCGTCGGTTGTGGGCCAGCGAGCTGGGGCCGGACAAGAACGACGAATTGAACCTGGTGGTCCCGGGCGGCAACTACGGTTGGCCGCACGTGACGGGCGCACCCCACAGGGAAGAGTTCATCGACGCGGTCCATGTGTGGAAATCGACGGCCGACGCTTCACCGAGCGCCCTGGCGATCGTGGGCGGCGCCGCCTATGTGGCCTGCCTGCGCGGGGAACGGCTCTGGAGGCTGGGTCTCCCGGCGGGCGAGCCGGCGTCCAGGGGCGCCCTGCCCGATGCCCGTGTGGTCCTCAAGGGCCAGGGACGCTTGCGCGACGTGCTCGCGGTGTCCGATTCCGAGCTGTGGATCGCCACCAACGAGGGTGAAAGCTCGCGGATCGTTTCGCTTTCCCTGCCCGTTCGGGGCCAGGCCTAGGACGGTTCGGAAATCATCATTTGGTGCAGGACCAGCGGAACGACATTGCACAACGCCCACAGGCCCAGCATGGTCCAGGCCAGGACCAACATGAACCGCACGTGGGAGCGGGGCTGCTCGATCTGGATCTTCTGGGGTGCGGAGACCTTGTAGTACACCCGGTCGGGGTTGCCGGACGGGGCCGGTTCCAATTCGTCGAGCGCGCGGCTGTGGGCGGTGCCGTCGGCGCTGGTCCAGACAAGGCAGTCCTGGCCCTCGAGCTCGGTGACTTCGCAGGGCGCCTCCCGCCAATTTGCCTGGCTGCGGCGGGAAACCCGCGCCACCACAAAAAACCCGATGGCACCGAACAGCGCGATCCAGCCAAAGAGTTCGAGTGCAGGCCCGATGGCCGCAAGGATTTCACGCACAGCTACATGATATGGCCTGTGGCCCGGCTACGGAAGGTGGTTTCCGCAAACGCCACGCAGCGTAAGCGGGTCGGCGATCTTGTTGGCCAAGGCACGTTTGACGATGCCCCGGGCAAGCTTCCGCCCGAAAGAACAGCGGCCCCGGTGGAAGAACCCAAGATAGCTGGGTTCTTCCACCGGGGCCGCTGAATTCAGCTGGTTAGCGCTTGCCGTTGACCATCTGCGGCACGTTCAGCGGGTTGCCGTCCTGCAGCGCCTCGGGAAGCAGTGCCTGCGGGAAGCCCTGGTAGGCGACCGGGCGCAGGAAGCGGGAGATCGCCGCGGTGCCCACGGAGGTGCTGCCCACGGAGGTGGTTGCCGGGTACGGGCCGCCGTGCTGCTGCGCGTAGGTCACCGAGACGCCGGTCGGCCACTGGTTCCACAGCACGCGGCCTGCCTTGCGGGAGAGCACCTCGATCAGCTCGGCGACCTCGCAGTTCTCGGTGCCCACGAGGGTGGCGGTCAGCTGGCCCTCGAAGCTTTCGGCCAGCGCGACGAGTTCGGACTCGTCGGTGTACTCGACGACCAGTGCGGTCGGGCCGAAGCACTCGGTCTGCAGGGACTCGGGGTGTGCCAGCAGGTCCTCGGCGCTGGTGAGCAGCAGGGTCGGGCTTGGCGGATCGGCCAGCGGGTCCGAGCCCTGGGCCAGGACCTGGACCTTCTCGTGGCCCTGCAGGGCCTCGAGCACCTCGACGTAGCCGGCCTGGATGCGGCCGTTGAGCAGCGCGGCGGCGGCCGGAAGCTCGGTGGCGCGCAGGGTCTCGACGATCTCCGAACCGCGCGGGACGAAGATCGTTCCCGGCTTGGTGCAGAACTGTCCGGCGCCCATGGTGAAGGATGCGACGAATTCGCCGGCGATCGCGGCGCCGCGCTCGGCCGCCGCGGCGGCGGTGACGAAGACGGGGTTGTTGGAGCCGAGCTCGCCGTAGAACGGGATCGGCTCCGGGCGGGCGTTGGCCATGTCGAAGAGGGCGCGGCCGCCGGGGATCGAGCCGGTGAAGCCCGCGGCCTTGACGCGCGAGTCCTTCAGCGCGGTGGCGCCGGCCTCGGTGCCCATGACCAGGGCGAAGACGCCGGCCGGGACGCCGGCGGAGGCCAGGGCCTCGGCGATGGTGTTGGCCGTGGCGATCGAGAGTTCCGGGTGGCCCGAGTGTGCCTTGAGGATGACGGGGTTGCCGGCGGCCCATGCGGAGGCGGTGTCGCCGCCTGCCACGGAGAAGGCGAACGGGAAGTTGCTGGCGGCGAAGACGACGACCGGGCCCATGGGCTCGAGCACGCGGCGCAGGTCCGGGCGCGGGGCGCCCATCGGCCACTGCGCATCGGCGTGGTCGATGCGGGCGTCCAGGTAGGCGCCGTCGCGCAGCACCTCGCCGAAGAGGCGCAGCTGGAAGGTGGTGCGCTTGAGCTCGCCGGTCAGGCGGGCCTGCGGCAGGTTGGTCTCCGCCATGGCGATCGGGATGAGGGTGCCGGCCGCGGCGTCGAGGGCGTCGGCAACCGTGTCCAGCACGTCGGCGCGCTCGGACGGGCGCAGGGCGGCCCACGGGGCCGCTGCCTGCTGGGCGGCGACGAGGATTTCCTCGAGCTCGGTGGCGGTCGTCGGGGTGACGGTGATGGTGGTCGTCATGATGGGTGTGGTCCTTTCACGGGGAAGTCGGTGGTGACCCGGATGGTGTCGCGGGTCGAAATTTGGAGATGCGGGTGGTCAGGAGTCCTGGGGCTGCCGGGAGTCCAGGGTGCTGATCTCGCCGAGGGTCAGCGGGGCGGCGACGGGGCGCTTGGCGAAGGCCGCCAGCGAGGCTTGTTCGGCCCCGGCGTCGTCGGTCCCCTTGGAGGAAAGGCAGGAGACGGCAAAGCCGCAGACCCTGCCCTGGCACCAGCCCATGCCGGTGCGGGTGAAGGACTTCATGGTGCGCGCGTCCGTGGCGCCCAGTTCGTCGCGGGCGTGCACGACCTCGCCGTGGCTGACCTCCTCGCACCGGCACACCAGGGTGTCGTCGGTGAGCAGGTCGTCCCACTTTTCGGGGACGGGGTGCGCCTGGTGCATGGCCCCGGCGAACCGGCGGTGGCGCTGGATCTGCCGTGCGGTGCCGGCGCTTGGCGCCTCGCCGTTGGCCGCGGCGGCGCCGGCGACGAGGCCCTCGGCCACGGCCAGCACGGCCCCGCCGACGCCGGTCACTTCGCCGGCAAGGTAGAGGCCCGGCACGTTGGACGCCTGCTTGCTCGTCGACGACGCAGACCAGCGAGCCGTCGGCGTCGATGCGCGTCTGCGGCGCCCAGGGCGACGGCAAGTTCGATCTGCGGGGTGAAGCCCCAGCCGAAGCCGACGACGTCCACGTCCTCAAGCAGCTGTTCGGTGCCCGGCAATGACGGCGCCGTCGGCGTCGACCTTGGCGATGCGCACCGACGTGGCGCTGGTCTCCCCCAGCACCTCGGTGACAACCGTGCGGGTGCGGTAGCGGATGCGGTGCTTGGCGAAGACGCCCGCGTATTCCGCGCCCTCGAGCGCCTTGCCCGGCACGCCGCTTGCGGCGCCCAGGTGCGGGAGCCAGTTGGCCAGCGAGGCGGATTCGCACACGGCGACGACCTTGCCGCCGGCCTCGGCGATGTTTGCCGCCACCGGAAGCAGGAAGGGCCCGGTCCCGGCGACGACGAAGCGCTTGCCCGGCAGGGTGCCGTTGGCCTTGATGAACGCCTGGATTCCGCCGGCGGCCATGACGCCGGGCAGTTCCCAGCCGGGCAGCGGCAGCTGGCGGTCGTAGCCGCCGGTGCAGGAGACGAGCTTGGCGGCGCGGACGGTTGCGGCCTCGAGCGCGGTGCCGGTGGCGGGGGTCAGGCGCAGCACAAAGCGGCCCGCGTCCTCGCGTTCGGTCATCCACACCTGGGTGTTGGGCAGGTAGCGCAGCAGGCCGCGGGATGCGGCGGCGTCGAAGCGCGCGCGCAGGTCCAGGTAGGTCTTCCAGCCGTGGTGGCCGTGGCCGTCGGGCTCGGGAATGACCGATTCGGGGCGGTGGCGCCAGAACTGGCCGCCGGGCTGGGCGCCGGCATCCAGCACGACGACCCTGGCGCCGCGTTCGGCCGCGGCAACGGCCGCGGCCAGGCCCGCCGGGCCCGCGCCGATGACGGCTACGTCGAAGGCAAATTCCTCGTGGGAGCTCATGCGTCGAAGTCCCCTTCAATGTTCATGGAGTCGCACGCCTCGACCATGCAGGCGCGCTGGTTGGGTTGGCCGTCGATGGTGACCAGGCAGTCGTAGCAGGCGCCGATGCCGCAGAAGAGGCCGCGCGGCTTGCCCTCGTTGCGGGTGGTGCGCCAGGCCTTGATGCCCTCGCCCATCAGGACGGCGCCGACGCTCTGGCCGCTGTTCGGTGCCCACCGGCTGTCGAATTGAGTGTCACGGTGATCCGCTGCGGGGTGGTGCTCATGCTGCCGACTCCTGGTGGGACTTTGGTTGCCGGGGTGAATTCGCCGAAGCGTTCGGGGGCGAAGGGCGCCAGGGACATGTCCGGGGTGAGCCCGGCCAGCGCCTGGGCCACGAGCTTTCCGGTGCCCGCGGACAGGCCGATGCCGGCGCCCTCGTAGCCGCTGGCGTGCCAGAGGCCCGGTGCGCGCGGGTCGTGCCCGATGACCGGCAGGTGGTCCGGGCAGTAGGGGCGGAAGCCGTGGTAGTGGCGGATGATGCGCGTCTTCTCCAGGAACGGGAAGAGCGCGATGGCGTTGGCCGCCATCTGGCGCAGGGCGTCGGTGTTGACGCTGCGGTCGAATCCGACGCGCTCGCGGGAGGAGCCGATCAGGATGGAGCCGGCGGGGGTGCCCTCGACCACCGGGGAGGACTGCAGCCCGGCATCGGAGCTGCCCACGTTGTCCACGTACTCGGCCGCGTACACCTTGTGGTGCACCATCGGCGGCAGCGGTTCGGTGACCATGACGAATCCCTTGCGGGGCT
Source organism: uncultured Actinomycetota bacterium (assembly GCA_963818105.1). Taxonomy (GTDB): domain Bacteria; phylum Actinomycetota; class Actinomycetes; order Actinomycetales; family Micrococcaceae; genus Paeniglutamicibacter. Next base: position 21,366 of record CAWFRB010000027.1, on the reverse strand, counting down.
TCACCGGCACGTTGACCCCGGCCAGCGCCGCGATGTCCTCGGACCAGCTGCCCGCGGCGTTGACGACCGCCGGGGCGTGGAATTCACCGCGGTCGGTCTTGACGCCGGTGACGGTGTCGCCGTTGCGCACGAAGCCGGTGACCATGGTGTTGGTCATGACCTTGGCCCCGGCGGCGCGGGCCAGCTTGAGCAGGTGCCCGGCGACCAGCATCGGCTGGACCTGGCAGTCGTCCGGGTACCAGGCGGCACCCAGCGCGTCGGGGGAAATGTTGGGTTCGAAGTCGCGCAGCCGCGGGATGTCGACCCATTCGACGTCGATCCCGTGGTTGGCCTGGGCCTTGGTCAGGCGGTCCAGCGAGGCCATGGAGGATTCGCGCGAGGCGACGATGATGCCGCCCTTGGACTCGAATTCCCAGTGCGAGGCGTGCTCGGCCAGGTCCCCGCGCCAGGTGTCCAGCGAGAACTTGGTCAGCTCGAGCTCCGGGCCGAGTTCCTTGTCGGAGACCAGGATGTTGCCCTCGCAGGCGGAACTGGTTCCGCTGGCGGGCAGTCCGCGCTCCAGCACGGTGACGGAGAGTCCTTGCTGGGTGGCGAAGTATGCAATCGCCGAACCGATTACTCCGGCACCAATGACGATGACGTCGCTGGGCGCATTCATGATTACTCCTACTGGGTTCGCTGCTCTGGTGCAGCTGTTTCGTGTTCCGGGCTGCCGGTGTTCCACAGCCCGCGGGCGTGGCTGATGTGGCGGATCATCAGTTCGTGGATGGCCGTCGCGCGTCGCCGCGTTCCACGCAGTCGATCATTTCGTGGTGTTCCTGGGCCGAGCCGTCGAGCTGGTGGTTGTCCATCAGCGTCTTCAGCCCGTACATCCGGGTGCGCAGGCGCAGCGAGGTGGCAAGTTCCACGAGCTGCTTGTTGCCCGCGAAGCTCAGCAGCCGGGCATGGAACTCGCGGTCGGCGGCGAGGTAGGCGTCGGCGTCCTTGTCGCGTGGCGTTGCGCACGATGGTGTCGGCCAGCGCACGCAGTTCGGGGATGCTTTCGGCCGGGATCGAGGCCAGCGCGCGCTTGGTCGCCTCCGGCTCGATGAGCAGGCGGATCTCGGCGATTTCCTGCGAGCTCGGCATCGGTCATGCCGGTGATCCGGAATCCCTTGTTCTTCACCGTCTCCACCAGGCCCTCGCGGACGAGGTCCATCATGGCCTCGCGCACGGGGGTCGCCGACACGCCGAACGCGGCGCCCAGGCTCGGCGCCGAGTACAGCTCGCCCTCCACCAGGTCGCCCGAGATGATCGAGGTGCGAAGCCGTTCGGTGACGGTTTCGCGCAGGCTCATCTGGCGGTCTAGTTTTTCAATGGTGAACCTTGAATTGCCGATCATGCTTTGTTCTCCGATTTCCACAGGTGCGCTCACGCGTTTTTACTCCTGTGATCTTCATACACCACTGCGGCGGAAACCAAGTCTTCCCATGCCATGCCCACACCCGTGTAAAGTGTCGGCTTGCCCGAGACGCGGCTGAATTTGCCGTTGACAAGGTCCTTGAGGTTCAGCGGATTGATCTCTTTCCACTCCTCGACGCTGCGTGCGGGGATCAGGTCCCCGCTTTCGCGCCATGAGGATGCGCGTCCCTCGACGACGACCTCGGAGCGCTTGACGAGCGTCTCGTCGACCTCGCGGGCGTCAAGCCCGTGCTGTCCCACCGAGGCGATGATTGCGTGGTCGGCCGGCAGCGATCCGTCGAAGAGCGGGGTCGGCGAGGAGGTCACGCACAGGATCACGTCCGCGTCCGGCACGTCCTCGACGCTTCCGCGGGTGACGGTGATGCCCTCGGTGGCCAGCTGTTCGATCAGTGCCTGGATGCGCTCGGCACGCTGGCCCACCACGGCGAAGCTGCCCTCGGGGAAGACCGACTTGGCCGCGCGGATGTGGTTGACGGCCTGGATGCCGGCGCCGAAGACCAGGACCTTGGGGGTCCGGGTGAACGGGGCGTCGCCCGGGGCCTCGGCGATGTTCTTGACCGCGGTCAGCGTGGCCGCCGGGGTGCGGATGGCCGTGAGTTCGGCGCCGTCCATCGAGGCGATGGGCGTGAGGTTCGAGGAACCGAAGAGCAGGTAGACGCCCTGGATCTTTTCCTCGCCCTTGGCCGGGTTCAGCGGGGCGATGGTCGCGACCTTGAGTCCGGTGTAGCCCTGGCCGATGGCCGGCATCAGCAGGAATTCGCCGTCCGGCGCCGGGGCGAAGATGCGCGGCCCGTCGATTTCCGGATCCGTCTGGCCGCGCAGCGCGTCCTCGATGGCGCCGATGGCGCGGTCGAAGGGAAGCGAGGCGCGAACCTCGGCGGCGTCGAAATATGGCAGCTTCACAGCAGGAATCCCTCCGGGAATGGGTCGCTCGGGTCAAGGAAGTACTGGGCGGTGCCGGTGATCCAGGCCCGTCCGGTGACGGTGGGGATGACGGCGGGCAGGCCGCCGACGGTGGTTTCCTCGACCAGGCGGCCGGTGAACTGCGAGCCGATGTAGGACTCGTTGATGAAGTCGGTGTCCAGGGCCAGTTCGCCGCGGGCGTGCAGCTGGGCCATGCGGGCGCTGGTGCCGGTGCCGCACGGCGAGCGGTCGAACCAGCCCGGGTAGATGGCCATGGCGTGGCGGGAGTGCTCGGCGGTGGAGCCGGGGGCCTTGAGGTAGACGTGGTGGACGCCGCGGATGTCGTCGCGTTCGCGGTGCACGGGCTCGTCGGCCGCGTTGATGGCGTCCATGATGGCCAGGCCGGCGGTGATCAGGTCGTCCTTGCGTTCGCGTTCGAACGGCAGGCCCAGGTCGTCGAGCTCGACGACGGCGTAGAAGTTGCCGCCGAAGGCGAGGTCGTAGTTCACGGTGCCGTAGCCCGGGACCTCGACGGATGCGTCCAGGCGGTCGCTGTAGGAGGGCACGTTGCGGATGGTCACGGATTCGGCCGCTCCGTCCTTGACGGCGACCTCGGCGATGACCAGGCCGGCCGGGGTGTCCAGGCGGACGGTGGTCACGGGTTCGTGGACCTCGACCATGCCGGTTTCCACCAGCACGGTGGCGACGCCGATGGTTCCGTGCCCGCACATCGGCAGCAGTCCGGAGACCTCGATGTACAGGACGCCGAAGTCGGCGTCGGGGCGGGTGGAGGGCTGCAGGATCGCGCCGCTCATCGAGGCGTGTCCGCGCGGTTCGCACATCAACAGGGTGCGGATCCAGTCGCTGTGCTCCATGAACCAGAGGCGGCGTTCCGCCATGGTGGCTCCGGGAATGGTGCCGATGCCGCCGGTGATGACGCGGGTCGGCATGCCTTCGGTGTGGGAATCCACTGCGTGGAAGATCCTGTTGGTGCGCATTGGTGAAAGCTCTCTGGGTGAATCGTCGTTGATTGCGGTGCCGCCGTTGGCCGGCCCCGTGTCTACGGGGCCGGCCAACGGCAATGCAGTTTCGAGGTTACTTGTAACCCTTGGCTACTGCAGCCTCGGTGTCGGCGATGACTGCGGCGCGCACGGCGTCGGTCAGCGGGCCACGCGGCGGACGGCATACGCCGCCGTTGAGGCCGACGACGTCCATCGAGAGCTTGATCGACTGGACGAACTCGGTCTTGGTGTCCCAGCGCAGCAGCGAGTGCAGGTCGCGGTAGATCTCGCGGGCGCGCTCCAGGTCCGACAGGTTGCCGGAGGTCGCCAGGCGGTAGAGCTCGACGGTTGCGTGCGGGATGGCGTTCGGGTAACCGGCAACCCAGCCGACGGCGCCGGCGAGGCCCATTTCCAGGACGGTGTCATCGGTGCCGATGAGGATGTCCATGCCCGGTGCCAATTCCTTGATTTCGTAGGCACGGCGCGGATCGCCGGTGAATTCCTTGATGCCGACGATCAGGCCTTCGTGGAACAGGCGTGCAACCAGGGCCGGGGTCAGGTCGACCTTGGTGTCGATCGGGTTGTTGTAGGCAACAACCGGCAGGCCTGCGGAGGCTGCGAGGCGGAAGTGCTCGACGACCTCGTCGTCGGTGGCGCGGTAGGTGTTCGGCGGCAGGCACATGATGGCGTGCGCGCCGGCATCCTTGGCCTGCTGGGCCCACTTCTGGGTCTGCAGTCCGCCGTAGGCGCCAACGCCGGCCATGACTACGAAGCCCTCCGGAGCTGCGGCAACGGCGGTCTCGATGACCTTGGCGCGCTCTTCGTCGGACAGGGTCTGGTACTCACCAAGCGAGCCGTTCGGGGCGATGCCGTCGCAGCCGCTGCTGGCAAGGAAGCGGACGTGGTCGGCGAATGCTTCGTAGTCGACCGAGTAGTCGTCCTTGAACTGCAGCGCCGATGCGACGATGACTCCGTGCCAGGGCTTCTTAGTGGTGCTCATGTTGTGTTCCTTTCAAGGGGACTTTTCAATGTTTTGCAAAGTTGTGGGTGATGCTTTCGACTCCATGCCGTACATCACATTCAAATAGTATCATGTGACATTGTACAGACGGAAGGGGTTGGGGGAAATTAGTTTTTCCTGGTCCCGCGACGAGGCCAAAACCGCCTGGTTTTCGGCGATTTCAGCCGCTTCCTCGACCCAGAAGTCGGCTCCGCGGATGCCCAGTGCGATCGGGTCGAAGACGGGGTCCAGGCCGGCCTTGCACTGCCTGTCGTAGTCGCGGGTGACCTTGTAGACCACCGAGGTGAGCGCCAGCAGGCAGAGCATGTTGATCCAGCCCAGGGTTCCGTAGCCGATGTCTCCGATGGTCCACATCGCGTCGGCGCTCACGACGCCGCCGTAGAAGGTAATGCCGAGCATGCCCAACTTCAGGCGCCCAGTCCAGCACCGGGCTGTCGTCGCGGCCGGTGAGGTACACCAGGTTGGTCTTGGCGATGTAGAAGAACGCGACAAGCGTGGTGAAGGCGAAGAAGAAGAGGGCGACGGCGACGAAGCCCGGACCGACACCCGGCAGCACGGTGCTGATGGCCTGCTGAGTGTACGCGGCGCCGGCCTTGAGGCCGGGGACGCCTTGGATCAGGACCGTGCCGTCTGGCGCCGTCACGTTGTAGGAGCCGGTCATGATGATCATCAGGCCGGTTGCGGAGCAGACAACGACGGTGTCGATGTAGATCGAGAAGGCCTGGACCAGGCCCTGCTTGGCGGGGTGGGACACCGACGCGGCTGCCGCGCCGTAGGTCCCCTCCCCCACGCCGGCGACATTGGAGAACACCGCGCGTCGCACGCCCCAGGCCACGGCAGCACCGACGATGCCGCCGAAGACCTGGTGGACACCGAAGGCCGAAGACAGGATCAGGCTGATGGTCGGAACGATCTGCTCGAAGTTCACGGCAAGGATCACCAGTGCGGCGAGGATGTAGCCAACGGCCATGACCGGAACCATGAGCTGTGCGGCACCGACGACACGCTTGGTGCCGCCCAGGATGACAAAGGCCATAAGTACGGTGATGCCAATGGCACTCACCAGCGGCGGCACGTTGAACGCGGTTTCGACGCTGGAGGCGATGTTGTTGGACTGGACGCCCGGGAACACGAACCCGTAGCCGACCATCGCCACGAGCGACACAGCGACCGCCAGCCACTTGAGCTTCAGGCCGTGTTCGATGTAGAACGGCATGCCGCCGCGGTGCTCGCCGTTGATGCGGCGCTTGTAGACCTGGGCCAAGGTGGATTCGGCGAAGGAGCTTGCCGATCCGAGCAGCGCACAGACGACCATCCAGAACAGGGCGCCGGGGCCGCCGGCGGCGATTGCCGTTGCGACGCCGGCGATGTTGCCCACGCCCACGCGGCTTGCCAGGGTCAGGAGCAACGCCTGGACCGGAGAGATCCCGTCCGAGCTGTTCTTCTTGCTGAGGATCTGACGGATCATGTCCGGGAACCGCCGGAACTGGACGAAGCCCGTCAGTACGGTGAAGAACAATCCGACGGCCAGGGCGAAGTACGCCATGGGGTTCCAGATGGAGTCGCTGATGCTGACGAGTGTTTCCATGGTGGTCCTTTTGAATAATCAGACGAGGAGCCGAAAGCGGTACTTTCGGACGATCCTCCGGCGCGTGCGGCGGCATCGAAGTTCAGCTGCCGCAGGGAGTTGCCCCTTGCTTTCCCGGCGAGGGATGCTGCCACGCTGGAGATCGCGGCGGCCGCCAGAAGCAAGGCGATGGGTGAGGAGGGTCGAAACGCACCGGCGAGCCGATTGCATTCACCGAACCCCCTCGAAGGTGACCGGCACCACCGAGGTGTGTGCCGAGTCACTCGACTGTACCATGTTACATGGCGCAGATCTCATTGTCGAGAGCCCGGGCGGGAGCACTCTTTCGCGGCCCACGCGGGCATTGCCGCAGCGGCGCGCGCCGGCGGCGCCGGAGGGCCCGGCGCCCGACAAAAGCCCGACATTCGAGCGGGTTTTGGCAACCCCGGCAATGCCCCTTCGCCCCAAACGTCGACGCCCGGAGCGCGGTCACGCCTGCGTGCAAACCATGCAAACAAGGTGGCAGTACGCACCCCTGCGGTCGCCTGGCAAAGGGTCTTCCGTCGGCCCCTCATGCAATGTACTATGTCACATACGATGTGACCTCAACCACTCCCGCAGAGGATTCACCCGGCCCATACATGGAAGATTGTTATGACCCTTTCAGAAACCGTCGACGGCAAACTCGCGCCCCGCGTCGGCATCCAGCTTGACCACATTTCGAAGCGCTACGGCGACCACACCGTCCTGGACGATGTCTCACTACATGTAGAGCCGGGGACCGTCACGGCCCTCATCGGACCGTCGGGCGCCGGCAAGAGCACGTTCCTGCGGTGCATCAACCTTCTCGAACGCCCCGATTCCGGGACCATCCAGGTGGGCCGGCACACCATCGAACCCGGCAAGACAGTGAACGCCCGCGACCTCGCCGCCCTGCGGCAAACGGTCGGCATGGTGTTCCAGTCCTTCAACCTGTTTCCCCACATGTCCGCACTCAAGAACATCAGCTTCCCGCAGCAGAAGGTCCTCGGACGCAGCAAGGAAGAGGCCGACGAGCGCTCAATGCAGCTACTCGAGCGGGTCGGCCTCAAGGACAAGGCCGGGCAGCACCCTGGGCGGTGCTCCGGCGGACAGCAACAGCGCATCGCGATCGCCCGGGCACTGGCCCTGGATCCGAGCATCATGCTCTTCGACGAGCCGACCTCGGCCCTTGACCCCGAGGTCGGGCTTGAGGTTTTGGCCGTCATGCGCGAATTGGCGGACGAGGGCATGACGATGATCGTGGTCACCCACGAGATGCAGTTTGCCCGGGACGTCTCCGACACGCTTGTCGTGATGGCCGACTGCAAGATCATCGAGCAGGGCGACCCGAGCGCCATCATGACCGACCCGCAGGAGGCCCGCACCCGGCGCTTCCTGCGCGCCGTGCTGGAGCGCTGACATGGACGCGTTTTCCGCGGTCCTCCAGGGACTGCCCATGACCATCGGGCTGACGCTGTCGGCATTTGCGATCGGCATCGTCGGCGCCGTCCCCGTGGCACTGGGCCTTTCGTCGCCGAACATGCTCCTGCGGCTCGTCTCGCGATTTTTCGTCGACCTCGTCCGCGGGGTACCGATCATCGTGTGGCTGTTCCTGCTCAAGTTCGGGATTCAGATCGGAACCTTCAAGTTCAATCCCGTGGGCGCCGCCATCGTGGGCCTCGGTGTCGTATCGATCGCCTACCTCGCCGAGATCTACCGCGGCGGACTGCAGGCCGTCCCGCGAGGACAGATCGAGGCAAGCCACGCCCTGGGCCTGGCCCAGCGTGCGTCGTTCTACGGAGTGGTGGCCCCGCAGGCCTTCCGCATCGTCTCCCCGTCCATCGCGACCTACTTCACCGGCCTGCTTAAGGACTCCTCGATCGCCTCGACGATCATCGTGATGGAAATGGTCTTCTATTCCCAGGCCTTCGCCCGTCAGCACCCCACCGTCGAAGGAATCCTTCCCTATCTCTTCGTCGGCCTCCTCTACATCGCGCTGAGCATCCCGGTCGCGTATCTGTCCCGTCGCCTCGATTCCCGCATGAGGAAGGCTATTTACGCATGACATGGCTTACAGAATGGGCGGCATACCTCCCCCAAATGATGGGCGGACTCGGCGTCAGCCTCTCGATCGCCGCGATTTCGATCGCCTTCGGGTATCCGCTGGGGCTTGGACTCAGCATCATGGTGAGCGCCAAGAACCTGGCGGTCCGCGCCGTTGGCCTCGCCGTCGTCGAAATCGGCCGAGGGGCCCCGGCCCTGGTCATCCTCTATCTCTTCTACTACGGTCTGCCGAAGTTCGGGATCGCGTTCGAGAGCATCACGGCCGCCTGCTTGGCCCTCATCTGGAACTCCGCGGCCTACTCGAGTGAAATCATGCGGGCCGGGCTCCAGTCCGTGGCCCGCGGCCAGCACGAAGCGTCCAGCGCCCTGGGCCTCTCACGGAGCGCCACCTTCCTCCGGGTCATCATGCCCCAAGGCATGAAGTCGGCAATTCCCGGGCTCATGGGTGTCGGGATCCAGATGTTCCAGGGCACGTCGTTGGCCTACGTCATCGCCGTCCCGGAATTGATGAAGACGGCCTACGAGATCGGCAGCCAGGACTTCAACTACCTGCAAATCTTCACCCTCGCGGGCCTCTGCTATGCCGCCGTCTCGATGCCGGCCACATGGATCACCGTCTACTTCGAGAAGCGGTTGGCCCGCAACACCTGACCGTCCTGCTCTTTACTCATCTCGCATCATCCCAACACCATCAGGAGAAATCATGAACATCAAGCGACTCAAGAGTGCCGGCGCACTCACTCTCACCGCGGTCGTCCTCGGCTTCGGCTTGTCGGCCTGCAGCTCGCCCTCGGAGACCACCGTCGCATCCTCGTGCACCCCCAAGCACGAGGGCATCCAGACCGTCTCCCCCGGCAAGCTCACGATCGGCGTCATCGACATCCCGCCGTTCAGCAGCTACAACGGCGGCCAGCCCAACGGCATCGACATCGCGATCGCCAGCAAGATCGCGAAGGACGAGTGCCTTGAGCCGGTCTACCAGCCGGCCACCTATGCGGACGCCATCCAGTCCATCTCAGGCAGCAACATCGACTTGGCCGTCGGCACCATCGACGCGACCGAAAAGCGACTCAAGGCCGTTGATTTCTCCGCTTCCACCTACCTCGACGGCATGGGCATCGTCTCCAAGACCGGCGCCAAAACGGTCGCGGACCTCGAGAAGATGGGCAAGGTCGGCACGATTGGCGGCTACCTGTGGGTCGAGGACCTCCAGAAGATCCTGGGCGACAAGCTCGTCACCTACCCGAGCAGCGTTGAGCTCAAGGCCGACTTCGATGCGGGACGCCTCGACGCAGACATCGATGCCTATGGCGTCCAGGTCGTGCAGTTCAAGGACGTGGCGGGCGTGACGACCGCGTTGGCGAACGACAACCCGGATCCGCGTGTCGGCGCCATCAACAAGGCACCTGAGGCAGCGTTCCCGATCACCAAGGGCAACGCAAGCCTCAAGCAGGCGCTTGACGCCGGCATTGTCGCCCAGCGCGAAGACGGCACCATCAAGAAACTGCTCACCGACGCCGGCCTCGCCGAGGGTCTTGGCAAGGTTGCAGCCGAGCAGTACGTGGTTCCGGCGAGCTAATCCTCGTAGCCGACTTCAAACCGGCGCCACCCTGGCCAAGCGAATCCAGTGTCGCTGGGCCATCTCCCAGGGTCCCCTCGGTCCCATCATGCTCATGATGGGACCGAGGGGACCCTGGCGTTTGCACTCGACGTCCCGGGCGGACCGCGCCGACGAGGCCTTGAAAAGCCCGCGCCCCGCATTCCCACGTTCCGGGGAACGGGCATTTGAGACTCTCGCGCGAACTGGCCGGGTTCTTGGACACAACCAGGATCCGCAACAACGAATTCACCGATACCGAAGGCATCCCCCGTGGGCGCGCAGCGCCCACTCGACCACGCCGAAGCATTCGTCCTCTCACTGGCCTTATGCAAGTATGCAGACACGCATAAAGAGCCCGACCCTTGGAAATCAATCCATGGGTCGGGCTCTTTGGTCCAACGCGGAGGCCATCCGGAAACAAGCGCTGGCTGCGCCCCGCAGCTAGTCCAGCGGTCCGCCGGCCGCTTCGACCATCGAAACCAGCCGGGGGAACACGATGGGCGACGAAATGCCGTCATGCTCGAATTCGTTGGTCACCCAGGCCTGCAGGTTCCCGACCTGTGCCGCGGTTTCCAGCGACAGCGGCGCGTCCACGTACATGTCGTCGTGGTAGACGACGGCCGCGACGGGAACCTGGTTTTCGGCCAGTTTCTTCGGGTCGTAGAGCGGGCCCCAGTCGTCCCGGCGGGCCATTTCGTTCACCGCTGCGCCGAACGGCTTCAACAGGCGGATTTCCTCGAACATCCACGGGTACATCATTTCGCCGGTCATCATCAGCGGGCGTGCCGACTCGGCGAATTCCGGGTGCCGCTCGAGTTCCCGCTGGGCTGCCCAGGCGGTTGCACCGCTGGCGCCGTCGGCGAAGATGCTCTCCTGCATCACGGCAAACAGCGGGTTCTCCGCGTAGTTGCTGCGCGCCTGCACCTGGGCCAGGAAGGTGTCGCTCAGCTCGCCGCTCTCGTCGAACGCCTCGTCGATGAGCCACGCCATGCGCTCGAACCCGGGCTTCATGCCGTAGTCGATGCCCAGGGACTGGAAGCGACGCACCGTGAGTTGGTCGCCGTCGGACAGGTAGACGTCGCCGACGGCCAGACGGTCGGCGATCTTCGCCATTGTTTCCACGTGGTGCCCGTAGCGTGCGTAGAACAGCTCGTTCTTCGCCTTGGTGCGCACGTAGGTCCGGCGGTAGACCTCCAACGCATCGGGTGTCAGGCTCGGCAGCCCGCCGGTGATGTAGCAGGCGTCCAGCGCCTCCGGCGCCTGGCCGAGGTAGGTCAGCGTGAGGAATCCGCCGTAGCTCTGCCCCAGCGTCGACCACTTCCGGCCGCCAAAGACGCTCTTGCGCAGGAACTCGGCGTCGGAAACGATCGAGTCGGCTCGGAAGTGGCCCAGGTACTCGGCGCCCGCCGCCGCGTTCGGGAAGCGTTCCATCGAGGCTGCGGTGATCCGGCTGCTGCGTCCGGTGCCGCGCTGGTCGAGCAGGAGCACGCGGTGGGTCTTCAGCGCCTCGCCGATCCACCCGGACTTGTCGACGGGGCGCGGGCCCTTGCCGCCCGGGCCGCCCTGCAGGAACAACAGGACCGGCAGGTCCTGCCGCGCCTTCTCCGCGGAGCACAGCTCGCGGGCGAACACCTGGATGGTCCGCTCGTCGGGCTGCGCCCAGTCCAGCGGCACCGTGACCACATGGTCACGGACCTGCATGCCTGCTGCCATATATTCGGCGGTGATCAATGTGCCATTCTCCCCATGTATTGCTGCCTACGGATTTCCCATTCGGGATTGATGACGGGAACTGCCTTCAGCAGCGCCCGGGTGTATTCTTCCACGGGGTTCTCGAAGACCTGCTCCGTCGTGCCCTGTTCCACGATCCTGCCCTTGTTCATGACCGCGACGTCGTCGGCGATCTGCCGCACGACCGCCAGGTCGTGGGCGATGAAGAGGTAGGAGTAGCCGGATTCCTGCTGCAGGTCGCGCAACAGGTTGATGACCTGCGCCTGGACGGAGACGTCCAAGGCGGAAACGGCCTCGTCGCAGATGACCAGCTTGGGTTCCACCGCAAGGGCGCGTGCGATGCCGATGCGCTGGGCCTGCCCGCCGGAGAACTGGTTCGGGTACCTGGCGCTGTGGTCCGGGTTCAGCCCGACGCGTTCCAGCAGCGACTTGACCAGCAGCCGCCGGTCGACGCCCTTGATCCCCTGGTAGTCCAGCGGCGCGGTGATGATGCGCTCCACGGTGTGCTTGGGGTTCAGCGAGGAAAACGGGTCCTGGAAGACCACCTGCACGTTGGCCCGGAAGCGGCGCAGCATCGTGTCGCTCGCGCGGGTCACGTCCTGGCCCTCGAAGTGCATCGACCCGGAGGTGACGTCCAGCAGCTTGGCGATCATGCGCGCGGTCGTCGACTTGCCCGACCCCGATTCGCCGACCAGCGCCGTGGTCCGCCCCGCGCGCAGGGCCAGCGAGACGTCGTCGACGGCGCGGAAGGTCTCCGTGCCGGCGAATGCGCCGCCCTTGCTGACCTGGAATTCGCGCACCAGGTTCCGTCGCCTCGAGCAACGGTTCGTTCACGGATGTTTCCATGGCGACGCTCATGCCTCCTTCACCAGTCCTGCTTCACTTTCTTCATGGCCCGGATCGGATCGTCGATCCGCGGGATGGCATCCAGCAGGGCCTGCGTGTAGGGATCGCGCGGATTGGAGAAGACCTCTTCGGTCGTCCCGTTTTCCACGACGCGGCCCTTGTTCATCACCAGCACGCGCTGGGAAACCTGCGAGACGACGGCCAGATCGTGGGTGATGAACACCATGCCGGTTCCCGATTCCGCCTGGAGCTGGGACATCAGGTCCAGGATCTGCGCCTGCACCGTGACGTCCAGCGCCGTGGTCGGCTCGTCGGCGATCAACAGGTCGGGTTCGCAGCACATGGCCATGGCGATCATGATGCGCTGGCGCATGCCGCCGGAGAACTGGTGCGGGTAGTTGTCCACCCGGCGCTTGGGATCGGCTGATTCCGACCCGTCCCATGGCGTCGACGGCCACGGCCTTGGCCGCACGGAGCGATCCGCCGCGGTGGGCCTTGTAGGCCTCCGCGATTTGCTTGCCCACCGTGTAGTAGGGGTTCAGCGAGGACAGCGGGTCCTGGAAGACCATGGCCATGCGCTCCCCGCGCAGCTTGCGCAGGTGCCGTTCCGGGCTTCCCAGGATCTCCTGGCCCTGCAGCTTGATGCTGCCGGTGGTTGTCGCCTTGGCCGGCAGCAGGCCCATGATGGCCAGGCTGGTCATCGACTTGCCGGAGCCGGACTCGCCGACGATGCCGACGGTTTGGTTCCGTTCGACGGCCAGGCTGATGCCCTGGACCACGGTTGCGGTTCCCGCGCGCGAGGCGAAGGAAACCGTGAGGTCCTTGATTTCCAGCAGGGGCGTCGAGCCGGCGGGTTCTACATGTTTCATGCGACCTTTGTCCTTACGCGTGGATCCAGCGTGGTGTAGAGAATGTCGACGACGATGTTGGCAACGATGACAAACAGCGCGGCCATGAGGGTCACGCCCATGATGACCGGCTGGTCGTTCTTGCTGATGGCATCGGAGGTCATCTTGCCGACGCCGTTGAGCCCGAACACGGTTTCCGTGATCAGCGCGCCGCCGAGCAGGCCGGCGAAGTCCATGCCGAACATCGTGACGATCGGCGTGAGCGAGGGACGCAGCGCGTGGCGGCCCGAGCACCAGGCCGGAGGCCAGTCCCTTGGCCCGTGCGGTCCGGATGAAGTTCTCGCCCAGGGTGTCGATCATGTTGGCCCGGGTCAGCCGCGCATACAGCGAGGCGTAGCCGAAGGCCAGGATCGATCCACGGCATCAGGTACGACTGGAACCAGAACAACGGGTCCTCGCCGAAGGCCGGCGTGGAGGGGAACGGCAGGATCTGCAGCTCGACCACCAGGACGTACTGCAGCACCAGCGCGATGAAGTAGTTCGGCAGGCTGATGCCGCTCAGGGCGACCATCATGGCCGCCTTGTCCCACCAGGTGCCCTGGCGGACCGCGCTCAGGACGCCGGCGCTGACGCCGATGAGGAGCCAGAGGACCGCCGCGCCGACGGCAATGGTGATGGAAACCGGGCATGCGGTCGCCGATCATTTCCAGTACCGATTGGTTGGTCTGGAAGCTGAAGCCGAGGCACGGTGCGGCGCATTCGATGGCATTGGCCCCGGTGCCGTAGGTCCGGCCCATGAAGATCCCGCCGATGAAGGTGAAGAACTGGGTCATGAACGGCTGGTCGACCCCGAGCGTGGCGCGGATCTGGTCGATGCGTTCGGGCGTGCAGGTCTTGCCGCAGATCATCACGGCCGGATCCGGCGACAGCGCAAAGAAGATCCAGTAGGTCAGCAGCGCGACGAGCAGAAGCACGCCGGCCGCCGCCAGGAGTCGTCTGGCTAGATACGTAATCACTTTGAGGTATCTCCCGTGTCAATGGCGCGGCTGAGGTGGTCCCCGAAGACCGTAAAGGAAAGGACCGTCAGGAAGAGGAACAGGCCGGGGACAAAGAAGAACATCGGGTCCGTCGCGTACCACGGCACGGCCGTGGCGATCATCTGGCCCCACGACGGGGTGGGCGGAACAACGCCGACGCCCAGGAACGACAGCGCCGCTTCGGTGCCGATGTAGGAGGGAACGGCCAGCGTCACCAGGACGATGATGGTTCCGGTGAGGTTGGGCAGGATCTCCTTGAAGACGATCGCCGCCTTGCTGGCGCCGGAGGCCTGGGCGGCCTCGACGAACTCGCGCTGGGCCAGCGACATGGTCTGTCCGCGGATGACGCGGGCCGTGTACGGCCAGCCGAAGATGCACAGGACCATGACCAGCAGCACCGGCCGGTTGCCGGCAGGCAGTGCGGACAGGAGCGCGATCATGAAGATCAGCGACGGGAACGCCATCAGGAAATCCATCACGCGGGAAATGACCTGGTCGACCCAGCCGCCGAAGAATCCGGCCAGCATGCCCAGGACCACGCCGACGATGGTGGTGATGGCGGCCGCCGCAAACGCAATGGTCAGCGAGACGCGGGCACCGTAGACGATGCGGGCAAAGACGTCGCGGCCGCTCTGGGGTTCGACACCGAACCAATGCTCCGGGCTGATGCCGCCCCAGGGCAGCGCGGGCAGGCCGCCCAGATCGGGGTTGATCGCCGTGTCGTCGTATTGGAAGGGATCCCAGCCGCTCCATTTGGTCAGCAGGGGCGCTGCGATCGCCACGAGGACGATCAGCACGATGAAGGCCGCGCTGAGCATGGCGGCGGGGGAAGCAAGCATTGCGGAGGTGACGCGCCGGAGCGCGGAGGACCGTCCTCGGGTTGAGGACGGTCCTTCGCTTGGTTTCAGGCGTCACTTCACCGGGCTCGGCCAGAAGGCCGGCGGGAAGCATTGACATGGTGGGACCTTTACTTGCCTGGATCGATCAGGCTGAGCGTCACGAGGTCGATGCCGGCGTCGAAGCCGACGACTCCGGGATCGACGTTGCTGCCGCGCAACTGCATGACGTTTTCGTAGACCATCGGGACCATCGGGGCGGCCGTTTCCATGATCTGCTTGTCGAGCTCGCCGTAGGCCTTGTTGGCGGCGGCGACATCGGTCATGGCCGCGATTTCATCCATGCGCTTGTTGACGGCCGGGTCGTTGAGCTGGGCGACGTTCTGGTTGCCCTTGGGCACGATGCTGTCTCCGTGCAGGATCGGCGGCAGGAAGGTCTGGCCCGAGGCCCAGTCCGGGCACCAGCCCGTGATGGCCAGGTCGTTCTGCTGGCTGGTGGTGCCGATGACCTCGTAGAACGAAGAGGCGTCGATGACGTTCAGGTTGACCTTGATGCCGGCCTTGCCAAGCGACTGCTGCACCGATTCCGAGTAGGCCTTGATCTTCGGCGTGCCACGGGTGTCCAGGGTCAGCTCCATGCCGTCCGGGTATCCGGCCTCGGCCAGCAGGGCCTTTGCCTTCTCCACGTCGCCCTTGTTGTCCGGGGTCGGGTAGGCGTCGAAGTCCAGCCAGCCCAGCAGCGAGGAAACCATGATGGTGTTTGCCGCGGTTGCCAGCTGCGAGCCGCCGCCGGCGGTCTGCAGGCTCGACTTGTCGACGGCGTAGTTGATGGCCTGGCGGACCTTCAGGTTGTCCAACGGCTTCTTGGTGGTGTTCATCGTCATGTAGGTGGTGCAGGCGGGCTCGGCTCGCACGGCACGGTCCTTGACGCTTGGGATCCTGCAGTGCGCGAGACGTTTGCCGGCTGGAGCGCGCCGCCGAGATGGCGTTCTTGTCCTCGCCCTGGCCGGCCAGCATGCGTTCATCGATCGTTGCGCCGTCGATGCCGAAGAGGAATTCGATAGTTGTCCGGCTTTGCCGGGCGAACGGTGTCGCGTCTTTGCATCCCACTTCTCGTTGCGCGAAAGCTTCAGCTCTCCGCCGCGGGTGTAGGAATCGACCTTGTAGGGGCCGGATGCAATCGGCTTCGCGTCGAATCCCTTGCCGGAACCCGAACCCACCGGGAAAGGAACGAAGCTGTTCTGTCCGACGACCGAACCGAAGTCGGCAAAGGGCTTGTTCAGGTGGAAGACGATCGTCTTGGCATCGGGCGTTTCGATGGCCTTGAAGTCCTTGTCCTTGTCGATGTACGGGCCCTGGTAGCCGGAGCCGTCGTCGAGAAGCTGCTTGGCCCACGGGGAGCCGATGCCGATTTCCGGATCGAAGACGCGTGAAACACCGAACTTGACCTCGGCGCTGGTGATCGGGGTCCCGTCCTCGAAGAAGATGCCGTCCTTGAGCGTGAAGGTCCAGGTCTTTCCGCCGTTGGAAGGGGTTCCCAGGTCGGTGGCAAGGTCGGGCTTCATTTCCCCGACCTTGCCCTCCTCTGAAGAGTTGGTCGTGAGCGTCCGGTAGATCAACCGGTAGAAGTTCTTGACGCCGGTGTCGAAGCCCATGGCCGGGTCAAGGTGCGAGTATTCGGCGTTGAGCCATGACGCGGACGGTGCCGCCGGTGGTTCCTTCTGCACCGCGCCGGCACTGCCGCCGGGTGCAGGCGCTTTGTTGCCACCGCCGCAGGCCGTCAGCAACAATGCCGACGTCAGGGCAAGGCCCAGTACGAATTTCTTGCTCTTCATTGCGTTTCCTTCAAATTGGGGTCCAGTGCGGGCATCGTTGAGCCACTGTTGAACCGATCAGGGATGGTGCCGGACTTGCTGTGGAGCTCGCGAGAGAAAAGTTTCAGGCGTTTCTGAGCCATACGCGCATGGCCCGCGGTTCACGGTTTCCCCAATGCGCATAGGGAACCAGGGTGACGTTTTCACGCGTTTGCCCGACCGGGGTGGCGTCGGTGTATTCGGGGTAAAGCTGGTCGCCGGCCCTGCGGTTCTACCCGCAGGGGAAGGGAAAGCGCAACGCTCCGAACCGCCCGCGGGACGGGGTTGGACACTTCTTGCGATCTCCCGCATCGCAAGGGCATCCACGACCAGGTCGTTGATGTCCTTCGGGGCGTCTTCCTGCTCCAGGCAGTAGACGATCGGGCCCCGGGTCACCGCAAGGCAGCCCCGCGTGGCGTCGAGGTGCGGGTGCGACCCCAGGAACCGGGCGGCCATCTCGAGGTTGAGTTCCAGGACATCGCCGCCGAGCGAAGGCCCGATTGATTTCAAGCCATCCTTCGACGACGCCAACGGCCTGCGGTTCGCCGTTGATGGACAGCGTGGCGTTCTTCGCCCAGGCCGGGACCCGGAAAGCCAATCCCTGCGATTCCGGGGAGGCGTTGTCGACGGTTACCCGGACCGCGCCGTTCCAGGGAAATTCCGTGTGCATCGTGATTCCCAGATCGGCCGTGGCAATCCTTGCACTCGCATAGTTGGCGATGCGCAGGGATCCTTGTTCCGCGACGGCGAGGTGGTCCTGGAGTTCCGCCACCCACCGAATGATGTTTGGAGGGCAGCAGGGGCAGCCGAACCACGCGCGACGCAACAGCTCGCCACCGGATTCGTATCCCGAGCGCTGCTCGTGGTCCTCCCGGCGCTGCAACGTGTTGTCGTAAAAGAACGCTTTTCCGTCGGTGGAAAGCGACACCGCGTAGGCGTTGTGGAGGATCGTCTCAAAGGTGTCGAGGTACTTGGTTTTTCCCTGCGCCAGGAACATTCTCCAGGCCCACTGCATCGTTGCGATTGCCGCGCACGTTTCGGAGTACGAGCGTTCGGAAGGCAACTCGAAGCGGTCCCCGATGGCTTCGTCCGAGTGCCTGCGAGCCCAGCCCGCCCGTCACGTACAGCTTGCTGGAGACCATGTCGTCCCACAACCGCTCGAGCTCGGCCAACAACCCGGAATCCCCCGATTCCAGGGCGACATCCGCGGCCCCTGCCGCAAGGTAGGCCATGCGTACGGCATGGCCCGTGACCGAGGAAAGCTCCCGGATGGGGAGATTGTCCTGGAAATAGTCCGCCGTGAAGGTCCTGAGCTTGATCGTGCCGTGACCCCGGCGGTCGATGAACAACTTCGCCTGGTCCAGGTACGACCTGTCGCCGGTTTCCCGGTACAGCTCGACCAAGTGCCATTTCGATTTCGGGATGGCCACAGACCTCGGGGGCGCCGTTCGCTTCCGAAGTTTTCGATCGCAAGATCCGCGAAGCGGACGGCAACGTCCAGCAGGCGCCGATCGCCAAGCTGGCGGTTGGCGGCCACTGCGGCCTGAATCAGGTGGCCAAGGTTGTAAAGCTCGTGGCCCCATGCCAGGTCGCTCCACGGCTCGGCATCCGTGTGCGGGTTTTGGTAGAAGCTGTTCAGGTAACCGTCCGCTGCCTGCGCCGCCTCAATCAGCGTTACGGACTCCTCGAAGAACGCAGCCGTTTCGGGGTCGGGCTCCACACCTGGACGGTTGATTTCGTAGGCCAGGCCTTCAAGGGTCTTGAAGAGGTCCGTGTCCAGGAACGGGTACTTTCCTCGGTACCGGTCCGGGTGCCCGGTGGCGAGGGTCCGCAGGTTTTCCAGGTTGCCCGCGGCGCGGAGCTCGCGAAGCGAGTGGCCGATCGTTGCCTTCCTGTTCAGCGCTTGCCACTGGGCCAACTCGCCGGAGAGAAGCTGGACTTGCGATGACCCAAGAGTTCCGAAGCGACCGGTGCGCGGGAGGGTGTTGCTGGCTCCACGCGTGGCGGTGTCTGCTCGAAAAACGTCTTGGGGTCGCGCCATAGTCCACTCCTTCACCAATGTGTCATGTGATATTGCATAGAAGCCTAGGTGGCGAATCAAGGTGGCGCAAGTAACAATTTCAACATTTTACAAAAGTCGCTGAGTCGAGCCACGCAGACCGTCCGCGTTGACACGCGCGTTTCTATGCCATGTACTATTGCATAGAGGTGCACTGCGTCACAGTCTCGGCGCGGGATGCCCTAGTACCCAAAAACGCCGGGAACACGGCGAATATCGCCCCCTTTTGGCTGCCAAGCCCCGCATTACGAGCACCATCTCCCGCGGCTTGGACGCCAGGTTCCTGGCGACTGACCCTCACGCCAACCCGACACGCATGAGAACGGATCCGAACAACATGACGACAGCATCCATCCAGATCAGCAGCATCGATTACCACACCGGTGGTGAGCCATTCCGGATTGTCACCGATGGCTACGGTGAGCTTGATGGCCTGACCGTCGCGGAGCGTCGTGTGTCGGCACAAAACAGTTCGACGGTCGAAAAGATTCGCCAGCTCCTGGTTCAGGAACCCCGCGGACACACGGACATGTACGGCTGCTTCATCACCGAGCCCGACGACTCGGCCGCAAGCTTCGGAGCAGTCTTCTGGCACAAGGACGGATACTCGACGGCTTGCGGACACGGCACGATGGCGCTGGGCGTCTGGGCCGTCGAAGAGGGAATCGTTGAATCCGACCCCAACGGAACAACCGTCGTCGTGATCGACGTTCCCTCGGGGCGCGTTGCCGCACACGTCGAATCCCGCGACGGCATCGTCCGCGGCGTCACCTTTGAAAACGTTCCGTCCTACGTCGTGGGGCAGGACCTCAAGGTCGACGTCGACGGCAAGAAGTACACGGTCGATCTGGCCTACGGCGGAGCCATCTACGCATGCCTGGACGTTGCCCAGCTGGACCTGGACATCACCAAGGAGAACTACTCCGAGCTGCGCGCCATCGGCCGCGCCGTGAAGTGGGCCTGCAACGACCTGCCCGAGGCCCAGCACTCCGACCCGCGCCAGAGCGGCGTCTACGGAACGATCCTGTTCCAGAAGCTCGAGGACCTGCCGACGGGACCGAACCAGATCAACATGACGGTCTTCGCCGACGGCGAGGTTGACCGCTCCCCCTGCGGCTCGGGCACCTCGGCGCGACTGGCCTGCCTGGCCGCCACGGGCGAGATCACCGAGAACTCGCTGAAGCACGACTCGATCGTGGGCTCGACCTTCATCGGCACCGTCCGCCCCCACGACGTGTCCGGCTCGCAGTTCCCTGCGGTCATCCCGGTGGTCACCGGCATGGCGTACCGGACCGGACGCCACCAGTTCGACCTCAACCCGGATGACGAACTGGGAACCGGCTTCACCCTGTTCTAAATCCCCGGAATGCGTTGAGCCGGTTTCGCCGATGGGTTGCAGGCCTGCAGGGAGCCTGCGGCCCATCGGACATTGCCCCGAAGCGGGCGGCCGGCGACGTTCCGAGGCGGGCCCGGCATGCAGGCAGATGCCGCGGCAGCGCCCGCGCTTCCACGAAATGGAGAGTACCCGTTGATCGACCTTGGGCTGGATGCGATATCCCGGCAGTTCGACGCCCTGGCTTCCGGCGCGGGAACACCGGCTGGCGAATCGATGCCCGCGAGGCCACTCCCCCGCTCGGAGATCGAGTTCATCACCGTCCGGAAAAGCCTTGCCACCGCGTATGCGGACATTCAATACCGGGCACGCCGATCGCTCGAGGCTTTCGACCGCGGAATCGATGCACCGGATACCGAGGGGATGGAGCGGGCTCGGCGTGACGCCCTGGAACGCGGCGTTCATTACCGGGTGGTCTACGATCCCGCGGCATTCAAGCGGGAGCTGCGCGCTCCGCTGGGTCCGGGTTCCGCCCTTCACGAATCCAGCGCGCGCGTCTCCTCGATCGTTCCCACCCGCTTGGTCATCCGCGACGGGGAAGAATCGCTGGTTTTCAGCAGTTCAAACCACCCGAGCGGGGTCCTGGGGGTTCGAATCCACGACCCGTGGTTCGCCGCATTCCTCAACGACACCTTCGAAACCATCTGGAGATCCGCGAGGCCCCCGGCCAACGACCGCATGGCACCCTCGCCGCGGCTGAGCCGTGAAGAACAAGAGATACTGCGTTTGCTGGCAACCGGCCTCACCGACGATTCCATCGCTCGCGCGCTCGGCGTCAGCTTGCGGACGATCCAGCGCAAGGTGCAGGCCATCCAGAGAAGTTTCGGGGCGACAAGCCGCTTTCAGCTGGGAGCCATGAGCGCGGCGTAGGCTGGCTGACAAAGCAGCACACCCCTTTCAGCTCGAGAGGCACCACATGCCAGCCAAGACAATTGTCATCACCGGCGCCAGCGATGGGATCGGCGCTTCCTCCGCCCGACAGCTCAAGGACCTCGGCCACCGGGTGGTTGTGGTTGGCAGAAACCCCGAGAAGACGAAGGCCATCGCAACGGAGCTGGGGGCGGAATTCCATCTCGCCGACTTCGCCGACCTGGCCCAGGTGCGCACTCTCGCTGCCGAACTCCT
>CAWFRB010000026.1:0-14067 GCA_963818105.1 uncultured Actinomycetota bacterium | reverse complement strand
TTGGCTGTCGGGGCGTTTCCTGTTTTAGCTGGTTGGGGTGTCGGTGGCGAAGTGGCAGCGGGCCACGTGCGTGTCGCCGACCCGGATCAGTTCGGGTTCCGTGGTGGCGCAGATGGCCTGGGCCATCGGGCAGCGGGTGTGGAAGCGGCAGCCGGCGGGCGGGTCGATCGGCGAGGGCGGGTCCCCCTGCAGGATGATGCGTTCCCGGTCGGTCCCGTCGTGCCGGCGCAGTTCCGGCGCCGCGGACATCAGCGCCCGCGTGTAGGGCTGGGCGGTGCGGTCGTAGACATCCGCGTAGGTGCCCAGTTCGACGATGCGGCCCAAATACATGGTGGCGACGCGGTCGGAGATGTGCCGGACGATCTGCAGGTCGTGGGCGATGAACAGGTAGCTCAGGTCCAGTTCCTTTTGCAGGTCATCCAGCAGGTTCACCACCTGGGCGCGGACCGAGACATCCAGCGCGGAGACCGGTTCGTCGCAGATCAGCATCTTCGGGTTCAGCGCGATGCCGCGGGCGATGCCGATGCGCTGCTGCTGGCCGCCGGAGAAGTTGTGCGGGTAGCGCTCGGCGTGGTCCGGGTTCAGCCCGACCAGTTCGAGCAGTTCCCTGATCTTCGCCCGGCGCCCGGCCTTGGGGGCGATCTCGGGGTGGATCTCGAAGGGCTCGCCGACGAGTTGTTCCACGGTCATCCGCGGGTTCAGCGAGGAGTAGGGGTCCTGGAAGATCAGCTGGATGTTCCGGCGCATCTCCCGGCGCTGCGTCCCCGCGCAGGTCGTTGATGTCTGGCCGCGGAAGAGGACCTGGCCCTCGGTGGGTTTTTCCAGGCCGGCCATGACGCGGGCCAGGGTGGACTTCCCGCACCCGGATTCCCCGATGACCCCGAGGGTTTCCCCGGGGGCGATGGACAGGTCCACCCCGTCCATGGCCTTGACGACCTTGCGCGGGCCGATGGGCAGGTGGCGGGCGACCGGGTAGTGCTGCTTGACCCCGCGCAGCTCCATCAACGGGACGGCGCCGGCCCCGTCGGTGCGGGCGGGGGCGGTGAGTGTTTCAGGCGTTGACACGGTTCAGGACCTCCTGGGTGTGGAAGCAGGCCGCGAAGCGGCCGTCCTCGAGGGTTTCCAAGGCGGGAATCGACTCGTTGCAGGCATCGGTGGCGTAGGAGCAGCGGTTCGCGAACGAGCACCCGGCCGGCAGGCGCAACAGGTCCGGGGGCGTGCCGGGGATCGCCGGCAGGCGCAGGCCCTTGAGCTCCTCGCCGGCGATCGATTCCCCCAGTCCCTTGGAGTAGGGGTGGCCGGGGCGGCCCAGCACCTCGGCGGTGGGCCCGTGTTCCACGACCCGGCCCGCATACATGACGGCGACCTGGTCGGTGACCTCCTTGACCACGGAGATGTCGTGGGTGATCAGGATCAATCCCATGTTCCGTTCCTCCTGCTGCTCCTTGAGCAGCTCGAGGATCTGCGCCTGCACGGTGACGTCCAGGGCGGTGGTGGGTTCGTCGGCGATCAGCAGCACCGGGTCCAGGGCCAGGGCCATGGCGATGACGATGCGCTGGCGCATGCCGCCGGAGAACTGGTGCGGGTAGTCGTTCACCCGCTTGGCGGCCGCCGGGATCTTCACCCGCTCCATCATGGTGATGGCCGCGGCCTTGGCGTCCTTGCGGGAGTAGCCGCGGTGCACGCGGTAGAGCTCGCCGATCTGGCGTCCCACCGGGTGGACGGGGTTCAGGGCGGTCAGCGCGTCCTGGAAGACCATCGAGACCCGCGAGCCGACCAGCTGGCGGTGGCGCTTGGGGGTCACGGTGAGCAGGTCCTCGCCCTCCAGCAGGATCTCCCCGCGCGGGATGTGCGCGGGGGGCATGTCCAGGATGCCCATGATGGCCCGGGCGGTGACGGACTTGCCGGAGCCGGATTCGCCCAGGATGCCCAGCGCCTGCCCGCGCTTGACCTCGAAGTTCATGCCGTTCACGGCGGTGGCGATGCCGCGGGAGGTGTTGAATTCGACCTCGAGGTCCTTCACGCGCAGCAGCACCTCGCCGGCGGGGTCCGTCGCGGCGGGGTCCGTTGCGGCATGGGCGGCGGGGGTTGGGTGTTGGTGGGTGCCCACGTTATTTGCCTTTCGGGTCGAACTCATCGCGCAGCGCCTCGCCAAAGAGCACGAAGCCGAGCACGGTGATGGTCAGGAAGATCGCCGGGAAGATCAGCAGGTGCGGGGCCGCGGAAATGTATTCGCGGGCCGCGGCCAGCTGCAGGCCCCAGGACACCGAGGGCGGGGTCAGCCCGATGCCGATGAACGTCAGGCCCGCCTCGGCGGAGATCACCCCGCCGATGCCCAGGGTCTGGAGCACCAGCAGCGGGGTGAGCGAGTTGGGGATGATGTGGGTCTTGATGATCCGCCCGTGGGAGGCGCCGAGCAGGCGGGAGGCCTGGACGTATTCGCGGTTGCGGACCTCCAGCACCGAGGAGCGCATGAAGCGGACCCCGCCGGCCCAGCTGAACAGGGCCAGGGCGAAGATGACGGTCCACACGGTGCGTTCGGTGAACAGCTGCAGGACCACGATCGCGGCCAGGATGAACGGCAGGCCGAAGGCCATGTCGCAGGCGCGGGAAATGATGGTGTCGACCCAGCCGCCGAAGTAGCCGGCCAGGGAGCCGAGCAGGGCGGAGATCACGAAGGAGATCGCGGTGACCACGATGCCGACCAGGATGGAGGCGCGGGCGCCGAAGATCACGTTGGTGTAGTAGTCGCAGCCCTGGATGTCGACGCCGAAGATGTGCTCGGCGCTGGGGGCCTGGTTGGTGTTCATGATGTCGCAGTTCGCGTTCGGGTCCGCGCCGAAGCCGGCGAACAGCTGCGGGAACGCGGCCATGAGCAGCATGAGCGCCACGATGGACCCGGAGATCAGGAAGCGGGGCTTGAGCCAGATCGGTCCCGCGGTTGATCTTCTTGGCGGCCTTGCGCGGGGCGAAGCCCACCGCGGCGGCCTTCGGGGCGGGGGCCGCCTTCAGGCCGGCCCGGGTCTTCAGGCCGGCCGGGGCCGTGATCGGGTTGGTCGGGGCCAACGGGTCCATTCCCGCGTCCGCGCCCTGGTTGGTTTCGGTCTCTTGGCTCATATCCGTACCCTCGGGTCGATAATGCCGTAGAGCAGGTCCACGAGCAGGTTGAAGATAGGTACACCAGCACGAGCATCGTGGCGATGCCCACCACGACGGTGCCCTCCTTGTTGTTGATGGCGGTGACCATCAGTCCCCCGATGCCGGGGATGTTGAAGATCGCCTCGATGAGCACGGCCCCGCCGAGCATGCCGGCCAGGCACAGGCCCAGGTAGGTGACCACCGGGATCATCGCGTTGCGCAGGGCGTGGCCCCAGATGACGCGGTTCGGGGACAGGCCCTTGGCGCGGGCGGTGCGCAGGTACTCGGCGCGCAGCACGTCCACCAGGGAGGTGCGGGTCAGCCGGGCCAGGCCGGCGGAGGCCTCGACGGCCATGACCAGGGCCGGGAGGATGAAGGCCATCGGCCAGCCGGCGCGGATGCCGGCGGGGTCGACCCAGCCCAGCTGCACGCCGAAGACGGTCTGGGCGCCCAGGGCGATCACGAAGCCGGGGATGCCCAGGAAGATCACGGTGAAGACCAGGGCGAAGTGGTCCCCGGCCCGGCCGTGGCGCAGGCCGCCGTAGACGCCGATGGCCAGGCCGATGGCCAGCTTCAGCACCCAGGCGGTCATCGCCAGGGCGAAGGTGGTGGGGAGGCGTTCGAGGATCAGCCCGAGGATGGGGCGGCCGAAGAAGTCGATGCCGAAGTTGCCCTGGAGCAGGCCGAGCATGTAGTTGCCGTACTGGATCAGGAGCGGGTCATCGAGGTGGTAGGCCAGGCGGATCTGCGGACCGTGGATTCGGGCAGCGGCCGGGCGCCGGTCAGCGCGGCGATCGGGTCCCCGGGCATCAAGAAGGTGAGTGCGTAGATGATGAACGTGGCGCCGATGACGACCGGGATCATCTGCAGGATTCGGCGTACTGTGTAGCCAAGCATGCGACTGCTTCCTTTCGCGGCCCATGGGGGCCATCTTGTGCCGAGGCCCGTCAACGTGACTCGTTGACGGGCCTCGGCACGAGAGTTGAGCTAAATTAGCAGGCGTAACCAGCTCGGTAGTATTGCAGGTCGCCCTGCGAATCGTTCATCGCGGCGCACTTGGAGTGCAGGCCCGGATCGGCTGGAATGAACAGCGGAAGCGAAGGCATGTCCTTCATGATCTCGGCTTCGGCAGCGGCGTAAACCTCGCCGGCCTTCGTCGGATCCTGAATGGCACGGGCTTCCTTGAGCAGCTTGTCAACGGCCGGGTTCGAGTAGCCGGTGGTGGAGTTGCCGTCGCCGCCGGTTTCGTACTGGCTCAGGAACTGGTCCGGGCTCTTGTAGGCCCAGCCCCAGCCGCCGAAGACCGCGCCTTCAAGCTTCTTGCCGTTGCGGCGTGCTTCCAGCTCGGTGTAGAGCATCGGCTTCATCTGGACCTTGATGCCCAGGTTGTCCTGGATCTGCTTGGCGATGACCTGGACCAGCTGCTGGTAGGTGGTGCCGCCGAACTCGATGTACAGGGTGCCGTCGAAGCCGCCGGCCTTGGCCAGCAATTCCTTGGCCTTCGTCGGGTCAAAGGTGCAGGAGTCGCAGGAACCCTCGCGGTAGGAAGCAAGCGACGGCGGAACCAGTGCATCCGATGCCGTGGCCTGGCCTTCAAGCAACGACTTGGCGATGGCCTCGCGGTCGATCGACATCGAGATGGCCTTGCGCAGGTCCGGGTTCTTCAGCGCCTCGACGTACTCCGGGAACTGCAGGGTCTGCTGCGCGCTGCCGATGGACATCGGGTAGACGGCGTCGTCACCGAGCTGGGCCTTGCCCTTGGAAATCATGGAGGCGGGCACGGCGCGGATCATGTCCAGGTTGCCGGCGACCATGTCGGTGTATGCGGCGTCGATGGCGGTGTAGATCTTGCCGACGAGCTTGTCGGCTCCGCCGGAGAAGCCCTTGGCGCCCTTGAAGCCGTCCCACTTTTTCATCACAACTTCAACGTTGTGGTCCCATGAAACGAACTGGTACGGGCCGTTGGAGATCGGGTTGGCTTCGTAGCCTTCCGGATCGCTGAAGGCCTGCTTGGGAAGCGGGCACAATGCGTTGGTGCTCAGCAGCATCGGGAAGTCGGCGTTCGGGGCCTTCAGGGTGACTTCGAAGTTCTTGTCGTCGATGACCTTCACGCCCGAGAGCTTGTCGGTGGTCGGCTTGGAACCGTCGGTCGGGTTCAGTTCCTTGTAGCCTTCGAAGGTCGTGAAGTAGCCGTTGCCCTGCCAGGCGTTGGAGCCGGTGGCGGTCTTGTTCCAGGCGTCGACGAACGACGAGGCGACAACCGGGGAGCCGTCCTGGAACGTCCAGTCGTCCTGCAACTGGATCTTCCAGGTCTTGGCGTCCTTGCTCGTGACCGACTTGGCGGCCAGCGGCTCGTACTCCTGGGTATCTACGTTGACTTCCATCAGGTTGGCGCACATGGCCATGGCCAGCTGGCTTCCGGCGTCCTTGCTGGCCACCAGTGATTTCGGCTCACCTGTATTAAACGTCAGCGTCTTTTCGCCATTGGCGGCCGGCGCGGGGGCAGTGGAACTGCAACCGCTAGCCACCAACATGAAGGCAGCCGACGCTGCAGCAACAGCGATCAGGTTCTTCTTCAACATTTCATTCCTCTCGTCCAACGATTAATCCAGGCGGAGATTCCAGCCGAAGAGGTTCGTCAGTAAGGTCAGATCATTTTCGTGATCGGATTCACACTTATTCAACCCCATGAAATAAACCAGAGCCCTTTTGGCCTGTCAAGGATTTCGGTCAAAAATTTCGATCGTTCAAATTTCGACCCGAGAAACAGGATACCCCGAAACCGGGCATCGCTTGCGACATGCATCACATTCTGTGTATATTGAACGTTCATATAAGGATTTATCCATGGATACAAGCGGAATCGTGACAGGTGAATGAACGTTCATAGTGTTGAAAAAGCCCTGGCACTCGAGGACTACAGGCAGCAGTTCTCCGAATCGGCCGGATACCTGGACTTTGCGCGCATCGGGCCGCTTTCGACCGTCGTGGCCGAGCAAAAGGTAGCCAATATCGATCGGATGAAGACGGCCGGACCAGCGGTTCTTGGGGATTTAGACAACTTGGTGGATAAAGCGCGTGCGTCCACTTCGACGCTGCTCGACGCCAAACACCACGAGGTCGCATTCGTTGGCTCCACCAGTCACGGAATGTTTGCCGCGGCCCAGGCCCTGAGCCCGCAAACCGGCACGGTGCTTGTCCCCCGAAACGATTTTCCCGCGAACACCTACCCGTGGATCCGGGCCGCGGAACGAGGCGGCCTTGCCGTCCGCTGGATTGATGGACCCGTCACCGCCGAATCCGTTCGCGACGCCCTCGATTCCGAGCGTCAAGGCAGTCGCGGTGTCGGCGGTCGACGCCGGGACCGGCTTCCTGGCTCCGTTGGCACGGATCAAGGAGGTCATCGGCGCCGACCGCATCCTGGCGGTGGATGCCGTTCAGGCCTTTGGCGCCGTGCCGTTCGATGTGGAAGCCGCAGACATCCTCGCCGCGGGCGGCCAAAAATGGCTTCGTGCGGGTTGGGGCGCCGCGGCACTGCTCGTCAGGGACCGGGTGGCAGACAAACTGCTTCCCGGCCTGGGCGGATGGTCCGGCGTCGTGGATCCCATCGGCCCCGGAGAACTTCCGCACCCCACCCTTCCCGGCGCGCTGGCCCACACGGTGACCAATCCGGACAGCATCGCCGTCGCGTCATACGGTGCCGCAGTCGATCTGGTGATCGCGACCGGCCTCAAGGAAATCAATGCCGCCATTCGCGGAAACCTTGATTCGTTGCTGGAGGCGGTGCTCGAGGCCGGCGGAGAAACCAGGAACCCGTCGCCGCAGAGCGGCATCGCCACCTTCCGCATGCCGGACATCGATCCGGCGGAGCTGTTTGCCCGCCTGGAGAACTGCGGGCATCCACTCCACCAGGCGCGGAGACTGGATCCGGCTTTCCCCCCACGCCACAACCTCGCAGGCGTCGGTGGACATGCTCGCGGACACCCTGGCTTCCCTGGGCCTTGCACGCAGCCGCTAGCACTGCCCGCCGCACCCGGCGTTTCGCCAACCCTTTTTGTTTCACCCATTTCTGCCTACTTCACGGCAATTAGAAAGGTTAGTTAGATGATCACTATCTGGGAACCACACGCGCCTCAGGCCACCACCGATGGGCCAACCGAGCTTTTGGCCGGCGGACTCAACCTCTCGATCTACAACGGTGTTGCCACCTACAAGACCATCGAAGACGGCGTCATCGAGATCGAAGCAACCGGCAACGGCCCGGTCCGCATCGACTGGCGCTTCCCCTGCACCGCGGCCACCGCATACTGGAGCCCGGAAGGTTCCAGCTCGCGTTGGCTGCCGGCGGCCTGGATGAAGCCGCACACCAACACCCTGGCCCGCGGAAGCGCCGTCGGTTCGCTGATCGGCACCGGCGACAAGAACATCTGCTCCTTCGCGGCAATGGAAACCGAAGCCATGGTGAGCGCCGGCGTCATCGAGGAACTCGGCGAGTTCCGCGTCTGGATCCAGGCCGAGAACCAGCTGACGATTCGCATCGACACCTCGGACAAGCACTACGCCCAGTCCCTGGCCTCCTTCGCCGCATGGTGGGGCGAGGGCAAGAGCTACCACGTGCCGTCCGCCGCCCGTAAGCCCGCCTACTCCACCTGGTACTCCATGCACCAGAACATCAGCCCGGAAGGCGTCGAAGCCCAGGCCAAGCTGGCCAAGGAGGTCGGCTGCGAGGTCATCATCGTCGACGACGGCTGGATGACCACCGACCGCACCCGCGGCTACGGCCACTGCGGCGAATGGAACCCCATCTCGCTTCCCGACACCGCGGCACACGTCGCGCGCGTGCACGACATCGGGCTCGAATACATGCTCTGGTACGCCATCCCGTTCGTCGGCTGGGACTCCCCGGTCTGGGACAAGTTCAAGGACTACGGCCTGCGCAACCTTGAGCACATGCAGGCCATCGTGGTCGACCCGCGCTACCCGATGGTTCGCGAGTACCTGGCCGAGCGCCTGTCCCGCGCCGTCAGCGAATGGGGCATGGACGGCCTGAAGGTCGACTTCGTCGACTGGTTCGCCACCCCGGACGCACCTGTAGCCGGCCCCGAGGCCGACTGCGCCGAGGTTTCCGAGGGCGTCCAGCTCCTGCTCAGCGAGGTCCACGCGCGCATCACCGCCGCGAACCCCGAGGCCATGGTCGAGCACCGCCAGCCGTACGTCAGCCACGGACTGTGGCCGTACACCAGCATGATCCGCGCCACCGACTGCCCGCTGAGCCCGCACGAGAACCGCCAGCGCATCGCCGACCTGCGCATGACCCAGGGTCCCCTGGCCATCCACGCCGACATGCTCATGTGGCACACCGAGGAAACCCCGGAACAGGTTGCAGTCCACCTGATCAACGTGCTCTTCTCCGTGCCGCAGATCTCCGTGGCCCTGGAAACCCAGTCCCCGGAGCAGATCGCCACGATCAAGTTCTGGCTTGGCATCTTCAGCAAGTACGAGGACCTGCTGCAGCTGAGCATCATCGAACCGGCCCGCCCGGAGCTCGGCTACCCGATGATCCGCGGCTCGCACGGCGACGCCGTGGCGGTTGCCCGCTACGCGCCGCTGCCCATCGCCGTTCCGGAATCCGGCTGGTCGACGTTCCTTGTTGCGAACGCCGATGCCGATTCCCAGGTGATCCTGACCGGCGGCCCCGCAGCTTCGGTTCGTGCTACGGTTCAAGACTCACAAGGCCGCGAAGTTACATCTGAGATGGTAAGTTTCGAGCAGAATGTCGCCACGGTCTCCGTACCGCTGGGCGGCCTGTTGACTCTTTCCATTGACGGCGCAGAAGGTGCATAACAATTAATACCAGTCGAGGACACTCCGGCAGCGGCGTCACCATTGAAGATGTGGCTCGCGTAGCCGGGGTGTCCCGACAAACCGTCTCCAACGCCCTGAACGCACCGCAACGCGTTCGGGCCGAGACCCTCAGCCGCGTGATCGCGGTGATCGAGTCCCTGGGATACATCCCCGACCAGTCGGCCCGCAGCCTGAAGACCGGGCTGCGCTACACGATCGGGTACATGGCCCCGGACGACGATCCGTTGAACCCCAACCCCGTCATGGGCGGCTTCCTCACCGCGTTGTGCGACGCGGCCGCGGTTGCCGGCTACCGCATCCTGCTCTTCCGTCCCACGAACGACCAGAAGCGGGCCATCGACACCCTTGCCGCGGCCCGGCAGGTGGACGGCTTCATCATTTCGGACATCCTGCACAACGACGTGCGCGTCGAACGGCTCGCCGAGCTGGGCCTGCCCTTCATGACCTTCGGCCGCACGGAACCGGACATGCCCCAGCACTGGGTCGATGTCGACAACACCAGCGGCATGCAGGAAGTGGCGCGGGCGCTGGCGGCCCAGGGCCACCGCAATGTCGCCTACGTCTACCCGAACACCCCCACCCCGTGGCTCCTGAAGCGGGCCGAGGGCTTCACCGACGCCGCCCGCGCGCTGTCGATGTCGGTCACGGAAATCCACGAGCCGCCGTCCCACGGAAACCACAAGGACGAGCTCATCGAGAGGTTGCGCGCCAAGCTGCAGGGCCCGAATGCGCCGACGGCGGTTGTCACGGGCAACGACGTGCTGTCGATGAGCGTCTACGACGCGGTGCGTGCGGCCGGGCTCCGGGTCGGAGCCGACGTGTCGGTGGTGGGCTTCAGCGACCTGCCGCTGTGCCAGTTCCTGACCCCCCAGCTGGCGTCGGTGCGGATGCCGTTGACCGCCATCGCGGAGAAGATCATCGAGCAGTTGCTGCTGCAGATCCGCAAGCAGCCGGTGCCCGCCGAAGGCACCTACCTGCAGCCCGAATTCATCGTGCGGGACAGCTTCTACACGACCCAGGAAGCGCATTCGAACAAGTCGTCCCACGCGTAGGCGCGCCGCTTTAGGCGAGCACCACCGTGTCGATGGATTGGCCAAGTATCGCCGCGGCCTCGGGATCCAGGGCCTCGCCGGTGACCAGCGCGTCGACGACCGACAGCGCCGCGATCTGGCACAGGCCGGTGATCCCCCACTTGGTGTGGTCGGCAACCACCACCTGCCGGGCCGCCGCCCGCATGAACGCCTGGTTGGTTTGCGCCTCAAGCATGTTGGGCGTCGTGAATCCGTCCTCGACGGTCATGCCGTGCACGCCCAGGAAGAGGACGTCCACGTGGAGCTGGCCCAGGGCGGACAGCGCCAGCGGCCCCACGAGCGCATCGGAAATGGTCCGGATTCCGCCCGTGAGGATGATGTTCTGGCTGGCGTTGTCGGCCGCGTAGAAGGCCTCGGCAATGCGCGGCGAGTTTGTCACCACCGTCAGGTCGTTGATGCCGGTGCACTGCGCGGCAAGCGCGAACGTGGTGGTGCCCGAATTCAGCGCAATGGACATGCCGGGCTTCACCATTGCGGCCGCCGCGGCGGCGATTGACTGCTTTTCGGCGGCTTCCAGGGACAGCTTGTTGACGAACCCCGGCTCCCGGCTGGTGGGTGCCGCATTGGTTGTCGCCCCGCCGTGCACCTTGACCAGGGCGCCGCCGGCGGCCAGCAGGCTGAGGTCGCGTCGCACCGTCATCTCCGAAACGCCCAGCTCCTGGGCCAGCGACGTCACGCGCACCTGGCCATGGCGGTTCAGGAGATCAAGAATTCGTTGGTGTCGCGCCGTAGCCAGCATCTCGGTCATGATCGTCCAGTCATCAGTTTGTCGGGTGAACACCAACATCCTAGCGACAATCGAACATGGAAAGTACTTATGTGTTCGATTTTGAGCGTTGCGGGCATCCACATTCTTCCCCTGAGCCTCCCGCAGTCGGTCGATTTTCGGTGCACGGATGCAGGACCTTGGGTATCGGAGACCATTTCCGGCGCAACATTTCGCCAGGTCTGGCACAACGGGGGCACGATCGAATATGATCGTTTTTGTTAACTTATGAAACATTTACCCCCAGTCAACGACATCGATGCAACACCGGCCCAAGGAGTAATCGTGAGCAAGCAAGCAAGCCCAAGCCAGACGTCATTCGGCGGCGACTCCCTTGGTCACGGCCCCGTTCGAGCCGCCATGGCCGATGGCCGGGAACTGATCTACTTCTTCGACTCCCCCGACCGGAGTGCGGAATTCGCCGCCCCGGCGGACACCCGGGAACTGCCGCCGCGGCCTCCCGTGTCGGAATTGCGCTACGACGCACTCAGCGGCGAATGGGTTTCCTTCGCGGCACACCGCCAAACGCGAACCCACCTTCCGGCCGCCAGCGAATGCCCGCTGTGCCCGACCCGCAGCGACATGGCCAGCGAAATCCCCGCCGCGTCCTACGACGTCGCGGTCTTCGAAAACCGCTTCCCGTCCTTCGGGCCCGAGCAGCACACCTCCGACGTCGCCGCCGAGCTCGGCGCGTTCACCCCGTCCCACGGGCGCTGCGAGGTCGTCGCCTTCGGCCCGGGGCACACCGATTCGCTCGCCTCGCTGGGCGTTGAACGGATCCGCACGGTCATCGATGCCTGGGCGCACCGCAGCACCGAGCTGGGCAACCTCGAGGGCGTCGAACAGGTCTTCGTCTTTGAAAACCGCGGCGCCGAAATCGGCGTCACGCTGCACCACCCGCACGGCCAGATCTACGCCTACCCGTACACCACCCCGCGCACCACCAACCAGCTGGCCCGGGCCGTGTCCCACCGGGAACGCACCGGCCGCAACCTCATGGCGGACATCCTGGAGTTCGAGCTCGCCGACGGCAAGCGCATCGTCGAGCGCGGCACCCACTGGACGGCCTTTGTCCCGTATGCCGCCCACATGCCCATCGAGGTGCACCTGATGCCGAACCGGCAGGTCGCCGAGCTCGGCGAGCTCACCGCGGAGGAACGCGACGAACTGGCGGAGATGTACCACCGGCTGCTGTGCAGCGTCGACGCGCTCTACCCCACGCCGACGCCCTACATTGCCGGCTGGTTCCAGGCGCCGCGAACCCACCCGAACAGGGACGAGGCATGGCTACACTTGCAGTTGACCTCACCCCGGCGGGCCGAAAACAAGATGAAGTACCTGGCCGGTTCGGAGGCAGCCATGGGCGCCTTCATCGGCGATGTCACCCCGGAAACCTCCGCCAAGTCCCTGCGGGACGCGGCATCGCGCGCCAACGGCGACGCATGAGCACCCAAACGAAAGTCGACCCCATGAGCACCATGAACGAATCCTTCGCCGCGCTCTTCGGCCACGCCCCGGACGGATGCTTCGCCGCACCGGGCAGGGTGAACCTGATCGGCGAGCACACCGACTACAACGACGGCTACGTGCTGCCGTTCGCCATCGACAGGGTAGCCCGGATTGCCGTCAAGATCCGCCACTCCGCCGAGGCGCGCACCCTGCGCGTGGCATCCACCATGGGCGGGGACGTCATCGAGGTGGACCTGGGCACGCTGGTGGCCGAGGACGTCACGCCATGGGCACGCTACATCGCGGGCGTCTTCTGGGCCTTTGAACAGAGGGGCTTCACGCTGCCGGGCGCCGACATCCTGCTCGATTCGACGGTTCCCATCGGCGCGGGGCTTTCCTCCTCCGCCGCCATCGAATGCGCGGTGGCCCTGGCCCTGAACGAGATGCTGCGCCTGGGCCTGAGCCGCGAGGAACTGGTGCTGCTGTGCCAAAACGCGGAGAACAACTTTGTCGGCGCCCCCACCGGCATCCTCGACCAATCCGCGTCGCTGCTGAGCACCGCCGACCACGCGCTGTTCCTGGACTGCCGCACCCGCGAATCCCGACAGGTGAACCTGCCGCTGGAAGCCGAGGACCTGCAGATCCTGGTGATCGACACGCGCGTGAGCCACGCCCACGATTCCGGCGGCTACAAGGAACTGGTCGAGGCCTGCACCCGCGGGGCCAGGGAACTGGGCGTTCCCGCGTTGCGCGATGTCGCCCCCGAACGGCTGCCCGAAGCCAAGCAGCGCCTGCACCCGGACATCTACCGCCGCGTGCGCCACATCGTCACCGAGAACCAACGGGTGCTCGACACGATCGAACAGCTGGACGCCAACGGCCCCGCCGCGATCGGTGACCTGCTGCTGGCAAGCCACGCCTCGATGCGGGACGACTTCGGGATTTCCTGCGAGGAACTGGACCTTGCCGTCGACGCCGCCATGGCTGCCGGAGCATTGGGCGCCCGCATGACCGGCGGCGGATTCGGCGGTTCGGCCATTGCCCTGGTGGAGTCCTCGCAGGCACAGGCCGTTTCCGAACGGGTGTTGAAGGACTTCGCCGAGGCCGGCTACACCACCCCCGAAATCTTCGCGGTGGTCCCGGGCCCGGGCGCGCAGCGGCTTTAGGCTTCGGGGGCGACGGCAGTCTCCGTTCCCGGCCGAATGTGTCGCAGTTCTCAGACCGCACCATTTCTGTGCCCGAAACCCTGCTTCATCTCTGTTGCCAGTCTGCAGTCTTCCGGCAGCTGTTCCATTGCCTTGGCGGGGGAACCGTTCAGCAGGGCAGCGAACTCGGCAGGCGACCGGGGTGGTGGCCACCGCGCCCGTCCCGTCCGTGCCGTGGTAGGCCCTGCACAGTTTCACGCCGCGCTTGTTGAGGTTCTTGTTGATCTGGCGGAGGGAATCCGGCGCGAATCCGTACCACTGCATGTGCATCAGGACGGTGTCCCCGGGCTTGGCGGCCGATGCCCTGGCCACGGTGATGGACTTGGATTTCACGCTCCAGTCCAGGGTGTCGCGCGACCACGTCCAGATGGCCATGCCAACCCTGGCGTACGCGCAGGTCACGCTGGCGTCGACGGCGCCGTAGGGAGGCCTGCCGAAGTTCGTGTGCACACCGCTTCCGCCCAGTTGCTTGGCTGCCGCCGCACAGCTCAATTTGCGCAGGTCCGGGTGGCTGATGGAATGGTTGATCACCCATTGGCCCTTGGCGCGGGCC
>CAWFRB010000025.1:0-96300 GCA_963818105.1 uncultured Actinomycetota bacterium | reverse complement strand
TTAGTCCGGAAGCAACCGGAAGTCAATTCGACTTCCACGGTTCATCCGGAATCCTTCTCGCCGTTCCCCGCCCGTTTCCCTTTCGGGCTACGCTGCGGTGTCCGGCGCGAGAAACAACTCTACGCGCCTTTGCCCCGGATGTCCAAACGGCCAGCACCTCGCCGGCCGGCACCGGGAAACCCCGCAAAGACGGGGCCGACAGCCCCTCGACCCACGAAAAAGACTGCAATTGGGCCCGAATCGATTCCTGTGAGCTGGCTCACTACTTCCCGGGGTTCGCCTCCGCTATTCAGGGGCGCTCATTCCTCGCCCTCGAATCCCTCGGCCTGCACCAGACAGATGGTGTCGGGGTCCTCGGTGGAGTAGTGCCCGAGCGGATCTGCATACTCAACCCATGTACCGGTGGGTTCCAGGTACTCGAACCGGTACTTGGTGCCTAGACCGACCCCGGGAATGAAGATCTCCCAAATCCAGCTATTGCCGAGTCTCCGCATGGCGTGGGTCGACCCATTCCAGATATTGAAGTCCCCGCAAACCCTCACTGCAGTCACGTCTTCGCAGTGAACCACGAATCCCGTGCCTTCAACCTCGCCCATGGGAGATGTGTAGTGCTGCAGGTGCGCGCCGAGCAAATGCCGCTGCACTTCCGGGCCGCCGGTGCGCAACCGGTACAGCTCCAGTTCCCCCAGCCGGGGCGCATGCCTGTAAGGATCGTCAAGGGTCACCGTCGACCCGTCCATCTCGATCCGCTGGATCCGGTAGTCGGGAACGCGCCCGATCTCCTTGGATTCGAGCAGCGCAACCCAGATGTCCCCGAGCTCCCGGTGCATGGGGAATGTCCCGGCGCCGCTGAGAACATTCACGCCGCCGACTCCGCGTTGCAGGGTCCGTACTCCGACGTGCCCGACCAGGTTCAGGTGGGGTCCGAGCACGGCATGCGGAGCCCTGTATTCCCCGCGGTCGACGGCTTCGAGCACGGGTAGCTGCACATGCAACGGCGCACCCAACGATTCGTCGAGTCGGTGTGGTGCATAGTCATCGGATTCGATCTGCGACTGCCCCATGGCAACATCCCCGCTCCCCTCACAGGCGCCGTCCGGCCAAATCGTGGTTGCGTCGGTCGTGCGCATTTGAACTGCTCAAGCATTCATCCGGCTCGCCACCCACGCTACCGAGAATCACCCTGCCTGGGAATAGCCGTTAAACGAGAGTGGTTCCCGGATCCTTGTCGGATCCGGGAACCACCGTCGTTTATTCGATGCCGCCCTGCGCGGTTCGGCGCAGGGAAGCCAATGGTGCTTAGACGCTGCGCTTGCGCGAAACCTCGTAGAGGGTGATGCCCACGGCCATCGACGCGTTCAGCGACTCCATGCCGGAGTTGATCGGGATCGACACGATCGAATCGCAGTTTTCGCGGACCAGGCGGGACAGGCCCTTGCCCTCGGAACCGACCACGATGCAAAGCGGCTCGGTGGCCAGGCCGAGGTCGGGAAGCGAAACGTCGCCGTCGCCGTCCAGGCCGATCACGAAGACTCCTGCTTCCTTCATGCCCTTGAGCGTGGAGTTCAGGTTCGGAGCGCGGGTCACGGGAACGCGAACAGCGGCGCCGGCGCTGGTCTTCCAGGCCGAGGCGGTCAGGCCGACGGAGCGGCGCTCCGGGACGATCACTGCGTGGGCGTTGAAGGCCGAGGCCGAACGGATGATCGCTCCGAGGTTGCGCGGATCGGTGATGCCGTCGAGCGCAATGAACAACGGGGCGTTCTTGACGTGGCCCTTGTTGAACTTGGCGATCGTCGACTTGACGGTCTCCAACGCATCCTTGTAGTCGTACGGCGGAATCTGCAGGACCAGGCCCTGGTGGATGGCCTCGTCGGTCATGCGGTCGAGTTCCGGCTTGCCGGTTTCCATCACCGGGATGCCGCGCTCGGCGGCGATCTTCAGGGATTCGCGCACGCGCTCGTCAACGTCGATGCGGATGGCGATGTACATGGCCTTGGCCGGGATGCCTGCGCGCAATGCCTCGACGACCGAGTTGCGGCCGGTGACCAATTCTTCGCTGCCCTTGGCACGTCCGCCGCTGCGGCCGCGCGATGGCGCGCCGCCCTTGGACGGTGCGCGCTTGGCGGCGGAGCGCTCTGCGAGCTCCTTGTTCTTGAAAGCCTTGTGGTACGGGCGGTCCTCGGCCTTGGGCGTCGGGCCCTTGCCTTCGAGGGCCTTGCGGCCGTATCCGCCGGTTCCGACGGAGGGGCCCTTCTTGCTCTTGCGTACGGCGCCGGAGCGCTTCTGTGCAGCAGACATGATGGTGTATTCCTTGGGTCGGGGCGGATTGCACGGCGATTTCACTCGCCGCCTACCTATTTTAGCGACACGTTGCGCAAAAATAATGCGCTTTGTGGGGCAACTTACGCTTTCAGGCTCCAGCGGGCGCCGTCCGCGGAATCCTCCACGACGATTCCGGCGGCGGCCAAGGTGTCGCGGATGGCGTCCGACCGGGCCCAGTCCTTGGCCGCGCGGGCGGCCGCGCGGTCGGCAAGCTGCGCGGCGACCAAGACGTCGAGCGCAGCGCCCTGTGCAGCGTTCGCGGCACCGCCCTGTTCGATGGTGTCATCCAGGCCGAGGGCGTAGGTCATGGCCATGACCTGCTGCATCGCTTCGTCGGCGGTGTCCGTGTCGCCGGCGGCAAGCGCGGTGTTGCCGCGGCGCACCGTCTCGTGCAGCGCGGCCAGGGCCT
Source organism: uncultured Actinomycetota bacterium (assembly GCA_963818105.1). Lineage (GTDB taxonomy): Bacteria > Actinomycetota > Actinomycetes > Actinomycetales > Micrococcaceae > Paeniglutamicibacter. The sequence continues at coordinate 93,569 of CAWFRB010000025.1, read as the reverse complement.
GGGGCACGTTGAGGTCGTCGTTCATCGCGGCGGCGAAGGCCTCGGTGACCTCGAAGTGGTGCATGTCGATGGAGAAGTCGTCGTTCGGGCCGACGTTGTGGATGCGGGCCAGCGCGTTGGCGACGAACCCGTCGATGCGCTCCACCGCGGCCGCGGCCTCCGCCAGGGATTCGGGGCGGTAGTCCAGCTGGGAGCGGTAGTGCGCCTGGCCCAGGAAGTAGCGGACCACGCGGGGGGTGGCCAGTTCCAGCATCTCGGCCGGCGAAATGGTGTTGCCGATCGACTTGGACATCTTCTCGCCCTGGTAGGTGACCATGCCGTTGTGCATCCAGAAGTTGGCGAAGTCGTGGCCGGCGGCCATCGACTGGGCCATCTCGTTCTCGTGGTGCGGGAAGCGCAGGTCGAGGCCGCCGCCGTGGATGTCGAAGGCGGTGCCGAGGTACTTGGTGACCATCGCGGAGCATTCCAGGTGCCAGCCCGGGCGGCCGGCGCCCCACGGGCTCGGCCAGGAGGCGGTTTCCGGGTCGGTGGCCTTGTGGCCCTTCCACAGCGCGAAGTCGCGCGGATCGCGCTTGCCGCGCGGATCGGCGTCCGGGGCGCCCTGCATGTCATCGACGTTCTGGTGGGTCAGCGAGCCGTAGGCGGGGAACGAGCGGACGTCGAAGTAGACGTCGCCGGATCCGTCAAGCGCCGGGTAGGCGTGGCCGCGTTCGATCAGCGTACTGATCAGCTGGTGCATCTCGGTGATGTGCCCGGTGGCGCGCGGCTCGTAGGTCGGCCGGCGCACGCCCAGGGTGTCGTACGCGGAGGCGAACTCCTGCTCGAAGCGGTAGGCAAGCGCGAACCAGGGCTCGTTGGCGAAGTAGTCCTCGTCGCCCTCGAAGTCCTCGCCGAAGGAGGCAGCGGACTTTTCCAGGATCTTGTCGTCAATGTCCGTCACATTGCGCACCACGGTGACCTCGTAGCCGCGGTTTTCCAGCCAGCGGGTGAGGATGTCGAAGGCGATGGCACTGCGCACGTGGCCCACGTGCGGCATGCCCTGCACCGTGGCACCGCAGTAGTACAGCCCGACCTTGCCCTCGATCAGGGGCACGAAGTCCCGGGTTGCTGCCTGCTTGGTGTCATAAAAACGGATGCTCACAACCCAAGGTTATCCGAGGCCACGCAGATTCACAGGCGGAGCTGCCGCAGCGATCAGCGTTTGACCGAATACACCAGCGCGGTGGCATAGGCGGTGAGCCCGTCCCCGGTGCCCTCGTAGCCCAGGCCGTCGGAGGTCGTGGCGGTGACGGTGACCGGCGCACCGGCCGCCCTGCTGAGCACGGCGTCGGCTTCCAGGCGCCGTGCCGCGAACTTGGGGCGGCGCCCCACGAACTGGACGGCCACGTTGCCGATCTCGAATCCGGCCTCGCGCACCAGGCGCGCGGCCTCTGCGAGCAGGGTGGTTCCCGAGGCGCCCGCGTATTCCGGGCGGTCGGTTCCGAAGTGGGTGCCCAGGTCCCCGATCCCGGCGGCGGAAAAGAGCGCGTCGCAGGCGGCGTGCGCCACGGCGTCGCCGTCGGAATGCCCCGACAACCCCTGGACGCCCGGGAAATGCAGGCCTGCCAGCCACATGTCCCGGGGTTCGGAAGCGTCGGCGACCGCGTGGACGTCGACGCCGATGCCGGTGCGCGGGATGAGCATGGGGGCAGCCGCCTGCATCGCTTGCTCGTCGGACTGGTTCATGGTGGCGCCTTCCGTTGTGCCCGGACCCAGCAACGACTGCGCCAGGAGCAGGTCCATGGGGGTTGTGATTTTCAGGGCCTCCGGGGATCCCGGGACGGTGTCCACGCGTTCCCCGAGCCGTTCCATGAGCATCGCGTCGTCGGTGATTTCTTCGGCCCGGGCTTTGTCCCAGCCCTCGGCCTGGGCATGGGCCGCGATCAGCGTGGCCGCGTGGAAGCCCTGCGGTGTTTGTACGGCGCGCAGGAATTCACGGGCGGGGGTTCCGGTCACGTGCGGTTGTTCGACCCCCGTGTCTTGGGAGACGGTCTTGATGGTGTCCACCACCGGCAGCACCGGGATCACGGCCGTTGCGCCGCCGGCAAGTGCACCCGCCACGGAGTCGAACACCTCCGGCGGGGTCAGGCACCGTGCGGCGTCGTGGATCAATACCTGTTCGACGCCGGGACCGAGCGCGGACAGGCCCGCACGCACCGAGTCGCTGCGGGTGCTTCCCCCGCTGACCGTCCGCGGGCGCAACTCGTGCCTCGCGCAGAGCGCCGCCAGCTCGCTGTCCCCCGCGGGCAAGACGACGATGACCTCGTCGGCGCAAGTTGCCATGGCGATGCGGTCGAGCGCGTGTTCCAGCAGCGTCCGGTTGTTCAGGGGAACCAGTGCCTTGGGCATGCCGTACCCCAGCCGGGTTCCGGATCCGGCCGCCACAACGATGACGGCCGTGCGCTTGGTCGGCTTGGCGTTTTTCGGGTTTTCTGCACTCACCACACCAGACTATCGGTGTTGCCGCGTCCGCCCCGGGAGGGAGGCACCTGGACGCTTAAAACGCCGATGGGGTCCGCAGCATCTTTCGATGTTGCGGACCCCATCGGGATCAAGCATTGCAAAATTTGTGGTTGCTACGAGGCAAGAACCTCGTCAAGCACGCTTTCGGCTTTGTCTTCGTCAAGTTTCTTGGCCAGCGCAAGTTCGCTGATCAGGATCTGGCGGGCCTTCGCCAACATACGCTTTTCGCCGGCGGAAAGGCCACGGTCGTGGTCTCGGCGCCAAAGGTCTCGCACGACCTCGGCAACCTTGATGACGTCACCTGAAGCAAGCTTCTCCAGGTTCGCCTTGTAACGGCGGGACCAGTTAGTGGGTTCCTCCGTAAACTCGGCTCGCAACACGTCAAAGACATGATCCAAGCCTTCTTGGCCAACTACATCGCGCACACCAACAAGATCGACATTTTCGGCCGGAACCTCAATCGTCAGATCGCCTTGGGCAACCTTAAGCTTGAGATACATCTTCTCTTCGCCCTTGATGGTGCGCATCTTGATCTCTTCGATCATTGCTGCACCGTGGTGCGGGTAGACAACTGTCTCGCCAACCTCAAAAACCATGTGGATAAACCCCTTTCCCACTTACTAGTTTATCACGGGAATTGCGGAAAATGGTTCGACCGACTCCCCTACTCCCTTGTAATGGCGCGGATTTAGCTCTTCCCAAGCGGCAAAACTAGTGCTATGTAAATTGCCGGTTTCGGTGCCGATTCCAGTCATGATCAGCACCTTGATGACGCTTGGCCCGGGGGCCAAATCATGCATTCCGGGGAAAAGCGATTAGGCTAGGAGGGAGAGTGGCTCCCTCGGGTGCATCCTGTGTGCCCGCTAGCTCACCCGAACTCGAAACTGATTGAGGAGTTTGTGCCGTGATGACCGCACAGAAAAACCGTGGACGCCGCGCCGTTGCGGCAGCTGCCCTGGCCGTATTGGCCCTTGGCGTTACCAGCTGTGGCGCCATCAACGAACAAGCAACGACCTTCCAGTACGCCGCTTCCGATGGCGTCGTTCTGAACGTTGCCGATCTTGACGTGCGCAACATGCTGATCGTCACCAAGAGCGCAACCGACAAGGCTCGCCTTCTGGGTTCCGTTGTGAACAACACCGCCACCCCGCAGACCCTGACCGTAGCGCTTGCTACCGGTTCGGTCAGCATCAATGTTCCGGCCAAGACGTCCGTCAAGCTTGAAGATGAAGCCAACAAGACGATCCTGCCCTCCACCGGCGTAATCCCGGGCAAGCAGGCCAGGGCAACGCTCAGCGTCGGCGGTTCCTCGGACGAAGTCGGCATCCCGGTTGTCGATGGCACCCTGGAGTCTTACCGCGAGTTCGTCCCGGGCGGCTTCGACCCGAGCGAACTTACCCACCTGACCCCGTCGCCGAAGTCCGAAGAGCACCACTAACCACTTCGCGCTTTGCCGCACGGCAATCCAACGCTTCACTGAACCGGGGTGTGTGCCGATCTTCACCAAGATCGGCACACACCCCGGTTTTTTGTTGCCCTGGCAGGTGCCGCCAACGCACGCGTCGGCCCCGGGGAACAGTGTCCCCGGGGCCGACGCGCGATATGTGGTTGTGGTTCCGGCTCTTGGGCCGAGCGGCGTTTAGGCCTCGAACTTGTAGCCGAGCCCGCGCACCGTCACGAGGTGCACCGGGGCCGCCGGATCCGGTTCGATCTTTGAACGCAGGCGCTTGACGTGCACGTCAAGGGTCTTGGTGTCCCCCACGTAGTCCGAGCCCCACACGCGGTCGATGAGCTGGCCGCGGGTGAGCACGCGACCGGTGTTGCGAAGCAGCAACTCCAGGAGCTCGAATTCCTTCAGCGGCATGGAGACCGGGGTGCTGCGCACCGAAACCACGTGCCGCTCGACGTCCATGCGGACCGGGCCCGCGGCGACGATGTTGCTGACCAGCTCCTCGCTCTCGCCCTGCCTGCGCAGCACCGCACGGATGCGGGCGACAAGTTCACGCGAGGAATAGGGCTTCGTGACGTAGTCATCGGCACCGAGTTCGAGCCCGACGACCTTGTCGATCTCCGAATCCTTGGCGGTCAGCATGATGACCGGCACCTGCGAGGTGGCCCGGATCTGCCGGAACACCTCGGTTCCGGGTTGCCCCGGGAGCATCAGGTCCAGCAGCACCAGGTCGGCCCCGTGGCGCTCGAATTCCGTGACGGCGCTAAGCCCGTCATCGGCGACGCGGACCTCGAAGCCTTCCTTCTCCAGCAGGTACGACAGCGGATCTGAGAGCGATTCCTCGTCCTCAACCAACAAAATACGGGTCATCCCCGTCCTCCTTCCGGCCGCGCGGTGCGCGCTTGGGCCGTGTTGTGTTTGGGGTTATTCTCTGCGGGAGCTACCGCGTCTTGGTCTGGCGTTTCGTCCAAAATTGGCAGGCGAACGGTGAAGGTCGATCCCTGGCCCGGCTGGGACCATACGGTGATTTCGCCGCCGTGGTTGGCCACCACGTGCTTGACGATGCTCAGGCCCAGTCCGGTGCCGCCGGTTTGCCGCGAACGGGCCGCGTCGATGCGGTAGAACCGCTCGAAGATGCGCTCCTGTTCATCGGCGGAAATGCCCGGCCCCTGGTCGGTGACGGAGATCTGGATCAGGCCGTCGCGGTGGCGCACGCCCACGCCGACGGTGGTGTCTGCCGGCGAGTAGCGGATCGCGTTGTCTATCAGGTTGCGCAGTGCGGTCATCAGCAGGTCTCGATCGCCGAAGACCGGCTGGTCGACGGTTCCGCCCACCATGATCTTGATGCGCTTTTCCTCGGCCGGGAGCTTGTTGCGGTCAACCGCCTCGGCCAGCACGTCGTTGATGTCGACGATTTCACCCTGCAGCATCACGTTGGTGCCCTGCAGCCGGGAAAGTTCGATGATGTCCTGGACCAGGGCCGCGAGCCGCGCCGATTCCTTGTGCAACCTCGCGGTGAAGCGGCGGACCGCAACCTGGTCGTCGGCCGCCCCTTCGATGGCCTCGGCCAGCAGGGAAATGGCGCCCACCGGCGTCTTGAGCTCGTGGGACACGTTGGCCACGAAGTCATTGCGGACGGCCTCGGTGCGCGTGATTTCGGTGCGGTCGTCGGCCAGCAGGAGGATGTATTCGTCCCCCAGCGGCGCGACGCGCACATGGACGATCAGGCTCGAGGAACCCATGGTGCCCCGGGGCAGCTCGAATTCACGCTCGGCGATGACGCCGTCGGCTCGCACCTTGCGTGCCAGCAACCGCAGTTCATCGTGGATCAGCGTGTGCCCGCGTACCAACCCGTAGGCGTAGGAAGCGGGATTGGCCCGCACCACCCCGTCGACCTCGTCGAGGATGACAAAGGCGCGTCCGATGACCGAGAGCACGGCAGCGGAACCCTCGGGCAGGGTTGGTTCCCCCACGGCGGGCAGGCCCCGCCGGCTCCTGACGGAACCGCGGTACGCCATGATGCCCACAACACCCAGGGCCAAACCGACCAGGCCCGCAATCACGGAAAGCAAGACATCGTTCACGCTCTCTAGCCTATCCGCCCCGCACACGCCGGATTGGGCAGAATCACGTATCCGCGAAACTCATTCACTAAACGTTCACCTTGAACCCCCGAACGGTTCACCTGGTGCTGTAAGAATGGACATGAACAGTTCCGTCGTCCGTGCCGGACGCGGTGCCACCATCACGAAAGGACGCCCGCGTGCGTAAGGTTTTCCAGGCCGATTTGCAGCAAATCGGTGAAGAGCTCATTCAGATGTCGCAGCTAGTGGCCTCGGCCATGGAACGGGCTTTCGAGTCCTTCCGCAATGCGGACATCGAATTGGCCCAGGAAGTCATCGCCGAGGACGCGAAGATCGATTTTCTGCAGACCCAGCTCGACGAGCGGGCCATCGACGTACTGGCCCTCCAAGGTCCGGTCGCATCGGACCTGCGCATGATCGTGGGCTCACTGCGCATGAGCGCTTCCCTTGAGCGCATGGGCGACTTGGCCCGACACGTCGCCCAGCTGGCCCGCCTGCGTTTCCCGCAGCCGGTCGTTCCGGCATCGGTGGCACCCATCTTCACCGAAATGGCGGAGCTCGACATCGCCATTGCGCGGAAGCTGGGAACGTTGCTGGACACCCGCGACCTGACCATCGCCCGCGAAATCATTGAGCTCAACGCCAAGATCAACAAGTTGCACGCATCGATCTTCAAGGTCGTGGCCGGTGCCGATTGGAACGAGTCGGCGCCAACGACCGCCGACGTCACGCTGACCAGCCGGTACCTGGAACGCTTCGGCGACCACGGCGTGTCGGTTGCCCGCAAGGTTTCCTACCTCGTCACCGGCGAATGGGAGCCGGTAAGCGAGGCCTTCTAGTCATCCGGTTGTCCGCTTAAGACAGCAAACCGCTGGTCTTGCTTGCGCTCGGGGCTTTGCCCCGGCCATTGCAAGGCCAGCGGTATTTGTTTGTCGGTAGGTCCAAAGGCCCGGTGCTAGCCCTCGCACTCGAGGCAGTAGCCAACGCCGTTGGCTTCGCGGGCAAGCTGCGAGCGGTGGCGAATCAGGAAGCACGATCCACAGAGGAACTCGTCTTCCTTTTGCGGAACGACGGTGACCGTCAGTTCCTCGTTGGACAGATCGCCACCCGGCAGTTCAACGCCGTCGGAGGTGTCGGCCTCGTCCAGATCCAATCCCACGCTGCGGGCGTCCGGGGCGTTGGCGGACTTTACCGCGTCGAGGGAGGCCTTGCGGGCCTCGGCTACGTCCGGACGGACTTCATCATAGTCAGTTGCCACGAATTGCGATCCTTACGTGATTCAGGGGTACGTCGAGACAGCACAGTACCGCATCAACCAGTGCGTGCACCCTCTTGCACCCGATTTATCTCTTTGCGTTAACAAATTAAGTCCGGTTGCGGTCAATCGGCCACCGCCGCTCCGGCATTCGGAGGCGTCTCGGGCCGGCATCCCCACCGTGGGGTCTGCGGGTATTCGCCGACAATCCGGGCGATGTCGACGACTCAGCGCGAAGTCGTTCAGCTCGAAGAGCTTCAGCACCTTTCCGTCTTCCGCCACGTCCGCGACACCCGATACGAACCCTGCCTGCTCCAGCTTTGCCAGATGCAGATACAGCAATTGCCTGCTCATCGACACGCGCCTGGCCAGTTCCGATACGTGCAGCGGACCCTCGGAGAGTTCGGCCAGGATCCTCAACCGCGGTTCGCTGCCGAGCGCGGCAAGGCGCACCGCCAGCGGAACCGCGGGTTGTTCCTCTGGCATGGTCAGGACGGCAGGTCGTGCAGCGTTTTTTCGAGGCGCTCCAGGCGCTGGTCGATGGCCTCGAGCCGCTGCCAGATGCTCGCGGTCCCGGTGCAGGGCATCGCCGGCGATTTGCGGTCGGCTTCGGAGTCCCTTGATGAGCAGGACGGCGCCGGCAATCAGCCCGACAACGGCAAGGAAAACCAAAAACATCACGAGGTACCAGGTCTGAAACATTACTCGGCCACCTCCTGAAGGGTGCGCTCGATGTTGCCCAGTCGGCGTTCGATGGATTCGGTGCGCCGGGCGATCTCGTCCTGCAATTGCGCCTTGTCGCTGCCGGCGGCCGTTCGCGCCTTGGAGCCGCGTGCCAGCTTGACGATGAGCAACAGCGGGACCGCCACGAGCGCAATGACGAACAGGAAGCCGAAGAATTGTCGCGGCGATTTCCTATCCGTTGGGAAGCAGGGGGTTTGCCCCGGCTCCCGAGGCAAGCAACTGCAGGGGTCTCATCGGGTTCTCCTTGGGTGGTGGCGGTTCTCCGGCATGAACCCATCATTGCACCTGTAATAAAAATATTCCATGTGCCGCGCCGCGCCTTGATTAAACATACCGATGGGCTTGTTTCCTTCCCGTGCGGGAAAGAAAACAAGCCCATCGGCTCCCCGCAACGGCGGGGAAAACGTGGACCTTAGTGGCGGCCCTGGTTTGCAACGGCCTTGATGGCGTCCGCGGCAGCGGCAGCGTCAAGGTACTTGCCGCCCGGGGTGACCGGGGTGAAGTCCTCGTTCAGTTCGTACACCAGCGGGATGCCGGTCGGGATGTTCAGCCCGGCGATGTCCTCGTCGCTGATGCCGTCCAGGTGCTTGACCAGTGCGCGCAGCGAGTTGCCGTGCGCGGTGACCAGAACGGTCTTGCCCGAGGCCAGGTCCGGCTTGATCTCGTCTTCCCAGTACGGAAGCATGCGCACGAGGACGTCCTTGAGGCACTCGGTGCGCGGGGCGTCGTCACCCAGGTCCGCGTAGCGCGGATCGTTGATCTGGCTGAACTCCGAGTCGTCGGCCAGCGGCGGCGGCGGGGTGTCGTAGCTGCGGCGCCATTCCATGAACTGCTCTTCGCCGTATTCGGCCAAGGTCTGCGCCTTGTCCTTGCCCTGCAGCGCGCCGTAGTGGCGTTCGTTCAGGCGCCAGCTGCGCTTGACCGGGATCCAGCTCAGGTCCGCGGACTCAAGCGCCAGGTTGGCGGTGATGATGGCCCGCTTCAGCAGCGAGGTGTGCAGCACCGACGGGGCCAGGCCGGCCTCGGTGAGCAGCTCGCCGCCGCGGGTGGCTTCGGCACGGCCCTGCTCGGTGAGCGTGACGTCGTACCAACCGGTGAACAGGTTCTTCTCGTTCCACTCGCTTTGCCCGTGGCGAAGCAGGATCAGGGTGTAAGTCATGGACCCCATTCTATCGAGGGTGAAGTGCCTTACTTTGTTTCGTGACTCCTAGGCGTCGCGGTGTCGGACACTTTAGGATTAAATCAATGGTTCAGAAAGCGACTCGGCTCGGCGGACGGTCGCGAACCGGTCGCCCCTTGGGCCATGCCACCCGTGGCACCACAAACCCCAACCGGATGCGCCGGGTCGACCGCTGGATGACGGGTCCCCAGGGCTGGCGCCTGCGCCCGGCCGTCACCGGCGCCCCGCCCATTGCCGTCGATCTTGGATACGGCGCATCGCCCGCCACCGCCGTCGAGTTCTTTGAACGGGTGCGCGCGGTTTCCCCGCAGGCCAGGGTGTTCGGCATCGAAATCGAACCCGAGCGCGTGGCACGCGGCACCGCCCTTGACATCGATGGCCTTGAATTCCGTCTGGGCGGGTTCGAGATCCCCGTGTCCTCCCCCGTCACCGTCATTCGCGCCTTCAACGTCCTGCGCCAATACGACGAGGCCGACGTTGCGGGCATCTGGGACACCATGTGTTCCAGGCTCACCGAGAACGGGGTGCTCATCGAGGGCACCTGCGACGAGATCGGCCGGCGCAGTTCCTGGGTCGCCGTCACCAGGGAGGGACCGCAATCCCTGAGCATTTCCCTGCGCTTCGGGGCCTTCACGCTTCCCTCGGATGTCGCGGAACGGCTGCCGAAGGCGCTGATCCACCGCAACATCGAGGGCGAGCGGATCCATGACTTCCTGCGGGCCGCGGATGCGGCCTGGCTGGCCGCGGCTCCCCTGGCGTCGTTCGGCAACAAGCAGCGGTTCGTGGCAATGTGCCGTACGCTGCGCGCAACCGGCTGGCCCATCTGCGATTCGGCGGCGCGCTGGCGCCTGGGCGAAATGACCGTCCGCTGGGAAGCCGTGGCCCCGCGCACCGGCGCACTCGCCCACGTCGCCTGAGTCCGGCCGGCAGCCAACAGGCAGCCAGCCGGCACCCATCAACGCAAAAAATCGCGGCAGCAACACCCCGTGAACGGGATGCCGCCGCCGCGACCGAATTCTTGTGCCTTGCGGGCAGACCTGCCCGTCTAGTACGGGTAGTAGCCGCCCTTGCCCGACACCGCGGGCTTCACGTCCGCCATGTACACGCAGGCGATGCAGGCGCCGATGAGCTGGAAGACTCCGCCACCGCCGCTGGCGGAAAGCGCCGTCAGGCCGCACACCAGCACCGCGGCGCCGGTCATCGCCATCCAGAACGGCTTGGTCCGCTTGCCCTCGCGCACGAAGTTCGCGGCGGGACGGCGCACGGCATCGACCAGGGCCATGATCGCAATGACGGCCGCAACGATGCTGAGCGCTTTCATCAGGTAGAACTCAAACGCTAGGGCAAAAACATGGTTTCAGCTTAGCCGCATCGACCCCGCGGGTGCCGCAATGTTGCCCGCCGAGTTCCGCGTTTCGGGGTCAGGAACGCGCCAAGCGCCTGGTCCAGGTCCCGGTAGAGGTCCTCGACGTTTTCGATTCCGACGCTCAGCCGCACCAGGTTTTCCGGCACCGACTCCGGCTCGCCGGCATGGCGGCGGCGGCGCTCGGCCAGCGACTCGACCCCGCCCAGGCTCGTGGCAGGGGTCCACAGGCGCAGCTTCGCCAGCATCGCGTCGGCCGCGGCGGCGCCGTCTTCCAGCTCGATGCACAGGATGGAACCGAACCCGTCCATCTGCGCCGCGGCGCGGGCGTGGCCCGGGTCCCCGGGCAGGCCCGGGTAGCGGACCCGGGAGATCGCGGGGTGCCCGCTGAGCCTGGCGGCAAGCTCGCGGGCGTTTGCCTCGGCCTTTTCCAGGCGCAGGGCCATGGTCCGGATGCCGCGCAGCGTCAGCCAGGCCTCGAACGGTCCGGGGATCGCGCCGTGCAGGGTGCGCATCCCGTGCAGCCTGGCGTGCAGTTCGGGGTCGCGGGTCACCACGGCACCGAGCACCACGTCCGAGTGCCCGCCCATGTACTTGGTGGCCGAATGCACCACGACGTCGGCGCCGAGCTGCAGCGGGCGCTGGAGCAGCGGGGTGGAGAAGGTGTTGTCCACGACGGTGAGCACGCCCATGGCGCGCGCCGCCTTCAGCAGCTCCGGAAGGTCCGCGACCTCCAGCATCGGGTTGGTCGGCGATTCAAGCCAGGCCATGTCCGCCCCGTCGAACGCGGCGATCGTCGCCTCGGTGTCGGCCAGCTCCACGCGGCGCACCGTCAGGCCCAGTGTCTTTTCCAGCTCCGCGACCAGGGCCAGCGACCCGTTGTAGGCGTGGCGCGGAATCACGATCGTTCCCCCGGCGGGAAGCAGCGAGAGGCCCGCGGCGACCGCGGCCATGCCCGAGGCGTAGGCCAGGGCCGGCAGTTCGCAGTCCTCGAGCTGTGCGATCGTCGCTTCCAGCGGGTCCCACGTCGGGTTGGTGAACCGTCCGTAGACCTTCTCCCCCGCGCCGGATTCCCCCAGCGAGTAGAACGTCGAGGAAAGCACGATGGGCGGGTTCACCGGCTGGTCGGTTTCGTGCGGCGGGCGTCCGGCTGCCACCACGATGGTGTCCGGGGCCCAGGAAGTCTTGTCACTGGCAGTCATGTTTTTCAGGTTACTCCGGGCCCGGCCCGCGCCCCCAGCTCGATGACGAAACGCCGCTGCGCTGTGACAACCCCGGCAGCGGCGCCATCCGGCCCGGCCGGCTTGGGAACCAACGGCCCAACTGCCCGTCCGGACGACTCACCGTCCCACCCCAATAGAGATAGGCTAGGACGGTGAGTTCGACGCAGCAGAATCCTAGATCAGCAGGCCGCTTCATCGTCTTCGAAGGCGGGGACGGCGCCGGGAAATCGACGCAGGCGGCCCTGCTGAGCGCCGAGCTGCGCAAAAACGGCCACGCCGTCCTGCAAACCCGCGAACCCGGTGGCACCCAGATCGGCGAAAAGCTCCGTTCCCTGGTGCTGGACCACGGGCAGGGCACCGTCGACGCGCGCACCGAGGCCCTGATGTATGCGGCCGCACGCGCCGCCCACGTCGAACAGGTGATCCGCCCGGCGCTGGCCGCCGGCACCATGGTGGTCTGCGACAGGTTCATCGACTCTTCCCTGGCCTACCAGGGCATCGGCCGCGCCCTGGGCGAGGACGCGGTGCGTTCCATCAACGAATTCGCCACCGGCGGGCTTGGCCCCGATCTGACGGTGCTGCTGGACGTCGCCCCCGCGGCGGGCCGTTCGCGCCGCACCACCGGAGTCGACGGGGCACCCGTGGCCGAGGACCGGCTGGAATCGGAACCGGACGAGTTCCATGCCCGCATCCGCGAGGCGTTCCTCCACTTTGCCGGCCGCGACCCGCAGCGCTACGTGGTGCTCGATGCGACAAAGAGCGTCGACGAACTTGCCGCCGCCATCAGCAGCGCCGTCGCCGCCCTTCCGGAAGCCTCCGGGTACCGGTCGTGAGTGTCTGGGACGACCTGCCGGGCCAGGGGAAAACCATCACCGCGCTTTCCCGCGCCGTGGCCGAGGGCAGCCCGTCGCACGCCTGGCTGTTCACCGGCCCACCCGGTTCCGGGCGCTCGAATGCCGCGCGGGCCTTCGCCGCCGCCCTGCAATGCACGGTCCCCGATGCGGCAAACCGCGGCTGCGGACAGTGCAAGGCCTGCGTGACGGTGCTGGCCGGCACCCACCCCGATGTCGCGCTGATCGCCACCGAGAAGGTCAACTACCAGATCGAAGACGTCCGCGAGCTGATCACCAAGGCCCAGGACCGTCCGTCCACCGCCCCGTGGCGCGTGATCATCGTCGAGGACGCCGACCGGATGACCGAGCGCACCACCAACGTGCTGCTCAAGTCCATCGAGGAGCCTCCCCCGCACACCATCTGGATCCTGTGCGCCCCGTCCCCCGCCGACGTGCTGGTGACGATCCGTTCGCGCTGCCGTTCGGTGTCGCTTTCGGTGCCCACCCGGGCCGCCGTTGCCGAACTGCTGGTCCGCCGCGACGGGCTTTCGGAGGCCCAGGCCGACTTCGCCGCCCGCATCTCCCAGTCGCACATCGGCATTGCCAGGCGTCTTGCCCGCGACGAGGACGCCCGGCGTCGCCGGGACCGCACCGTGCGCATGCCGCTGCGCGTCCGCGGGGTCGCCGATGCGGTGATGGCAGCCGCCGAGCTGGTGGACCTTTCCACTGCCGAGGCCACCGCCGCCGCGACCGAACGCGCCGAGGCCGAGGCCACCGCGCTGCGCACGGCCCTCGGGCTGGATGCCGACGCCCCGGTTCCGCCCCAGCAGCGCAGCCAGTTCAAGGCGCTGGAAGAAAACGCCAAGCGCCGGGCCCGCCGTTCCACGCACGATGCGCTGGATCGCTCGCTGATCGACCTGACCACGTTTTTCCGCGACGTCCTGATGCTGCAGCTGAACTCCGGCACCGAACTTGTCAACGACTACCTGGCCGATGACCTGCGGTCCTACGCCGCTGCGTCACGACCCGAAGCGACGGTGGCCAAGATCGATGCCATCGCCGAGGCCCGTACCCGCATCGGTGCAAACGTTGCACCGCTTTTGGCCGTCGAGGCCATGATGGTCGCCCTGCGGCCCAGCAAATAACCGAATATTCCTCCCCACCAGCCTTAGGAGCCAGCATGAGAGCCTTCAGACGCCCAGTGTCCGTGATTGCAGCGTTGGGCGCCGTGGCCCTGCTGCTGACTGCGTGCGGTCCAGCCACCACCACGGCGGATCCCACCGCGGCCGTGCAAAGCTCGACGGCCTCCGCCACCCATCGACCCGGCACCCGGAACAGGCGCGGTCCCTGCCGGCCTTGAGAAGTTCTACAACCAGAAGCCGGAATGGACCACTTGCGGCGAGGTCCTCGAGTGCACGGAAATCACCGTGCCCATGGACTACTCCAAGCCAAACGGCGAAACCATGACCCTTGCCCTCAACAGGCGCGCGGGCAAGAACGCCCAGGGGTCGCTGCTGGTCAACCCCGGCGGACCCGGCGGATCGGGCCTTGAAATTGTCAGGGATTCGATCCCCACCCTGTTCGGGCAGGATCTGCAGCGCAGCTTCGACATCATTGGTTTCGACCCGCGCGGCGTGGGCTCCTCGACCCCCGTCAAGTGCGAGACGCCGCAACGAACAGGATGCCAGCCGCCAGGAGCAATTCGACACCAGCACCGACGAGGGCCTTGGCCATCATGCGCAAAGTCCAGCGCCCACTACGCGGCACTGTGCGCCGAACGCACCGGCCCGTCCCTTGGCTTTGTGGACACCAATTCCGCGGCACGGGACATGGACGTCATGCGGGCCCTGCTCGGTGACAAGCAGCTGAACTACCTTGGCTACTCCTACGGCACCTCCCTCGGCGCCCACTATGCGGAGCTTTTCCCGCAAAACGTCGGCCGTCTGGTGCTTGACGGCGCGTTGGATCCATCGCTGACCAACGAAGAAATCACCATGGGCCAGGCCATCGGATTCGAAAACGAAATCCGGGCCTACATGCAGAATTGCCTCGAGTCCCCGGATTGCCCGTTCACCGGCAACCTCGAGGAGGCGTTGACACAACTCCGCGACCTGTTCGCCGGAGTCGAGCGCACCCCGATGCTGGCCACCGATGGCCGGAAAGTGCCGATCATCGACTTTGTCAATGGATTCATTGTCCCGCTCTACGCCAATTCCCTGTGGCCGGCGCTGACCGAGGCGCTGCGCAATGTCGATTGCCGGGAACGTTGACGACATCCAGTTCTTCGCCGACATCACGGCCGGCCGCGAACCTGACGGCAGCTACACCGGGAACAGTAATGCCGCGTTCACTGCCATCAACTGCCTGGACTACCCCATGAACTCCGATATCGGCGTGATGCGGGCCGACGAAAAGGCGCTTGATCGCCGCCGCGCCGACCATCGGCAAGTACCTGGCGCTTCGGGGCCGTGGGGTGCCAGGACTGGAAGTACCCGCCGAAGGGGAAGCCCGGCGTGATCAAGGCGGCGGGCGCTGCACCGATCGTCGTTATCGGCACCACCGGGGACCCCGCCACACCCTACAAGTGGGCAGAGGGATTGGCGGCACAGCTCGATTCCGCCGTCCTGGTGACCTTCAAGGGACACGGCCACACCGCCTACGGCCGCTCGAACAAATGCATCTCCGACGCGGTGGAATCGTACTTGATTGACGGCAAGGTTCCCGCCGACGGGCTCACCTGCTAGACCCGCGCGACCGAAGTCTTTGGAACGTGTCGGCACGTCGTTTTGACCGCTGCCGATGCGCTCCTATAAAGTAGTCACTTGTGGCGCTAATACGCCACGGTGCCTCCTTAGCTCAGTTGGTAGAGCGTTTCACTCGTAATGAAAAGGTCGCCAGTTCGATTCTGGCAGGAGGCTCTGATTTACCCCCGGTTTTCCGGGGGTTTTTCATTTAACGCCGACATCGAAACTTGCCCGAGGGTGTAGCCGCCGGGCGGAACAGGGAAGCAGGAACCTCCGTTGCCGCTTCAAACGCCGCCTGCACCGCATGTCCCGCCCGAACTGGCCAGAATCCTTGGCCACGCACCGTTGCCGGCAGGACAGGGCGTCACCGGGTACTTCCCCGATCCGAATCCGGAGGCCCGCGCCTATTCAGGTTGCGGCTTTGTGCTCACCGACGCGATCGGGACCGATATCCACGTGGTGTTCCGTTCCGCGAAGGTCACGCCCACCAAGGCGGGGTTGTTTGTCACCCTGTGGCAGCGCGACGCGGAGGGCATTACCAGGCCCTACACCGCGGACGACGGCGTGGACGAGTTCTGGATCGCCGCCGAGACCAAACACGGCTATGGATTCTTCAAGTTTCCCGCCCAGGAATTGGCCAAGTCCGGCGTTTTGGCTACCGACAAGAAACCCGGCAAGCGTGGCTTCCGCCTCTACACTCCCTGGGACACCGACCTCAATGCAAGCGCCACCAAGGCGTGGGCGTGGCAGCGCGGGTTCTTCACTGTGTTGAGCCGATAGGCTTTTTCCATGGAAAAACTTTCGCTGCAGATCCGAGAATCTTGAACTCGTCCCGCCCGCAGCCGATGACGTTGACGCAGTCTTCGCCGCATGCCAGGATCCCGAAACGCAGAACTGGGTGCCGATTCCGGTTCCCTATCTGCGCGAACACGCGATCGAGTACGCAACCACGCACACCGACAAGACGTGGGACGAAGGCACCGAGTACACGTGGACCATCCGATCCGCCGGCACCCTGGCCGGGGTTGTGGGCCTGTACCGGGTAGGCAACGGATCCGCCGACCTGGGCTTCTGGATGGACCCGGCATTCCGCGGCCAGGGCTTGCTGACCGAAGCATGCACCGCGGTACTGGATTTTGCCCTTGCACCGGCACCGGAAGGCTTGGGACTGGCCCGCATCGGCTGGAACGCCTACGCGGGGAACTTCGGCTCGGCGCGCGTCGCCCAGAAGCTGGGCTTCCATTTCGAGGGAACCGCCCGCTTGGGCGCCGCACTGCGCGGGGAACTGCGCGACGATTGGGCCGGCAGTCTTTTGTCCGACGATGACCGCACCGTGCAGCCCTGGTCAATCCTTGGCTAGCCCGCCACACGCACGGGCGTTAAATTGCCGTGGGGACCCGATTTGAACGGATCCCCACGGCAAGTTGCTTTCCTCCCCGGCTTGCAGCGGGAGAAAACCGGAATTTAGGCGAAGTCGCTGACGGCCGGGTCGGCGCTGATGCGGCCTTCGAGGCCCTTGTCCAAGGCGTTGATCGCCGCGATGTCCTCGGCGTCCAAGCGGACGGCAAGGCCTTCGAAGTTCTCGACGATGCGCGACGGCGTGACCGACTTCGGGATCACGACGTTGCCCAGCTCCAGGTGCCAGGCGATGACGACCTGGGCAGGTGTTGCCTGGTGCTTTTCGGCGATGGCAACCAACACCGGGTCGCTCAGCAGTTCGCTGCCCTGGCCCAGCGGCGACCACGACTGGTGCTTGATGCCCTTGGAGGCCTCGAATTCGCGCAATGCGGTCTGCGGGAAGTACGGGTGGGTTTCGACCTGGTTGATGACCGGAAGCACGCCGGTGGCTTCCTCGAGTTCGGCGAGCGCCTCGATGGTGAAGTTGCAAACGCCGATCGACTTCACGCGACCGGACTTCTGCAGTTCGATCAGTGCACGCCAGGTGTCCACGTACTTGCCCTGCTTCGGCTGCAGCCAGTGGATCAGGTACAGGTCGAGGTATTCCAGGCCCAGGCGTTCCATGGAGGCGTCGAAGGCCGCGAGGGTTTCTTCGAAGCCCTGGTCGGCGTTCCAGACCTTGGTGGTGATGAACATGTCTTCGCGCGGAACGTCGGTGGCGGCAAGTGCGCGGCCGACGCCCTCTTCGTTTCCGTAGATCTTGGCGGTGTCGATGTGGCGGTAGCCGGCGTCGAAGGCCTGCTGGACCACGTCGGTGGCGACGGTGTCTTCGACCTTCCACACGCCGTAGCCAAGCTGCGGGATGGTGTTGCCGTCGTGGAATGTGAGTTCGGGGGAAACAAGGTTCGTCATGTTCTCATCCTGCCACCGCGCGTTGTGAGCGAGGGCAGCTGCGCGCGCTGATCAGCGCTGGGCGAAATGTTAAGCAACCGTTTCAAGGTTCCGTTGGAACATGGGAAAACCGGCACCTGCGGCGACCTCACCGGGGAAATCGTGAAGTTCGCGGGCATCAAGAACGGTACATTGCCGCCCAGTTCGCGCACAGTGCGAAACGTCTAGCGGTGCTTGGCCATTTCGGCCTCGGCCGCGCTGATCCCCTCGGCAACCAGGTCGGCGCGCATGGCGACGTTTTCCAGTCCGGCCGAGGCATAGCCCCAGCGTTCGCCGTCCAGGCGCGACATCGCGGCAACCTGTGCGGTGGTTGCCAGGTCGTTGGCGGCCTTGGACAGCATGCGGTGCACGGCATAGAGCTCGTGCGGAACGTTCTCGCCGGTGCTGGGGTTCTTGGCCTGGGCCTCGACGCAGATCACGCGGACCCTGGATTGCAGCTCCGCCAGGTGGTTGGCGATCAGGATCAACGCGTTGTGCAGGTCGTCGTCCTCAATGCCCTCGAGGACCTGGTGCACCCGGTCCAGCGAGCGCCCGAAGCGGTCGTAGGCGCGTCGCCACACTCCGTCGCCGAGTTCCTTGGCGTCACGGCGCGCATTGCGCGCGGTGGAGAACAGCCCCATCTGCGTTTGTACCCTTGCCTCTGCTGGTTTCAAGGCCGTGCGCCTTGGCGGCTCGCGGGCCGCATTCGTCTGGAATACCAGTCTAGAGGTATTGGCCGTACCCGCTGTTTCCCTCCGGGCGCTCCTTGCCCCCGGACTCCGCGGGGCCTTCCGTCCTGCGCGGGCCGGCGGGGCCCATGCGCTCGGGTTCGCCCTGCTCGTTGATGATGATGCCCGGGGCAACCTGGGTGCCCGGGGGCAGCTGGCGCAGGGCCATGCGCTGGGCCAGCTGCTGGTTGGCAAGCTGCTGGGCCGCCATGGCGGCCTGCAGCCCGTGGAAGACCCCCTCGAGCCAGCCCACCAACTGGGCCTGGGCCACGCGCAGCTCCGCGGTGGTGGGTGTTTCGCCCTCCCCGAAGGGCAACCGGATCCGGTGCAGTTCGGCGGCCAGTTCCGGGGACAGCCCCGTTTCAAGTTCATGCACGGATCGCTCGTGGATGTCCGCCATCCGGGCGCGGGCCTGCTCGTCCAGGGGCGCGGAACGGACCTCGTCCAAAAGCTGCTTGATCATGCCGCCGATGCGCATGAGCTTCGCGGGTTCGCCCACACCCATGATCTGCTGGCCGTCGCGTTCCGGCTCCGCTGCGGGAACCGGCCGGGCGTCCCGGTGCGGGGCCGCCCACCGGGCCGCGGCCCATGGGCGTTGGCCTGACCTCCTGCGGAACATTGTGTTGCCCCGCGGCGAAACCGGGCACCGACGGCCATGGAGTGGCGCTCGGCGATGGCGGGTTTGTTGCCTGCTGGTCTTCCGGGATCTGCGCGCTTTGCTCGGTCATGGCACCATCTTGCCACGGGCGGCCTAGCGCGGGGAGGGAGAATTCCGAGGGTTTTGGGAACCGGCGACCGGCCGGGCGCCCCTTCCAGACAGCGAAATGGCGGGCTTCCGAACGTGGTTCGGCGGCCCGCCATTTCCCGATGCGCATTGTGCCTAGCAGCAGCGTCCCTGCGGGTTCCTTTCCTGCCAGTCGGTGTAGTCGCGCCAGAACTCGCGTTCACTCATGGGCTGCGCGCCGGGATGGGTGCGCGCCTGGTGTTCGAGGTACACGCGGTACTTGTCGGCACCCAGCACACCTTCGAAGTAGCGCACGAATGACCGGGCACCCTGCCACGTCGCCGAACATGCCCGCGCCACCGCCGAGCGTTGTGCTCCCGGAGCCGCTTCCTGCCCGTGGCCCATGGTCAGTGACCGCCCCGGATGACCTGGTGCTCGGCCGGAACCAGCTTCCATGCGGCCTCGAGTTCCTTTTCGGCCGGCGAGGTGACGATGCCGCTCGGTGCGTAGAACTTCGAGGGAACTTCCGGATCCTCGGTGTTGGCGCCGCCGCCGTTGGGGTATGCCTTGATGGTGGCGATGATGGCCGCGACGATCACGATCAGCGAAAGCACCAGGAAGATCACCGAGAGCCAGCCCTGGACGCCGGTGTTGCGCACCACCGCCTCCATGGCCTCGACGTTCTTGGCGGACCCGAAGCTGGTTTCCCCGCGTTCCAGTGCGCCCTTGAACGCGTTGTGCTGTGCGAAGTAGCCCACGGCCGGGACCGGGGAGAAGATCTTCAGGATCGACGCGTACACCGTGACGACGGTGGCGAACGCCATCGGCAGCACCACGATCCACAGGTACTTGAAGTTGCCGCGCTTGGCCACGATCGTCATGACTACCGCCAGGGCGATGGCCGCCAGCAGCTGGTTGGAGATGCCGAAGAGCGGGAAGAAGGTGTTGATGCCGCCCAGCGGGTCGGTGACGCCCAGGATCAGGATGTACCCCCAGCCGGCGACCATGATCGCTGTACACGTCCACGCGCCCGGACGCCACGAGGTGTCCTTGAACCTCGGGAAGACGTTTCCGATGGTGTCCTGCAGCATGAAGCGGGCCACGCGGGTGCCGGCGTCCACGGCGGTGAGGATGAACAGCGCCTCGAACATGATGGCGAAGTGGTACCAGAAGCCCATCATCGAGGCCCCGCCGAACCACTGCTGCATGATGTGTGCGATGCCCACGGCCAGGGTCGGGGCGCCGCCGGTGCGCGAGACGACGCTTTCCTCGCCCACGCCCGCCGCCAGGTCGGTCAGCATGCTCGGGGTCAGGTTCACGCCGGTCAAACCGAGCGAGTTCACGAACGCCACGGCGCCCTCGACGGTTCCGCCGGTTGCCGCGGACGAGGAGTTCATCGCAAAGTAGATGCCGCGGTCAATGGAGATCGCCGCAACCAGGGCCATGATCGCCACGAAGGATTCCATGAGCATGCCGCCGTAGCCCAGGAAGCGGGTCTGGCGTTCCTTTTCGACCAGCTTCGGGGTGGTGCCGGAGGCGATCAGCGCGTGGAAGCCGGACAGGGCGCCGCAGGCGATCGTGACAAAGAGGAACGGGAACAGGTGCCCGGCAACCACGGGGCCCTTGTCGGTGTTCGCGAACTCGGAGATCGCCGGGACGGAGATTTCCGGGCGAACCACGATGATGGCGACGGCCAGCAGGCCGATCACGCCGATCTTCATGAAGGTGGAGAGGTAGTCGCGCGGGGCCAGCAGCAGCCACACCGGAAGCACCGCGGCGATGAAGCCGTAGACGATGATGAACCACGCCAGGGTGGTGCGGTCCAGGTGGAAGAATTCGGAGCCCCACGCCGATTCGGCAACCCAGCGGCCGGATATGATCGCGAACATCAGCAACGCAAAGCCGATCACGGAGATTTCCATGACCTTGCCCGGGCGGATGAAGCGCAGGTAGACGCCCATGAACAGGGCGATCGGGATGGTCAGGCCCACCGAGTACACGCCCCAGGCGGATTCGCCCAGCGCATTGACCACCACGAGGGCCAGGATCGCCACGATGATGACCATGATGGCCAGGGTCGCGATCAGCGCGGCGGTGCCGCCGATGACGCCGAGCTCCTCGCGGGCCATCTGGCCCAGCGAACGCCCGCCGCGGCGCATGGAGAAGAACATGACCAGGTAGTCCTGGACCGCGCCGGCCAGGACCACGCCGATGATGATCCAGATGGTGCCCGGAAGGTAACCCATCTGGGCGGCGAGGATCGGGCCGACCAGCGGGCCGGCGCCGGCGATCGCCGCGAAGTGGTGCCCGAAGAGCACCCGGCGGTCGGTCGGCATGAAGTCCTTGCCGTTGTTGTTGTACTCGGCCGGGGTTGCCCGGAAGTCGTTGGGCTTGGCGATCTTGCGCTCAATGAGCTTGGCGTAGAAGCGGTAGGCAATCAGGTAGGTGCAGACGGCCGCGAAGACGAACCAGATGGCGTTGATGGTCTCGCCGCGCGAGAACGCCAGCACCGACCAGGCGACGCCGCCCAGCAGTGCGATGGCAACCCAGATCGCGATCTTGGTCGGCGTCCATTTCCTTTCTTCCGCCTCGATCGTTTCCGGGGCTACACCTGCCGGAGGCAAATCCGGCGCCGTGCTGCGATGCTGACTCATGTTTTCCTCTCACGGGGTACAGATGGGTGGGGCGCGAGTTGTGGGCGCAGGATTTGTCCCCTGTGTTGCAAGACACCCTGCACCCACCCCCACCGTAGCCCTTGGGGAAATCGCGGTCAGGCCCTGACGACGATTTTTCCGGTGTGATTCCCCGAATCGAAGTATTCGTGCGCCGAACGGACGTCATCGAACGTAAAGCGGCGGTCGATCGCCAGGTCCAGCCGCCCCGATTCGAGCAACGGCAGCACCCGCCGGCGCACCTCGTCCACGATCCGGGTCTTCTGTTCCGTCGGCCTGGCGCGCAACGTGGTGCCGATGATGCGGGCCCGCTTGGCCATCAGCGCACCCAGGTTCAGCTCCGCCTTGGCCCCGCCGATCAGCCCGATGACCACCAGGGTCCCGTCCACGGCGAGCGCCCGCACGTTCGCGGCCAGGTACTTGGCGCCCACCACGTCCAGGATGACGTCGATGCCGGCCCCGCCGGTGAGTTCGGCGGTGCGCTGGACGAAGTCCTCGTCGCGGTAGTTGATTCCGTGGTGTGCCCCCAGCGCCAGGCAGTGGGCGATCTTCTGCTCGCTGGATGCCGTGACAAACACCGTGGCCCCCGCGGCCGCGCAGAGCTGGATGGCCATCGAGCCGATCCCGCCGGCGCCGCCGTGGATCAGCACGTTTTGCCCCTCCCGCAGGTTCGCCTCGAGGAAGAGGTTGGAGACGACCGTCGCCGCGACCTCCATGAACCCCGCGGCATCCACCAGGTCGACCGAGTCCGGAAGCTCAAGCACGTGGCCCGCGGGCACCGCGACATACTGCGCGTACCCGCCCCCGGCCAGCAGCGCACAGACACGCTTGCCGACAAGCGATGCGTCGGCCTCCGGGCCGACGGCCTCCACGATGCCCGAGACCTCGAGGCCCGGGATGTCGCTGGCACCCGGCGGCGGCGGGTAAACCCCGATCCGCTGCTGCACATCCGCCCTGTTCAGCCCGAAGGCCGCCACCTTGACCAGCACCTCGCCGGCCCCCGGGACGGGAGTCGGGCGTTCGGTTTCCGCCATGACTTCGGTTCCGCCTGCACCCTGGTATTCAATGGCACGCATCGTCGCCCGCTTTCCTTGGATCGTTTCGCCTTTCCCCCATGATCGCACCCGCCGGGCGCGGAACCGGGCGCTCCATTTCGACACGCCTGCGCTCAAACCGCAGGTGGTCCGCGGGCACGCCTCCGCTGGCGTATACTTTTTTGGTCTGGATGGTTGTCCGAGCGGCCTAAGGAGCTGGTCTTGAAAACCAGTGTGCGGTAACCCCGTACCAAGAGTTCAAATCTCTTACCATCCGCTCAAAAAGAGAGGCAGTTCCCTGATCAAGGGGACTGCCTCTCTTGTGTTTCCGGACCGACGCCGGCCCGGCCTTGCGGCTTGCGTCCTACAGCGCGTGGTTCTGGCTCAACCGCACCAGCTCGTGGGCGATGTCCCGGGCGTCGCCCAGGGTGCGGGCCGCCCCGTCGAGCGGCGCCCCCGCCTGCGCGGCGATGGCGGTGCCCCACTGCACCGAGGAAAGCTGCAGGCCCAGCACGAAGACCGCACGGTGCGCCAGCCCGTGGGCATCGACCAGTCGGTACGGCTCCCCCACCACGTCAAGGCCCTGCCCCGGAATGGGTTCGCCGGCGGCATTGCGCATGGTCAGCGGCGCGGCAAGCCCGTCGTCGAGCAATTGGCGCAGCAGCGGCGAGGCCGTCTGCAGCACCCTGTTGGCGGGCATCATCGCCTCGACCAGGACCGGCGCGGTGTAGCTGGGTGCATCGACCCACGGGGAAGAGGCGATGAACGCGGCCGAGGCGGGGTCGATCCCGAATTCCGGGTCCGGTCCGATGAACTCGACGACGGAGGCACGCGCGAGCGCCGCCAGTTCCTCGATGCGCTGCACCGGCGGCCCGGAGGAGAGCCCCTCCACCAGGGGCTCGAACCAGCCCTGGACCTCGTTCAGGCGTGACTCGTCGGAGATCAGCCCCTCGGCGATCATGTTCTTGAGCTCCATGCGCCCGGCGTTCAGCGTCCCGATCGCCATCTTCAACGGGTCCTTCTCCCCGCCGGCGGAAGACAGCGCATCGGCCTCCAGGTATTCCAGCACGGCATTCTGGTATTCCTTCGCCGAGCCGAACCCGCGTTCGGCGAAGGGGTGCCCGAGTCCCGGCACGTCAAGGAAGCCCAGCTCCGGGGCGTGCTCGGCCACCAGCTTCTGGGCCTCCGACAGCCACACCCGGGCCCCGGCCTGGTGCTCCGCGTCAAGCACCAAAACGAGCCGGCGCAGGAATTCCTCGGGGTCGAGCGTGAAGCGCCCGGGGGTCCTGGCGGCGGCGGTGCGGTAGTAGGCCAGCAGCACGTCGCGGTGCAGCAGCGGCCACACGTGGGCCCCGAACTCGGCGGTGGCCTCCGGGTTGGTGACCCGTTGCTCGGCGATCCGCTGGACGATCACCTCGCTGTCGAAGTACTCCAGGCGAACCGACTGGCGGAATGAAGTCCTCGATGCAGGCCTTGGCCCGGTACGGCGTGCCGCGGCGCGAGGCCGCCACGATCTTGGGTTCGAATCCGGAGGCCCAGTATTCGAGCGCCTGCCCCGGCCCGCCGTTGACCGCACGGAACTCGCCGCCGCGGCCCACGGTCAATTCCACCATCACGTCGAAGAAGTTCAGGCCCAGTCCGCGGACGAGCGCGGTTTGCCCGGCCGGGATCTTTTCCCACGGCACGTCGCTTGGCACGTTCGGGCCCTGGTAGGTCAGGGCCATCTCGTCGGCTTCCTCGGAGATCGCCGACTGGGCGGGGTTCAGGTGCGCCGGAACGTGCCCGAGCGCCAGCACCACGGCGTCCGCGGTGAATTCCACGGGTGCGCCCTGGGCGTGCGGATGCGGGTAGGAATCGTCCACGGGTTGCGCGGCCAGCAGGTAGCGGGCGCCGGTCGCGGACCAGGCTGCGGACCTCGGAGCGCACAAAGCGGACCTCGACGACCTGTTCCAGGTGACGCAGGGCCGCGGCGACCGACTCAAAGACGTGGCGCAGGTAGCGCCCGTACAGGGCGCGCGGCGGGTAGGACCCGCGTTCCAGTTCCGCGAGTTCCTGTGCCTCGACCGTGCTCAGGAGCGCGCCGTCGCCACCGGAAGCCCGCCACTGCTCAAAGCTCAGCCCGGGCTCGTCCGGGTGCGTGCGCTCGGGGGCGACGGTGGGGAAAACCGATGGCGTGTTCATCAGGAACAGCCGCGACTGCGCCGTGGACCAGACACGTCCGGCACCGGGTTCGAACTGGTCAAAGACCAGGAGCCGGATCGGCCGGCCGCGGCCTTCGGCCTGCCGCAAGGCGGCCAAAAGCCGCTCCAACACCGAGGTGCCACGCGGCCCGGCACCGACGACGGCGATTGTGTACGGTTCTGGTCCGGAATTCTGCTGCTCACTCACGGTTTTCAGCCTAGTCCCCCGCGGGTGTCCGGGTCACTTGGGCACACCCGGCAACGATCGCCCCGCATGAGAGACTTTGGCCATGAGTTCTTCTTCGCCCCGGAACACCCCGGATGCCACGCCTGCAGACGCATCGACACTGGTGCTTCATGACGCCCCCGGGAGCGGCCGACTCCCCCGTCCGCGCCCACCGACGCTGCGGACGAGCCGGCCGACCCGCTGCAGTGGCTCGAGGAGCGCTGCCTTAATTCGTTCGTTCACTTGGTCGCTCAGGAATTGTTTGGATGCCTTGGCAACCAAACCCGTAAATTGGTCCCGTACTCGCTGGGTGAATTGACCCTCGTAGACGCCGGTGGACAAGAACTTGACCCATTCGGGTGTGGGCTCTTGGAAATTCGCAGCGATCACTCGCTTGATTTCGCCGATGTACCTCAGCTCCCCCGCGGAGCTAATGATGGAGTCGAGGTCAAAGGTATCTCGAGACAACTTCCGAAGCTCTGGGATCAGAGTTTCGTCGATGTCGTTCATGTCCAAGATCAAGAACGGTTTCGAATCCATCTTGTTTGGCGCATCAAGATCCGTGTAGAACTGGTAGACCTCGCCGTTGGTCAAAATGGCGATCCGGGCGTTGGTCGCGGCGAAATAGCGATAGAGCTGAGATGCGTGTTCGTACTTCAACCCCGCCGGAGATTTCTTGCACTCGATCAAGATCTGGACTTCCCCATCGCGAACAATGGCATCATGCAGTGGCTCGAGGCTGGACTCCCCGCGGGCCATGGAGTGGGTGCTGGCACAGAACGCCCGCACCGAATCCGAACTCTTTGACGCGGACTTCGAGGCGAGCCGGGACGCCATCCTCCGGGTTCTCGATGCCACCGACCGCATTCCCATGGTGACCAAGCGCGGCGAGCACTACTACAACTTCTGGCGCGATGCCGAGCATCCCAAGGGACTCTGGCAGCGCACCACCTGGGATTCCTACCAGGGCGAGGACCCGCTGTGGGAGGTGCTGCTCGATGTCGATGCGCTTGCCGCCGAAGACAACGTCGACTGGGTGTTCTCCGGCGCGCAGATGCTGCGCCCGAAACCGGGCAACCCCTATGCCCGCGCCCTGATCAAGCTCTCCCCCGACGGCGGCGACCAGGTCCGGGTGCGCGAATTCGACATTGCCACCCGCGCCTTCGTGCCCGGGGGCTTCGACCTTCCCGTCGCCAAGACCAACGTTTCGTGGCTGGATGAGGACACCCTGTACGTGGCAACCGAGGTGGGCGAGGGGTCGCTGACGCGCTCCTCCTACGCCCGCACCGTCCGGAGGCTGTCCCGCTCCCAGGAGCTGGAACAGGCACCGGAGGTTTTCGCCATCGACGAATCCCACGTGCTCGCCTACGTGTCGCACGACCCCACTCCCGGGTTCGAACGCGACGTGGCACACGACGTGATCGACTTCTACAACGCCAAGACCTACCTGCGCCGCGGGGATTCGTGGGTCCATATCGAGGTGCCCACGGATGTCGGGGTGTCGCTTCACCGGAACTGGGTGCTGTTCTCCCCGCAAACCGCCTGGACCCGCCACGGCAAAACCCACGTGCCCGGGTCGCTCCTGCTGGCCGACCTCGAAGAATTCATGGCCGGGACCGCGTCCCTGCGGGAGATCTTCGTTCCCACGGACAGCACCTCGCTCCAGTCGATCGATTTCACCGCCAACTACCTGCTGCTCAATGTCCTGCAGGATGTTTCCTCGCAGATCCTGGTCTGCGACCCCTCCCTCGATTTTGCCCTGAGCCCGCTCGAGGCGGGGGCGCCGCTGCACAGCTTCAGCATCTCGGCCGTCGACGACCTGGATCCGGAGTGCGCGGACGACTACTGGCTCACCATCACCGGTTTCCTGACCCCGACGACGCTTGCCCGCGGCACCATCGGTTCCGCGTCCGCGCCGGCATCGCCGCCGAGGGTCGTCAAGGCCGCCCCGGCACGCTTTGACGCCTCGGAGTTCGAGGTGTCCCAGCATTTTGCGGTGTCCGATGACGGGACACGCGTTCCGTACTTCCAGGTTTCCCCGGCGGATTTGCCCCTCGACGGCCTGAACCCGGTCCTGATGAACGGCTACGGCGGGTTCCAGGCAAGCCTGACTCCCGGATACGTGGGCACGCTGGGGCCGGGCTGGCTGACCCGCAGCACCCCCGACGGGCGCCGCGGCAGCTACGTCGTGGCGAACATCCGCGGCGGCGGGGAATACGGTCCGCGCTGGCACCGTGCCGCACTTCGCGAAAACCGCCATCGCGCCTACGAGGACTTCGCCGCCGTCGCCCGCGACCTCGTGGCCCGCGGAGTGACCTCGCCCAGGCACCTTGCCGCAACCGGGCGTTCGAACGGCGGACTGCTCATGGGCAACATGATCACCGGCTACCCCGAACTCTTCGGAGCCGTTTCCTGCGGCGTCCCGCTGCTTGACATGCGCCGTTACACCCGGTTGGCCGCAGGTCATTCGTGGATCGCCGAGTACGGGGACCCCGACGTGCCCGGGGATTGGGAGTTCATCCGCACGTTCTCCCCCTACCACCGGCTTGACGACGCGTTGCCCGCCGGAACCGAATACCCAGCCTCGCTCATTTGGAGCGCCACGAGCGATGACCGCGTGGGTCCGGTCCAGGCACGGAAAATGGCGGCCAAGATGATGGACATGGGTGTTTCGAACGTCAGGTACCACGAGTCCCTCGATGGCGGGCATGCCGGAGCCTCCGACAATGCCGCTTCGGCCACCATGTTGGCCACCAGTTACGAGTTCCTGTGGCGAAATATCGGGTCCTGATCCGTCATTAATCCGCGGGAAATCAACGTTTTTGCGACGTGGCCGATTCTCGTTTTGTAAGCAGCGCCCGCTTTAGGTAGTCTAGGGGAGCTGGAAACAGCAAAAGGACACGTGCCAGAGCGGCCGAATGGGCTTCACTGCTAATGAAGTGTCGGGGTTAAACTCGACCGGGAGTTCAAATCTCCCCGTGTCCGCCGAATGGCCCCCTACTTAGGTAGGGGGCTTTTTTGCGTCTTGGGGCGCTTCCGAAGAAGGCCGGCCCAAGAACAAGAAAACCGCGTGTTTCCGGCCAAATCATGGGCCGGAAACACGCGGTTCCAGGTGTCAGGCGGGCTACGTGGAGAAGTTACTTGTCTCCGTCGCCGAATGCGTTGAGCAAGGTTCGAACCATCTCATCGGGAAGGCCCGTGCAACGGGCGACAATCACGGTGGCCTCGTCAAGTTCGCCCATGCGAAGGTGCTCAAGGAACTCGGTGCGCTCGGGCTCGGCCAGATCGTTGACACTGAAGTGGACGGCTCCGTCCGGTCCCTGTCCCTCAAAACTAAAGTCTGCGATGTTTGCCGATGACGAGTTCCCGCCGCCCAGCGGCGAGGAAACAAGCATGCGCAGTATTTCGCCCTGGTCCAGCCCCGAATGCTTGGCAATCAGCGTTGCGGCGCCAGGCAAGTCGTGGTCGCGCACCAATGACATGAACTGGTCGTATTCGGCCGGCGGCAGGTCTTCGCTGGCAAACTCCTGGGGCTCCCCGTCCACCAGGTAGGAAACCTTGAACTGCGTTGAGGTTTTTTCGGCTTCGCTGCCGAATTCCTGCGCCCAATCACTGGGCACAACCCATGCGTCGTCGTCCCCGATCGCGGGGGCGCTGGGAATTGACAGCGCTTCCTGGGGCGAAACTTCGCTCACCGGGGAGGCTGCCGAATCATCGAGCGAAGGGATCGAGGCAGCGACGCTCGGGCTTGTTTCGTCCGTGCCCTTGTCCGCGTTTTCATTGGCGGCGAGTTCGGCCTGGCGTTCGTTCTCGAGCTGCTGGGAAATGGTCATGCCGTCGACAGGATCCTTGCGAATTTGCGGGTAGCGCTCCAGGCTGCGCACCGCGATGATGCTGGCCTTGTACCCTTCGCCGGTCATGGCCTTGTAGTTCTGCACCGCTGCCATGAAATCGCCCTGCGCCAGGGATCTGTAGACGGCGCGGTGCCCCTCGCCCGTGAGCCTCAAGGCTGCGGACTCGGCCGTTTCCGGCGTGATCGCGGCTGAAACCTCGGCCGAGTTCTTGGCGCGCAGCCGCGTCAGCCACAGCCAGCCAAGACCGAGGATGAGCAGCGGAACGACGACCCAAAGCAGAGTTTCCATACCTCTAGACTACGGCCCTCCGGGGTCGAGGGCGAAGCCAGAGACCCCGGAAAGTTCCGGGTTGTCAACAGCAGCCCGCGGGCCGACCAATACGGTCATCTTGGTTCCAGTCCAGACATCCGATGTCTAGACTGGGTACATGGCAGTCACAGACGCAGCGATCACGCGCATCAAAGAAATGATTCTTGGCGGAGAGCTTTCGCCCGGAGACCGGCTCCCCCCGGAAAAAGAACTTTCGGAGCGTCTCGGCCTTTCCCGCTCGTCACTTCGCGAGGCGGTCAAGGCGCTGGAACTCATCCGGGTCCTGGATGTGCGGCGCGGAGACGGAACCTACGTCACCAGCCTTGAACCGCACCTGCTCACCGAGGCAATGTCGTTCGTTGTCGAGCTGCATCAAGATTCATCGATCCTTGAACTGCTCGAGGTCCGGCGGATCCTCGAACCCTCGGCGGCGGGCTTGGCGGCCCAGCGGCGCAGCGAAGAACATCTTGCAAGGCTCGAGGAATCCGTGCACGCGGTCACCGCGGACACCGATATCCAGGAGCTGGTCACCCATGACCTGCTTTTCCACTCGATCATTGCCGAAGCGGCGGGAAACGCCTACCTCGGAACCCTGCTTGGAAGCACTCTCCAGCAACACCGTGCGCGCTCGCATCTGGCGCGGACTGACCCAGGACCACGCGGTTCAACGCACATTGGACGAGCACCAAGCGATCCTTTCGGCGATTCGCTCCGGTGACACCGAATTGGCCAAGGCGCTTGTCACGGCCCACGTCTCCGGCGTGGAGACCTGGCTCAAGCAGTCCACGGCCGGCTGACGCCAAGGTTTCGCCGGGGCCCGGGGATCCAACATGGCGGATCCCCGGGCCCCGCTTTTTGGCACGAGAAAGCCCGGTTTCACCCTCTCCTCCCGCCAGACGGGCGGAGATGGTGAAACCGGGCTTTCATATTGAACACGGGTTGCCCCGGCCAGCCATGGCCGAGGCAACCCTGCTTCTAGCGTGCAGCTTCCGCAGTGGGCGGCAGCCTTGCGGGCCTACTCGTAGAGGTTGGCCTTGATCTTCGCGTCGTCGATGTTCTTGGCGTCGTACCAGTAGAAGCCGGTGTCGATGACCTTCTCGACGGTCTCGCCCTTGATGGCCGCAGCAGCCGCCTTGACGGTCTCGTAGCCGATGCCGACCGGGTTCTGGGTGACGGCGCCGGCCATCAGGCCCGAGCGGATGGCGTCCATCTGGGCCTTGCCGGAGTCGAAGCCGACGACCGTGAGCTTGCCCTTCAGGCCGAGCTCCTCGACGGCCTTGACCACGCCGATGGCGGAGCCTTCGTTGGTGCCGTAGATGCCCTTGAGGTTCGGGTTGCCGTTGATGATGGTCTTGGCCAGGTTGGCCGATTCCAGCTGGTCGCCGCCGCCGTACTGGACCGTGACGATCTTGATGTCCGGGTTGTTGGCCGCCATGTACTCGGTGAAGCCGTCGCGGCGGTCCTTGCCGGAGGTGGAGGTCTGGTCGTGGGCGACCACTGCGATCTCGCCCTTGCCGCCGATGAGTTCGGCCATGTGCTTGGCGGCCTCGGCCGCTGCCGCCTTGTTGTCGGTCGAGGCGGTGGCCACGGGGATCGTCGAATCGACGCCGGAGTCGAAGGCGATCACCGGGATGTTCTTGGCCTTGGCTTCATCCAGGATCGGGGTGGCTGCCTGCGAGTCGAGCGCGGCGATGCCCAGGGCTGCCGGGCTCTTGGACATGGCGGTGGTCAGCATCTCGATCTGCTGCGCCACGTCCTTCTCCGTGTTCGGGCCTTCGAAGGTGATCTCCACGCCGTATTCGGTGGCTGCCTGCTCGGCGCCGGCCTTGACCGACTGCCAGAACTGGTGCTGGAAGCCCTTGGAAACGATCGCCATGTATGGCTTCTTGCCGTCGCTGCTGGCTGGCGGCGCCGGCGTCCGGCGTGGTGCTGGTGTCACAGGCGGACAGGGTCAGGGCCAGCATCGACACTGCTGCCAGACCAATGAGCTTCTTGCGGAACATGACGTGTACTCCATTTCGTGACGGGAAAAGCGGGATGTACTGCGAGTGGTGATGGTGAGTGTGTTTCGGCCCCGGACATGGTGCTGGTAGGGCAACGGGATCCGGGGTGGTGAAAATCCTTGGTGCGGCCGGGCAGGCGGCTGCCTTTAGCCGCCGCTCTTGTCCTTGCGGCGCAGCATGTCCAGGTACACGGCGAGCAGGATGACGCTGCCGATGGCCACGGACTGCCATTCCTGCGGGACGTTGATGATGCGCAGGCCGCTGGTGAGCACGGACATGATCAGCGCGCCGATCACGGTGCCGACGATCGAGCCCTTGCCGCCCTGGCAGGGAGGTGCCGCCGATGACGACGGCGGCGATGGCCTGAAGCTCGTAGCCCGCGCCCTGGCCCGGCTGCGCCGAGTTCAGGCGGGAGGCGATGACCACGCCGGCCAGGCCGGTGAAGGTGCCGGCGAGGGTGTAGATCCACATCTTCCAGCGGCGTGACGTTGATGCCCGACAGCGCCGTTGCCTGCTCGTTGGAGCCGATCGAGTAGGTGTAGCGCCCGATCAGCGTCTTGGACAGCACGACGCCGGCGATGACGGCCGCGATGAAGAAGATGAAGACCGCGTTGGGGATGATCAGCCCGGGAATCGACTTGCCCAGTGCCAGCTGGCTGAATCCGGGGGTGTCGTTGAAGTAGATCGGCTTGGTGCCGGAGATGACCAGGGCCAGGCCCTGGGCGACCATCATCATGGCCAGCGTGGCGATGAACGGCGGGATGCGCAGGTAGGAGATGAGCACGCCGTTGATCAGGCCGATCAAGGCGCCGGCCAGGACGCCGGCGAGCACGCCGAAGGCGAGCGGAAGGCCCATGTAGGTCAGCGTCACGCCGACCATGACCGAGGTCAGCGACATGCCGGTGCCCACCGAGAGGTCGATGCCGCCGGTGATGATCACGAAGGTGGCGCCGAGGGCCAGCAATCCGATGACCACCGTGGAGAGCAGGATGTCGGAGAGGTTCGACGGGGTCAGGAACAGCGGGTTGATGACGCCGAAGAGGATGACCAGGACGATCAGCTGAGCCGAAGGCCATCAGCTGCTGCATGCTGGCGCGGGCCCGGACCATGAGGTCCGATTCCTTGCGTTTCAGGGGCGGCTTGGCCGACGGCGAGCGGCTGCCGTTTTCAACCGAGGTGGTGGTGCTCATGCTGTTTTTACTCCTCGTTCACTCTGCGTGGCAAGTTCCATGATTCGTTCCTGGGTGGCCTCGGCGTTGTCGAGGAAACCGGTGATCCGGCCCTCCGACATCACCGCGATGCGATGCGACATGCGCAAGACTTCCGGCAGTTCCGAGGAGATCATGATGATCGACTTGCCGCTGGCGGCAAGTTCGTTGAGCAGGCGGTAGATCTCGTCCTTGGCGCCCACGTCGATGCCGCGGGTTGGCTCGTCGAAGATCAGCACGTCGCAGTCCTTGACCAGCCACTTGGCGATCACGATCTTTTGCTGGTTGCCGCCGGAGAGGTTCTTGGCCTCCTGGTGGATCGACGGCGTCTTGATCCGCAACCGCTCGACCTGTTCCGTGGAGATGTACTTGAGCATGCGTCCGTTGATGAAACCGAACTTGCTGATCTCCTTCAGGGAGGAAAGCATGATGTTCTGCGCGACGTCGGCTTCCAGCATGAGCCCCAGGTGCTTGCGGTCCTCGGAGAGGTAGCCGATGCGCAGCTGGGCGGCCCGGGCGGGATTCGGGATGCTCACGGCCTGCCCGTTGAGGATGATCGTGCCGGAGCTGATCTTGTCCGCCCCGACGATCGCCCGGGCGACTTCGGTGCGGCCGGCGCCCATGAGCCCGGCGAAGCCCAGGATCTCGCCCTTGGCGATGCTGAATGAGACGTCGTGCAGCAGTTCCTTGGTGGAAAGGTTGCGCACCTCCAGCCGGGTTTCGCTCGCCCGCGGGGATGTGTCGCCGGGCGGGCGGTTCCGGAGACTTCGCGTCCGACCATCAGCGAGATGACTTCGCGGCATGGTGGTGGTCTGCGGTGTCGAGGGTGTCCACGTATTCGCCGTCGCGGATCACGGTGATGCGGTCGGAGATGACCTTGAGCTCGTCCATGCGGTGCGAGATGTAGATGGCGCCGGTTTCCGGGGTGATGAACCGGCGGATGATCCGGTGCAGGGTTTCGACCTCGGCGTCGTTGAGCGCGGCGGTCGGCTCGTCGAGGATCAGCAGCTTCGCGTCGAAGCTCAGCGCCTTGGCGATCTCGACCATCTGCTGCTTGGCGACGGTCAGTTCGGCAACCTGCTGGACCGGGTTGAGGTCCACGCCGATCCGGTCGAAAAGCTCGCGGGCCTGGCGGTTGAGCGCCGAGTCGTTGATGAACGGACCCCGCATGGGTTCGCGGCCCAGGAAGATGTTCTGGGCGACGGTCAGGTCGCGCATCAGGTTGAATTCCTGGTGGATGATGCTGACGCCGAGCTCCTGCGCGTGCTTCGGGCCGCTGATGTCCACCGTGTTGCCGCCGATGCGGAAGGTTCCCGCATCCGGAACGTAGATCCCGGACAGGAGCTTCATCAGCGTTGATTTTCCGGCGCCGTTCTCGCCGACCAACGCCAACACTTCACCGGGGCGGACGTTGAGTTGCATGTTCGCCAAGGCGCGAACGCCGGGGAAGCTTTTGTCGACCCCGTCGATCTCCAGCAAGTACTCGCTCATATCCATACCCTCCTAACATCGGATGTTTAGTAAAAAACTACTCGTGAATCAGATCACATGCAACCCAAAAGCTGCAAACAATTGCATTTTCAATCAAATTCGAACTTGATTCATCCGATCTTTGATCGGAGGTTTGGGTAGACCCGTCGCGCGGTCCCTGCCCAGACGGACTCCTGTTCGGCCACGGCGAGCGTGCCCACCAGGGCTTCCAGCACCTCCAGGGTCGGCGCATAGCCGCCGGCCGGAACCGTCATCGGCCAGTCGCCGCCGTACATCATGCGGTCCGGGCCGAAGGCTTCCAGCGCCACGTCGAAGGCCGGCCGCAGCGTGGAAACGTCATAGCCGGCATGCGGGATGCGCAGGCCCGAGAGCTTGGTGAAAACCCGGGGCAGTTGCGCCAGCCGCGTGAAGGAATCCCGCCAGGCGGCAAATGCCTCGTCGCCGGAACCCAGCGGCGGCTTGGCCAGGTGGTCGATCACGATCCGCAGGTCCGGGTGCTCCGCGGCCACACGGAGCGCCTGGTCCAGGTGCCGCGGGAAAGCGTCGGGGATATCCAGCGGGATATCGTGCTTGGCCAGCAGTTCAAGGGACGCCGAAACGTCGGGCCGCTCGAGGAAGTCCGCCCGCGGATCGTCGTGCACCAGGTGGCGCACCCCGCACAGCGGGCCCGACTCGCGCCACGACTCGAGCTGGTCCTCGAGCGTTTGCGGCGAGCAGAGATCCACCCAGCCGACGACCCCGAGCACCCAGTCGTGCTCGGCCGCAACGCCGAGCATGAACTCGGTGTCGGCCAGGGTGTCGGCGGCCTGCACCAGGATCGCGCCATCGACGGCGCTGTTCCGCAGCTCCGCCTCCGCCATGGCCGGGGTGAAGTCCGCATACAGCTCCCCCAGTTCCGGGGTGAGCCACGGGTACGCCCCGGGGTCGCCAAGCTGCCACAGATGCAGGTGCGCATCCAGTCGCTCCATCACTTGCCCCCTCGGGGTGGACGGGAGGATCCCCACGTGGGCGCCCTCCGCATTCGGATTCCGCCTACCGGATGGCCAGCGCGCCATTGAGCAATCCCCTTTGGACCAGTGCGTCCCACAATCCCTCGTCGACGCGGGCATGGGCACGGGCCGCGTTCACCCGCGCCTGCTCCGGGGTGGAAGCGCCGAGCATCACCGAGACGATGCTCGGGTGCCGCATCGCAAAATGGACGGCGGCGGTGGGCAGGTCCGTGCCGAACTCCGCGGCCACCGCGGCCAGCGCCCGCGCACGTTCAAGGATGTGCGCGGGGGCCGGTTCGTAGTTGTAGTTCGCGTTCTCCGGGAACCACGGGGGAAGCCAGCAACCCGGAGTTGTACACGCCCACGTTGACGATGCCCACCGACCGTTCCATGCACAGGGGCAGGAGTTCGGCCGCGGCGGGCTGCTCCAGCAGCGTGTACCGCCCGGCGAGCATCACCAGGTCGAGGTCGGCCCGCCGCACGCATTCGGCGGCGGCGTCGGTGGAGTTCGTGCCCACGCCGATGGCCTGGACGAGGCCCTCCGCGCGGAGCTTTTCGAGCGCGGGCAGGCCCTGGACGATGCCCGATTCGAGGTCGTAGGCATCGGGGTCGTGCAGGAACACGATGTCCAGGTAGTCGGTGCCCAGGCGCTGCGAGCGTGGACTCGATGCTGGCCCGGATGCCCGCCTCCGAGGGGTCCCAGCGCCTGCGGGTGGTGGCGGGGACCGCGAAGCCCTCGCCATCGAGTTCCCCGGCAAAGCCGGCGTTGGGTTCAAGGACCCGCCCGACCTTGCTGGAGATCACGAGGTCCTCGCGGACGACGTCGCCGCCGAGCCACGCACCGATGCGGGACTCGGAGAGCCCGAGCCCGTAGTGCGGTGCCGTGTCGAAGTAGCGGGCGCCGGAATCGTAGGCCGCCTGCAGCGTCGCCTGCGCGGTGGCCTCGTCCATCGGCCGGTAGAGGTTGCCCAGGGCCGCCGCGCCGAATCCGAGGTTCCGCCCGGAATCCGGGTCGCCGAAACCGAGGCCGATCAGGGACTCGCGCATCACTGCTGCTCCCCCGCCGGGTCCTGGGCGAACGACCAGACCAGCGGGATCCCGCTGTCGTCCCCGGAGTAGTCGTCGCCGACCTCGAGCAGTTCCGCCATGTGGGCCTGCCAGGCGATGTTGACCGGGTGCTCGGCGAGCTCAAGGCGCATGGCGCGGTAGTCCTCGACCTGGACCAGGTGGAACAGTTCGCGGCCGTTGCGCCAGATGCGCCAGTCCTGCACCCCGGCGGCCTTGAGCGCCGCGTGCAGTTGGGGCGCAAGCGATGCGTGGATCCGGTCGTAGTCGGCTTCCCTGCCCGGCTTGAGCCGGGTGTTCAGTGCGATGGTTTCCATCGGGTCTCAGGCCTCCGTTGTCCCGGCGTTGCTATTCATCGACGGGGCACCACTGAGTGCCAAGTCACTTGCCCATTCAACACCATTGGGGAACTCGAAGTCGGCAAGTGTTTGGGCAATCATCTGTGTTCCGGCCCCGGGCACGCTCGGCGGCCAGTAGGCGCCGGAGTGGACGTTGATCGGCTCGACAAAGTGTTCGTGCAGGTGGTCAACGAATTCGATGTAGCGGTCCTCGGTGGTTCCGGACACGGCAACGAAGTCGAACATGGACAGGTGCTGGACCGCCTCGCACAGCCCCACGCCTCCCGCGTGCGGGCAGACCCGGACGCCGAACTTTGCCGCAAGCAGCAGGATCGCGATGTTTTCGTTGACCCCGGCCACGCGGGCGGCGTCGATCTGCAGCACCTGCAGCGCGTCGGCCTGCAGGAACTGCTTGAAGAGCACCCGGTTCTGGCAGTGCTCGCCGGTGGCCACGGGGATCGGGTGGACGCCGCGGGCGATGGCCGCGTGGCCCAGGATGTCATCGGGGCTGGTGGGCTCCTCGATCCAGGCGATGTCGAATTCGGCCAGGTGGCTCATCCACTCGATGGCCTCGGCGACATCCCAGCGCTGGTTCGCGTCGACGGCGATCTTGATGTCGGGGCCGACCACGGCGCGTGCGGTGCGCAGGCGCCGGATGTCGTCGTCGAGGTCGGCGCCGACCTTCAGCTTGATTTGGGTGAAGCCGTCCGCGACGGCCTCGGCCGCCAGGCGGGAGAGCTTTTCGTCGGAGTAGCCGAGCCAGCCCGGGGTGGTGGTGTACGCGGGGTATCCCTTGGCCAGCAGTTCCTCGGTGCGCGCCGCGCGGCCCGGGAGCGCCTTGCTGAGGATTTCCAGCGCGTCCTCGCGGGTCAGCGCGTCGGAAAGGTAGCGGAAATCGACGAGGTCGACGAGTTCCTCGGGGCTCATCGCGGCAAGCAGCGCCCAGAGCGGCTTGCCTTCGCGCTTGGCCTTGAGGTCCCAGAGCGCGTTGACGACGGCCCCGATCGCCATGTGCATGACGCCCTTTTCCGGGCCGAGCCAGCGCAGCTGCGAGTCGTGGACCAGCCAACGCCAGGTCGCGCCCATGTCGCCCAGCAGTTCCTCGACATTGCGTCCCACGAGGAATGGCGCAAGGGCCTGGATGGCGGCGGCCTGCACGTCGTTGCCGCGGCCGATGGTGAACACGAAGCCGTGTCCCTCGAGCCCGTCGTCGGCGTCGGTTTCCAGCACCACGTAGGCCGCCGAGTAGTCGGGGTCCGGGTTCATGGCGTCGGAGCCGTCGAGATCCCGAGAGGTGGGGAATCGGACGTCGGTGGTGCTCAAGGCCGTAATCGTGCTCATGTGTCCTCCAAGTGGTGGTTCCCGCGGTTTCGTGGGGGTTGCCGCTTTCGCCCGGGCCGGCAGGGCCGGCCGGAGCGAGATCGCTTTCGTCTACCCCGAGAGTAGACATCGGATGTTTATGTTGTCAAAGGTTCATTTTGAGCTAAAGTTGTGAATCAGCACACGCGAATCATCCGATGCTTGGAGTCAGAATGAAGTTTGCACGAATCGGCGAACCCGGAGCGGAACGCCCCATCGCGCTGGACAACGAGGGACGAGCCTTCGATATTTCCAGCACCACACCCGACATCGACGGGGCCTTCCTTGCGGGAGACGGCATCGCCGCGGTCCGTGCGGGGCTCGCCGCCGGAAGCTACCCGGAACTGGGCTGGAGCCTGGCCGAGGGCGAGGCCTTCAGCGCCGCCCCCACGGGCGAACGCATCGGCTCGCCCGTCGCACGTCCCGGAAACGTCATCTGCATTGGCATGAACTACGCGGCCCACGCCCGCGAATCGGGTGCCGAACCGCCGACGATTCCGGTGGTGTTCCTCAAGCCCGCCAACACCGTCGCGGGCCCGTTCGACCCGGCCCCGATCCCGCCCTCGGCCCAGAAGTACGACTGGGAAGTCGAACTGGGCATCGTCATTGGCGCCCATGCCAAGTACCTGCCCTCCCCGGAGGCAGCCAAGGACGTCATTGCCGGCTTGCTGATCGCCAACGACCTGTCCGAGCGCGAATACCAGATCCCCGGGGCGGCCGGGCAGTGGACCAAGGGCAAGTCCCTGCCGCAGTCCACCCCGCTGGGCCCGTTCCTGGTCCCGGCCGATGAAATCGACGGACACAACCTGGGCTGCCGCTCCTGGATCAACGGGGAAATCCGCCAGGACTCGAGCACCGCGGACTTCATCTTCGACCTGCCCACCGTGGTCCACCACCTGAGCCAGTACATGGCCCTGGAACCGGGCGACGTCATCCTCACCGGCACCCCGGAGGGCGTCGCCCTGTCCGGCCGCTTCCCGTACCTCGCCGAGGGCGACGTCGGGGAGTTCGAAATCCAGCACCTTGGCCGCCAGCGCCAGGTCTTCTTCCGAGAGCAGGTCAACGCATGAGCGAATCAACTTCCACCCCGACTGACCCAGGACATGGCCGGCCTGCGCGCAATAGTCACCGGCGGCGCCTCCGGCATCGGAGCCGCAATTGCGGCGACCCTTGCCGACCGCGGAGCCTCCGTTGCCGTCCTGGACATCAACACCGCAGACCGCCGATGCCCGCCACCTCCCCTTCACCTGCGATGTCGCGAACTCCGACTCCGTGAACGAGGCCGTCTCCGGGGCCGCCCTGGCCCTGGGCGGGATCGACATTGTCATCAACAACGCCGGAATCGGCGCCCAGGGCACCGTCGCCGACAACGACGACGACGAGTGGCTGCGCGTGCTGAACATCAACGTGGTGGGCATGGCCCGGGTCTCCCGCGCCGCCCTGCCGCACCTGCGCGAATCGAATGCCGCGGCCATCGTCAACACCTGCTCGATTGCGGCAACCGCGGGCCTGCCGCAGCGGGCGCTGTACTCGGCGTCCAAGGGCGCCGTGTACTCGCTGACCCTGGCCATGGCCGCCGACCACGTGCGCGAGGGAATCCGCGTCAATGCGGTGAACCCCGGCACGGCCGACACCCCGTGGATCGGCCGGCTCATGGATGCGGCGGAAGACCCGGTTGCCGAGCGGGCCGCGTTGAACGCGCGGCAGCCCCACGGCCGGATGGTTGCGGCGGAAGAGGTTGCCGGTGCCGTCGCCTACCTGGCCAGCCCGCTCTCGGGTTCGACCAACGGCGTGGCCCTGGCCGTCGACGGCGGCATGCAGGGCCTTCGCCTGCGCCCGGTCGGAAGCTAGCCCCGCCGCCGAACGCAATCGGCCCGCACACCCTTTCCGCCGCAACGGCGGATAAAGGGGTGCGGGCCGATTGCCATGTAGCGGTTCGTGCCTGTTCAACCGCCAGGGACGGGAGCCTGGTCAGACTACAAGCGGGACCGCGTGGATCTCATCGGCCAGATGGCCTGCGCGCTCGTGGATCCTTTGCACTGCCTCCGCGGACGGGGCCTCGGACAGGCAGAAGACCGTGCCGCTGTCCGGGTCGGCCCACGCCTGCTTGAACTGCACGTTTTCCTCGGCCTGGATTGCAAGATCGGCCTCGTGCGCGGCCTTGAGATCGGCCTCGGACAAGCCCTTCATATTGTGGTGGACGTCCATGAACTCAGCCATGACAACACTTCCTTATTGAAGACGAACGCAACAAATCGCTTGACGTTCGGCTCATTTTAAGCCCGTCCCGGACGCAGTTCCAGAGCAGGAACTACCCTGCCTGGGCCAGCACGAAGGGCAGCACGCCCGGAGCCCCCGCGGCGCGCAGGACGCGTGCAGCCTCGGTCAACGACCAGCGGCTGTCGGCCAGGTCGTCGATGAGCAGGATGGGGCCCGGTGCGCCGGCCAGCCGCTCGGCCATCTCGGCCGGAACCACAAACTGGTCCCAGACCGCCGCGAGCCTGAAGGCGGAGTTGCCGCCCGATTCGCCGCGCGGTCCCCCGCCCCGGTACTCGAGCTGGCCCAGGTACGGCAGGCGGCCGATCTCCGAGATCCCGTGGGCAAAGGAGCCCACCAGTTGGGGCCGCTTCCGCGACGGCATCGACACCACGGCAACCGGACGGGTTTCCCATTTCCATTCGCTCAGGACCTTGACGCAGGCATCAAGCATGGGTTTGGCGATGGGCGCATCGGGCTCGTCGCTGTTTTCCAGCAGCGCGCGCAGGCGCCCGCCCCAACCGAGGTCGGTGAGGCGCGCCAGCGCCCGTCCGTCTTCGGCCTGGAATTCCGGCTTGATCTTGCCCTTGAGCGGGACCCCGAGCTTTTCCATGCCGCCGGGATACATGCGCCGGGCCTCGAGCAGGGCACCGACCCTGCCCAGCGCCGTCTGCGCCGAGTCCTTGGCCGATTCCTGGATCTCGTCGCTGAACCACACCCCGGCGCAGTTGTCGCACTTGCCGCACGGCGCGGCCGCGGGGTCGTCGAGTGCCTTGGCCAGGAACTCCATGCGGCAGCCGCGTGAATTCTCGTAGTCGATCATGGCGTTTTGCTCGGCCACCCGGGCCGCGGCAACGCGCGTGTAGCGTTCGGCGTCGTAGTACCACTGGTTCCCGGTGCGGATCCAGCCGCCGGACACCCGTTCCACGGCGCCGTCCACGGCCAGCACCTTGAGCAGCAATTCCAGCGGCGTCCTGCGGATGTTGACCCGCGATTCCAGTGCCGGAACCGACATCGGACCCGCGGCCGCGCCCAGTTCCTGCAGGACCGCGTGGGCGCGTTCCTCGTCGGGCATGGAGCTGGTGGCGAAGTACCGCCAGATTTCGCGGTCCTCGGTGCCGGGCAGCAGCAGCACGTCGGCGTTGATGCTGCCACGGCCCGCGCGGCCCACCTGCTGGTAGTACGCCACCGGCGAGCTGGGCGCCCCGACGTGGACAACGAATCCCAGGTCCGGCTTGTCAAAGCCCATGCCCAGGGCGCTGGTGGCGACCAGCGCCTTGACCTCGTTGTTCTTCAGCGCCATTTCCGCGCGGTGGCGTTCCTCGGTGTCGGTGCGCCCGGAGTAGGCCAGCACCTTGTGCCCGGCCTCGGAGAGCAACCGGGTGATGTCCTCCGCGGCGGAGACCGTCAGCGTGTAGATGATGCCCGAACCGTGGAAGTCGTTCAGGTGGGTGAGCAGCCACGCGAATTGGGTGCGCGGCGAGGGAAGCCGCAGCACGCCCAGGCGCAGCGAATCGCGGGCGAGGGACCCGCGCAGGGTGAAGACGTCGGCCCCGCCCACGGCAAGCTGTTCCTGGACGTCGTGGACCACGCGCTCGTTGGCCGTGGCGGTCGTGGCCAGCACCGGAATGGTGCTTGGCAGCGCGGTGATCAGGTCCTTGATGCGCCGGTAGTCCGGCCGGAAGTCATGCCCCCAGTCGGAAATGCAGTGGGCTTCGTCGATCACCAGCAGGCCCATGCGCTCGACCAGCGCGGGGAGCTGGGTGTCGCGGAACACCGGGTTGTTCAGGCGTTCGGGCGACACCAGCAGCACGTCCAGCTCGTCGTTGGCGAGCTTCTGCGCGATCTGTTCCCAGTCAAGGGCGTTGGCGGAGTTGATCGCCTCGGCACGCACCCCGGCGCGCGACGCCGCGGCCACCTGGTCGCGCATCAGGGCCAACAGGGGCGAAACGATGAGCGTGGGGCCGGCGCCGCGGGCGCGCAGCAACAGGGAGGCCACGAAGTACACGGCCGACTTTCCCCAACCGGTGCGCTGCACCACCAAGGCCCGGCGGCCGCCGTCAACCAGCGCCTCGATCGCCTCATACTGGCCCTCGTGGAAGTCGGCGTCATCCCGGCCGACCAGGGACCGCAAGATCGCAGTCGCCTGGGTTCGCAGATCCGTTTCAATGCTGGGTGAGTAAGCGTCCATGCTCCCCAGTATCCCAGTGTCCGGGGACAGTTCGGGGCGCGCTTCCCCGCACAGCCGCCCGAGTCCTATGGTGCTACTCACCTTCGCTGTGCAGAATCCCCGCTTGCCGGGCCCCAACCGCTAAGCTCTTGACTGTGAGTGTGGAAATCGATCTTTCAGAGTCCTTCAAGGCCTACGACGTGCGCGGCATTGTCGGGGCCTCCATTACTGCCGAAGCGGTCGAGGCCATCGGCGCCGCCTTTGTCGACGTGCTGGGCCTGTCGGGCCAGGACGTCCTGGTCGGCGGCGACATGCGTCCGTCCTCCCCGGAATTCGCCGCGGCCTTTGCCCGCGGAGCCGCCTACCGCGGCGCCAACCCGAAGATGCTCGGGTTGATTTCCACCGACGAGCTGTACTTCGCCGCGGGGTCCCTGGACTGCGCGGGCGTGGTCTTCACCGCCAGCCACAACCCCGCCGCCTACAACGGCATCAAGATGGCCAAGGCCGGCGCCGTTCCGGTGTCCTCCGACACCGGGCTCTTTGACATCCGCGACCTGGCCCAGAGCTACCTGGACGAGGGCCTGCCGGTTTCCACCGAAGCCCCCGAGGGAACCGTCTCCGAGGTCGACGTGCTCGCCGACTACTCCGACTACCTGCGCTCGCTGGTCGACCTTTCGGGCATCCGCCCGCTGAAGGTCGTTGTCGATGCCGGCAACGGCATGGGCGGGCTCACCACCCCGGCCGTCCTGGGCGACGCCATCCTGCCGGGCCTTCCGCTGGAAATCATCGACCTCTACTTCGAGCTCGACGGAACCTTCCCGAACCACCCGGCCAACCCGCTGGAACCGGAAAACCTGCGCGACCTGCAGGCCGCCGTCGTCAAGCACGGCGCCGACATCGGCCTGGCCTTCGACGGCGACGCCGACCGCTGCTTCGTGATCGACGAAAAGGGCGACCCGGTGTCCCCCTCGGCCATCACCGCGCTGGTTGCCGTGCGCGAGATCGCCCGCGCCAAGGCCGCCGGCGAGGAAACCCCCGTCATCATCCACAACCTGATCACCTCCCGCGCAGTGCCGGAGGCCGTCACCGCGGCCGGCGGCCGCCCGGTGGTCACCCGCGTGGGACACTCCTTCATCAAGGCCGTCATGGCCGAGGAAGGCGCGGTCTTCGGCGGCGAGCACTCCGCCCACTACTACTTCCGCGACTTCTACAACGCCGACACCGGCATGCTCGCGGCCATGCACGTGCTCGCGGCGCTGGGCCAGCAGGACACCCCGCTGAGCGAATTCGCCGCCGAGTACGAGCCGTACGTGTCCTCGGGCGAGATCAACTCCGAGGTCGAGGACAAGGCCGGGGCCGTGGCACGCGTGCTGGCAGCCTACGCGGCCGAGCCCGTCGAGGTCACCCGCATGGACGGCACCACCGTGGCCGCCACCGACGGATCGTTCTGGTTCAACCTGCGCCCGTCGAACACCGAACCCTTCCTCCGTTTCAACGGCGAAGCAGTAGACCGCAAGACCATGGAATCCGTCCGCGACGGAGTCCTGGATATCGTAAGGAACAACGCATGAGCACCCCAGAAAACAAGATCGCCGAACTCGACGCGGCGGCGCAGCTCGAACTGAACAAGGTGCTGGGCACCGCCCTGGGCGTGGCCCGCGAACAGCTCGAGGAGCAGGGCGTCTTCCTGCCCTTCGCCATCGCCATCGAGCCGGCGGCGGAAGACGCCGAGCCGGAGCTGCGCCTGCTGGCCGTCCAGCCCACCGAGGACCCGGAAGATCCCGAGGCCGACATCGACGCCGAGGTCATGATGGCCGATCTCGTGCAGCTGCTGCAGTCCCAGCGCGATGACTTCAACGCGGTCGCCTTCGTCTCCGACGTGACCCTGCTCGAAGAGGGCAAGGACGCGGTCCACGTGGTGGCCGAGCACCGCGACGGCGGCGCCGTTGCCATCGTGCAGCCGTACACCTCCCCGGACCCGGAAACCGGCGAATGGGATTTCTCCGAGCCCAGCGCCGAAGCCGGCGAACTCCAGGTCTGGATCTAGTTCCACCCAGCAGCAAAAAACCGTAGCCCGGGCACGATCCAAGAGATCGCCCGGGCTACGGTTTTCTGTCCGGCGGCCGCCCCTACGGAATGACCACCTTGTCCTGGCCGTGCTCCGCCTTGATCACCGGCAACACCAGCCGATCGGCGTTTTGTGCGCTGAGCCGGATGCCGTCGGCGCCGGCGCCCAGCGCCTCGATCTGCCCGCCGACGTCCATGACGTCGACGCCGCCCTCGAGTTCCACCGCGACAACCCCGACCCCCTCGGTGCTGATGTCCCCGCCGATGCTGATCCTGCCCACGTGGCCCGTCGGCTTCACGCTGAGCGCGATCGCCGAAAGCTCCACCAGCACGCCCTTGACCAGCGACTGGCCGGTGCCGCCCTTGGTCATGATGCCCTGGGCGATCGTGAGCTCCGGCAGCTCCCGGCTGACCTGGACGCCCACGGCGCCGTCGCCGTAGGTGGCGATGGACTTGAAGGATGCGCTCCGCAGCGATCCGTCGTACACGTT
Source organism: uncultured Actinomycetota bacterium (assembly GCA_963818105.1). Taxonomy (GTDB): domain Bacteria; phylum Actinomycetota; class Actinomycetes; order Actinomycetales; family Micrococcaceae; genus Paeniglutamicibacter. Next base: position 48,699 of record CAWFRB010000025.1, on the reverse strand, counting down.
GAATCCGCGGGCACCGAGCCCGTGGGTTTCGATGGCGGCACTGACGTTCAGCGTGTCGATGTCCCCGAAGTTCACGAATCCGATGCCGCTGGGGCCGTGCGAGGTCACCGGGGCCGTCGCGTTCCATCGCTGGACGCTTCCCCAGTTGTCCAGCACCATGTCGTTCGGGCCGTAGGTGGTGGTGCTTCCCAGGTTTTGCACCTCCTCGACCTCGGCACCGGAAATGACAAAGACCCCGCCGCTGATCAGGTCCGGGGTTCCCGGGGCGATGCCGCCGTCGGAATGCACCTCGCCGGTGCTGAGCAGCGCCACGGCAACGGTCCCGCCGTTCGGCCTTGCCCGCACCATCCATGTGGCCGCCCACGAACACCCCGCTGCCGCGGACCGGTTGCCCGGCGCTGCCCGCCGAGATGTTCTCCAGCCGGGCATGCAGCACCACGGCGGCGTCGGGCTGCCTGTTCCAGAGCGTGAAGGCGCCCTGCAGGGCCTCCACCCCGAAGCCCGTGGGCCTGTCGAGGCGGTCGCGGGTGTCGGCTGCGGTCACGTGGATGTCCTTGGCATGCACGGTTCCGGAACGCACGTTGCTGCTGGCCTGCAGGTAGATCTGGCCGCGCGTGGTGATGCCGCGCAGGGTGAGGGTTCCCAGGTCCTTGACCGATACGTCGTTGTAGATCGCGATTTCGTGCTCCGGGACGGTCACCGTGAGGTTCTCGACGGTGTTGTTGCTGCTCAGCCGCAACCCCTTCGCCCCGAATTCCAGGCCCCCGCCGCGCAAGGAAACCCCCGGTGGCAGCGTGAGCGATCCCAGGCCCGAGAGCGTGGTGGTCAGTTCGATTTTTTGGGCGCCGTCGCGCAGCGCTCCAAGTAATTCGTCAACGGTTCCCACAGTGCGCCAAACCATCGTTCGCCACTTCCTTCGTGAACATCATGCTGATTCCCCGTCGCCGGCCAAGACAAACTGTAGGCCTCGAACCGGCGCATTTCCAGAAGTCGGCCATGGTTTCACAGCCGGCTCACGGGCAAGGAACGCGGCCGTTCCACGCACACAGTTTCCTTGGAAAAACACCTGCGAGAATGGAAGGCGTGAAACTCAGCGCCTTTGCCGACGTGTGCCTACGCACCCTCATGCTGCTCGGCTCCCAGCGTGACCAACAGGTCACCACCCGGGAGATCGCCGAGCAGATCGGCGTGCCCTACAACCACGTGGCCAAGGCGGTGCTCGAATTGCGCAACCGGCAGGCCCTCGATGTCACCCGCGGACGCTACGGCGGATCACAAATCACCGCGCACGGCCTGCAGCTGAGCGTCGGCGGGCTGATGCGTGATTTGGACGACCGCGACGACGTGGTCGACTGCGTTTCCGAGGCGGGCGTTCCCTGCCCGCTGATAGCCAACTGCATCCTTCGTTCGGCATTGCGCCGCGCACGGGAGGCCTTCTATGCGGAGCTGGATTCCTTGCGCGTCGAGGACCTGACGACCGTTTCGGCAACAAAGCTTTTGCCTTTCCCGCTGGTTCGCTAAGCGGCCTTCGCAGCCATGCGCACGTCGCGCCGGGATGGCTGACACATCACCAATTTCCCGCAGCAGCCGCGGATTCCCGGCGGTCCGGCCCTTCGATTTGCATCCAATCTTCTACGTGGTGTAGAACTTAAGTATCAATCTTGCATATCAAATGCAAGATAAGAATCAGCCTTCGCCAAGGAGCCACAACATGCTTTCCGAGAAGTCCCGCCCGGTCATTGAAGCCACGCTGCCGATCATTGGTGAGCGCATCTCGCACATCACCCCGAAGTTCTACGCGCGGCTGTTCGCGGCCCACCCGGAGCTCCTGGACGGACTCTTCTCCCGCGCCAACCAGAACAACGGCACGCAGCAGCAGGCCCTCGCCGGCTCCATCGCAGCCTTCGCCAGCCACCTGGTCAACAACCCGGGCACCCTGCCGGAGGCGGTCCTGGCACGCATCGCCCACAAGCACACCTCGCTGGGCATCGTCGAGGAGCAGTACCCGATCGTGTACGAACACCTCTTCGCCGCCATCGTCGAAGACCTGGGAGACGCCGTGACCCCGGAGGTCGCCGAGGCATGGACCGAGGTCTACTGGCTCATGGCCGACGCGCTGATCAAGATCGAAAAGGGCCTGTACGCCAAGCAGGCCAACGACAAGATCTGGACCGACTGGAAGCTCGTTTCCAAGGAAGCGGCCGGCACCGGCTCGATCACCTTCCGCTTTGTCCCGGCCGACGACACCCCGGTCACCGTCGCCGAGCCCGGCCAGTTCGTCTCGGTCCGCGTGGCGCTGTCCGACGGCATTCGCCAGTGCCGCCAGTACACGCTGAGCGACTCGGTCACCTCCACCACTGAGCGTGTCATCACCACGAAGTTCGACGAGGGCGGCGAGGTCTCCCCGTTCATGCACCGGAACCTGTCCGTCGGGGACGTCATCGAGCTCTCCAACCCCTACGGCGACCTGACCATCGACACCACGGGAGCCCCGATCGTGCTGGCCACCGCCGGCATCGGCTGCACCCCGAGCGCCTCCGCGCTGGCAACCCTTGCCGCCGCCGGCTCCGACCGCCGGGTGCTGGTGCTGCACGCGGAGGCCACCGAGGACGCCTGGGCGCTGAAGGAGCAGATGCGCGAATCCGTCGACGCGCTGCCCAACGCCGAGCTGAAGCTGTGGCTCGAGGACATCAACGCCAAGGCGGAGGGCACCGAAGCGACCGAGGGCTACATGTCCCTGGCTGGCCTCGACCTTCCGGCCGACGCCCGGCTGTACCTGTGCGGCCCGCTGGCGTTCATGCGCGCCGTCCGCTCGCAGGCCATCGACGCGGGCATCCCCGCCACGCACATCCACTACGAGGTGTTCGGTCCGGACCTCTGGCTCGCCGCCTAAGCCGCACCCGGATTCCGGCCGGCCCGCATGGATAGGAAGTTCAGCCGGGTCCGCATGACGCGAAGGGCCGCCACCGATTTTTCGGTGGCGGCCCTTCGCGTTTTGACAAGCCAAGGTGCGGGGCCTGGCCGGGCGTGTTAGGCGCTCGGCGCCTGCAGCCGCGGGTGGGCCGTGCCCTTTTCAACCCAGGAACGGACGGCTGCGTTGAAGAGGATCGGATCCTCGATGTTCCATTGGTGGTGCCTGCCGGCGGCCGTCCTGAACTGCGCCTGCGGCAGCGCCCGCTCCAGCACCGGGAAGGACTTGGCAACGAGCTTGGGTTCCTTGCTTCCCGCGATGACCAGTGCCGGGCCCTTGTAGTCGCCCAGCTTTTCCGGCAGCCCGCCCGGATCGACCTCGTCCATGATGGCGCGCATGTTGTCGGTGCGCAGCTTGGTGCCGTGGTCGGCGAACAATTCCTTTTCATCGGCAACCATGCCGTAGGCGCCGGCCTGGAAACGCCAGTACCATTCGCTGCTGAAGAGCTTGAGCTGGATGCGGCTCATGGCGCGCATCGATGCGGAGACGCCGGCCGCGGGAACGCCCGAGATCATCAGCGACTCGACAAGCTCGGGGTGCCGGGCCGCGACGCGCAGGGCGATGGCGCCGCCCAGGGACAGGCCCACCAGGTGCGCACCGCCGTTGGAGACCTCGTCGGCGATGATTGCGGCGACGTCGTCGGCCGCACTGTCCAGCCCGGCCCAGTCCTCGTCGGCGCGGGCGCCGAAGCCCGGCAGGTGCGGGGTCAGCACCTCGTAGTCGCTGAAGGCCCGGACCTGCGGATCCCAGCTCCAGTTCGCGACGTTTCCGCCGTGCAGGAAAACGATGGTTTGCGCGGCCTTGCCGTCGCGCCTGGCGCGCGTTGGGGCGTGGAACTCCGGGTATCCGCCCGGATCGCGCGGCAGCCTTGTCCGCCGGGGCCGCCGGCTCGACGACCGTGGCGGCGGCTCGATTCGGCCTTCGGCCCGCGGCCGGTGCGACGGCCGGCTTGGTTGGCGGCTTGGCGGACTTCGGAGCCTTGGGCGGGCGGACCGGCTTTTCCTTCACGGCACCCTTGGCGGTTGCGGCAGTATCGACAGCCGCTTTCGCAGGTTCAGGCTTCTCCGGCGCCGGCGACCCGGCCGATTCCTTTTCGCCGGAGGCCTTTGCCTTGCTGTCCGGCTTCGGCTCGGCCCCGCCATCGACCGGGGCCAGGTGTTTCCGGGGCCTGGTCGATGAATTCCTCGTCGGCTCCCGCGCCGCCGGTGGCTGGTTCGTGGTGCCGGCTCATGGCAGGTGCTCCGAGACGGCTTCAAGCCATTCGAGCTCGGCCGCAGCGTGGCGGATGCCGTTATCGAGGGTTGCTGCCATCAGGAAACTTCGTCGATCCGCTGCTGCACGCATGTCGATGTCCTCACGTTGTGAAAGGTATTCGTCTAGCAAATCCTGGGTGGCCCGGCGTCTGGCCTCGATCAATTCCACCACGCCATCGCGCTCGAGTTCGGCAGCGAAAAAGACCCGTGCCAGGAACGGTTCGCGCGGTGCGTGCGCCGTGACGTCCGCTTCAAGCCACTGCACGAGGGTCTCGCGGCCACGCTCCGTGATGTGGTGGACCTGCCGGTCGGGATAGTTCGCCTGCCTGACCGTCAGGACCGTGGCGTGGCCGTCGTTGACCAACTGGGCCAGGGTCCGGTAGATCTGTGCCTTGTCCGCGTTCCAGAAATGGTTGATCGAGGAATCAAAGTGCTTCTTCAGCTCGTACCCGGTCATGGGTGCCAAGCTCAGGAGCCCGAGGATCAAACGCGCGAGAATCATGCTTTCATCCTGACACATCCAGCCGGTGATTCAACATCGAAGCCACGCATTTCATACCTTACTGCCCCTTGTCAGTTCGTCTTATTGGGGGTATACGCGCGGGGCTACGCAGCGCCCAGCGGCCAGATCACCGGGACCAGGAACAACGCGACCACCGCGTACAGCGCCATGACGGCAAGGCCGAACTTCCAGTAGTCCCCGAAGCGGTATCCGGCCGGCTGCATGATCATCATGTTGGCCGGGGTCGCCACCGGGGTCAGCAGGGCCGCCGCAGAAGCCACGGAAACGCACATGAGGATCGTGATCGGGTTGATGCCCGACTCCCCCGCGATCGACAGGCCAATGGGGATGATGATCAACGCGGTGGCGGTGTTGCTGATCAACTGGCCGAGCACGGCCGTGACGGCGAAGATCGCGGCCAGCAGGAGCAACGGACCGGAATCCCCGACGGCCGAGACCATCCCCTCGGCGATCATCGTCGCGGTTCCGGTGGAGGTGATGGCCAGCGAGAGCGGGATCATGCCCGCGACGAGGATCAGCGTCTGCCAGGCCATCGAACGGTGCGCCTGCCCGGGGGTGATGACCCGCAGCAGCACCATGGCGATCGCGGCGAGCATCGCGGCCATCGGGGCGGGGACGATGTTGGTGGTCAGCATCAGGACCATGGCCCCGAGCACGGCCAACGCCGGCACGGCCCCGGGACCCAGCGGAACGGCCTGGCGCCGCACGGCATCCGGGGAGTCCACGAGCATGACCTGGTGGTCGGCGGTGTGCTTGTCCAGCGCGGACCAGGCACCCTGGAGCAGCAGCGTGTCCCCCGCCTGGATGCGGGCGCGGCCGAGGGTCGACGGGTGCCCGGGACGCTGGTGGGAGAGCACCACCAGGGCGCCGCTCTCCGTGATCATGCCCGGGTACGCCTGCGTACCCACCAGGTCCGAGCGCGGCGGCACCACCACCTCGGCGACGCCGAAGGAGCTGCTGATCAGCCCGCAGGTGGAATCCGCGGCCTGGACAGGCCGTGGCGGGCCGCAAACGCGTCGATGATGCCCTGCTCGCCGCGGACGATGACCTGGTCGCCCTCGGCCAGCAGCGGCGCGCTGCCGGGCTTGCCGGAGCGGTCCTGCACGCCGATCAGGAAGAGCCCCTCCGGGTGGTCGGCCAGCGGGTCCACGCTGGGCTGGCCGATGAGGTCGGACCCGGCCGGCACCTCCAGGCGGCTGAGCCCGTCGTCCCCCAGGTGGTGGCGCATCAGCGTTTCCCCGTGGGAGCTGAGGTCGCGCGGAAGGGTGTCCGGGTCGCGCCGCGGGATCAGCTTCGGTCCCAGCCAGAGCGCCAGGCCGATCGTGCCGACCAGCAGCGGCAGGCCCACCAGGCCGAATTCGAAGAAGCCGATGCCGCGGCCGGTTGAATCCAGGGCGGCCTCGAGGATCAGGATGTTCACGGGCGATCCGGTGAGCACCAGCAGGGAGCCGGCATGCGCGGCAAAGGCCATCGGCATCAGCAGCTGCGCGGGTTCGCGTCCCAGCCGCACGGCCAGCACCACGACCATCGGCAGCAACGCCGCCACCGCGCCGTTGACGCTGATGAAGGCGGTGAGCACCGCGGTGATGCCCATGGTCAGCACCAGCAGGCGGGTGCGGCTGCTGCCGGAGAAGCGGATCAGCAGCCCGCCCAGCCAGGTGGTGATGCCGGCGGCGTCGATGGCCTCGGCGACGACAAAGAGCGAGGCGATCAGCACCACGGTTCCGCTGCCGAAGCCCGAGTAGGCCTCCTCCGCGCTGACGATGCCCGTGCCGAAAAGCGCCAGCGCCACGCCGAGCGCGACGGCCTCCACCGGCAGCTTGTTCCAGATGAACGCGGCAACTGCCAAAGCAAGGATGATCAGGGTGGTTGTGCTGTCGCTCATGGGGCAAACCCTAATACACGCCTGCCCGTTCGCGGAGCTTTGCCGGGCCGGGTCGACCCGAAGCCCCACGGATTGCCGTCGGCCGGCAGCGCCCCGGTACAAGAACGGCGGGCCGGGGCGCGGAAACCAATCCGCACCCCGGCCCGCCGGGTGATGCCTATATACCGGGACTAGGCGCCCAGGCGTTCCTTCAGTCCGTCGAGTTCGGCCTGCAGGGAACCGGAAGGGCGTCACCGAAGTTGGCGTACCATTCCTCGATGCTGGCCAGCTCGGTGATCCATTCGTCCTTGTCGACGGCAACCGCGGCCTCGACCTCGGCCGGGGTCATGTCCAGGCCGGTCAGGTCCACGGAGTCGCCGGTCGGAACGTAGCCGATCGGGGTCTCGCGGGCGTCGGCCTTGCCTTCGATGCGGTCGATGGCCCACTTCAGCACGCGGGAGTTGTCCCCGAAGCCGGGCCAGGCGAAGCCGCCCTCGGCGTTGCGGCGGAACCAGTTGACCAAGAAGATCTTGGGCAGGCGTGCCGGGTTGGCCTTGGACTCGATGGAATCCCAGTGGTTCAGGTAGTCGCCGGCGTTGTAGCCGATGAACGGCAGCATGGCCATCGGGTCGCGGCGGACAACGCCCACGGCACCGGCTGCGGCTGCGGTGGTTTCCGAGGACAGGGTCGAACCCATGAAGATGCCGTTGGTCCAGCTGCGGGCCTCGGTGACCAGCGGGATGGTGGTCTTGCGGCGGCCGCCGAAGAGGATGGCGTGGATTTCCACGCCCTCCGGGCTGTAGTACTCCGGCGAAAGCATGTCGATCTGGTCGATCGGCGTGCAGAAGCGGGAGTTCGGGTGTGCCGCAACGCGACCGGATTCCGGGGTCCAGTCGTTGCCCAGCCAGTCGGTCAGGTGCGCAGGAGCCTCGTCGGTCATGCCCTCCCACCAGACGCCACCGTCATCGGTGAGCGCAACGTTGGTGAAGATGGAGTTGCCCTTGGTGATGGCGCGCATGGCGTTGGGGTTGGTGGACCAACCGGTGCCCGGGGCAACGCCGAACAGGCCGTATTCCGGGTTGACGCCGCGAAGCTCGCCTTCCTTGCCGATGCGCATCCAGTTGATGTCATCGCCCAGGGTTTCGGCCTTCCAGCCCTCGATGGTCGGATCCAGCAGGGCCAGGTTGGTCTTGCCGCAGGCCGACGGGAAGGCGGCAGCCACGTTGTAGCTCTTGCCTTCCGGGTTGGTCAGCTTGAGGATGACCATGTGCTCGGCCAGCCATCCCTCGTCGCGGGCGATGACCGAAGCGATGCGCAGGGCGTAGCACTTCTTGCCCAGCAGGGCGTTTCCGCCGTAGCCCGAACCGTAGGACCAGATGGAGCGCTCTTCGGGGAAGTGCACGATCCACTTGTCTTCGTTGCATGGCCAGGCGACGTCCTCGTCGCCCGGGGCCAGCGGGGCACCCACGGTGTGCAGGGCAGGTACGAAGAATGCGTCTTCGGCTTCCATCTTGCGCAGCACGTCGTTGCCGATGCGGGCCATGATGCGCATGGACGTGACAACGTAGGCCGAGTCGGAAAGCTCAACGCCGTACTGTGGCTGCTCGGCGTCGAGCGGGCCCATCACGAACGGGATGACGTACATGGTGCGGCCACGCATGGAGCCGTCGAAAAGCCCGTTGAGCTTTTCCTTCATGACTGCCGGGGCCATCCAGTTGTTGGTGAAGCCGGCATCGTGCTCGTTTTCCGAGCAGATGAAGGTGCGCTCCTCGACGCGGGCAACGTCCTTGGGGTCGGAGAATGCAGCGAAGGAATTCGGGAACGATTCGTGCGTGAGCTTCTTCAGGGTGCCTGCAGCAACGAGTTCGGCGGTCAGTCGATCGTTCTCTTCCTGCGTGCCATCTACCCAATAGACATGGTCAGGCTGCGTCAGTTCCGCGACTTCCTGCACCCAAGCTGCCAGCTTTGAATGCGTAGTCGGTGCTGCATCGATGACCTTCTGGTCCGAGCTCTCGCTCATGTCCATTCCCTCCATTGGGCTGAATTTGCAATAATTCGATGCTAGGTTGCCGACCGAAACGAATCCTGTGACTCAGGTCGCCAAAAACCCATGGATGCAGGGTTAAGCTGAAACTAAAACCGCTATTTTTCGGGACTTCGGTCCCAGCAGATCCACGTTTTAATGTGACGAAGGACACGTAGACCGGTATACCTCAATATTTGAGACACTGCGCAATCACCGGCCCGGGCCTCCCCGATTTTGCGCGAGCCGAAATCGTCTGTATAGTTGTTCGAGGTCGAGCCGCAAGGCAAAGACCGAATTGAATATGCGCCCATAGCTCAGCTGGATAGAGCGTCTGTCTACGGAACAGAAGGTCAGGGGTTCGAATCCCTTTGGGCGCACCAACAAGAAAAGCCACGAGAAATCGTGGCTTTTCTGCTTTTGGTTTCCAGTCGCCGCGCTCCCACGAAGCCCCACCCCCGCATCGTTGTTTCCGCAAAGGATGGGGTCCTGCTGTGTTCTGCCGTTCCCCCAGCTTCAAGAGAGTTCTATGGGCCAGGTGTGCCGTCTACCGGGGCGATGGGACGAACTCTGGCTTCCTTCCCGGAGACGACACCTTCGTCTCCGGGAAGAATTTTTCCGCTCTTTCGTTCTGCTTCGTCTTTGTCATTCAACATCACAGCGTCACCCGGGGCACATGGCGCGACAGCTCCCACGAGGTACAGGTCATCCGGCCCAAACGTATCGAACATCGCTCGAAGCACCGGCCCTCCTTCACCGAACACCACGGGATGCTTCGACGGGTTCACGATCCGCACGGTCATTCCCAGCCATTCCCAGTAGTCGGCCACCAAGCGTGCTGTCGCCACATGATCTGATCCATTAGGAGCCGCAAGATCAAAATTGTAGCTCGCACCTTCCGCGCCATTGCCGAGTCCGCACTCTCCTGCCACGGCAGCACCATTGCGGGGCCACCACCCGTTCATGTTCGTCTGAACAGTGGTGTTCTTCACGAATTCGACCACCTGGTCGCGACCTTCTCGCGGCGTAATTTCCGCTTCGTCCTTTGCGCATGAAGCGCTTGTCAGTCCGGCCGCGATCAGCATGGCAATCACCGCGACGAGCCGGCTGCCCTGTCTAGAGCGAGAAGTTTTCACTAGACGCCATCTCCTCCAAATTTCCGTAGATCGGTCGGCCTCTTCGGGGCATACGGGGTCATTTATTCTGGTCCACCACGAAATGCATGCGTCGCATTCCACAGGGACCCAGTTTCGGGTCAAAATATCCGGAACCGTTTTCACCCACGCTCACACTGAAGTCGGTGACGGAGTTCCCCCACGCTGGAGCCGGAACCGTTTTCCGCCCGATGACTGCCACCGTCACTGCCGGTCACGCAAACTGGAAGAAACGGGTGATCTTCACTGCCAATCCGCTTTGTTGTTTCCGCAAAGGTATGGAGTCTGCTGCACGCTGAATATTCCTCCGCTTCAAGCGAGTTTCTATGGGCCAGATGTGCCGGTTGTCGGGACCAGGGGCCGATCTCGGGGATCTTCCCTGGGGACGACCCCTTCGTCACCTGGGAAAATCTTGCCGTTTTTCCGTTCCGCTTCGTCCTCTTTGATCAACGTCACGGCGTCACCCGGGGCACATGGCGCGACAGCCCCCACGCGGTACATTTCATCCGACGCATCCGTATCGAACGTGGCCCGCAGAACCGGCCCACCCTCGGCGAACACCGTGGGGCTCTCCGAGGGCCCCGCGATCCGCACCGTCATTCCCAGCGATTCCCAGTAGTCAGCCACCATGCGAGCATCCCCGGCATGGTCCGTCCCCCGAGGAGCTGAAAGGTCATAGCCGTAGCTCGCGCCTTCCCGGCCCCCGCCGAGTGAACATGATCCCGGCGCAGCAACACCGCTGCGGGGCAGCCATCCCTTGATGTCGGTCTTCACAGTGGTGTTCTTCACGAATTCGACCACTTGGTCGCGCCCTTCTCGCGGGGTCATTTTCGTCTCCTCTTTTGCGCACGAAGCGCTTGTCAGCACGGTAGCCATCAACACGGCAATCACCGCGACGAGTCTGCGGACCTGTCTAAAGCGAGTAGTTTCCATTGGACGCCGCCTCCTCCATGATTTTCTGTAGATCGGTCGGCCCCTTCGGGGCATATGGAGTCATTTTTTCAGGTTCGCCACGAATTGCACGCATCACATTCAACAGTGACTCTGTTTCTCGGTCGAGATATCCGGCCCCGTTTTCACCCACGTTCGTACTGTGGTCAGTGACGGGCAGCCCGGTGTCGCCTCCGGTGTCAGTGCCGAAGGCATGCGATCCGAAGTCCGGGCTGATCGGATTTACGTGGTGGTCCCTGCTGAAATCTCGGCCCGTCCAGGCCCATTGGTCGCCCTGGCCGGGCTCGGCAAAAGGAATCACGTCGCGGGCGTGCCCGGAATAGACGTTTTCGGCATTCAAGTCAGAAGCGGTTTGCAAGTTGTCTGGCAATCCAGCGGATCCAAGGGTGATGAAGTTTTCAACGTGCACCCCGGGCTGCGTCAGTGCGACCGCTGCCGTAGTCGTGCCATAGGAATGAGCCACGATGCTGACTTTGGGCATCGATTCACCACGAACCGCAGCGAATCCTCCCAGGCTCGCAGCGAGCCTGTTGCCGCCCGCGACAGCGGCATTCACGTCGAACACGCCAAAGTCACCGGATGGGAGTGGGGAAGGCGGAGTCTTGTAACCAATCCAGGCAACGACAGCGCTCCCGCTTGGAAGTACCTCCTGGAGGTTTTGCGAGGATCGCGCCCATCCAGTCATGCTTGCCGTGGTCGCGTCCATTCCAGGAACGGCGTACGTGACGTTGGTGGCCGTGTCGAGGTCGCCAATCGATACGGCCGCGAGCGGAGGCTGGTCCTGGGTCATCGAGACCAAGTACCTGCCTTCGGCTCCATTAACTGTGATCAATGCATTCTGGATGTCTCGCAGAGCGGTGAGCTGGGCTTGAACCTTTTCCAGCGCTTCTGCCCATTGGGCCACGGTCCCGTATCTGGTCACACTGTATGTCTCCAATAGTCCGGCTTCCCTTTTCTCGAACGCCGAGATCTCGGTCGTGAGCGCGATTTGATTCGCGTAGTCCCGCGCTCCGTACGGGATTCCTTCCATGTTTCCGAACACCACGGGGAAGGTAGCCAGCAGCATTCCCTGCTGCTCTGAGAACGATGAGTTTGTTCCCGGTGGCGGGTTCAGCCCGGTCCACCAATCATTGATCGTGGCCGGATCGATCAAACTCACCTGGGCCTGCAAACCAGGAGAGGCCGACAGTATCGCGGAGAGCTCCTCGGCCGACAATTTGGCGAAGGCTTTCAGCAGTGCCGCATCACTCATCGGGGAAACTTTAGATGATGCCAAGTTCAGTGCACCATTGGTGAGGGTGCCTTTTCCGGCGGCTTCGAACGCCGTCGCAACATGATCGATCCAGGTTGCGTCCAGCTCGTTCTGCTCAAGAAGCCGGTCGAATCCACCTAAGAAAGTGATCGACTCCGTCCTGATCCACGAACACGTCCCCATGAATCGGGCCCATGCCGACTTCATTCGGGAAAGCTCCCCACTCATGCCTTGGTTGCTCGCACGGGATTGACTCACAAAGGTTCGCAGGCGATCGGGATCCGCTGAGCTTGTCTTCCCGGACGAACCCCCATCCGATGCGCGGTTCCGTTCTCGTGGAGCAAACACCACCGAAATCCTCGGAGGTGCCGTGTGCAACTCGAACGGTTTTGGATCGAAGACGGAGACATGCCATGGAATCATCCCGGATAAAGGCGTTTCACTGAACTGTTCACGCGCGCGCTCACGTGAAGCTTCCCGCTCATTCCATGCCGCGAGCTGTTCTTGGCGAGCATTCTCGGATTTGGCTTTTTCCTTGGCTTCACGCACTTGGTCGGCAAGGTCGTCAAGAACGCCGGCAAGCTTTCCCCGGTCCTCGGATTCAACCGTGCAAGCCTGGGTGAAGAGTCGTCCGTATACGCCTTTGAAGTCATCAGCCGCGGTTTCTGCCGCTCCCCGCCGCAAGATTCCCTCGCCGCGCAGTTCAGAGGCTCCATGGCTCGCTGCATCGATCAACGCATCAGCGGCACCTTCGTCGAACACGACTGGCATCTAACAACAACTCCTTCGTCCATCATCCGCACTTAGCCTCATCAAGTGGATGAACGCGACGGCACTAATTCAATTCCGCACACATATGAGGACCATAACCGCGGACAACCGGATTCTAGCCACCAGTCGGTCATGCCGCCGTGACCACGTTTCACTGTCGGATTCCGAGGGTGCAATCCATTTCAACACAACCGCATCGCCAGATTCCACTCAACACACGAATAATTATCAATCGAAAGTTCAAAATGTTCATTCGCTCTTCAAGGCATTGCCGCACGGCACAGGCTGGAGTGAAGCCGCGTCCGTGGCTCGGCGCGGCAGGGCCCCTGCTGACGAAATAGAAAACCGGGGGTTTGAATCCATTGGCGTGCACCAACAAGAAGAGCCCCGAGTGATCGTGCCCGTTCTGCTTTTCAGGACACATCCGGGGCCTGGACGGCACCTCCGATGGAGAATCGTCCCCGCAGGGTCCTACTTACGATCCAGCTGCAGGTTTGGCTGCCACCGATTTGAACGTGAACCAGACAGCGACCAGGGCGAACAAACCGAGACCCGGGATTGCGATATCGACGAATCCTGCGGCTGGCGTGGCATTCCCGTGGTCGACGGCAAATGCCGAGAAGTCCCAGAAACCGTGCAGAAGCATGGCCCAGACCAGGGATCCGGTGGTGCGCCGGAAAATGTAGAAAACGGTTCCGGCGAGGAATGCGAAGAGCACCTGTGAACTTGTTGCGGCGACCCCCTGCCCGAGGAGCACGATGCCGAAGTGCATGAGGGCGAAGGCAAGCGTGCTGAAAAGCCAGACCCACACCTCCGCGAACCTGCTGCGCAGCGCCACCAGGAACAATCCCCGCAGCGTCATTTCCTCGGTGAACCCAACGAGCAAGAGCACGATTGACGCGGCGAGGAACGGGCCGTCGTAAGCTGCCCAGTCGGTTGCAACAAGGTTGATCACGAGCAGGCCTGACATGAAGAGCGGCGCCACGATCGGCCACCGGTGCCGACTGCGCCCGGCGTCGAACATCGCCGGCTGCCACCATCCAAGCTTGGTCGTGGTGATCGCCAACAGCACAGTGGCGACAATCAGTGAAATCCCGCCTCCGAGGAAGAGATTGGCACCGCTTTCGTCCCAGGTCGTGTAGGGGATGCCCGATGCCAGCTGCAGGGTGTACACCAGAACGCCATAGGCGAACCAAATGAGAACGCCGATCCAGACCCTGGGCCGGATGCGCAACACCGCGACGCGCTGGTCAGTCATGGATTCCTCTTTCGCTCGCCCATCGTTCCCGAAAATCCGGGCGGTTCGTTGTGCCGTTACCAGATGCCGGGCAGCAATCGCTTCGTGTAGGACATGTACTGCCGATAGGGATCGCCCAGCTTGGCGAGCAGGGCCGCTTCCTCAACGTGGATGCGGAAGACCAAGCCAATCAACGGCAGGACGATGAGAACGAGCAGCGAAAGCCAGTTTCCCAGCGCCAGGCCCATTCCGGCGAACGCAAGCATCAAGCCGGTGTAGCTCGGGTGGCGAACCAGCCTGTATGGGCCGGAGGTTACGACGTGCTGGCCCGCCACCACGCGGACATCCGCGGTAAAGAAGCGTCCCAGCGTCCTGATCGCCCACAGCCTGAACAGCGACCCGGCAACAATGACGACGATCCCCAGGATGAACACGGACCACCTGGTGACGGGGCTGGCAGGAGCGATCGTGGCTGCCAACACCTTGTTGGAAACTGGAAAACCAATGCCGAACCCCAGGGCAGTCGTTAGCGCGACGACCAGCAATGACCCTCGGTCCAGCGAGGGCCCCCGCAGTGTGCTGGCTCCGCCCCACCAACCCGCGCCGCCCATCTGGAGGTTGACCAAGACAAAGCCGGCGAACGCCGCCGCGAAGACCGTAGCGGCAGGCAACGACTCGAACGGTAGCGGTTTCATTCGGTTTCCCCTCCCCTGTGGCGGGCAGCCGCATCATGGTTGCGGTCTTTTTTCAGTGTGGCACGCCCCGTTTGAAATGCATCCGGCCCCGTTGCGCATTCTTTTCCCGGTTCGGCCGCCCTGCCGCACGCGGTGCACGGGGTTGTTCAGGCGACCAGCGATGCGGCAGTGCCTACCGCAACGGAATCGAATCTCCGCCGCCCGCTGACCGGGCCGCGGTTTTCCCTAGCGGGCCGCTTTCGGCCCGCGGCTCGCCCTGATCAATTCGGCATAGGCCAACCCGCTGTCCTTGATCGTTCGGACCTGGGTGTCGTAGTCGACCCGGACGATGCCGAAGCGCTTTTCGTAGCCCCAGGCCCATTCGAAGTTGTCCAGCAGCGACCACACGAAGTACCCCCGCACGTCCACCCCGTCCTGATGGCGCCGGCCACGGCGCCGATGTGTTCCATGATGTAATCGCGGCGCTCGGTATCCGCGATACTGCCGTCGGCCTCCACGCGGTCCTCATACGCGGCACCGTTCTCGGTGATGTAGAGGGCCGGCAGGTCCGGGTAGTCGCTCGCCAGCCTGTTCAGCAGCACTCGGAGCCCCTGCGGGTTGACCTCCCAGCCCATGGCCGTGCGCGGCAGGTTCCGGCCGGGGAAGCTCACGTATTCGCTGCCCACGAACGGGGATGGCCTTCGTGGACTCTGTCGGGAGCACCGGCTCCGCTTCGCCGGCGGGCAGCGGATGCCCCGAGACGTTGTCGTCGTGGTAGTGATTGACGCCCAGGAAATCGATCGGCTGGTGGATGGTTTCCAGGTCCCCGTCCCGGATGACCTCCCCGAGGCCCAGCCCCTCTACGTCGCGGAGCAGATCCGCGGGATAGGAACCCCGCAGGACCGGGTCCAGGAACATCCGGTTCCACAATGCATCAATGCGGCGGGCGGCTTCCTGGTCCACCGGGTCGTTTGGATCGTTGGGCACGGCGTTGGTGAGGTTCAGGGTGATGCCGATTTCCTTGGCCGCCGAGCTCTCGCAGGCGCTTGGCCGCCAGTCCGTGCGCCAGGTGCTGGTGATGCACAGCTGCCAGGCCGCGCGCGGTTCCCGTCGCCCCGGCGCGTGTTCCCCGGCGGCATATCCGATGAGTGACGAGCACAGTGGTTCGTTGAACGTCGTCCAGTGGGCGACCCTGTCCCCCAGCGCTCCGTGGACGGCCTCGGCGTAATCCGCGAAACGGTGGGCCGTCTCGCGGTTGGCCCATCCGCCGCGTTCCTCGAGCTCCTGGGGAAGGTCCCAGTGGTAGAGCGTGAGCCAGGGCAGGATTCCGGCGCCTCGAGGAGTTCGTCCACCAGCCGGCCGTAGAAGTCCAGTCCCTTCTGGTTCACCGTTCGTCCGCCGGGGACGACACGCGCCCAGCTGGTGGAGAACCGATACGAATCCAGTCCCAAGGTTTTCATGATTCCCACGTCTTCGGCATAGCGGTGGTAGTGGTCAACGGCGGTTTCCAAGTCGTGCCCGCCCGCGATCGCCCCCGGCACCCTGGCAAAGGCATCCCAGATCGAGTCTTCTTTGCCGTCTTCGCGTGCCGCCCCCTCGATCTGCGCCGCTGCGGTGGCCGAGCCCCACAGGAAACCCTTGGGCCATGGAAATTCTTGGGCTTCTAGGTTGCTTTTCATTCCTTGACGGCTCCTGCCATGATTCCTGGACCAGGTTTTGCGACGGCCAGCACCGGCCGCCCGCTTCCACTTGAAGCGGAGCTTGGCGAGGGAATTGCCAGCCAGCGTGGAGAAACCGAGAATGGGCGGCTGGCCACCGGGGACACCATCTCACTGTTGCCCAGTGCCGCCCGGAAATCAATCCCCTGCGGGCCCTCGACGATGCCCCCCGGCGCAAGCCGTCCGGCCGCCGCGACGGCGGCTCCGGTTTTTGCCCGCACGAACGTGACGTCGCGCACTGTTTGCCCGCTTGGATCGACCAGCGGGCCAAAGCTATGTATAGTTGTTCGAGGTCGAGCCGCAAGGCACGGACCGAATTGAATATGCGCCCATAGCTCAGCTGGATAGAGCGTCTGTCTACGGAACAGAAGGTCAGGGGTTCGAATCCCTTTGGGCGCACCAACAAGAAAAGCCACGAGAAATCGTGGCTTTTCTGCTTTTGGCCGTGGCCCGGAGCTTCCATGCCTCGCTCCGCCGAACTGCCGGAGCCGGTGGAGCGGCGTCCGCTCCTTCAGGAACAAGCCGGCATTCGGCCCGTTGGCAGCCGGCCAGGCTGCGCCACCGCCTCGTCGACCGCATCCAGCACGCGCCCTCGGAACGCAGCGTTCGGAAGTGCCCGGACACCGGCAACTCGATGTTCAGCGCACCGGCGAGCGCGCTGCCCCCGGGGATATGCGGATCGAACTCGGGATAGACGGACACCACCCGGTCATTGAGGGCTTCCTGCCCCTTTCAGCGAGAGCAGCACGGCATCGGTCGGGGAAAAGTGGCGGATGGTGCGCGAGAACGTGTACCTGGCATAAATGGACCCGGAGAACGGTGTCCCGATGGCGACAAGCCCCATGATCTCCACCGGGTGGTTGCCGGCATCGGCTTCCGCGGCGGCCGCGGCGTCGAGCATCAGGTGCTTGCCGATCAGCCCTCCCTTGCTGTGCGCCAGCAGGATGCAGCGCTCGATGCCGTGTTCGGTGGCCAGCGCCGCAAGCCTTTGCCTGACGATTTCGGCGGATTCCGGGATCGGACGCCTGTTGATCCCCAGGCCGGGCACGGTGAACACCCGGTGCCCGGCATCGTTGAGCCGTTGTGCGGCGGGTTCCAGGAACAGCCAGGTTTCATAGACCCCGGGCAGCAGGACGATGGCCGGAAGCGCCGGGTCCCCGGGCGCATACGATCCGGGGCCTTCGCGCCTGAAGACCGCGGCCAGCTGCCGCCATCCGGCGTACAGGTAGTCCAGCAGCCACCACCACGGGCGAAGCACCCGCCTCATGGCGGCCCGCGGGATCCACGTGTTCCACGATGTATCCGGCAACGCAGGCGCCGTCCTTGACCATGGTTTCGTGGCCGCGGCCCTCGACCTCCACCATCCGGGCGTCGGGAATCAACCCGGTGACCTCCTCGACCCAGCCATGCGGGCAGACCGGGTCGCGGTTCCCGCGGACCACCAGCGTGTGGGCCTTGATCCGCGGCAGGGTTTCCTCCACGTCGTGGTCCATCATGCTTTTGAGCTTCTTGATGAACCAGCGCGGGCCGGTCTTGGCGTAGTTCTTCATCCCGATGACCCACACCCGGGGGTTTTCCCCGTACAGGTCCTGGACCATGCGCCAGGCTTGCTTGGGGATCGAGCGTTCATGCTGGTTGACCGTCGGCGCCACCAGCACCAGCTCGGGGAACAGGTCCGGGCGTTGTGCCGCGGCCTCGGCGACGACCTGGGTGCCCATGGAATGCCCCACCAACACGGGTTTGCCCAGACCCTCGACCTCGACGAAGTCGATGAGGACCGCCCCCATTTCGGCCATGGTCAACGAATGGTCCGGCTCCGGCGCGTCCCCGAACCCGGGCAGGTCTATCGCGACCACCCGGCCATGTGCTTCCAGCGCGGTGCTCAGCTGGGCGAAGTAGGAGATCCCCATGCCGATGCCGTGCACCAGCAGGAACGTGCGCCCCGCCGCGTCATCCGCATCCGTGTCCGTGGTGACCACCGTGTATCCGCCCGCTTGGACTTTTCGCACCGTCATGGTCACAGTATTGCCGAGATCCCCGGAATCCCGCCGAAGGCGTGTCGGCGGCTTCGAGCCGCCGGCGGACCGGGCCGACGTCCTAGGGAAGCGCCTGGGCGGCCAGGCAGGTCGGGCTCTCGAGCTTCAGGGAGCTCAGCCGGCGGTCGGGCCTTCCGTCCTCGGCATTCAGCCCGAACGCCACGATGGTGTTGGAGAGCTGGTTTGCGACGAGCAGCGCCTGCCCCGACTGCACATGGTGCCGCGGCCAATCGCCGGCGCACGATTCCTTGCCGATCGGCAGCGGCACGCCGTCGGCGCCGATCCCCATCACCGCGATCGATCCCGCGCCGCGCACCCCCACGTAGAGCCGGTTGGCCCGCGAATCCAGGGAGATCTCCGAGGGGTAGTGCTCCCCGGGGACGAAGGCGTCGCCCAACGCGGTGCGCGAGCGAACCTCGTAGCCGCCCTCCGGGTTCGGGGCCAGCGTGATGATTTCGACGCTGTGTTCGGTGATCACGTAGATCAAGCCGGAGGGGTGCTCCACCAGGTGGCGCGGGCCGTCGCCCTTGTTCAGGATGATGCGTTGGCGCAACACCAGCTGCCCGGCCACCAAGTCCCAGACGCGCAGGCAATCGTGGCCCAGGTCGGTGGTGATGATGCGGCCGTTGCGCAGCGTGGTGCTTTGGTGGGAGCGCGACGCCCGCGGCGCGTGGCCCTCCCTGGCATAGGGGTCCTCCGAGGCCACGGCAAGGTGCGGGGCCCCCAGCGATCCGTCGGCGGCAATCGGGTAGGCCAGGACCCGCCCGTCGCCGTAGCAACTGCCGATCAGCGTGCCTCCCACGGCGTCGAGGGTCAGGTGGCACAGCAGGGCGCCGGCGGCCACCGGGCCGGCCCAGCGACTCGACCCGGTTGGAGGAAACGACCCGGTAGGCGGCTATTTCGCCGCGGTGTTCGAGCGCCGCATAGATGACGGGAAGCCCCGGGTGCGCGATGATCCAGGACGGGGAATCGGCCGGGTGGGCCAACCCAAGATCATGCAGCGACCCGTTGCGATACTCGATCGCACGAATTCCTTGGCTTGTTCCGCCTCCATCGGGCGAATAGGCGCCGACCCAGTACTGGATACCCATCTGACAATCTTCCCGCGGCGGGCCCCTGCGGGCGCCATCGGTTGCCAATCGATACATGATTGTGTCGCCCCCGGCCTTCGAATCACGGGAAAGTTCTTTTTTTTTTTTTTTTTTTTTTTTTTTTTTTTTTTTTTTTTTTTTTTTTTTTTTTTTTTTTTTTTTTTTTGTTTTTTTTTTTTTTTTTTTTTTTTTTTTTTTTTTTTTTTTTTTTTTTTTTTTTTTTTTTTTTTTTTTTTTTTTTTTTTTTTTTTTTTTTTTTTTTTTGATATTTTTTTGTTTTTTTTTTTTTTTTTTTTTTTTTTGTTATTTTTTTGTTTTTTGTTGTTTTTTTTTTAGTGTGTGTTGTCATTTGTGGCTTTCTTTGTGAGGTGTTGATTGTGGGTTGATTTTGATGTCTTTTATCTTTTTTTTCTTTTTGGTGGTGAATGTCTCTCATCATTAGGTCATTATCTCTCTTTTCATTGAGGTCTTTTCTCTTTTCTCTTTTTTCATTTATCTTTCTGGGGTTCTCCTGTTCCTTCTTTTTCCTTTGTTTGCGGATCATGTTCTTGATTCTCATTTTCTCTACTCACTTCCATTTCTGAGACTGGCCAGTTCCTTGTTGGTTTGTTCGATCCATTTGTTGCGCCTGTTTCTCAGACACTGATGTAGTTTGGCGAGCGAGGCAGGTGCGCTCTCTGCCTCTGATCCTTTCTGTTTGACTGACAGCGCTGTGCAGGTTCAGTATCTGCCTGCTCTTCGCGCGAGGCCGGGATTCTGTCCATTGTCCGTCTGGGTGGCCATTTGTTCTTCACCCCACGTCATGCCTATCTTGCGCCGTGCCGCGTTCGCCGCCGGGGTGTGGAGATGTGCCATGTCTGCGCGCTTCCCTGCCCGCCTCCCTCCCTTCCCTTCCTCCCCCCCTTTCTCTTCCCCTGCTTCCTCGCGCACACTCTCTCCCCCCTCTCTCTTTCCTTCTTCCAGCCCTCCCCCCGCGCGCATCCTCACGCCTCCCTGCCACTACCCCCCCCTCCTCCCGCCTCTTCTTCTCCTTATTTTCTCTTCCTCCTCCACATCCTCTCTCCCTTGCCCTCCTTCTCCCACCCTTTCCTATACCTCCTCCTCATCTATCCCTCCACACTCCCCTCCATCCCCCTCCTCCCACCTCCACCACCCCATCACCACCCCCTCATCCTTCAATCCCCCCCTCCCCTCTCTCCCCACCCACCCTCACCTATCACTACCCCCCCACCCTCCACCATCCATCACCAACCTCCTCTCCACTCCCATCCCACGTTCACTCCTACTCCTCCCCACAACCCTCTCCCGGTCAAAACAGACATCCACACTATTTGAACTGACCGGTCAGTTTGATTTACTCTGGATTTGTGCTTATCGCTAATTCGCTGGCCATCGCCGGACGCCACCAACCGCTGTTGGAACCAACAAGCCTCGCCGTTGCCCGCGGGCAGCTGCTGTTGGTGCAAGCCGAACCGCAACCGACCCGCACCGCGCTGGCCCTGGGCCTGAGCGCGCGCATGCGCCCCTCCTCGGGAACCGTCGGCTGGTCGGGCGACACCGCGCTGCGTTCGGTGCGGCGAATCAGCGCCCTTGTCGACTCCCCGGAGATCAACGAGCCGGAGGCCCACCTCAAGGTCCGCGACCTGGTGGCGGAAGACCTGGCCCTGCAGCCCGGCCCGCTCTGGCGGCGCAGCAGCATCGATTCCTGGATGGAACGCCACCGGATGGACCACCTGGCCGACTCCTGGCTCGACGCGATCGACCCGCTGGACCGGCTGGCCCTGTTGACGCACCTGGCGCTCGAAGACCACCACGTTGAACTGGCCGTCTTCGACTCCCCCGACCGGCACGGCATCCCCGAGGAAGCCTGGATCGACTACCTGCAAACGGTGGCCGCCGGCCGCCGCTCCCCCGCCGTGGTTGCCATCGTGACCCGCATCCCGCTCTGGTGGGAGGGCGCCGTCGCCTACGCCGGGACCGTCCAGCAGCATGCCGCGTTCGAACCTCCGGCGGTCCCCGACGCCGAAGCAACCACCGAGGAAGCCGCGGAAGAAGTTCCGGACCTGCCGGAACCCTCAGTCTTTTCAACAGCATCGAAGGAAACCCGATGACCACGCTGCGCCTGGCGCTCTCCGAACTCAAGCGCATGACCTCCGGCCGCCTGCCGCGGCTGGCGATCATCGCCATGTGCCTGGTCCCGCTGCTCTACGGCGCGCTGTACCTCTACGCCAACTGGGACCCCTACGCGCACCTGCACAACGTCAAGGCCGCCATCGTGAACCTCGATGCCGGTTCCTCCAGGACGGCAAGGAACTGCAGGTCGGCGACGACGTCACCAAGGAACTGCTCGATGACGGCACCTTCGGCTGGACCGTGGTGAACTCCGAGGCCGAGGCCGAAGCCGGGGTCGCCAGCGGCGACTACTCCTTCGCCATGACCATCCCCAAGGACTTCTCCGCAAACCTCGCCTCCCCCGGCGACTTCGAGAAGGCCCAGCAGGCCATCCTGAAGATCACCACCAACGACGCGAACAACTACATGGTCGGCACCTTCGCCGACAAGCTCGCCGGCCAGGTCCACAACACCGTGGCCAAGGAGGTCGGCACGCAAACCGCCGACGCCCTGCTCACCGGCTTCTCCGACATCCACACCAACATGGTCAAGGCCGCCGACGGCGCCGGGGAACTCCACACCGGAACCGTGAAGCTCTCCGACGGCGTGGGCACCCTGGCCGACGGCGTGGGTTCCCTCGACGACGGGGCCACCAAGCTGGACACCGGCGCCGGGGACCTGGGCAACGGCGCCAACACCCTGCACGAGGGCACCTCGTCGCTGGTTGCCGGCCAGAAGAAGCTGGCCACGGGAGCAGACGAGCTCGCCGACGGCGCCGGCACGCTGGCGGACGGCACCAAGGAGCTCAACGCGGGACTGGGCGAGCTCAAGTCCAAGACCAAGGAGCTTCCCGTCCAAGACCAAGCAGCTGGCCGACGGCGCGGACACCGCGGCCAAGGCCTCCAAGAAGCTCTCGGCCGGCGCCGCCCAGGTGGCAGCGGGCAACAAGGCCCTGGATGACAAGGTCAGCCAGGCGGCGGACACCATCACCGCCCTGGAGAAGGACGCCGCAACACGCCTCGACGCGGCCAAGGCCACGCTCGATGCCCGCACCGCCGAACTCATCAAGTCCGGCGTCATCACCCAGGCCCAGGCCGACGAGCTCGAGGCCGCGCTCAAGCAGGCCGCCGGCTCCAGCGACATCGAATCCCAGGTGGCCGACACCAAGAAGCAGCTGGCCACCGCCCGGTCACAGATCTCGGCACTCGCCGACGGCTCGGCGCAGGTCGCCGACGGCGCCAAGGAACTCTCCGGCGGCCTGTCCACGCTCGCCGACGGAACGGACCAGCTCGCCGGGGCCATGCCCGCCCTGAAGACCGGCATTTCCGATGCCGCGGCCGGCTCCAAGAAGCTCAACGACGGCGCGCAGACCCTGGCTTCCGGCGCCTCGACGCTGGCCGGCGGCCAGACACGACGCCCTGGCCGGGGCCAAGAAGCTCGACACCGGAGCCGGTTCACTGGCCGCCGGCGCCAACACCCTGCACGAGGGCACCGGCACGCTGGTGGCCGGCGTGAAGGACCTCGGCGACGGCGTCGGCGAACTGGGCTCGGGCGCCACCGAGCTCAAGGACGGGGCCGGGGAACTGAGCACCAAGCTGGCCGACGGCAGCGGCGAGGTGCCCAACCCCGACGCGGCAAC
Source organism: uncultured Actinomycetota bacterium (assembly GCA_963818105.1). Classification (GTDB taxonomy): domain Bacteria; phylum Actinomycetota; class Actinomycetes; order Actinomycetales; family Micrococcaceae; genus Paeniglutamicibacter. Next base: position 25,430 of record CAWFRB010000025.1, on the reverse strand, counting down.
GCGCGAACAGATCTCCTCCGTCATCGGCGACCCCGTGGACATCTCGCGCGTCGACCAGGCCAAGGCCGGCCGTGTACGGCGAGGGCCTGGCACCGTTCTTCATGACCCTGGCCATCTGGATCGGCGCCTTCATCCTGGTGCAGATCATGCGCCCGATCACCAAGCGGGCGCTGGCCTCCAACGCCTCCAACTGGAAGATCGCCGTCGGCGGCTGGCTGCCGTTCCTGGGCATCTCGATGATCCAGGGCACGATCCTCTACGTCGTGGTGCTCTTCGGCCTCGGCCTGAACACCGCACACCCGTGGATGACCTGGGGATTGTTCCTGCTGGCGTCCATGGCGTTCACGGCGATGATCCAGGGCATCTGCGCGCTGCTGGGCACCCCCGGCAAGCTGGTGGTGCTGGTGCTCATGGTGCTGCAGCTGGTCTCCTCCGGCGGCACCTTCCCGTGGGAAACCACCCCGGAGGCCCTGCACGTGGCCCACCGCTGGCTGCCCATGGGGCACGTCGTCACCGGCCTGCGCCACCTGATGTACGGCGCGGACCTGTCCGTGCTCGGGCCCATCGTCGCGGGCCTGGTCGGCTACACGATCCTGGGCCTGGTTGCCAGCACGATCGCAGTACGGTTGCATAAGACGTGGACCCTGAAAACCCTTCACCCGGAGCTGAGCGCATGACCGAGACCCCGTCCCCACGCACCCGCGTGCGGGTCACCGATTCGAAGCACCGGCTCTTCAGCGCCTCGATGGAGCTGATCGGCACCCGCGGGCACCGCGAGGTGAGCGTCGACGAGATCGCCAAGGCCGCCGGGGTCTCCAAGGGCACCGTGTACTACAACTTCGGGTCCAAGGGCGAGCTGATCGGCGAGCTGCTGAACTACGGCGCGGCGATCCTCTTCGAGCGGCTCGAGGACGGGGCCCGGGACGCCGACGCCGACCGCGGCCTGCGGCTGATGGTTTCCGGCGCGCTGGAGTTCATCGCCGAGTACCCCTCGTTCGCGCAGCTGTGGATTTCCGAGCAGTGGCAGGCCCAGAGCGAATGGGCCGCGTCGCTGGCCCAGATGCGCCACGAGGTCATCTCGCTGGTGCGCACCGCGCTGGGCCGGATGGCCGCCGACGGGCCGCCGGCCCCGGGCTCGCCCGCGGTGGACCTCGATGCGCTGGCCACCGCGGTCTTCGGCGCCGCGTTGATCCTGGGCAGGGACCGGCACGTCTTCCACCCCGAACGCACCGTGGAGGGCTGCGTGGAGGCCGTCATGGCGTTCACGGCGCCACTGCGCTAGGTTTCGCCTCCCCTGCCGCCAGCGGCTTTGCCCTCGGCCTGAAGCGCAGCGTCCCGACGGCAACGCCCAGGACCAGCACCGCCGCCCCGGCGATCTCCAGGGCGTTCGGGTATTCGCGGAGCACCAGCGCGGCGCTGCCCATGCCGATCGCGGGGATCAGCAGGGTGAAGGGAACCACCTTGGCCGTCGGGTACCTGCCCAGCAGGGTGTTCCAGATGCTGTATCCGACCAGCGAAGCCACCAGCGCCGTGAAGGCAACGCCCCACCAGGTTTCCGGCCCCATGGTGGTCAGCGCGTCGCCCACGGCCGCCGGCCCGTCGAGCAGCAGCGACAGCCCCAGCATCGGGATCGGCACCCAGAGCGCCGAGTGCACCACCAGGCCCAGCCCGGAGGCACCCGCGGCCGAACGCGAGATGACGTTGCCGATGCCCCAGCTGAACCCCGCGGCGATGCAGATCAGCAGCGGAAGCAGCACGCCCGCCAGCGCGGCGCCCTCGGGCAGCGAGGCAACCCGGCCGAAGCCGACGACCACCAGCCCGGCGATGCCCAGGACGGAGCCCAGGATCTGTTTCCGGGTGGGGTACTCGCGCAGGAAGAGCGCGCCGAGGCCGATGGTGAAGAACATCTGCGCCTGCAGCGACCACCGGCGCGAGCCCCGCGGGCAGCCCCAGGTGCATGGCCGTGAAGAGCAGCCCGAACTGGCCCGCGCTCATGGCCAGCCCGATGCCGGCGACGACCTTCCAGCCGACCTTGGGCCGGGGAACGAAGAACACCAGCGGGAAGGCGACCGCGGCAAAGCGCAGCGCCACAAACACCAGCGGCAGGGTGTCGCGCAGCCCCAGGTCGATGAACAGGAAGTTCAGTCCCCAGAGCAGGGCGACGAGCAGGGCAAGGAGCGTATCGCGTGGTTTCACACACCCACTCTGGCACCCGCGGACCATGTAGCACCAGCTTCGAATCCTTCACGGTTTCTTGTAGCATCGCTTCATGATCGATCTTCAGGCACTGCGCTCGCTGGTGACCATCGAACGGTACGGCTCGGTGATCGCCGCCGCCGACGCGCTCGGCTTCACCGCCTCGGCCGTCTCCCAGCAGATCAAGAAGCTCGAGCGGACCCTTGACGCCCCGGTGCTCGAACGCCAGGGCCGCGGCGTGCGGCTGACCGAGCGCGGCCGCCTGCTGGTCGCGGAGGGCGGCCCGTTGCTGCGCGAGCTGGAGCGGGTGACCACGCTGGTCGAGTCCCCCGTGCTGGCCAAGCGCAGGCTGCGGGTCATCGCGTTCTCCACGGCGATGCGCGGGCTGGTCGCCCCGGCGCTGGCCCTCTACCAATCCAGCGGGGACCGGCACGCGCCGCTGGAAACGCTGTTGCGCAGCGTCGAGCCGGAGGCAGCGGTGCAGCAGGTCGCGCGCGGGGATGCCGACCTGGCGGTGGTGCACAACTGGAGTTCGATCCCGCTGGCCATTCCGGCCGGCGTGCGCGCGCAGGCCCTCGGCTTCGACGAGGCGGACGTGGTGCTTTCGGCGACCCACCGGCTGGCGTCCCGGCCCGCGGTCGCCCGCAGCGAGCTCGTCGACGAGCCCTGGGCGGCGACCCCGGCCGGGGCCATCTGCCACGAGGCGCTCATGCGGCTCTTCGCGGACCTGGGCGTGGTGCCGCGCGTGGTGGCCGAGGACCCGGAGTTCGCGACGCTCGTGGCGCTGGCCTCGGCCGGCGTGGCGGTTGCGCTGGTCCCGCGGCTTGGCCGCGGCCCGCTGGATGCCTCGGTGGTGGCCCGCCCGCTGCGTGATGTGCCGCAGCGGCGCGCCATCCAGGTGGTCTACCGCGATTCAATGGCCGGCTCGCCGGCCGTCACCGAGCTCGCCGGCCTCCTGCGCGAGGTGTTCGACCGGACCGAGGGCCTGGTCGGCGGGCAGGGCGCCGGTCTAGCGCGGCACCACGAAGTTGGTCACCCGCATGTCGCGGCCGTCGATCTCCGCCCACGGCTTTTCGGTTTGCAGGACCGTGAGGCCCAGCGTCGGGTAGTTCATGGCCAGCTCGTAGACGGCTTCCTCGTCCGAGTCGACGCTTGCCAGCCGCATGGCCAGCTCCTGCAGGACCGGCTGGTGGCCGATCACCATGAGCGTGGTGACGGTTTCCGGCGTTTCGTTGATGATCGCGCACAGCCTGGCGGCCGAGGCGCCGTAGACCCGCGAATCCAGGTACGGGGTCGGGGCCTTTTCGCCCAGCTCGGAGATCACCCAGGCGCAGGTCGAACGCGTGCGCAGGGCGTCGGAGGTGACGATGAAGTCCGGCACCACGTCGTTTTCGCGCAGCCAGGCCCCGGCCGCCGGCGCCTCGCGGTTTCCGCGCGCTGCCAGCGGGCGGTCGTGGTCGCCCACGCCCATGGGGTAGTCGCTCTTGGCGTGGCGCAGCAACACGAGTCGTTTCAGGTGGTGGTCACTCATGTACCCAGCTTAGGCCGGTTAAACGCCGTTGGGGGCGTCGCATCAACGGATGCGGCGCCCCCAACGGGATGGAACCTGGAACTAGATGGTGTATTCCGGGGCGGCCCAGACGACGACCTCGGGGTGCTCGTAGAAGCGGTAGCCCTGGCCGCGCACGGTGCGCACGGTGTTGGCCAGGCGGCCCAGCTTGGAGCGCAGGCGACGGATGTGCACGTCGATGGTGCGCTCGTTCGGGACCTCTTCGGCGTTGCGCCACAGGTTGCTGAGCAGCTCGTCGCGGCCCACGGTGCGGGTGCCGTTTTCCACCAGGTAGTTCAGCAGCTCGAATTCCTTGAACGTGAGGTTCAGGGTCTCGCCGTCGAGGTGGACCTCGCGGCGGGAAAGGTCGATCAGCACGCCGGAGGGGCGCGGTGCTGCCGGACGGGCGTCGGCGCGCGGGCGGCGGTTGACCGTCGGGTCACCCAGCGCGTGGCGGACCACGTCGATGTTCTCGCCCTGTGCGCTGGCCGGGGCCAGTGCGACGGCGGCGTGGGTCTGCGCCTCCGGGGAGAGCGTGGCCAGGAAGGCGCGGACCTGGGTGGCCAGCTTGCCCAGGGAGGTTCCCTGCGCCTGCGCCACCGATTCGTCCAGGCCGACGTAGAGCACGAAGCCGCGGGCGGTGGTGTCATTGGCCACCGGCTGCGGACCCGGGGTGCCGCTCGGGGCAACGATCGGGGTTGGAGCGGTCATCGGTCGAGTCTCATGGGTAGCTGGCACCGCATGGAGCTGGCGATAGCCGGCCGGGGCGTAGCCGCCGGGAGTCGTCGTGCGCTGCGCTGCTGCGGCGCGGGACTGGGCGTTGCGGATGGAGACATGGACGTATCCGGACGTAACCGACATGCTGCTTTACCTCTAACTCGTGTGAATGCCACGGAATGGCGCGAATGCTTAGGTGTCCCCAAACCGCCGGTGCGGAATCGGGACCGATGCGAGTTTCACTGAGCGTCGAAATGGGTTCGACACTCAGCTGGGCATTCGACAACAGCACTGGAGGTGAGTGATCACCACGCCTCCGCGGAGGCCCTGGGTTGCTGTTGCTGCGCTATTCACAATGTTCAGTTTCCTCGTAATAAACGGAACCCGCAAGTAACAAACTTCGATTCCGTCCACATGTTGAGACAAACGGTATCGAAAGTGACGATCATCACATTGCACAGATATGCAACAGGCAAGCCGCACAAGGCACGGTATGCCCGGTCATTTGCAAAAGCATGCGCAAAGTGATCAATCAAGCGTATAACCCTGCAATGCGTGGGCAGTCTTACACCCGGAAAACGATCCATACAACGGGCAATTCAACCGCCCGGTTTAGAAACGCCGCGCATGCCCCGCACGGCAGGCAATAAGCTGTAGTCAACACGGTTCACAGGCCGCTCACAGAGTCATCACAGTCGCGTCCTACACCCCGGATGGAAAGTAGAAACATGCCAGCCTCACGCTTTTCTCCCACCCAGTTGCCCCGCCTCACCCACCCGGACGGAACCCCCATCCGGGTCTTGGTGGTTGACGACGAACCCTCGCTTGCCGAACTGGTCTCCATGGGCACGCGCATGCTCGGCTGGGAAGCAACGGTTGCCCACGACGGGCCCAGCGCCGTCGAAGCGGCACGCGCCTCCACACCGGACGTCTTGGTCCTGGACTGGATGCTGCCCGGCTTCGAGGGCCCGGAGGTGCTGCGCAAGGTCCGCATGTTCCTTCCCGAGGTGCCGGTGCTCTTCCTCACCGCCAAGGACGCCGTCGAGGACCGCATCGAGGGGCTGGGCATCGGGGCCGACGACTACGTGGCAAAGCCCTTCAGCCTCGAGGAAGTCCTGCTGCGGCTGCACAAGCTGGTTGAACGCTCCGGCGCCAGTGCCGCCGACACCGCCGAACTCGTCGTGGGCGACCTGGTGCTCAACACCGATTCGCACGACGTCACGCGGGCCGGTGTTCCCATCAGCCTGACCGCCACGGAATTCGACCTGCTGTCCTACCTGATGATCAACGCGCGCCGGGTGGTTTCCAAGGCCCAGATCCTGGACAACGTGTGGCACTACGATTTCGGCGGCCAAGCCAACATCGTCGAGCTTTACATCTCCTACCTGCGCAAGAAGATCGAGGCCGACTGGCCCCCGATGATCCACACGGTGCGCGGCGCCGGGTACATGCTGAAGCCCGCACAATGAGCAACCACGCACGGCCCCGGATCACGCAGCCGGCGGAACCGGCACCGGAGGACGGAACCGGCACGAAGGACGAGCCGTCGGCTTCCGCTTCGCCCCCGGCCGCCGGCACCGCCGAGACCCCGACGGAACCTCCGTCGTTGCCCGGGACCCCGTCCGCACCCGACGCGCCCACCGAGGATCTCCCCCGGGCGAATCCGCCCGCGCGGACACTCATTGTCCGGGCGCTTCGGCCACCTCACCCTGCAGCGCCGGCTGCTGCTGGCCCTCATCGGCTCCCTCGCGCTGATTTGCGCGGTGATCGGCCTGCTCATCAACGCCGGCATGCGCCAGACACTGGCCAGCCAACTCAACGAGCAGCTTACTTACGCCGCCGACCGCGCCGAAGCGTATTCACGCTCGCAGGGACACCACAACGAATCCGGCGCCCCTCTTTGCGCCCGGCCAGGCCTCGGGAACCCTCAATGCCAAGATCGTCTCCGGCTACCTGTTCGCCGCCGGCGTGCTGGACGAAAAGACCGGCGAGCGCAAGGACATCGTCGACACGGACACGCTGCCGCTTTCGCAACTGGTGGTCGGCGCACCTCCCGTGGTCAAGCGCCTGAGCATCGGCGACTACCTGCTTACCGCCCAGCTCGGATCCGGCAAACGGCGGCATCCTGATCACCGGCCTGCCGCTGGAGCCAAACGAGCGAACCATTGCATCCCTGACTTGGCTGACCTTGATCATCTCGGCTGCCGGTTTGGCCGCCACCGGGCTGGCCGGCTCGATCATCATCCGCCGCTCGCTGGCACCGCTGAAGCGCGTTTCGGCAGTTGCGTCATCGGTGGCCAATGCGGAGCTCGATGCCGGCACCGTGGCGCTGGAGGTCAGGGTCGCGCCGGAGGACTCGGTTCCCGGCACGGAATCCGGCGACGTCGGCAACGCGCTGAACGCACTGCTGGACAACGTGGCAACCGCCTTCGCCGCACGCGAGGCCTCCGAGGCGCAGATGCGCCAGTTCGTGGCGGACGCCTCCCACGAGCTGCGCACCCCGCTCTCGGCCATCCGCGGCTACACCGAGCTGATCAGCGCAACCGAGCATTTCAGCGACGACGGCCAGCGCTCGCTGAACCGCGTGCTTGAACAAAGCACCAGGATGAGCTCGCTGGTGGAGAACCTGCTGCTGCTGGCCCGGCTGGATGAAAAGCACCAGCTCAAGAAGGCTCCGGTAAACCTCGGCCAGCTGGCTTCGGAGATCACCGAGGACTTCCGCATCACCACCCCCGACCACCACTGGGTCACCCGGGTGCCGGACACCCCTGTCGTGGTCAATCGGCCGATGCCAGCTCGCTGCGCAGGGTCATCACCAACCTGCTGGCCAACGCCCGCAAGCACACCTCGGCGGGAAACACCGTCACGGTGGCGCTGGACATCGACTCCGCCGCCCAAGAGGCCGTGCTTCAGGTCGAGGACACCGGGGAAGGCATCGACGCGGCATTCCTGCCCCACGTCTTCAAGCGCTTCACCCGCGCGGATTCCGCACGGTCAGGGGCGAATCGCTCCCCTCGCGCCCACCCCCCCCCCCCTCCCCCATGCCACTGCCGCATCACTGACCCACCCACCAACTGATTCCTTGCCCTCGGGGACGGCACCACCGGGCTGGGCCTGCCCATCGCGCAAGCCATTGCGGAGGCCCACGGCGGCACATCTCGTGCGTCCAAGCCCGGACACGGTCTTCACCGTGCGTCTGCCGTTGCCCTCCGAAGTTCCAGCCCAAGCCGGCGAAATCCGCCAAGCAGTCCAAGGCTTGATCCTGCATCCGGCTTAAACACCGTGGCGTCCGTTTCCACCCCATTTCAGGGAAGCGGAAACGGACGCCACGGTCCAAAAAACTACGGGCTAGTGGGCCACGCCGTACAGGCGGTCGCCGGCGTCGCCGAGGCCCGGAACGATGTAGGACTTCTCGTCCAGCTTCTCGTCCAGGGAAGCGAGCACCAGGTGCACCTTGTCGTTGTCGCCGTAGGCCTCTTCCAGACGGGCCAGGCCCTCCGGTGCGGCGATCAGGCAGATGCACGTGACATCCTCGGCACCGCGGTCGAAGAGGAACTTGATCGATTCGATCAGCGTGCCGCCGGTGGCAAGCATCGGGTCGAGCACGAACACCTGGCGGCCGGTCAGGTCCGACGGAAGGCGCTCGGCGTAGGTGATGATGTCGAGGGTTTCCTCGTTGCGGGCCATGCCCAGGAAACCAACCTCGGCGGTCGGAACCAGACGGGTCATTCCCTCAAGCATGCCCAGGCCGGCGCGCAGGATCGGCACCACCAACGGGGTCGGCTTGGCGAAGGCGATGCCCGTGGTCACTGCCACCGGGGTCTCGATCTGGACCGTAACGGTCTTGACCTCGCGCGTTGCCTCATAGGCCAGCAGGGTCACCAACTCGTCGGTCAGCTGCCGGAATACCGGCGACGGGGTGTTCTTGTCTCGAAGGACCGATACCTTATGGGCCACCAACGGGTGGTCAATTACCTGTACGCGCATGAAGCAAAATCTACCAGTCGCGAGAGCCCAAAAACCCGTTTTTGCGCCGATTTATCCCGTGATTCCCACCATTGACCGCCCTCGGGGCCGGGCGGACAATGGGCTAGATGCCGGTCAGCCGAACCGGCCACGAATCTAGGCGGACACCATGAGCACGCCAGCATTCCCGCAGCCTTCCGCTGCTCAAGGCGCTGGCCGCCCAGCTTCACGGCTCCGTCCTCACCGCGGCGGACCCCGAATACGACGAGGCCCGCCGGGTCTGGAATGCCATGATCGATCGAAGCCCGGCACTCATTGTCAGGGCGGCCGATGTGTCGGATGTCCCCGTTGCACTTGCCTTCGCACGCGAGCATTCGCTCCCGCTGGCAGTGCGCTCCGGCGGCCACAACGTGGCCGGACACGGCACGGTGGAAGCGGGGCTGCTGTTGGATCTGCGCGGCCTCAACGAGGTCACCGTCGATCCGGAACGCCGATTGGTGCAGGTCGGCGGCGGGGCCACACTTGGCGAACTCGACAGGGCAACCAGCGCCCACGGCCTGGCCGTCCCCGTCGGGGTCATCTCGCAAACCGGCGTTGCGGGGCTTTGCCTGGGCGGCGGGTTCGGGTGGCTCACCCGGACATACGGGCTGACGGTTGACAGCCTTGTGGCCGCGGACCTCATCAGCGCGGAAGGCGAAGCCGTGCATGCCGACGCCCACACCAACCCCGAACTGCTCTGGGGACTCACCGGCGGAGGCGGCAACTTCGGTGTTGTCACCTCCTTCACGTTCACGGCGCACCCACTGCCGCCGACGCTCTTTGCGGGGAACCTCATCTACCACCGCGCCGGTTGGCATCAAGCCCTGGTGGCGTTGGGACACTGGGCCACGGAGCTGCCCGATGAGATGACCGTCATCGCCAACGTGTTGGTGCCGCCACCCGAATGGGACTTGGGCGATGAACCCATCCTCGTGGTGGGCTTCGTCTGGGCGGATCCGGACCACGATGCCGGGGCCGCCTGCGTGGAGCGTTTCACCCGGTTGGCTCCTCCCGAGATCCAGGACGTTTCGGCCGTCACCTGGCCGGAGTGGCAGTCGGTCTCCGATGCAGCGTTTCCCAAGGGAGTTCGTGCCTACTGGAAAAACACGGCCTTCGACAGCCTCGACGAGGAAGTCATCAACGTGCTGATTGCCCGGGGAGCCGAGCAGACCTGGCAGGGCACCGGGTTCGACATCCACATCATGGGCGGGGCCATGGGCCGGGTGCCTGCCGAGGCCACCGCTTTTCCGGATCGTTCCTCCGCGTTCTGGCTCAACGTCTACGGGTACTGGACCGATGAGGAACAGGACGAGCATCACGTGCAATTCGTGCGCGGCTTCGCCCACCAAATGCAGCGCTTCTCCACCGGCGGGCAATACGTGAACTTCTCAAGCAACGACGAACGAGCCCCGCATGGGTTTGACGCGCTGGGCGTGTACGGCGCCGAAAAACTGGCCCGGCTCACCGCGCTCAAGCGCCGTTACGATCCGCAAAACCTCCTGCGACTGAACCACAATATTGTCGCCCCGGATGTGGACACCGACGCTGCCGCTCCGTGAGGAATGCGCTTCTTCGGTTCGGCCAAACTAAAGTTGGCATGGTGATCGCCCCAAATGCCGCCCACCATGCCCTGATGGGGCTAGCCCTGGATGAGGCACGTGCCGCCCTGGCCACGGCCGACGTGCCCATCGGCGCCCTCATCCTGGGCCCCGACGGGCAGGTCCTTGCCACCGGACGCAACGAACGCGAGGCCCACGGGGATCCCACCGCCCATGCGGAAGTGATCGCCATTCGCGCGGCCGCCGAGGCGCTGCGGGCCTCCGGTAACGACGATGGCTGGCGCCTCGAGGACTGCACGCTGGTGGTCACCCTTGAACCCTGTGCCATGTGCGCCGGCGCCATCGTGCTCTCCCGCATCCCCAAGGTCATCTTCGGGGCCTGGGACGAGAAGGCCGGGGCCGTCGGCTCGGTGTTCGATATCCTGCGCGAACCGCGGCTCAATCACTGGGTCGAGGTCTACCCCGGTGTCCGGGAAGAAGAATGCGCCAAGCTGCTCACTGATTTCTTTCGCGCCAAGCGCTAGAACCCGGACGGCCGGACAATCCCTGCTCAGCCCGCCGGCAGCCGATTCGGTGCAACCTCGACGGCCAGGTACCTGAACTGCCCAAGCCCCTCCACGGGCGGGGCATAGTCGTCCCATCGAAGGTCGTAGTTCCCTTGCAGGGTCCACCCCTTGTGGTGCATCGCGCTGGTCCGCCCTCGCTGATTCGCTCCACAGCGCCGGAGCGTTGGAAACCAGAAGCGCCAGGCCGTTGCCCGCGGGTCGTTCCTGGCAGAACCTTTCAAGGCGGAAGATGTCTTGTGCGAACCCCTCCCGCAACAGGTCATCCGGCCACTGTCCGCGGAGGTTGAATTCCTCGCCCCTGAGGTCCTTGCCTTGCCCGGCGGTCGGATGGAACTTGAACTCGACTGCAGTGCTCCCGGCGTGCGTGAAACAGAGCATGTCGAGGACTTCCCGGGCGTCTCCGCGCCTTGGTGCCTCACCTCCATGCGCACCTTGATCCGCGGATCAAGCTTCCAAATCGCACGACCGAAGGCATGCTGCAAGTCGCCTTCGGAATGAAACACCTGGCGTTCCTCGGACAGCTGACGCATCACTGACTGCAAGGGAATTCTTCCTGCAAGCAACATATTTCAGGCCCCTATTCGGTTACCGGGCGATGCGCCCTGTTAGCTCATTTACTCCGCAACCTATCCAACGCGGCGATGTTCTTCAAGCGCGACTTCGGCGAATCCAAGCTAAACGACCTGAAGTCCCCCAGATCCTCTCCGATCCACGCCTGCACCTCGGCGATGCGTTTCAGGACCTTCTCGCTCGCCGGCTCGAACGTCCACCACGCGATTCGTTCATTCTCCGGATCGTATTGCCACAATCCGATGATTCTTCCGCGGTCCACGATCGGATGGTCGGACAAATCGGCCGCCAACGCGGATCCGCCCATTCCCGTGACGGCGGCCCGTCCCACGGCATCGAATGCGTCGCTTGAGTTCCGGCGAAGCAACATCAGGGAATCCGATCCGGCCAGCAATTGCACGTCCTCATCGGCCGGCACCTCGAACGCGGCCATCACGGACACGTCCTCCGGCATCATCCACAGCACTCATCGCCGGCGGTCTTCACCTCCACCGCACCGATCGAGGCCAGCGCTACCTTGGTCTGCGCAACGGTGAACGCCGTGAACCAACGAATCTGTCCCGTCGTCGCCCCGCCGGTCCATCCCAGGAACCTCTCCACCATCCGCGACCGCACCATTTCGTCGGTCTCGCCCGTGGCCGGAAGCTCCCACGCCACGTACGAGTAGCGCTGCTGGTCCAAGCGGCCGTTCACCGGAACCCGTCGGATTCGCCCGTCTGCCTGCAGCAATCCCAGCGCCGCGGGCAAAGTCGTGGTGGCGCCCTTCTTCTTGCCCTCCTCGCCCATGTTGCGGACCTGGTCACCCAACACGTCCTTGAGCTCGCGCGGGTCCATCGGAGGCTCACCGGCCGCCTTGGCACGCAGCAGGACTTCCAGCACGGATTCGGCCAGTCGTTCAATTTCTTCCCGTTCGACGCCCAACCGCAGGAGAACCTTCACTGAGGCTTCCGCAGAGGCTCCGCCAAGCTGCAATCCCCATGCGAAATCGGCGGAAGGCAGAACGTACGTACACCCGCGGGCCGTGGGCAATTCATGGATTTCCTGCGTAGCCACCAACCGATCGGCGGCTTCCCTCCCGATGCCGGCCCTGGCAAAGAGCGTCAGGTAGGTGTTGGCACCTCCCACGGAACGGGCCCATCCCACACGATCCAGCACGCTTGCGGCGCTCTTCCCCATGAGCGCCCCATCAAGGCCCTGCCTATGCCACGACCACGCGCGCAGGAACTCCGGAGTGAGCTTTTCCGTGGCAATTTGCGGAATTTCGGTCATCGGCATCATGGCTACATTCTGCCCCGAAGACCCCTCGTTTTTGTTGTACGCCATTCTTCCGATAGAGTGTTCAGGTCTGGTGACGTGTCCGAGCGGCCGAAGGTGCAACACTCGAAATGTTGTGTACGGTAACCCCGTACCGAGGGTTCAAATCCCTCCGTCACCGCCAGTTTGAAGGGTTCCAACTCCGCAAGGAGTTGGAACCCTTCAGTCGTTTAAGCCTTGGCCGCCGCAACCAGGCCTGAACCTACTCGCCGTTCATGACTCGATAGTGAAGATGCGCGACCCCATTCGGGAAAACACGCTGCCTCAACAGCTCCAGATCCAATCGAAGGTCATGCGGCAAGGCTCGTTTTCCGCCTCCGACAATCAACCGGAGACACGAAGAAATGGATCTCGTCGACCAAACCGGCCTTCAGGGCCTGACCGGCAAGTTCTGCGCCTCCCACGGAAAGGTCGGCAGTGGCCTCGGTTTTCATTCTTCCGACTTCCGCCGGATCAAACGTCGATTCAATCCTGGTTCGCTTGGTTTCAGCTTCCCGCAAGGTTTTGGAGTAGACGACCTTCTCCGCATCGTGCCAGATGGTGGCGAAGTCCTCGATGAATGGAGGCAGGTCCGTTTGGCCGTAGAGCGGCTCCCAAAATTTCATGACCTCGTAGAGTTTCCGGCCCATCAGTTGCGTTCCGACACCTCGTTCGAGGTCGTTGATAAAAGCATGGACCTCGGCGTCGGGCATGCTCCAATCGAAATTGCCCTCGGCATCGGCTACGTAGCCGTCAAGCGAGGTGATTGCCGTGTAGATGAGCTTGGCCATGGGACCTTCTTCGTTTGGTTTCGGTCAACAATTACTCAAAGATCGACGCACATCCTGGACCGTCAGGGGTTGCTTGGCAGTTTTCTGCGACAAGTACTTTCTTGGTTCGCCAAACGCTCATGGTCACCGACTGTGCTCGGCACATTGGCTACGCCTGGGATCGGTGTCCATGGCCCGCCTTCGGTGGAATACTCCCCACGGAATCTGGTCGTGAGACCCACACCGAAGTCTCCGGTTTCCTTATAGACATGGCTGGTTGATGTCGGCGCATCAAATCCGCGATTGGCTTGCGGTTCGCCGGGGAAGTCCAGGGTGCGGGACGAACCGTCGCCATACGACCACGAATACGAAGTCGGGATGGCGCGCACTCGTACGTCTTGGTCAAAGATCACGATGTCGAAATTCTGGTTTTCCGAGTCTGCATACAGATGGGCATGGCCATTTCGAAGCGAAAAGTTCTCCGGCTGGCTAATGATCGTCGAAGCCAAGATCGGAAGCTCGTCGAAAATCGTTCTGGAGTCACTTTCGCAATGTCTCTGCTCGGCACCAGGGATCGTCGACAGCTGGTTCGACTGTGCAGTACTGAGTTCGTTCATACCACTTGACCTGTGCGCGGCCCATTGACGGCGTGAATCAGTTCGAATGAGTCGGGTAGCTCCCGTCACTCAGGAGGATCCGGATCTGCAATCGCATCACAGAACGAATCACATTAGCGCCGGCTGCATTCGCTGAAGTATTCAACGCTTGTACTCGAAGTTTGGGCCCGTTGGATACTTGTCTTCGATTTTCGCGGGTCTGGTGATTGAAATTAGATGAACTTTCCACGCTTCACTTCGTTGCAGTTCAACCTCAATTTGCATGCCAACTGCTTCCATCTAAGCGTATACTCGATACATAGCAGTCTTGCGCGCATGCAGCTGCTGGCTGTCATAGCCAGCGCGAGACAAGCAGCAGAGCCAGTAGCAATGAGACAACGATCGACTAGCGATTCGTGACATTGTTACTTTTCATCCAGGTAATCAATTCAGATCGTGCAACCTTCCAGCCTTTGTCAAATGCGAGCTAGCAGAGTCCCGGGATCGGTTTCGAACTCGCTCGGGAAAGTTCCTTGCAGCGTTGCCATCGCTCAGTATAGGCCACTATCTCTTCCTGCTTCAGTCGTGAATCCAGCAATCAACGCTCTTCGGTTGCAAGCATAGTTTCACAGTGACTCGATGTCAATTTGCCTCCGACATGCCACGCACCAGTCTTCTTGATTGTTGTCGAACTGGATCAATAAATCTTTCGCGCACATAGATAGCACGAACGTTCAGTAACGCTTTTTGATCGGTCTCGTGTCGTTGGTCTGCATCGTGTACTCAACTAGCTCGAAGTAGTACTTCGTGAACGCAACGATGCCTGCTTCTGATTTCTCCTTTGCGGCCTCCGGCATTTTCGGAACTGGCCAGTTCTGCGCTGGCCCCTTCGAACTTGCCGGAACCGGTTTCGGAGTTGGTTTGGCAGTCGGAGTGGGCGATGTACTCGGTGCGCTGATCGATGCTGTTGGCGGTGAACTGGAAGGCTCGGCAGGATCTGCCGACGCCGTACAGCCCGCAGCTCCCATCACGAATGCACCCGCGCATAGGGCGACGATGACGCTTTTGGTTTTGCCAATCATGCCGGGCCTACAATTCAGGTCGGAGTCATTTGATCGACATCCTAGACCCGAACCTTATATCGCGGGAATGGTTATCCACAGGCAGATTTGCCGCACGCGGAAATCGCGAACCACCTAGTGATTCACACAGCAATCAGAAGTTTGTCGATCGCCCTATGCGGTTCTTCCGTTGGTCAACCACTCCTCGAACAAAGTCGGGTCTTTCGCGACCCCGACTCCTGGCAGCAGCCCGCCGTTCAAGACCTTGATTCCGGGCACCGGGATGGCAATGACCCGAGGATGCGGTCCGCCATTGTGGACCACGGCGTTGTTGTGCGCGACCAACCGTGCCAACTTCGCCAGATCCCGAGGCTCCGGGCCCGCCAGCTCAACGCCGGCAGGGGCATCAACACCCAATTCCACAACGGAGACGATCAGCCGTGCGACGGCATCGGCGGCAACGGGTTGGCTCATCATGCGCGGCACCACCGCAAGCGGACCGACACGCATCTGGTTGATGAGTGTCTCCGCAAGTTCAAACCACTGTGTCGTACGGACGATCGTGGTTGGAATCCGGGCGTTTTGGTATCGCGCTTCCTGCGCCGCCTTGCCGCGGTAGTAGCCCATGTGCCTGTTGATCTCGGGGTTGCGCGCGTTCAAGATCGACACGCACACGAGATGTGCCACGCGGGCGTCCTCGGCTGCCCGGATCACGTTTCGAGCGGTCGTCTCGTAGAAATCGACGCATGCGCCGGCCTTCATCGAGACGATGTTCAGGCAGTCGACCACCGCGTCGGCACCCGCAAACGAGTCGGCCAACCCGACTCCGGTGTACGCGTCGATACCTGTTGAGCGACTGGCCGCAACGACCTCATGACCCGCTCGTTCCAGAAGCCGGACGACGCGGGCACCCATCGTTCCATTTCCACCAAGCACAACGACCTTCATGCCCTGAGACTACCCGTGAGCCAAGCCCGATTCGAGGGCAACGACCGCTTTTGTCGTTGACGGCCAGTCCGGTGGGCCGCGGCAAACCTAGACCATGATCCAGTGCGCGAATCGCCGATTCTTCAGCACCACAAAATGGTGCAGCACGATGACGACGGCCGCCCAGGCGCCGCCGATCAACAACCCTTGCAGCACATCCGTCAGCCAATGGTGCCCCAGATAGATGCGGCTCCATCCGATGGCCAGCACGAAGGCGCCCAGGGCGATCAGACTCAATATGCGGGCAAGCTGGCTCCGCAGGACAAGGAACAAGCAGGTAGCCGACGACCCCGAGAATCGCGATGGCATTCAGCGTGTGGCCGCTGGGGAAGGCGTACGACGTGGGCACCGGCTCGATGGCCTGGGCCAGCGGCGGGCGCGCCCGGGCGGTCAGGTTCTTCAGCAGCACGGTCAGCGCAACCGAGCCCGCCGCGGTGGATCCGATCAGCACCACCGGCCAATAGCTGCGGGTCCGCCAGCACAGACAGCCCGGTGGCAATGAGCGCGATCGTCGTCATGCCCCAGGTGCTTCCGAGCGTCGAGAAGAACCACGCAACATTCGTGGCCGACGGGTGTTCGGTGCGCGACCATCCATTCAAGCGTCGGCACGTCCCAACTTCCAAGGCCTGCGCCCATCCGCGCCGAAACCCACAGGCGCCGGGCAACGCCGAAGAGGCCCAGCACCACGGCAAGGACCAGCAAAAGGATGGAACCGGCGCTTGGGGCGCGTCCGGATCCGCGGCGTTTGTGGGCGTTCATGCTTATCAGCGTAGCTTCCGGACCTGTTGCAGGCTCGAAGCTCGCTGGGAGGACGCCCGGATACGGCTGCAGGCAAC
The DNA here is from genome assembly GCA_963818105.1 of uncultured Actinomycetota bacterium. Taxonomy (GTDB): domain Bacteria; phylum Actinomycetota; class Actinomycetes; order Actinomycetales; family Micrococcaceae; genus Paeniglutamicibacter. The sequence continues at coordinate 8,725 of CAWFRB010000025.1, read as the reverse complement.
GGATGCGGGAAGATGGAAACATGACAATCCGCGTGCTGGCCATCGGCAAGAAACACGAGTCCTGGGTGACCGAGGGCATCGACCGCTACGAGAAGCGCATGAAAAAGCCCTTCGACGTGAAGTGGCAGCTGCTGCCGCATTCCTCCCGCGAGGGCGACGCCGCGCGCACCGAGGAATCCGAGCGCATCCTGGCCAAGGTCGATGCGAAGGACTTCCTGATCCTGCTCGACGAGCGCGGCAAGAACATCGACTCCCCCGCACTGGCCACGACGCTGCAGCGCCCGCTGGACACCTCGCGCAACATCACCGTGGTGATCGGCGGGGCCTACGGCGTCGACGAATCGGTGCACAACCGCGCCGACTTTATCTGGAGCCTGTCCAAGCTGGTCTTCCCGCACCAGCTGGTGCGCCTGATCCTCACCGAGCAGCTCTACCGGGCCCAGGAAATCGCCGGCGGCGGCAAGTACCACCACGTCTAAAGCCGTTCACGTCAGTGACGCCGCGGGGCATTTTGGCGGCGCGGGCGCTTAAGCTGGGAATCGATGGCCAAGCAACCTGATCCGCGACACGTCCTCGAACGATTCACGCCCGCCACGCGGGCCTGGTTCGAGGGTGCCTTTGCCGCGCCGACGCCCGCCCAGATCGGCGCGTGGGATGCGATTTCCACCGGGCGGCACGCCCTGGTCATCGCCCCGACGGGATCGGGCAAGACGCTCTCCGCGTTCCTCTGGGCGCTGGATTCCTTTGCGCGCACCGCCACCGAAATCACGGCCCCCGCGCTGCCCGGGCTGGAGGCCGGCGGCACGACCGAGCCGGCGGCCGAAAAGCCGGCGGCACCCATTCCGCCGGAACCAAGGTGCTCTACATTTCGCCGCTGAAGGCGCTGGGCGTCGACGTCGAGCGCAACCTGCGCGCCCCGCTGGTGGGCATCAAGGCCACCGCCGCGCACCTGGGGCTGGCCGTGCCGCAGGTGTCCGTGGGCGTGCGGTCCGGCGACACCCCGGCGAACGAGCGCCGCAAGCTTGTCACCAACCCGCCGGACATCCTGATCACCACCCCCGAGTCGCTCTACCTGATGCTGACCTCCCGGGCGCGCGAGTCGCTGGCCGGGGTGCACACCGTGATCCTCGACGAGGTGCACGCGGTGGCCGGCACCAAGCGCGGGGCGCACCTGGCGCTGTCGCTGGAGCGGCTGGACGCGCTGCTGGCCGCGCCGGTGCAGCGCATCGGGCTTTCGGCGACCGTCGAGCCGCGCGAGGAGGTGGCGCGCTTTGTGGGCGGCGGCGCCCCGGTGTCGCGTGATCGCCCCGCCGATCACCAAGACCTGGGATTTGAGCGTGCGGGTGCCGGTGGAGGACATGACGGACCTGCCGGCCGCCGCGGCCGCGCACGACCTGGGCCCGGGCTCCGGGCTGGCCCCGCAGGCGAGCATCTGGCCGCACGTCGAGGAACAGATCGTCGATTTGATCGAGGCGAACCGCTCGACGATCGTGTTCGCCAATTCGCGCCGGCTGGCCGAGCGGCTGACCGGGCGGCTGAACGAGATCCACGAATCCCGGGTGACCGGAATCGACGCCGAGTCCGGCTTTGCCCCGAACGGGATCGGCTCCACCGGCGCGGAGATGACCGGCAGGACACCCCGGCCAAACGCGTCCAGCCGGGCAGCGGCATGCCCGCGGCCATGATGGCGCAGGCCGGCATGGTCTCCGGGGCCGGCGACGCCGAGGGCGGTGGCGTCATCCCGCTGGCCCGGGCCCACCACGGATCCGTGTCCAAGGAGACCCGCGCGCAGATCGAGGACGACCTGAAGACCGGCGTGCTGCGCGCCGTGGTGGCCACCAGCTCGCTGGAACTGGGCATCGACATGGGGCTGGTGGACCTGGTGGTGCAGGTCGAGTCCCCGCCCTCGGTGGCCTCGGGCCTGCAGCGCGTGGGCCGCGCCGGGCACCAGGTCGGCGAGACCTCGATCGGCACCTTCTTCCCCAAGCACCGCGCGGACCTGCTCTCCACCGCGCTGACCGTCTCCCGCATGCGCGAGGGGAAGATCGAGGCGCTGCACATCCCCGCCAACCCGCTGGACGTGCTGGCGCAGCAGACCCTGGCCGCCTGCGCGCTGGAGGACCTGGAGGTCGAGGCCTGGTTCGACACCGTGCGCCGGGCCGCCCCCTATGCCTCGCTGCCGCGCGCCGCGTTCACCGCGACGCTGGAGATGCTCGCCGGCAAGTACCCGTCCGACGAGTTCGCGCAGCTGCGCCCGCGCATCGTCTGGGACCGGGACACCGGCACGCTCACCGGGCGCCCCGGCGCCCAGCGGCTGGCCGTCGTCAGCGGCGGAACCATCCCGGACCGCGGGCTCTTCGGCGTGTACCTGGTGGGCTCGGAGGAAAACTCCGGGGCCAAGGGCGGGCGCCGGGTGGGCGAGCTCGACGAGGAAATGGTCTACGAGTCCCGGGTCGGGGACGTGTTTGCGCTCGGGGCGACCAGCTGGAAGATCGAGGACATCACCCACGACCGGGTGCTGGTCTCCCCCGCGTTCGGCCAGCCCGGCAAGCTGCCGTTCTGGAAGGGCGACACCCAGGGCCGGCCCGTGGAGCTCGGCGCGGCGCTGGGCAGGTTCACCGCCGAGCTGGTGAAGCTGCCGCAGCCGGAGGCCCGCGAACGGCTCGGCGCGATCGGGCTTGACGACTTCGCCGCCGGCAACCTGCTGAACTACCTGGGCGCGCAGGCGGAGGCGACCTCCGTGGTGCCCAGCGACAAGACCCTGGTGGTCGAGCGCTTCGTCGACGAGCTCGGCGACTGGCGCGTCATCCTGCATTCGCCCTTCGGCCTGCCCGTGCACGCGCCCTGGGCGCTGGCCGTCGGGGCACGGCTGCACGAGCGCTACGGGCTGGACGGCTCCGCCATGGCGGCCGACGACGGGATCGTGCTGCGGGTTCCCGGCGATGGACGACGAGCCGCCGGGGGCCGAGCTCTTCGCCTTCGAGCCCGAGGAGATCGAGGACCTGGTCACCGCGCAGGTGGGCAACTCCGCGCTCTTCGCCTCCCGCTTCCGCGAATGCGCGGCCCGCGCGCTGCTGCTGCCGCGCACCAACCCCGCCAAGCGCACCCCGCTGTGGCAGCAGCGCCAGCGCAGCGCGCAGCTGCTGGACGTGGCGCGCAAGTACCCGGACTTCCCGATCATCCTGGAGACGGTCCGCGAGTGCCTCAACGACGTCTACGACCTGCCGGCGCTGAAGAACCTGCTGGGGCTCATGGGCTCGCGCGGCATTTCGCGTGCGCGAGGTGCAGACCCGGCTGCCCTCGCCCTTCGCCCAGTCGCTGCTCTTCGGCTACGTGGCGCAGTTCCTCTACGAGGGCGATTCGCCGCTGGCCGAGCGCCGCGCCGCCGCGCTGAGCCTGGACCCGGCGCTGCTGAACGAGCTGCTGGGCCGCACCGAGCTGCGCGAGCTGCTTGACCCGCAGGTCATCCTCCGCACCGAGGCCGAACTGCAGCGGCTGGCCCCGGGCCGCCAGCTGGCCGGGATGGAGGGCGCCGCGGACCTGCTGCGCATGCTCGGCCCGCTGGGCGTCGAAGCCGTTGCCGCGCGCCTGCGCGACGAGACCGAGTCCGATGAGACCGAGCCCGCCGGGAGCGAGTCCACCGGGACCGGACCAGGCTCCGAGGCCGCCAGCCTCGCCCACCTTGCCCTGGTCGAGACGCACCTGCAGGGCCTGGTCCGCGCCAACCGGGCGCTGGAGGTGCGGCTCGGCGGCGGCACGGTCTTCGCCGCCATCGAGGATGCGCCGCGGCTGCGCGACGGGCTGGGCGTGCCGCTGCCGCACGGGGTGCCGCTGGCCTTCATCGACCCCGTCGAGGACCCCGTCGGCGACCTGGTTTCACGCTTCGCCCGGACCCACGGGCCCTTCACCGCGGCGGATGTCGCGGCAGCCCTGGGGCTGGGCGTCGCTGTGGCCAAGGCCGCGCTGGACCGGCTGGTGGCCGAGAACCGGGTCATGACCGGGGCGTTCAGGCCCGCCGAGCTGCTGCGCGGAGGATGCCTCCGGGTTCCGCTCCACGCAGCTTGAGTATTGCGAGGCCGGGGTGCTGCGGATGATCCGCAGCCGCTCGCTCGCGGCCCTGCGCGCCGAGGTCGAGCCCGTCGACCAGCCGACGTTCGCCAGGTTCCTGCCGGCCTGGCAGGGCATCGGCCAGGGGCTTTCCGGCGTCGACGGGGTGCTGGCTGTCATCGAACAGCTGGCCGGGGTGCCCGTCCCGGCCTCGGCCGTCGAATCCTTTGTGCTGCCGGTGCGCGTGCGCAACTACGCCCCGGGCATGCTCGACGAGCTGATGAGCGCCGGGGAGGTGCTGGTCTCCGGGGCCGGCGCGCTGGCCGGAACCGACGGCTGGGTCGCGCTGCACACCGCGGAAAACGCGCCGCTGAGCCTGCCGCAGCCGGACCGCGAACACCTCGGGCCGCTGGCCCGCAGGCTGCTGGTGGTGCTCGATGCCGGCGGGGCCTACTTCGTGCCGCAGCTGGCCCGGCTGGTGGCCGGGGTGCCGGATCCGCGCGGCCAGTCCCCTCCATCGCCCCCGGGGCGCACGACAGCGGCCGGAACCGAGCCGCGCACCGAGGAGGTGCTCGAGGCCCTGTGGGAGCTGTTCTGGGCCGGCGCCGTCTCCCCCGACACGCTCGCGCCCGTCCGCGGGCTGCTCTCCGGCGGCAAGTCCGCCCACCGGGCACCCGCACTGGCGCCCCGGGCACGCACGGCACGGCTCGGGCGGATGGCCATGCTGCGGCAGGGCCGGGCCGGGTTCGAGGCCCCGGGCTCCGGCGATTCCGGCGGTCATGCGCCTGCACGGGCGCGAGCTGGGCCCGCGCTCCGGATTCGGCGGGGTCCCGGAATCGGGCACCGGCCGCTGGGCGGCGCTGCCGCAGCCGGTTCAGGACCCGACCATCAGGGCGCACGCGAGCGCCGAATTCCTGCTCGAACGCTACGGCGTGGTGACGCGGGGATCGGTCGCCGCCGAATCCGTGCCCGGCGGCTTCGGCCAGCTTTACCGGGTGCTCGGCCGGCTGGAGGAGGCCGGCCATGCCCGCCGGGGCTACTTCGTCGAAAGGCTCGGGGCCGCACAGTTCTCCACCTCCCCGACGATCGACAGGCTGCGCACGTTCGTGCGCGATGCGGGAGCGGAGGCCTCTCCGCCCGCCGCCCTGGCGCTGGCGGCCACCGACCCGGCCAACCCCTACGGCGCCGCGCTGGCCTGGCCGCAGGCGCCCGGAGGGCACCGCCCGGGGCGCAAGGCCGGGGCCATCGTGGTGCTGCTGGACGGGCGGTTGGCCCTGTACGTGGAGCGCGGCGGCAAGACCGTCCTCGATTTCCCGGGGGCCGGCCACGGCGGAAAACATGCTCGACGCCGCGGCCGTCGAGCTTGTTGCTGCCCTGCGCCGGGCAGGCATCGAGAAGCTCGCGGTGCTCAAGGTCAACGGCGATCCTGTCTCCGATTCGCCCTGGGGCGCCGCATTACGCCGCGCTGGATTCTATTCCACGCCTAGTGGGCTGCGCTTTAGAAGCTAAGTTCCGGAGAATTTCCCCCACCCGTGGGAATCTCGGGCTAGTCTAGTGATCAGGGTCACCCGGCTATGGGGGTCGGGTGCCCGACTAGGCGATTGGTGGTAAAGACAATGCCCGAAGGGGATACGGTTTTTCGCACGGCACGTCGATTGGAAGCCGCGCTGGCCGGCAGGCGGTTGAGCGTGAGCGACTTCCGGGTTCCGGAACACGCGACACTCTCGATCGTGGACTGGATGGTCGAGTCAGTGGTTTCACGCGGCAAGCATCTGCTCATCCGCGTCAAGCCGCCGGCGAAGGTCGCGGCGCCGCCGCTGAGCATCCACTCGCACCTGCTCATGGACGGGCACTGGGATGTCTATGCCACCGGCGAGCGCTGGCGCACCCCCGCTTTCAAGGCCCGCGCGGTGCTGGGCAATCCGGCCTTCACCGCCGTCGGCTTCGACTTGGGGTTCCTGCACGTGCTGCGCACCACCGACGAGGTCGAGGTCATCGGGCACCTCGGCCCCGACCCGCTGGGCCACTCGTGGGATCCGGACGAGGCGGTGCGCCGGCTGATGAGCAACCCCGACCGGCCCATCGGCCTGGCGTTGCTGGACCAGAGGCTGATCAGCGGGCTGGGCAACATCTACCGTTCGGAACTGCTCTTTGTCACCCGGGTGCACCCGCGCACCCCGGTGGGCGCGGTTGAGGACCTGGGCCACCTGGTGGACATCGCCCACCGGCTGCTGCACGCCAACAAGGACCGGGCGCGCCGGGTGACAACCGGCACCGACGGCATGAACCCCTACTGGGTGTATGGCAGGGAGGGCCTGCCATGCATGCGCTGCGGCGGCTTGCTGCACAAGGATTCGCTTGCCGAATCCCCGCGCAGTGCCGAACGTGACGTGTACTTCTGCCCCGACTGCCAGAACGTCTACGTTCCGACGAGTCGAAACAGCGCATTAGCGCATCACCAGGTCCATGGGGGACCCGGCCCGGCTGCTCCGATGGGGGCCCGGGCTGCGTCGGTCCGAGTCCGGGCCGCCCTGCGGAAGCATGACACACTGGATTCCATGGCCATGCTCTCCCCCCTGCCCGTGCGCAACGGCGTCAACGCAACCCGTCTCCGCATCCCCTCCGCCGGGGAATGGGAGACGGTCTGCGACTACATGCTGCACAGGTTCGGGCATGTGGACGAGGCGGGCATCGTGCGGCGTTTCGAGACCGGCGAGGTGGTGGGCCTGGGCGGGGTGCCGCTGGACCTTTCCACGCCGCTGGGCGCGCACGAATTCATTTGGTACTACCGGAACCTTCCCGTGGAGCCGGAAATCCCGTTCACCGAGTCGATCCTGCACCACGACGAGCACCTGCTGGTCATCGACAAGCCGCACTTCCTGCCCACCACCCCCGGCGGGCGCTTCATCCAGCAATCGGCGCTGGTGCGCCTGCGCAACAGGGTGGGCAACCCGGAGCTGATCCCGATGCACCGGCTGGACCGGGCGACCGCCGGCGTGCTGCTCTTCTCCACCAACCCGGACACCCGCGGCGACTACCAGACCCTCTTCGAACGCCGCGAAATCTCCAAGACCTATGAGGCCGTCAGCGCCCTGGAGGACGTGGACGGCCGCCCGGCCGGCGAGGTCATGGGCAGTCGGCGGGCTCGGCGGGCGCGCGGAGGACCGCAGCGGCAACTTCGTCCCCGGCGCCGCGGGCCCGGGCAACAGCCTGCTGGATTCCGCGGGGCTTGAGGCGGCGCTGGAAAACCTGCCGCTGGTCTACCGGAACCGCATGAGCAAGATCAAGGGCCAGCTGCGCTCGCTGGTGGAGGCCGGGGAACCGAACGCCGAATCGCTCGTCGAACTGCTGGGCGTCGGGCCCTCCGCCGGAAACTTCGCAGGGCTGAAGGTCGCGAAGTTCAGGTTGAGCCCGCACTCGGGAAAAACCCACCAGCTGCGCGTGCACCTTGCGGCGCTGGGCCTGGGCATCCTGAACGACCCGTTCTACCCGACGCTGCTGGACCTGGCGCCGGATGACTACACCCGGCCGCTGCAGCTGCTGGCCCGTTCCATCTCCTTTGTCGATCCGATCAGCGGGGAGCCCGTCACCTACACCTCCAGGCTCGAGCTCTCCGAGTCCCCGGCGCCGCAGGCCCCGGGTGCGCCCGGGTTGGCCCTGGGCTAGGGCCGGACACAGGGATGCTCGCCGGCATGGAATCGACACTCGGGGACTTGCTCGATTCCTTGCTGGCCGGCGGGGAATGGTTCTACCCGGTGCTTTTCATCCTGGTGGCCCTGGACGCGCTGGTTCCCCCGATTCCCAGCGAGGTGCTGGCCATGGGCACCGGACCGATGGTCGCGGCGGGGCTGCTGAATCCGGTGGCGGCCGTTGCCGTCACCGCCGGCGCCTGTTTCGCCGGGGATGTCGCCCTCTACGTGCTGTTCAAACACGGCGGGCGATTCCTGACCCGCTACGGGTGGGGCCGCTGGCTGCACCGGAACATGACGCGCCTGATGCTCAAGCTCGGAACCGGCGGCACCTACGCGTCGCTGCTGGGCATGCGGTTCCTGCCCGGCGGACGCAGCGCCTCCATGGCGGCAGCCGGAATCGCGCGCATTACCTGGCGTGTTTTTGCGCCCCTGGCGGCGGTCGGAGCCGTTCTGTGGGCGATCTGGATGCTGCTGCTGGGACGCCTGAGCGCCAGTGTCACGGGATTTCCTGTCTGGGGTTCCACCATCGTGGGCATGATTTTCGGTACGCTGGTCGGAATCGTACTGGCCGGGGTACTGGCCATGTACCGGCGACGAAGGGGCTGAGCATGAGCACATCGGACACCCACACCACTGCCGCGTCTGCGGCCTTGGCCCGCCTGCGCAACGCCACGTCCGGGTCCGAAAACGAGCCGACGGAAATCGCCAAGGCCCCGCCGGCACAACATGCTCCAGCCGCGCCCGCCCTCGACCGGCCGTCGACGGACCGGCTCTCCGAACGCATCGCCCACCCCGTACCGCACCATGAAGAAGTTCCGCAGGACCTCGACGAACTCCTGCACCCCGAGCACCCGGAACCTCACGCGGGACCGCCCTTCAGGCACATGGACCGGCAGTCCGGTTCCAATGCAGGCGAAAACGAGGATGCGGATCCACTCGCCCTGCACCATCCGGCGCCACGGGAAGAATCCACGGCCCGGGCGGCA
>CAWFRB010000024.1:0-22686 GCA_963818105.1 uncultured Actinomycetota bacterium | reverse complement strand
CCAGAAGCCAAGGGAACAAGCTGTTTTACCGGCCATGGTTTCTGAAGCATGCGTGGCACCGTCTTCGGGTGCGGGATCGCCCCGCCGGGCTACCCGACCGGCACCAACCCTGCCTCGGCGGCGCTGGACACCGGGAAGTGGCATTCGGCCATGTGCAACTCGTCGCGCGGGCCGACGGTGGGAATGCCCAGGGAAATGGTTCCCTCGGCCACGCTGGTGGTTTCCTCCGGCCGCAGCGAGGCGCAGATGTCCTCGGCCTTCCAGCACCGGGTCCGGAAGCGGCACCCGCTGGGCGGATCCAGCGGCGAGGGAAGCTCGCCCTGCAACACGATCCGCCGGGCCGGGCGCATGGCCGGGTCGAGTTTCGGCGAGGCCGACATCAGCGCCGCGGTGTACGGGTGCAGCGGCCGGTCGAAGACGTCCTCCGTGGAACCCGTTTCGATGATCCGCCCCAGGTACATCACCGCAACCCGGTCCGTCACGTGGCGGACCACGGACAGGTCGTGGGAGATGAAGATGTAGCTGACGCCCAGCTGCTGCTGCAGTTCGTTGAGCAGGTTCAACACCTGCGCCTGGACCGAGAGGTCAAGGGCGGAGACCGGCTCGTCGAGGATGATCAGGTCCGGGTCCAGCGCCAGGGCGCGGGCGATGCCGATGCGTTGGCGCTGGCCGCCGGAGAACTCCTGCGGGGTCTTGTAGGCATCGGTGGCGCGCAGCCCCACCAGATCCAGCAGCTCGTTCAACCGCTTGGTCCGTGCCGCGGATCCGCGGTACAAATCCCGGTGCGTGGCGAACGGTTCGGAAATGATCTGGCCGGCCGTCATCCGCGCGTTGAGGGAGGCGAAGGGATCCTGGAACACCATCTGCACGCGCCGCCGCCAGGCCAGCAGTTCCTTGCCCTTGAACGCGAACGGGTCCTGCCCGTCGAAGCGGACGGTGCCGGAATCCGGCTGCTCCAGCATCATCAGCGTGCGGGCCAGCGTCGACTTGCCGCAGCCCGATTCACCCACGAGGCCCAGCGTTTCGCCCTTGCGAACCGAGAGGTTGATCCCGTCGAGCGCCTTCAGCTTCCTGGAGCCGGAGGACCCCGCGGAGACGGTGAACGACTTGCTCAGGTTCTCCACCTCAAGGACGGTCGGCTTCCGGGTGGCCGGATGTCGTTGGCGCTCATGCGTTTTCCCCTTGCTGTGTTGATTCGGACGTGTTGATCGGACTGCGGCGAGGCAACTGGTTCGTCGGCGGGCTTCGGTGGCGCGCCCGCGGACAACGTTTCCGAAAAATGGCAGGCGGAGAACTGGTTCTCACCGCTGGGGCGCAGTTCGGGGCGCTTTTCGCGGCACACCTGCGCCGCGATCGGGCAACGGTCCTGGTACACGCACCCGCTGGGGATCAGCTGCAGTTCGGGCGGGCTTCCGGGAATCGAGGACAGGTCGTCCCCGCGCCGGGCGTGCGTGGGAACCGACTCGAGCAGGCCCTTGGTGTAGGGGTGCGTGGGGGTGGAAAACACCGTCGCCACGGGGCCGCGCTCGACCACGTTGCCCGCATACATGATGCACACGTCGTCGGCCTCCTCGGCCACCACCGCGAGGTCGTGGGTGATCAGGACGACGGCCATGTCCTCCTCCTCGCGCAGGCGCCGCAGCAATTGCATGATCTGGGCCTGCACCGTCACATCCAGCGCGGTGGTGGGCTCGTCGGCGATCAGCAACCGCGGGCTCAAGGCGACAGCCATGGCGATCAGGATGCGTTGGCGCATGCCGCCGGAGAACTGGTGCGGGTAGGCGGAGACGCGCAGCTCGGGTTCCGGGATGCCGACCCGGCGCATCAGCTCGACGGCCTCGGCCAGGGCCTGCTTCTTGTTCATGCCGCGGTGGATCCGGAAGGCCTCGCCCAGTTGCGTGCCCACCGTGTAGACGGGGTTCAGCGCGGTGAGCGCATCCTGGAAGACGATGCCCAGGCCCGGTCCGGCGACTTCCCGGCGTTGCCGCGGGCTCATCGCGTTCAGGTCCGCGCCTTCGAGTTCCACGCGTCCCCCGGCCACCGACGCCACCGGGTCCAGGAGCCCGGCGATGGCCTTGGCCGTCATGGACTTGCCACAACCCGATTCACCCAGCAACGCCAGTGTTTGTCCCTTGTAGGCGGTGAAGCCGACGTTTCCCACGACCCGGACGGTGCCCCTGGGGGTGCGGATGTCGACGTCGAGCCCGTCCACGACCAGCACGGCCTCGGCGGTGGTTTGCTTGCGGGTGCGGGGTTCAAGAACTTCCATCATCACTTTGCCTCCTTGGAAACGGTCTTCAATGCCTTGCGGGCCGGCTTCTCCAGCGTGAGGCGCCAACGCTGGGCCGGATCGGTGGCGATGCGCAACCACGCGGCGAGCATGTTCGCGGCGATGGCGGTGACAACGATCGCCAGGCCCGGCAGGATCGAGAGCCACCAGGCGGTCTGCAGGTACTGGCGCCCCTGCGCCACCATCAGGCCCCAGCTCACGTCCGGCGGCTGGATGCCGATGCCCAGGAAGGAGAGCGAGGACTCTGCCAGCATCACGTAGCAGAATTCCAGCGTCGCCAGGGTCAGCAGGGTCGGGGTGACCACCGGGATCACGTGCATGGCAATGATGGAGTTCGGCTTGGTGCCGAAGGTCCGCGCGGCATCGACGAAGGTGCGCGATTGCAGCTCCGCGGATTCCGCGCGGGCGGTGCGCATGTAGATCGGGATGCGGGTGACGGCCAGGATCAGCACGATGTTGGCCACCGACGGGCTGAAGACGTAGAGCACCACCACGGCCAGCAGCAGCGACGGGAAGGACATGATGATGTCCGCGATGCGCATCGAGAGGCTCTCGCGCCGGCCCCGGTGGTAGCCGGCCCAGACGCCCCAGAGCGAACCGACGACCAGCGCCACCACGACGGCGGGGACCGCCACCATGAGGGTGGTCCGTGTCGCCACGATCAGCCGGGCGAGCACCGAGCGGCCCAGCGAGTCCGATCCCAGGACGTAGGCCCACCCGTTCTCCGGGTTGAAGGGCGCCTTGTTCATGAACATCAGGTTTTGCTTGGTTGCCAGCTCGCCCATGAGGGTCGGGCCGAAGACCGCAACCAGGACCACGAAGGCCAGGATGACGGCGCCCGCGGTGGCGAACTTGTCGCGCAGGAGCATGCGGAACATGCTCGGTCCGCCGGGGTTTGGGGTCTTGGCCCGGCCGGCGCGTTGGGTCCGGCGGGGCGCTGTGAGTGTCTGTGTCATGGTGGTGTCCCCCTAGACGCTCGCCGAAGCGGCGGTCGGTACGTTGGGTTCGATCGGTGCGTCCTCGATCGTGACGGCGCGGGCCTTGCGCCGCGCGCGGGCCCCGGCGGTGGGGCGGACCCGCGGGTCAAGCAACGCGTAGCCGAGGTCGATCAGGATGTTCAGGACGAAGATGGCAAGCGCCGTGAGCAGCACGCACGCCTGGAGCACCGCGAAGTCCCGCTGCAGGATCGAGTCGATCATCAGCTTGCCGATGCCGGGCCAGCCGAAGATCGTTTCAACGACGACGGCGCCGTTGATCAACCCGACGGTCAGGTCTCCGGCCACGGTCAGCGCCGGGGCCGCCGCGTTGCGCAGGGCATGGCCGGTGACCACGCGGTATTCGGTGGCGCCCTTGGAGCGGGCGAGCTTGATGTACGGCTCGGACAGCGAGGTGACCATGGCCCCGCGGATCACCTGGACCAGCGCCCCGAAGGGACGCATCACCAGGGTGGCGACCGGCAGCACCCAGGCCGCGGCACCCGTCACGCCGGAGGTGGGCAGCCACCCCAGGGAGATCGCAAAGACCCAGATGCCGACGATGGCCAGCCAGAAGTCGGGGATCGAGGCCGCCGCCATGGAAACGAAGCTGGCGAACCTGTCCAGCACCCCGTTGGGCTTGAGCGCCGCCGCGGAGCCCACGATGATGGCCAAAACGATGGCGATCACCATGGTCATCGCGGCGAGTTGCAGCGTGGCCGGGAAGGCGCGCAGCGCCATGGCTGCGGCGCCCTCCCCGGTACGCAGCGAGGTTCCAAAATCCAATCGCAAGAGACCACCGAAGTAGTCGAACATCTGGACCAAGACGGGCTGGTCCAAACCGTTTTTGGCAATGAAGTCCGCCCGCATGGCGTCGGTGGCGTTCAGTGGCAGGTAGAGGCTTGCCGGGTTTCCCGTCATCCGGGCCAGGGCAAACACACCCACCACCACAACCACCAGCGGCAGCGCGGAGGAGACAATCCGTTTACGCAAATAAGTGAGCATTGTTCTGATTGCTTTCCGTCGAGTTCTTTATTGCCTGTCGCTTGCGAAGGCTGGTGGAACTATTTGGCCGGGGTGACCTCGGCCAAACGCAGTTCGTCCGAGGTGGACGAGTTCGGCACGTAGTTCACGGTCTTGGCGAGACCGAGCATGCCGGTCTGGTGCGCAATGTGGGCGAACTGCACCACGTTGTCGTTCTGGTAGGAGAAGACCTTCTCGAAGGCGGCCTGGCGGTCTGCGCCGGTTGCGGCATCGGCCGTGGCGATCAGCTTGTCGAGTTCCGGGGTGCCGAAGGCGGACTGGGCGCCCTTGGTGGTCATGTACTGGTCCACCGTGAAGGCCGCGTCGCCGGCCTGGTTGCCGTGCTGGGTCATCAGCATGATGGCCCCCTCGTCATCGGTGGGGAACGGGCGGACCTGGTAGGTCAGGTGCTGGCTGGTTTCGAGCATCTTCAGCTTCACGTTCAAGCCGGCATCGGTCAGCTGCTGCTGGAGGACCTGGCCCAGTTCCTCGATCTTCGGGAACTGTGCGGTGCGCACCACCAGGCTGATCTGGGCCGAGGTGTCAACGCCGGCGGCCTTGGCTTCCGCGACCAGCGACTTGGCCTTCTCCGGATCGTAGGGCCAGACCGGAAGCGATTCGCTGTGTCCCACCACGCCGGCCGGAACCAGCTGGGCTGCAGCCTTGTCGCGCCCGCCGTAGAGGGAAGCGACGATTGCTTCCTTGTCGATGGCGTAGTTCACGGCCTGGCGGACCCGGATGTCGGTGAACGGTGCCGTCTCGCCGTGCATGCGCAGCGCGACCGTCTCGTTGTTCGGGAAGGTGACGCCCAGGTCCCCGATGTTGTCCTCGGGGCTCAGGCCGGTGGCGATGTCCGCCTCGCCGGAGGTGATCATTGCAGCGCGGACGCTGCCTTCGGAACGCCACTGGTAGTTGGCCTTGGGGAAGGCCGGGGCCTCGCCCCAGTAGTCGGCGAACGCCGAGGCGTTGATGCTCTGGCCGGCTTCCCACTTGTCGAGCTTGTAGGGTCCGGTGCCGATCGGCTCGCGAACCTTTTCGGTGCTCGAGGTTTCGGCCGGCACCACCTCCAGGAAGGAGAGGCGCAGCGGAAGGATCGGGTCCGCCTTCGGCGCGGTGACTTCAAGCGTGGTGGCATCGACGACGTTGAGTTTCAGGTCGTCGTCGCCGAAGACATAGCCCTCGACGTTGCATCCCAGTTTTGAGTTCACCGCGCGGTCGATGGTTGCCGCGGCGTCCTCGGCGGTGAAGTCGCTGCCGTCGTGGAACTTCACTCCCTCGCGCAGCTTCAGCGTCCACTTGGTGTCGTCCTTGCTGGTCCATTCGGTGGCGAGCTTCGGCTCGAGCTCACCGGTGGTGGGGTTGCGTTCGATCAGTGGTTCGGTGATGGTGGAGCGCACCACGACACCGGTGCTGGTCAGGTTGGATTCGCAGGGTTCGAGCGTCGGCGGCTCTTGCTGCAGGACGACGCGCAGGGTGTCTCCGGCCGCGGGTCCTGCCGATCCCGAGGAATTGGTGGCTGCGGAGTTGGCGACCGAGCAACCCGACAACACCGTGGTGCCCAGTAGTGCACCGGCAGCCACTGCCATGGAGAGTCGACGAGTACGGGTTATTGGAGCATCTGGTTTGCTGGCAAAAAACATCGTTGTTTCCTCTGCGTTGGAAGAATGGAGCGAGTGGGGAAACGACCGGGATGAACGGTGGTTGCTGGTCGTGTATCCAAAAGCTTCGGCGGCAACTCCAGAGCGCGTCAAGGCATTACTTCCGCATGAACACGCGGTTTTGGGGCGCCATGCGCAACGAGGCACGATTTGCCGAATGTGACTTCCGCTACATTTGGCGGCAATCGGGCGATCAATACCTCAACGGTATTGATCCATGCAATCTACGAGTTGGACGCGCATCCTTGCCCGTTCCTAGGATGCAGGTATGTCAACAGAAACCAGCGCCCCCACTAGGCGCGATCCAAGCCCCATCACCGGGAGCGCAATAGTGCGCGTTGGCCCGGTCAACCCAACGGTCGCCCAGGCGCTCATCGACGACTACGACGCACTGATCCTTCCCGCAGAGGGTTCGGAGCGCGAGGCCTTCCTGAACGATCACGCCGAGTCGATTCGCGTGGCGGTCTGCTCCGGAAAGATCGGCGTTGACACCGAGCTCATGAAACGCCTGCCGAACCTGGAAGCCATCGTGAACTTCGGCGTCGGCTACGACGCCAGCGATGTCGCCCAGGCGGCCGAACGCAACATCCCGATCAGCAACACCCCGGACGTGCTCACCGATTGCGTGGCGGACACCGCGCTGGGCCTTTACCTTGAAACCCTGCGTTCGCTCGGTGCCGCCGAGCGCTTCGTGCGCAACGGCACCTGGGCCACGGGAGTGAACTTCCCGCTGGCCACCCGCGCCAGCGGCAAGCGCGTGGGCATCCTGGGCCTGGGTCGCATCGGCGCGGCAATCGCCAAGCGGCTCGAGGGCTTCGGGTGCGAGATCCACTATCACAACCGCTCGGAAATCACGGGCAGCCCCTACGCCTACCACTCGTCAGCTGCCGAGCTGGCGGAAGCCACCGACGTCCTGATCGTCGCCGCAGCGGGCGGCCCGGCATCGGCCGGACTGGTCAACGCCGAGGTGCTGGAAAAGATCGGCCCGAACGGCTTCCTGATCAACATTGCCCGCGGCAGCGTCGTCGACGAGCCGGCACTGGTCTCGGCCCTGCAAAACGGCGAAATCGCCGGAGCCGGACTGGACGTCTTCGTCAACGAACCACACGTTCCGGCCGAACTCCTCGAGCTGGACAACGTGGTCCTGCTGCCGCACCTGGGCAGCGGCACCCACGAGACGCGTGCCGACATGGCGGCACTCGTGCTGGAAAACCTGCGAAGCTACGTGAACTCGGGCGAGCTCGTCACGCCCGTTTCATAACCACCCCAAGGCCCCCACTTAGGGCGCTTGGCGTAGCGCAGCAATCAGCCCACCCGGTTTTCCGGGTGGGCTGATTTTGCATGCTCCCCCTACCGGAATGGTCGACGAATAATCGGCGCGAAAGTTCCTTCGCCAAATCACTTGTGTTACAAGTTTTCAACTTATACGATAAGTTGTGTTCCCCCACACATCCCACCCTCCCACTAGGAGCAAAGACCCGCCATGAGCTACACCCCCGACGCCATCCGCCACGTCAAGCTGTCCACCGCTCGCCTGCCACTGGCCACCCCCATCTCGGATGCCAAGGTCTTCACCGGGCGCCAGAAGCCGATGACCGAGGTTGTCTTCCTCTTCGCGGAGATCAAGACCGAGCAGGGCCACGAAGGACTCGGGTTCTCCTACTCGAAGCGCGCCGGCGGGCCGGCACAGTTCGCCCACGCCAAGGAAGTCGCCGAGACCATGATCGGCGAGGATCCCAACGACATCGCCAAGCTCTACACCAAGCTCCTGTGGGCGGGCGCCTCGGTCGGACGCTCGGGTGTCGCCACCCAGGCCCTCGCCGCCCTCGACATCGCCCTCTACGACCTCAAGTCCAAGCGTGCGGGCCTGCCCCTGGCCAAGTTCCTCGGCTCCCACCGCGACTCGGTGCGCACCTACAACACCTCCGGCGGCTTCCTCAACGCCTCCATCTCCGAGGTCAAGGAACGCGCCAGCCAGTCGATCGAAGAGGGAATCGGCGGCATCAAGATCAAGGTCGGCCTGCCCGATTCCGCCGAGGACCTCCGCCGCGTCGCCGCGGTTCGCGAACACATCGGCCCGGACGTTCCGATGATGGTGGACGCCAACCAGCAGTGGGACCGCGCCACCGCGCTGCGCATGGGCCGCAAGCTCGAGGAATTCGACCTGGTCTGGATCGAGGAACCGCTCGACGCCTACGACGCCGAGGGCCACGCAGCACTCGCGGCCGCCCTGGACACCCCGATTGCCACCGGCGAGATGCTCGCCTCCGTGGCCGAACACGAACGCCTCATTGCCACCCGCGCCTGCGACATCATCCAGCCCGACGCCCCGCGCATCGGCGGCATCACCCAGTTCCTGCGCCTGGCGACGCTCGCCGACCAGGCGGGCCTGGACCTGGCCCCGCACTTCGCCATGGAGATCCACCTGCACCTCGCAGCCGCCTACCCGCGCGAGCCGTGGGTGGAGCACTTCGACTGGCTCGACCCGCTGTTCAACGAGCGCCTTGAGACCAAGGACGGTCGCATGCTGGTCCCGAACCGCCCGGGACTCGGCTTCACCTTCAGCGACCAGGCACGCGCCTGGACCACGGACACCGTCGAATTCGGCCGAGCCTAAGCGGCAGACCGCGGCGCGCGTGAAACGATTCTTCCTATGAAACCCAACCTGACGACCGAACTGGTCAAGCACCTGCGCGAGCAGATCAGCAACGGACGCATTGCCCCGGGCGACAAGCTTCCGAGCGAAAACGAGCTGATCGCGGAGCACGAGGTATCACGCACCGTGGTGCGCGAGGCGCTGACCCGGCTTCAGGCAGAAGGATTGGTTCATACGCGCCGCGGCGCCGGCAGCTTCGCGCTGACTCCCCCGGCACCCGAGACATCCGCGCAGGCGCGGGTTCCCCGGACGCTGGCCGAACGCCGGCAGCTGCTCGAGTTCAGGATGGGTTTTGAATCCGAGGCCGCGGCCGCAGCGGCCGGCACGGCAAACGCCGAAACGCTGCTGGCGCCTCGACGCTGCCCTGGAGGCATTCAGCCGGGCAGGAACCAACGCCTCGCTCTCCATGAGCTGCGACTTCGATTTCCATGCCGCCGTTGCCTCGGCGAGCGGCAACCCCTATTTCCTGGATGCGGTGCACCATTTCGGTCCGGCCATGATTGCCATGCCGCGCCAGCGCCTCGAATCCCAGGATTCCATCCCCGCCCCGCGCCTTGAGCAAGTGGCGCAGGAACACCTCACCATTCGCCATGCCATCGCCTCGGGCAACGCCATGGCCGCCGCCGCTGCCATGCGCGTGCACCTGGCCAACTCCCTGCACCGGCTAGAGGTCGAGGCCGGAGTCGCATCCGCCGACGGCTGAGCGAGCCGATCCCGCCCCCAAGACAAGGAATCCCCCGTGAAGCAGTCCGGAACCACCGAGCAATTCGACGTGATCATCATCGGGGCGGGGATCATGGGTTCCACCGCGGCCGGCCTGCTCGCCACGCTGGAACCCGGCTGGCGCATCGGCGTGCTGGAAGCCTTGGACGCCGTCGGCCTGGAAAGCTCGCACGGATGGAACAACGCCGGAACCGGCCATGCCGGACTCTGCGAATTCAACTACACACCGGCCGCCGCCGACGGAAGCATCGATCCGACCGACGCCCTGCGCATCCACGAGCAGTTCATGGTCTCCACGCAGTACTGGGCGCACCTGGTCGAACGGGGGCGCATCGATGCCCCGGCGGACTTCATCCGCAGCGTCCCCCACTGCAGCTTTGCCCGCGGGCGCTGGGTGGAGTACCTGCGCACACGCCATGCCACCCTCAGCGCCCACCCGCTCTTTGCCTCCATGGAGTTCACCGAGGATCCCGCGACGCTGCGCCGGTGGTTGCCGCTGATGCTTCGGGGTCGCGGGCCAACCGAGGATATTGCGGCCACGCGCAGCACCCTGGGAACCGACGTGGACTACGGCTCCCTGACCTCCAAGCTCATGGCGGATGCCCGCGCGGCCGGTGTCGAACTGGGATTGGGAACCCGCGTGCGTGGCATCGAGAGGGATCCGATGACCGGACGCTGGAGCATCCGTGCCAGGAACGCCCAGGGCGATCGGCTGCTCGAGGCCGGGTTCGTTTTTGCCGCCGCGGGCGGGGGCACGCTGCCGTTGCTCCAGTCGGCCCGCATGCCCGAGGTCAAGACGATGGGCGGCTTCCCCATCAGCGGACTGTTCCTGCGCACCGCCAACAAGGAACTGATCGAGCAACACCGGGCCAAGGTCTACGGGCACCCGGGCGACGGCGCTCCGGCCATTTCGGTGCCGCATCTGGACCTGCGGGTTCTCGATGGCCGGGAGTACCTGATGTTCGGTCCCTTCGGCGCGTTCTCGCCGCGCTTCCTGAAACGTGGAAAGCTGCGGGACCTGGCCGCCTCGGTGACCCCGGGAAACCTCGGCACCCTGCTCTCCGCCGCACGCACCGGCGCGGACCTGGTGCGCTACTTGGTTTCCCAGATTCTCACCACGCCTGCCCAGCGCCTCGACGCGTTGCGGGCGTTTGTTCCCGACGCGCGTGCCGAGGACTGGGAACTGGTCCGGGCCGGGCAACGGGTGCAGGTCATCAAACAGGTTGAAGGGGCCGGGGCCATTGCCGGGTTCGGGACGGAAGTCGTGCTCAACGACGACCGCTCCCTGGCCGCGCTGCTGGGCGCCTCCCCCGGCGCATCCGCCTCGGTGGGGGTCGTTCTTGATCTGCTTGAACGCAGCTTTCCCGAGCGCTACCCGGATTGGCTGTCGGCGCTCCGGAAGGACATGCCGCATCTGGGCACGGAGCTGAATGCCGACCCCGAGGCGCTCGCCCGGGTACGGGAACAAGTTGCCACACACCTGTCGCTGGATTGGTGATTCGGGACCTGTAGGTCTCGGTCCGCGGACCTGCTTCCGGTCCAAGATTGGGTCAGCATCTTCCCGTCGTATCGTTTGCAAGGACCCAGCGTCCTTTGCACGACCGACAACGCGCCAAACCACAGGGGAAAGCGAAGGACACAAGAATTCGCTGAGGCTGGCCTTCATGCCCATGATGGCCGGGATGCTCATCTTGGTCTCACGCCTCATCCAGGGATCCGCCGCCGATCGCGAGTCCGGAACCACCACCGTCTTCCTCGTCGAGACCGCACCTCAAGGCCTTCCGCTCCTTCCGGCAGATTGCCGGCCAGGGCTCGATCGGGTCACGAACCCGGTGTCTCGGTACCCGATCACGAGAAAAGTCTGGTGCAGACGACTTTCGAAAATGACATGCAGGGAAGGGCTGCGAATCCTCGACATCTCGTCGACATGTGCCTAGCGTAGGGAGGACCACGGTTCATGTCCGCCCGTGCAGTTCACCTGTCCAGTTGCGGTTCCTGCTGCAGGGTGCGGACCGGCCGGCACGGCCGGAACCCCAGCCAGGAGGTAGATCAGGGTGACCACTGCACGCGAAATCATGACCGGCAATGTCCAGTGCATCGGCGAGAAGGAAACATTGGCCGATGCCGCCCGCAAGCTGCGCGATTTCGACATCGGATCCATGCCCATCTGCGGGGAAGACAACCGCCTCAAGGGGATGCTGACCGACCGGGACATCGTGGTTGCCTGCATCGCCGAGGGCGGCGATCCCACGACGATGACTGCCGGCGAACTGGCCCGGGGCAAGCCCGTCACCGTCGGTGCCGATGACGATGTCAGCGAAGCGCTGGCGGCCATGAAGGAGCACAAGGTCCGCAGGCTCCCGGTGCTCGACGGCCACGACCTCGTCGGCATGCTCACCCAGGCCGACGTGGCACGCAGCCTTTCCGAGAGCAGCGTCGGCGACCTGGTCGAACACATCTCGGAGCCTGGCACCGACCGCACCGAGTCCTCCACCTCCACGTCCGCACAGACAGCAAGGGCAACGATCGGGGAGACACCTGACGCTGGCATGCTGATCCGACTCAGCGACACCGATGAAACGGTTGCCGACGCTGCGGGGGACATCCGCAATCGGGACGTGAAAGACAAGGACGGCGCCGACCTTGGCAAGGTCAGCGACTTGCTTATCGATGGAACCGAGCGCAAGGTCCGGTTCATCGAAGTCGCATCGGGAGGATTCCTGGGCATCGGCCGGGAGAAGACCTACATCCCGGTCGACGCGATCACCGCCATCACCGCCGACGAAGTGCAGATAGACCAGACCCTCAGCCACGTCGCCGGCTCGCCACCCTACGACCCCGACCTGGTCCGGGAACGTGACACCCACAACAGCATCTTGGACTACTACGGATATTCGCCATACTGGGGGTCCGACTACCGGTACCCGGATTTCCCGAACTACCGGCGCTAGGGCTGCAACCGCCCAACGCGCTCGCAGCGTCGTTAATGCAAGAGCGGCGGAACACGGAGAAAGGCTTCAGTGGTTTCACACCACTGAAGCCTTTCTTATAACCAATCCCTATTCGGGATCCCTTTCAAGACCCGGGCCCAGGTTGTTCCGATTCGGAGTCATGAACCGGGCTATTGCACCTCGCTGTCCGGGATGCAGCGCGTCTCTACGGGTGTTGACCGTGGGTGGTTACAGCGGGCGGATGTTTTCTGCCTGCGGCCCCTTGGGTCCCGGGACAGTATCAAACTCAACCTTCTGGTTCTCTTCCAGGGAGCGGTACCCGCTGCTGGCGATTGCCGAGTAATGGGCGAAAACATCCGCAGATCCATCGTCGGGAGCGATGAAGCCGAAGCCCTTTTCGGAATTGAACCATTTGACCGTACCTGTTGCCATTGTTGCGTCCTTCTGGGTCTTCGTGTATCCACCGGCCGGAAGCCGATTTTGAGGGGTTTCTCCCTGCCGCAATGCTATGTGCGGGTATCGGTCGAGGCAAGGGTGCCGGACCAAATCACTCGGAGATGAATCACAAGGTGCCGGCATTCCAATGCGTTCCACCCGGTATCGCACGATTGCCAGTAACAAGAGCCTGCGGACTTTCGGTGGGAAATGCACGTCGTTGGGAAGCCGCGAATTTCTCGATATCCGATGCGGATAAATACTTGGTGCAAATGCCTTCGGACAAGCCAATTCCAAAAGTCATCTGGACTGCCTCCGAAATGATGGGAATGTCAGGGCAGGGAAGACGAGCTAGATCGCTGACGCAATCCAGATCACCAAGGCAAAGGCCGGGCCGGCCAACGCGCCCCATCAGCGGTTGACCGGCCCGGCCTGGATTATGGTCCCGAAGCGTTCCTAGACCTGGTCGGCCTTGACGGCCAGGACCGGGTGTTCGGCCTGCAACAGGATTCGCTGGGCATGAGATCCCATGATGAATTTACCCACTTGCGAGCGCTGGCGCAGCCCGATGACGATCAATGACACGTCGTGCTTCTCTGCCAGGTCCAGGATCTCCGCGGCGAGGTCGTCGCGGTGGATGGATTCCAGGATCCTTGCCTTGATGCCGGCATCGACGGTGGACTGCTTGATGCGTTCGATGTCCTCCGGGCTCGCCACCGACTTGTCCACCAGTGCGCCTTCGCGCACCGAGTTCACGATCAGCAGTTCCTCGTTGCGAAGCTTTGCCTCGCCGATGGCCGCCCGCACGGCGGCCTCTCCGACCTTGGTCGGAACGTATCCAACTAGGATGCTCATACTTTTTCCTTAACCTTGGTTTCGGACAAGAGGGTGTTTGCCTTCTTGCGCTTGCTGATCACTGTCTTGACCATTGGCCAGACCGCAACGATGACGAAGATGACCAGCAACGTGCCGGAGATCGGCCGGGACAGGAACCCTGTCGGGTCGCCTTCGAGCACCAGCAGCGAGCGTCGCAGGGAAGACTCGAGCAGGCTTCCCAAGACGAAGGCCAGCACCAGCGGACCGGGTTCGAACCCGAACTTCTTCATCAGGTAGCCCAGGGCGCCGAAGATCACCACGAGCATGACATCGAACATCGAGTTGCGGATGGTGTAGGCGCCGAGCATGGTGATCAGGGCGGTGATCGGAGCCAGGATGGCGGCGCGGATCCGCAGGATCTTCACGAACAGGCCAACCAGCGGGATGGACATGATCAGCAGCAGGATGTTGCCGATGTACATCGAGTTCACGACGCCCCAGAAGAGCTCCGGCTCCTCGGTGATCAGCTGCGGACCCGGGGTCACACCCTGGATGAGCAGCGCACCGAAGATGATGGCCATGGTTGCGTTTGCCGGGATGCCCAGCGTCAGCAGCGGGATGAAGGAGCTGGTGGCCGCCGCGTTGTTTGCGGTTTCCGGTCCGGCGACACCTTCAATGGCGCCCTTGCCGAAGCGCGAGGGATCCTTGGCCCGCTTCTTCTCCACGGCGTAGGAGGCGAGCGAGGAAATCGTGGCGCCGCCGCCGGGCAGGATGCCCAGGAAGAAGCCGAGGACGGAGCCGCGGCCGATGGCGCCGGAGGCCTGCTTCAGGTCCTTGCGCGAAGGCCAGACGTTGGCCACGGCCACGGGGGCGGACGCCGCGCGGTGGCGCTCCTCAAGGTTGTAGAGGATCTCGCCGACACCGAACAGGCCCATGGCGATCGGCACGAAGTCGATGCCGTCGGCGAGTGACAGGTTGCCGAAGGTGAAGCGTTCGGCACCGGTGAACACGTCGCGGCCGATGGTGGCCAGGAACAGGCCGATGGCCGCCGCGATGAGCGCCTTGATCTTGGAGCCGCCGGAGATGGTGGCAACCAGCAAGATGCCCAGCAGCGCCAGTGCCGTGTATTCGGGCGGACCGAAGTCCAGTGCGAAGCCCGCCACCACCGGGGCCAGGAAGGTCAGGCCGATGATGGAGATGGTGCCGCCAATGAATGAACCAATGGCGGCGATGCCCAGGGCGGTTCCGGCCTTGCCCTGCTTGGCCAACACGTAACCGTCAAAGACCGTCACCACGGAACTCGCCTCACCCGGGATGCGCAAGAGCACCGAGGTGATGGTGCCGCCGTATTGGGCACCGTAGAAGATGCCGGCGAGCATGATGATCGCGGTGACGGGTTCCACGCCGTAGGTCAGGGGAAGCAAGATTGCGATGGTGGCTGCCGGGCCCAGGCCCGGCAGCACGCCGATCAACATGCCAATCAGCACGCCGAACAGGCAGTACAGGAGATTTGTGGGGTCAAGAACTACGCCGAAGCCGTCCATGACCGGCTGAAAGAAATCCATGCCGTTTACCTTTGGATCTGTGACTTAGAAGAGTCGGGGGATGGTGGTGCCGAGTGCGGCGATGAAGATTCCGTAGAACGCCGCGACGATCACGACCGAATAGATGGCGGCGGAGCGCCACCGTTCCCCGCCGAGCCAGCGCATCCAGATGAAGCACAGCAGGATCGAGGGGATCTCGAAGCCGATCACCGGCATCAACAGCACCATGCCGACGAGCGTCACGAATCCGACGGCCGCGTACCAGGAGTTGTTCGAGAACTTTTCACCGTCCGCGCCACCGGTGCGTCCGATCACGGCCTGGACGCCGGACAGCACCGCGACGACGAGGCTGACGATGAACGGCCACATGCCCGGCTTCGGCTCGGCCGGCGTTCCCAATCCCAATTGAAGGGAAAGCAATACCCCTGCAATGCCAAGGCCCAACATCACCAGGGACGAGACGAGGTTGGCCACCGGCCCGGCGGCCTCAGGCGCCTCGGCGGCCCACTGGGCTGCCAGCTGCTCGGGAGTGAGGATCTCGTCCTCGTCGATCAGGATCGGTTCCGGGTGCGGCTCGTGTTTGGCTCGCATGGCGTGCTTCCTTCGTGTCTCGCGCACACCTGCTGATGGCGCTTGGGGATTGGGAACGGGCTGAGACTACTTGGAGGCCAGCGAGATGTTGTGTTCGGTGGTCAGCGCCTTGTACTTGGCTGCCAACGCGTTCCATTCGGTGACAACTTCCTCGCCCGAGATTTCCTTCGGGGTCAGCAGGTTCTGCTTGTTGAAGGCCTTGTAGGACTCGCTCGCCATGGCCGCCTTGATCGAGTCGACCAGCGCGGCCTTGGTTTCGGCACTCAGGCCCTTCGGAGCCGCAATCGCACGGTACTGCGAAACGGGGACGTCGTATCCGGCCTCGACCGCGGTTGGAACATCCGGGAGGAATTCATTGCGCTCGGAGGAGAAGACAACGACCGGAACCACGGTGCCGGCGTCGATCTGCGGCTTGGCTTCACCCAACTGGATGGTGGAAACCTGGACCTGGTTGCCCATGACCGCGGTCAAGGCGGGAGAACCGGAGTCGAACGGAACGGTGGTGCCCTTGATGCCGGCCTGGGCCAGCAGCAATTCCTGGGCGAGCTGTGAACCCGTGCCAACACCCGTGGTGCCAAAGGTCAGCTTGGATGCGCTGGCCTTCAAGTCGTCAACCGACTTGATGCCCGACTTCGTGCTGGCGACCATCACGTAGTCATCCTGGGACAGGCCCATGAGGACATCGAGCTTGTCCAGGCTCACCGCTTCGGATTCCGAGACGGCCAGCGGGGTGATGGTGATCAGGGAGGCGTTGAGCAGGATGAGGTTCTGTCCGTCCGCCTTCATGCCCGCAACTTCCTGGGTGGCCAGCGCGCCGTTGGCGCCGGGCTTGTTGACGACAGGAAGCGCCACGCCAAGCTTTTCCGCCATGCCTTCGGCCGCTGCGCGGGCGATCAGGTCGGTGGATCCACCCGGGGCCTGGCCCACGGTGAGGGTCACCGGACCGCTGGGGAAGGTTCCGCCCGAGGCAGCTCCGGCGCCAACATTTCCTCCGCAGGCCGTCAGCGAAAGGGCAGCGGTGGCGGCGGCAAGCGACAGCATGGCACGTCGTGTGAAACGGTTCTTCATTGCTAGTTCTCCTTGTTGGCGATACGTGCTGGCCGGGGATCCCCTGCGAGTGAGTCACAACACGTTTTTTACTTCTGCTTGAGCCTAGAAATAGTTATGATGCTTGTCCAACCCCATAAATGCATGGAATGATTCCCGAAAGGTATCACTTGTTCACCTTGGACCAAGCCCGAAGTTTTGTCGCCGTCGCCGAAGAGCTGCACTTCGGCCGTGCCGCCGAGCGCCTCAACATGACCCAGCCCCCGCTGAGTCGGCAGATCCAGAAGCTCGAGCGCAGCGTCGGGGTCGAGCTGCTCGAACGCGACAACCGCAAGGTCAGCCTCACCGCTGCCGGGCAGGCTTTTCTCGTCGATGCGCGGCGGCTGGTGATTTCGGCCGAACGCGCCCCGCTGAACGCGCGGCGCATTGCCTCGGGGCAATTCGGGGAACTGCGCATCGGGTTCACCGCGGCCTCGGGCTTCAGCCTGCTCGGTCCCCTGCTGTCCGAAATCTCGACGCAGCTGCCCAATGTGCATCTGGAACTCTTTGAAATGGTGACCGGGGAACAGATCACTGCGTTGCAGGACGGGGACATAGACCTGGGACTGGCCCGGCCGCCTTTCGATGAAAATGTCCTTGAATCACAACTGCTCTTCTCCGAATCCCTGTACATTGCGGTGCCCACCGGGCACCGCCTGGATCTGCTCCCCCGCGAGATCGTTGTCGAAGACCTGGCAGGTGAACCATTAATCATGCACTCACCAACCAAGGCCCGCTATTTCTATGACTTGGTGGTACGGCAGATCGACATCGAGCACCAAAACGTTGTCCATTCGGTGAGCCAGATCCTGACGATGATCACGCTGGTCGCAGCCGGGCGCGGCATCGCCTTTGTGCCCGAAAGCGCCAAACTGCTCGGGGTCGAGGGCGTGCGTTACCTGCGGCTCGATGACATCGCCGAGGACGCCGTGGAGTTGCACGCGATCTGGAACCGGGATGCCCGGAATCCTGCGCTGGCCAAGCTCGCACAGATCGTGCGCGGGGCCATGCAGGCCTAGATCTTGGCATTCCAGGTCTTTGCAGTGTTTCCCGAAACTGGCGATACCCGACGGGTATCAAACAATACAAATATGGGCTTGGACAGGCATCGTTGGTCGTCCCTAGGCTGAGGTCAACGAACAACACCATCGTCCACAGCCACAAATCCACCTTGTCGTGGAGGCGCCCCACTTTTAGGAGTATCCCCATGGCCACCTACACACCAGCCGAACTTGCCGCCAAGCTCAAGGACGGACTGCTCTCCTTCCCGGTGACGGCATTCGACGCCAACCTGGAAATCGACGAAGCCGCATACCGCAGCCACCTGGACTGGCAGTCAAGCTTCGGCGTCGCGGGCCTCTTCGCAGCCGGCGGCACCGGCGAGGGCTTCACCCTCACCCCCGAGGAAGCCTCCCGCGTGGTGCGCATGGCAGTGGAGGAAGCCGGCTCGCGCGTTCCGGTGCTCGGCTCGGCCGGCGGCTCCACCAAGCAGGCCATCCAGAACGCCCAGGATTCCGAGGCCGCAGGCGCCGAGGGCATCCTGCTGCTGCCGCCGTACCTGACCGAATGCGACCAGGAGGGCCTGTTCCAGCACGTCTCGGCCGTCTGCGCCTCGACCTCCACCGGCGTCATCGTCTACAACCGCGCCAACGCCATCTACTCGGCCGACACCGTGGCCCGCCTGGCCGACACCCACGAAAACTTCATTGGCTTCAAGGACGCCACCGGCAACATCGAGCACCTGACCAAGGTCTACGCGAAGAACGGCGACCGCCTCTTCTACCTGGGCGGCCTGCCCACCGCCGAGACCTTCGCACTGCCGCTGCTGCAGCTGGGCATGAGCACCTACTCCTCGCGCCATGTACAACTTCGTTCCGGAGTTCGCCCTGGACTTCTACAAGGACGTGCGCAACCAGGACCACGCAGCCGTCACCGAGAAGCTCAACGCGCTTCGTCCTGCCGTACCTGGACATCCGCGACCGCGTCAACGGCTACGGCGTCTCCATCGTCAAGGGCGGCCTGAAGGCCATCGGCCGCGACGCCGGCTCGGTACGCCCTCCGCTGCAGAACCTCACCGAGGCCGACCTGGCCGACCTGGGCGCACTGATCCAGAAGGCCGGACTGATGCCGGCCCCCGCCACCGTCTAAGGAACGCAGCAGGGACGCACCAACATCACGACCGATACACCCACCCGCGACGCAGGAGCAGCAATGTCCACGGATACCCAGCAACTCACCGGCCAGTCCATCCTGGCCGGGATCACCACCCCAGGCAACGGGGGCGAGGTACGGGGTTTCAACCCCGCCACCAACCAGGCGCTCGACCCGGCATACAGCCTGATCGACACCGATCAGCTGCAGCTGGCAACGGCCGCCGCCGAGGACGCCTTCGAGTCCTTCCGTTCCCTTGACCCGGAAACCCACGCCGCCTTCCTCGAGGCAATTGCCGAGAACATCGAGGCCGTGGGAACCGAGCTGGTTGCCCGGGCCATGGCAGAGACCGGGCTTCCCGAGGCACGGCTCACCGGCGAGCGCGGGCGCACCTGCAACCAGCTGCGGCTCTTTGCCCAGGTGGTTCGGGCGGGCGACCACCACGGGGTGCGGATCGACCCGGCGTTGCCGGAACGCACTCCGATGCCACGGGTGGATATCCGCCAGCGCAAGATCCCGGTGGGTCCGGTCGCGGTGTTTGGTGCGTCCAACTTCCCCCTCGCCTTCTCCACCGCCGGCGGGGACACGGCCTCGGCCCTGGCCGCCGGCTGCCCGGTGGTCTTCAAGGCCCACAACGCCCACCCGGGCACCAGCGAAATCGTCGGCCGGGCCATCACCCAGGCCATCACGGATGCGAACCTGCACCCGGGCATCTTCTCGCTCATCTACGGACCCGGCGCAAGCATCGGCCAGGCGCTGGTGGCCGACCCGCGCATCAAGGCCGTGGGCTTCACCGGTTCCCGTTCCGGCGGCACCGCGCTGATGGCTTCCGCGGCGGCCCGCCCGGAGCCGATCCCGGTCTACGCCGAAATGAGCTCCATCAACCCGGTCATCTTCTTCGCCGGGGCCCTGGCCGAGGACGCCGCAGGCCACGCCAAGGCGTACCTTGGCTCGGTCACCGGTTCCAGCGGCCAGCTGTGCACCGCCCCGGGCCTGGTCTTCGTCCCGGCAGGGGAAGCCGGCGACGCCTTCGCCGCCGCGCTTCGCGCCGAGACCGCCAACGCCGCCGGGCAGACCATGCTCACCGAGGGCATCTACAACTCCTGGGTCCAGGGCGTCCACAACCTTGGCGCCCAGCCCGGTGTCGAGCTCGCTGGGCCGCGGCACCAAGGGCGCGGGCGAAAACGCCCCGGCCCCGTCCATCTTCTCCACCGGTGTCGAGCAGCTGCTGGAGCAACCCGGTGCTGCACGAGGAAATCTTCGGCGCCGCCTCGCTGGTCATCCGCTACGAGGACGCCGCCGACCTTGCCACCGCACTGTCCAAGCTCGAGGGCCAGCTCACCGCGACCCTGCAGCTGAACGACGCCGACCACGAGGCCGTCGCCGCGGTGCTGCCCATCCTGGAGCGCAAGGCCGGACGCATCCTGGTCAACGGCTGGCCCACCGGCGTCGAGGTCGGCCACGCCATGGTGCACGGCGGACCGTTCCCGGCAACCTCGGACACCCGCACCACCTCGGTGGGCACGCTGGCCATCGAGCGCTTCCTGCGCCCGGTCGCCTACCAAAACATCCCCGACGGCTTGCTGCCGGCCCCGCTGCAGCGGGCCAACCCCTGGAAGCTGACCCGCCGCATCGACGGCACCCTGAAGAACGCCGGAGAACAAGCATGAGCGCAACACAGCCAACCATCGCAGCCATCGAGGTCGTCCCGGTTGCCGGGCACGACTCGATGCTGCTGAACCTCTGCGGCGCCCACGGCCCGTTCTTCACCCGCAACATCACCATCATCACCGACTCCGAGGGCCGCACCGGCCTCGGCGAGGTGCCCGGCGGGGAACCCATCCGCCGCACCATCGAGGAGGCCGGCGAGCTGCTCATCGGCGCCGCCGGTGGCACGGTTCCGCTCGCTGCTGCGTGCCGTGGCAACCAAGTTCGCGGACCGGGATGCCGGCGGCCGCGGCGCCCAGACCTTCGACCTGCGCACCACGGTGCACGCGGTCACCGCGATCGAATCGGCACTGCTGGACCTGCACGGCCAGTTCCTCGGCGTTCCCGTCGCGGAACTGCTCGGCGACGGGCAGCAGCGCGATGCGGTTCCGATGCTCGGTTACCTCTTCTACGTGGGCAACCCCGATGACACCGACCTGCCCGTACCTGCGCGAGCCAAACGGCCGGGACGACTGGGAACGGGTCCGCCGCGAGGAGGCCATGACCCCGGAGGCCATCGTCAGGCTGGCCGAGGCCGCCCAGGAGCGCTACGGGTTCAACGACTTCAAGCTCAAGGGCGGCGTGCTGTCCGGGGACGCTGGAAGTCGATGCCGTCATCGCCCTGAAGCAGCGCTTCCCCGAGGCCCGCATCACCCTGGATCCCAACGGCGGCTGGCTGCTGGAGGACGCGATCCGCCTGGGCAAGCGCATGCAGGGAATCGTGGCCTACGCGGAGGACCCGTGCGGCGCCGAGGGCAGGTTCTCCGGCCGCGAGGTGATGGCCGAGTTCCGCCGGGCCACCGGCCTGCAGACCGCCACCAACATGATCGCCACCGACTGGCGCGAAATGTCCCACGCGGTGCGCACCAACGCCGTCGACATCCCGCTGGCCGACCCGCACTTCTGGACCATGGCCGGTTCCGTGCGCGTGGCCCAGCTCTGCGACGAGTTCGGACTCACCTGGGGCTCGCACTCGAACAACCACTTCGACATCTCGCTGGCCATGTTCACCCAGGTCGGTGCCGCCGCCCCGGGCGAGATCACCGCGCTGGACACGCACTGGATCTGGCAGGACGGCCAGGGCCTGACCAAGGAGCCGCTGCAGATCCGCGACGGCGCGATCGAGGTTCCGGCACGCGCCGGGCCTCGGCGTCGAGCTGGACCGCGAACGGCTCCGGCAAGCCCACGAGCTCTACCTGGAGCACGGGCTCGGATCGCGCGACGACGCGGCCTCCATGCAGTACCTGATTCCGGGCTGGGAATTCGACGCCAAGAGCCCGGCGCTGGTGCGCTGACGGTGCCGTTGGAAAGAACCACTTAAATACTGGGACGGTGGGGGTGTTGAACGGAACACCCCCACCGTCCCTTGCCATGCTATGCCCGGCCGCGGACGCAGTTCACCACGGCCGTCATCAAGAGCAATACGGGAAGGCCACATGCAGGGAGTGCTTCAGGGATTCTCGATAGTCCTGATACTGATCGGCATCGGGCTTGCCACTGCACGCTTCCTGCCGCGCAAGCGCGAGAGCATTGCCGCCGGATTGACCCCGCTGATCTATTACATAACCAATCCGGCCCTGATGTTCACGCTGCTGGCGGATACGGACCTGCGCTCCGTGATCGGCGTGTACACGCCGATAGCGCTCATCACCGCGGCATTGACGGGTTTGCTCTATGCAGTGAGCGCCAAGCTGTTGTTCAAGGTGCCCACGGCCAGGCTTCCGGGTGCGGCCATGGCCACCAGCTACGTCAATGCCGGAAACATCGGTGTGCCGTTGGCGCTCTACGCCGTGGGCAACACCAATCCCGTGGTGTCCGTGCTGATTGCCCAGCTCTTGGTGATCGCTCCGATCTACCTGTGCTTCTTCGCGCTGGCGGCCCGGGCACGGCAGTGCACAAAGAGACGCCCCGTTGGACAAGGCGATCCTCGCCTCGATCGCCAACCCGGTCACCATCGCTACCTTCGTTGGGCGCCGGCTTCGCGGGACTCAACATCCACCTTCCGGTGGGCCTCCAGAGCACTCGATTCACATGTTGGGACAGGCCTCGATCCCGCTGCTGTTGATGGCGTTCGGAATGTC
>CAWFRB010000023.1:0-26329 GCA_963818105.1 uncultured Actinomycetota bacterium | reverse complement strand
TCCTTGGTCGCCTACGCGATCCTGCCGGTGTTGACCAACACCATGGTGGGGCTGAGGCAGGTGGACGAGCGGCTGGTCGAGGCCGGCCGCGGCATGGGCATGAGCTCCATGGCCGTGCTGTTCAAGGTCGAGCTGCCGCTGGCCGTTCCGGTCATGCTCTCCGGCATCCGCACCGCACTGGTGCTGCTCGTGGGAACCGCGACGCTGGCAGCCTTCATCAACGGCGGCGGGCTGGGCATCCTGATCACCACCGGGGTGAACCTGAACCTCACCGTCGTGCTGGTTGCGGGGTCCCTGCTGGTGGCGCTGCTGGCCCTGCTCATCGACTGGCTGGGCCGTGTCGTTCGAACAGCTGGCCCGCCCGAAGGGATTGTAGAACATGAGTATTTGGAAAATGGTTCACAGCCGCGCCACCTTGGTGGCCGCGGCCGGCGTCCTGCTGACGGGCTGCGGGTTGGCTCCGGCCGCGTCCTACGTGCCCGAGGCCGGGCCCGGAAGCATTGCCCGCGCTGGACGGCTTGCCCGAGAATGCGCGCCTGACGGTGACCAGCAAGGCTTACACCGAACAGCTCGTGTTGGGCAAGATCGCCGTGCTGGCCGCGCAGGCCGCCGGATTCAAGGTCACCGACCTGACCGGCGTTCCCGGTAGCCAGCCCGCCCGCGAGCTGCTCCAGTCCGGCCAGGCAAACATGATGTGGGAATACACCGGCACCGCGTGGATGACCTACCTTGGCCACGAGGAAGGCATTGCCAACCAGAAGGAACAGTGGAAAAAGGTCCACGACCAGGATCTGGGCAACGGGATGACCTGGGGCAAGCCTGCGCCCATGAACAACACCTATGCCATGGCCGTGCGTTCGGAAGCCGTCAAGAAGCTCGGCGGAATCACCAAGATGTCGCAGTTGAAGGACCTGCTGGCCAAGGACCGGACGTTCTGCGTCGCTTCGGAGTTCAACTCCCGCTCCGACGGCCTGAACCCGATGCTTGAGCACTACGGGCTCAAGCGTGGAGACGCCAAGTCTGTTCCGGACTCGAACGTCGGGGTCTACTACACCGGTGCGATCTACAGCGCCACCGATGCGGGCAACTGCAACTTCGGCGAGGTCTTCACCACCGACGGGCGTATCCACCCCCTGGATCTCACGATCTTGGAAGACGACCTGGGCTATTTCCCCGCCTACAACGTGGCGCCCGTGTTCAACGGCAAGTTCCTCGATCAGTACCCGGGCATGGCGGACGTGTTTGCCAAGATCGCCCCGCTGCTGACCGACAAGGAACTCCGGGCCATGAACCTGGAGGTGGACGTCAACGGGCGCGAGCCCGCCGACGTCGCCTTCGACTGGATGGTCAACGAAGGCTTCATCTCCAAGCCCTGACTTCGGGTTCAAACAAAGCAACCGGTGCGGGTTGGTTTCACGTGAAACCAACCCGCACCGGTTGCTCTGTAATGCTCCTCTAGCATTTCCAGAACCGGTCGCGGTGCCTACCCGTCGAGCTGAAATGCGTTCTAGGATGGGCAGATGACCAATCCCGCCAATCGGCCGCCTTGCTACGGCGTTGTGCTTGCCGCAGGATCCGGATCGCGGCTGGGCCGCGGCCCGAAGGCACTGCTGGTGAAAAGCAACGGGGAAACGCTGCTGAACTCGGCGGTCCAGGCCCTGCTTCTGGGCGGATGCGATGAGATCGTGGTGGTGCTCGGTGCCGAAGCGCAACGTGTGGCTGCACACCTGCGTGACGTCGGGGTCAAGATACTGATCAATGATCGTTGGTCCACCGGAATGGGCTCCTCTTTTGCGCTGGGGATGGCTGCGGTTCCTCCCGGGGCCAGCGCGCTGGTGGCGCTGGTGGACCAGCCCGGCATGGATGCCGAACTGGTCCGCCGGTTGATGGCGGCCCACCGCCCCGGACGGATCACCGCCGCGGGCTATCGCCAGGGAACCGAACCCCTGAGGCGCGGTCACCCGGTGCTGTTCGCGCCGGAGCACACGCAACCTGCAGCAGCGGCTGCCACCGGCGATGCGGGGGCCCGCGCCTACCTGGCCGCGCACCGGGAGCTGATCGACCTCGTCGATTGTTCGGACCTGGACACGGGATCAGACGTTGATACCGTCTTGGACCTCCACCTGCTCGGTGGGCACTAGCGGCGGAACCTTGCCCGCCGCCCGAAGCGCCAGATAGATGTCGTCGCGACGGATCGGGGTCCTGGTGAACCGAAGGCCCGTCGCATCGCGCACGGCGTTGGCGAGCGCCGGAGCCACCGGATTGAACGGGCTTTCGCTCATGGACTTGGCTCCGCGCGGGCCCAGCGAATCGGTGGTCTTCGCAAAGTAGACCTCGCTGCGCGGCACGTCGGCAAAGGTCGGAATGTGGTACTGCCGCAGCACGTCGGTTTCGACCTTTCCGCCCTCATCGATGAGCACCTCCTCGTAGAGGGCTGCACCGAGTGCCTGGGCGATGCCGCCCTCGATCTGGCCCCGGCACTGCCGGGGGTTGACCACGACACCCGCGTCCGCCGCCTGGACGCTTTGCAGGATGCGCAGTTCCCCGGTGCGCGAATCAACGGCCACCCGGAAGCCGTGGACGTTGAAGGCGACCGAGCGGGGCGTGCCGCCCCACCGGCCCTCGGCTTGATGCCGCCCTGCCGGGCGGGCCGCGGCCAGGAGGTCTGCATGGGGAACCAGCGTTCCGGCGCAGGAAACACCCGCGGGGACAAGCACGCACTCCTCGACGGGGATCCCGCTGATCTCCGCCGCGACTTCCCGAAGCTGCAGGGCCAGTTCCTGCGCCGCGGCATAGGTCGCCTTGCCGGCCACGACGGTTCCGGCCGAACCAAACGCACCCGTGTCATGCTCGGTGAGCCCGGTGTCGGATTGCCGCAGGACCATCGATTCGGCGGTGGTTCCCAGCGCATCGGCCGCCAACTGCGTGTGCACGGTGGAGGTGCCGTTGCCGAACTCGGCGGTGCCGACCTTCAGCAGGAAGGTGCCGTCGCCCAGGGACTCGATGGTGGAATGCGAGTAGTGCCCGCGCGGGGGAACCGTGGCGATCATGGACAGGGCGGTGCCCTCGCCGATGAGCCAGTGTTCGTCCAGTTCGCGTCCGTCGGCACCGCGTTCGGCGCCCCGCGCCAGGGCGTTCCGGGCCAGGTCGACGCACTGGTCAAGCCCGTAGGAACCGTAGAGCAGGTCCTCCTCGGGCTCGGCATGGAGCGAGAGCATCGGGTCGCCCTCGCGCAGCATGACGTTTGCCCTGAATTCCAGCGGATCCAGGCCCAGCCGCCGGGCGAGCTCGTCCAGGGCCGACTCCACCGCGAAGATCGTCTGGCTCAGTCCGTAGCCGCGGAAAGCCCCGGCCGGCACCGTGTTGGTGTACACGGCGGCGGCGTCCACCCGCTTGTTGGCGGTCTTGTACACGGCGATCGACTCGGAACAGCCATGGAACATGACCCCCGGTGCGTGGTTGCCGTAGGCGCCGGTGTCGCTGAGGACCTCGATGGCCAGGGCCGTGAGCTCGCCGTTCTTGTTTCCGCCCACGCTGACCTTGACGTTGAAGGCATGGCGGGTGGTGGTGGCCGTCAGGACCTCGGTGCGCGTGAGCTCAAGCTGCACCGGGCGGCGCAGCCTTGTCACGGCCAGGGCGACCACGTCCTCGACCAGGACCTCCTGCTTTCCGCCGAAGCCTCCGCCGACGCGGCCGGCAACAACCCGCACCGAGTCATGCGGCAGGCCAAGGATCCTTTCGAGCGTGCGCTTGACCAGGAACGGGACCTGCGTCGAGGTGCGCACGGTGAGGATCCCCGCGTCGTCGAACCAGCCCGTCGCGGCGTGCGTTTCCAGCGAGACGTGCTGCACGCGCTGGGTGTTGAAGGTTTCGGTGTAGCTGGCGTCGCTGCCGCCCAGGGCGGCGTCCACATCGCCCATCTCGTGGTGGACCTCGACCACGATGTTGCGGGACGCGTCGGCAATGCGCGAGGCGGCGGGCTTGCCGGCATGGATTGCCGGCGCGCCGTCGGCGATCGCCTCGAACGGGGAGAAGACCGCCGGCAGCATCTCGTAGTCGACCCGCAGCGCCCTGACCCCGGCCTCGGCGATGGCCACGGAGTCGGCCACGACCGCCGCGACGCGCTGTCCCTTGAAGCGCACCACGGAATCGAAGATGCGCGAGTCGTCGGGATCGTCCTCGATGAGTTCGTGCTGCGCGGCCGAGAAGAGCACGCCCGGATCGTCCACGTGGCTCAGCACCGCATGCACGCCGGGAATGGCCAGCGCGGCGGTGGCGTCGATGTGCAGGATGCGCGCGTGGGCGTGCGGGGAGCGGGCCAGTTTCATGTGCAGCAAGCCGGGCAGCTCCCCGGCGGGAATGTCCAGGGTGTAGCGGGCCTGGCCCGTCACGATGGCGTTGGCCGCGGGGGCCGGGACATTGCTTCCCACGGGGCCCGACGCGGCGGGATCGGAGCCGTCCAGGGCGCAGTTTTCCTCCGGCGGATGCGAACAGGCATCCCCGTCGCGTCCCAGCACGGCATCCTCGATGGCCCGGTAGCCGGTGCAGCGGCAGAGGTTGCCCTTGAGGTTCCGGGGCAGGTCCTCCAGCTGCTTCTCGTCGAATGTCGAGGCCGTCATGATCAGCCCGGCGGTGCAGAAACCGCACTGGAATCCCTGGGCCCTGGCCACCTGCTCCTGCATGGGTGCCAGCGATCCGGCGGTGCCCTGGACCGCGGCGAGACCCTCGATGGTGGTGACCTCGTGCCCCTCGGCGCGCACGGCCGGGTAGATGCACGAATGAACCGGAACCGAATCGACATGGACGGTGCAGGCGCCGCAGTCCCCGCCGTCGCAGCCCTTCTTCACGCCCAGTGCGCCCTCGGCACGCAGGAAGGTGCGCAGGCATTGCCCCGGCTCGGGGGTGGCGGCGGCCGGCTTCCCGTTGATGTGGATGGACATGGACTCAACCTTCGATCGGGCCGCGGGGAGCGGGCAACAGCTCGGCCAGGACTTCCAGGCCCAGGCGATGGGTCATCTCCTCGCGCCACGGCGGGCGGCCGTGGATGTCGTCGTGATAGGCGTCCGGGGCAATGCGGGACTTCAGCTCGGCCAGAAGTTCCGCGGGGCGTGGGTGGTGGCCGGCGGCAAAGCGCAGCTGGACGGGGCGCTTGGTGGATCCGCTGACGGTGAGCGTGAACAGCCCGTCGTCATCGACGCGTCCGATGACCATCACCCCCGTGCGGCCGAGGTTCGACAGCGAGAGCCGGCGGAACGCCGTGCGGGCCCGCAGTGCATGGGCCGGAACATGCAGCGAGCGGATCAGCTCCCCGGGTCCCAGGGTGTTGCTGCCGTTGCCCGTGACAAGTTCCGCCACCGGCTGGCGGCGCACGGCCCCGCCGGGTCCGTGGATTTCGGCAACGGCGTCCAGCGCCGAGCACAGGGAGATGATCGGCCCGGCCGGCAGCGAGGTGGCAATGTTGCCGCCCATCGTCGAAAGGTTCCAGACCTTGAATGAGGCAACAAACGCATCGCAGGCGGGCCGAACCAGCTCCATTGCCTTCCAGCCGTCCGGCAGCGCGGGGTCCCCGGGCAGGGCGTAGAGCTCGGCGATGGTGCAGGTCGCGGCGAACTCGATGCCGTCCTCGCGCACGGTGATCGCCTTCCACCCCGCGGTGGTGATGTCCAGCAGCCGGGTCAGCGTCTGGGATCCGTAGGAAAAGAGCACGGTGCCCCCGGCGAGCCAGGCGTCCCCGTCGCGGTATTGGTCCGGGTCGGTCGTGGGAACCACCGCTTCGATGGTGTTCATGTCCATGCCGGGTCCTCCTGTGTCATGGCTCTGGCCGGCAGCCGCGGGCGGCCGGGAGCGGGACTGCGGGCGGGTGTGGATGGACCCGGATCGGGTGTTCAGCGGACTCATGGTGGCGTGCTCGGAGCGGCTGGCGATGATTTCGGCGGCGATGCTGATCGCCACCTCTGCCGCGGTTCCGGCCTGCAGGTCAAGCCCGATCGGTGAGTGCAGCCGGGCAAGTTCCTGCTCGGAAACCCGTTCCCCGCGCAAGGCGAGCATGCGTGCCTCGTGGCTGCTTCGTGAACCCATGGCTCCAATGTAGGCAACGGGTTGGCGCAGCGCGAGGGTCAGCAGGGGGATGTCGAACTTGGGGTCGTGCGTCAGGATGCACAGCACCGTGCGCGAATCGATGCGCCCCGCGGCGATCTCGCCCGCCAGGTATTCGTGCGGCCACACGGTGGAAATCTCGTCGGCGGTGTTGAAGCGCGGCTGCAGCGTGAACGCGGCGCGGGGATCGCACAGGGTGCTTTGGTAGCCCAGCATCGGGGCGAGCTTGAGCAGTTCCTCGGCGAAGGTGTTGGCGCCGAAGACGATCATGCGCGGCGGGCTGAGCCGGGACTCGACCAGCAACTCGATCGGTGGTTTCGGCACAGGAAGCCCCCTCGCCCTCAAGGCCCACGATGCCCGTGCGTCCGCCCGCAACAAGCTGGAAGCACAGCGTTGCGGCCAGCGAGCTGGCGTTTTCGCCGACCACCGGGGCCAGGAGCTCGGCGAGGTCGTGAAGGCCCAGCTGCGCCGGGTTGGGAACCAGCACCGATCCGGTGGAGCCGATGTCGATCCGGCGGATCAGTGCCACGGGATCCGTGGCGTGGAATGTTGCCAAGAGGTCCAGCACTTCGTGCATGGACGAATCCGGCGCAAAGGGTGCAATGTGCACGTCGATTTCGCCTCCACAGGTGAGACCGACGGCGAAGGCGTCGGTGGGTGAATAGCCGTAGTGTTCGCGGCGTTGGTGGCCGTCTTCGAGGGCCTCAAGTGCGGCGGCATGGACCGCGCCCTCCACGCATCCGCCCGAGAGGGAAGACGTCGTCGAGCCGTCGGCATGGATCAGCATCGAGGTGCCGATGGGGTGCGGGGTGGAGCCGGTGGTGCCCACGATGGTGGCTACGGCGAACGAATTGCCGGTAGCCACCATCGCGGTGTCCAACCCCGAATGGAGATTGAGCATTGAACAACGTCCTTCGTGAAGGTCCTTCAGGAAGCCCCGGGGCTAGGCGCCCAGGAGCAGGGAGATGGGTCCGCGCGCGAAGTAGACCAGGAAGCCGGCCGAAACCACCCACATCAGCGGGTGGATCTTCGATCCGCGTCCGGCCAACGAATTGATCAGCACCCAGGAGATGAATCCGACGCCGATGCCGTTGGCGATCGAGTACGTCAGCGGCATGGTGACCAGGGTGAGGAATGCCGGCATGCCCACGGAGAAGCGCTTGAAGTTGATCGCGCGGATCTGCCCGGCCATCATGGTGCCCACCACCACCAGGGCGGAGGCGGCCACCTCGATGGGAACCACCGAGGTCAGCGGGGTCAGGAACATGGCCCCCAGGAACAACATGCCGGTGACCACCGAGGCCAGTCCCGTGCGTGCGCCTTCCCCGATGCCTGCCGCCGAATCCACGTAGACGGTGTTGGAGGAGGTGCTTGTCATGCCGCCGAACACGGCGCCCATGCCCTCGACAACGAAGGCCGACTTGATGCGGGGGAATGTGCCGTCCTTGCGGGCGACGTTGGCGCTCTTGGCAAGGCCCGTCATGGTGCCCATGGCGTCGAAGAAGTTGGTGAACACCAGGGTGAAGACCAGCATGGTCGCGGCCAGCGGGCCGATGCGTGAGAACGCGCCGAACATATCGAACTGCCCGATGATGGAGAAATCGGGGATGGAGAGGATGTGTCCCGAAAGCTCGGGAACGTTCAGGTGCCAGCCGCCGGGGTTTGACTCGTTGGCGGCCCCGATGCGCAGGACCTTTTCGGCGACGACGGCCAGGATGGTGGTGGCGATGATGCCGATCAGCAATCCGCCCTGGACCTTGCGGGCCACCAGCCCGCCCATGAGCACCACGCCGATGATGAAGACGATGGTGGGGAAGGAGGAGATGGAACCGTCGTTGCCCAGCTGGACCGGCGGACCGGCCGGCGTGCGGGTGACGAAGCCCGAGTCGACGAACCCGATGAAGGTGATGAACAGGCCGATGCCGACGGTGATGGCCGCCTTCAAGTCCTTGGGAATGGCCCGGAAGATGGCCGTCCGTGCACCCGTCAACGCGAAGATCACGATGACTATGCCGTTGAGCAGGACCAGGCCCATGGCCTCGGGCCAAGTGACATCGCCGATGACGGAGACGGCCAGGAAGGAGTTGATGCCCAGTCCCGCGGCGAGCCCGAAGGGCAGGTTCGCCACCAGGCCGAAGACGATGGTCAGCAGGCCGGCGGTCAGGCCGGTGGCCGCGCCGACCGCTGCGGCGGGAAGGAAGTTTCCCGCAACGTCCACGGGGGCGGCGTCGGGGCTGAACCCGCCGAGGATCAAGGGGTTGAGCACCACGATGTAGGCCATGGTGAAGAAGGTGACGATGCCGCCACGGATTTCCCGCTTGACCGTCGATCCGCGTTGGGCGATCTTGAAGGTGCGTTCCAGCACCGAGCCGCTGGCCAGGACCGGTGGTTCGGTTGTCGCGGGTTGGGTCTGCTCGTGGTTCGAGTTGACGATGGTCATCTGACTCGCCCTGCCTAGTACTCGACGCGGGTGTCGAGCGAGGACCAAAGGGTGAAGGGCTCGAGGTGGTCGAAACCGTCGTCCGGGATCCGTTCCACCGGCATGAGCTTGGCGCGGTCGGCGGCGTCGCCCTCGAAGAACTCGTAGAAGGCGGCATCGTCGAATCCGGCGTCGGCCGCATCGTGCCGGTTGGCGGCAAAGACCACGCGTGAGACGCGCGCCCAGAGGGCCGAGGCCAAACACATCGGGCATGGTTCGCAGCTGGTGTAGAGAACTGCCCCGCTCAGGTCGAAGGTGCCCAGGGAGGAGCAGGCGTTGCGAATGGCAGTGACTTCGGCGTGGGCCGTGGGGTCGTTGTTTGCGGTGACCCGGTTGACTCCCTCGAAGCGTGATCCGTCGGCGGTGACGATCAGGGCGCCGAAGGGACCTCCGGCATTGCGGACATTTTCCGCGGCGATGGCGACTGCTGCCGCAAGGTGTTCCGCTGAAACAGTGGTGCTAAACATGGTGGCGACTTCCTTATGCTCCAGACGAAGTGCTGGACCGGTGTCGCCGATGGTTCGATTCCCGAGGCGACTGTCCGCAGCTTCGAAATGGCTGATGGATTAGTAGCGCCTGGTAGATAACTTCCCGACCGGGAAGCCCGCCTTTGGCAAACACCAAGATAGCAAGATCGTGTGACCTGCGCCACCCATTCTGCGGAAGTTTTTATCTGCATCGTGAAATTGTTCGAGCAATCTTGGCCCGGACGGGGAAGCTGCGTGTTCGGGTCGGGAAGGGATTTTTGCCGCCGTTCCTCGTGTCGGAGGCGGTGTTCAAGTAGTCGAAATATCCACTGATATGACTGTATGCAGAATGCAAAGCGCCCCCGGATCGTCGATCCGAGGGCGGCAGCAAGGCGGTGGTGGCAGCAGTCAGGCCTGGGTGCCGGACCCTGCGGCAACACGTAACTTTTTGGCCACAGTTACGGCGTGCCACACGATTGCGTAGATCACCAGTGCCACGACCAATGCGGCTCCGCCGTGGGTGATGGTGGTCCAAAGGAACGTCTCGAGAGTGAACGCCGTGCCGATGGACAGTTCCCCCGCCACGGCGAAACCTGCGACGGCAAGGGCTGGTATTGCGAGCACCGACAGGAGCAGCGTCAGGCGCAGGCCTGCACCCTTCGCCTTGCCGCCACGTTCCGGAACGGGGGTGGCTTTGACTCGCTTGAGGTACCAAAGCGCCAGGATCACCAGTCCGGCCAGCGTGCTGCCGTGCTGCAGGATGCGATAGATCGGCACCCCGGCGATCGGCTGCGCGGCCAGGAACGGAACCTTCTGGACCACCCAGCCGTAGGAGTGGGTGAACGAGTCCCATACGATGTGCGTGACCAGACCCAGGATCAGCGAGTAGAACGTCCACAGGGCAATGCGCGCGCTGCTTGGCCGGCGACCGCGCAGCCCTTCCTTTGCCGGAACCCACGCGTCGGGGACCGCCCAGCGCACCGGCTTCGACACAAGCCACAAGACTGCGGCGAGCAGCAACGCCAGCGGGAATCCGACGGTCAGGATCTGAGCCAGGTCGTGCGAGTTGCCGCCGTTGACCAACGGTTCGTACCAGGAGCCGCTGGTCGTGGGGACCTTGAGGAAGTAGGGAACATCCGGGGCCATGGCCCCGGCGACAAGCGCGATCGGGACGAAGGGCTGGCGCAGGAACGGTAGGACGGCGGCCGGGTGGGCCAGTGTGAATGGCAAGAGAATCCTCGAGAGTCGTTTCAGAGCCCACGGTGCAGCAATGAATTGGAGCGAATGGGTTCGCCCTTAAGCCTAGTCGCAGCCGCCGACACGAGGGGCCGCATCGACTGTTGGCACCAACACGTCTGCCCGGCCCGCCCAGGAAGGCGCCGACGGTGCTAGGAAGCGCGGGTGATCAGGGCATCGGTGGCGGCGTTGGCCGACGAAAGGATGTTGGCCGTGTCGATGATCATGCGCTGCATGGCCTGGGCCGCCCGCGTCAACGTCACGTCGTTGCGGTGGGCCAGGCTGATCGAGCGTGCGAGCCGGGGTTCGGTGAGCCGGACCGAGCGCAGCCCGGGCCGGTCCACCAAGACCATGGCCGGAACCACCGCGACGCCAAGCCCGCGTTCCACGCACCGCAGCACCGCATCCATTTCGGCTCCCTCGAGCACCACCTTCGGGGTGAGGCCCGCGTCGTGGAAGGCCTGCATCGTGGCCGCCCGCAAGTCGTAGCTTTCGTGGAAAGTGATCTGCGGCAGCGCCGCCAGTTCCGCGAGCGTGAGCGCCTCGGCGCCTTCCAGGACCGGGCTGTGGATCGCCGAGATGACCACCAGTTCCTCGGTCAGCAGCGGGATCCGCTGCAGGCTCGCGGACTGCGGTCGACCGGTCCTCCGACGTGGTGATGAGCGCCAGGTCGAGGGCCCCGCCGGCAAGCTCCTCCAGCAGGCCGCGCGAGCCGCGCTCGGTCAGGTGCAGGTCGATGCCCGGGTACTTCGCGTGGAACGAGGTCAGGACCTCGGCCACCAGGCTGATGCACAGCGTCGGGGTGGCGCCGAGGCGCACCCGGCCCTTGTTCAGGCCGGCCAGTTCCTGCATCTCGTAGCGCACGGTGTCCGCGTCCGCGAGCATGCGCTTGGCCAGCGGAAGGAGCGATTCGCCGGCGTGCCGTCAGTGTGATGTTGCCCCGGGCGCGGTGGAAAAGCGCGGCGCCGAGGTCCGATTCGAGTGTGGAAATCTGCCGGCTGAGCGAAGGCTGGGCCAGGTGGAGATGCGCGGCGGCGCGCGTGAAATGGCCGATTCGGGCGACTTCCACGAAACTTTGGAGCTGTTCCAGGTTCATGGTCAATAGCGTATCTGCATCGAAACGACTCGAATGATTCATTGGACTAATCATGAGTGCCGTTCTTAGCGTTGAATACATGAGCGCAACAACAAAGAATGAACAGACAGATTTCCACCACCGTCCTGGTCATCGGCACCGGCGGATCGGGCCTGCGGGCAGCCATCGAGCTGGCCGAAATGGGAGTCGACGTGCTCGCCGTGGGCAAGCGCCCACGCAACGACGCGCACACCTCGCTCGCCGCGGGCGGCATCAACGCGGCCCTCGGAACCATGGACGAGGAAGACAGCTGGCAGCAGCACGCGGCCGACACCATCAAGGAAAGCTACTACCTGGCCAACCCGCACACGGTGGAGATCGTCGCCCGCGGGGCCGCGCAGGGCATCGCAGGACCTGGAGCGCTACGGCATGGGCTTCGCCCGCGAGGAAGACGGGCGCATCTCGCAGCGCTTCTTCGGCGCGCACACCTTCCGCCGCACCGCGTTCGCCGGCGACTACACCGGCCTGGAGATCCAGCGCAGCCTGGTGAACCGCGCCGCAGCAGCTGGACATCCCCATCCTGGACGAGGTCTACATCACCCGGCTGCTGGTGCACGGACAACCAGGTCTTCGGCGCCTACGGCTTCGACATCAACAGCGGCACGCGCTACCTCATCCACGCCGATGCCGTCATCCTGGCCGCCGGCGGCCACAACCGCATCTGGCGCCGCA
Source organism: uncultured Actinomycetota bacterium (assembly GCA_963818105.1). Taxonomy (GTDB): domain Bacteria; phylum Actinomycetota; class Actinomycetes; order Actinomycetales; family Micrococcaceae; genus Paeniglutamicibacter. Next base: position 14,244 of record CAWFRB010000023.1, on the reverse strand, counting down.
CCTCCTCGCGCCGCGACGAGAACACCGGCGACTCGTTCCGCCTGGCTGTCGATGCCGGCGCGCGGCTGCGCGACCCCGAGCTCGTGCAGTTCCACCCTCGGGCATCATCGAGCCCGAAAACGCCGCCGGAACCCTGATCTCCGAGGCCGCCCGCGGCGAGGGCGGCATCCTGCGCAACGGGCTGGGGGAGCGGTTCATGGAACGCTACGACCCGATCCGCAAGGAACTCTCGACCCGCGACCGCGTGGCGCTGGCCGCCTACACCGAGATCAAGGAAGGCCGCGGCACCGCAAACGGCGGCGTCTGGCTCGATGTCTCGCACCTGCCGCGCGAAACCATCATGGACCGGCTGCCGCGCGTCTACCAGACCATGCTGGAACTGCAGATGCTCGACATCACCCAGGAACCGATCGAGATCGCGCCGACCGCGCACTACTCGATGGGCGGGGTCTGGGTCCGCCCGGAGGACCACAGCACGGATGTCGACGGCCTCTACGCCATCGGCGAGGCATCCAGCGGCCTGCACGGCGCCAACCGCCTGGGCGGCAACTCGCTGATCGAATTGCTGGTCTTCGGCCGCATCGTCGGCACGCGCCGCGGCCAAGTACTCGGCCTCGCTGGATTCCCAGCCGCGTTCTGCCGAGGCGCTTGCCATGGCCCGGGCGGAGCTGGACGACCTGCTGGCCGCCGACGGCCACGAAAACGTCCGTGCGCTGCAGCGCGCCATCCGCAACATGATGACCGAACATGCCGGCGTGGTGCGCGACGAGGAGGGCCTGAAGGCAGGCCTGGCCAAGCTCGACGAGATCGAGGAGCGCATGGGGAACGTGGGCATCCACCCGGACATCGCCGGGTACCAGGACCTCGCGCACGCCTTCGACCTGAAGGCCTCGGCCCTGGCCGCACGCGCAACCCTCGAGGCGGCCATCGAACGCCGCGAGACCCGCGGCTGCCACAACCGCAGCGACTACCCGGAGATGGACCCGGCGTTGCAGGTCAACCTGGTGTGGTCGCCAAATACGGGCGTCGTCCGCGAGGAGATCCCGGCGATCCCCGAGGAAATCGCGGAGCTGATCAAGGAAGTCTCGACGGCCGGCAAGCTGGTCGAGTAGCAGCCGGGCCAAAGTCCCCCCGTACGGTGTTGTCCATTGTCACAGCCCGTTGCCAGCTCTCGAACAGTCCCGGCATAACAGCGTCGAGCAATGTTGGTAGGGAGCCGGCGAGGAATGCCGGACCACCAATTGGTACCGCTCCGGGCGGCCACTGAAGGGAACACTCATGGCAATGAAAAAGAAGATGGCATTGGGCACTTCCGCCGCGGCTTTGGCTCTGGTTGCCGGGCTGGGTTTGGCGGGGGTCGCCTCCGCAGCCGATTCCAGCTCTTCGAACGCGACCACGGGCACCACGCAGTCCGCACCGGCCGAACGCGGTGGGCACGACGGACACCGCGGAGGGGGCATGGAAATGGCCTCCGGCCTGGCCGAGAAGCTGGGCGTCGACGAGAGCAAGCTCAGCGACGCGCTGGACACCTTCAGGAAGGCCAACAAGCCGACCGAGCGTCCTGCGGACGGGGCCAAGCAGGACGGCACCAAGCTGGACCGCACCGCGATGGATGCGGCGCTGGCCAAGTCCCTGGCCGACTCGCTGGGCATCGAGGAATCCAAGGTCACTGCGGCCCTGGAGGAACTCCGTGCGGATGCCCAGACCGAGCGGGCGACCGAGATGAAGTCGAAGCTGGATGCGGCGGTGGGCGACGGAACCCTCACGCAGGCCGAGGCTGACGCCGTCACCAAGGCCATCGAGAAGGGAGTGATCGGCGGGCGCTAGCCCGAAGGCGCGACGCGGAATGAAAACGAGGTGGCACCCACGAATCGTGGGTGCCACCTCCTTGTGTCCAGAGTCAGAGCCACTTGCGTGCCCAGTCGGCTATCACCGTTAATGTGGCTGGCTATCGCCCTTTGCCCGGCCGGGCATCACCGTCCGTATTGGAATATCCCTGAATCCCATCTCACTTCGGGTGGAAGTCCCAAGTCAGGCGTTCCTTTGGGTGGCGGAGGGCTTGCGGGGCGAAACGAGGGAAGTGCCTGATGACCGCGGGCAGGAGGGAGGTTGGGCCAAAAATGAACACCATATAGTGATCTGAACCACAGGGGGTGCCCTTCTAGTGAGCTCGAATCAGGGAGAAACCAAAGATGAAAGCAGTTGTCGTGCGTGAAATTGGCGGCGGATTCGACGTCGAAGACATCGCCATTGACGATCCGATCGGGAAAGAGGTCCTGGTCGAGGTCAAGGCATCCGGGCTTTGCCGCACCGACCTGAGTGTGGCCGGCCACCGTCATGATCACCCCGTGCCGGCGGTCTTCGGCCACGAGCTTGCCGGCATCGTGACCAAGATCGGGCCAGAGGTCACGGATTTCACGGTTGGCGACCATGTAGTCGGATCCCTCATCCAATTCTGCGGGCGTTGCGCGAACTGCCTCGCGGACCGCAGCTTCCAATGTCTCCAGCGGGAGGCCACGCTCCGCAACGCCGACCAGCCGCCGCGGTTGACGCGTGATGGCACCGACGTGGCCCAAGGCTTCGGTTTGGGCGCCTTCGCCCAGCAGGCTCTCGTCCATTCCAACCAGCTGGTGAAAATTGCGGACGAGATGCCGTTTCCCCAGGCGGCGCTGCTCGGATGCGGCGGACTCACGGGTACGGGTGTGGTGCTCAATACGGCGAGGGTCCGCCCGGGCGAGAGCGTCGTGATCGTGGGAGCCGGGGGTGTCGGGCTCAACGGGGTCAACGGAGCCGTGATTGCCGGGGCATCCCCGATCATCGTGATCGATGTTGCGGCGGCAAAGCTCGATAAGGCGCGGGCATTTGGTGCGACGCATACCGTCAATTCCGCGGAGGAAGACCCGGTCGCTGCTGTTAAGGAGATCACCGGTGGCGGCGCTGACCATGTCTTCGACTTTGTGGGCATTGGAAAAGTCCAGGAGCAAGGCATTGCGATGCTGGGCAAGGGCGGCGGCCTGTATTTGGTCGGCGTGACGCCCGGCCAGACGATGAACGTCGACGGGCGGGCACTGCTTCAGGGGCAGAACTCCATTACCGGTGTCCATATGGGCTCGGGCGTTCTGCGCCGCGACGTGCCGGCATACGTCGACATGTACCTCGCGGGAAAGCTTCAACTCGACGGCATGATTTCGAAGGAAATCGGCTTGGACGAGGTGGAAGCGGGTTACGAGTCGCTCAAGGATCCCACCGTGACCAGGGTTGTCATCACCCGCTTCTGAGGCGACGCGGCGGAACGGGTCCCTTCCGCCGGACAGCTCAAGCAACCAGGGAACCCTGTCTCGAGCACGCCATGGTGCGCCGGCGGCAGGGCTCCTTGGTGTTTGGGCGCTAAAGCCCCTTGACGATGATGACGTCCAGCCGGCGCGGGCCGTGCACGCCCTCGACGCGTTCGAGCTCGATCTCGCTGGTTGCGCCCTAGCGAGGAACTCAAGTCAGTGGACAGGTGATTTCCACAGATGGTCACAGGGAATGCCTGCCCGCGAGGTCGTGTGTCTATCGTCGGAATCGGGCCTATCCCGAGGGGCGGTCGAAACCGAGCCCCTGAAAGTTAAAAGCGTAACCCCGGCGATATGGCGAACCAGTGATCTCTCCGGGGTCTTCCATTTCAGTATAGGCGATGAAAATGAGGAGTTGCGAGTTCGGGGGTCCGACGGATCTTGAAGTGCTCAAGCTCCTGCTAACAGCTGAGCGTTTGAGCTCATACGACTCGGGTCGAGGCGAAGACCTCGTTCGGATCGTTCATTTGTATGAATCAAACATGCACGCTGCTGCCGCGGTCATACACACAATGGGCATGATTGAAGTGCTGGTTCGCAACGCTCTGGACATCGCCTTGACTCAATGGTGGGAACAGGAAGAGCCGACCCAAGATTGGTTGCGGTCACGGCTGTTGGATAGCAAGGCAACGCTGGATGTGAACAAAGCGGCCTCTCGCCACAAGCCAGCATCTACCGTTCCTTCACATGGGCAAATCATCGCTGAACTACCCTTTGGATTCTGGCGTTTCTTGGTTTCCAAACGTTACTTGACCACGTTATGGATTCCGGCGGCACATCGTGGCTTTCCATATCTTGAGGGAAAACTGCACGAGCGTAGGGCTGTGTTGGAAGCGGCTTTGAAGTCGCTGAACCTCGTCAGAAACCGTGCAGCCCACAATGAACCAATTCACCGACGTAACCTCATGGATGACTTGGAAACCGCAGTTGCGGTAGCGCATTGGATTCATCCGGTGGCTGGCGCTTGGGTAGCTACACGGTCCATGATTCCTGATGAAGAGTTGGTCAGTCGACCGGCCTCATCTCAACTGTGGAAGCCTACAGACCCTTGACGATGATGACGTCCAGCCGGCGCGGGCCGTGCACGCCCTCGACGCGTTCGAGTTCGATGTCGCTGGTGGCGCTGGGGCCCGAGATCCAGGTCAGCGGTCGGGTGATGTCCATGCGCGGAAGCGCCTCGGGCAGCAGGCGCACGATGCTGGATGCGGGAACCACGCACACGTGGTGGTCCGGGACCAGTGAAATCGCCCGGCGTCCCTGGTTGGGGGTTCCGTCCAGCACGATGGTGCCGGACTCGGCGATCGACACCGCCGAGGAGGTCAGCACCGCACTGGTTTCATCCAGCTCGGTCACGCTCAGCACGGAGCCCGGGGCGTCGACGCGGCGGCGGGCATCGTCGGCAAGCGCGGCATCCGCCAGCCAGGACTCGTCGATGCCGTGGGGAACGACGTAGCTTGCCGCATCCTTGAGCCGCTCGGCGATGGTCGCGGGAAGCTCCGCCTGCTCCACGACATCCACGTGGGCCTTGTAGTCCTCGAGCCTGTCGACCAGCAGCTCGATGAGCTCCGCCTGCGGCATGTCCGAGGTCTTGCGGTACTCGCGGGGGATGGGTGCGGGGACCGGGGCGTCGTGCAGCGCGGAGGCGATGCGGGCGAGGATTTCTTCCTTGGCGCTCATCTGCTTACTTCTCCTGCTTGTGTGTAGGGGCAACCGGCTGTGTGGTCCTTCTTCCACCAGTCGCGGAAGGACTGCGCCGGGGGAGCGGGCACGTCGCGCGACTGGGTCCAGCCGGCGGCGATGCCGGGCAGGTGCTTGATCTTCTTGTCGCGCCCGGCGGCGAGCTTGCCCAGCGGCAGGCCCTTTTCCAGCAGGGCCAGGTGCTTGCCGGAGGAGAACGCCCAGCCGGCGCCCTTCATCATCAGGTCCATCTGGGTGGGCAGCTTCTTGGTCCCGCGCTTGGAATCGACGTCCTCGCCGCGCAGGTGCACCAGGATCTCGGGGATGTTGATCTTCACCGGGCAGGCGTCGTAGCAGGCGCCGCAGAGCGAGGAGGCGTAGGGCAGCGAGCTGTTTTCCTCGGACTTGATGCCGGTGAGCAGCGGGGAGAGGATCGCGCCGATCGGGCCCGGGTAGGTGGAGCCGTAGGCATGGCCGCCGGTGCGCTCGTAGACCGGGCACACGTTCATGCAGGCCGAGCAGCGGATGCAGTTCAGCGCGGTGCGCCCGTACTTGTCCGCCAGCGCCGCGGTGCGCCCGTTGTCCAGCAGGACCAGGTGCACGTTCTGCGGCCCGTCGCCCTCGGTGACACCGGTCCACAGCGAGGTGTAGGGGTTCATGCGCTCGCCGGTGGAGGAGCGCGGCAGCAGCTGCATGAAGACCTCGAGGTCCTCCTTGGCCGGCAGCAGCTTCTCGATGCCCATGACGGTGATCAGGGTTTCGGGCAGCGTCAGGCACATCCGGCCGTTGCCCTCGGACTCGACGACGGCCAGGGTGCCGGAGTCGGCGAGGGCGAAGTTGGCGCCGGAGACGGCGACCTTGGCGGAGAGGAACTTGCGGCGCAGGTGGGCGCGGGCGGCCATGGCCAGCTTGCGCGGCTCGTCGGTGAGGTCCGGGTCCACGTTCGGCATCTCCCTGAGGAAGATGTCGCGGACCTCGGTGCGGTTCTTGTGGATGGCCGGGACCAGGATGTGGCTGGGCTTGTCGTGGCCCAGCTGGACGATCAGCTCGGCGAGGTCGGTCTCGAAGGCGGAGATGCCCCGTTCCTCGAGGTACTCGTTGAGCCCGATTTCCTGGGTGGCCATGGACTTCACCTTGACGACCTCGGTGGTGTCCTGCTCGCGGATCAGGTCGGCGACGATCTTGTTGGCCTCGTGGGCGTCGCGGGCCCAGTGGATGGTTCCGCCGCGGGCCGTGAAGTTCTTCTCGAACTCCTCAAGCAGCGCCGGCAGGTTCGCCATGACGTGGTTCTTGGTGGCGGAGCCGGCGTCGCGCAGTTCCTCCCAGTCGGGAAGCTCGGCAACCACCTTCAGCCGCTTGTCGCGGATGGTGTGGGTGGCGTGGCGCAGGTTGGCGCGCATCTGGGTGTTGCCCAGTTCGCGGTGCGCCGCGGCCGGGAACGGCTCGTCGATGTGCAGGTTGCCGTCGCCGAAGACCGGAAGGCTCGGCATGCCCATGAAGACGTTGCCCATCTGCTTGCCGCCCTTTCCGACGAAGACCTCGCCGGTCACGGAGACCGGCTCGTCGATGGTGCTGGCCAGGATCTCGGCGAAGTGCAGCGTGGTGGCCGCGGACTTGGTGCGCGAGAGCCCGCCGCCGATGTGCATCAGGCAGGAGGCGTCTCCGCCGGAGCACAGCGAGGCGCCCGTGGATTTCACGTTGTTGGTCTTGTCCTCCAGCATGGCCGAGGAGACGTCGGCGTTCTTCATGGAGAAGGTGCCGCCGAAGCCGCAGCACTGGTCGGCCTCCGGGCAGGTCGGCGACCTCGATGCCGCCGACGGACTTGAGCAGGTCCAGCTGGCGGTCGCCCAGACGCAGCGAACGCATGCCGTGGCAGGAGGGGTGGTAGGTGATCTTGTGCGGGAAGTGCGATCCGAGCTGTTCGGCGGCGTCGGTGACGCCCAGGACGTCGACCAGCAGCTGGGAGAGTTCGTAGGTCTTCGCACCCACGGCCTCCGCGCGTGCCTTCAGCGCAGAGTCGCCGCAGCGTTCGGCCAGCACCGGGTGCTGGTGCTTGACCGAGGCGACGCAGGAACCGGACGGGGCGACGGCGACGTCGTAGGCCTCGGCCTCGAATGCCTGGACGTGGTTGGCGACCACCGGGAGTGCCTCGTCCATGTAGCCGGAGTTGATGTGCATCTGTCCGCAGCAGGCCTGGCCGGCGGGGAAGACGACCTCGTGGCCGAGCCGCTCGAGGATCTTGACCGTGGCACGCGCGGTTTGCGGATACATGGCATCGACGATGCAGGTGGCGAAAAGTGCGATTTTCATGTCAGGCCCTTCCGGCGTGCTCTGCCGAAGAATTGATGTGGTCAGACCATACTAGGTCGGCGAGGCCCGCACGTCTATCCAACCGGCGGAAACAGCGTCATGTCTGCGCGCCGGGGCACTCTGGACAAGCATGGGAAAATGAACGGGTGACAAGCAAACCAAGCACTCCGCCGGTTCCCGCCCGAGCCTACGAGACCGTCCTGAACAGCATCGAGGCGGATCTTCGTGCCGGCCGGATCAAGCTGGGGGACCAGCTTCCGGGTGAGCGTGCGCTCGCCGAGACGCACGGGATTTCCCGCGCCTCGGTGCGCGATGCCATCCGCATCCTCGACGCCATGGGCGTGGTGCGAACCTCCACCGGCTCGGGCCCGAATTCCGGGGCCGTGGTGATTTCGGAGCCCGCGATCGGGTTGTCGGCGGCCCTGCGGCTGCACGTGGCATCGCGCCAGCTGTCGGTGGCCGACATCGTCGAATCCCGGATCCTGCTTGAAACCTGGGCGGCCGAATCCGCGGACCTGACCACCGACCCCCGGCGAAGCGCCGCCGTGCTGCAACGTGCCGGTGCATTGCTGGGGGAGATGGACGCGCCGGGGCTGGACCGCGAGGAGTTCCACGCACTTGGACGCGCAGTTCCACGTGCTGCTCTCATCGTTGGCCGGCAACGCGGTGATCGAGGCGATGATGGAATCCCTTCGCCTGTCCATCGCCGACTACGTCAGCGAATCCGTGCCGGGGGACAAGGACTGGGACAAGATCGCAACGGTCCTGCGCGCCCAGCACCACGGGATCCATGAAGCCGTCAGCGCCGGCGACGGAAAACGGGCGGCGGCAGCTGCTGCGGGAACACATCCAGTGGTTCTACGCCGAGTCCCACCGGATCTAACCGGCGGCCCAACGCCAAGGGGCCGGCCCAACGCGCCAAAGAAGGCGTGCGTTGAACCGGCCCGGCTGCGACCCAAAAGGTGCCGCGGAAGCGGTGTTTCCTAGAGCTTGACGACCATCTTGCCGGTGTTGGCGCCGCGCATCAGTTCGATGAGTGCCTCGACGGAGTTTTCCAGGCCTTCGACGACGGTTTCGTCGAAGACGATCTTCCCCTCGGCGATCCATGCGGACATGTCGGCCATGAACGCCGGGTAGTGCTCGGCGTAGTTGCCCACGGTGAACCCCTTGAGGTTCAGCCCGCGGGTGATCATGTTGCTCATGTTGCGCGGGCCGGACGGAGCCTCCGTCGCGTTGTACACGGAGATCGCTCCGCACAATGCGCCGCGGCCGCCCGGGTTGAAGGAATCCAGGGCCGCCTCCAGGTGTTCGCCTCCGACGTTGTCGAAGTACACGTCGATGCCCTCCGGCGCCGCCGCGCGCAGCTGCTCGCGGACCGGTCCGTCCTTGTAGTTGAAGGCGGCGTCGTAGCCGTACTTTTCGGTCAGGAGTTCGACCTTCGCGGCGCTACCGGCGGAACCGATGACACGCTTGGCTCCCTTGAGGCGCGCGATCTGGCCGGCGGCGCTGCCCACGGCGCCCGCGGCGCCGGAAATGAACACGGTTTCACCGGTCCTTGAGCCCGGCGATGTCCAGCAATCCCACGTAGGCGGTGAATGCGGTCATGCCCAGGATGCCGAGGTAGGCCGAAAGCGGCAGGCCCGGAATGTCCTTCACCACGCGGAACTGGCTGGCGTCGCCCTGGGCGACATCGCGCCACCCGAGCTGGTGAAGCACCGGGTCTCCGACGTTGAATCCCTCGGCGCGCGATTCGACCACGCGGCCGACTGCGCCGCCGGTCATGACTTCATTGAGGGCATACGGTGCCGAGTAGGACTTGGTGTCGTTCATCCGCCCGCGCATGTAGGGGTCGACCGAGATGAACTCGTTGGCAACCCGGATCTCGCCCTCGGCGAGTTCCGGCAGGTCAACGGTGACGGTGTTGAAGTTCTCGTCGGTCGGCCAACCAATGGGGCGGCTGGCGAGATGGATCTGGGTGCTGCTCTGGGTAGACATGAAGTCATGGCTCCGTTCGGTGGGGATTGGGGAGGGGAGTTAGTGGGTGAAGGCAAACAGGCCGAAAATGATGGCCAGGGCGGGTGCGGTGAGCTGGAACATCGCAGCGCGCGCCAGCTTGGGAGATGAAAGGAGCAGGACCAGGCCTGCGGCCAGCATTGAACCGGTGCCCGCAAAAATCAGCGTCGCTCCGACGACGGGGGAGGACGCAAGCACAAAGACCATGCCCGCAACCGTCATGACCGCCAGGAACAGGTTGTAGAAGCCCTGGTTGAAGGCCATCGGCTTGGTCGCGCTGGCTTCGGCGTCCGTCTTGATCCCGAAGGCCTTGCGGGTGGCGGGAAGCTCCCAGCGCAGGGATTCGAGGATGAAGATGTACACGTGGATTGCGGCGGCAAGGCCGGCGAAAATCATGGTGATCGGCAGCATCTGGTGTGTCCCTGGGTCGTCGGAGTGATTGTGTAACGGTCGTTCCAATATATACTGGAATGACCGTTACACAAAACAAGGGGATTTCGGGACTCATGGCCAGAACGCAGGAATTCGACACCGGCAAGGCGCTCGGCGATGCCCGCCGCGTCTTTTGGGACAAGGGCTTCGATGCCACGTCGATCACGGATCTTGAAACGGCCACGGGGCTGGGCCGTTCAAGCATCTACAACGGTTTCGGCTCCAAGCGGGGGCTTTTCGATGCGGTGATCCAGGACTACATGGACACGATCCTGCGGCCCCGCCTGAACCTGTTGCACGGCTCGTCGCGGTCGAACGACGGCATCTCGACCTACTTGCGTTCGTTGTCCATCGACCTGGCGAAGGCCTCGGAGCAGACCGCGAACCGTGGCTGCCTGCTGATGAACACTGCCGCGGGCATCGCGGGCCACGACGAGGCGCTGAGGCTGCTGATCGACGGCTACCAGATCGAGTTGCGCGATGGCGTGGCAGGTGCCCTGCGGGCCATGGATCCAGCTCAGTCCGGACTCCTTGGTTCTTGCGCGGGCGCGAATCGTCGCCGGGCTGGCGATGAGTGCGCTGCTCCTGGCGCGGCTGAACCTGGCCGAGGCGTTGGCGACCTTGGAAGCCGCCGAGGGGCAAGTCCGCGAGTGGCTTCCGGAGACCTCTGCGGGTTCCGTAGGCCCTGCCGCCGGGCCTTCGGCCGCTCCGGGAATCCGTGTTGCCTTGCGACCCGTTCCCGTCAGACCATGGGCGGTGTCAACCCGTAGCGGGCGATGATGTCTGGCAGCCACGGGGCCTCAGGGAACTCGATGCCGTAGTGGGCCGCCAGTTTGCCGAGGGCCTCGGGATCGAGCGGCCCCGCTTCGAGCTGGTTGGCCAGACCCCAGAAGAAATGCTCAAACCCCGCCGGGTTGATGATTTCGATCATCCGCGCCGGGACCTTGCCGGCGTTCCACATGGTGTGCAGCTCCCCGCGCGGCTTGGTGATGTAGCCGCCGGCGCCCAGCACCACCTCGCGGTCGCCCGACCTGAATCCGATCTCACCCTCAAGGACGATTGAGTACTCGTCTTCACGGGTGTGCAGGTGCGGCGGAACCAGGGCCCCGACGGGGAACGGGTGCTCCACGATCGAGATCTGCCCATTGGTTTGCTCGCCGAGCAGCTTGAAGGCAACCCCGATGCTTCCGAGATCGCCCTGCCGACCTTGCCCCGGCTGCACGATGGTTAGCCGCGATTCCCCTTGAATGCCCATGGCGGGCCGTCCCTTCTGCCTCGTTGTACACGTGTGTATAGCGAAACTGTCCGGCCGCGAGGGACCGCTGTCAATGCCCTGTTGCCGCAAAGAAACGCCTCCGGCGATGAACCCCCTGGTTGGCTGGGAGGCGGACGGCTTCGACGCGGCCCGACAGGCCTTGAAAATGCGAGGCCGGCTCTACTGCCGGACGGCGCCCCTGCCTCCCGGGCGAATAAATATCCCGCTTTGGTACTTTCGCCTCTTACCAAATCCTGAACACGTGTTTAGCATCTTAAACATGCGTACAGATAGTGAGGATCTCACCACAAGATCCAAGATCAGGGACGCGGCCATCGAGCTTTTTGGCCGACACGGATTCGCGAACACCACGATCCGAGACATTTCCGCGGCCGCGCAGGTCAGCCCCGGACTGGTCATCCACCACTTTGTCTCCAAGGCCGGCCTTCGGGAGGCCTGCGACCGGCACATCCTCGGCATCAGTTCGCAACGGGCCGTGGACAAGGCAGATGTTGCATCCCTGCAAAAAATGATGGCCGAATACCTCAGCAAGCCCGATACCTACATGGCCGAGACTGCGTACATCCGCCAGGCCATCATGGACGACTCGGCTTTGGGCGACGCGTTCTTCGATGCACTTGTTGCCATGACCAAGGACATGCTCGAGGCCGGCATCGCGAACGGAAGCATTCGAAAGATCGATGACCTGCGGGCGACAGCGGTCGTCCTGGCCACCAACTCCATGGGCATGCTGGTGCTTGGCCGGCACGTGGCCCGAAGCCTCGGGCAAGAAGAATTCGGCGTCGGCACCGTGAACCTCCTCGGCGTCCCTGTGGTGGACCTCTACACGCACCCCTTGTACACGGACGAGCGCTTCCTGAATGCGGCCCGTGCCGCCATCGAAACCCCTGCCAAATCCGAGGAGCAATAAGTGGATCCCGCCATCAAAGTCTCAGGCCTCAGCAAGAAGTACGGCAGCAAGGAAGTGCTGCACGGCATCGACTTCAGCGTGCAGCCCGGAAGCATCTTCGGTGTCATCGGACCCAACGGCGCGGGCAAGACCACGACCATGCGCTGCCTGCTGGACATCATTCGCCCAAGCGCCGGGACCATCGAGGTCCTCGGGAAGGACCCGACCCAGGGCGGCCCCGAGCTGCGCAGGCGGATCGGGTACCTGCCCGGCGAACTGATTCTCGAAAGCCGGACCACGGGACGCAAGATCCTTGAACACTTTGCGGCGATCAGCGGCCCGGTCAAGCCGGGCATGGTCGAGGCGTTGGCCGAACGCCTTGACCTGGACCTGGACAACCAGGCCCGCCGGCTCTCCAAGGGCAACAAGCAAAAGCTCGGGATCGTCCAGGCCTTCATGCACGAACCGGAACTGCTGGTCCTCGACGAACCGACCAGCGGCCTGGATCCGCTGATGCAACGGGAATTCCTGGCCCTGATCCGCGAGGCCAAGGACAACGGCCAAACGGTGTTCCTCTCCTCGCACGTGCTCAGCGAAATCCAGCAGGCGGCCGACGAGGTCGCGATCCTGCGCGAAGGCTCGATCGTCACGGTCTCCACCGTGGACAACCTGCGCGAAAGCGCCATCAGGCACGTGCGGGTGCTCTTCCCCGGCCACGACCTGCAGGGTGCGCGCGAGCTGCTGCGCCGGCATTCCCGGGATCCGCGACCTTGAAGTCCGCCAGGTCCACGACGGAGGCGACCGCGGGGTGATCGAGGCGCGGGCCAGCATCGAGGGGTCTGTCGAACCGTTGATTTACGTCTTGTCCCGCACCAGGGTCCTGGACCTGGTGATCGAGGAACCGGATCTCGAGGAAGCTGTGCTGAAAATGTATTCATCGGACCGGGAAACCGATTCCCGCTTGCCGCGGAAAGGCCCGCAAATGAAACCCCAACGCTATCCGTTGATGCGCAAGGCGCTGGCGGATTCGTGGCGCTCGACCCTCGGGTGGGGCATCGGCCTGCTGGCGATCATGTCGTTGTACCTGCCGTTGTATCCGAGCATTGGCGGGAGCCCGCAGATGCGCGAGCTGCTGGCCTCCTTGCCGCAGGAAATGATCAAGGCGCTGAACTACGACCAGATTGCCTCCGGCCCCGGCTACACCCAGGCCACGTTCTTCGGGCTCACCGGGTTCCTGCTCATGTCCATTGCCGCCATCTCGTGGGGAGCCGCCGCGATCGGGGGAGACGAGGAGGCCGGGCTCCTGGAACTCACGCTCGCCCACGGGGTGACCCGCACGCAGGTGGTGCTGGAACGCGCGGCGGCGTTGGTCATCCGCATTCTCTTGCTGGCGTTCTTGGTGCTGGTGGTCATCCTGGTGCTCAACGGGCCCGCGCAGTTGGGCATCGATCCGGCCAAGGTCGTTGCCGGCGTCCTCATGTTTGTGCTCTTGACGCTGCTGAGCGGAACCGGCGCCCTGGTGGCGGGTGCGCTGAGCGGGCGCAGGATGTTCGGCGTCGTTGCCGGCACCGCGGTCGCCGTGGTCGGCTACGTTTTCAACGCCCTGGGAAACCAGAGCCAGGACCTGCAGTGGCTGCACAACTTTTCGCCCTATTACTGGGCCTACGGCCAGTCGCCCCTGGTCGAGGGCGTCCCGTGGGCGGCGGTCGCGGGCCTGGGCGGGCTGAGCATTGTGTTCATCGTCGTGAGCGTGCTGGCGCTGCGGCACCGCGACATCGGCGCCTCCTAGGATTCCGGGGAATTCCGGCGGGGACATCCGGCTTCAGGCGTTTCGCCGACGGCAGCCGGATGTCCCCGCTTGCCCGAATTGTTCCCCTGATGTGAGCAATCTTGCCACCAGCACATTGGCTCCCGAACAGTCCTGCCACGTACCCTGTGAGCATGCCCAATAAGGAAAAACCAGCAGCAGACAACGCAATTTCGCAGCCGACCCCGCAGCGGGTCTCGCGCGGATTCCTGTTGCTTTCGCTGCTTGCGGTGGTCCTGGTGGGGTTGAACCTGCGGGCGGGCATCACCAGCGCCTCGGCGCTCTATCACGACCTGCAGCAGTTCCTCGGCTACGGGCCTTTCGTTGCCGCACTGCTTCCCTCCATCCCGACGCTGGTCTTCGCCGCGGCGGGCACGTCAACCGCGTGGGTGGCCCGACGCCTGGGGCTCAGCGGAACCATCATGCTGGCCCTGTGCGTCCTGGGTGCCGGGCTGGCCTTCCGCGGGGTTCCCGCCACGTGGGCGCTGCTGGCCGGAACGGTCGC
>CAWFRB010000022.1:0-27312 GCA_963818105.1 uncultured Actinomycetota bacterium | reverse complement strand
CGTTGGCTTCCCACCCCTCGAGCAGGGCCGCCGCCTGGGCAGGGGCCGCCCATTGCTCGTCGACGACCCTGAAGGTTTCATCGCCGTGATTCGGCAACGAGGCAAGGAACTCCCTCACCTGCGATGCCCGCTCGCTGGTTGCGCCGTCCAACGCGGCGAAGCTGGTGCGGGAGTCGAGCAGGCCGCGCACCTTCGATTGCGCACGCACCTGCTGTGTGAAGCCCAATTCCCTGGTCACCAGGTCTTCCAGGATGCGCACCTGCGCGCCATCCGCCGCCAGGCCGACGTAGCGGGCGCTGACGGCCCCCTGCTCGGCCAGCCTGCGCCACTTGCTGGGGTTCGCCGCGGTGCCGATCTTGCTGACCCCGTGCGCAAAGGACGCGACGTACAGCCAGTGTTCCTGCATCAGGTAGTCACGCAACCCGGCACCGGCGCGCCCGGAGCGGTGGAAGTCGTGCATCGCCCGGGACTGGTCGGCCGCCTCGCAGGACTCGCACTGGGTTCCGCGCTGCACCTCGGCACCCGCCGGGCAAGGAACCTGGGTTCGGTGCGTCCGGTCATGGACCAACTGGTGGCCAAGGCACCAGCGCCCGGGCAGCACGTCAAAGCCGAGCTCGGCCCCGCTGTCCAGGGCGATGTCGCGGGCCTTGTCGTTTTCATCCCGCAGGGCCAGCTTGGGGGTTCCGGGTTCGGCCGGCCAGGAGACCCCCCGGCACAGCAGCACTTGGTCTTGCATTTAGTTGTGCAACGCCGTGGCCACCGCGGCCGTCGCGTGCAACCATGCC
Source organism: uncultured Actinomycetota bacterium (assembly GCA_963818105.1). GTDB lineage: Bacteria > Actinomycetota > Actinomycetes > Actinomycetales > Micrococcaceae > Paeniglutamicibacter. Next base: position 26,527 of record CAWFRB010000022.1, on the reverse strand, counting down.
CGGCGGCTGGCAGGACGCAGCCCGTCAAAGCGGATCTGCCCCTTCACCAGTGCCGCGTCATACGGGACCGTCACCACCGAGCGGGCCAGACGGCTGAATCCGTGGGCGATCCGGTTAAGCTGGTCGCTGTTCCCCTGCGGTTGGTGCTGGGAAACGATCACCACCGCGTTCTTCGCGAGCTCCGCGTAGTGTCCCCCGCGCTTGGCCAGGGCTTCGAGAAGCAGGGCGCCGGCCTCGGCGTGTTCCTCCACCGTGGTGCTGGCGATGACCAGCTGGTCGGTGTGGTCGATCATGCGCATCCAGCGCTCGGCCGATTCGTCATTGCCGGAGTCGACGATGGTCAAGGAGAAGAAGCGCGAGACGATCTCATGCATCACGTCGAAATCCGCCGCATTCACGTGCTGTTCCGAGGCCAGCAGCGTCGGGTCGGTGCGCAGCACGCTGTAGCAGTCCTCGGGCTGGTAGTGCACGTACTCGTGGATGATCGGGTCTCCGACCCTGGTGTCCTTGAGCTTGGCGGCCGCGGCCAACAGGTCCATCGAATGCCGGGAGTGCGGGCCCTGGAGCGTGCGCCAGCCCAGGGTTCCTCGCGTTCCGTTGTTGTCCCAGACCAAGACCGGGTCTCCGCTGTTGCGGCCGAAAACCGCCGAAAGCAGCACGGCCGTTGGCGTCTTGTTGGCGCCGCCCTTGCCGTTCACCACGGAGATCGTCTTCGGCTCGTTCAGGCGGGTTCCCACCGTCCGGCGCCAGTTGCGTTCCTCGACTTCTTGGGCCGATGGTTCCATGTTGAAGCCCATGCGCGAAAGGAATCCGCGGAACCCGCGTTCGGCACGGAAGGATGTCTCGTCTTCCGGGCGCAGGAAGGTGTCCCGCTCCCCCGCCCCCGGAACCATTTCCCGGAAGGCCTGGCGCCGCCCATCCGCGGTGGACAGGTCATCGAGCTTCGCGGAACCGGCAGCCTCGTCCACGGCGAGTCGGCCGGGGCAGCGGTGACGGTGGCTAGGGCCGCAGTGGCGTGCGGCCGGGGCGCGATCGGTTGCAGTCTGGGCCTGTTGCGTTTGCTTGCCGGGGGCCTTGCCGCCCTTGTCGTTGGCGCCATTGGGCGTGGGCGCCTTCGCCGCCGGACTCTCCGGCGTGCTGTTGGCGGCCGGGGCGGCAGGCCCCGCCGCCGAAGGAGCCGGAACAACGGGTTTTGCGGCGCCTGGCTTCGGTGATTCCGGCACAGCCGGAACCTTGGCGGTCATCGGCGCGGTCGGTTTTGCGATCTGCCGCGGCGTTGCCTGGCTCGGCTTGGCGGATCCCGTCGTTGCCTTGTCTGCCTTTTTGGCGTTCTTTGCCGGCCTGGCTTCGGTAGCGGAAGCTCCGGTCTTGGCGCTCGGGGCGCTCTTCTTGTTTGCCGGTGCGGCGGGCGCCACGGGCTTCGGCGATGGCGCGGCATCGGGTTTGCGGCTCTCTTGGCGCTCCGATTCCGGGATCGAATCAAATTCATCCCCCGGCGAGGAGTTCCCCGTCGCGTTCTTGTCCGCGGCGCCCTCTTGGCTCCCCGAATCCTGTTGTTCCTGGCGCGCGCGTCGAAGCGAGGCACGGGTCGGGAACTCTTCGTTGAAGTCGGCCTTGGGCATGCGCTTGGTCCTCTCATAAAGGTTCATGGTCATCACGAGCGCTTACTCTCATTGGCCCTTCATAGAGCTGCAAGGCACCCATGACCACAGATTTCGCACTTCATCCATCATATCGGGGAGCTCCCTCGAACCGGCAGATTGCCCCCGGCATGGTTCTCACGGATGCCGGAGTATGAATTGAATTCGACGATGGCTAGCCTTGTTAGTGACAACCAGTGTGGCGTGAACCACGCGGGGCATTCAACGAACAGGACCGCTCTTGGATTTTTTCGGCACAGCCATGGATGCGCTGAGCACGTTCATCCTCTCGGCGGCGGGACACCCGCTCTCCTACCTGATGATTTTCCTGTTCTGCGCGATCGACGGGTTCTTCCCTCCGGTTCCCAGCGAATCGCTGGTTGTGGCGTTGGCTTCCCTGATACCCAGCAGCGGACATGCCCAACCCCTGGATCCTTGGGCCTCATGGCCGGGTTGGGCGCTTTCGTGGGCGACAACGTCGCCTACCTGATCGGCAGGGGCATCGGAACCGACAGATTTGCGTGGATGCGCCGGAAACGGCTTCAACACGCCTTTGCGTGGGCAGGCTACGAACTGCGGCTCCGGCCCGTGTCTTTGATTTTGGTGGCGCGCTTCGTGCCCATCGGCCGGGTTGCGGTGAATCTGGTCGCCGGCGCGACCCGCTACACGCATCGCCGCTTCCTCATTCTCACCTGCTTTTCCAGTGTTGGATGGGCCGCGTACTCGGTGCTGATCGGGATGCTGGCAGGCCAGTGGTTCCAGGAATACCACCTCTTGGGCATGGTGGTTGCGGTTGTCGTTGCGATGGGCCTGGGGATCATGATCGACCGCGTCGTCGCCCGGATCAGCGGCAACACCTCGCTTCGAAAGTAAGGTCTCTCCCTGCGGAACCAGGTTCGACGGACAACAAAAAACCGCTGCCCTACCCATCGAAATGGGTTGGACAGCGGTTTTTATCTCTGAGCCCCCCACCGGAATCGATCCGGTGACCTCGTTCTTACCAAGAACGCGCTCTACCACTGAGCTAGGGGGGCAACGAAGAAATACTCTACCCAACAATCGACCCAAATTGCACATCGAGAGCACCCAAAGTGACGAAGGTCGCATTTTGGTCGCGAAAACCGGGGATCCCGATGGGGTCATCCGACTTCGAGAACCTCGCCCTGGAACGCTGAGTCGAGTCGTTCAGGTGCCTCCGGCGGGTGTTGTGCGCAGCCGTGGGCAACACCCGCCGGAACCGATCTAGCTTTCGCTTGCTTTTCCTTCTTCCGGCCTTGAGCAGCTCCAATCCAATGGGAATCACCGAAATGAGCACGATGACAACAAAGATCACGTCGATGTTCTTGCCGACCCATTCGTACTGCCCCAGCCAGTAGCCGAGCAGCGTCACGCCCACGCCCCAAAGCAACGCACCAAGCAGGTTGTAGAGCGCGAAGACCCGGTAGCTCATGTGGGCGACGCCCGCGATGACCGGCACGAATGTCCTGACGATGGGCACGAAACGGGCAAGAACCACTGCCCTGCCGCCGAATCGCTCGAAGAAGGCATGGGCCTTTTCAACGTATTCCTGGCGGAATAACCGCGAATCCGGCCGCTTGAAAATTGCGGGCCCTGCCTTGCGCCCAATGAGATAGCCGGTTTGGTCCCCCGCGAACGCGGCGATGAAGATCAGCAGGGCAAAAGCCGGAAGGCTGACATCCAGTGCACCGGTGGCGACCAAGAGTCCCGCGGTAAAGAGCATGGAATCTCCCGGCAGGAAGAAACCCACCAGCAGACCGGTCTCGGCAAACACGATGCCGCAGACCAACAAAATAACCCATGGCCCAAGGGCCGGGTCCCTCAGGAAAACGTCGGGATTCAACCAGTCCGGAAGGAAACTCGAAGTTGCGGGCCTCACCGAGACGGCGGCAAGGGCCGCGTGCATGTACGAAAAAGAAATCACCACCCAACAGTAGGGCACCGGTTCGCGGCAACAAGCCGCATCAGCTCCCGAGGCTCAAGCTCCCAGCAGATTCACGGCCAACGTGCCGGTTCAAGGGCCGGCTATCATGCAGCCGCCGATGCAAGCGGGGCCGCTATCTGGCCAAGCCCATGCGCTTGGCCAGAACATCCAAGCCATCGGCAAGGCCTACTTTGGCCGCCTTCCAGGAGTGCCCCATGCCCGGAACCTTTGAATCCACAACGGTCATGCCAGAGGCTTTGGCGGCCGCCGAAAGCGTGCCCATATCCGGTCCGTAATGGTTGTCATCGGCGCCAACGGAAAGGTAAGCGAAGCTGTGGCGGTACTTGTTTTGGCTGAGCAAGGCCAGCGGTGTCTTGGCATCAAAGGCCGCAGTGTTGCCGCCGAACGAATGTTGGATAGTGACGTTTCGGTTGGCTGTCAGCGCGGGCTCGAGTTGGCCCGATAAGTCGAGGATGTTCGGGTAGATGGCGGGCTGCTCGGTGCCCAACTGAATCGCGCAAGTTCCGCCAAATGAGAATCCGCCAAAGGCCCAGCGGGACGTATCTGTTTGGACATCGAGATTCGTCTTGATCCACTTCGGAACGTCCACCGCGAGATATGTTCCGGCCTTGGCGATTTGGCTGTCCATGCACATCGTGTTGCCGTCCTGGCTGCCGTTGGGGTCCACGACCACCACGACCGGGGCCAGCCCATGATGTGAACGGGCAAACTTGTTCATGATGTGGTCGAGGTTGCCTGAATCGATCCAGCGTTGCGGGCTCCCCGGCTGCCCGGCCACCATGACCAGCACCGGCAGCTGGGGCCTTTTCGCAACCAGGTATGCCGGCGGGAGGTAGATCACCGCGTTGCGGGCGGAGAATCCGGAGACGGTTCCCGGGATGCCGTTCTCGAAGAGCTTGCCGCTTTTCGGCATGTCTTTCGGTGCCTTCCATCCCTGAATCGCGGGGAGTTTGGAGTCGATTTCATGGGCCAGCTCTTGCGGCGTGCGCAGGTCGTTTCGGCTCAGCGTCGGCAGTCCCGAGGTATCCGCGTCGTACAAACTCCCGACGTTCACATATTGGCCGAAGTAGGCATTGATTTGCACCGCCGATAAGAGGACCACCGCAACCATGGCAAGCGGGGTGGCCAGCCGGCGCCAGGCCCCGATCCTCCTCATTCCGAAAATGCCCAGCAATACGGCGAATGTTCCCACACAGCCCCATGCAATCACTGCCCCGGGCATGGGCTCGGGAAGCACATAGAAAACCCAAACCAGCAACCAATGCACAATGAACGTCACGAGGACGGCCGCAACCGCCACAAGCACGATCCGCGGCAACCACTTGGATTGCTTGCGGGGAAGCAGAAGGAAAAGCATCCCGAGCACTGCGACGATCCACGCGGTTGTTGGAAACCAACCGCCCACCAAGCTGATCGAATTCACGAACCCCATAGCCGTTTCCGTCTCGTTAGCTGCAAAACAGTCCCATGGGCCCAACGCCCCGTCCAGTTACGACGTTAAGCCGTTTTCCGGCAGACGCACCCGTGGGTATCCTGTGCAACTTCGGCAAAAATTCTGGGAAAAGCCTGCGGCCGGCTATCCGACGGCAGCAGCCCTGCGGCGGTGGCGTTTGTACTCGTGCCATGTCAGGTAGGCGACGATGGCGTCGAAAACGGTGAGCGCGATGAGCTCTGCGCTTGGCGCAATGGCTATTTGGTACCCCTGGTAGGCAATGAAGACCAGTAGAACCCCGATCATCCACGGATAGGCCCAGATTTTTGCCCGCAGAATGGCAACGACAAGGACGAGCTTCACGAGGCCGTGCAGCAGCAGGTAGATGGCCGCAAAGAGGATGGATCCTTGCGTTGCCCGCTCCGTGATGTGCAACAGATGGGTGGCGATAAAGTCGTTCGGGTCTTCCGTCAACTCGTTGCGGGTCAGCACCAAGGCGATGCAGTTCAATGACCTGGGGCCGGCGAAAAGCAGGACGATTCCCCCAAGGATTTCGGCAACGCCATTGAGTCCCTTGGCCGCGATGCCGACCAGGAAGAATCGTTCCCACCAGTCTCGCCGCTTCACCGCACTCCCCCGTCAACGTGGCACCGACTCACCTGCGCATCCAATTCCGCTTCGCGTCCGGCCAACGATGCCACACCTGGAATGATTCCGTCACGGCCACGTGTCCCGGGTTGCTCAATGACGCAGCCGCTTCGGGCAGTGTCATTCCTTCCACTTGCGTGACGACGTCCGTGGCCAGAGCGCTGTCGTTGGATGAATCGCGCACCGACCAAGCCAGGTATTCGCCTTGGCAAAGACTGTTGCCGAACAGCTCCGGTTCCTTCACGGCACGAAGCGTCTGCTTGTCGGCGTTGTAAACATACTGCGAAGCAACGCCTTCGCCGTTGGCATCGGTGTAGGTCCACGTCACCGTGTCCCCGCAATGCGCCAGGCCTGCAAGATAGGAATCCTGCGGTTCTGTGAACGCGACTGCCTTCTTGTTCTTCGTGTCCACGACGAATGTTTCCCCGTTGAAGGAGAAGGACAGGGCGCTGCCGGAACCATTCAGCGTCTTGAAGGTGCTGCCCTCCGGCGCGTTCTCCGCGATCTTGAGCAAGTCCGTCGTGGTTCCATCGTTGTTCAGAAGCACGATTCCCTGGGCATCGTCCATGGTGAGGAAGTTCAGTTCCCCTTCGTCGTCGTGCCCCGTCGAGCTTTTCGAGTCTCACCGCCGCCACCGCATCGTCCAGTGACACGGGGTAAGCCACCCCGGATTCCTCAATACGCATTTTTCCTTGGCCGGCCAGGTCGGTCGATACTATTTGGGTGTTGAGCACTCCGTCGATTTCCGGCCCCACGGTGGTGTGCCAATACACGCGGTCTGCGTGGATGACGGGGGCGATGCCGCCCATGCCGGCCCCGAGCGACGGGTCGCCTGCATCGTCGCCGGACTGCGCCAGCAGCACGGGCTCTGATGTGTCGGCACGCTTGGCGAAGATCTTCCAGGTGGTGGCAACCAGGGCGGTGTCGGGGGTCTCGGACCAGGCGAAGTTCTCACCGTCGGAGTCGCCGCTTTGCAGCTGGCGGAGTTCGTTGGAAGGCTCCGTCCCTGTGGCCTCGGGCCATGGCTGAAATTCATCGTCGACCACCATGCCCACACGGGATCCCGAAGCAAGACCATTCGTGGAAGCGTCGATCCCCTGGTTCTCCACCATGGATCCCACCAGCCGGCCTTGACGGTCCAGGCCGAACGATGCGAAGGATTCGGTGCCAAGGGCCCATCGTTCGGTGGTGGAGACCTGTTTGAAGTCCTTTCCTGGCACGGCCTCGATAGCTGCATCCAGATCGATCCTGCTGATCCGGAATTCGCTTCCGTCCGCCCATTCCAAGGCGGAGTAGCCAGACGGATTCGTGGGCCACTGGCTGAGGGGTCTGGCTGGCGCATCCCGTGACGACCAACGCGGCAATCACCCGTCAGGCCTGCCAACCATGGACCTCGTCCAAGCCTCATACGTCATTCGCCCCGTTCCTTGGTTGTGCTGCAGTTGGGAAACGACGCGGTGCGATCCCTTGGCATTGCAGGTGGTTTCACTGCCCAACGGCTCATCCGGCAGTCGTTTGCACCTGTGGAGCCATCCAGAACCCGGAGCACAAACGACATGTTCCAGAATTGGGCATCCGTTGCGCCCGACGGCTTGGCAAACTTCCGACTAGACTACCGCAAGGGCATCTTCCTCCCATGTCAGGTGTGACTTCCGGAGATGGCAACAGTGCCGGGTAGTCGCTTTGAAGATCCCGTTTTCGTCGCGATTGAACTTGCCAGCAGCGGCAAGAACCCTTCGGCCAGTCCAGCTCACTTCCACCCCCAGAAAGCCAGATGCCCAGTGCCTTTTGCAGATGAGATGCTCAGCGAAAACGACCTCTCCAGACTCATCGGATTGATATCGGATGCCAATCCCGCCGAACCGCTCACGTCCGTGCGGGCGGTGCAGGGGAACCTGGGGTCCAAGGGGCATCCATGAGCGCATTGCGCTGATCTCCGCAGCCCTTCGGGATGACATCGAACCATCGCTCAACGCCTTGGCCACGAGCCTCTTGGAGTCGAAGGACTTTACGGGTTGGATGACGCTGGCGGTGTCGGATGCCCTGGTCACCCGGGAGAACCCGGATCTGGATACGACCCTCGAATTGCTTCGACGTTTCACACCCCGGTTGAGCAGCGAATTTGCCATGCGAAAATTGATCGCTTCCAACCAGGACGATGTATGGCCCACCATTGTTCGTTGGACGCAGGATGCCGACCCGGATGTTCGACGCTTGGCTTCGGAATGCACCCGGCCGCGGCTGCCCTGGGCCATGCGTCTGGACCACCTTGCCAAGGATGAACGGTTCTCCGGGCCGATCCTTGATGCACTGTACAACGACCCCTCGGACTTCGTTCGCCGTTCGGTCGCCAACCACCTCAACGACATCAGCAAGATCAACCCCGAGCTGGCATTGCGGTTCGCGCGGCGATGGGCGATGGACGGCAGCCCGGAAAGCCGAAAGGCTGATTCGGCATGGCTTGAGATCACTGATCAAGGAAGCGAATCCGGATGCCTTGTCGATGATTGGCGTGGATAGCATCTCGACGCCTGTCTGTCACGGGCCCTGCCGTTGAGCGAAAGTCCATCAGCCTCGGGGAATCGCTGGACTTCTCCTACACTGTGACAAACGAAGAAAGCACTCCAACCTCCGTCGTCATTGACTACGTCATCCATTTCATGAAGGCCAACGGCCGGACACGACCCAAGACATTCAAGCTCAGCACGCGTACGCTGGCTCCCGGCGAAACCTGGGCTGGCCGGCGGGAGCACGGCATCGTTCCCATCAGCACCCGGAAGTACTACCCGGGAATGCATGCGGTGGAACTCAGGGTCAATGGAATCGGCACCTTGGCAGTGCCATTCGCGCTTGAAGTGCCGGAGCCTCATTGAGCTCGGGCATGCCGTTCGTTTGGGCGGCCGGATCACCGGGCAAAACGGGAAGGGCGGGCATCGACAACCGGACCACCAAGGTGAATACCGCGGCTTCCCCCAAGAAAGACGCGGACAACGATTTGCCCGATCCATGAGACCGACGACCCGAAAACCAGGCGGTCGACATGGCGGGCCGTGCCCCGAAATCTGGCATGAAAAAATCCCCGCTTCCACAAGGAAAACGGGGATCTTTCTGTAGCGGCTCCGGGACTCGATCCCGGGACCTCACGATTATGAGTCGTGCGCTCTAACCAGCTGAGCTAAGCCGCCACGAATGGTAAAACCCGCGTCCGCGTCACGGTTCCCTTGCGGGCAGACTCAAACGCGGGCCATTCCATTCAGAGCCCCCCACCGGAATCGATCCGGTGACCTCGTTCTTACCAAGAACGCGCTCTACCACTGAGCTAGGGGGGCAACGAGTAAGAACTCTACCAGCATTTTTCGGCACTGTGAAATCGAGATGCACTTTTGTGGCGGACGACACAAAATCCGCCGAATTGGGCACGTCAGACGCCCAATTGCGGCGATACTCAGTGACGTGGATCATGAAAATGGCCTCGTCCGGCAAGGTCCGCGGAGTCGGCGGGCCCAGACCGGAATCTTCGGCGCCACCGAACGCCGCCCCGGAACGCGTGGCGGCAAGGACCCTCCCGACGCGGACCTGCCCATCCGCGCCCGCGGGGCCGGCAGGGGCTTTCTCCACGCCGGGAATGACCATGCGGGGTCCGGCGTGACCTTGCCACCCACCTGGCTCCGCAGCTCCTTGGCGACGGCCCCGGGGGCTCAGCCCGCGTGGACCACCCCGCGCAACCACCCTTGCAAGCGGCATAAAGCCCTCCGTAGCGCTCCACGCATGCGTTTACCCAGCCAGGGCGCCTTCTGCGCCGTCCAGGAGGGTCGTGGCCGAAGAGGCACCCTTCGGAGCCACGATCGACCGCCTGCTCGACGGGCGGAGGGCGATGTATGCAGCCCGGGAGCATTTCTGCCAAGGCACCCTGATCCAGGCGGGTTTCGAGCAGGGCGCAGAGGCCTCGGATGAAACGCAAGGGCGCGTCCGAGCCCAAGACATGCTCGATGGCTAGGGCTTGGAGGCCGGTGCGCCTGAGCCTACGGGCAAAACAAAACCCCCGGCGGGGGCGCCCAACCCTTTCGGGAAGGACACCACCACCGGGGGCGTTTGTCTGTTTAGTGCTTAGTAATCGCGACGACGCGGGGCGCTGGTGCCACCTGCGGTGCGCGGCTTGCGCGAGCCGCCGAAGCGGTTCTCGCCGGCGCCGGCGTTGCCGCGGTATCCGCCGCCGCGCACCCGCCGCCGCCCTGGCCACCACGGTCGTTGCGGTCGCGGTCTAACCGCCACGGCCGCCTTCGGAGGAGCCGCCTTCGCTGCGACGGTCGCTGCCGCCGCGGTATCCGCCGCCGCCGCCCTGGCCGCCGCGGTATCCGCCGCCGCCGCCGCCCTGGCCGCCGCGGTAACCGCCGCCGCCGCCCTGGCCGCCACGGTAACCGCCGCCGCCACCTTCGCGGCCGCCTTCACGATCGCTGCGCGGGCTGCGGCCGTTGTCCAGCTCGAGGTGGATCAGTTCGCCACCGATGCGGGTGCGGGACAGCGACTGCAGCTGCTCCGAGGAGAGGTCTGCCGGCAGTTCCACGAGGGTGTGGTCGGCACGGATGTCGATGCCACCGATCTGAGCGGAGGTCAGGCCGCCTTCGTTGGCAAGTGCGCCAACGATGGAGCCCGGCATGACGCGCTGGCGACGGCCAACCGCGAGGCGGTAGGTGGCGTTGCCTTCGGTCAGTGCACGCGACGGGCCGCGGGAGCCGAAGCCGTCCTTGCCGCCGCCTGCAAGGCGGGCCTGCTTGGCCGGGGCCGCAGGCATTTCCTGCATGAGCAGCGGGCGGCCGCCCTGTGCCATGTGTGCCAGCGCAGCGGCGATCTCGACCTCGGTGACGTCCTCGTGCTCGGCCGAGTACTTCTCCACCAGGTTGCGGAAGACCGTCAGGTCCTGCGAGGAGATGGTCTCACCGATCTGGTCGGCGAACTTGGCCAGGCGCTTGTCGTTCACGGCGTCGACGCTCGGCAGGTGCATGTGCTCAACGGTCTGGCGGGTGGCCTTTTCGATGGCACGCAGCAAGTACTTTTCGCGCGGGGTCATGAAGAGGATCGCGTCGCCCGAGCGGCCGGCACGGCCGGTGCGGCCGATGCGGTGGACGTAGGACTCGGTGTCGTGCGGGATGTCGAAGTTGATCACGTGGGACACGCGCTCAACGTCAAGGCCGCGGGCCGCGACGTCGGTGGCAACCAGGATGTCGATCTTGCCATCGCGAAGGTTCTCGATGGTGCGCTCGCGCTGCTGCTGCGGGATGTCGCCGTTGATGGCGGCAGCGGTGAAGCCGCGGGACTTGAGCTTGTCGGCCAGGTCCTCGGTTGCCATCTTGGTGCGCACGAAGGCGATAACGCCTTCGGACTTCTCCGATTCCAGGATGCGGGTCATGGCGTCGAGCTTGTGGGCTCCCATGACCTGCACGTAGCGCTGGCGGATGTTGCTGCCGGTGCTGCTCTGCGACTTGACGGAAACTTCCTGCGGGTTGCGCAGGTACTGCTTGGAGATGCGGCGGATCGAGGAAGGCATGGTGGCCGAGAACAGCACAACCTGCTTCTCTTCCGGGGTTGCTTCGAGGATCTTGTCGACCTCTTCGGCGAAGCCCATGCGCAGCATTTCGTCGGCCTCATCCAGGACCACGTACTGCAGGTCCGAAAGGTCCAGGGAACCCTTGTTGATGTGGTCGATGACGCGGCCGGGGGTGCCGACGACTACCTGTGCGCCACGGCGAAGGCCGTTGAGCTGCGGGCCGTAGGCGGATCCGCCGTACACGGGAAGGACGGTGAAGTCGCCCATGTGCTTGGCGTAGGAGGTGAATGCTTCGGCGACCTGGAGTGCAAGCTCACGGGTCGGGGCAAGAACCAGGACCTGGGTCTTGCGTGCGGTGCCGTTCAAGTCGGCCAGTTCGGCCATCTTGGACAGGGCCGGGAGGGCGAACGCGGCGGTCTTGCCGGTGCCGGTCTGGGCTACGCCGACAACGTCGCGGCCCTCGAGCAGCAGCGGGATGGTTGCTGCCTGGATCGGGGATGGCTTTTCGTAGCCAAGGTCGGAAACTGCGGCGAGAACGCGGCCGTCCAGGCCCAAGATCGGAGAAGAGAACTTCGTTTTCTTCGGTCTTGGTTTCGGCGTTGGCGTTCTGGTTTTCGGGCATGTCAGTAGACAAGGAAAATTACCTCATTCATAGGGGCGGATAAACCCCGTTTCAACGAGGCTCCGCAGCACAATCGGACTCAATCACTTTGGTCCGGCGACTCCCCTATGAAAGAAACATCCCGCGCAATTTGGCGGGCTCACACACGACGAGCTCCTGCCTCAAATATTGGGCAGAATGCGAGGGAAGCCGGATACAGCGAACACCTAAGCTTATCGCCCCCGGCCCGAAAGCGGGTTCTTTTTGCCCGGTGAGCTTGCGCACACAACCGTTCCTCCGCAGCCCTTTTGGCCGCTCGACCCCGTGCGACTTGGGCGGATCTAGTCCGTGAACCCGAGCTGCCGTAGCTTCTTGAGGATCTTTTCCGGAAGCGGGACACCGGTTGCCGCCTGATCCTCGAGCATGGCCTGCGCCTGCGCCGGGGCGGGCCCCGTGAAGACGTCCCGCACGCTGACCCCGTGCGCGGGTCGGGAAACCACCTCGATGGCGTCGCCGGCACGGATCTTGCCGACCCGGACGACCCGGAGGTAACAGCCCACGTCGCCGCGTTCGGTGAAGCGGGAGACCCAGTCGTCCTCCTCCACGTGCCTGGCGAAGGTCGAACACGGCGTGCGCGGCAGCGTGACCTCCACGACTACGTCCTTGCCGATGCGCCAACGCTCGCCCACGATGGCGTCCGAGGTTTCGACGCCGGCAACCCGGAGGTTCTCCCCGAAGAAGCCGCCCGGGATCTCGCGGCCCAGCTCACCGGCCCAGCGCTGCGCCTCGGCGCTCGAATAGGCGTAGATCGCCTGGTCCTGACCACCGTGGTGCACGCGGTCGGCCTGCACATCGGCATAGAGCCCGATCTTGGACACCTTGACCGGCCCGGTCACCGCGCGCTTGTCGATCGCCGTGACACCGATGCCGCGGTCGGGTTTCAGCGCATGCACCACGCAGACCTGCTCCAGGGTCCGTCCGGGCCCCTGCTGGTTCACTGTTTCGACGTTGACCTGTGCACTCATGGTTCGCAGTCTATGCGAGGGAGAGGAAAAGTTTCTCAAGTTTCTGGCGGTCCATGGCCCCGGCGCCTTCTTCGTTCGCCTCCGCCTGCATGCAGGACTGCAGCCCGCTGGCGATGATGCTGAACCCGGCGCGGTCCAGGGCCTTGGACGCCGCCGACAGCTGGGTGATCACGTCGGCGCACTCCTGGCCGTCCTCGATCATGCGGATGACGGCGCCGAGCTGCCCCTGCGCGCGCTTGAGCCTGTTGAGTACCGGTTTGAGTTCCACTGGGTCCAGTTCCATGCCTCGAGAATATGCCCCCGGGGGTAATTTCGGCCAACCGGGCCGCCGCCGACCGGTCATCGCTGGTTCACGCGCGCCAGGCGCAGCCCGTGGTGGTCGCAGTTCCGTTCTCTCGTTACCAAACGATTTCCGGTATCCTCCCGAACATGAACTTGCTAGAAAATGACGCCTTCGCGGGATGGCTGGCGGCCCAAGACGACCTCCCATGGACCTACGCCGCACTGTCGATCGTGGCCATCGCGGGCATCTTCTTCACGGTGCGCGCCAAGGTAGCCGAGTAGGGCCTTGGGACCGGACAAGCCAGACCCCGCCGCAATCCGTGCCGCATTCCCTGGTGGTGGCACGCTGGTGGTGGGTTGCCACCGCGCTGGCGGCGCTGGGATTCGCCGCGAGCTTCTTCTACAACTCCACCCAGCGTCCGGCCGCCGAGGCGCCCGGGCTGTGGTCCGCGGGCATCGCCCTGGTCGGGATCGGGCTGCTCGTCGGCTTCGCCGTCGTCCAGCTGTGGCGCGGCAAGCTGGCGGGACGGCTGTCGCTGACCTGGTGTGGGTTGATCATCGGGCTGCCGCTGTTGACCCGCGGGTTCCGGCTTGGCCTCTTTGCCGCGCTGGTGCTGGTCGGCGTCGCCCTGTTGTGGACCCCGGGCAGCGTCAGGTTCTTCGCACCGCAGGCCAAGGCCGCGCGGGCCCTGCGCAAGGCCGAACGTGCGGCGCGGCGGCGGCAGGGCACCGCGAAATAACCAGCGGACGGACGACGGCGATACGAAACCAACGATGGCGGGGCCTGCGCGGAATTTTCCGCGCAGGCCCCGCCATCGTTCCAGGTCGCCCCTGAAACGGGGTTGGATCCGGGCTCAGAGCTTGGCGAACGCCTGTTCCAGGTCGGCGATGAGGTCAGCGACGTCCTCGATGCCCACCGAGAGGCGCAGCAAGTTCACCGGCACGGCCAGCTCGGTGCCCTTCACCGAGGCGTGGGTCATTTCCGAGGGGTAGTTCATCAGCGATTCGATGCCGCCCAGGGACTCTGCCAGGGTGAAGATGCGGGTCGCCTCGGCCACCGTGCGGGCAGCGGCCTCGCCGCCGGTGAACTGCACGGAGACCATGCCGCCGAAGCCGCTCATCTGCTTCTTGGCCAGCTCGTGGCCCGGGTGGTCCGCCAGGCCCGGGTAGTGCACGGCCTCGACCTCGGGGCGCCCGGCCAGCCAGGTGGCCACGGCCATCGCGTTTTCCGAGTGGGTGCGCATGCGCACGCCCAGGGTCTTCAGCCCGCGGGTGGTCAGGAACGCGTCCATCGGGCCGGAGACGGCACCGACGGCGAACTGGATGAAGCCGATCTTCTCCGCCAGCTCCGCGTCCTTGACGACCACGGCGCCGCCGACCACGTCCGAGTGCCCGCCGATGTACTTGGTGGTCGAGTGCACCACCACGTCCGCGCCCAGGGCCAGCGGCTGCTGCAGGTACGGGGAGGCGAAGGTGTTGTCGACGACCAGCAGGGCGCCGGCGTCGTGGGTGATCTTCGCGATGGCCTCGATGTCGGAGATGCGCATCATCGGGTTCGACGGGGTCTCGACCCAGACCAGCTTGGTGTTGTTCGCGGCGATGGCCTCGGCGAGCGCCGCGTGGTCGGCCATGTTCACCGGGGTGTTGCCGATCCCCCAGCCGCCGAGCACCCGGGAGATCAGCCGGTAGGTTCCGCCGTAGGCGTCGTTGCCCAGCACGATGTGGTCCCCCGGTGCGGTCAGCGCGCGGATCAGCGAGTCCTCCGCGGCGAGGCCGGAGGAGAAGGAGAACGCGTGGGTCCCCCCCTCCAGCGCGGCGAGCTGTTCCTGCAGGGCGTCGCGGGTGGGGTTTCCGCCGCGGCCGTATTCGTAGCCTGCGCGCAGGTTGCCGATGCCGTCCTGGGCGTAGGTGGAGGAGAAGTGCAGCGGCGGCACGACGGCCCCGGTGCGCGGTTCGAAGGCCTGTCCGGCGTGGACGGCGCGGGTGTTGAAGCCCTGGTTGGCGTGGGTGTTTTCGCTCATGGTGTGTGGGTCCTTAGTGGGTGAGGTAGGTCAGCAGGTCGTGGCGGGTGATGACCCCGACGGCCTCGCCGTCGTGGGTGACCAGCAGTGCGTCGTGGTCGGCCAGCAGTTTGCGGGCGTTGTCGATGGATTCGTGCACGCCGATCATGGTCAGCGGGATGGTCGCCAGCGGACCGACCGGGTCGGTGAGGGCGATTTCGTTGCGGAAGAGCTTCTCGGTGAGCGTGCGCTCGTCGATGTATCCGCGCACCTCCCCCAGCCGCACGGGCGGCTCGGCGCTGAGCACCGGAACGGCGGAGACCCCGTACTCGTTCATGATGCCGATCGTGTCGCGCACCGATTCGTTCGGGTGCACGTGCACCAGGTCCGGAAGGCTGCTGTCCTTGGACCCCAGCAGCTTGGCCACGGTGTCCTGCCCGTCGGTGGACAGGAACCCGTAGGAGCGCATCCAGGCGTCGTTGAAGATCTTGCCCAGGTAGCCGCGCCCGCCATCCGGGGCGATGACAACCACCACGGCGTCGGCGGGCAGGCCACGGGCCAGGCGCAGGGCCGCGGCCACCGCCATTCCCGAGGAGCCTCCGACCAGCAGTCCCTCTTCCTTGGCCAGGCGGCGGGTCATCTCGAACGCCTCGGCGTCCCCCACTGGCAGCACCTCGTCAGGGACCGACTTGTCGTAGTTGGCCGGCCACATGTCCTCCCCCACGCCCTCGACGAAGTAGGGGCGTCCGGTGCCGCCGGAGTACACCGAGCCGTCGGGATCCACCCCGATGACCCGGACAGGGCCCGAGGCGCGGTCCGCGGAGATTTCCTTGAGGTAGCGGCCGGTGCCGGTGATGGTTCCGCCGGTGCCGGCGCCGATGACCACGTGGGTGACGGTGCCGTCGGTGTCGGCCCAGATTTCCGGGCCCGTGGATTCGTAGTGGCTCTCGGGAGCCGCGGGGTTCGAGAACTGGTCGGGCTTGTAGGCCCCCGGGATTTCGCGCACCAGGCGGTCGGAGACGCCGTAGTAGGACTCGGGCGACTCGGGTGCCACCGCGGTGGGGGTGACGACGACGTCCGCCCCGTAGGCGCGCAACACGTCGCGCTTTTCCTCGCCGACCTTGTCGGGGGTGACAAAGATGGTCTTGTATCCCTTGAGCTGGCCCACCATGGCCAGTCCTACCCCTGTGTTTCCGCTGGTTGGTTCGACGATGGTGCCGCCGGGCTGCAGTTCCCCGCTGGCTTCGGCATTCTCAACCATCTTCAGGGCGATGCGGTCCTTGATGGACCCACCCGGGTTCAGGTATTCGAGCTTGAGCAGAACCTTTGCCTGGATTCCTGCGGTGACTGAGTTGAGCTGAACCAGTGGCGTGTTGCCGATCAGGTCAAGGACTGTGCGCGCGTACTTCATGGCGCACACTCTACCGGCGCCGTGTAACAATTTCGCGGTGGCTCGTAGTGATTCTTCATGAGCGGCCGGGGGCACGTAACACCCTGTATGGGCCCGGTGGGAGGATTGTTCCATGGCCCTCGATGTTGCACACCAGCTTCCGCCCAGTGATGCGCATGCCCACTGGGATCCGCAGGGGCCCTACTCTCTGCGGTCGACCCTTTCCATCCTTCAGCGCGGCCCGCAGGATCCCACCACCCGGGTGGGTGCGTCCCAGGCATGGCTGTGTTTCCACACCGCCGAGGGCCCGGTCACCCTGCTCATCTCCCGCACGGAGGCGCTGCACTCGGAGGTGATGCTGCGGGCATGGGGTCCGGGAGCGCAGACTGCCGTGGCCCAGGGCCTGCGGCTGGTCGGCGCCCACGACGACTGGAGCGGCTTTGACGCGCCGGGCTTCAGGGAGAACGTTCCGCAGGTTGTCGCGCAAACCCGCAAGATGAACCCCGGTCTGCGCTTCCCCGCCACGGGACGCATCTTCGACGCACTGTTCCCCGCCATACTCGAGCAAAAGGTCACGGTCATCGAGGCCCACTACGCGTGGAAGTACCTGACGCTCGCGGTGGGAGAGATTCCGCCGGCCCCGGCGCCGGCCGGCATGCGCTTGCCTCCGACCCCGGCAGCGGTCCGGTCACTGCAGCCGTGGCAGTGGCACCAGGCGCGCGTTGATGCCAAACGTTCGGCCACTGCCGTGCGTGCCGCCGCCCTGGCTCCGAGCCTGGAACGCTGGGGCTCACTGGCTTTGGGGAGCAAACGCGAGGGCGTCTTGGGGGCCGGGACCATCGACGCCGCACTGGGATCGATTCCCGGAGTGGGCCCCTGGAGCATCGCCGAGGTACTGCAACGCACCCACGGGGCGCCGGACCACATTTCCGTCGGCGACTACCACCTGGCGGCTTTCGTCGGCCAGGTGCTTACCGGGCGCAGGGTCGATGATGAGGGGATGCTCCGGCTGCTGGCCCCGTACGCGGGGCACCGGCAGCGCGTGGTCAGGCTCCTGGGCGCCTCGGGGGTGCGCAAGCAGGCCTTCGGCCCCAGGTTGGCGCCGATGGACCACCGGCGCCGCTGAAGCTCAGCTACTGTGCCTGAGCTTCCTGCTCGGCGATCTGTGCGTGAACCTGTTCCATGTCGATGCCCTTGACGGCAACAACCAGGTCATCGAGCTGCGAGGCGTTCAGCGCGCCGGGCTGCGAGAAAACGAGCACCTTGTCGCGGAAGGCCATCAGGGTGGGGATGGACGTGATGTTTGCGGCACGTGCCAGGCCCTGTTCGGCCTCGGTGTCGACCTTGGCGAATTTTACGTCCGGGTATTTTGCCGAAACCTGCTCGTAGACAGGGGCGAACTGGCGGCAAGGTCCACACCACTCGGCCCAGAAATCGACGAAGACAACGTCGTTTTCTTCCAGTGCCGTAGTGAACTCAGCTTCGGTGATATTGATGGTAGCCATACCTCCACGGTACCGCGTACAGCTGTCCATGCCCCAGTTATCCCCAAATTGTGGTCTTGGGCACCACGCTGCCCCACGGCCCCTTCGGGCGCCCGCCAGGGCCCATCCACAACCCCGCGACCCCCGCACCGTTCCCCGTTCCGTGCTTCTATCCTCGAGGGGAACCCACTGGGAAACGAAAGGAACGGGCCATGACACGTTGCACCTTGTTGCTGATCACGACCGGCGAATCCGGTCGCCGGGCACTCTCCGAAGGAATGCTGCTTGCCGAACGCTACGTCGACGGGCTGCCCGTGGACTTGGCCATCACCGATTCAATGCCGTTTGCCATCGCGCCGGCGTCCAGGATCCAGGAACGGGTCTCTTATCCCTCCCCGCTGAACGATCCCAGCGCCGCGGCAACGGCCGTGGGGCCCCTTCAGGCCATCTGGAATGGAAACAAGTGGTTGACGCCCGGTTCTTGCCCTCCGAAGCCGATGTCCGACAACGGCGCGACCGAGTGGCAGTGGGCGCATTACAACGCGGTGCTGCAGGCTCCGGGTGATTCCATGATGCTGCTCTGGGATGTATTTGTCGTACCCATGGGCGAGCGCATGGCGGCTTAGCTCCCGGCAGGATCCGCAGCGGGCCCAGAAAGTTGGGCGAATCACGTTGTGCGCCGGCGCCGGCCGATGAAAGCGATCGCGGTCTCGAGGCAACGACTGGGGCATCCGGGACCGGTTTGGGCATGAAAAAGCTCGAGCCCAAATCTTTCGATTTGGGCTCGAGCTTCATTCGGTGGCAGATACTGGATTCGAACCAGTGAAGGCGTTGCCAGCTGATTTACAGTCAGCCCCCTTTGGCCGCTCGGGTAATCTGCCGAATTTGTTCCCTTCGGAACGAGTAGAAACTCTACATGACTTTTTCAGAAAGATAAAATCGAATGGCACGTGAGCTGCCCCACACTCCATTTTGGGCACCTTTTGGGCATTTGCGACACCCCGGTAGTCTTGTATTCAAAGCCCATCTCTACTCTTAGGAGGCTCACATGGCGAGCGATTCAACCTTTGACGTTGTCAGCAAAGTCGACAGCCAAGAAGTGTCCAACGCACTGAACCAGGCCCAGAAGGAAATCGTGCAGCGCTACGATTTCAAGGGCGTCGGCGCAGAGGTCGATTTCAGCGGCGAGAAGATCCTCATGAAGGCAAACTCCGAGGAACGCGTCAAGGCCGTTCTCGACGTACTGCAGTCCAAGCTGGTCAAGCGCAACATTTCCCTGAAGTCCTTGGACGCCGGCGAACCTTACCCCTCGGGCAAGGAATACCGCATTGAAGCGACCATCGTTGAGGGCATTGCCCAGGATGTTGCAAAGAAGATCAACAAGCTCATCCGCGATGAGGCACCCAAGGGCGTGAAGTCCACCATCCAGGGTGACGAACTGCGCGTTTCCTCGAAGTCCCGCGATGACCTGCAGGCCACCATGGCCCTGCTGCGGACCTTCGAAGATGCGGATCTTCAGTTTGTGAACTTCCGCTAATCCGCCTTTGATAACAACGATGGGCCCGCCACCTCGGATTCGAGGTGGCGGGCCCATCGTCATTCACATGCGCATTGGCAGGGTGCGGAAATCAGGATTCGAACAGGGTTTGGCCCAGGTATTCGCCCGGACGGACTCCCGGAGGAACGGCAAAGAGGCCCGATCCGGTGTGCCGCAAGTACTCGAGGGAAAGAACATCGTGCTTGGCCATCGCCGACTGCATGGGGACGTAGTGCGTCCTCGCATCCACGACGAACGCGATGAAGAACAACCCTGCGTCCAACTTGCCCAGCCCATCCGAGCCGTCGGTGTAGTTGAAGCCGCGGCGCAGCATTTGCACCCCGTTGTTGTGGCTCGGGTGCGCGACCGAAACGTGCGAGTCCACGGCAATCAGCGGCCCCTCGCGGCCCTGCATGCCGAAGTCGGGCTCGGTGAATTCCCCGCCTCCCGAGAGCGGCGCGCCTTCCTTCTTGGTGCGGCCGATGAGGCCTTCCTGCTCACGCATCGACGTGCGGTCCCAGATTTCGATGTGCATGCGGATTCGACGCGCAACCATGTAGGTTCCGCCATTCATCCACGATTCCGGCCCGCTGGCATCGCGGACCCACACATGCTGGTTAAGGAGATCGGCGTTTTCCTGCTTGAGGTTCGCCGTGCCGTCCTTGAAACCAAAGAGGTTCCGGGGCGTCGTCTGGGCGGTGGAGGTCGAGGAGGTACGTCCGAAACCGATCTGGGACCACCGCACGCGTGCCCGGCCAAAGGCGATCCTTGCCAGGTTGCGCACGGCATGCACGGCGACCTGCGGATCGTCGGCGCAGGCCTGGACAATCAGGTCGCCTCCGCTGCGTTCTTCCTCCAGGGCGTCGCCGACAAAGTGAGGCAGGTCGATCAGGGCCGCGGGCAGCTTCCCTGCCAGGCCGTATCGGTCCTTGCCGTCTTTCTCGAACAAGGTCCTGCCAAATCCGATCGTCACGGTCAGGTGGCTGGCCTCGAGGTCCATGGCCTCGCCGGTGTCGTCCGGCGGGGCATCGTAGCTTCCCCCGGTGGCACCCTCTCCGATCTCGCGTCCCTGCGTCAGTGCAGCGATCGCCTCGGTCCAGTCCTTGAGCAACGAAATCAGCGACTCGCGAGTGCTCGCCGTGACGTCGAACGCGGCGATGTGCATGCGGTCCTGCGCCTCGGTCACGATGCCGGCCTGGTGTTCCCCGTAGAAGTCGACGATCGTGCCGGCGGGCTTGGGGACGGTGGCCGCGCTGACGGCCTTGACGCCCAGGGCGCCAACGGCCAATCCGATTCCACCGGCACCCGCGGCGCCAAAGAGGCCGCGCCTGCTGATTCCACGCGTTTTCTGCTTGTCGCCGTTGGCGGCGTCCTTGCGCTCGTCCAACGGGTGCTACTTCACCACTGCGGCGGTGAGCTTGGACAGCGGCTCGCCCAGCGCGTCCACGGCCGAGCTGAGTTCCTGGATCTGGGCATCGGTCAGGTCCGTGTAGAGGACAAAGCCGTCGCCCTTCCTGTACTGGTCGAGCAGCCCCTGAAGCGTTGCGAAGTTGGTTTCCAGCGCGGCATCCAGTTCCGAGTCGTTGCCGGCAAGCAACGGACGCAGGTCCTCATAGGCGATGCGCGCACCTTCGACGTTGGCCTGGAAGTCCCACAGGTCGGTGTGCGAGAAGAATTCTTCCTCGCCGGTGACCTTGCCCGTGGCAACCTCGTCCAGCAGTTCCTTGGCACCGTTGGCCAGCTTGTCTGGCGTGTAGGTCAGCTCGCGGGTGCGGCTGTTGAGCTCAACGGTGTCGGCAACCATCTTGTCGGCCACCTTCTGGCGTTCGGCCTGTGTCATGGCGGTGTAGCCCTTGGGTGCCCACAGGTCCTTTTCAGCCCGGTGCCAGCCGGTGAAGGCGTCGCCCTTTTCCAAGTCCTTTTCGCGTGCGTCCAGCATGGGGTCCAGGTCGCCGAAGGACTCGGCGACCGGCTCGATGCGTTCCCAGTGCATGCGCACGGCGGGGTAAAGTTCGCGCGCCTTGTCGGCGTCCCCCGCGGCGAAAGCCTCCGCGAATTCCTTGGTGCCCTCGACCAGCTGCTGCGCCTGGTCCTTCACGTAGGCGGAGTACAAGCTCACCGCGTTGGCCTGAAGCGCTGCGCGGTCGGCGTTGACGACTTCCCCTTCCGGCGCCTTGGTCACGGCGAATGCCGCACGAATGCCGTCGCCGACCATGCCCGGCTTGCAAGCGGTGAAGTACTTTCCCTCCGGCGCGATGACCACGAGGTCGCGGCTGAGTCCCGGGCCCACGTTTTCAACTTCGCCGACGATGCGCAGACCGTCCTCGGCCAACAGGTAGAACTCGGTCACCTCGGTGCCTTCGTTCTTGACGGAGAACTTCATGGTTCCGCCCGGCGCGGTGCCGGTGGAGAGCGTGCAGGCATCGGCGGTGCTGGTGACCTGGATGGTCCCGTCACCCGCAGCGGTCGGGGTGTTGGTGGTGCAACCGGTCAGGGCCAGCGCCGCAACGGAAGCGGCCGCGGTGAAGTGAAGGGGTCTAACAAGCTTCATGAGGATTCCTTGATGGTCAAAGCGATGAGGGATTTAGACTGCGGCGTGTGCGGCGACGGGTGCGGCCGTCACGGCCTTCTTGGGCGCAGCGATACGGCGGAAGAAAATGAACATCACGGGAACCACGTAGGCCACCCAGACGATTGCCTCAAGCCACGTGGTTGCGGGCGAGAAGTTGAAGACGCCCTTGAGCAGCGTTCCCAGGAAGCTGCCCGGGGCGATGATGTGTGAAACGTCGAAGGCGAGATTGTGCAGGCCCGGCAGGATTGCCGCTTCCTGCAGGTCGTGGACGCCATAGGCCAGGACGCCTCCGGCAACAACGATCAGTGCGGCGCCGGTCCATGTAAAGAACTTGGACAGGTTGATCTTCAGGACTCCTCGGTGCAACAGTGCACCAAGGCCAATGGCGACGATGATGCCAAGCGTTGCGCCCACCAGCGGCTGCCAGGTTTCACCCGTGGCACGGGTCGCGGCCCACAGGAACATTGCGGTTTCCAGGCCCTCGCGGCCCACCGCGAACGCCCCCACCATGACGAGCCCCCAGGCCGAGCCTTCGGCCGCTTTGTCCACTTTCCCGCGGAGATCCGAGGCCAGGGTCTTGGATGCACTCGCCATCCAGAAGACCATCCACGTCACGAATCCCACGGCAACGATGGACAGGCCGCCGCCGATCGCTTCTTGGGCTTCGAAGGTCAGCCCACGCGGCCCGAAGGTCAGCAACGCTCCGAACCCCAAGGAGACGGCAACGGCAATGCCGACTCCGGCGAAAATCCGGGGAATGAGCTGATTTCGTCCGGTCTTTTGCAGATATGCCAACAGCAGCACAACGACAAGGACTGCTTCGAGCCCTTCGCGCAGGCCGATCAGAAAATTCGCGGTCATGAATGAATTACCTTCGTGGGTTCAGCGTCAACCGACGGGCACCGGCACTGCGGTGTCCCCACGATTAGGCGTGACTGATGCGAATAGGCTACATACCTATCGCCTAATGAGGTTACGTCTTGCTTACATCAAGCCGCAAACCGAATGACGTCCCGCCAGGAACCCGACCCGGCGCATCTACCCGGCATCTTGCAAAAATCCGCGACTTCACTTGGGAATATGGATCCACTGAGGGCCCTTGTCACGATTTTGCGTTTCCTTTGATGACACCGGCCTTCTTCCGGGCGCCGCAGATCAATGCCCGGCAAGGCTTGCCTGAGCTGCAGCCACAAGCTGCGCCGAAACGGGGCGCCGGGCAAAGAAAAGCTCCCGCTTCCCTTAAAGGAGGGGAAACGGGAGCGAAAAGGCCGTCTTGCCGGGAGCGGCCCCGGCGGGACTAGTAACCCAGTGGGCGGCCCGCCATCTTTTCCAGGCGTGCCACACGGTCGTCCATCGGAGGGTGGGTGGCGAAGAGCTTTTGGGCTCCCCCGGCAAACGGGTTGGCGATCATCAGGTGCGAGGCGTTCACCAGGCGCTGGTCGTCACTCGGCAACGGTGCGCGCTGCACGCCGCCTTCGAGCTTGCGCAGGGCCGAGGCCAGCGCCAGCGGGTCGTTTGTCAGCTTGGCGCCGTCTTCGTCGGCGTCGTACTCGCGGGTGCGGCTGATGGCCATCTGGATCACGGTCGAGGCCAGTGGAGCCAACAGCGACATGGCAATGATTGCGATCGGGTTGGCATTGCGGCGGTCCCCTCCGCCAAAGAACAGCATGAACTGGGCCAGTGAGGTGATGACGCCGGCCACGGCAGCGGCCACGGAGGACGTGAGGATGTCGCGGTTGTAGACGTGCATGAGCTCATGGCCAAGCACGCCTCGCAGTTCGCGTTCGTTGAGCAACTGCAGGATGCCCTCGGTGCAGCACACCGCCGCATTCTGCGGATTGCGACCCGTGGCAAATGCGTTCGGGGCGGCCGTGGGCGAGACGTAAAGCCGCGGCATGGGCTGCTGCGCGGCCAACGAAAGCTCCCTCACGATCTTGTACATGGCCGGCTGCTCGGCCTCGGTGACCGGGTAAGCCTGCATCGAGCGGATGGCGATCTTGTCGCTGTTCCAGTAGCCGTAGGCGGTCGTGGCCAAGCCGATGAGCGCAAAGATCCAAATGAAACTGCTGCTTCCGGTTCCCGAAGACAACAGGCCGCCAATGGCCAGCAAGAGGGCGAACATGCCGCCAAGCAGCCCCGCAGTCTTCAGACCGTTGTTGTGATTGTGCACTGTGGTTTCTCCTCGAAAAACGGTTCACGGCTTCATGCACCGCATGTATCCACTGTAGTCAACGTGCCTTGGAGCGTCTTTGTTCCCCGCTGGGATGTTGCCGCGAGTTTTGGATGCGGTGGTTCGGGGTGAAGGATTCAGGGCCTTGGGTGGCGAGAGTCGTAGCGCAGGAACCCGGGCTGCACACGCATGAGAAGCGCGGCGGCAACCACGCAGGCGATCCCGCCCAGAAGCAGCGTTGCACCCTCGCCGATCCCGCCGGCGACTCCGCCGGAGAGCATCTCGCCCAGCCTCGGGCCGCCGGCGACGACCACGATGAACACGCCCTGCAACCGTCCGCGCAGGTGGTCGGGGGTCGCGGTCTGCAGGATGGTGGTGCGGAATACCGAGGAGATCGCGTCGGCGACGCCCGCGACGGCCATGCACAGTGCGGCCGGCCACAGCCAGGCGCTGGCTTCCCCTCCGGCGGGGAGCGGTTGGCGCGAAGCCAGCAGCACCACCAGCCCGAAGGCCCCGATGCTCGCACCCCAGGCCGCCACGCACACGAACACAGCGACCCCCTGGCGGTGGATCCGCCCCAGCGGACCCGAGAACAGCCCGGCCAGGAAGGCGCCCATGGCCGTGGCGGCGAGGAGCAGGCCCATTGTCAGCTCACCGCCGCCGATCAGCACGGCACCCACTGCCGGAAGCAGGGCCCGCGGGGCCGCAAGCACCATGGCCGCCAAGTCGATCAGGAACGTCATGCGGACGTTGGGCTGGGTCCCCAGGAACCGGAATCCCTCGATGACCGAGCGCAGCCCCGCCTGCCCGGCCTTCCCGTCGGGAGGCAGCGCGGGGAGCAGGTACACGGACCAGACGGCGGCGGCGTAGGTCAACACGTCGATTCCGTAGGTCCAGCCGAAACCGATCCGCGCCACCAGGATCCCGCCCAGCAGCGGGCCGACCATCTGCGCGATTCCGAACGTGACCATGTTCAGCGAGTTCGCCGCGGGCAGCAGCTTGAGTCCGACGATTGCGGGGATGATGGCCCCGCGGGCCGGCTGGTTGATTCCGCCCGCCGCCGAATGGACGGCCACCAGGCCGTAGAGCACCCAGACGTTGTCCACGCCGAGCCAGGCCTGGGCCGCGATCGCTGCGGTTGCCGCCCACAGGACGACGGCGGAGGCCAGCGCCACCGTGCGCCGGTCGTGGGAGTCCGCGATCGAGCCTCCGTAGAGACCCGTCAACACCAGCGGAACCAGGGCGAAGGCGCCGAGCAGACCCACGTAAAAGCTCGAGTGGGTCAGTTGGTAGACCTCCAGGCTGACCGCCACCAGCGTCAACTGCCCGCCGACGGCGGAGAGCGCGTTGCCGATCCAGAGCCGCTTGAAGGCCGGGCTTTCGCGCAGTGGACTCAGGTCAGCAAGGATTCGTGGCACCCAACGAGTCTAGCCACGCATGACACGCCACACAGGCCTCTTATCTTGACTTATTCAAAATAAGAGTGTGGAATAGTTCACATGGACCATTCGACACAGATGCGGGATCTAGGGCTGCGGGTAACCCGCGGCCGCCTTGCCGTGCTCGAGGTCCTTGACCGGCATCCGCACTCCTCGGCGGAAATGTTGTGGAAGAAGTCCACAGCGATTTGCCTGATGTTTCGATCCAGTCGGTCTACAACGTGCTTAATGATCTAACCGAGCAAGGCATCTTGCGCCGGTTCACTCCCCCTCATTCCGCGGCACTCTATGAAACCCGCGTGAATGACAACCACCACCATGCCATCTGCACCGGTTGCGGCCGGGTCGAGGACGTGGACTGCGCGGTGGGCCACGCCCCCTGCCTGACCCCCTCCGACGACCATGGCATGGCCATCCAGATTGCCGATGTCCTTTACCAGGGCATCTGTGAAGACTGCAGGAAAGCAGCGGATTCCTAGAGCAACTCCGTTGCCCTGCAGAGTTACCAACCCAAACAGAAGGAGAGTCTCTCTGAGCGAGAACTTCACCACCACCCAGAGCGGTGCGCCGGTCGCCAGCGACGCGCACTCGCTGACCAGCGGTCCGGACGGCATCACCGCCCTCCACGACCGTTACCTTGTCGAAAAGCTGGCCTCGTTCAACCGCGAGCGTGTGCCGGAGCGCAACCCACACGCCAAGGGCGGCGGAGCATTCGGTGAATTCTTCGTCACCGAAGACGTTTCCAAGTACACCCGTGCCGCAGTCTTCCAGCCGGGCGCCAACTCCGAGACGCTGCTGC
>CAWFRB010000021.1:0-177231 GCA_963818105.1 uncultured Actinomycetota bacterium | reverse complement strand
CTTGGATGAGCGAATCGTCAATCTTTTGGCGTACGGGTAAACCCCTAAGGGGTGCCCCCAAGACGCATCTTCCGGACAATAGCCCGCGGCCGCAAGACAGCAGTTATGCAAAGAAGTACGAGGAGACCGACACAAGCCTCAACGCCCGGACCACGCTTCCATGCCATAACCCCGCCCGAATGGAGTATGGAAATTCCGTCGACGAGTTTCATGGATCATGCATGCGACCCGCCCGGCCATGGACATTTGTATAGGCGACGAGGTCCTTTGTAGTCATTTTGCGGCTATTCACGATGATGTGGGTCACGAATGATTGGGGGGACTTACCTCCCGGTCAGCGAAAACACTCAAATGAGATCAACAATCCATCTTGTTGACGTCACCCCAGGGACATGATTCCGCAAAGCCCTGGCTTCCTAGCCTCACCATCTCCGGGTTCGACCCTCCGGGGTTTTCCTGTCCCGCCGAAGTCAGCTGACAACCCGATTCAAGAGCTCACCACGAAAACCGGCAAACAACTGGAGGATTCCCACTGTGACCGCACATCAGCAAGTCAGCTCCGGCAACGAAGTCCATTCCGGAGACTATGAAGCGTCTCTTCAACCGATTCCAGAATCGGCGCGTACTCAAAAAGTGTCGGGTCAATTCTGGATTTGGGCCGGCGCCAACTTGGCGCCAATCAACTGGGTACTGGGGGCGTTGGGCATTCACCTGGGCCTTGGGCTCGGTGACACCGTCTTCGTTCTCGTTTTGGGGAACCTGATCGGCATGCTGCTGTTCGGGTGTTTTGCCTTGCTCGGCCAGCAAACCGGCGCAACGGCCATGGTGCAGTCCCGGGCCGCGTTCGGGCGCCGCGGAAACTACATTCCTGCAGGAATGCAAGCCCTGTTGGTCATTGGGTGGTGTGCGGTGAACACGTGGGTCATTTTGGATCTCGTGATGGCCCTTTTCGGCACGCTTGGATGGGTTGATCCAGACGCGAAAAACCACGCATGGAAAATTTGTGTCGCCGCCGCCATCATGGCCACCCAAGTGGCAATTGCATGGTTTGGCTACAAGGCAATCGCGACGTTTGAACGCTGGACCGTGCCGCCCACTCTCGTCATTCTTGCTGTCATGTCGGCTGTCGCGTGGTTCGGCCTGGATATCGATTGGTCATATGCGGGTCCCCCGGGACAAATCCTCGAAGGAACCGACCGGGTAGCAGCGATGAGCGCCGTCATGACCGCCATCGGCATCGGCTGGGGAATTACTTGGTTCACCTACGCCTCGGACTACTCACGGTTTGTCAGTACCTCGGTACCCAAACGAAAGCTGTACATTGCCTCGGTGCTAGGTCAGTTCATCCCGGTTGTCTGGCTAGGTATCCTCGGCGCAAGCTTGGCAACCAATAGCGGTCAGATCGATCCGGGCAAGCTCATCGTCCAAAACTTTGGAGCGCTGGCTCTCCCCGTGCTCTTCATGGTTCTACATGGCCCGATCGCTACCAACATCCTCAACATTTACAGCTTTTCAGTAACTACCCAGGCTCTGGACATCGCAATCAGCCGACGAAAACTTAACCTCTTCGTTGGGGTCCTCTCGTTTATGGCCGTGATCTTCTTTATCTTCCAAGATGACTTTGCATCCGTGCTTGACTCATGGCTCATCGGCCTAGTTGGATGGGTGGCCGCTTGGAGCGGCATCATGCTCGTTCACTTCTTCTGGCTGGAAAGGAAGTGGCCGCGCCGCACAGACCGCCTGTTCGCGGCTCCCGATGATCGCAAACTGCCTGTCGTGAATTGGGCCGGAATTACATCCCTCCTGCTCGGCGTTGTCGCTACATGGCTCTTCATGTACGGAATGGTGCCGCAGATGCAGGGCCCTATAGCTACGGCGCTTGGCGGGTGGGACTTCTCCTGGCTGGCTGGAGGACTGACCAGCGCTGCCAGCTACGCGATGCTGGGTCGCCGAGTTCATCAACGGTCCAATTCCGGCTCGGATCACCTGGAAGAACCAAAAGTGAATCAGTACTGAACACGAAAGTCGAGATCATAGGGGCTGGCTGGGCTCCTGAGGTTTCTTCGCGTTGCCGCTGGTCGGTTGACGTGATCACGATGCCGGCTTCCAGGACCACCAGGGCATGGACTTGGAACAGCGCCAGCGCAGGGTACCCCCGGCAACGTCGGTACACCGGTTCGCCGATGACGAATAGTGTTTGCCCGTTGGGTAGCCCATGGCGGAAGACAATGGGCCACCCAACGGGCGAACGAAAATATGGTGGCGGCGAACAACGCGTGGCGGACTGCTACGTATGCCCCGGGGAAACGATCATCACGGAACCGGCACTCGAGTAACTTTGCATCCGAAGAAAGGCGCATTCTGCCATGTGGCGCGGAAGCCCTCACTTGTGCGGGAGTTGTTGGAATGTTGCCTTATTTGAGGAAACCTTTCGGACTCAGATCCAGGACCACATAACCCAAATGGGAGGATCCTGCGGTCCCGCCACTGCCGACCCGCGCTAGGTCGTTTCCGATTCATACACGCAGATCGCCACCTGCACGCGGTTCTCCGCATCCAGCTTCTCCAGCACCCGGCCGATGTGGGTCTTGACGGTGGACAGGCTGATGAAGAGCTGCTCGGCGATCTCGGAGTTCGACAGCCCGCGGGCGATGGCGGTGGCGATTTCGCGTTCGCGCTCGGTGAGCTGGCCCAGTTTTTCCAGCGCGCCGTGGCGCCGGGCGTTCGGCGGGGTTGAACCTGCGGCGTCGATCAGCGTGCGGGTCACCGATTCGGAGAGCATGGTCCGTCCCCCGGCCACCGCGTGGATCGCACTGACCAATTCGGCGGGCACCGTGTCCTTGAGCAGGAACCCGCTGACGCCCATCTTGAGCGCGGTGAACACCATTTCATCGACGTCGAAGGTGGTGAGCACCAGGATCTTGAGGTCCGGATGCTGTTCGAGGAGCCGCTGGCTGGCGGTGATCCCGTCCATGCGCGGCATGCGGATATCCATGAGGACCAGGTCCGGGTCCAGACCTCTTGACCGCGGCGATGGCCTCGATCCCGTCGGAGCACTCCCCCACGATTTCGATCCCCGGGTCGCCCTCCAGGATCATCCGCAGCCCCACGCGCACCAGGTTTTCGTCATCGACCAGCAGCACCCTGACGCGCTGCGTTACTTCTGCCATGGCATCCATGCCTTCAACACAAACTTTCCGTTGTCCTGCGCTCGACGGCAAGGTCGCCACCGGCCAGTCGCACGCGTTCCTGCAGCCCCGTCAGGCCCAGTCCGGAACACGGCATCGAAGCCTGCGGCCTCTGTCCCGGGATCGCATCGGGTCGTGGGCAGGGTGGTTGCTCAGTTGAACGTGGACCTTCCGCCCGGGCTTTCCCGCCAGGCACAGCTCGACCTCGGCGCCCGGGGCGTGCCGCAGGGCGTTGGTCAGCGCTTCCTGGATGACCCGGTAGAGGTGTCGTCCGGTGGATTCCGGCAGCAGCGCCAAGCGTTCCTCGAACCCGGGGCTCATCGCCAGGTTCACCTCAGTGCCCACGGAACGGCTCTGTTCCAGCAGCTCCCGAAGCTGCCCCATCGTCGGCTGCGGCCTGGCATCCTCATCGGCAAACAGCGTGTTGGGGTCGCGCAGCATGCCCAGCACCTCGCGCAATTCGCCCAGGGCCAGGTGTGCGTTCTCCCTGATCACCGTCGCAGTTTCGCGGGTGGTCTCGGTGGAAAGGTCGGTCCGGTACTCCAAGGCACCCGCGTGCAAGGCAACCAGCGAGAGCCGGTGTGCCAGGACATCATGCATTTCCCGTGCGATCCGGGTTCGCTCATCCGCCCGGGCCGTATGGATGTGTGCCTGATTCTCGCGTTCCGCGCTACGGGCCTGGTCGCGCAGGCTCTGAAGCAACTGCCGACGTCCTCCGATATAGAGCCCGGTAAGCACCATGACGCAAATGAAGAGCGTGTTGAAGATCAGAGATTTCCCACCACGTGATGGGTTCCGGCGCCGGCAACAATTTGTCACCCATAATCGAACAGACCGCGAGGAGGAGCGAGATTCCGGCGATCTCATATGGTTTGCGTCGCGTGGCCAAGGAGACGACGGCCATCGCGCAAATCCCTGCGGACAAGACCGAGAAGGTCGATAGGACCACGATTGCCGCAACCACCGGCACCGGATAGCGGTGTCGCAAGGGGTAGAGCAGGATTGTCGCGATGCCACAGACCACATCGAGCAGAATCAGCAGGTCCATGTGGTTAGCGTCGGTGGTCGGGTCCGCGAAATACGACTCGTAGAACAGGAAAAAGCCGACGACACCGGAAACGATCCCCACGAGCAACCGCCACGAATGCTCCCAAATGGTTCGCAGCGCTGAGGGCCGTGGGTACAGCAACGATGTCGGTGGTCATTTATCCAATGCTACCGACGGCGCCCGTCCCGGGGCATCGGCCAAAAGGACCAACCATTTCCCGCGCTGATCAGGCACAAAGATCCTCCTTTGGGTCCACGAATTAAAGTGCGCCCCTGATAAAGAATGGTCGTATGAGCAGCTATCCCCAGTTCCCGGTTCCGCCCGGAGGAGCACCGCACCCCGGCAACATGTACCCCGTGTACCAGCCGGTCGAGCTTCCGCCGGCAGAACCCCTGCCGTACCACCGGCTCGCACGGACGTACCCCGTGTACCGCTGGTGGAAACCCGTTGTGGTCGGCCTGATCGCGCTCGGGCTATACATCGGCCTGACTTTCCTGGTGATGCTGGCCTTGCTCATTGCCACCCTCGGCAGCCCCTCGCTGGAAAGCTCGATGGAAGAGTCGCTTGACGCGCTGGAAAGCATGGACATGAGCGATCCGCTGACCTTTGCGTTCACCATGCTCTCGCTGATCCTCATGATCCCCGCACTGTTCTGGGCCACGCGCATCATGAATTTCCAGAAGGTGGGGATGCTGACCTCGGTGCGCGGAACCATGCGCTGGGGCTGGCTTGGAATCTGCATGGCCGTCGCTTTCGGCGTCCTGGTGCTCAGTTTCGGAATATCAACGGCGCTGGACCTGATCCAGGGATTCCCTTTTGAACCCGATTTTTCGGGCCCGGACATGTGGACGCTCCTGCTGCTGACCATCCTGCTGGTGCCGTTCCAGGCTGCCGCCGAAGAGTACGTCTTCCGCGGCTACTTCATGCAGCTCATTGGCGGCTGGCTGCGCCACCCGGCATTCGCGATCCTGTTGCCCATCCCGTTCTTTGTGTTCGGGCACCATGTACGACATCTACGGACAGCTCGATGTGGCGCTGTTTGCGCTCGTGGCGGGCTGGCTGGCTTGGCGGACCGGCGGACTCGAAGCCGCCATTGCCCTGCACGTCATCAACAACTCGGTCATCTTTGCCATGGGTGCCATCGGTTTGGTTGACGTCAACGCAACCGAAGGAAATCTGGGCAGCCTGCTGCTGTCGGCGCTCACCATGGGCATCTTTGTGCTCGTGATCGTGAAGCTGGCCGACAAGCGGAAGATCGAGCGGTTGAGTTTCTCGCCTGCCGCATGCGCATCCTGCGCCAATCGGATCAGCCGGCGCCGGAGGGCCCTACCAACCCGTCATGACGGGGAAGTCCACGGCCAGGAGGGTTTCCTCCGGAAGCATCAGGATGCCCGCGGCATCGAGCTCCGAAACACCGATCCTTTCGGTGTTGCCGGGACGAACGGTTCCCTCGGGATTCCAGGTGCGCACGACGCAGACCCGGCTGGTGAAACGGGCGTGCCCGGGCAGTTCCCGGAGCCAGGCCGCGTAATCCTCCGGACCGGGCACATCGGATCGCAATTTCCCTTCGCCGTATCCGACGGCCGAGCCGCAATCGCACATGTTCAACGGCAGCGTGAAGGCGACGGCCGTCCTGCCGACCAGCTCCGGGGCGTCGATCCGCAGCGGGCTCACCCGGGGCTCCACGCCGAGCCGCCCGCGGGTCCAGTCACGGAACCCCGGCGTGTAGGCGGCGTGGTTGATCGTCCACAAGACGGTTGAGCACATGCCCACATCCTCGCATGCCACGGTGCCGATTGCCCGCGCCATGGCCGCACTCGAGGCTAGCGGATCAGCCGGTTGCCGCGCGCCCTGTCGATGGCGGCGGTGCGGTTGTCCACGCCGAGCTTGTCGTAGATGTGGATCAGGTGGGTCTTGACCGTCGACTGGGAGATGAACAGTTCCTGGGCAATTTCCTTGTTGCTCTGCCCGCGGGCCAGCAGCTGCAGCAGCTCGAGTTCGCGCGGGCTCAGGTCGGTGTTGTTGGCGCGCGCCTCCGGGGTAATCCGGGCGGCAATGCCGGCGGAAAGCACCTGTTCACCCTTGGCCGCCGACTCGACGGCGGCAAGCACGTCGGCCAGCGGGGCATCCTTGAGCAGGTAGCCGGCGGCCCCCGCATCCAGCGCCGCACGGATGTCCGCGTCCGAGTCGTAGGTGGTGAGGATCAGCACCGGCGGCCCGTCCTGCGCGCGGATCCGGGAGGTGGCGGTGACCCCGTCCATGCCGTCCATCTGCAGGTCCATCAGCACCACGTCGACGCGCTGGCCCAGCGTTTCAAGGCGCGCCAGCTGGGCCAGCGCCGCCGCTCCGTCGGAGGCCTCGGCCAGCACGGTGAGCCCGCCCTGTTCGGTGAGCACCGCGCGCAGGCCGGCACGCACCACCGGGTGGTCATCGACCAGCAGGATCTTCAGTTCAGGCATGGTTCTCTCTTTCCGTTCCGTTCCAGGGGATGCGCACGGCCAGAACCGTGCCCTCGCCCGGGGCCGACTCGATGTCCAGGGTGCCGTCCAGCAACGCCAGGCGCTCGCGCAGGCCGGCCAGGCCGAATCCGGTGCCGTCCGCCCGCGGCTCGCGGGGAAGTTCGTCCAGGTCCATGCCCCTGCCGTCGTCGAACACGTCAAGCGTGACGGCGTCGGGCAGGTAGCCCAGGCTGAGCACCGCGTGCGATGCCCGGGCATGGGAGGCGACGTTGGCCAACCCGCACTGGGCCGCGCGCCACAGCGCGGCGGAGACGGGGGACGGCAGGGCCACGGCCGGGCCGTCCTGCTTGAAGACAACCTCGAAGCCCTGGCCCGCCGCCTCCGCCGTGCGTTCGGTGGAGGCGCACAGCCTGCGCAAGCGCCCGGCCAGTCCCTGGGCCCCCGTCTCCTCGCCGGTGAGGTCGCGGACGAAGTCGCGGGCCTCGGCCAGGTTTTCCGCGGCCGTGGCGCCGATGGTTTCAAGGCGCTCGGCGGCCGCCGCGGTGTCCCCCGCGGCCAGCGCGGCGCTGGCCGAGCGGGAGACCAGCACGATGCTGGAGAAGCCCTGGGCCAGGGTGTCGTGGATTTCGCGGGCCAGCCGGGTGCGTTCGGACAGGGTGCCGGCGCGGTGCTGTTCCTCCGCGAGCGCCGCCCGGGTGGCCCGCAATTCAATGAGCGCGCGGCGCTGGTTCACGCCCTCGGTGTACAGCGCCCGGTAGGCCATGCCCATGACCACGGCGAAGATCGCGCCGACCACCGGCCCGATCACCTGGGGTGCGCTCAGCGAGCCCGAGTGGAAGGCGCCGGCGCCGATCACCACGGCGGTCAGCAGGGTCACGGCGATCAGCGAGTGCCGGGGGCCCAGGATGTGCAGGTGCAGGAAGAAGAGCGGGAACGCCAGCCAGGAGTAGTCGGCATTCAGGTACATCAGCAGCAGCCAGAGCACCACCACCCCGCCGAGCCACCATTTGGCCCATTGCACGGTGCTTGGAGCACGGCCGCCGAAGTGGCGTTTTTCGGCGATGGTCCCGACCAGGTACAGGGCCGCCAGCAGGCCGGTGAGGATGATCGCCAGCAGCCGCCGGCCCAGCGATTCCTCGGAGACCAGCATGCGGACCAGCCCGACGCCAAGCAGCGCGGCGAAGCCCACGTGGAGCCCCACGCGCAACACCCGAAGCACCAGGTCCCCGGCCGAGGCCGGCAGCTGGTCGGCATCCGCAAGGGTGTTGCCGGGGCTTGTCAGGTCATCGGGGTTGCTGGTCTTCACAGCTCCAGCGTAGCGCCGCTCCGGTGCTCACCGGATCCACCGAACGGTTGAGTCCGGTTGCAGCAACGACCTGAGTCCTCGGCTCGATCGACACCGTCTGGGCAGTCGCGCTGCCGCAGGTCGCCCGGTCGGTGGCGTTCGGCATGCGTTCCTGCAGCACACGCACACCGGTTGCCCCATCGCGAGCCGGGATTCGTCCTCATCGACGGCGAACAGAAACCGACCGGCCTCGTTGCGGTACTCCCGCCGCAGTACCGGTATCCACGGCCAGGATCGATCTGCTCATCGCGGCACCGGCTTGTGACCCCACCCGATGTTCAGGGGCGCGGTCAGGACGGCGAACGGCCCGTCCGCCGCCCGTTCCCGGATCATCCCGTCGAGGACGTCCCGCACGACTGCCTGTTCCCCCTCCGACACCTCGCTGAGGATCATTCCGACGACCGGGTTACTGTGGCACATCCACTTCCAGCATGCCGAACCCGAGTCGAATTCGACCCGCTCCCGAAACGAGGTGTCCACCTCGACCGCGCCCAGCCCGGCCGTTGTGAGCCGGTCGCGCAGGACGCCCGGATCCGATACCTGGAACTCCAACGGCGGAGGTTCCGGCAGTCCCTCGAAGGCGGGCACGACGGTACGAAGGGCCGAGATGAAGAACTGCAACGCCTCGAACTCGGTCGGGGACCCGTAGGCCACGATGAGGACCCGACCGCCGGGCTTGGTCACCCTCACCATTTCACGCAGGGCCAATGGCTGGTCGGGAACCAGCATCACACCGAACTGGGAACCAGTCACGTCATAGGAGTCGTCTGCCACGGTCAACGCGTGCGCATCCATGACCCGGGCTTCGGCGTTGTGGAGCTTTTCGGCGCGGATCCGCGCCTGGAACTGCGAGACCATTGCCGGTGCCCAGTCTGTGGCGAGTACGCTCGCGCCGAGCCGCGCGGCGGCCAGGGCGAGGCCGCCCGGGCCCGCGGCGACGTCCAAGAAAGCCTCCCCGCGGGTGAGCCCGACCAGGCGCAGTGCCTCGCTCGAGAAGAGCTGCTCCCCGGGTGCCACGAACCTGGCGTACCCGGCCGCGATTTCGTCCCAGGCCGCCGGGGGAGCAATTTCCGCGTGATTCGCGGAACCGGGTGCCTCATGATTCGTCTTCATCGGAGTGTTCCCTTGTATCGGTTGGTTGGGGTACATCAAGCCAACCACCGACCGTGACCGCGCCGCATCGGTCAATCTGCGTACTTCTGCGAGTGCGGTATCGGTCAAACTCCCGATGGTGCGGCTGGCCCGGTGGCGCAAGGACGGCTCACAGGCGTGCCGGGAAGGCCTACAGCAGGTGATGCTGGTACGCGTAGGCCGTCGCCGCGGCCCGGGATTCGACCCCGAGTTTGCGCAGGATGCTGCTGACGTGCGTGGCAACGGTCTTCTCCGACACGAACAACCGCGATGCGATGGCCCGGTTCGTCTTTCCGGTCGCCAGCTGCTGCAGCACCTCCAACTCACGACTGGACAACCCGTCGCCGCGTACGCGGGAGCGCACTGGCGCGGCGTCCTGGGCGGCCCCCAGTCGGGTGAGTTCGGAGTGTGCGGCGTCCAGTTCCAGGTCGGCTGTCGCCGAATCGCCCAGGTCCCGGCATGCTCTCCCGATCAGGATACGGGTACGCGCGGCTTCGTACGCCAACTCCAGCTCGACCCATGCTGCCCGGGCTCTGCGCAAGTGCGTCAGCGCCTGCGCAGGGTCACCCTCGGCGAGTAGCACCGAGCCGGTGGCATACGCGGACACCGCACCGAGGTAGGGGCTGTCCCAGCTGCCGGCTATGGTCGAGAGCTCATCCGCGCCGGAGCGAGCAGCCTCGATCGCGCCGGAGACCAGCGCGACGTTGACATATGGCCCCAGCAGTCGTGCACGCGCCACCGGATCGGCACCGGCTTCTTGAAGACCGCGGCGGAGGGCGGCATAGGCTTCCGCAACGTGGCCCTGGGCGAGCCGCAGCTCCGCCAGCCCGGGTTGCGGCTCGCGTCCCCAGATGCGCGCCTGCCGGTAGGCCGCCTCGGCCTCGGGTTCCTCGCCGCGCAACCGGTGCAACTCGGCCCGGACGTAGTATGCGGCCCCGAGAACGGGTTCGCTTCGGGGCCGGGAGAGGCGGTCGCAGGCACGTTGTACCTCGAGGAGCGCCTGCGACCACAATCCCGACAGAAGCATGAGCTCGGCTCGATGGATCAGACATTGGCCCCGGTAGAGGACCAGCCCGGGCTGGTCGTCGCACCATCGGCTCAATGCTTCCGTCCACTCTTGGGCCCGCCGGACGTCGAACGCCTCTTGGCAGCCATCGATCACGGTGCAGTACAGGTCTCCCATTGCCCCCGGGGAGACGACGG
This sequence comes from uncultured Actinomycetota bacterium, assembly GCA_963818105.1. Taxonomy (GTDB): domain Bacteria; phylum Actinomycetota; class Actinomycetes; order Actinomycetales; family Micrococcaceae; genus Paeniglutamicibacter. The sequence continues at coordinate 166,857 of CAWFRB010000021.1, read as the reverse complement.
CCGGCGAGACGGTCGCCATGGCCTCGTCGAGTAGAGTCATGCCCCCGGGGATGTCACCGGTGTGGATCAGGCACCGCCCGTGGCCCACCCGGGCGAGCGCCGCCAGCTCCCGGTTGCCGAAACGGTCTCCAAACGAAGCCGCATTACTGAATCCGGCTTCGGCACCCGCAGGATCTCCTTGGAACACGCGCCGCAGCGCAGCGGCGTAGACGACGTAGCCCTCTTCGACGCAGTCGATCCCGACACTGTCAAGCAGTCGCTCGGCACGATGTATCCAGCCGCCACCACGGGCGAGGTCGCCGTGGTTGAGGAGCACGAACGCCAGCCAGAACGCGCACATGACTGCTCTCCTCAGGTCTCCCCCACTCTCGTGGGCAAGATACGCACGTTCCCAGCCTGCGACACTCTCGTCCAGCCGGCCCACAAGAAGTGCTGCGGTTGCAAGACGCTCCAGATCGGACGCGCCCAGCAAGGATCGCTCGTCGGCAGTCGCAAGTTCAGTGAAGGCGTCAGCCCAGACCCGCTGCTCGAACAGCGCGCGGCCCCGATCGGCGTGGGATGTCATGCCCCTATTCTGGCCCTCCGTCGTGGGTGCGTCGATCCCCGGCGGCACCCGCTGCAGGCCCGCCATCCTCCGGTCCTGATCCGCTCCGGCAACCAAAGGGTTCGGTGCGCGCCGCACGGGAACACCGTCATTGCCAGTGGTTTCTGCCCGCAGGATGGCACCGTTCAACTCCATCAGGCATGGCACAGACAACACGAAGTGGCCCGTACCCCTGAAACTTCCAGTACCGCACTGATTCTTCAGGTCAAGGTATGCCAACTGCATGCATGCATCCGGCCGTATGGGAGTATCCCTATGCTTTCACCTCGCGGAAGCGTGGCACCTACGCCCGGATACCGAACTCGCGGCGCAGCGCGCTAAGAGCGGCGAGGTGGCCGTTCATGCCGTGGACGGCCGGACCCGGCGGGGTGGAGCTCGACGCCAGGTAGAGCCCCTTGGCCGGGGTGGCCCACGCGTCGGCCGAGAACACCGGGCGCACCAGCATGCCGAGCATGTCCGTCATGCCGCCGGAAATGTCCCCGCCCACCAGGTTGGGGTTCTGCGCCTGCAGGCCCGGGGCCGTGACGGCCTCCGAGTATTCGACGGTGTCGGTGAAGCCGGGGGCGACGGCCTCCAGCTGCCTGCCGATCGCCGCCGTCATGTCGCTCGGGTCACCGTTCGGTACGTGGCAGTAGGCCCACAGCACGTGTTTGCCCTCCGGGGCGCGGCTCGGGTCGAAGCGGCTGGGCTGGGAAACGATGACGTAGGGCGCGCCGGATGCGACGGTGCGCGCCCGGCGTTCCCCGCGGCCGATCTGTGCGGCGGTCCCGCCCAGGTGCACGGTTCCCGCATCGGCAAGTTCGGCGTTGGCCCACGGGACCGGGGCGTTGAGCACGTAGTGGACGACGCAGGACCCGGGGGCCCGGCGCGTTCCGGTGAGCCGCTTGGCATACTTCTCCGGCAACCGGGCACCGGCGATCCGCGCCATGGACTCCGGCGAGGTGTCAAAGAGCACCGTCTTTTCAGGGATCTGCGCCAGGTCCCTGACCTCGGTGTCCAGCTCGATGCTGCCGCCGGCCTCGGTGAACATGTTCGCGAGCGCGTCGGAGATGGACTGGGATCCGCCGCGCGGGATCGGCCACCCGGCCGAGTGCGCGGCGGCGGCCAGGAAGAGGCCGGCACCGGTTGCCGAGGGCCCGCGTCCGCCGCCGGCGGTGTGGGCGCCGCAGCCGGCAATCATCGCGGCCGCCAGCTCCCCGGTGCCGAGCCGCGGGACCATGAGTTGGGCCGCGCGCAGCCCGAAGGCCGCCAGCGCGCCGGGGTGCCTGGGAAGGCGCAGCAGCGGGTGCAGTAGCATGTCCGCCGTGGCTTCCATGCGCTCGGCCACGGGGCCAAGAATCCGCCGGTAGCCGGGGCCCTCGGCGCCCAGGCCCGCCACCGTCCGGTCCAGGTCGCGCCAGGCGATGCCGGCCCGGCCGTCGGCCAGCGGGTGGGCAAAGGAGATCTCCGGGACGGTAAAGTCCACGTGCCGGCGCAACCCGATGCTCTCAAAGAACGGGGAGACCAGGGACATCGGGTGCACCGCCGAGCCGAGGTCGTGCACGGCACCGGGGTAGCCGAGTTCCCGGGTCCTCGCGGCGCCTCCGACACCGGGATTCCGCTCGATGAGCCTGACCTCCAGCCCGGCCCGGGCCAGGGTCAGCGCGGCGGCCAGCCCATTGGGGCCGGCGCCGATGACCGCCGCATCAAACGCCACGGCGTGCTCCCAGGACAAACTTGTCCGGCGCACCGGCAAAGGCGCCGGCCTGCGGGTCGAACTGCCCCACCCTGCGCACCGGATCCAGTTCCGGCCTGAACATGGATTCACTGACCCGGTACATCAGGTAGCCGGTGGCCACCATGTGGGCCAGCACGGCCATGACGTAGAAGGAAGCGGGGAACGTGTTGGACGGCTTGATGTCCGCGGTGGAGGCGTAGAGGTACATCCAGATGGCCCAGAAGTGCAGCACTTCGAAGAGCTGCCAAATGAGGAAGTCCTTCCACTTGGGCCAGGCCAGGGCGGCCAGCGGGATCAGCCACACCACAAACTGCGGCGAGTAGACCTTGTTGAACATGACGAACGACGCCACGATCAGGAACACCAGTTGGCTCAAGCGCGGGGCCACCGGCGCGCGCAACCCCAGGTAGAGGATTGCCGCGCAGCTGGCCACAAAGAGTCCCATGGCCAGCACGTTGATGGCACTGGCCTCGAGCGTGGCCATGCCCGGGACCACCGCCGCGGTGACGTTCCAGATGTGCCAGAAGGAGGAGAGCCCGGCGCCGCGGTCCTCGGTGAAGGTGAAGAAGTGCTTCCATGCGTCGAAGTTCACCACCGCGAAGGGCAGGTTGACGGCCGTCCAAGACAGGGCCGCCCCGCCCAGGGACACCCACAGCGGCCTGTAGCGCCCGGTGCGGATGGCCAGCACTATCACCGCGCCGAAGAAGAGTATGGGGAAGAGTTTCATGGCTGTGCCCAGCCCGATCAGCACCCCGGCCAGGAAGGTGTTTTGGCGCGACCACGCGAGCATCGCCAGGGCCAGGAAGGCCACGGCCCACATGTCCCAGTTGATGCTTGCGGCCAGGATGATGCCCGGTCCCAGCGCGACCATCGCCGCGTCCCAGGGACGGCGCCCGGCGGTGCGTGCCGTGGCGATCACCACCACCATCCAGAGGCCCACCATCAGCAGGAAATTCACGTCGAAGAATGCCAGCGCCCTGTCATACTCCCCCGCGGGGATCAGCGCGGCGGTCAGCGAGGCCACCACCGACATGAGCACCGGGTACTCGAACTCGGCCCCCGTGGCGAACGGGGCAAAGGGGTTCTCGGCGAACCCTCGGGCGTGGAAAAGCGCGGTCCAGTCCGAGTAGCAGGCCCACTCGTAGGAGTTGGTGCCGCCCCAGCCGTTCATGCGGCAGGCGTTCTTCGAGGCCACGGCCAGCAGCGCGGCGACCACCGTGAGGATGATCAGCACGCGTTCGACGGTGAAGAAGCCCGGGCTGATGCGCCCGGGGCTCGAATGCCTGCCCAGCGGCCCGCCAATGACCTCGGTGAATTTGCGCAGGAACGCGTCGCTGCGGCTCGGCACGGTGATGCGCACCGGGCCAACGCGTGGTTTCGGGGGGCCTTGGGTAGGGGTGTGGCTCATGGATTTCAGCCTAGTTGGTCGACCGGCCATAGGCTCCAACCGAACGCCTGTGGCGCTGCCCGAGGACGGCGCCACAATGTTCCTACGGCGCTTAGTACCCTCTCGCCTTGGCAAAGCGCAGGGGTGCCAGCTCGGCCCGCCGGCGGACCAGGTCCAGTGCGTGTTCGTCGAGCCGGATGTCCTCGTCGCTGCGGAGCACCAGTTGCGGCACCTCGGAAGCGTGTCCCGAGTCGTCCCGGGTGACAAAGATGGTCATGCATTGGGTGGTGTCCCGCCACTGCGTCCCGCTCGGGTCCTTCGCCCGCACGTGGACGACGATGTGCATGGAGTGCGGTCCGGTGTGGATCAGCCGGGCCTCGAGTTCGACGATGTCGCCGATGTGGATCGGGGTCAGGAAGTGGATGCCCCCGGAATAGACGGCCACCGCGTCCTTCCCGCACCAGCCCATGGCACAGGCCCGGGCCACCTCGTCGATCCAGCGCATGACGATCCCGCCGTGCGCGTTCCCACCCCAGTTCACGTCCGTCGGGGCGGCCAGGAACCTGAAGGTCTCCCGCGGAGTGGTGCCCGCATCCGTGTAGGACTGGCCGAACATGGCATCGCGGATCGCGGCCCGCCCGGCAATGCGTTCGGAGGCGTCCGATCCCAGTTGCGCAGTTTCGGCGTCGGCCGGCTCAAAGTGCGGGATCTGCTTGGGTCTGCGGTCTTCGTCCATCGCGACAAAAACCAGGATGCAGTCCATGGCCGGGCGGAAGATGCGTTCGCGCACGTCGGCGGCGTCGACGGTGACAACCACCTGCATGCTGCTGCGCCCGGTGTAGACGATGCGTGCGGTGACCTCGATCAGGTCTCCGTTTTCAATGGGCCGTGTGAAGTGCACGTTCCCGACGTATGCGGTCACGCAATAGCCGCCGCTGTAGCCGACGGCGCAGGCGTACCCCGCCTTGTCGATCCATTCGAGCACGCGTCCGGCCTGGACCGTGACGCCGTCCTCGGAGACATCGGTCGGGGCAGCCAGGAAGCGCAGCGTCATCACGTCGTTCATGGGCCAATCCTAGCCGCGAGCCCCTCCCCGGCATGGAATGTTTCGTCGCAGGACCGCCATGAACGGTGACCCCGAACAGGGTCTACGTTCATTGGCCCGCAGGTGTCGGCTTCGAGGCGAGGGCTCAGCCGGCCCGCACCCGCTCAAGCGCCGCCTTCAACCGGGTGTCCGCATCGTCGGCGATCTCGCGAATGGCCGGGTTGCCGCTGATACCCGCCAGGACCAGCGCGTCGATGGCTTCTATCGTCGTCTCGGTCGCGCCCCGGGCCCTGCGGACCACCACGTTGAATGGCAGCAGCGCGCCAAGTTCGAGTTCGGTGAGCAGTCCCCGATTCGCCAGATGCGGGTTCCAGGTCCCCAGTATCAGGTAGTCGCCGATCCTGTCGGCCGATTCCCCGCTGATCTCGGCCGTCAGGTCGGCGCACACATCGATCTCGGTGAGCACACCGAGGCCTTGGCGTCCCAGGGCCTCCTTGGTGCGGACCACTGCCTCCTCCCACTCCAGTGGAACGGTGATGCTGTGCGTGTAGCCCATGGCCGTGGTCCTCTCGCTAATGCAGTGCGTTGCGCGTCGGCTTGCCGGTGTTGCGGCCCAGCCTAGCCGCGTTCCAGGGCGCTGTCTGCCCCCGGGGACGCACGCGCCTGCGGCCGTTTTCCCCGCGGATTGTGCGGACCAAGTGCAGGATCCAAGTTCACCTGTTGCGGTGATGCCCGTTGGGGATATGCGCCCGCGGCCACAGGCGGCCGATCAGGATGAAACCCAGCCAACACATTGCATTGACCAGCAGCATGCCGGTCGACGGTGCCGAGGCCACCAGGATCATCGCCAGACCCATCGTCACGGCCGCCAGCCCAAGAAGAACCAGCAGGCGCGGCAGGTTGAATCCGGGTCCGACCCAATTCCCGGGGTCCGGGTCTCCTTCCCGCCAGGACGACCGCGTCGTGCCTAGCTGCGGCACCGAGCCCGTCGATGCGGCGGCAGGGGGAAGCCCGACCGGCGGGGATGGACGGCTTCCCACGGGCGGCAACGGCAAAGGTGCGCGTCGCTGCCCGGGCACCCGCGGTACATCGGGTTCGGGAATCCGTTGCGGGGCAGCCCCGTGTTCGACCGCTGCGTAGGCCCCCGCGGGTGACGGGTGGGTCAGCAACCAGAAATCGTAGTCGAACCTACGATCCGGGTCTCCCACAACGTACCAAGCGTCCATGATCCGCTCGGTTAGCTCCGCATCGGCGCCATGGCGCAACAATGCCAGCCGTGCGGCGGACTCGATCTGGTTGGGGGACGCGGAACGCCCGACTCCCAGGCACTGGTAGTGATCCACTACTTCTCCCCGGGGAAACTGCCATCAACTCTCCCAGAGTTGCCCAAAAGAGGGCCATGCGCAAGAGGAACGGGGAGGGAAATATTTCCCCGAAACGGTGCGGAACTGACCGGGTCATCCCGTTTTGGGGGCCGCACCCGTCGTCGGTTGCCTGTCTCAAGGCCACCCCGAAAACGGGCAAGGCCCTACCTGTCCGCTGCGGGGAAACCCAGCTGCCAGGCGTCGATCCCGCCCTCGAGGTGCAGAACGCCGCCGTAGCCGGCCGCTGCCAGGGTTTCCAAGGCCTGGCCGGAACGTACGCCGGCCTTGCAGTGCAGGATCAGCGGAACGTCCCGCGGGAACCCGCCCCAGCGACGTCCCGTCCTTGATGCCACCCAGCGGGACCAGCACGGATCCGGGGATGCGGGCGATCTCGAACTCCACAGGTTCGCGCACGTCGACCAAGACAAAGTCGTCCTCCCCTGCCTCCCTTCTGGCCAGTCTGGCGGCCAGCTCGTCGACGCTGATCAGGGCGTCGTTCGCGGCAGCCTGGCCGGCCGTTTCGGCGAGCCCGCAGAAGGTTTCGTAGTCGACAAGTTCGGTGATGGGCTCCGATTCCGGGTCCTTGGCAATGCGCAGCTCGCGCCAGCGCGAGGAAAGCGCGTCGAAAACCAGCAATCTGCCCAGCAGCGTTTCGCCGACACCGGTGATGAGCTTGACGGCCTCGGTGACCATCATGGCCCCGATGGATGCGCACAGCATCCCGAAGACGCCGCCCTCGGCGCAGGAAGGAACCTCGCCCGGGGCCGGCGGATCCGGATACAGGTCCCGGTAGTTGGGCCCGAATTTGTCCCAGAAAACGCTCACCTGGCCGTCAAAGCGGAGGATGGAACCCCAGACATACGGTTTGCCCAGCAATGCCGCCGCGTCATTGACCAGGTACCTGGTGGCAAAGTTGTCCGCGCCGTCCAGGATGACGTCGTAGTCCGCGAAAATTTCCAGCACGTTGGTGGAGTCCAGCCGGACGTGGTGCAACCGGACCTCGACCCCGGGGTTGAGTTCCGGCGATGGAGTCCCTGGCCGACTCCAGTTTGCTGCGTCCGATGTCGCTAATTCCGTGGATGACCTGGCGTTGCAGGTTGCTCAGTTCCACGGAGTCGTCGTCAACGATCCCGAGGGTTCCCACGCCCGCCGCCGCGAGGTAGAGCAGCGCCGGGGACCCCAGCCCGCCGGCCCCGATGACCAGTACCTTGGCATTGCGCAGCCGCCGTTGTCCCTCGAGCCCGATCTGTGGAATCAGCGCGTGCCGGGAGTATCTTTCGAGGTCCTCCGACGAGAGTGGCGGCCCGGGCTCCACCAGTGGAGGCAGTTCAATAATTTCATTATGGACAGAACGGCTTGTCATTGATTCTCGATTCCATTGGTGTTTTTGCGGACCAACATCATGATTGTTTACGACGTTAATAAATCGTTAGATATTCCGCTCACAAAAGCGATAATTTTCTGTACACGTTTGGTTACAAAAGAACATTGATGATCGTCGCAAATTGCATTATTGCGTCGATCGGCTGCCCGGAAAAAACCTACAGGCGAACGCGCCCCTCCATGGCGGAGGAAGCCAGGGCGTGCTCGCGCTTGGGAATGCGTCCGGCGAGGGCGGCCAACCGGCCGCCGATAACCGCGTGCTTGAAGGCCTCGGCCATGCGAACCGGGTCCTGGGCGCGGGTCACGGCGGAGGCCAGCAACACCGCGTCGCACCCCAATTCCATGGCCAACGCCGCATCGGAAGCAGTGCCGATCCCGGCATCAAGGATCACGGGGATCCCCGCCCGTGCCACGATCAGTTCGATGTTGTGCGGGTTCAGGATGCCCAGTCCCGGTGCCGATGGGCGCACCCAGCGGCATGACCGCGGCGACCCCGAGCTGTTCCAGGCGCAGCGCCAGCACCGGATCGTCGTTGGTGTACGCGAACACCTTGAAGCCGCGGTTCACCAGCTGCTCGGTGGCCTCCACCAGCTCAACCGCGTCGGGAAGCAGCGTGTGCTCGTCCGCGATGACCTCCAATTTCACCCAGTCGGTTTCCAGCGCCTCGCGGCCCAGCTCCGCGGTCATCAGTGCCTCGCGGGCGGTGAAGCATCCGGCGGTGTTGGGCAGGACGCGGATGTTGTTCTCAAGCAGCAGGCCGAAAAGGTTGCTTCCGCCGCTCGTCGCGGCTCCGGGAACGCTGTATCGGCGCATGGCGACGGTGGTGAGTTCCGTGCCGGAGGCGACCAGCGCCGCCCCCAGTCCCTCAAGGCTCGGGGCGCCGCCGGTGCCCATGATCAGGCGGGATCCCAGCTCAATGCCGTCGATGATCAGCGGGTCGGTCTGGGTGAGTACGTTGTTCATGATGCGCTGCTTTCTTCCGGGAGAAGTGTGTGGTGGCCGGGCGGACCGCGGCCGGTGGCCGGGCCGGAGGCGGGCGTCAGCCGCCCTGCACCGCGGTGACGATTTCCACCTCGTCATTGCCCCGAAGCCCGGTGGAGGACCACTGGCTGCGCGGGACGATGCCCGAGTTCAGCGCCACGGCAACGCCCAGCCTGTCCGCCGTCGGCCGGGTGCCCGGTGGGCAGCAGGGTCCGGCCGGTCAGCGCGGCGACCAGGTCGGACAGCGGTGCTTCCGTCGACCAGCGGGTCGGGTGGCGCCGTTGAGGTGGATGGTGGTCATGAAATCTCCTGGGGTGAAGGGCGGGTGAGAAACGGTCGGGGCGGAAACGATCCCACGCGGGGTCGCTCCTGCCGTGCAACAACTCGGTGGTGATGTGGGCGGCAATCGGCGTCAGCAGCACGCCGTGCCTGAAGAACCCGGTGGCGAGGACGAGCCCGGGGATGTCGGTTCCGCGGGCATCGGCCACGCGGCCCAGCAGCGGCGCGTTGTCCGGCGTTCCCGGCCGTGCCCGGGCGGTGGTTTCCAGCAGTTCGAGCTCCGCCACGGCGGGCAGGAGCACCTGGGCGTCCCGCAGGAGTTGGTGCACTCCCCCGGCGCTGACTCCGGCGGATCCGTCCTCCCGCGAGGTGGCCCCGATGACCACGGTGCCGTCGCTGCGCGGGACCACGTACACGGGAAGCCCGCGGACCTGGCCGCGCAGCGTGGCGGTGAGTCAGCGGTCGCAGGTTTTCGGGCACGCGCAGCCGCAGGATGTCCCCGTACACGGGCCGCAGCGGAAGGCGCAGGCCGTGCGGCAACCCGCCACGTGTGCGGCGCCGAGCCCGTTGGCCAGGACGACTTCCCCGGCATGGACCTCGCGGCCGTCCGCGAGCAGCACCCCGGCGATCCGGGAGTGGGTGTTTTCGGGATCCTCGTGCAGCAGGGAGACGGCGTTGGCGTTCACCAGGCAGCCGCCCTGCGCCGTCGCGGTCTCCCCCGGCGGCGACCGCGCAGGCCGTCGAGGATGGCGCGGGCCACGGCGCGCGGATCGACCTGGTGGTCGCGCGGCACCAGGTAGGCCGCGGCAAGGTTCGGGGACAGCAGGGGTTCGTGCGCCCGGGCCTCCCGGAGGCTGAGCCGGCTGACCTCCAGGCCCGTGCCGATGCTGGGCCTCGCACAGGTCGGCCAGCGCCTGGCGATCGGCGGGGTCGGCGCCCACCACCAGCGTCGGCGTGGTCGAAAAGCAGCTTGCGGCCGGGCCCGCGGGCAGGGATGCGGCGAAGGCCGGGCCAGCGTTCCGCGGAGGCCAGCGTCAGTTCCAGCAGGTCTTCTTCCTGGTGGTGCAGCTCGCTGACCGGCGCCAGCATGCCGGCCGCGGCAAAGGTGGCGCCGGTGCCGGGGGCCGGGTCGATGAGCACCACCCGGTGGCCCGCACGCTGGGCTTCCCACGCGATGCCGAGGCCCACGATTCCGCCGCCGACAACGGCAACGTCGGTGGTGATGTGGTCGGACAGGGTGCACGACATGAAGGCTCCTTCCCTACGCCGGCATGACCCGGATCAGGTTCCACGCCCTCCGTATCGGGAAGGCGTCTGTCGGTCGGCGCTTACGGCGCCCTCTCAGCCAGCATCACTGGCTCCCGCGGTACGAAACCCAGTGTAGGGGATACGAGCCAGCTCACCGTCGAACATGACGTCACGCCGCTTCGGCCGGCCGGGGAGCCTGCCCGGGGCCTTGGCACCAGGGCCGGCGCCCGCCCGTCAGTCGCCCGTCGTCGGGGAGGCCGCCAGGAGGTGCTCGTTGATCGCGCCGAACATCGCTGCCGCCGCGGGCCCCTCGAACGGGTCCACGGGCAGCGCCGTCGAGGAGAGCTTCACCCCGACCACGCCGCTTGCGCGGTTGATGTAGATCATCTGCCCGTGGATGCCCAGGCAGAAGGCCGCGTCCCGGTCCCCCGAGGGGAACCAGAACTGGCTCCGGTACATGCCGCCGGGCATGTCTTCCTCGTGGTCCCCCGCGGCGAATGCCTCCCGGGAGTCCGCTCCCCCGGCGAAGATGTCATCCACCCAGGCCCTGTCCAACACGCGTTGCCCGGTCAGCGACACCCCGCCGTCGCGGATCATCGCCCCGAACCGGACCAGGTCGCCCAGCGTGGCGCAGATGCCGCCGTCAAACATTCCGGTGCCCTGCGGCATCCTGGACGATGTAGGCGTCGCTGCCGGCGCCGATCCTTGCCCACAGCAGCTCCGAGGCCAGCTCCGCGAACGGCTTGCCGCCGGCTTCCTCGCAGAGCCAGCCGAGCACGTCGGTCTCGCAGCTGCGGTAGGCGAAATGCCCGCCGTGTTCCCGCTCGCGTTCCAGGCCCCGCAGGAATTCCTTGAGCGTTGCGGGGCCTCCCGGAACCGGCGGCGCCCAGCCGATCGACTGGTCGAGTTGCCGACCTCCGACGCCGGGTCGAGGTACTCCTCGGAGAACCTGACGCCGCTGCGCATGTCCAGCAGGTTCCGCACGGTGGCGCCCGCGTACCCGGTGCCGCGCAGCTCGGGGATGTAGTGCTCGATTCCCCTGGCCAGGTCGATGGCGCCGGAGCCGGCCAGGGAACCGACGACGCAGGAGACCAGGGACTTGCTCACCGACATCAGCAGGTGGCGGGTCTCTGCGCCCATCGCCCCGAAGTACTCCTCGGTGACCAGCCGGTCCCCGTGCAGCACCGCCCACGCGTCGGTGCGGGTCTGCGCCAGGATCTCGGCGACGCTCAGGCTGACGCCGCCGGGCAGCGGCACCTCAAGGGCCCGCAGGTCCTGCGGATGCCGGGCGAGTTCCGCCGCCGGGCCGGCGGCGTCGATGGTTGCGCTCGGGAAGAGCTCGATCCATGTGCTGGAACGACCAGCGCAGGTGTTCGGGTTCCTGCCATTGCGCGGTGGCGGGACGGTGCTGTTCGGTGGTCTCCGTCATGGGTTTCTCTCTGTCGGGGGCTGGCTCGGATTCGGGGTCGGTGGCGGCCGCTAGCCGGCCATGCCGGACGCGGCGAGTCCCGCGTCGTAGGCGTCCTGCCCGGCCACCACGGTGCGCAGCACGCGGGCGGTCAGCAGCACGTCGTTGCCCTCGGTGAAGGGGTCCGCGTCGATGACCACGAAGTCCGCGGCGTAGCCCGCGGCCAGGCGCCCGTGGGTGGCGCCGTCGCCCACGGATTGGGCGGAGTCGCGGGTGGCATGGATGAGCGCGCTGGCCAGCGGCAGGGCCAGCTCCGGCTCCACGGCGCCGCGGGCCGGGTCCAGCGCCGAACGCCGGGTCGTGGCGACGTACAGGTTCGGCAGCGCCGCATGGGGCGCCGTCGGCGCGTCGGAGGAGAAGGCCAGCAGCGCGCCGGCGGCCTCGTACTCCGGCCAGGCGAAGCCGCGTTCGGTGCGCTCGTCCCCGAGCATCGCGTCCCAGTTCTCGCGCACCGCCGAGTCGGTGTGCACCGGCTGCATGGACGCGGTGACCCCGAGCTCCGCCATGCGTTCGGCGGTGCCGGGCGCCGCGTACTCGAGGTGCTCGATCCGGTGGCGGCGCTCCCGCGGGCCGTTGAGGTTGATGGCGTGTTCGATCGCGTCCAGGGCGATGGTGCTTGCCGCGTCGCCGATGGCGTGCACGGCGACCTGCAGCCCCGCGGCGTCCGCCGCGGCGAGGGTCGGCTTGAGCTGATCCAGCGGCCAGATCGGCCCCTCGTTGCTGCCGTCGAAGTAGGGTTCGTGCATGGCCGCGGTGCAGGCGTCGATCACCCCGTCGGACACGAACTTCACGCCGACCACCCGGAAGCTCGGGCCGAAGTCGCGGGCCGCAAGCTCGGCCGCGCGCCGCACCTGGTCGATGTTCTGCCGCCTCGTCCCCGGTGTTGGAGACGAACCAGTGCGCCGCCAGGCGCATGGGCAGCCGGCCGCCGTGGCGCTGCAGCGCACGCTCCAGGGTGGCCAGGCCGATCTCGTCGAAGGCCATGTCCACCGCGCCGGTGACCCCGGCGGCAAGGTACGCCTCGAAGACGCTGTCCAGGCCCGCATCGCGCTCGGCGTCGCTGGTCACCGAGGCAAGGTGCGGCCAGACGAATTGCTGGGCGGCGGTTTCCAGCAGCAGGCCCGTGGCGTCGCCGTTTTCGTCGCGCACGATCCGCCCGCCGAGCGGGTCCGGGGTCTCGCGGGTGATGCCCAGCTCGGCAAGCGCCGCGCCGTTGACCCAGCAGGAGTGGTAGTCGTTGTTGTCCAGGTAGACGGGCACGTCGGGGACCGCCGCGTCGAGCATGGCGGCCGTCGGCCGGCCGTCGGGAACCGAGTCGAAGAGCCAGCCGCGGCCCAGCACGCGTGCGGCCCCGGGCGCCGCGGCCCGGGCCGCGGCGAGCCGGGCCTGGATTTCCCCCATCGTGCGGGCGGAGGTGAGTTCGACCTTGGCCAGGGCCTCGCCGGTCATCAGCAGGTGGGTGTGCGAGTCGATGAAGCCGGGAACCACCAGGTTGCCGTCGAGGTCGACCTGCTCGGCGTCCGGGGCCGGCGAAGGCCAGGGCCTTGGCGGCGGTTCCGGCAAAGGTGATCTTCCCGTTTTCGACGACCAGCGCCTCGGCCCAGGACGGCGTCCGGGTCGGTGTCGGCGGTGAAGATGCGGGCGTTGGTGTACAGCGTGGTGGTCATGCGGGGATTCTCCTGGATGGTGAAGTCGGCGTGAAGGATTGCCGGTGGTGGATGTTTCGGTTGCCTATTGGGCCAGGACGTCCGGCGTCTGCGCCGGCGCGGATGCCTCGAGCTGGCCGCGGACGGACGGCGAGCGGTACAGGCGGGTGGCGAGCACCGCGACGGCAACCGTCGGGACGGCCAGCAGCACGCTTGAGATGCCAAGGAAAATGGTGAATCCGTGGCCGCCGAGCCATGCCAGCAGGGCGGCGCCGATGATCGGGGTCAGGCTGGAGCCGACCAGGTAGACGGCCAGCAACGGGCCGGACCAGCGGCCGTCGGCCGAGAGCGCCGCGGACACCGCCACGAAGTACATGAACGCGACGGCGTAGACGGTGTTCCAGGCGATGAACAGGACGATGAACGCGGTGGGGTCGGTGGCGAACCCGGTGGCGATTTTCAGGGCGCTGCCCAGCAGCATCAGGATGGCCAGCGGCACGGCGCGGCCGAGCTTGTCGCCGACGATCATCAGCAGCACCGAGCCGATCAGCCCGCCGGCGGTGGCTCCGCTGAGCGCCAGGCCCAGGCCCTCCGGGGTCACCCCGGCCTGCGATTCGCCGAGCACCCCGGCCATCGCCCACAGCGAATCCTCGGTCACGGCCCACAGCGCGAAGACGACCAGCAGGCTGAACCCGGCGATGGTCACCCGGCGGTCGCCGGACCGCCGGCAGTGCGGCCGGCGTGCAGCGGCACGCGCCTCGGCGATTGCGGTCGCGGCCTGCGGGCGCCGCGGCCGGCACCTGCGGCAGCCAGGCGCTGAGCACCAGCCCGATCAGGCAGAACAGCGCCAGTGCGCCGAAGACGTTGAACGGGGCGAGCCCCAGCAGCCGGCAGCACGGCAAGCACGACGGTGATGACCGCGCGGTTGGCCAGCCCGTTGAACCCGGCAACGCGGTCGGGGTTGATGAACGCGGCGAATGCCGCGCCGGAGGCGGCAACCGCGCCGCCCGCGCCGGCGCCGCCGATCAGCAGGCCGGCGATGATCACCGCCGGGCTGGGGACCAGCGCGGCCGCACCGAATGCCAGCAGCGCCCAGAAGCAGCCCGCCGCGGGCGACGGAGAGCCGGGAGCGCCCCGCGCACAGCGGCGCGACCGACAGGCCGACGATCGCGGTGGCCAGCAGCATCCCGGTGACGATCCACCCGGCGGTGATGAAGTCGACGCCGATGGACACCTCCAACGCGGTGATCATGTACGGCGACAGGTTGACCCCGAGGTATCCGGCGATGGCTATGGCAAAGGTGGCCGAGGCGCTGGGAAGCCGCAACGGGATGCGGCCGGCATTGGGAGCGTGGGACATGGGGGGTCTCTCCAGGATTCGGACACTGATGAGGTGGAAACGGCGAGCGGGGAACGCGCCGACGGGGGCTGCACTCACGTAAACTAATGGTGTTAGTTTTAACGATTATGACTGCCGTCACACCATTTGGGAAGACCCCTTGCCGGAATTCTCCGGCCAGCATTGCCCCGCCCGGCACCGCCCTCGCGGTGTCTAGGCTGGGGAAGCCGGCGGGACACCGCCCGCCCACGACCGATTGCCCCCGACCCCAGGATGCAGCCCCATGGCCCGACCGCACCGCCCCGTGCTCACGGCGGAAATCATCGCCGACGCAGCCATCGAGCTCATCGACTCCGGGGAACCCTTCGGGGTCAACGCCCTGGCCCGCGCGCTGGGGGTCAAACCGCCCTCCCTGTACAACCATGTCCAGGGGCTTGAGGCCATCATCGAATTGGTGCGCGGACGCCTGGCGGACCGCTACATGGCGGACCTGCCCGTCAACGCGCCCTGGGACGAGACCATCGAGTCGATCATCCGTGCCGAGCGCCTCATGTACACCTCGCACCCGCACGTCGTGCCGCTGATTGCCACCAGCACCGTGACCGACCAGCAGGCCATCACCGCCTACGACACCATCGCCTCATCGCTTGTCGACGCCGGTTTTCCCGACGACGAAGTGCTGGTGCTCGTCCAGCTTTTCGACGCGTTCGCGCTCGGGTCGGGCCTGGACTACGCGGCGCCCGACGCCGTCTGGCGGCCCGAGGGCGAAACCCGAAACCTGGGGCGGCTCCTGGAGCTCGAGCCGCGCGGGAAGGTGCGCAGCAACCAGGCCTTCGAAATCGGGCTTGCGATGCTGCTGGCCGCCATGCGCGTCCGGCTGGAGGGGCACCAGCAGGACTAAGGCCGGCTGGTGTGCCTCATCAGTGGGTCACTCCTTCGCTTCGGCTGAACCCTCGGATTCAGTCACCGGCAAGCCTGCGGCTGCGATGGGTGCTTGAAATGCGCAAAGACATCCCCCAGATGACCGCTCGGAAGATGGATCCAGCCCTCGCTGCGAGCACTGCTGGCCAGAGACGGATCGACACCATAGGTCGAAGCAACCGCCACCGCCCGGGCAGTAAGCGAAGCAATGACCGCGTCCAAGAGATCGTCAGAGGCCACCATCTTCTCTTCGTGTGATCCCAACTGAAGCCACGGAGCTTCGACTTTCAACTGCTCGACCAATTCGCGCCGCGCCAAGGTTTCGGCTGAACCGGTTCCCTTGTACTTGGTTGCCTTGAATCCCCATAACTTCAGCGATGCCGCTGGATAAACCTCAGCCAATTTGCCCGCACCGTCACGCGACTGAGTTCCGTGCACCTGCCCAATCTTCGCCTGAATTGCCGCACACCGCATTGCGGTGTGTCCAAGTCGATCGGCCGAGACGCTAAGTGGTCTGATTCCCGTGGTCGCAGTGACGAACCGGTCAGTGGCACGATAGGCGAGACGCCGTCGACCCACCAGCCCATCCTGTTCGAGCACCGTCTGTGGATCGTTCAGTTGATGACCAATCAGAAATGGGAGAAGCGCTTCCGGCCAGCCAAGCGGGCAATCGATTCCCGTGACGTCTGTTGTCCCGAAAAGATCAACAATTTCATCGTCGGTGACAGCAAGAGACAGATGAGTTAGTGATGCATTTTCACCGGTCCAATGGATGACGGCAACCGCCGTTTTCTTCGGGTCGGCCGCAAGATCTACACCAAGTGTCTTCATGCTCCACAACCCTACCGATGCCGACCCATGGCTCCAGGATTCCGGCGGACCTGCCTGCGTTCTGGACCTACGTCAATGAGGATTTTTCGAACGTTCGCCAGAGCCTTCGTCGACGAGTCTTGCAGAATGGCGCCATTCGCCGACCGGCCATATTGGAAACCTCTCAAGGGGGCGGGGCGGGACACCCGCCCGGGGAAAGCTGCCTTCTAGTGAAGGGACTTGAGCCCCACCACGCCGCCGACAATCATGACAAGGAAGAGCACTTTCAGCAGCGAAACCGATTCGTCACCCGTGGCCATGGCATAAACGACGGTCAATGTCGCGCCGATTCCGACCCACACCGCGTAGGCGGTGCCCACCGGAAGATCCCGCATCGCGTATGCAAGTCCAAGCATGCTAAGGATCAAGCCCACCACAAAGACGATGGACGGGGCCAAGCGGGTAAAGCCCTCGGATTTGCCCAGGGCGGTGGCCCAAACGGCCTCCAGAACACCGGAAATAACAAGTACGAGCCAGGACATGACAGTCTCCTAAAGGGCCGTCTTGTCGCACACCGGGTACGGCACCCATCGTCCGGATCCCCTGTCATAGGGTCTTCCTTCTAAGGTCGCACACCCCACGGTCCGATGGCAACTTCTCTGGTCGACCCGAGGGTACCCGCGAATCGGATGCTTTTGGCTGGGCTTCGGAACCGAGACCCCGGGGCCCACTGCCCGGGCGCCAGCACCAAGACCGGAAACCGGTCTATGGCAATCGGTTTCGATGTGCCATTCTGTGTTCACCGGCACCACCATAGGCGGGAAAACCGATGATCACTGGACCCACAGCGGCGGGCAACCAACCCGAGCCCGCAGTTGGGCTACTGCTCGGGCCGATGGTCCGTCACGTGGACGATACTTGCGCCAGCATTTGGGTCGAAACCGCTGCGGCCTGCACTGTCGAGGTCCGTTGCGGCGAGGACGCTTGGCGGGCCATGACCTTTGCTGCGCACGGCCACCACTACGCTCTCGTTGAGGTGTCCGGGTTGACTACCGGAAGCGTTCGCCCCTATGCCGTACATCTGGACGGAGCCCTCGTCTGGCCCGTCGATGATGGATTTCCGGATTCGATGATCGTAACCTTGGACCCCTCCAAAAAGCCACGGCTGGCTTTCGGTTCTTGCCGTACCAGTGTTCCTCATGATGAATCCGGAAATCGCACACACGGCATCGACGCGATGCGTGCCTATGCCCTGTCCATGGCCGGGCCCGAGCACGGCCGCTGGCCCGATTTGGTGCTGTTCCTCGGCGACCAGGTCTATGCGGACTCCACCAGCGAAGAGATGCAAGATTTCATCCGCAAGCGCCGCAACATCAAGGAAGAGCCAGGGGCCGAGCTGAAGGACTTTGAGGAATACGCCCACCTGTACCGGTTGGCTTGGTCGGACCCGGCCAACCGCTGGCTTCTCTCAACCCTGCCCAGCGCCATGATTTTCGATGACCACGATATCCGCGACGACTGGAACTCATCGCTGAGCTGGAAACAAGAGATGCAGAAGACCAGTTGGTGGCACGAACGCATCGTTTCGGGTCTTGGCTCGTACTGGATCTATCAACACCTCGGCAACCTCTCGCCCAAGGAACGGGCAGTGGATCCGCTGTGGCGGCGCATCTCCGGCCACGCAGGTCCCGGCGAATTGGATCTGACCGCGGACTTGGACGCGTTCGCCGAGCGCGTCGATGCCGTGCCTGAAAGCTACAGGTGGAGCTACTACCGCGACTGGGATCAGGTGCGCCTAATCGTGGTGGACTCTCGGGCCGCCCGCAAGCTCGAACCCGAGCAGCGCGGCTTGCTCGACCCTGCGGAGCTTGCGTGGCTGGACGAGCGGATGCGGGGCGGTTTCCGCCACCTGCTGATCGGCACGTCACTGCCGTTTCTGCTGCCCATGGGTCTGCACCACGTGGAATCCTGGGACGAAGTTCTCTCCACGGGCAAACGAGGACGCCGCCAGGCATGGCTCGGTGAACGGTTGCGCCTGGCCTTGGACCTTGAACATTGGGCAGCGTTCCAACGCAGCTTTCAGGACGTGGCCCGCTTCGCCGCCGAGGTCGCCGACGGCAAACGCGGGCCCGCCCCGCAAACTGTCACGTTCCTCTCGGGCGACGTGCACTTCTCCTACGTCTCCGAAGTCGAGCGGGAGAACGGCAGCAGGATCCTGCAGGCGGTCTGTTCGCCAATCAGAAACCCGCTTCCCCGGTTCCTTCGCTACTTTGCCGCAGCAATGGCCTTTGGACCCGCAGTCCCGTTCGGGGCCTGGATGGCGCGGGTCGCGAAGGTGCCAAATCCCCCGTTTCGTTGGGACGTGATCAAGGGCCCCTGGTTCGACAACAACCTCGCAATCCTGGAGGACACCGGCGATGGGCTGGCACTGAGCTGGCTCACCGGTGTGGTTGAGGATGGGGACCAGATGCACCCGAGGTTGGACAGTGTCGCCGAGGCAACCCTCGAGGCGCGGCGGAACTGAAGCCGTCGCCGGAGGGCCGCGGCCCATGGTGAGCCCGCACTCCGGCAAGAGGTCCCCGGGGCATCGCTGCCACCACCCCACATTGCGGCTTCATGCCGCACGGCCCACTCCTCCGCAGACCCCTTGAGCCGGTGGCTTGGGCTACAGCTGGACGTTGACCTGCAGGTAGTTCTCCAGGATGTATTGGGCAATGGACAGGCTCGAGGTCGCGGCGGGCGAGGGTGCGTTGCGCAGCAATGTCACCGGCCCCACCTGGTCGACGGCAAAGTCATCCACCAGCGACCCGTCCCTCCCCCAGGCCTGTGCCCGGACGCCGGCTGAAGCCTTGGCCGCGAGGTCCGCGGGCTTCAGCTCGGGGATGAACCGCTGGGCCTTCCGGTAGGAAAGGGACTTGATCAGTGACCCGCCGATCTCATCGATGCCCATGCGCCAATGCCGCTTCGCCAACGGAAGGGCACCTGGCCACCGCAGCGATTCCAGGGTGTCCCGAAGCGAGATCGTGGACCAGTTGTAGCCCTCGCGGGCCAGCGCCGGCACGGCGTTGGGGCCCATGTGCACGTCGTCATATACGCCGCGGGTGAAGTGGACACCCAGGAAGGGGAACCGCGGGTCGGGCACCGGGTAGACCATGCCCTTGACCAGGTGGTTCGCCGCCCCCGACAAGTGCCAGTATTCTCCGCGGAAGGGCAGGATCTTGGGCGAAGGGTCGCCTCCGACCATCCGTGCGACCAGGTCCGATTGCAACCCGGCACACGCTATGACCCTGTCGAAAACCCCATCGGAAACCGGGGTGGTGACCCGCACCCGACCCCGCTCGATTTCCAGTGCCGTGACTTCCTGGCCCAACAGGATCGTTCCGCCCGATGCCCGCACGTCCTGCGCCATGGCCTCGGTGATCGCGGCGTAGTCGACAACCGCGGTATGCGGCGAGTGCAGGGCGGCCACACCCGCAACATGCGGTTCGATCTCGCGCAACCTGGCGGAATCCTCGATCCTGACGAGCCCGGGAACCCCGTTGGCGCGGGAGCGCTTCTCGATGTCGGCCAGCGCCGTGAGTTCGGAGTCGTCAAGGGCCACCACCAGCTTTCCGAGCTCGCGGTATGGCAGCGACTTTTCCAGGCAGAATTCCTTGATTGCCACACGCCCCGCGGCGCATAGCCGGGCCTTGAGCGAACCTTCCGCGTAGTACAGGCCCGCATGCACAACCCCCGAATTGTGGCCGGTTTGGTGCTCGGCCAGCCGGTCTTCCTTTTCAAAGAGCGTGACCTCGCCGGTCTGGCGTTGGGCAAGGGCCCGCGCCAGGGCCACCCCGATGATGCCGCCACCAATGATTGCTATTCGTTCTGTCATCTCACGTCGTCCTTGTCGCAGCGGTTTTGACCCTCACATGGAAGAGCAGGGCCTCCGGCCATTGCTCCTTGAACGGCGACCCCGATTCCTTGAAACCTCCGAAGCGGTGGTGCACGTCCTCTCCGCTGGTCGGCCGGGTTTCCGAGACGTGGCCAATGCCCACGGCGTCAAGGAAACGATAAGCGCATTCGAGGCTCTGTGTGAAGACGGCGAAGGAACGTGGCGTTAAACTCTGCGCAGGTCAGGACCCCGGGGAGTCCGGACCTGCGCCGCGTTTGGCGGTCCGGCGCCGTTCCTAGAAACGGTTGAGTACCGACTCGGCAAAACCCATTCCGGTGCTCATGCCGGTCCCGTTGGTCACGCAGGCGATCAACACCCCGGGCTTGGGCTCCCGCACGAAGAAGGCCTCCTTCTTGGAGAAGGCGTACTGCCCGTGCCAGCGCTGGCGAACGGTCAGCGGGGCGCCGAGCAGGCGCTCGAATTCGCGCAGGAGCAAATTGTCGAGCTCCTCGTCCTTGAACGGGTCGTGCGTGTGCGCGTAGGCGTGCGTATCGCCGATCACGAGCCTCCCGTTGGGGCGCTGCGACATCTTCACGTTGACGAATGCCTCCATCAGCTCGGGGCTTTCCCGGTGCATCCGTTCACGAATGCTGTCCGCGGCGTCGCAGTTGGCCAGTCCGCCGTAGCGCAGGACCGCGGTGCCGGTGAGGATCACCGGGTCAAAGTGGCTTCCCTCGGGGGCATCGACCTCCAGCATGTGCAGCAGGCAACGCTCGATTTCCGCTTCTTCCGCAAGGTCGGGGAAGAGCCTGTCGGTGTCGTGTCCGGCGGCGACCACGATCTTCGAGGCGTGCACGTCGCCGCGGCTGGTCTGGACGATTCCGGAGTCGATCCCGGAGACCTGGGTGCGGTACCGGAACTCGACGCCCTGCCCGGCGAGCCAGCTGGCGATCGACGGGATCGCCTCCACCGAATTCACCCGCAGGTCGTTTCCGCAGAATGCGGCCCCGACAAGGGAAGGGTCGCGGATCGTCGCAACGTCCCGCACCTGCCCGGGGGTCAGCAGTTCAACTGCGTCGCCGCGGTCCCCGGCGAACCGGTTCAGCAGCTCCCATTCGTCCTCGGCGCGGGCAACGATCAGCGTCCCGGCCTCGCGAATCCAGAAACCTGCCTGTTCGGCCAGCCGCAACCAGTGCTTGCGTCCGGCCAGCGCGTAGTCGAGGCCTTCGCCTTCCTGGGTGGTGATGCCGACGTGGCCGAAGTTGCGGATCGAGGCGCCCACGGGCCTGTCGTTTCGCTCGATGACCACGACGCGCTGGCCCTGCTCGAGGGCCAGCGCCGCGTGCGCGAGGCCGATGACCCCGGCGCCGACGACGGCGAGATCGAAGTGGGAAGCGCCGGTCACTGGACGGCCGTCAGCACGTCGGCACGAACGCCCAGCAGTTCGGGCAGGTCGCGGACGTCGCAGACGTGCGTGTGCGGGAAGCCGGCCAGGTGTTCGGCGCTTTGCGCACCAGTGGTGACGGCAATGACGTACTTGGCGGCGGCGTTCATGCCCGAGGCCAGGTCCAGCTCGGTGTCGCCGGCTGCGAGGACCTGCTGCGGGTCGGTGACTCCGGACCTGGCCATGGCTGCCTGGATCATTTCCGGGGACGGACGTCCGGCCTGGACATCGTCGGAGGTGAGGACGAAGTCCACCTGGTCATCGGCGCTGCGCCCCACGGTCCACCCGATGGCGTCGAGGATCAGCATGGCGATGGAGCGGCTGAAGCCGGTGGTCAGTGCCACGGTCATGCCCGCGGCCCGCATCCTGTCAATGGCCTCGGCGACGCCCGGCAGTGCGACCGGCGGCGTATCGATGTAGCTCTGGGTCAGGCGGGCGCGGAACAGTTCGTAGAGGCGTTCCACTTCCTCGGGGTCGGCTTCCCCGGTGAACGTGTCAAGGAAGCCGGCGATGGCCTCACGCTTGTTGGAGCCAAGAGCCGGACGCAGCTGTTCCTCCGAGATGGTGACCGAGAGCGCGTCCTCGATGACGGCCTTCAACGATGCATACACCGCACCGCCTTCGTCGACAGTAGTGCCCGCGATGTCAAGGGTTATCAAGGTAACCATGTGATGATTCAACTTTCTCAACGATGGGGCGGACGGTGGGATCCGTGCCGCGCCTCAAGGGTAGGCGTCGAGGTTCACGATCCGGCGACATCGGGGAAAACGCCAGGTGAACGCCACGCAAAAATCCACCTGGCCAACTTCCCGCACCACGGCGCGGGCTAGGGTGATACGTGCGCCTCAGGACCATCCCGATTGGTCGCGGGCCCGAGCAACCCCACCAGCTCCGGGGGCAAGTGCCATGAACGCAGTCCCGTCGGGTGCCTTCACCAACGCGATTCGGTGCTTCTCAAGCACGTTGGAGTTGCTGAGAATGAGAAGGAATCGTCCTCGTGAATGCTCTCCCCGTTTGTGAACGGTTCGAGTCAAAAGTCGGTGACCGGTCTCGAAAACTCGGCCAGAGATTCAAGCGAGACCAGCAAATTTCGAATCTGAGATGCCGCTTTCAAGTATTCCGGGGGCTGCTTTGCGAAGTTGGGCGGTGCCGTTTGGTGTTGCGCCTGTTTCCGTTGGCTCGCTCATATAGTAGACGCATGCGTCGCGTAAAAATCTTGGTAGCCCTACCCATTGCGGTGCTGGTTGCCTGCATTTCCCTGGCCGCGTGGGCGCTCGTGGACAACGTCCGTGCCCTGACCCTTGATGTGATCATGACGGATGGCGATGGCGATGGCATCGATGTCACCACCAATCCAGTGGAGATCACGAACCGAGTCTGCGGAACCACCGTAGATTGCGTTGAGGCTTATTCGACATCCGAGGCAAACTATTACCGTTTCTCGAGCAGAAAACGGGCCTCCGACTTCGCGGCGACACTGAACGACGGTTTCCATGTCCACTACATGGTGATGGATTTTGCCGACAAGCATTATGCATCGAAAGAACACCAGCTGTGGGCCATGGAAGGTCTGGCCGGAACTTGGAACGACTACGAAGGCACTTTCCCCGAGCGTTAGGCCTTCCGCTGAACCGGAAGACTCCACCGCTTGCACATTCACAGCAAACAACACGTCAGGTATCTAAAACAACGAAAGTTGACACTGCCCTAGGGGCAACGTTCAGGCTGGAAGCATGAACCGAGAAAACCTGCTGAGCATAGGCGCCTTTGCCGAATCGACAATGCTGTCGCCCAAGGCCTTGCGCATCTACGACGAGCGCGGACTGCTGGTACCCGTACTGGTCGACCAATTCAGCGGGTACCGCTACTACGCGCCGGAGCAATCCAGCCAAGGACGGATCATTTCCATGCTCCGGGCCGCAGCCATGCCGTTGGATGCGATTGCCGCGTTCATGGCCACCGTTTCCGATTCCCCGGAAGAGGCCTTGGACCAACTCCTCGAGCACGAAGCGGCGGTTCGCAACAACACCGATGCCATCTCCACGTTGCTCGCCCAGGTGCGGGCCCACCTGACAGGAAACCCCATGGAAAACGTCACCTCCATTCTCGAACCCGAACGCCACCTGCTCTCCGTCATGCTGCGCTGCACCGTCAGGGACCTGGACGAGGGCATCGAAAATCGGCTGGAGCGGCTCCATGCCATGGCCCGGGACAACGGGCTGAACGTTGTCGGTCCGCCGTTCGGGATCTTCCACCGGGAGATCACCGAAGACTCGGACGGGCCGCTCGAAGTGTGTCTGCCGGTTGATTCCATCACCGAGCTTTCGCCCGATCAAGCGGCCGACCCGGTGCGTAGTTACCGGCTGGCCGGCGGACGCTACGCGAGCGTCACAGTCAGCGGGCCCGAAACGGACTTCCCCGCAATCCTTGCCGCCTACGACCAGGTGTGCGGATGGATCGAGAAGGCGGGAGGCACCCGGGTTGGTCCGCCCCACGAGATCTGGCACGTGCTGCCGTGGGCGGCGGAGCCTACGGAAATGACCATCGCCTGGCCATTCGCCTGAGCCTGAACGGCCGCCCCGCCCGACTCGGATCGCGTGGCCAAGGTTCCGTTCTTCACCGAAAACCTCGCTTTCGAAGCACACCGCGCAGGACTCAGTCGCCGGCCTCGTCCCGCGATTGCACTGCGGTATGCATGCTGCTCGGTCCGGTGTCGATCAAGCACGCCCGAAGTTCCACGATGCCGCAGTGGGCGTTGTCACCCCAATGGCTTCAGGAGTCGCCAAAGACCATTCCGTGGGCCGCCCGGACTATCTCTTCGCCGGCCAACACGCCGCGCTTCTTCGTGACCGTAAGCCCCTTGGCCTCGAACCCCGATTCTTCCAATTCCCCATGCGAGGGTCTGATCGCGGCAAATGCCGTGCCCAGGAAATTCTTGTCCAGCAATGAATCGCCGGCCGCCACTACGCGCGGGCCGCCCATTCTCCGAGCCACCTCGGCAACCGCAAATTCCTTGCCGATCAAGCTCGGAATGAAATACAGCTTTCTGCCTTGAAGCGAGACCGTCCAATTCCTGCTGGCACACCATGCTGTCAAGTAAGTCAGGGTTTCAGCGGGCAGATTTTCTCGCTCGACCATGGCGTAGAGGAATAGCCCCTCGGCATCCCGCAGCCTCAGCATCCACTCCGAGTGGATGGGCAATAATACGTATGCGGAAATTTCCTCCAGTGGCGCACTTTCATTGGCGACACGATGCCCCAGCGAGTCGGACCATTCTTGGTCCGGGACCCCGTCAACCAGGATTTGGGCGCCGTTGGTGGTTACGGCGTACTTCGGTCTTGGACCGTGGAATCGGATCCTTCGATACTGCGCGACCGTCCGGGTGGTGACTGGCACAAACGCGCCGGCCTCGGCGATCTGGGTCAACAGACCGCTGGCCGCATTGGTCAGATAGGACTGTGGGCGGCCCTCGAGGATTTCCGCAACCTGGAGGGACGGGGCGTCATGGTCCGCGCCATCGAGCATCAGCGCCGCCGCCGAATAGATCAGGGTCCGGTCAAGATCGCTGCAGAACAGCGCCCGGGCGACCGGTAATTCGGTCGAGGGTGAAAGCGGACCCGCGAGTCCGGCCGAATCGGGCGACGCGCCACTGTAAAGAAGGCTCATGCGTCGACCTCCGATGCCTTGATCAGACCAACACAGCTGTATTCAAGGCCGGGAACTTCGACCACCTCAACATTTCGCTGCTGGGCCAGCAGCAGTATGTGCCCGAGATCGGATACGGCTTCAGGACGGACAAGGACCTTCCAGGGCATCCGCCGCAGCAGAACCCTGGTCGTCTCCCCCACCCCGGGCTTGATCAGGTTTGGATTGGATATCCCGTAGGCATCCCCTATCCGCTGCACGGCGGACCAGCCCTCCCACGTTGCAGTCGATTCCTTGTTGGCCAGTCCGCTGGCGCCCTTCTGCGCTTCCTGGCGGACGGCGGAGAAATCCGCCGTCACTGCATCGAGGAATCGTGCGGACTGGTCGGCGCCAGCCAACTGCGAATAGAACTTCGCACCGTGGAAATCCTCCGGGCCGATGTAGTCACCGTTGAGCACCGTTCGGGAAACGAGCCCCGAAACCGTGGAATTCAGGCACGCGGAGGGAATCAGGTAGTCCTCGCGGGTGCCGAAAAGAGTGGTGCAATGTCCGGGGTCGGCCAACACGGCCAGCTCCGGATCAAACGTGAGGCCATGGGTTTCCTGAAGCTTCTCGAGCGACAATTTCAGTTCGCGAGAGATCGCGCCCTTCCCTGTCCATCCGTCGACAAAGAGTATTCGTTCCGGACCGTATTTGTCGGCAAGGTATTCCATTGCCACGGTGTCGATGCCGCGCCCACGCACGATGCTCACCGCATAGTGCGGAACATCGATGTCGTGAAAAGTCTTCAGCCATCGACGCATGAGTATCCCGACCGGGGTTCCGGCACGAGCGAGTGAAACAAGCACGGGCTTGCCTCCGCGGCGCGTCAGGGCCAGCTCGGACACCACGCCAATGGCCGTTGCCACCTTGGCGGAGGACCGTTCGAGTGCCTCGTCGAAGAGCTCGAGGTAATCCTGCGAAGGTACGTATTCCTCCGGAAGCGACTCGGAGTAGTGGGCGGCCCCGGACTGGACTGCCTGTTCACGATCGGCGGTCGGGGCTTCCAGCGTCAGGCCGCTAAGGTCCTTCAACAACCAGGCGACTTCATTTTCCCCGTAAGAACCGAAGTCCGGGCCGCTTAGCGGCTTCGGAAAAGCCTTTCGTCCCGGGCTGCCCTTCGCGGATTGGCCTCGCTCGGCGGCAACAACCAGCACGTGATCCGACGCGCTCGCCAGGGCTTCCAGCAGTCCACCCGGCCCGGCCATCGCATGGTGTGGGGTACCGGGCTCCGGCGCGACAATGATTGCCGCAAACCGGCGGGCACCGGCAATGTTGTATGCGTGGCGCGGCCCAGGACCGTCCATGGTGTCGTCGTGGCTGGAGAAGTTCAACACGCTGTTGATCGCGTAATCGCCGCGATCCAGCGGGACGATGGGTGAGCGCGTGGTGGATGAGAAAAGAACCCGCGTCCCGGCGGGCACCACCTTGCTCAGCTCGTCAGAGAGCATCAGGGGCACGTGGAGGAACTCCTCGGTGCCCAGCACAAGAATTTCCTTCCCGTGGGCTTCCTGAGGCAGGACGTCCAGCACCGACTTCGCAACGGACCGCAGGCCTTCCAGGGGGTTGGAAGTCGCAGACGCCGGGCTTCCGTACCTGTCATGGAACATTCCCGGGTACATGCATGGCAGGACATCGATGCTGCCCGGGGCATGGGACTCGAAATCGCTGAGCGCGTTTTCCGCTGCCGTCGGCTCCCCGGCCATGAGTTCCCGCAGGTGCGTCGCAGCCTTCGCAAGCACATCGTCGGGAAGCAGAACCGATCCACAGCCCAGCGCCACCGAAACGATGTTCGTCCCCAGGTCCTCCGCGAGCTCGGTGAACCGTTGCCGGTCCGCAGGACCGCGGACATCGATCAGCGAGGCAACCACAAAATTGGCCTGGGGCGCAGCCGAATGCAACGCCCTGATTGTGTTGATGACCGTGGCCCCGGTGCTGAGCTCGTCGTCAACCAAAACGATCGTGGAGGCGCTTGCCAGGACATCCGGGGTATGTGGAAGCATCCGATGCGACGTGGCGTGCGAGTGTTCCTCCTCGAAGGAACGATACGAATCCGTGCCATCTCCTACATGCCTTGTCGAGTGGATGTAGTAGGAGCCGATGCTCCCTGCAACAAGCCGCCCCAAACCGGTGGCGGTTTCTGCGTAGCCGATCGACACGACCTCGGGGTGCAGTGTCTTCAACGGCTCCAACAATGCACGGGCCCCGTCAAGCAACCCGAAGTACTCGTTCATTTCCTGGGTCGACCGATTGGATTGATCGTGGCGCAACGCCGCCGACAGCAGAGCGGCAACCTCCCGGTGACCGCAATCCCGCTGTTCGGATGTACCGTCCAGCGCGCCGGCAACGATTGACCCGAGCAGTTCTCCCGCGGCTATGACAAGACTCGGGTCGCTTGGTTGATGCTTCCCGAGAACGCTGGAGACCAATAGATGAGCACGCTTTGGGTTCCTGCGGAGGGCAAGCCCCGTGAGGTCACGCAAGTCAAAAAGGCTTGACTCGACGTCGGTCGCAATTCCCACCCCGAGCGCGTCGCTGACATACGCCCCTTTCCAGTGGGCGGTCACGGCTCCCCTCGCGTTTTCGTTCATTGGCTCGGTCAACGGGGACTCGCTTCTAGTAGGTCGATAAATGTCGTTCCCGGGGCGGCGACGCCGAATGCAGCTGCGCGCAATAGTGTTCTCTCCGCCCAAGCACGATGTGGCTTGATCTCATTCATTTTGTTGCTGTAGCTAGAAGCCATGGCGCCGTCGTGATCCGCGTTGACGATGTCGCTCGCATCCATGAATTCCTCATGGCTGACAACGGATAGCGCGTTGACCAGTGGCACGTGGGTAGGGTGGATGACGGTCTTGCCGAGAAGCCCATTTGCATGATCCAGCCGAATCTCACGGCTCAGCGACGCAAGGTTGCCCGAATGGTGACCGCTGCCAGTTGAAACATCGTGAGTGAAGTGTTCCCAGACCGGCCCGGTAATTATCAAGCCGTCCTCGGGACGCCCGAGCACATTGACGATGTCAGAGATGACGGAGGCCACCACTTGGACGTCGTAGATCGTCAGTTCTCGCGGCCGCCTAAGCCCGAAGACACTGGAAAAGTCGGTGGCACCGATTCGCACTGCCAAGACGTCTTCACGGTGTTTCTTGATCACTTCCACGACGCGAGTCAGCGTCTGCGTGCGCGTCTCCACATGGATGATGCTTGGGGACTCCAAAATCGGCATGAGCTTGAATCGCGCGGCACTCTTCGTTGCATCATCTGCTTCCCTAAACCGGTGGATCTCGGCAAGGGAATCGAAATAGCGCTGGCCTAGTCCCGTGTCATTTTCGAATTTTGGCAGTGTGAATCCGGTGAGTACATTCAATGCATCGCCTCCCCTGCGGGCAAGGCTCACCATCTGGTCAGGGTTCCGGACTCGAACAAAGAGCATGGGCAATTCCGAATCGGGCTGATGACCATGGGTTGCATTCAACGTTCTCAATGCATCCAAGACATTCTCTTCGGCCATGTCCAGCTCTTTATCTGGAATCGAATCTTCCAGGCAAAGCACTTGGCTAAAACATCCCCGCGACCCGGCTTTGAGCACATCGTCAGCCAACGTTGTTCGTGTTCCAGGACTGTAAAGGGTAGCTCCCAGCGCAACTGCCAGCAATTCGGGGTCGGAGGACGGACCCATCGTTTCTGGAACTCGATGAAAAATCTCCGCCAGAACGGAATCAGGCAGAAAGCTAAAATGGCGCATGTTTTTGGAAAATCACTAATCGGTTGCTGGGTGGGAAATAGACATGAGGAAACCGAACGACTCCCAAATTGATTCGATGCTGCTTCCGATCCGAGCCGGGTCTGATCGCAACTCCAGCATCGAACCGACGCGCGAAATCAGCAGTGTAGTGCGATGACCAGGCTCGGGACGAACCACAATCGAAACTCCCCCATAGAGTTTCAATGCCAGTGGGGAATCATCGCCGCTGACAACGAGTGCCCGTCGCAGCAGCCGAACATGACGAAGTGCAATTGCCGCGCCGTCATCGTGAAACGAAACCAAGGGACGGTTTCCAGGAGTCGGTATCGTGCACCCTGAGGTACCTCCATCCGCAGAGGAAGCACCAGTGATGAACTTCGCGGATTCCCAGACCAGGTCGCTTGCTCCACTGATCCGCAGGCTACCGATCGCGGATTGTCGACCGTCCAACCGGATCATGGGGCCCGCCGAATTTAATTCATGCTGGTTCAATGCAGCTGGCGCGGGGAACAATCGTTTTTCAACGGCTTTCTCGGCATCATGTGCTGCCGACCGCGACCGTGGTTCGGCGGGTTTTTTGGAGCCGAGAGACTGATGCGCGCCGGCAAATGGTGGGGACGCATTTGGAAGCCTGCTTGCCCCGCCTGAAAGGTCAAGTGGGGAGGAAGACGCGGATCGGGCATCGCCCTGCGACGTTGGCGCCGAGGAAGCCCGCCCCGCGGGACGACTCAAATCGAGCGAGGCGGAAGACCCGACCCGCTCGGCAACCGGCGATATTGGCGCTGCAGAGGCACGCCCGGCAGGACGACTCAAATCGAGCGGAGCGGAAGACGCAGCTCGCTCAGCAACCGGCAGTACCGGTGCCGAGGAGGCACGCCCGGCGGGCCGACTTAAATCGAGTGGGGGCGATTCGCTCAGTCGGGCAGCGGTGCCAGAGTTGGTCCCGGCTGCCACCGGCTTAACGCGACGACGCAAGAATGGGAACTCGACTCGGTCGGAAGGCTTGTTCGACTGCATCGGCTACAGCGCTACCCGGAAATCAGCGGCGACCCCGCGCAGACCCGTCGAATAGCCCTGCCCAATGGCCCTGAATTTCCATCCACTGGCATGCCGATACAGCTCTCCAAACACCATCGCGTTGATGTTCGTGGCCGCACTGGTAGGGACATCAAATCTAAGGAGCTCGAAGTTGTCCGTATTGGCAACGCGGATGTACGCGTCGCGAACCGTAGAGAATGTGCCCGGACCTCGTAGCTCGGGGTCGATATAGACAACGAAACAAATCTTCGCCACGTCCTCCGGGACGCCCGGTAAATCAACGTCAATCTGTTCTTGGTCTTCCTCGCCCAAGAACGCGCCCGAGTCCTCGGTTGAATATCCAACCGAGCCTTCGGGCGAAGCGAGCTGATTGAAAAACACCATATGTTCATTCGATAGTGCGCTGCCGTCACGCGCACAAAGAATTGCGGCAGCGACGGGTTCCGCCTGTGGCCCCTTGCTCGCCACCACCGACCAGCCAAGGCCAACGACCAGTCTATTCAAATCAGGGTTTTCTGCGGTCAAGGAAGCGTTCGCTCCCGCCACCATTGTTCCCATTAGAGCGACCCTCCAGATAGCATCGACGGTTCAAATTTGTCGTTTAGGAATCGCGCGTAGGTGGCCAATTCGGTGATCGCTCCACTTCTGATTTGGAGGTTTAGGTCTTGGGCAGTCGAGAAGAGCAGAACCAACTGCTCACTAAAGAGTGCGGTTGCGGAGGAACCCTCCAGCCTGTCTTGCTCGCTTGCCGCAAGATACTTCTTCAGCGGAGTAGCAATGTAGTCGCCAATAATGGCTTCCAGCAATACCTGCTGTTCGGTTGAGGCCCCGTGCTCTGACATGTATTTTGGCAGCGGTTCAAGAATGTCTTCAATTTGCCGGAGCTGTGAAGAGATGCTTGTCGGAAGATCGCGACCAGCAAGCCTCACGGTTCCTTGAAGTTCACCCAAGGAGACCGCTATGCGCTCATTGTCTGACAGTGGTTCGGAGTCGGTTCCCTGTTCGGAGTCCCGGGAAGGACCACTGAACAGGGAACCGAAAAAACGGGATACCATCATTTTGAAATTTGGCCGGTGCTAGGATCCGTCGGACTGACGAACACGCTCGAGATAAGGCTTTGCCTTTTCCAAGCTGGTCTCAAGAGCACTTACGGTTCCTTCCATGCTCTTGGCAGCCTGGGACCTGAAGGTGTCGATTGCGTCCATGGTCTGGAATACGTTGTCAAAAGCTCGCTGAAGAGTCTCAACACTCACACCGGAATTCGATGCCTGCTGATGAATGCGCGTGGTCTGGTCCTTCAACATTTCACTGGTCTTGAGGATCATGTTGTTGGTGGTCGTGTTTATCGCGTCGATCTGGTCGAGAACCATCTTTTGGTTGGCTAGTGCCTCGGCAACAATAACGGCGGTGCGCAACGCAGCAATGGTGGTGCTCCGTGCCCGATCAACACCCTTGATAAGTTCAAGATTGTTCTTGCGGATGAGGTCCATTGCCATGTAGCCCTGAACAGAAACAGCCAGCTGGGTCAGGATGTCCTGGTGACGCTGGCGGATCGGGAAGAGCACGTCGGAATCCAGTTTGAGCACGGTGTCGTCCTGGCCAAGCATTCGCGCTTCGTCGATCTTGGCTACGCAGGCGCCGTCAATTGCCTTGGCGAAAACGGCATACTCGCTCAGCTTCTGCATGTTGTCCCAGAGCTGGACCTTTTCGTTGGCGAGTGCCGCGTTGTCCTTCAGGAGCGCGTCCTGGCCGGCCATGAGTGATTTGATGATGGCGTCAAGCTGCGTCTGGGCACTTTCGTAGCGTTGGAAGTACTTTGCCAACTTGTTGCCGCCCGGAATGAACCCCAAGATCTTACGACCCACACTGAGGTCGGCGTTGGTCGGGGCCAAATCCTCGACGGTAGACCTCAAGTCGCCCAGTGTGGCAGCGACTGAGGCCTGAGCCCCGTTGCCCGCCTTCTTGGCACCAGCCAATGATGTGCTGGAGCGCTCCAACATGCGGCTCGAGAAACCGCCGGATGCCAGCATTTCGTCGCGACCCAGTTTGGAAATACCATCCACGCGCTGGGCGAAGTCGGGGCTTCGGGAGTCAAGCATCGCAACATCGGCTATGAAATCCGTCGCCTGACGGTTGATTTCGTCTCGACGTTCGTCAGGGACCGGGACCATGCCGGGGGCCTCATCCGGTTGGACCACTGCAGGAGCTTCCGGGGCTTGCAGCATTAGTGCGGAACCGGACATGTCCGGAGGTGTCAGGGGAGCAGTCATAGTGTCCTTCTTCCGTCAAGATTTGGGGAGGTAAGCTGCGCCGGACAGGAGATCCTGGCCGGCGCAGCTGTCTGTCATAGGTAGTGCGTACTAGCCCAGTTGTACGCCGAAGTCCGTGGCGATGCCCATCAAACCAGTGGCGTACCCCTGGCCGATTGCCCGGAACTTCCACTCGCCGTTGTGGCGGTAAAGTTCGCTGAAAAGCATGGCTGTTTCCGGGGCCGCGTCCTCGCTCAAATCGAAGCGGACGATCTCCTTCTCCGAAACAGCATTAACAACCCGGCAGTAGGCCCCGCGAACTTGGCCGAAGTTCTGACGACGTTCATCGGCCTGATCGATGGAAACCACGAAAATCACTCGTTCAACATCCGAGGAAACCGCAGAGAGGTCGACCACGATGTGCTCGTCGTCCCCACCGCCATCGCCGGTGCGGTTGTCGCCACGGTGGGTTACCGATCCGTCCACCGCCGACGGCTGGTTGTAGAAGATGAAATCAGCCGACGAGCGTACCTTGCCGTCCGCGCCGAGCAGGAGCGCTGAGGCGTCCAGGTCGAATGCTTCCCCGGTGGTGGTTCGTGGATCCCAGCCAAGTCCAATAATGGCCTCCTTGAGGCCCGGATCGGTCTTGGTGAGCGAGAGGTTGCTGCCTTTGGTTAGGGTTAGTCCTGCCATGATAAATCCTTCGTAATTGGTTGCACCTTGAGGCATTCCCGCATCAGGAAAAATTCAAGGTATTGGTTGGTTCGCTCCTGTGGATTACTCCAAGGAAATACCGAAGTCCGTTACAATTCCGTGCAGGCCCGAAGCGTAGCCTTGGCCCACCGCGCGGAACTTCCATTCTCCGTTGTGTCGGTAGACCTCGCTGAAGATCATGGCCGTTTCCGAGGCCGCGTCCTCGCTCAGGTCAAAGCGGACAATTTCTTCGTCCGTGTCCTGATTTAGTACACGACAGTAGGCGTCACGAACTTGGCCGAAGTTTTGACCTCGGGCATCGGCTTGGTCGATGGAAACGGCAATCACAATCCGACTAACTTCGGCTGCGACCAGGCTCAGGTCGATCAGAATCTGTTCGTCATCGCCGTCACCGAGCCCGGTTCGGTTGTCTCCTTGATGGACTACTGATCCATCTTTTGCCGACAACTGATTGTAGAAAATGAAGTCGTCTTGGGACCGGACCTTGCCGTTGGCGCCAACAATGAGTGCCGTAGCGTCAAGGTCGAACGCGGCGCCCGTGGTAGTCCTAGGATCCCAACCAAGCCCGATCATGGCTCGGGTAAGGCTAGGGTCGGCCTTGGACAGCGAAAGGTTACTGCCTTTGCTTAGTGTTAGAGAAGCCATGTCGCCTTTCCTAGAGCGCCTTGGCAGCTGCCGGGATCAGGTCTGCCACGGTTTTGCCCATGGCTCGTTCACCGACGGCCTGGAAGACCCAGCCACCATTCGCTCGGGATACCTTCGCCATGACCATCGCAGTATGGTTACCCGCGTCGGTCAGCTGGAAGCGAGCAACTTCAGGGCTGTTTGCGGTTGAGTCATCGAGGATGCGGGTGAAGGCATTGGCAACCTGATCAAACGTTTGGCCACTGTAGCTGCTGATGACAAAAACAATTTGGGCAACAGAAGGTGAGACAGCTGATAGATCCACGGTGATGACTTCATCGTCGCCGTCACCTGCGCCAGTCAGGTTGTCACCCATGTGCTGTGTGGACCGGTCGTTGCTCTTCAACTGGCCGAAGTAGACGGCGTCGAGGGACTTGCCATTTGCATCGAAGAAGATTGCTGATGCATCGAGATCAACCGTGACTGTCTTCACTCCACCGAAAAAGCCTCGCTTGGTAGGCGTCGCCGCGTCCCAGCCCAAGCCCAACCGGACCTTGGTGAGTGCCGCGCCAGTACTTTTGGTCAGGCTCAGGGACTGACCTTTCTGAAGGCTCAATGCCATTGGAGTTCCTCGTTTCTGGTTATTTGATGGTGGCGAGCTCGTTGGTGAGCTCATCGATGGCAACACGCTTGTTCCAAATAATGGAGCTGCACAAAGCAATGCCGAGGATCAAGGAAAGGACGACTGCCGTTGGACCGCTGTAGATTTGCGCAAGGCCCAGCCCGACGATCGTGACGATGAACGACCCGCCGAAAGTTTTCAAAAACACGCTTGCGAAGGCTCCTATTTTATCGGCCGCTGGAATAACAGCGAATTGCTCGAGCCTTGGAAACGCCTTCCCCCAAGACATGTTTACTGAACAACGACAGCGCAGGGTCCAAAAATGCGGCCTTTCACTCCAGTTCAGTCTATGGGCAAAGGCTGTGAAAGCTTTGAGATTTGCCGAAGTGTCGCCTGAAGTCCGAGGATAGGTATCCAGCTAATTGTCTCTAAGTCTCGGTATCCAATCGCCAAATCGACGCACCATCTGGATGGCTACCTGCTTGAACTTTGTTCTACATATTGGGTTTTGCCAGTAGCGTTATTTAACTCATATGTCCCGCTTGATTTGCCGATTTAAGGAACCAGTGCCATTCGGCATCATCACTGCCCCTCCCGGATCCGCGGGAACCCATATTCTTCAGTCGTCGATGGTGGCGACTTGTTTGTCCGGGCACTGGTTTGTGAGGATGCGTTGGATTGCATCATGTTCAGCATTGGTCATCCAGAGCCCGTATTTGGCCTTGACGGCGGTTTGCCGGGCGGCATAGTCGCAACGGAAAACTTATTGGGCGGTAGCCAAGTCGCGGCGTCTCCATCGCGCTTCGACACATTGGTTGGACCGTCAACGGCCAGCAAGTTAATCGGATCATTAGCGAACTCCAGACGCTTCTGATCATTCATCTGCTGAGCACCCTCCTGCCATGCGTCCGAGAGCGCGACGATGCGGTCGATTTGAACTTTTGTGCTGGTCGTCTGGCCCCGCTCGAGGTCGATTGTCGTACCGGTGTAAAGAAATTGAAAGGCTATCCTAGCCACACGAAACAGCCGCAACGTACGCTTTCTCACGACGTGAGAATTGCCGCCGTATTTTCGCATCGTCGCCATCGATTTCACGGGTGCAAGCACGACCCTCAGAGCCCCGGGGCCACCTGTTCGCGGACCTGCTTGCGCAGGATCTTGCCGAGCATCGAGCGCGGCAGGTCCTCGATCGCCACGATCCGCTTGGGAACCTTGTACCCGGCCAGCTGGCCGCGGCAGTGCTCGCGCAGGGCTTCCTCGTCGAGTTCTGCGCCCGGTTCCAGTTCGACGGCCGCAACCACCATTTCCCCGCCGCGTTCGAGCGGCTTGCCGAACACCGCCGCGTCCTTGACGGCCGGGTGCAGGCGCAGCACCGATTCGACCTCGGTCGGGGCCACGTTGAAGCCGCCGGTGATGATCAATTCCTTGGCCCGGTCAACGATCTTGGTGAATCCGTCGGCGTCGACGGTCACCACGTCCCCCGTGCGCAACCAGCCGTCCTTGGTCAGGGTCTTGGCGGTTTCCTCCGGGTTGTTCCAGTATCCCTGGAACACCTGCGGGCCCTTGATCAGCAGCTCTCCGGGTTCGCCCTGTTCCACCTCGGCTCCGGATCGTCCAGGTCCACGACCTTCATCAGCGTCGAGGGGAACGGCACGCCGATGGTCCCGGCGCGGCGGGTCGGGTGGAACGGGTTGCCCAGGGCAACCGGGGAGGATTCGGTCATGCCGTAGCCCTCCACCAGCAGGCCGCCGGAAACCGATTCCCAGAGTTCGACCACGTGGTCGGGCAGGTTCATGGCACCGGAAATGCAGTACTTGGCCGAGCGCAGCGAGACGCCCTTTTCCTTGGCGGCCATGGCGGTGCGCTCGTAGATCGGCGGCACGGCGCAGTACACGGTGGCCGGGGACTTCTTCATCGCCGCCAGGATCAAGTCCGGGTCGAACTTCGGGAAGAGCACCAACAGGCCCTGTTTCTTGACGCCGAAGGTCAGGTACAGCGTCATGCCGAAGGCGTGGAACATCGGAAGGATCGCGTACAGGATTTCCTTGCGTTCCTGGGCCCCGGCCATCCAGGCTTCGCCCTGCAGCGCGTTGGCGTACAGGTTGTAGTGGGTCAGCATGGCGCCCTTCGGCGCTCCGGTGGTGCCGGAGGTGTACTGGATGACCGCAAGGTCCATCACGTCCGGGCGCGGGTGCGCCGGGTCGAGGCGCTCGGACTTCAGCAGGTCCTTCCAGGACATGGTGCCCGGGGCGGGTGCCGTCAGCGATGCCTTGGTCTCGCGCAGCTTTTTCACCGGCAGGTTCAGCGCCAGGCGCTTGACGGTCGGGAAGGCATCGAGCAGGTTCACCGAGACCACGTGGTCGAGCTGCACGTCCTTGGGGAACTCGCGCACGGCTGCCGCCGCCTTGTCCCAGGCGATGACAACGCGTGCCTGGTGGTCCTCGAACTGGTGGCGCAGTTCGCGCGAGGTGTAGAGCGGGTTGTGCTCGACGACCACGGCGCCCAGGCGAAGCACCGCGTAGAACGCGACGACGTGCTGCGGGCAGTTCGGCAGGATCAGCGCGACCCTGTCCCCCGCCTTCACGCCGAGCTTGCGCAGGCCCTCGGCCGCACGGTCCACCTGCTCGCCGAGCTCGCGGTAGCTGGTGCGCCGGCCGAAGAACTCGGTGGCAGGGCTGTCCCCGGCCTGGGCCACGGAACGCTCGAACATTGCGCTCAGCGATTCGGTCGGCAACTCGATCTCGGCCGGGACTCCCGGCTGGTAGTTCTTGACCCAGGGCTGTGTTGCGGTGTTGTCCATGGAACCATCATGCCGCGAACCAAAGCCCCGCAGCGACTGGTAATCAGCGCGTCGTTGGCCACGTTTTGCGTGGCCGGCCCGCTATTCGGCGGCGGCGAAGAGCGCAAACGGCGGGGTGTACATGCCATCGACAACGGCCTCGGCAGGTTCCGAACCCAGCATGACCATGCGGTTGCGCGCATCCACGTGCACCACCGCCGGCTCGAAGGCACGGGCCTCGGCATCGTCCATGGCCGCGTAGGTAATGAGGATGACAAGGTCGCCCACGTTGACCAGGTGGGCGGCCGCCCCGTTGATTCCGATGACCCCCGAACCGCGTTCCCCGGCAATCGTGTAGGTTTCCAGCCGGGCGCCGTTGGTGATATCGACGATGGAAACCAGTTCGCCGGGAAGGATGTTTGCCGCGTCCAGGAGATCCGAATCGACGGTGACGGATCCGACGTAGTGCAGGTCGGCGTGGGTGACGGTTGCACGGTGGATCTTGGACTTGAACATGGTTCGCTGCATGGTGGTTCCCGGGTGTGTAGAAGGCAAGGCATGGACCGGCGAATGGTTCCGGTTCGAGCGGCAACGATTCCTCCGACGGAAAGGAGTGGGATCTGGTTCCCCTCGAACCACTACCTCACTGGCTCACATTTCCGACACAGTGATTGTAGGCTCCGGACCGCGACCGTTTCCAGACCTTTGTGTCGTATATGACAGTCTGCGGGCAAGCCCCGGGCATCGCATGTCGCATTCCGCGTTCCCCGATGGCGCAGCCCGCAGGTGGACTCGAGCGATCGCGATATGGGACCATTCAAAACGTTGACCTGCCGATTCACTGCGGCACGGGCTGCTGCAGGCGGCCTTGAATCGCCCGTCCGGGCAGGCGGAAGCATCCCGCCTCCCCGGTCGTGGAATGCGTGATTGTGACCGAACCCGCGCCTTCCCGCGGAACGGCTTGCGCGGCCGACGCAATGTCGGTTTGCTCCGGTTCCTTCCGTTATCCCAGGTCCCGCCCTGCCTCCGTGGAGATGCAAAGCCGGTTTCCCTGGGCATCGGTAACGACGCACCCACATCGGCGCATGCTCATAATCGAGCGCCACGCCGTCCGCGCTCAAGGCCTCCAGAACGGACGCGCTTTCGGCAAAGGGGATCATGACGTCAAGGTGGAATCGATTCGTGTTGGGTGTCTCCGTTTCCTGGAACCATAGCGCCGGGCCGCGCCCGAACGGATCCGCCAGGCTTCCGTCTTTCCGTGCCTTGTAACCCAACGCGGTTTTCCAGGTCCCTGAAATTCCTTCCGCGTTGTCCGTGTCGATGGCGATCTCCAAGGTACGCAGGAGTTCCGGGCGCGCAACGGCACCGAATGCCGCGGCTTGGCTGGAGATCGACCGCGCCAGCGCGGCATCCCGGGCAGTCACTTTTCCGCCGGCATCATGCGACGTGAGCGTGACGAAGAGGGTGTCGTATCTCCAGTCAACGTCGGGATGGTGGTTAGCGTCCTGGGCCAGCTCTCCGATGCGGCAAACAGCGACAGCGCCGCGGCCGAGGATTCGCATTTCAAGGCGGTGCGCAGCGCCCCGAGCCCATATCGCCACAACGGCAATTGGAGCAGGTTTGCATGGATCTGTTCGGTACTCAGAACATCTTTTGCGGGCATGATGCGCTCCTTGTGGTTCCGGCCTGCGACTCCGGGCATCCCCTGAACGGCCATGGGTGCAAAGGCTTGCGTGCACCCGGGGAGTCGCCCTCCTTATGCCGCAAGTCTGCCACCAACGGGCCCCTGCCCAAAGGCTTCGCAGGCCCGGATTGGAACCAGGCGCCCGGCCTGTTTCCGCATACGACAAAGGGCCGGCACCTTGAGGTCTCAAGGTGCCGACCCTTTGATTCAACCCGCCGATGAAGGCCGGCCGTTTCCGGCCCGTGCCTGGTCGCCGGGGGATGTTGAAACTTAGAAAATTAGCCTTCGCATTCGCGGCAGAACTTCATGCCGTCCTTTTCGGCAGCAATCTGGCTGCGGTGGCGTACCAAGAAGCATGAACCACAGGTGAATTCGTCCTCGGCCTGCGGGATAACCTCAACAACGAGCTCATCGAGAACGATGGCACCGGGCAGTTCCTGCCCTTCGGAGTGGTCGACCTCTTCAAGGTCTGACTGCACACTCTTGGCAGTTGGCGCATCCATGCTCTGGACCTGCTGCAGGGTCTTTTCGGACGCCTCGGCTACGTCTGGTCGTACTTCGTCATAGTCCTGGGCCATGGCCATACCTTTGCTCGTGGTGCTGGAATCGAGAGTAATCATAGGCGAGGAATCAGGGAGAAACCTAAACGATTGTCGCCGCGATGCGTGATTCGATGCCAAGAATCGGGTATAAGGGGCAGAATTTCGTTCCCGGATGAGCAATGTCACCCGCCGGAGGGGTGAAACAGCCGGATTTTTGCCCCGCAACCTGCACGTTATGCCACCGGCGTACTTGGGACTGGTGCGCCCCGCCTTAAGCAGGCAACGGCGGCGGAAACCCCGGGGCACCGCGGAACGCGGTTAAAGACGTTCGGGCCCGTCGCGCATGGCGCCGGGCCCGAACGTCGGGATGAGGTCTATTCCGCGGTATTGATTCTGGCCGTCTCAATGACTTCGTCGGGCGCTGGGGTCCCCTGGGCCTCGTGGGCGCGAAGCACCTTGCGTGCCCGATCAATTTTCAGGCGTTCACGTGGATCCCGGCTCGGAAGCTGGTCGGCCGGGCCAAAAATGGAGAATCCCAGAAATTGCAGGCGCCACCGCAAGCGATAACCCCGGCTAAGCCCGGTGATGTCTTCAACGATGGGAAGTCGCTTGTCGCTCATGATTTTCCAGTCTTTTCTGTAAAGAATCAGCCGGCATGCACTGGCTGAATACCCCCGGGAAATCCGGTGTCACAATTAAACTGTAGTCCAATAATTGGTGCACCAACTAATTGCAAGCGGGCAATTCATGCCTAATGGACCAGGGGTTAGTTCGGCGCCCGCAGCGCCGCTTCAATGACCTTCTTCATGCTCGCGTGAAGCCCCGCGAGTTCGTGGGCATCCATGTCAAGGCGCCGCATCATTTCCTTGGGGACTTCCAGCGCAACCTCGCGGGCGTCCTTGCCTTTTTGGGTCAGGACGATTTCGAGCGTGCGTTCATCCGATGCGCTCCTGCTTCGCTGCACGTATCCCAGCGACTCGATGCGCTTGACCAACGGAGAGAGGGTTCCCGGATCCAGGTGGAGCAGGCCGCTCAATTCCTTGATGGACAGTGGCTCGTGTTCCCAGAGCGTCAGCATCACCAAATATTGCGGGTGCGTCAGGCCCAGCGGCTCAAGCACCGGCTTGTAAGCGGCAATGACGCTGCGTGAGGCAAGGGAAAGAGCAAAGCAGACCTGGTTCTCCAGTGCCAGCGGATCTGCCAGAGGTTTTTCGCTCACTATGTTCCCTGCTTTGGTGGATGACTCGATCTATCCATCATAGGTACCCGGCCCGCTTCGCCGGCCACGCAAGCCAAGCGCCCGCACGGCCCCAAGCCCCCGTTTCACATGCAGGCGGCAACACCCGACACGTCTTCTTTCTTCCATCCCGCCAGCGCAATCCCCGGCCTGAAGGCACCTGTTTCATTTCGTTCCCCACTTGTCTCCTGCCGTTAACCTAAATGCCGGTCGGGCGTTGTTTTGCGCTCGATAGCGTCCTTGATGTGAGCACGAACAGTGAAGCGAAAACCTTGGTCATCATCCCCGCACGGGGCGGATCCAAGGGAATCCCGCTAAAAAACATGCGCAGGATCGGCGGCCAAACCTTGTTGGCCCGGGCCATTGAATCCGCGTTTGCCACGCCGTCAGTTATCGACGTCGTGGTCAGCACGGACCACCCGGACATCAAGGCCGAGGCCCTGGCCCACGGTGCAACAGTCATCGACCGCCCGGCAGAGATCGCCGGTGACACAGCAAGCAGCGAATCGGTGCTGTTACACGCCCTGGGCACGCTGGACGTACTCCCCCAAATCACCATCTTCATCCAATGCACCTCCCCGGTGATCGACCCCGCCGACCTGCAGGCAGCCATCACCACGGTGGCCAGCGGCGCAGCGGACGTGAGCTTCTCGGTGGTTCCCGACCACGGGTTCCATTGGGCCTGCGATGAAACCGGATCCGCACACGCCATCGGCCACGACGTGGCACGGCGCCCGCGCCGCCAGGACCGCGAGCCGCGCTTCAGGGAAACCGGCGCCTTCTACGTCATGGACACCGCGGGCTTCCTCGATGCCGGGCATCGATTCTTCGGCTCGCTCGCGCTGGCGCGGGTTCCGGAGGAACACGGAATCGACATCGACACCATGGCCGACCTGGAACTGGCGCAATGGCGCCTGGCGCGATCCGCCCCGGCCCTTGGCCTGGACGTTGATGCACTTGTCACCGACTTCGACGGCGTCCACACCGCGGACACCGCCTACCTGGGACAGGACGGCACGGAATCCGTGCGCGATCTCCCGCGCCGACGGCATGGGCATCTCCCTGCTGAAGAAGGCGGGCATCCACCTCATGATCCTCTCCACCGAAACCAACCCGGTGGTCACGGCCCGGGCAACAAAGCTCGGCATCGACGTGGCCCAGGGCGTGAACGACAAAGCCCGGGTGCTGAAGCGCTGGATGGCCGAGCGCGGCCTGGATCCGGAGCGCGTCGCCTACCTGGGCAACGACGTCAACGACCTCGACCCCATGAACCTGGTCGGCTGGCCGCTGACCGTGGCCGACGCCCGGGAGGAAGTCCATGCCGCGGCCCGGCACCGGCTCGCCACTCCCGGCGGGCACGGGGCCGTGCGCGAGGCCGCCGAACTCATCCTCGCCGGCCGCACCGCGGCCGACCTACCCACGGCACCCGGCCACCTGACCGCCGTGCCGGCCTGGGCCAACTGAGCGCGACCCGCCGCCAGCCCAAGATTTTCCATACCCACCGCCCCGTGACCTTAACCCAAACACAAGCACCGGTCCGGGTAACTCACGAAAGGCAAGAAACCATGAGCATCACCACCCTCGAAACCGCACCCGTCGCCATCGGCAACCAGCTGCTGGGCACCGGCCAGTCCGTCTACGTGATCGGCGAGATCGGCATCAACCACAACGGCGACATGCAGATCGCCAAGCAGCTCATCGACGTGGCCGCCAGCCGCCGGCGCCAACGCCGTGAAGTTCCAGAAGCGCACCCCGGACATCTCCACCCCGATGGACATGCGCGACAAGATCCGCTCCACCCCGTGGGGCGACATGACCTACCTCGACTACCGCTACAAGGTCGAGTTCGACGCAGCCCAGTACAAGGAACTGATCCGCTACGCCGCCTCGCTGGGCCTGCACGCCTTCGCCTCCCCGTGGGACGTTCCGTCGGTGCACTTCATGGAGGAGCAGGGCGCCGTGACCCACAAGGTCGCCTCCGCCTCGGTCACCGACATCGAGCTGCTGCAGCGCCCTGGCCGAGACCGGCAAGCCGATCATCCTCTCCACCGGCATGTCCACGATCGAACAGATCGACAAGGCCGTGGAAACCCTCGGCACCGACAACCTGGTGCTGATGCACGCCACCTCCACCTACCCGCTGCCCCCGGAAGAGGCGAACCTGCGCATGATCAACACGCTGCAGGAGCGCTACCAGGTGCCGGTCGGCTACTCGGGCCACGAGCGCGGCCTGCAGATCTCGCTGGCCGCCGTCGCCCTGGGCGCCGTCACCGTCGAACGCCACATCACCCTTGACCGCACCATGTGGGGCTCGGACCAGGCCTCCTCGCTGGAGCCCAAGGGCTTCGAGGCGCTGATCCGCGACATCCGCATCCTCGAGAAACCGCCATGGGCGACGGCGTCAAGCGCGTCTTCCCGGGCGAGCTGGCCCCGCTGTCCCGCCTGCGCCGCGTCGACGCCTAGCCAGCATGCCCCACGGCGGGGAGGACGGTCCGGCCGATGCCGCCGCCCTCCCCGCCGCCGGCGTTTGATCCCCGCACGGGCCCGCCGGCGCCCGGGCATCGCGTCCCCGCACCGCACCGATTTTTTGCCGACGATCAAGGATCCACCCCACGCAATGTCGCAGACCGCGCACCGCATCAGCGTTATCATTCCCGCCAAGGACCAGGCATCCTTCATCCGCGACTGCCTTGCCAGCCTTGAACGCCAGCTCGCCGACCCCGCCGCCCTCGAGGTGCTGGTGATCGACGACGGATCAAGCGACGGAACCGGCGAGCTTGCCGCGGGCTTCCGGGACCGGCTGCCCGGATTGCGGATCATCCGCAACGACTCCCCGCGCGGGCTGGCCACGGCCCGCAACCAGGGCCTCGAGGCCAGCACCGCGCCGCACATCGCCTACCTGGACGGCGACGACTGGCTGGCCCCCGGACACCTGGCGGCCTGCAGCCGCAGCCTCGACGAACTCGACGTGGACTTTGTGCGCACCGACCACATCCGCGTCACCGGCGGCACCCGCGTGCTGCACCGGGCGCCGCAGGCGCTGCGCAACGTCGCCCTGGACCCGCGGGCGTCCATCCTTCCCGCACACCGAATCCACCATGGTCGACTACCCCTACGCCTGGGCCGGCATGTTCCAGCGCCGGGTGGCCGAGCGCGGCCTGCTGCGCTTCCCCGACGGCCTGCACACGGCCGAGGACCGGGCCTGGATCTGGCGGCTGCACCTGGAATGCGACTCCTACGCCGTCACCAACGCCCCGGGGATCCTCTACCGGCGCGGGATCGACACCTCGCTGACGCAGATCTTCGACAGGCCGCCAGCTCGACTTCGTCCCGGCGTTCCGGCTCGCCTTCGGGATCCTGCGCGACGAGCCCGACGCCGCGCTCTACTGGCCCAAGATGATCCGCCAGTTCCTGGCGATCACCGCGCACCACCACTCGCGGAAAGCCAACATGTCCCCCGCGGTCGCCGCGGACCTGGACCGCCTGGTCACGCGACGGCCATGGGCACCCTGCCCGAGGCCGAGCTCCGCGAGGCCTTCGCGGGGCTGGACCCGGAACGCGCCGCCGAGCTGGCGCCCGCTGCTGCCCGACTCCATCGACGTCGCCGCGACACTCATCGACCCGGAGCGGAGCAACGCATGATCCAGCTGCTGATGGCCTCCACCGCCTACCAGGTCGCCTCGCTGGCGGCCATGATCGATTCGGGCACGCTGCCGGCGCCCGACGGGGAGCGCATCCTGGTGCTGGCCGACGGGTCGCAGGTGCCGGAGCTGACCACGCCCATCACCGAGTCCGCGGGCTTCGCGCAGCTGGCCACCCGCTTCGACCGCGTGGTGGACCTCGGCGCCCTGCTCTGGCCCCGCCGCCCGCACCAATTCAAGCCGCGCTCCGAGGAGCTCGGGATGTGGGAGAAGCTGCTGCGCTCGCATTGGTCCCTGGGCACCGAAACCCTGCAGTTGGTGGTGGAGTCGATCCAGGTCAACCCCGCCATCGCCATGTGCCGGATCTTCCACGACGCCACCGTCCTGGTCCATTCGGACGGGCTGATGTCCTACGGCCCCACCCGCAACCGCGTCTCCCCCTCGATCACCCAGCGGCTGGCCGGTGTCGCCTACCCGCAGCTGGTTCCCGGGCTGGAACCCGCTGCTCCTGCGCGAGGCGCGGCCCCGGCTGCTGCCCATGGACCCTGCGCACCTCGGCACGGTCTTTGCCGCCCTGGCCGCGGAGGCCGACGGACCCGTTCCTTGACGCCCTGGCGCGGAACTCCGCCCGCTGCGTGCTGGTGCTCGGCCAGTACCTGCACAGCCTGGGCCTGATCGACGAGCGGGCCGAACAGCTGCTGCATGAACAGATGCTGGAGGCCGCCCGCGACGCGGGCGCCGACACCGTCGTCTTCAAGCCGCATCCCGCCGCATCCCCGACCTCCGCGCTGC
Organism: uncultured Actinomycetota bacterium; assembly: GCA_963818105.1. Lineage (GTDB taxonomy): Bacteria > Actinomycetota > Actinomycetes > Actinomycetales > Micrococcaceae > Paeniglutamicibacter. Next base: position 121,999 of record CAWFRB010000021.1, on the reverse strand, counting down.
GCCTGGCGGAGGCGGCCCGGCGGATCGGGCTGGAGCTGGAGGTGTACGAATCCTCGCTGGGCGCGGAGGTCGTGGCGCTGAAGCTGCGCCCGCTGGCGGTCGTCAGCTGCTTCTCCACCGCGCTGGTCACCTGCTCCACGCTCCTGGGCATCCCCGCGCATGCCGTGGGCACCGCCGGCCTGCTGCAGGAACTCGCCCCGTTCGAGAACAGCAACCGGATCCCGCTGACCCTGGTCGACGCCATGTTTGTCCAGCACGATCGCCCCGGGCCCGGACATTGCAGTCGCTCCTGGAGGCCGCGGGGTACGCCATGCAGCCCGCGCTCCTGCCGGAACTGCACGGGGCCGCCGAGGCCTACCTGGGCGGCCACCCGGTCGAACGCGGACGCTACTTCAAGCAGCGCCGGCTGCACCGGCTTGGCCTGCCCAACACCCTGCCCCCGGCGGCCCCCGCTCCGGCCCGCGCGCCCGCCCGCGGACTGCGCGGCCGCGTGGGACGGGCCGCACGGCGCGGCACGCTGCCGCCGGCCAGGTTCATCCGCCGCCAGCTCGATCGCGTCGGGCTCCAACGGCCGGCGGAGCGCGTGATGACCGCCCGGTTCGACGTCGCGGCGGTGGCCAGGCCGCGCTTCGGCCATGCCGAGGTGTGGGTGGAATCGCCCCTGCAGATGCTCTCCGCGGTGGAGGCGCACGGGGCCGGGCTGCTGGGCAGCACCAGCCGCATCCACCCGCGCGGCGGCACCACGATGCTCGATGCCACCCTGCAAACGCTCATGGCCCAGGCGCCGGAGGGCGTGGAGTTCGCGCCCTCCAGCTCCGCCCCGCCGGCGCCCGGTTCCACGGGCGCCCAACGCTGGGCGACCGGCGACGCGTTCTCCGGCCGCGTGCAGCGGGCCCTGCTCGGGTACCTTGCGGTGCGCGAGATCGTCGTCATCGACGACGGGATGGCCACGCTCGGGCTCCTCGACGCGCTGGTCAGCGACGAACCCACCGCGCTCGTGCGCCCGCGCTCGACCCCCGGCACCGCACGCCGGGCGCTCGGGCGTGGCCTGCTGGTTCCGGCTGCGGGCGCTGGCCCGGGCCGGCCGGCTGCTGGTCTTCACCGGCCTGCCGGTGCCCGCCGACACCGCACGGAAATTCCGCGAGCTCGGCGGGCACCTGGAACACCACGGCTTCGAATGGCTCAACACCCAGCCGGCCACCGAGCGCATCGCCGAACCCACCGTGGTGGTGGGTTCGGCGCTGGCCGCCGACGGGCTGATCGACGCCGAGCAGTACTTCCACTGGCTGCGCGCCCTGGCCGACGAGGGGCCCCTCGCCTACTTCCCGCACCGGCGCGAATCCGGCGCCTTCCTGGCCCGGCTTGCCGCGCAGGGAAGCGCCACGGTCCACGCACACACCATTCCCGTGGAAATGCGCCTGCGCTCGCTGCGCCGCGGGCAAATCGTCCGCGCGCTGCCTTCCACGGCACTGCCCTCGCTGCGCCTGCTGCTCGGTTCCAACGGCGTGCGGGTCCTGGGCCAGGACGTTCCCGAGCACTGGTGGAAACCCGCCGCCTCCCCCGCCCTGCGGGCACACCTATCCTCGTCATTGGAGTTTTTCACGACATGAACACAGCAGATTTCCGCCCCCGCATCGTCGCCGTCGCCGACTCCGATTCCTACCTGAAACTCGCGTGCACCACCCTCGCGGCACTCGGCCCCGGCTGGGACCGCAGGGTGGTGCTGGTGCGGACCCCGCTGGTCCCCACCGACGAGCAGATCGACGCCGCCGCCCTCGGCACCCCCTTCGCAGGCGACCGAGATCGAGGTGCTGGCACTCTCCACGCTCGACTTCGGGTCCCTGGACGCGGACGTGGTCTTTGCCGCGGCCACGGGCCCGGTGGTCAAGGACGTCTTTGCCAAGCTGCTGCGCACCCGGGGCAACCGGCCGCGTCCGGCCGCCCTGGTGTCGGCGCTCCCCGGCGTCGCCTACCCGGCGACCGCCAAGGGGTGGCGGTTCCGGCGCATGGGCGATGCCTTCATCGTGCATTCGCATGCGGAGGCCCGCGAGTTCGAGCAATTGGCGGAGCGGGAAACCGAGCACCGCCCGGAGGTCATGGTCTCCAAGCTGCCGTTCCTGCGGACCGCAGGGTTCCCGCAGCCGCAGGAAGGACCCGTCACCTCCGTGGTGTTCGCGGCCCAGGCCAAGGTCCCGGTGCAGCGCGAGGAACGCGAGGCGATCCTGCTGGCCCTGGACAAGGTCGCCCGGCTGAACCCCTCGGTGCGCGTGGTGGTCAAGCTGCGCGCGCGGGCCGGGGAACCGCAGACCCACGCCGAGGCCTTCCCCTTCGACACCCTGTGGGACGACCTCGCGGCACGCGGCGCCGTGGGCGAGAGCCACGTGGATTTCGCGACAGGTTCGATGGATGCCGTGCTGGTCCCGGGCGCCGCGCTGCTGACCGTCTCGTCCACCGCGGCGCTGGAGGCCATCGACCGCGGACTGCCGGTCCTGGTGATCACGGACTTCGGACTCAACGAATCGATGCTCAACACCGTGTTCCGCGGATCGGGCCTGCTGGGCACCCTCGAGGACGCCCAGGGCCTGCAGTTCTCCCCGCCCAACCGGGCCTGGCTGCGCGAGAACTATTTCCACCGCCGCGGCCCGGAGTTCGCCTCGGCCCTCGAAAGCTACGCCCTGCGGGCCCGTCGCGGGCAGCTGGAGACCAGCGAATCGCAGCTTGCCCTGGTGCGCGAGCCGGCCCTGCGCAAGCGCCTGCGGTCCCGCCTGCGCACCCGGCTGCCACGTCCCGTGCTGGCCGCGCTGCGCAAGCTCCGGCGGCGCCTGGCAAGCCTCTGAACCCCTCCGCCACGGGGTCTCCCCCGACGTCACATGCACCGGTCACGGCGCCGCCTGGGAATAACCGGGCCGGCTTTCTCACTTAGCATTGTTAAAGAACTGGACGGTGGGTCTTCCCCTGCCCAGAAGTTAACAGTTTGAGGAGTCAAGGTGTCGGAAAATCCGATTCGGGTTGCAATCGTTGGCGTGGGCAACTGCGCCACGTCGTTGGTTCAGGGTGTCGAGTACTACCGTGAGGCAGACCCCCAGGCCACTGTTCCGGGTCTGATGCACGTGCAGTTCGGCAAGTACCACGTCAACGACGTGAAGTTCGTTGCAGCATTCGACGTCGACGAGAAGAAGGTCGGCCTGGACCTGGCCGATGCCATCCTCGCCTCGGAGAACAACACCATCAAGATCGCCGACGTCCCGGCGACCGGCGTGATCGTGAAGCGCGGCCACACCCTCGACGGCCTGGGCAAGTACTACCGCGAGACCATCACCGAGTCCTCCGCCGAGCCGGTCGACATGGTTTCCACCCTGAAGGACCTGAACGTCGACGTCCTGGTTTGCTACCTTCCGGTTGGTTCGGATGCCGCAGCCAAGTTCTACGCACAGGCCTGCATCGACGCCGGCGTGGCCTTCGTCAACGCCCTGCCGGTCTTCATCGCGGGCACCAAGGAATGGGCCGACAAGTTCACCGCAGCCGGTGTCCCGATCGTCGGCGACGACATCAAGTCCCAGATCGGCGCCACCATCACGCACCGCGTGATGGCCAAGCTCTTCGAAGACCGCGGCGTCACGCTGGACCGCACCTACCAGCTCAACGTCGGCGGCAACATGGACTTCAAGAACATGCTTGAGCGCGACCGCCTGGAATCCAAGAAGATCTCCAAGACCCAGGCCGTCACCTCCAACACCTCGGCCGTGCTGTCCGACGACGACGTGCACATCGGCCCGTCCGACTACGTTGCCTGGCTCGACGACCGCAAGTGGGCCTTCGTGCGCCTCGAGGGCCGCAACTTCGGCGACGCCCCGGTGTCCCTGGAATACAAGCTGGAGGTCTGGGACTCCCCGAACTCCGCCGGCGTGATCATCGACGCAGTGCGCGCCGCCAAGATCGCCCTGGACCGCGGCGTGGGCGGACCGATCCTCTCGGCCTCCTCCTACTTCATGAAGTCCCCGCCGGAGCAGTACAACGACGACATCGCCAAGGAAAAGGTCGAGGCCTTCATCCGCGGCGACATCGAGCGCTAAGCCCCGTCACCAAGACGCCTGTGGCGGTCCGCCCTCCTTCCGGAGGGCGGACCGCCACAGGTCGTTAAGCCGGCAAAACGGGTCCTAGAACAGCCCGACGGCCTGCCCGTGCTCGTCGACGTCCATGCGCATCGCCGCGGGGTTCTTGGGCAGCCCCGGCATGGTCATGATCGCGCCGGTCACCGCCACGATGAAGCCTGCCCCGGTCTTGGGGATGAGGTCGCGGACCTGCAGCGTGAAGCCCTCCGGCGCACCCAGCAACGTCGGGTCGTCGGAGAAGGAGTACTGGGTCTTGGCCATGCAGACCGGCAGGTTGTCCCAGCCGTTCTCGTGGATCTGCTTGAGCATGCGCTTGGCCGCCGCGGAGTACTCCACGTCCGCGCCGCCGTAGATCTCGCGGACCACCGTGAGGATCTTTCCCTCGATGCCCAGGTCCAGCTCGTAGAGCGGGGCGAAGTCGCCGGGCTCCTCGATGGCCCGCAGCACCGCCTGCGCCAGGTCGGCGCCGCCGGCCGCACCCTGCCCCCAGACGTCGGCCACCGCGCACTCGATGCCGTTGGCCGCCGCCCAGGAGGTGATGACGGCCAGTTCGGCGTCCGTGTCCAGGGTGAACTTGTTGATCGCGACGACGGGCTGGATCCCGAACTTCCTGATGTTGTGCGCATGGCGCGACAGGTTGGCCAGGCCGTCGCGGACGGCCTGCACGTTCGGCGTCTTCAGCTCGTCCTTGGCCACTCCGCCATGCATCTTCAGGGCCCGGACCGTGGCCACCAGCACCACCGCGTCGGGGTGGGCGCCGGAGAAGCGGGCCTTGATGTCCATGAACTTTTCGGCGCCGAGGTCCGCGCCGAATCCCGCCTCGGTGACCACCACGTCCGCCAGCGAGCGCGCGGTGTTGGTGGCGATGACGGAGTTGCATCCGTGGGCGATGTTCGCGAACGGGCCGCCGTGGATGAGCGCCGGGGTGCCGGCCATGGTCTGCACCAGGTTGGGCTTCACCGCCTCCTTCAGCAGCATCGTCATGGCACCCTCCGCCCCCAGGTCGCCGACCGTGACGGGGACCCGGTCGTAGGTGTACCCGATGGTCATCTTGGCCAGCCGGGTGCGCAGGTCCGCGAGCCCCGTCGCCAGGCAAAAGACCGCCATGACTTCGGACGCGACCGTGATGTCGAATCCTGTCTCGCGCGGGACGCCCTCGGTCGGGCCGCCCAGCCCGATAATGATGTTGCGCAACGCGCGGTCGTTCATGTCGATGACGCGCCTGAAGGTGATCCGGCGAGGGTCGATGCCCAACGCGTTTCCCTGGTGCAGGTGGTTGTCGACCAACGCCATCAGCAGGTTGTTGGCGCTGGTGATCGCGTGGAAGTCGCCGGTGAAGTGCATGTTGATTTCGTCCATGGGAAGCACCTGCGAGTATCCGCCGCCCGTTGCCCCGCCCTTCATTCCGAAGATCGGGCCAAGCGACGGTTCGCGCAGCGCGATCATCGTCTTGGTTCCGGTGGCGGCGATTGCATCGCCCAGACCCACGGTGACAGTGGATTTTCCTTCGCCGGCCGGCGTCGGCGACATTGCGCTCACCAGGACGACCTTGCCGAGTTTCGTCCCGGTGGCGGGCAGCAAGGCCGTGTCGACCTTCGCCTTGTACCTGCCGTAAGGCTCGAGCGCTTCCTCGGGGATTCCCGCGCGCCGGGCAATGGCGGCAATCGGCTCGAGCACGGCTCGCGAAGCGATGGCAAGGTCACTCATGTCGGCTGCGGACGTCGTTGTCATCCTAGGTCTCCCCTGTCTGGATCCCGGCGCTGAAGTTGCCCAAGACCGGTGGTTGCGGCTTCCCTCAATACAGTCTTCAAGCTACCACCGCCCGACTGGGTCGTGTCAGATATGCGCTCCGTCTCCATGTTCCCTGCATGCGGCCCCTCCCGGGCCTCGGCACGATGGGCATCGTTTCCGCGCCGCAGCTCCACAATGGGAGAATGGGGACCATGCCCATTCGCCCCGCTTTTGCCTTGCTGCTCGATGTCGACGGACCCATTGCCTCCCCGGAGACCCGCGACGTAGCCCCGGAAATCATCTCGCTCCTGTTGGAACTGGCCGCAGCGGGAATCCCTGTGGTTTTCAATACCGGACGCTCGGACGAGTTCATCAAGCGCCAAGTGATGGCGCCGATGATTGCCGCCGGCATGCCATCGAGCCTGAGGATTCACGCGATCTGTGAAAAGGGCGCCACCTGGTTCACCTTCGATGCCGACGGTGCCGGAGTCGTCCACGTGGACCACGAGTTGGCAGTCCCGCTCCACTACGCCGATGAGATTCGCGAGTTGGTGGCAACCGATTTTGACGGGCACATGTTCTTTGACGAGACCAAGCGCGCCATGGTCTCCGTCGAGCAGCACATCGATGCGGACAGCCTCGAATACCGCAATGCCCAGCAGCACTTCGACTCGGCTGCCATGCAGGCCATGGAGCGACATGACCTCGGGGTTGAACGCCTTGACGTCCGTCAACCGGACAGCGGCGAGTCCATCGACTACCGCGTCGATCCGACCATCATCTCCACAGACATTGAATCGGTCGAGCTGGGCAAGGACCTGGGCGCTCGACGAACCCTTGAATTGCTGTCCGCGGATGGCATCGAGCCTGCCTCGTGGTTTACCGTCGGGGATTCCCGCACCGATTATGCGATGGCCGATTGGCTGGCAGAGAACGGCCACACGGTAAGCCACGTGGATGTTCGCCCGGGTGACGGCATTCCGGCCGGCAAGCCGTATCCGGTGCTCACGGCCAAGGACCTGGGACTTGGCAGCGACGTCATCCATGACCACGCTGGTCTCGCATTCCTCCGCCATTGGCGCTCGCTGCTTGGCTAACCACAGACGTTGCCTGCTACGGGAACGCAGCAGCCATCCTCTTTAAGCGGCAAAGCCCGCCGGTGAAGCCGGCGGGCTTTGCACTTTGGGAATCAATAAATGTCACGTTGCATCTCCAAATTGAATGAGTGATTTGAATTCCAGATCAGCTGCACCAGCAGCACGATCTTAATTCACTCATCGGATTCGAAATTGCATGTCCATCGGTAGATGGTTGCGTAGTTCTCGATCCCGCGGTGCGGGGTTGAACTGCGTCTGAAGCCAGAGCTGGCTCTTTGGCTTGCGGTTTTTTGCGTTCACGGCGTTTCCCTCCCTTCAACCTTTTTCGAGGTGCGGAAGGATACCTGTTCCACTGCCTTCGCGGTGCGAGCATGCAACACTTCGGGCCCGGTGAAAATGAATTCAGCGGAGCGAACAGCCGGGGAGGTGATCGAGGTGATCGGGGTAGACATGATGAAAGTTCCTCAAGGATTTGGTCGATTAGTGACTCATCAGCCTCGGGAACTTTGTATCGCTAGTGTTTTACTAGCAGGGCGCCATTCCGGAGGCAGGGGAAGTTGCTCGAGCGGTAGAGTCGCCGAAGCCATGACGGGGCACGTAGAGGCCCGCGAAATTCATTGAAATAATCATCATTCCCACCTCCTTTTCTGGAAGAACATGCCAGACGAATCCGGCGCCAATATTGTCTTGTCGATCGCGATGTCTCATTGAGACTTCTCAATCACAGGTTCCACGATACACACCCGCCAGCAAATGCGCTAGCACTTTCTGAAGAATTCTTTGGATGGCCGAATGACGGCCGGATAGACCCATGCCGTACTTCCCGGAAATCGATTCCTATTGCATTCACCGGCCGCAATCATTCAGGGAAGGCTTTTGCTGCTCTCTACTTCGACAGCAGCGCCAGGTCGGGGACGCAAGAATGAACAATCATTCGTCGCCGGTCAGGGCGAATGGTTCAGCCCATTGCAGCCCGGACCAACCGTGCCGCCAGCAGCCAGAAGGCCCCCAACCAATGGTTGGGGGCCTTCTCACTCAACACACGCTATGAGGATTTTCCCGGCTAGAGCGCATCCCGAACGGCCCGGGCATGCGCCCTGGATGCCAGGGCTTTCCGAACGTCAAACTTGTTCGCCAACCTAAGCAGGCCGTCGGGCTGGGTCTCCACCAGGGACACGTAAAAAGGTACTTCGAACCAACGACTCACAAAACCCATGGCTCCCAGTGCAGCAAATGCCGTGAGGCCTTTGTCCGTCAGCGAATGCACCAGGTTCGAGATGAACACGGCCAGAGTGAGGGGCTCGCCCATGTCCACAAGCGCATCAGTGGTCTGCTCTGCGGCATGCCCAGTGGCGCCATTGAAAAGCAGAACCAATAGCGTGGTCGCCACGAGGGTGCACGCAACGGCGACGATGGCATTGAGCAGTACATAGCGGGAAAATGTCTGGCACATTCGGAACCGCCGCGCCCCGTAGCCCCAGATCAAGGCGCCTACGATGTTGACCAGCCCGAACCAAATCGATGAGGAATCGGTAATCGACAAACCAATCGCGTTCGTCGCGAGTCCGACGGCAACGCCGTACCACGGACCCAACACGAGGGCGGCAATCGCCGTGCCCACCATGTCCAGGTACAGGGGCAGAGAGAGCCAGGGAACGATCGAGAATCCCGCGACGTTGATTCCGACGCACGCCATCATGAGAATGAGCGAAGCCCGAAGCGTGACCTGCTTCGGCTTTCGTTTGGCTTCGATCCGTTCCACGCCGGGGAGCGGTGCCACGGTTGGCGGTTCGGCATCATGCTGCCTACGTGCCTGCAGACAGCGCGCCTCCCACAGCGCCACGTCCGCTTCGGAAACGCCGAGGGCTCGGACAATCTCGCCGACCAACGTCGGGTTGACACGGCTTCTGCCCAAACGAAATGCGTCGTAGACAGTGGTCCGCGCCGGGCGCGACGCCGAAGACGGAACGCCGTTCTGCTCGCGATGCTCAGCAATACGGCGAACAATTTCCGCATAGGGAATATCACCGGCGTCAAAACGGAGCCGTTGCAGGTCCTTGGCGATCTCGTCATAGGACTCGGACCTCAATGCCGGGTCTTGTGCCAGCTCCGGCATCGCCAACCTCTTCCAGTAGACACGTTCCAGTGGGCATGCGCCTCGGTGGCGCATGGATCTCTCCCGAGTATAGCCAGCGAGACCCGCTATTTGACGTATCAATCGAGGGCTGTTGGGCGTCGGTCGGACCCGTTCGGAGTTGTTCGGAACACGTGAAATCCGTGGCCTCCTGCTGCCGGACCCCATAGCGTTGTCTTGGAGGCCTTCAAGGAACGGCTTGCAGGCCTCGAGCACTCGGGCAGGCCTTGACCTGACCCACTGGGATGGTGTCCAGGCGCGACGCGGTGGACCCATCCGGGCAGCATCGAACAAGAGGAACATGCGCAGTTGAAGCGCTTTGGAAGAACCACCGCAGCGCCGAAACAGGTTCCTCCTGCTTTCCGGAGTCGAGTTGCCTCTTCAGAAGTCGGGCACTCACCGCTGACCTGCACGGAGAACTCGCACCGCATTTAGGTGCGGGTTTTAGGTGCGGGCCGGCGCCCCGGCCCTTGCCGTATTCGGTTTCGGAATCAAACTGCAAGAAACAGCGATCACCGCTGGTGCAAGGCGATCCGCGGATGCGGATACAGGGTTCAACATTCCGCTTGGGGAATGAACAGGGGTTGCGGCAGGGAACTCAGGGGACCGCGCGTCGATTCGGCAGGGAGTTTGGCATGAACATTTTGGGGGCATGCCAAACACCCTGGCCAAACCGTCGACGTCGGGCCTTCGCCCCGGGAAGCATTCGCTGACAAAGCGAGGACGGGCCGCCGACATTGCCGGCGGCCCGTCCTCGCTTTGACCCTGGTTACTCCTGTGCGGCTTCCGGCTGCTCGGCCCACCACGCGTGCAGGGCGGCAATGGCGGCCTCCGGCTCCGTGGGGCCCTCGTCGAGTCGGCGTTCGAGCATGAAGTTGTAGGCGCGACCCACCACGGGGCCGGGCTTGATGCCCAGCAGCTCCATGATTTGCTGGCCGTTGAGGTCGGGGCGCACGGCAGCCATTTCCTCTTTTTCGCTGATCTCCGTGATCCGTGCCTCGAGGTCGTCGTAGGCGAAGGCCAGCCGGTCCGCCTTCTTGCGGTTGCGGGTTGTGACGTCCGAACGCGTGAGCCTGTGCAGGCGCTCCAGCAGGTCCCCGGCGTCGTGGACGTAGCGGCGCACCGCCGAATCGCTCCATCCGGCATCGCCGTATCCGTAGAAGCGCATGTGCAGCTCCACCAGGCGGGCAACGGCCTTGATGGTGTCGTTGTCGAAGCGCAGGGCGCGCATGCGGGCCTTGACCTGCTTGGCGCCGACCACGTCGTGGTGCCTGAAGCTCACGGCCCCGGTGGGTTCGAATTTCCGGGTGGCCGGCTTGCCGATGTCATGCATCAGCGCGGCGAAACGCAGCACGAAGTCGGGGCCGGGGACCGGGCCGTCGGCGTCCGTCTCGTGACCCATGGCCTGTTCCAGGACCGTCAGCGAGTGCTGGTACACGTCCTTGTGGCGGTGGTGCTCGTCGATCTCCAGGCGCAGCGCGGAGACCTCGGGCAGCACCAGGTCGGCCAGTCCGGTTTCCACCAGCAGGTCGATCCCGGCGCGCGGATCGACGCCGTTGATCAGTTTGACCAGTTCGTCGCGAACCCGTTCGGCGGAGATGATCTCGATGCGCCCGGACATCTCCGTCATGGCCTCGAGGACGTCCTTGGCCACGGTGATTCCCAGCTGGGACGCGAAGCGGGCGGCGCGCATCATGCGCAGCGGGTCGTCCGAGAACGACATCGACGGGGCTCCGGGGGTGCGGACTTCCCCTTCCCCCAGGTCCCGCGCGCCGTTGTACGGGTCCACGAGCTCAAGGCTTGGCAACCGCAGGGCCATGGCGTTCATGGTGAAGTCCCGGCGGTACAGGTCGTCCTCGAGCTTGTCGCCGAAGGCGACGATCGGCTTGCGCGAGGACGGGTCGTAGGCGTCGGCGCGGTAGGTCGTCACCTCGATGGTGTGCTCGCCCTTGCGCAGTGCAATGGTGCCGAAGTCGCGTCCCACTTCCCAGGTGGCATCCGCCCATCCTGCGACGGCGGCAAGGGTCTGGTCGGGGCTGGCGCTTGTGGTGAAGTCCAGGTCCGGTGATACCCGGCCGAGGAAGAGGTCGCGCACCGGTCCACCGACCAAGGAGAGTTCGAAACCGGCGTCAACGAAACGCTGCCCCAGTTCGAAGACGACGGCGGGCAAAATCTCGGACAGGATCTGGCGGGAGGGAAGCTGCTGCATAGTTCTTTAAGGGTGCCAGAAATTCCCGAGAGTGCCACGTTCGAAGACACCCCAATCCGCAGTTAGCTCCGACACGCTCGGAAATAGGTGCGATATGCACGACTCGGGTGCCGTCAACGGGCGGGGCAAGCCACTATGGGTGCCAAAAGATAGATAGAGTGGTTTCCATGGCCCATCCAGTTCCCAGCGCCCCGAAGCGCACGCCGTTGACCGCGTCAATGGCGCATGCGCAGGCGCAAACGGGTTCCGGCCATCATCCGCTGCCCACCGTGGAGGAAGTTTCCGCCGGTGGAGTGGTCATCGATACATCGCTGCCGTCGCTGCCGGTCGCAATCATCGCCCGGTACAACCGCGGCGGACGCCTTGAATGGTGCCTGCCCAAGGGACACCCCGAGGGCGTTGAATCCAACGAAGAAGCAGCCATGCGCGAGATCGAGGAAGAGACCGGCATCGCCGGCCGGATCCTTGCCCCGCTGGGTTCGGTCGACTACTGGTTCACCGTCACCAATTACCGCGTCCACAAGACCGTGCACCACTTCCTGCTGCGCTCCACCGGCGGCGAACTCACCATCGAAAACGATCCAGATCACGAGGCCGTTGACGTGGCCTGGGTACCCCTGCTTGATCTGGGCAAGCGCCTGTCCTTCCCCAATGAACGGCGCATCGCCGATCTAGCGCGCGAAGTGCTCCCGAATTATGTCCCAGGTATCTAAACACCCCGCAATGCCCAGCAGCCCTCCCAAGGTGCCGCCGTCGCAAAGCGAACAGCAGTCGCGTGGCCAGTCAAAGGCCTACGCCCTCATGGCCTCCGGCACCATGGTTTCGCGTGTGCTCGGATTCATCCGCACCGCGTTGCTGGCGGTTGCCATCGGCGCGAGCACGACCATGGCCGACATCTTCGAGAAGGCGAACGTCATCCCGACGATCATCTTCATGCTCCTGGCCGGCGGCATCTTCAACGTCATCTTGGTTCCCGCAGCTGATCAAGGCCTCCAAGGCGTCAGACCGCGGATCCGCCTACACCTCCAAGCTGGTGACCCTCACCATCGTGGTGATGGGCCTGGCCACGGTGCTGTTGACCATGCTGGCCGGCCCGCTGATCAAGACGCTGACGCTGGACTGGACGGCTCCCATGCTGGCCATGGGTACCGCGTTCGCGTACTGGTGTCTGCCGCAGGTCTTCTTCTACGGGGTGTATGCGGTCTTCGGGCAGGTGCTGAACGCCCACGGCCGCTTCGCCGCCTACATGTGGGCCCCGGTCGCCAACAATGTCGTGCAGATCTTCACCATCGGCACCTTCATTGCGCTCTTCGGGGCCTACCGCGGCGGCACCGACCAGCTGGCAACCTGGACCGACTCGCAAACCATCCTGTTGGCCGGCGGCTCCACCCTGGGCATCGTGGTCCAGGCAGTTGTCCTGTTCTGGCCGCTGCGCAGGCTCGGGCTGAAGCTGCGCCCGGACTTCGCCTGGCGCGGCATGGGTCTGCGCCATGTGGGCAAGCTGGCCGCCTGGACCTTGGGCTCCATGATGGTCGGCAACATCGCCTCGCTGGTCAATTCAAAGTTCGTTTCCTCGGCAGCCGCGGCCCGCCTGTCGTTGCCCAACGGCGGGGCCAACATCCCGGGCGAATACGCGCTGAACACCTCCCAGCTGATCACCGTGCTGCCCCACTCGATCTTTGCGCTCACCCTGGCGACGATGCTCTTCAACGAGTTCACCAAGGCCTTCCACGAGAACCGCCGGAACGACATCGCTCCCCTGCTCTCCCGCGGGCTGCGCACCACTGCGGTGCCGATCGTCTTCGCCTCGGTTGCCTTCATCGTGCTCGCCGGGCCCCTGGGCCGGCTCTTCGCCGGCAGCTCGTCGACCGCGATGCTGCAGGGAGCTGCCATCGGCCAGCTGCTGCTGCTGACCACGCTGGGCTTGCCCTTCAAGTCCATCCACTTCTTCATGATCCGCGTCTTCTTCGCCGAAGAGGACACCAAGACCCCGATGTTGATCCAGACGATCATTGCCGTCCTGTGCGTCGTCTTGGCGTTCGGTGCGGTGCAGGTGCTCCCGCCGACCGACATCGCCCGGGCCGTGGCCCTGATCTACGGGGTCACGAACATCCTGTCCGCCGTGATCGCCCACTTCCTGATTGTCCGCCGCTACGGGGACTACGGCAGCGCCAAGGTCATCGACACCTACATCCGCATCGGCGCCATGGCCACGTTGTCCGGACTGGTGGGTGCCGCGGTGCTGTGGCTCATGGGTGGCTACAGCTGGGGGTTTGCTTGGAGTTCCATCGTCGGCGCCATCGTGACCATTGCGGTTGTGGGAAGCGTCATGGCCCTGGTCTACATTGTGTTGCTTCGCTTTACCCGCTCGGAAGAACTGGACAATTTCCTGGGTCCGTTGGCCCGGCGCATCCCAAAACTACGTCGCTGACGACCGCCTCCGGCAGGTGACAAGCCCCCGGCGCGGCCCCCGCGCCCGGGGTGCTACTCAAAAAAACTTCCCCCGCCCCGGTACGATGGAACGGGGCATCCATGAGGGTGCCGGCATCACAAAGCAATCCCGGGAGGGAACCGTGTCGCAGCCCATCGAAGCTGGAGCCGTTATTGGCGGCCGCTACCAGGTCACAGATTTGGTTATGACCTCCGCCGATGGAGACGAGGTCCTCCAGGGCATCGATCAGGTGCTTAACCGCCCGGTGAGCGTGCTTGTCGGGTCACCGGCCAATTCCGAACAGCTGTCCATGAGCGCACGGGAAATTGCCACAGGCGAGCGATACGCAGCCGTGCAGGTGCTTGATTTGGGTATCACCGAGGGCCGCTCCTACCTGGTGACCAACCTCGCCGAATCCGCCGACCTGCTGGACCTGGTGATCCAGTCGGACGCCCCCTACGTTGAGCCCTTCTACACGGACACCCTCGGCACCGAAATCTTCGGCGTTTCCCGCTCCAAGGAGCCAGTCACGTACGAGGACGATGCCGAGTACTACGAAGACCTGCGTTCCCAGGAAGAGAACCGTCCTGCAGTGCTGGGCAAGCTTCCCGAGATCAGCCTCGGCGACAAGTTCTCCGGCCTCAAGGATCGCTTCGGCCGTGCCAAGTCCGCACCGTCCCCTGCGGCGCCGGTAGTACCGCCGACGACCGTGGGTTCCACCACCGAGCAGGCGCCCACGGTGTCCCCGGCTGTTCCCGCTGCCGCTGCCCCTGTCGCACCGCCCGTCGCACCCCCCGTTGCGCCGGCCGCAAAGGTTACTCGTTTCGCGTCTGCTGATTCGGCAGCCGAGCCTGCCGTCACCTCCGCTGCCGCCTTGGCTGCCGCGCAGAAATCACGCGGAGTCCCGGTGGATAATGCCGGACAGCGCGTTGCCTCCAGTTTTCCGGCAGCCGCCCAAAGCTACACCGAGGTTGCCTACGACGACTACGAGGAAGAAGAACCGCAGGAAGGCGGCAAGAAGACCACGCGTCTGTTGGTCGGTGCCATCCTGTGCGCGATTCTCGTCGCCGCCGTGGTCTTTGCCTACAACGCACTCGGTGGCGGACCCGCAACGCCGGTGGCTTCAACCTCATCGGCCCAGTCGAGTGAATCCACTCCGGGCGGCAGTTCGGAATCCCCTAACGTTGAGCTGATCAAGCCAAAAATTGCTGACATTTCACGTTTGGTCCCAGGCAATCAGACATTGAATGCCGAAACCGACAACACATTGGCCAAGGCCATTGATGGAAACCCTGCCAGCTTGTACAAGTCATACTCATATACGTCTCCACAGTTCGGTGGACTCGCACCAAATATGGTGTTTGTTCTCGAGCTGAAAGAGCCTTCCGATATTTCAGAAATCCAGCTCGATGGCTTGAACGGTACCGGCGGAGCATTCGAAATTCGTGTTGGAGACAGCAACGATCTGGCCGAGGCAAAGGTTCTCAGCAGTGGCTCCTTCACCGGGCCAACCGTCACCGTTCCAGTAAGCGGAGAAAACGGTGAGGCGCTTCGGGGCCAATACGTATTCCTGAACGTCACCGAACTTCCACGCCGCGCCTCCGGCGCCAATGGATCACGCCCCTACGGCCTGCAGATCGGTGAATTCCGCGTTTCCTAGCGGTTAGTCACCGGGAATACTCCCACTGGATCGGCTGTTATGCCACTTAGATCCCACTTACTCGCGGTCTTGGAAATCGAGCCCGCATATACGAAAGGTTCGCTCCCTCGTGGCCACAGAAGTAAACGACATCGTCCGTAACGTCATCATCATTGGTTCGGGCCCATCGGGCTACACCTCTGCGATCTACACCGCCCGCGCCAACCTGCAGCCGCTGGTCATCGCCGGTTCGGTCACCGCTGGCGGTGAGCTCATGAACACCACCGACGTGGAGAACTTCCCAGGTTTCCCAGAGGGCATCATGGGTCCGGACCTGATGGACAACATGCAGAAGCAGGCCGAGCGCTTCGGCGCCGAGATCCTCTTTGACGACGTCACGGCCGTAGACCTGACCGGCGACATCAAGGTGGTTACGCTCGGCGACGGCACGACCTACAGTGCACACGCAGTCATCGTTTCCACCGGTTCCGCATACCGCGAACTGGGACTTGAGGATGAAAAGCGTCTTTCCGGCCACGGTGTTTCCTGGTGCGCAACCTGCGACGGCTTCTTCTTCCGCGAGCAGGAAATCGCCGTCATCGGCGGTGGCGACTCTGCCATGGAAGAAGCACTCTTCCTGACCAAGTTCGCGTCCAAGGTCACGGTCGTCCACCGCCGCGATTCCCTGCGTGCCTCGAAGATCATGGCCGACCGCGCATTGGCACACCCGAAGATTGAATTCATCTGGGACTCCGAGGTTGTCGGAATCACCGGCGAAGCCAAGGTCACCGGCATGCGCCTGCGCAACCTGAAGACCTCCGAAGAGCAGGAAGTAGCCGTCACGGGCATCTTCGTCGCTATCGGCAACGATCCTCGCATCGACCTGGTGAAGGGTCAGCTCGAGCTGACCTCCGAAGGCACCATCGCAGTCGAAGGCCGCACTTCGAAGACCAGCCTGCCCGGCGTATTCGCCGCTGGCGATGTCATCGACTCTTCCTACCGTCAGGCCATCACGGCTGCCGGCTCGGGCTGTGCAGCCGCAATTGATGTTGAGCACTACTTGGCGGATGTCGAAGCCGCGGCTTCGACGGAAGCGATCGCAGTTTCCAACTAATCTCATTTCCCTCTCCGGAGGAAAAGCACTCAAAACGAAAGGTGCAGGCCATGAGCCAGACCAAAGATGTAACTGACGCTACTTTCCAGGCTGAGGTCCTCGAGGCCACCAAGCCGGTCATCGTGGACTTCTGGGCAGAATGGTGCGGCCCCTGCCGCCAGCTGACTCCGATCCTTGAGCAGATCGCCGCGGAGCACGCAGAGAAGGTTGACGTCGTCAAGATCAATGTTGATGACAACCCGGCCATCGCTGCCAAGTTCGGCATCACGAGCATCCCTGCCGTATACGTCTTCAAGGATGGCGAGCATGTCGCCACCTCGATCGGTGCAAAGCCGAAGCCGGTTTTGGAAAAGGAATTCGCAGCTTACCTCTAAGCTGCCTCCCGACGCCTTCAGAAAGTGTGGACTGCTTCCTTTTGGAAGCAGTCCACACTTTTTTGTCCCTACCTCGGCCCCATGCCCGGAACTCGGCCAGCTACAAAGTGCCTGCCGCAATTGATGATCATAAACAGCTGATAACTGTTGTTTTTCAATTTGGATGGGCCTGGACTGTGCGGCGAGAAGCTTGAACATGGGTTCGCGTCGAAATCCGGGCTCATTGCGTTTTCCGTGTGGAAAAATTCTATTCACGCACGAGGAGCCAGCTCGTTCGCTCTCAAAAATCCTAGACGGCAGTCCACGGCCCTGTTAGATTACTTGTCGGATCGTGGTTTTGAGGTTCCAGCAACGAGCTTCCCTGGCATATGGTCAAGTATCCGGAGCATCCCAGGGATCAATGACACCCGATACCACGTCTTCGTGCAACAGTGGTTCGCCGGTCTGGGACTGAGTGTCCGCCTCCCTCAAGTCGGACTGACACCGAGTCCCACCCAGCTCCCCCGCCCGATGACACTGCGTCTCTCTTTCTTGATCGTTAGGTGAAACTGGGTTTCGTTGCCCTCTCTTGATCCACCATTCTGCCCACTCATCACGCCTCGCCCAGGGCATCTCCTCCCCGGCTGACGTTTGCGCATCAGGATGTTGCACGTCCGTTTTGGCCGAAACCCACCATGACGCGCAAAGCTGGATTAACATCCTGCTCGGGATCCTTCCCCTGCATGCCCGTCCACAAACGGTGTTCCCTTAGCGACAGAGGTACAAAGCATTGCCTCTCGGGTTACCTTCATTTTCGTTACGCGGCACTCCCCTACCTCGGTTTTCTTGGTCTTGGACACCGCCCGGCGAGAAGAACTCTCGAGGCTTTCCCTCGAAATCGACAGCCTTGTACCCGCCTCGCATGAACTACGCACTGCCAGCGATCGGCTTGTCCCGACTCTCATGGACTGCCCACACTGCCGACATAAGCTCGTGCGCTGCCAACAAAGGTGCGACGAGCCGGATGCCGGACTCTAAACCAAGCTCCACAGCGACCGACTGAGATAGCCCAAAGTTTTTTCCGTGCGGTTTAGAACGCGTTGCGTGTATCCAGGAGATGGATTGTTTTGTGGGTTTGCTTGTCCCGCACTCAGATTCAGCAGTCTTGATCCATCAATCAGACCGCCAGAGCTGTTCTCAGCCATGGAACGCACGTGAGAGCAGTCTCCGGGCGCTTCCACCTTCTGCCGTCGCCTCAGGGGGCTTACGCGGCCGCTGATCGTGTTCGTCCGCTTGGCACCAGCGGTGGTCGTTGCAGGACAACCGAGGCCAGTTTTGAAGTCCACCCACGCGCTCTTGAGTCTTAGTCCGCCGTGCTTTGTTCCCGGGACACACGAATTTCCGTTTGCGTCGATACATCGCGTTTTCGATCGCGCGACGAACCGTTCATGGCGAATTGTTGGTTTCGGCAGCTTCCCCAGATCCCCAATCCCAATCTCATTCCCGCATCCCCCGCTTCTTCTTGATGGCCCAGCACAGAGGGTACTGCTGAGGTTCAGACCGAGAACCGCTGCTCTGCCGAGCAGCGGCCACCCAGTTCTCGAGACGGGCCCGAAATCACTCTGGGATGAGATCCAAACAGCAGGCTCCATCGAAGAATCAAAATTCGAACCTTCACCCCTCCCTGGCACCAGCACGAGGTGCCCAAGCTGGTGGTTCAGAGTTTCATGGCGGTGGCACGATCTTGTCGATGAGCGCTCGGCTGTTCCGCTGTCTCGGGATTCTTCTCTTCCCAGCCCCGGCACCTGCGTCCTCCAGACCTCCTCCGCATTAGCCCCCCATTGGTTTTTGCGACATCAGCATCCATGTTTCTTGAGCAAGAATCCGGCAAGCTGCTCTGTCGATTCCGGCACTCCAGCCGCCCAGGCCAATCCGCTGGAACAGGAGTCCTGCGGCCGGGATTCGGCAGGACCAGGAATATCACTCTTGGGAGCCCGACCGGGATGAAGCAGCACCCTTCCAATGTTGGCCGCAACGTGGACGTCGAGCCGCAGAGTCGCAGGAGCAACCAGCATCGCTTCATTCGAGCAGCCCGGGCTTTCCCTTGAGGCAACCGATGATCAAAGACGGTGAACTCGTTAACGTCTTGTGCGGGTTCGATGTAGGCAGGCCCAACCACTATCAAGCGACCCCTGAATCCATCCGACATGAAGTCGATCGACTGGACCCTGCCGAAGGACGAAACCGCACTCAACGGTGTTCACCGCGCGCTCCGTTCGCGATGGATGCAGTGGTTGGCAATGGGCCGCATCGCGGCCCTGCTCCCCCTTCGAATCCGAGACCGTCCCCGAAACTCTCGGGTCATGACCGAGGTGGCAGGCATCTGGCCCGCGTCCTGTGGAAATCGGAAACCGCCGACAGCGGGTAGCAACAGTGGACATGCACTGCGTGTTCAACGACCTGCCCAGGGAAGCGCCGCCACGGCCAACCGGATTGGTTCACGCATATCCGCTCGACCTTGGAACGGACACTGGGCCCCGTCTTGACCACCCAGCCGCACTGGCCAGATACCCGGCCCCGGTCTCCTTGCGTTGGACAGGAAAGTCACTCGTAGAAACACTCGACCTTGGACGTCTTCGACGTTCTGGGCGCAATCCTGATCTCTGCTTTGCACCAGCTCCAAGAGTCACGCCGCACCGCATCGGCCCACCAGCTCCACAGCCCGGCCCAAAGCCGCAGAGCAAGCAAGGCGTCAAGAATCCGATCCCGGGTATGGTCAGTGCCCACCCGCCGCGCGAGCTGTTGGCCTCTACAGCGATGTCCGACTTTCCATTCGAGACCGGGCCAGGATTCTCACAGAGATTTTCTGCCGGGAGCTGCATGCGCGTTCCACCCGGACATCCACGAAGAGCCTGCTTCTGTTACATGGAGACCTGATTCCTGGTTCCTCGGGAGCGCCCCTTGGAAAGGCAGCAAGCCTGCCTAGAGCGCTCTGCCTCTCCGCGATCGCATCCATGAACTGCATGGAACCAGCCGCAAGAACCTCCATCACAGGAAAGGCGTCAACGGAATTAGGCGCCACCAGGCCGAGAACGCACTGGCCCGGGGCTGCCGCAATGTTCCGTTTGCGGTGCCCTGGGGTCGAAGGCTTTTCGATGCCCCGGAGCGGGCCATGGTCGCCCAGCGAGTCCGGTCCGCAAACAATCTGGTCCAGTCCCATGGCAGCCGGCCAGACACCTTCCCGCAAGCCGGAGGCAGTGCCGGGTCACGGCTTCGCACTCTCGAGCACTCCCGGCGCGGCTCCCCCGTGGACGGTCGATGCCGGCTTTTCGTGGGAGCTCCAAGGCCAGGTGCTGGCTACCGGTCACGCATCCATCATGGACTGCACTCGGTCGGGGCACCCGCACCGCGGCGAGGTGGCCGACTCCTATGCCCTGCAATCGGGGTGACGGAGATGCCGTGCGGGACGGGGCCGTCCAAGTTCAGGTTGAACCTGTCATGTTTCACGTGAAACATGCGGTTTCGCTTCGTTGGGTGGCGCGTGTTCGGATCTCTTGGTGACGTTGTTTTTGGATGTTTCACGTGAAACACGTCGATCCAACTGGACCTCCTGCACTCCCGGTTTCTCCTCGGCCCACATGAAGCCCTTTGTCTTACTCGCCAGGTCGATGCCGATCTCAAAGCGAAAGCAATCTGCACCTTGAAGAATCTCCGACCTTCTGGTGTCATTCCGTGACGCATGGACCAAGGCGATAGGACGGCTTCAAGCTCGAGTGCCGCACGTGACGGCTGGGGCTTTCCCATGCAGGCTGCATGCCATGCTCAGTAAAGGGCAGGAGGTTGCCCCAAGCCTCTCAAGGCTGCGGCTGCGGCTGCGGCTGCGGCTGCGACCGAATGATGGTCGGGCCTCCAGTGGCAAGGGGCGCTCAACAATGCTCTGGAAACCACTCTCCCGAACTGCCGGCTTCCCCTGCAGCCGGGAGCGAATCGTAGTTGGTCGATGATTCGCGCAGCGGGTCTCCACAGATGGCAGGCCCAGTCTGCCACGCCCGATGGTCAACGGATTTCCATCGCACCCTCCCCTAGCCACATGCTTGCGGTTCAACCAGTCCGGCGAAGGAACGCTTCCCCCGGATGACTGTCTTCAGCGGCGCCCGGATGCCAGCTGCTTTCCGGCAAGCTGTCGTCGCCAATAGCCGGATCGGGAACACCGCTAAGACTCTCTGACACATCATCCGGTGCTCACCAAGACAACAGTTTCATCCGCGCTCGGCGTTCGGGTCGGTGGTTAGTCATGCGGCAATGATCCAGAGTTGGAATTCGTGCGGGCGGTTCATGGTGATGGCGCCAGCCCTACGCGGCATTGAAGACCCCTGGCGTGCGACCACCGCAGGCAAGTCGAGGATCCGTCTACGGGACACCAGCCGACCACCATCACGTCTTTCGGGGAGGATCACGCTCGCGCCAAGCCGGGTTGTTCCCTCACCGGAGCAGCGTGGGGAATGCCCAACACTTCCAATGCAACCAGGGACAGGACGTCTGTGGCGTAGCGCCTGACTGATCCAAGCGCCCGCCGCCAAAGGATTGCAGGCCTTCCACAGGGCTTCAATACGGGTGTCCGCTATGCAGTTCCCTATCTCGCGTCGGAGTACCCCGACCCTCTCGTCAGGGCAGGACAACGCCCCTTGCCGGTGTCGAGGGTGGGCTTTGCCAAGCGAGTCCCACCACGCTCTGTGACGCACCGACATATCCGCCGATGGATTAGTTGGCTTTGCAGTTCCTCCCTGCAGGCCTGAGGAGGCCGGCCAACTTGCTACCGGGAGCTTCCCCCTTCGGGACCCCGACGATCGGCTAGGACTTGTTCCGGGCAGCCAGGACCTCCGTCTGCAGACCTGTTTTCGGAGATTCCTTCAGGTGCCCCGGAATCCCCTGCCACGAGCATGGGACCACTAACCACCGTTTTTTGCCACCCTCATGGGACCACCTGATTAGCCAGTCATGGGACCACCCGGCGCGCCTTGCCGGGTCGGCCCGTGGCAACTTGTTGGATCGACGCATCGGCATCATCGACGCGGAGGTTCGGGAAGTTGGGATTCAGGGAGGTCAGTGTGGTTGAAATCCGGGAAGTCCTACGTGCATGGCTGGGAGGCGCGGGGCTGCGGACCGTGGCCGAACGCGCCGGCGTGGACAGGAAAACGGCACGCCGCTACGTCGAGGCCGCGCAGGCGGCCGGACTGGAACGGGACACCGTCCCCGAGGCGGTGGACGATGAGATCATCGGGGCGGTCATCGCCGCGGTCCGCCCGGCCCGGCCCGCCGGGCACGGAAGCGCCCGCGAAACCCTGGAATCCCACCGGGAACAGATCGCCGCCTGGGTGGCCGGGACCGCCGGGGAGAAACCGCTGAGCCTGGTCAAGATCCACGAACTGCTCACCCGGCAAGGCATCCAGGTTCCGTACCGGACGCTGCACCGCTTCGCCTCGGAGCAGTGCGGGTACCGGCCCAAGCAAACCACGGTACGCATCAACGACGGGGAACCGGGCGTTGAATGCCAGATCGACTTCGCCCAGATGGGATTCCTGATCGATGCCGACACCGGTGCCAGACGCAAGGTCCACGCCCTGATCTTCACCGCCGTCTACTCCCGCCACATGTTCGTCTGGCTCACCCACACCCAAACCCTTGCCGCGGTGATCGCCGGGTGCGAGATGGCGTGGGCCTACTTCGGCGGGGTGTTCAAGGTGCTGATCCCGGACAACCTCAAGCCCGTGGTGGCCGCCGCGGACCCGGTGAACCCGCAATTCACCAGCGGGCTGGCTGGACTACGCGGCGCATGCGGGATTCGGCACCGACCCGGCCCGGGTCCGCTCCCCGAAGGACAAGCCGCGGGTGGAGCGCATCGTGCAATACGTGCGCGGGAACTTCTTCGCCGGCGAGGCCTTCCTGGACCTGGAGGACGCCCAGACCCGGGCCGTGGCCTGGTGCTCGGAGAAGGCGGGGATGCGGATCCACGGCACCACCCAGGCCCGGCCCCTGGAGGTCTTCGACGCCCAAGAATCCGCACGGTTGCTGCCGGTGCCGGCCGACTACGACGTGCCGGTGTTCAAGGACGCCAAGGTGCACCGGGACCACCACCTCGAGGTCAACAAGGCCCTGTATTCGGTGCCCGGGGACTACATCGGCGCCCAGGTCCAGATCCGTGCCGACTCCGAGCTGGTGAAGATCTATCACCGCGGACAGCTGATCAAGACCCACCCGACAGGGAAACCCGGAACCCGGCGCACCGACGCGCAGGACCTGCCGGCGGAGAAAAGCGCCTACGCCCTGCGGGACATCACCAAGCTGATCTCCACCTGCGCGCACGCGGGTGAAAACGTCGGGATCTATGCCGAGCGGATCCTGGATGACCCGCTGCCGTGGACGCGGATGCGCACCGTTTACCGGCTCATCGGGCTGGTGCGCCAATACGGCCCCGACGCGGTGGATGCCGCCTGCTCGCGCGCCCTGGAGCTGGATGTCATCGCGGTCGGAAAGATCGCCTCGATGCTGGCCAAGGCCACCGAAAACCTGACCACCCTGGCACCATCGGTCGCCCCGGGCTCCTCGGCCCGCTTCGCCCGGGACCCGTCCGAATACGCCACCCTGCGCCCGGGAACCAGACCCGGAAGCGGCACCGGGAATCGGCGTGCAGCTGACCCTCATCGACGGCAACACCGGCGCACCGCGGGAGGACTCATGAGCACCATCGAGCACGGGCCGGTGGACCCCATCGGCGCGGACCTGTCCCGGATCCTGCGGGAGCTGAAGCTCTCCGGGCTCAAGGACACCCTACCCGAACGCCTGGTCATGGCCCGGACCCAGAAGATGGGCCACGCGGCGTTCCTGGAACTGATCTTCGCCGACGAACTGGCCCGCAGGGATTCGCGTTCGGCGATGCTACGGGCCCAACGCGCCAACCTCGATGCGGCCATGCGCCTGGAAACGTGGGAGGAAAACCCGGAGATGGCCTACGACCGGGCGCTGCTCTCGGACCTCACCAGCCTGCGCCTTCACGCAGGCCGGGCACGCGGTGCTGCTGCTCGGACCGGTCGGGGTCGGCAAGACACACCTGGCCACCGCGCTGGGACACATCGGGATCCGCAAGCGGCTAAGCGTGCATTTCACCCGGGCCGACAAGCTCTTCACGCGGCTGCGTGCAGCCCGCCTGGACAACTCCCTGGAGGCCGAGCTGCGCAGGATCGCCGCGGTGGACCTGCTGATCATCGACGACTTCGCCATCAAGAAACTGGACGCGACCGAGACCAACGACTTCTACGAGATCGTCGTCGAACGCCACCGCCGCAAGTCCACCATCATCAGCTCCAACCGGGAACCGGCCGAATGGATGGCGATGACCAGCGACACCCTGCTGGCCCAGTCGGCCATCGACCGACTCACCCAGGGCGCCCACATCCTTGTCGTCGAAGGGCCCTCATTCAGGCAACGGGACACCCGGGCCCGGCCCGGGACCCTTGACGAAATGCGGGGTCAATAGCATGCTCAATAACATTCGCAGGCGGTCCCATGCCATGTTCCTGAGGCGTAGTTGAAGTCGACGCCCACAGCAGGGTCAGTGCCGCCATCGACGCCCACCACATTGCGTGTCGATCAGGCGAGCGTCAACACAGGTTCCCTATAAACGAAAGCACCACGGTCGCGGCCGTCCGGCTCACGAGCTTCCTCTGCGCGACAGGTTCACCGGCTGCGCTCGGCGTAGGACGAAATGCCGATCCCGTCTTCGGCACCGCGTTCGGGGCTGCCAAGCTACTGCTTTCCCCCGGTCGAAGTTGGTGCGTCTTCTGCTCCTCAATGGATTTCGGTAGACGAATTTAAATCTGAGGCGCGGGATGCAACTCTCCGTCCAGGCTTGCCCTTAGGTGTGTCGGAGGAACTCCCTCCGACACACCTGGCTTGTTTACCTTGGTCTGCTGAAGCACGACAGCAGGCGCCGGGCCTTTCCCTCCATGCTGACCATCAGGTTCATAGGAGTACTCCGCATTCATCATTGGATGGTTCAGCGTCGGGAGCTGTTGTCCTCAGAACGGTCTCGGACTGCCGGTCTTCGGACTTGGTGCAATCAAGTCCAGGGGTCAACCGGAGCTGTTGTTGGCTGGCCCCGAGAATTGCAGGATCCTTCATCATCATCTCTTCCGAGATTTGCCCGATGACGCCATCTGCATCCTGGGCATATACAGTTCCCGACGCTGTCCTATCCCCCATCCGTTGTGGGGCCTTCTCGCACGTTTCCGGTGTTCCGAAAATTTGTCTTCCACGTTGCGCTGGTTCATGCCAATTGCAGGCAGGTCCACTGCCGTCCCACAAATACGCACCCATCGTTCAGGTAGCCACGTGTCGGAGAATCACGGCGAACTTGGGGGGTGGTTCCCCAACGTCGGCGTATGGTCCATCAAATGTTTGCCCCCGAAGCGTTGGCCACCGACGACCACGGCTGCGGTGTTGTGTGCGTTCCCAGCAACCTTTTGAGATTTCGATGTGGGAGAAATTTGTCGTGCGTCCATGACCCATGGTCTTCTGGCGGACGTGTCATGGGGAAACCAAGTCCCGTTTGTCGATCACGACAACATGGGCGAATCTGTTTTTCTCGCATCCAACATCGATGGCGTCAACAACGGGTTGAAGCGCCGAGGGGCATCAGTGCCTTCGAGTCATGTCCGGAGCTCAAGGTCGACATCTCTGGCGTGCCTGGGAAACACCTCATGCTCGGGGAGCTGGTCCCGTTGCCAGTGCATTTCGTTGACATCGAACGCGCCTTCTCTGGCTCCGGCTGGAGGCCGCCCGTCCAAAGGATGCAGGATCTTCAAGAGCCAAGCGCTGTCCTGCCTCGCAGACAGTTCCACCCCCACAGGCTGTGGAGGATCCCTTGAGCCTGCGAGGGTAGACCCATCGCCGCAGGACATTCGAGTTCGCATGGCTGTCGCTCGGACCGGGCAAGAGGCCCGGCACCTCCGTCCTCACAACGCCGGCGCAGACTCCTCTCGGTCTCCATCTGACGTACCTCTGGCTTTCGGGAATCGACAATCAGCCAAGTTCTTCGCACCCCGCGTTTCCGTTTGGGTGCCCCATGCCCTCGGGAAAGGCGCCGGGATCTCCCACCGAAGACCGTTCCCTGCAAGGCCACTGGAAATGCGTAGTCGGGTCCGACGTCAACACTCACCGCTATCAGTGATGCCCCGGCCAACCCACACGGACCCGGCGGCTGCCGGCGCACAAACCGTAGACACCCAACGATCCGTGAAAGGCCCTCGCGAGGACGGCGAGGACGGCGCGGACCACGATGGCGTGGCCACGATACAGTCGTCGACGCTGTCGCTGTGCTCGGCGAAGGCAAGCTTAGTCCCGCTATGTTGGACGACCGGGCTGTTCCGCTGTCGGTTCGCCGTCGTCCGACAAGTGCTCATCTGGTTGGCCAAGAAGTTGGGGTTGACGCCGACCTCGACGCTTGAGAGGTTCCACTGCTGGCCACGGACAGGCCAACCCCTCCCCTGCCGGTTCTGCCAATGTTCGAAGGAGTGAGAGCGTGCACGTCCAAGGCATTGGCCGGACACTGGACGTTGAATGCCAGCGCCCGATCGAGACACTCGCGCGCTCCGTCAAGGACGGAACGGAGACCTCCGGCTGGTGCCTGTGTCGTGACGGTCTCTGCCGGGTCCGGTCTTCTCGTCAGGCACATGGCCATCCTGACGCTGGTGGTGGGCATGCCAAGACCCACGCACCTACCCACACCTATGGTCATCATCAACACCGCAAGCGCCGCCCCCGCTAATTCTTAATGATCCCGAATTCGAGCTCCACGCGAGAGGAAGGGATTGCTGGACTGTCGGTCCCGGCATGATTCAGTCCGTCCCAGCCATCGTTGGTCCTGGGGGGGTACTGTCACCGGGATTAGATAGGCACCAGGGATATCGCCGATTGGGGCTGGGCCAAAACTAGAAACCACCGTCCACTCGCGGTCGCAGCATGGACGCCTTGGCGCTGCCGCAGGAGGAGGCCAGGATCGGGGCCAACATCCATTCCCTGGGCCCGCACTGACGGTTACTGTTCCGGCTGGGCCGGCCGACCACCAGCGGCATCGTCAGTCGCTGCCGCACAATCCAACGGCGTCATGTTCGGGTACCTGCCGAGAGGCTGGCGATGCGACGGGTGCGGGCATTCATACCGGGGAAGCGAAGAAGACGTCCGGGATGCCTTCATCATGGCGAATGCCGCCCGCACCTTGCCGCAGGGATCGGGTTGCCTCAGCTTGCTCGGGCTCTGGGTCCACCGAGATCGCCCGCACCGAGATGCTGGCACCGGTCGAAACTCGTGGAGGCTCCTCTTCATCAGCTCCCAACATCCATACCAGCGGCCGACGTCGGGACCGCAGCAAAGCATCCTCACCGAGGTCGTCTGTCTTGGACTTCAAGACCGCAGGACAGCTCGAACTCTCCGCCGGGCTGGCCACGGTCATCCTGCAGTCAGGGGTCTCCCTCCGGCGATGATTCCTCAAGGAAAGGCCACTTTGGTCCTCAAGCATGTATCGCTCCTTTCGGCGTTCGCTGCACTCAAATGCAAGGACCGAGGTTCACGGGCCCGCAACGACCCCAAGCGAGCCGAAGGCAAGAAGGGCATCGCCCGGACCCAGCACCGCTGCAACGTCCTGTTTCTAATGCTGCGCGACAGAATCCCTACGACGCGGCCGGCTCCCGATCCACCTAGACCGCGGTCACCAAACGCAGAACGGTCCGGCTCGAAGCGACCCGAACAGGACCGTTCAACACCGCCCGCTGTTGCTTCTAGGGACTCGTCCCACACGAGGAACAAGCCTGACGAAACAGGTGGAAGTACCTCCACCGGCTGCGGCGCCTTCCCGGTCACCGGCATAGGGATGAGGCACAGCCTCTCTTGGGTCTTCCGGAACTACACCGGGCAATCCTTCCGGCGCTCGAAGTAGCTACATTCCCGAAGCGCGTGGCATACTCCGGTCTCGAACGGGCAAGATCTCACGGTGGTCGAAACGGACTTCTGGTAGACCCATGACATCCATGATGTTCGGCCGGGGTCGCCCACGAAATCGGTCGGCCCGGCGGAGTCCGTCATCGAGGCAGAGGGCTAACGGAAGCAGAATGCGGGCCAGCTTGCCGGCCTCGACCAACAACTGTCGACGGGCGTCCTGGACCGGTCTCGGCGGACGACGGTGGCTGCCGGAAGCATCCTCACTGCCAGCTCCCCCCGCAATACGTGAACGGTCTGATCCGGCTCTTCACTGCCTGTCCCGGGGGCATGCTCCTCCGTGTTTCTTCGGGGGAACACCAAACGGCACCGACTCAAGAGCCAGAGCTATCAGCAGTTGAACGACACTTTGGATTCCGTCATCAAGCAGCGCACCATTCGAATGCCCTCACCAAACGCCATCCGGAGCGGTGCACAGCCCACGGGCTAAGTTGCCGGAGAGCCATTGATGTCCTGAAAATGCACCTGGCCGTGGACCTCTTCCGGCAGCTGCACCGAACACGGGATTGGGGGGCAGAGGCTCAACCTCCCGCATCGGAGCAATGTTCCGTAGCCACCGGTTCCCCACGTGACCGACAGAAAGCCCGATGACGGTAAGAGGCAGATAGTGCGTTCCTGCTGTTTCCGTCATCGTGGCCGACCGCGTTGATTTCCATAGACCTTTGTATGTTGTCCGATGATGCGGCTCGACTGAAGATCTTGAATCGGGGTTTGAGTCGTGTACCGGGTTTCGCGCAAGCGCCCATGCCGGCACCTTGCGTCGGTTGGTCCACCTGCGATCAGTGGATGACGGTCATGCAGCGCCGGCCTCCCGGCCCCTACTACTGCAACCACAGGAGTTCGTTTCTCGACGGCAATGTCGGGCCGGATTCTGACACGGGAGGTTGCTCGAAGATCTCAAGGCATCCCATCTGGAGTTGCGAGATGCCGAGGAAGAGCGGACCTGGTCGTGGCTTAGGCAGTACCCGCCTGGACCCCGGCGGGCAAGGAACAATCCAAGCGCCGGTTCAGCAGGGCGGAATCCGGAGGCATGGCGCCCACAGCATGCAACGCCCGGTCGGAGAATCCCGGGACCGCAGGAGCAAGCGGAGCGTGCGCGAAACCCGGAACGTCGAGCAGCGATCCGGACTCCTTGGGTTCAAGTTCGCCCGGTGAATGGGCGCACGACATGGTGGCTCCTGAACACAACATCCGCACAGTCTCAGTGTCTCAGTCTCAGTCTCAGACTCAGTCAGACTCAGACTCAGTCAGACCTACGTTAGTGATGGTTCAGCCCGCCCGTCGACGGGCCCACGATTGGGCATAGAGGTGCCACACTGGAGATGAAAGGCGCCCGCGGTTCGGCCACTGAACACGGCTACGCGGCTACGCGGCTACGCGGCTACGGACAAAGAGATGACACTCACCAGTGCGCCGTCGTTTCCGCAGGCCGACCCGACTGGCTGACCTGTTCTACGAAGCGCCTCACCCCTTGGTCATTCTCAACAAGACCTTCGTCTTCTCGCGCACGTCGGAGTTCCCGTTGCGGCAGGCCCAAATGTGCGAGGGGGGCTGCTCGTAAGGATTCCCCGGCAGCTCTGCTGCGCCAGCCGTGGTCTACGTTGGAGCTGGCAAAGAACTGATCACGTCCATGGCGAACGCTGCCCATACACGAATTGCCGACCTCGAGGCCTGCCCCTTCCGCCAGGGGCACGGCCAAAATCCACACCATTCTTTTGGGCACTGACTTCGTTAGGTGTCTGATCGCTATTCCTGGCTCGCTCCCGCGGCAGGGACATCGGCCCCGTCCCCCGATGGAACCAGTTCGTTCTCAAAGGCAGCTGGCCCTTCAGTCAGGTCTTGCTCCTTGCCGTGGTCCCGTACCCACGACGCAAACACCATTTACTCGTGCCCACTTCGAAGCAAGTGGGGCAGGGGCTCGACCAGTATGCAGCCGGCATTGGCCGGTCTGTGCCTGCAGCAGCGCCCCGATCCCCTGCTTGGTGGCATCGGTCCCTGCGAGCAGCCAAGGGCGTACTGTCGTCTCCTCATGCCGGGTCTGGTCGGCAGCGCCCTGAGTTCAGGTTTGTGAGCATCGTGTCGGACCCCGAAGCCTTGCCGGGCAGTGACGTCGGCATATCTTCCGGAGTCCACCGACCACCGAATAGGCGTCAAGCAACTTCCGCCTTGGGTTCTCACGACACGTGTTCGGTACGGAAATTCGTAGCTCGTTGGCGAGATCCGCAATGGCCGGTGCTGGCGCCTGTTCCACCCGGCGGCCAGTCACGGTGTGAACCTCAACGATCGATTGCGCTGTTTCACGTGAAACATTCGCACAAGTCCGTCCGAAGCATCGGGTCAATGGGTCGGTTTTTGGCCCTGCACATTGAGGCCCCGCAACGGCAATGTTTGACGTTGTCCGGACCGGCGCTGATATCACGCGCTGCCGGTTCGCAGCTTCGGATATCCCGTCGAGTGGCTTATGCGAAGGGGAGGTACCTGGCTTCTTGGGGGTGGCACATGCTCGGTTCAGGTTCGGGACAACCCGCCCCGCTTTAGGGGGTGCTCCCCCCTTCACCTCCAGGTACCGTCGCCCATCCTCCGGTCCAACGTCGTCCGCATTAAGTTGACGATTCGAAAGGGAAGGTGCCGTCAGGTCCGTCTGCACCGGAGACGAGCGCGCACGGTGGCCCGTAGACCTGCCGGGGCGGTTGGGCGCCAGGAGGAGACCACCTCAAAGCGAGTCCGGGGGCCCTGGATCGAGGCTGGAGGCGCGCTCCCAAATAGCTCAGGTCCCCCCAGTGGCCCTCATGGGGATTCTCCACGCGGACCGGGCTCCCCGGTCGAGTTCAACACCTTCTCGCTCGAACAGCCACCTGATAGTCTCTGCCGGCGCTTTCCGGTCGGCGTGATCGGGCGGGCGGAGCCGAGGCCTCGATTCGAATTTCCTGCCCGGTTCCTAGCGGTCCAGTCATCCGGGTCTCCCCCGGAAAGCACAAATGGTGTGAGTGTTTCACGTGAAACACTCACACCATTTGTGTATGCAGGGCGGCTACTTCTCCGTGCCGTCCGGCGTCAGGACACTCATGATTCGATTCAGGTCATCAACGCTTGCGAACTCGATGCTGACCTTGCCCTTGCGGGCGCCGAGCGTAATCTTCACGTTCGTATCGAGACGATCCGAGAGTGAGTTCGCCAAGAAGTCGAGACGCTCGTGGCGAGGGCTCTGCTTCGGCTGTGCAGTCTTGTTCGCCTTTTCTTGCCCGGCGCTGAGAGCGACGGCTTCCTCAGTCGCTCGCACCGACATGCCTTCGTTGACGATTCGCTGCGCCAACTGCTCGATTGCGATGGCGTCTGCCAGACCCAAGAGGGCTCGAGCGTGGCCCGCGGAAATAACCCCGGCCGCCACACGGCGTTGGACCAACGCCGGCAGTTTCATGAGACGGATGGTGTTGGAAATCTGGGAGCGTGAACGACCGATCCGCTCGGACAGGACTTCCTGGGTGCACTCAAATTCGCTCAGCAGCTGCTGGTAAGCGGCGGCTTCTTCGAGTGGGTTCAGCTGCGAACGGTGCAGGTTTTCCAGCAACGCATCGCGAAGCAGATCCACGTCATGCGTCTCGCGAACGATCGCGGGAATCTTCGTAAGGCCAGCAGCCTGCGTTGCCCGCCAACGGCGTTCACCCATGACAATTTCATAGGGTTCTTTGTCGTTTTCGCGGGATGGCCGAACAACAATCGGCTGCAGAAGTCCGACTTCGCGAATGGAATGGACGAGCTCGTCCATGTGTTCTTCGTCGAAGTAGGAACGCGGCTGCTTGCGGTTCGGGTGGATCTGATCGACGGAAAGTTCCGCAAAGGTGGCACCCGGAACCGCCACTAGATCGTTGAGGTCGCAGTTCGTCATCGCTCTCCCCCGCGCGTCCACCCGAGGCGGCAATGAGGCCAGGCATTTGCGCGCGACGCTTCTTGGCAGTGGCCGACGGTCCGGAACCGTTGGAAGGTCCGGCGTTTTTCTCTGCCGCAGCTTCTTCCTCGGTCTTTCCCGGAACAAAGAACATGTCCACGGGACGAACCTTTTTGCCGGATGCAGAAGCACTTGAAACCTTACGTTTCGGGGCCTCGGTTCCGACAGTGGCAGTCTTGGTCGCAACCGTCCTGCTTTGATGTTTCACGTGAAACACTCTGGGGAGTTTCCTCCTCGGATCCCGCGACAGGGCTGCTGGAAATCAACGCACCAAGACCTCGTCCTAAACCACGTCGCTTCTCCGACATTGGATGCATCTCCCTTTCGACACCATTGCTACCTTGAACTCAAGGCAATTCTACTTGTAAGCGATAGATAGTTTTGGACGCGGCTCTTGCGGTGTGGCCTTTGGGCCACCTGAATGTGGCATTTAGACCCCCTACCCCGGGTAGGGCCAGCTCGATGTGCGCTTAGAATCAAGAATCGTCAGATTCTTGAGATAAAACAACTTCACATGAATGTTTATGTAAAAGTCACGTCTTAATACAGAAAATTCAAGGTCGTGCGGTCAACAGACTTGACCGCACGACCTTGAGAAGGACTAGTGGTTGGTGCGCTCCGCAATTTCCGCAGCTGCTTCCAAGTATGAAAGCGCGCCGGTTGAACTCGAGTCATACGTAATTACGGTTTGTTGGTAGCTCGGAGCTTCCGAAATTCGCACACTTCGTGGAATCAGGGCCTGGAGGACCTGGTTCGGGAAATGTTCTCGAACTTCGCTGGCAACTTGAGCCGCCAAGTTGGTGCGACCGTCGTACATCGTCAGCAGGATCGTCGACACCGTCAAATCCGCGTTCAGGTGCTTCTGGATCATCTCGATGTTCTTAAGCAGCTGGCTCAAGCCTTCCAGTGCGTAGTACTCGCACTGGATCGGAATCAGGACTTCACGCGCGGCCACGAAGGCGTTGACGGTAAGCAGGCCGAGGCTTGGCGGGCAGTCAATGAAAACGTAGTCGAGGCGTTCCATGCCGTTGGTCTCGCGATACTTCGCATACTGATCCAATGCCCGGCGAAGACGCTGTTCGCGGGCCACGAGGGAGACCAGTTCAATCTCCGCGCCGGCAAGGTGAATGGTCGCCGGGGCCACGGTCAGGTGCTCGATGTCGGGGCATGGTGCAACGACCTCAGAAAGCGGGAGGTCATTGATCAGGACATCGTAGATGCTATCCACGTCTGCATGGTGTTCAACACCGAGCGCCGTCGAAGCGTTGCCCTGTGGGTCGATATCAATCACCAGCACGTTCAGCCCGGCAATTGCCAGTGCTGCCGCGATGTTGACGGTTGTCGTCGTTTTTCCGACGCCGCCCTTCTGGTTGCTGACGGTCATGTACCGAGTCGTTGGCGGCTTGGGCAACTTGCGGCTGCTCAAGCGCTCGCGGCGCTTGTGTTCACTGGCCAGCTGGCTGGCAAGCGGTGAGCTGTCGTCAGTGGTATCGAAAACGTTTGGTGCTGGCGCAGGTTCCCTCGTCACCACTGTGTCCTCTCCATCGGAATCGGTCAGTTCAACCGCTTCATCCGCATCCAGTTCCAGATGCGTTGAAAAAATTGTTTCACGTGAAACATGCCTTGCCTTAGACAAAACAATCTCTTCTGGTTGTTCTTTGTTGTCAGATGAACTGAATGAAGCGAAAAGGGCTGCAAACGGTGGAATCTTGTTGACGCTTCGCTTCAAAACGGTTCTTTCTACTAACCCAGTAGGCGGCGCTATGCCACCTGATACAGCCTATCGCTAATGCGCTAGGCGACGTTGATACGTACCACGGTCGTCGGTTCGGCGAGAATGTCTTCGCCGACGGTGACAACTTCGGTCTTCTTGCCGCCCAGGCGGCGAATGACCTTTGCGGCTTTTTCTACTTCTTCGGCCGCCGAGCGGCCCTTGATTGCCAATACCGTGCCCTTGCCATGAAGCAGGGGAATCGTCAGGCCGGCCAGATTCGTCAGTGCCGAAACTGCGCGGGCCGTGGCGAAGTCGGCATTCACGTGATCGACAACCTGTTCGGCGCGGCCACGCATGATGGTGACGTTATCGAGGCCAAGATCTTCAACAACCTCGTGCAGCCAAATGCAGCGACGTTCAAGCGGCTCGATAAGGGTCAGCTCAAGGTCGGCGCGGGCCAGGGCAAAGGTAAGCCCTGGCAGCCCGGCGCCGCTGCCCACGTCTGCAACGTGGGCGTCCTTGTCAATCAGGTTGGCAACGACCGCGCAGTTCAAGACATGGCGGGACCACAGCCGTGGGACTTCACGCGGGCCCAGCAGGCCGCGTTCCATGCCCGAAGTGGCCAAGTGCTGAACGTAGCGCTCGGCAAGGCTTAGTCGGTCGCCAAAGACGGTCTGGGCCGCCTGGCGTTCCTCGGCTGTAAGTTCTACTTCGTTGCTCATGAGGGGAGTTCCTTGATTCTGTAGCTTAGGCGTCGTCGTTTGAAACGACGATGTGGCGACGGCTTCCTTCGCCATCGGACTCGCTGTGCATTCCCAGCGCCGCAACGAAGTCGTGCACCAGCTTGCGCTCGTATGCGCTCATCGGTTCGAGAGGGACTTCCTCGCCCGTCTCGCGGACCTTCTGGACCGCTGCTTCGGCGATGCTCTTGAGCTCGCCGGCACGGCCCTGACGGTAACCGGTAATGTCCAGCACCAGACGAGAACGGTTGCCCGTGGCGGTGAGTACGGCCAAGCGGGTCAGTTCCTGAAGGGAGTCCAGGATCTCTCCGTTGGCGCCGACAAGGCGCTGAAGGGCCTTCTCGTCCTCGGCTTCGCCGACGATGGAAATGTAGGTGCGTCCGCCACGAACTTCGATGTCGATGTCGCCATCGAGATCAGCAATATCAAGTAGTTCTTCGAGGTAGTCGGCGGCGATGTCGCCTTCCTCTTCAATGCTGTTTACAGCATCTTCAAGCTCTTCAACTTCGGTACCTGCAGGCTCTGAAACTACGCTCTGATCAATATCGCTCATGGCTACTTCTTCTTCCTGTTCTTACGCTGTGGCTGTACGCGCTGCACCTTGGGTTCTTCGACGATTGCGGCTGCGGCATCTTCGTCGATCTTCTTCTGGCCAAGCGGGGGCAGTCCCTTGGCGGCGCGGCGCTCGTTGAGTTCGCGCTCGGCCTGGGATCCCGGGGTCGGGTTGTTCCGAATGACGTAGAACTGCTGGGCCAAGGTCCACAGGTTGGTCGCGGTCCAGTAGATGAGGACACCGATCGGGAAGTTGATGCCACCGACGCCGAAGACCAGGGGAAGGATGTACAGCATGATCTTCTGCTGCTGCATGAAGGGGCCTTCGAGGGCCTCCTTGGTCATGTTCTTCGACATGATCTGCTTCTGCGTGATGAACTGCGAAGCGGTCATGGACAGAATCATGATGAGAGCAACAATGATCACTGAGGCACTCGGGGAACCGGAGTTGAACGTATTCAGGAAGGTATCTGAAAGACGCGCACCAAAGATCTGCGACTGATCGAAGCTCTTGATGTGCTCGGCCGAAAGTGCGCCGATTCCCTGGTTGGAGCCGCTTGCCTTGGAGGCGTTGTTCAAAACCGTGAACAACGCGAAGAAGAACGGCATCTGGATCAGCATCGGCAAGCACGAAGACAGCGGGTTGGTCTTGTGCTTCTTGAACAGCGCCCGCTGTTCGGCAATCATGGCCTGCTGGGAGAGCTGGTCCTTCTTGCCCTTGTACTTGGCCTGAAGCTTGCGCAGATCAGGCTGCAGGGCCTGCATCGCACGCTGTGCCTTGATCTGCTTGACGAAGACGGGGATCAGAGCGGTACGGATCAACAGCACCAGGAAGATGATGGACAGCGTCCACGTCCAACCGGAATTCGGATCAAGGCCAATCTTGGAGAACAGTTCATGGAATGCCCATAGGATCCACGAGACTACGTACCGAAACGGGCTCAATATCATGTCAAAGAAGTTCATTACCGGTCATGCTCCTCAGGCCGCGTCTGCGGCGTCTTCGTCGGCGGGAATCGGAGGATGATTCAACACCATGATCTTGGGGGTCTTGCCTTCTGGCCAAATCCGTCTGCCTTCGGGAACGTAATCGATCCCGCCATGACTAAACGGATTACATCTTAAGACACGCCAGGAGGTTAACCCGATGCCTTTGATAGCGCCGTGTACCGTCACTGCTTCGAGGCCGTAGGCCGAGCAGCTGGGAAAGTATCGACAAACATCGCCGTAGACGGGCGAAATGATCTTTCGATAAACCATGAGGAACCCAATGAGAAGGTTCCTGGGGATATCAATCAGGAACCAAACAATCCCGGTGCGGGGTTTAGAGTCCTTTTTCATGCTTGGCACCTGCCTTGCGAACAACCGATTCAAGTCCGGAAGAGACCTGCTGGCTCAATTCGTTCCAGTCGATTTCGGAGGCGCCAGGCAAAGCCCGGAACACGAAATCGAGACCGCTGGCGTTCGCAGGAATCTGCGAGGCCAATGCACGCATTCGTCGCTTGACGAGGTTGCGGTGCACGGCATTGCCAACGGCCTTGGAGACGATGAAACCAAAACGGTTATCGCCCTGGGGTTCGTCAGGACGAACCCGTGCATATAGCACTACGTTCCGGCGCCCAGTGCGGGCGCCGGAACGTACAGTGGCTGTAAAGTCCTGCGAAAGGCGCAGTCGTTGATTCTTTGGCAACACGACGTCACGCGTCGTGTCTGATAAACAAAGAACCCACGAAAACCTGCGCTATTTCAGGACTGTAGTGCTTAATGGTTATGCAGAAAGTTCGGTACGGCCCTTGGCGCGGCGAGTTGCCAGGATGGCGCGGCCTGCACGGGTACGCATACGAAGTCGGAAACCGTGCTTCTTGGCACGACGACGGTTATTCGGCTGAAAAGTCCGCTTGCTCACGGTAGTAACTCCAAGACGATCATGTGATGCGCCTTACCCGTTGCTACTAAAAAGGGAAGAACAGGCCGACGCTCGTATTCGGTGGCGCCTCATGGATTGTTGGGGGCTTTCTCGATTCCGAAGAATTTTGAAGGCATCAAACAGAGCCAAAAGTGCACACATAGGACTACACAACGATAGGGGAGCCGGAGAAGGTACGTCAAATTGGGGCCAAAGCCGGCCCTGACACACCCTGTGCACAATGTGATGTTAATTGTGGATACAGCGGTTGATAATCGTCGTTCCGGCATCAAAAGCAGACCTGACACGCGCATCTTAGAACTCAATATTTACTTATAAATCCGCAGATTTGCAAGCTCCCATGCGTTATCCACCACAAGTTATCCACCGACTGTGCATAACACTGTGGATGACCGTTAGAATCTATTCGTTGGGGTTCCGTAGTTATAGTCCCCATTCGTCGACCGTTTGGTCGTCGAATTTGATTGAAGGGGCCAAAATATGAGCACGGACGAGTCGAATAGCGTCGGTAGTTCCTGGCGCCAGGTAGTACGCCACATCGAACAGGATGACCGCGTTACTCCCATGCAGCGTGCCTTCGCCGCTCTGGCTCAGCCACAGGGGCTCATTGGTTCTACCCTTTTGCTGGCGGTTCCCAACGAATTGACCCGCGATGTTCTCCAGACCCAGCTCAAGGAGCCGTTGGAAGAATCGCTGAAGTTGGTCTTCCAATCCGACATTCGATGCGCATTCAGCATTGACTCGGATTTGATCCCCGAAGAAGTGGTCGTTCCGCCGGTCGAGCAGCCGCCGGTTCCCAAGGCCCGCATCAGCGATGCGCTGCCGCAGCCAGCTCCCCCGTCGAATTCCCAGGAATTCGGCCGACTGAACCCCAAATACATTTTTGACACCTTTGTCATCGGCTCATCAAACCGTTTCGCCCATGCAGCAGCCGTGGCCGTTGCCGAAGCGCCGGCAAAGGCATACAACCCGCTGTTCATCTATGGTGATTCCGGACTTGGCAAGACCCACCTGTTGCATGCAATCGGCCACTATGCCCGGCACCTCTACAACGGAATTCGCGTCCGCTACGTAAATTCTGAAGAGTTCACCAACGATTTCATCAACTCCATTCGCGACGATGAAGGTGCCAGCTTCAAGCAGACCTACCGCAACGTGGATATCTTGCTTATTGACGACATCCAGTTCTTGGCCAACAAGGACGCCACCCAGGAAGAGTTCTTCCACACGTTCAATGCGCTGCACAATCACAACAAGCAGGTTGTGATTACTTCGGACCTGCCGCCCAAGCAATTGGCCGGCTTTGAAGACCGCATGCGTTCACGTTTCGAGTGGGGTCTGCTGACCGATATTCAGCCGCCAGAGCTTGAAACCCGCATCGCCATTCTGCGTAAGAAGGCCAATGCGGAGAATCTCTCGGCTCCGGACGAGGTCATGGAATACATCGCGTCAAAAATCTCCACGAATATCCGTGAGCTTGAAGGCGCGCTGATTCGCGTGACGGCTTTTGCTTCGCTGAACAACCAGTCCGTTGACATGAGCCTGGCCGAAACGGTGCTCAAGGATTTGATCACCGATGAAGGTGCCCAAGAGATCACCCCGGCGACCATCGTTGCTCAGACCGCCGAGTACTTTAACCTCACGATCGAAGAGCTCAACAGCAAATCCCGGACGCGAACCCTGGTGACTGCCCGACAGATTGCGATGTACCTGCTTCGCGAACTGACTGACATGTCCCTGCCGAAGATCGGCCAGGAACTCGGTGGGCGCGATCACACCACGGTGATACACGCGGATCGAAAGATTCGCGAACTCATGGCAGAACGCCGCGCAATCTTCAACCAGGTCACCGAACTGACCAACCGCATCAAGCAGCGGCAGCGCGAGGGCTAATAGTCGAAAAGTCTTTAACCACAGGTGTGGATAAAGCTGTGGATCATTAAGTGGACTACCCCGTCAAGCCTGCGGATAACTACCCCCGAAGCTGTGGATCCCTTAAATCACGCGGAAAGTTGTCCACGGGGCTGTGGAACTCAGTGTCACGCCCAATCACATGTTGTGCACATGCATAATCGGTGTACCTTCGCGGCCTGGCGGGGTTATCCACAGTATCCACAGGGGTTATTAACACTACTAACCCCAAATTTCTACTTCATCCAAATAACAAGACCTGTTTTGCACCCATCCGACGAAACGACGCCCAAAAGGACTTTTTGGGACGAATTTTGTGATTTGACCGGAACGCCGAAACCGGGATGCCGGCCGGATGAATGTGATCGTTTCAAAGACCGGTTCTGGATCAACTTCATGGTTGTTTTTGGATCGGAGACCAAACAGAAGATTGGTCCCCAGGATTTCCTGCACTGAACCCAACAGGTTTTCGTGGACAAATGGATCCTCATGCCGCATTCGAAGCTTCGCCCTGCCAAGCTCTCCACCTGGATATTGAAGACCCCCTCGGAAGTGAGCTCCGACTCCATTCTTGGAAGACCTTCGTACTCACAAGCCAAAAAACTGCCTACCCAAGCGCACCGAGACATAAAAGCCGGTAAGCTCAAACTCCATGTTGTCGTTCTGGCAAAAGATTCGTTGCCGAAACTTGAGACAACACAACAACCCACCACTTTGAGAGCTCCACGGTTCGTTATTCCTGTCCCAAGGGAACCGCTAAGCTTGCTTTCAAGTACTGTCGACTTCGTCGTGAAAGGCGGACCACTTCGTGAAGTTCAGCGTTGAAAAGGATGTATTGGCCGAAGCCGTATCCTGGACCGCCCGTTCACTCTCCCAACGTCCGCCTTCTCCGGTACTTTCCGGAATCTTGATCACTGCTGCCAACGGCACAGTGTCACTGGCTGGTTTCGACTACGAAATTTCAGCGCACCTAGAGATCGCAGCAGACGTCGCAGAAGAAGGCACCATCCTGGTTTCGGGAAAGTTGCTGGCAGAAATCTGCCGCAGCTTGCCGCAGTCGACCGCAACGCTTGAAACCGACGGCACCAAAGTCACCCTGTCTTGTGGTCGAAGCCGCTTCCACTTGGCAACCATGCCGGTCGCCGAATACCCCGAACTTCCTGTTCTCCCGGAAGTCACTGGCGTTGTCGACGGCGAAGCATTTGCCCACGCCATCAACCAGGTCATCGTCGCTGCGTCGAAGGACGACACCCTTCCCATCCTCACCGGCGTGAAGATGGAAATCGAAGATGACCTGATCACTTTCCTCGCAACCGACCGTTACCGTCTGGCCATGCGTGAAGTTCGTTGGAAGCCTGCACAGGCCGGAATTTCCACCTCCGCACTGGTCAAGGCAAAGACCTTGAACGAAGTTGCCAAGACTTTGGGCGCAGCGGGCGAACTGAAAATTGCCTTGGGCGAAGGCAACGAACTTATTGGTTTCGAAAGCGGAAACCGTCGCACCACCTCGCTGTTGGTTGATGGCGACTACCCGAAGATTCGTTCGCTGTTCCCCGAAAACACCCCGATCCACGCAACCGTGCGCACGTCAGACTTGGTTGAAGCTGTTCGTCGTGTAGCAGTCGTTGCAGAACGCAACACCCCGGTTCGACTTTCCTTCACCGGCGGCCAGTTGTCCTTGGATGCCGGAACCGGCGAAGACGCCCAGGCCGAAGAAGCGATCGAGGCTCAGATCGACGGCGAAGAAATCACTGTCGCGTTCAATCCCGCATACTTGAGCGAGGGCCTGAACGCATTCAACAGCGAATTCGTTCGTTTCTCGTTCACCAGCGCACCCAAGCCGGCGATGATGACCGCTCAGTCTTCCCTTGACGGATCGGACAGCGACGAATACCGCTACCTGGTCATGCCGGTTCGCCTACCAAACTTGCCCAACTAGATCACCTCGCGGGAAATTTCCCGCCACGTGGTCACGTGTTCGACCGCTCCACGATCGCTCCAACCGGGGCGGTCGAACACACCTTTTAGTGACAATCCACGTTTCATCATCCGACCATCCCCCGCTGGGGTGCGCGATCTCATAGCAGGACGTCCAGGTGTACATCTCACATGTCTCTCTCACCGACTTTCGCTCGTATGCGCAAGCCGATGTAGAGCTGGGGCCCGGCACCAATGTCCTGGTCGGTTCCAACGGCGTCGGGAAAACAAACATCGTCGAGGCCATCGGCTACCTGGCAACACTTTCCTCGCACCGCGTCACGAATGACGGTCCGCTGCTGCGTTTCGGTACCGAAAGAGCCCTTGTCCGGGCCCGAATTCATCGGGCAAAACAGGTCACCACGCTCGAAGTCGAAATCACCGCCGGCAAGACCAACCGCGCACGCATCAATCGCGCCAATCCGGTCCGTGCCCGCGAAATCCTCGGCATCGTCCGCACCGTTCTTTTCGCCCCGGAAGACCTTGCTCTCGTCAAGGGCGATCCCTCGAACCGCCGCCGGTTCCTCGACGAATTGCTGGTAGCGCTGCGCCCGGGCGAGGCAGCAACGCGCGGCGACTACGAGCGGGTGCTCAAGCAACGCAATGCATTGCTGAAATCCGCCCGCGCCGGCGGGAAACTCTCCACCGCACACGAATCGACCCTCGACGTCTGGGACACCCACCTGGCCCAGACCGGGGCAAGGCTGTTGCGCGGGCGGTTGGACATGCTGGAACTGCTTTCCCCCTACATGGCCGCCGCGTATGCCTCCCTTGCCGACGCCAACAAGACGGCCACGGCGTTCTACCAATCAACGATCGTCGACGACTTCGACGAGGATTCCACTCCGAACCCTGATACCGCTGCGGAAACCGATCCAAACCTCGTTGCCCCGGCCGCACTGTTGGACGCCACCCAGCCGGAACTCGAGGAAATGTTCATTGCGGCGCTGCTCAAGAAGCGCGGCAAGGAACTCGAACGCGGAATCACCCTGGTTGGCCCGCACCGCGACGATGTGCTGTTGCGTTTGGGCTCCGCCCCCGCCAAGGGCTACGCATCGCACGGCGAAACCTGGTCGTTGTGCCTTGCCCTGCGGCTGGCCGCCTACAAGGTCTTCGGCCAGGACGATCCGCGCCCCGGCGCCGGACCGATCCTGATCCTCGACGACGTGTTTGCCGAGTTGGATGCCACCCGCCGAAGCCGTCTGGCGTCGATCGTCGCCGGGGCCGAACAGGTCATCGTCACCGCAGCGGTCGCCGGGGACGTTCCCGAGGAACTCGGCGGGACCTTCCTGAAGGTCAGCCCGGGCCAGGTCCACTCGTGAGCGAGAACGATCCGCACAAGCCGGAGGCCCTCGACGCTTCGCGCGCCATCCTGAACCGGATGCGCGAGGCGGCGCAGAGCCGCGGCGAAGCGCGGATCGACGCGGCCAAGGCGGCAAAGTTCGAGGAGAACGCCGCCGCGCGAAAGCAGCGCCGCAAGGCCAGCAGCGCACCCGCAAAATACTCGGACGGGCGCGATCCGCAGGAAATCGGAAACCTCTTCGGCAAGATCGTGCGCGACCGCGGGTGGAGCGCCCCGGTCGCCGTCGGTTCGGTGCTCTCGCGCTGGGCCGAACTTGTCGGCCCGCAAATCGCCGAACACTGCACCCCCGAATCGTTCGAGGATTCCACGGTTGTGGTGCGCTGCGACTCGACGACCTGGGCCACCCAGATGCGACTGTTGTCCCACGAACTGCTCAAGCACTTCGACAAGGAACTCGGGCAGGGCGTGATCACGGTCATCCGGGTCATCGGTCCCGCCGCACCGAGCTGGCGCCACGGCGGACGCAGCGTCAAGGGCCGCGGTCCGCGCGACACCTACGGCTAAAACCCGAAGCGCGTAGCTGGCTCACTGGCGCTTCGGGAGCCCTCGGGTCACATACCCACCCGTTTAAGGTACGAAATGAACGTTCCTATGCGTCTCTGGCGGCCATTTACAGCATGTTGTGGGTGGTCAATGCCCGGAAAATTTGGTGCCACACGGTAGAATCGAGAGCAGAGCGTTTCCCCGCGCGGGCGAGACGCTGGTTCACGATCGGGCACCTCCGGTGTTCGGCCTTCCACTGTTTGAGGAGTCTGTAGCACCTGTGTCTACCGATAACACCACACCCCAGGAACCAATCGATTCCGTCGAAGGCAGCGCAGCACCCGCGGCCGAACAACCTGAAGAAAGCGTCAGTGGACGGGTGGAACACACCTACGGCGCCCAAGACATCACGGTCCTTGAGGGCCTCGAGGCTGTTCGCAAGCGCCCGGGCATGTACATCGGTTCCACCGGACCGCGCGGGCTTCACCACCTTGTCTACGAAGTCGTGGACAACTCGGTCGACGAGGCCCTGGCCGGCCACTGCGACCACATCAAGATCAACATGCAGGCCGACGGCGGCGTCCGTGTCGAGGACAACGGCCGCGGCATCCCCGTGGACATCCACCCCACCGAGGGCAAGCCCACGGTCGAGGTCGTCATGACCATCCTGCACGCCGGCGGCAAGTTCGGCGGCGGCGGCTACGCCGTTTCCGGCGGCCTGCACGGCGTGGGCATCTCCGTGGTGAACGCGCTTTCCTCGCGCGTCGAAACCGAGATCCGCCGCCAGGGCAGCGCCTGGCACATGTCCTTCGCCGACGGCGGCAAGCCGCAGGGCACCCTGGTCAAGGGCGAAGCCACCGAAGCCACCGGCACCACGCAGACGTTCTACCCGGACGCCTCCATCTTCGAGACCGTCGAGTTCGACTTCGAGACGCTGCGCGCCCGCTTCCAGCAGATGGCCTTCCTGAACAAGGGCCTGCGCATCACGCTCACCGACGAGCGCACGCTCGAGGTCGACGCCGACGAGATCGCCACCGAGGAAGACGAGGCCAAGGACGCCACCCCGAAGCACCGCGTCGTCGACTACCTCTACAAGGACGGCCTGCTCGACTACGTCAAGCACCTGAACTCCTCCAAGAAGGTCGAACTCGTCCACGAGGACGTCATCGCCTTCGAATCCGAGGACACCTCCAAGGGCATCAGCGTCGAGGTCGCCATGCAGTGGACCAACGCCTACTCGGAGTCGGTCCACACCTACGCGAACACCATCAACACCCACGA
This sequence comes from uncultured Actinomycetota bacterium, assembly GCA_963818105.1. GTDB lineage: Bacteria > Actinomycetota > Actinomycetes > Actinomycetales > Micrococcaceae > Paeniglutamicibacter. Next base: position 78,236 of record CAWFRB010000021.1, on the reverse strand, counting down.
GGGCGGCACCCACGAAGAGGGCTTCCGCGCCGCGATGACCTCGCTGATCAACCGCTACGCCCGCGAAAAGACCATCCTTCGCGAAAAGGACGAGAACCTCACCGGCGACGACATCCGCGAGGGCCTGACCGCCGTCATCTCCGTCAAGCTTTCCGAGCCGCAGTTCGAGGGCCAGACCAAGACCAAGCTGGGCAACTCGATCGCCAAGGGCTTCGTCCAGGGCGTGGTCAACGAGGAACTCGGCGACTGGCTCGAGCGCAACCCGAACACCGCGCGCGACATCATCCGCAAGGCCCAGCTCGCCTCCCAGGCCCGCATGGCCGCGCGCAAGGCCCGCGACAACGCGCGCCGCAAGTCCCCGCTGGAATCCTTCGGCATGCCCGGCAAGCTTTCGGACTGCTCCTCGAAGAACCCCTCCGAGTGCGAGGTCTTCATCGTGGAGGGCGACTCCGCAGGCGGCTCGGCCAAGCGCGGACGCAACCCGCACACCCAGGCCATCCTGCCGCTGCGCGGCAAGATCCTGAACGTGGAGCGCGCGCGCCTTGACCGCGCGCTGGGCAACAGCGAGGTCCAGGCGATGATCACCGCGTTCGGCACGGGCATCGGCGAGGAATTCGACATGGCCAAGCTGCGCTACCACAAGATCGTGCTGATGGCCGATGCCGACGTCGACGGCCAGCACATCACCACGCTGCTGCTGACCCTGCTCTTCCGCTTCATGCGCCCGCTGATCGAAAACGGCTACGTGTACCTGGCCCAGCCGCCGCTGTACCGCATCAAGTGGTCCAACTCCCCGCACGAGTACGTGTACTCGGACAAGGAGCGCGACCACGCGCTGACCACCGGCGCCGCGAAGAACAAGCGCCTGCCCAAGGACAACGGCATCCAGCGCTACAAGGGCCTGGGCGAGATGGACTACTCGGAACTCTGGGACACCACCATGGACCCCGAGCACCGCACGCTGCGCCAGATCACCGTGGACGACGCCGCCGCCGCGGACCAGATCTTCTCCGTGCTGATGGGCGAGGACGTCGAATCGCGTCGAAACTTCATCCAGCAGAACGCCAAGGACGTGCGTTTCCTGGACATCTAGTCCGGATCCCGCCACTCCCCCGCGTTCACACACAGACTTTTGACTAGAGGAAGAAATCGATGAGCGATCAGACTCCCGAAAACCCGCAGGACGGCGCCGGCGCCAACGAGGAAATCGTTGAGGGCGCGGTGATCGACGACGCGGTTGTGGTTGCCACCGGCCACGACAAGATCGACCAGATCGACCTGCAGACCGAAATGCAGCGCTCCTACCTTGACTACGCCATGGCGGTCATCGTGGGCCGCGCGCTGCCGGACGTGCGCGACGGCCTGAAGCCCGTGCACCGCCGCGTGATCTACGCGATGTACGACGGCGGCTACCGCCCGGAGCGCTCCTACAACAAGTGCGCCCGCGTGGTCGGCGAGGTCATGGGCCAGTACCACCCGCACGGCGACACCGCCATCTACGATGCGCTGGTGCGTTTGATCCAGGACTGGACCATGCGCTACCCGCTGGCCCTGGGCCAGGGCAACTTCGGCTCCCCCGGCAACGACGGCGCCGCCGCCCCGCGTTACACGGAAACCAAGATGTCCCAGCTGGCCATGGAAATGGTCCGCGACATCAACGAGGACACCGTCGACTTCCAGGACAACTACGACGGCAAGAACCAGGAACCGACGATCCTGCCGGCCCGTTTCCCGAACCTCCTGGTCAACGGCTCCTCCGGCATCGCCGTGGGCATGGCCACCAACATCCCGCCGCACAACCTGCGCGAGGTCGCCTCCGGCGTCCAGTGGTACCTGGAGAACCCGGAAGCCAGCCGCGAGGAACTGCTCGAGGAACTGATGCTGCGCATCAAGGGCCCGGACTTCCCGACCGGCGCCATGATCCTGGGCACCAAGGGCATCGCCGACGCCTACCGCACCGGCCGCGGCTCCATCACCATGCGCGCCGTGGTGTCCGTCGAGGAACTCCAGGGCCGCACCTGCCTGGTCGTCACCGAGCTGCCCTACCAGGCCAACCCCGACAACCTCGCGGTGAAGATCGCCGAGCTGGTCAAGGACGGCAAGATCACCGGCATCGCCGACCTGCGCGACGAGACCTCCGGCCGCACCGGCCAGCGCCTGGTGATCGTGCTCAAGCGCGACGCCGTGGCCAAGGTCGTGCTGAACAACCTGTACAAGCACACGCAGCTGCAGGACAACTTCTCCGCGAACATGCTCGCGATCGTCGACGGCGTGCCGCGCACGCTCTCGCTCGATGCGTTCATCCGCCACTGGGTGACGCACCAGATGGAAGTCATCATCCGACGTACGCAGTTCCGCCTGCGCAAGGCAGAGGAGGAGGCGCACATCCTGCGCGGCCTGCTCAAGGCCCTGGATGCGCTCGACGAGGTCATCGCCCTGATCCGCCGCTCCCCCACCACCGACGCCGCGCGCGAAGGCCTGATGGAACTGCTGGACATCGACGACCTGCAGGCTCGCGCCATCCTCGACATGCAGCTGCGCCGCCTGGCAGCCCTGGAACGCCAGAAGATCCAGGACCGCCACGCCGAGCTCGAGGGCATGATCGCCGAATTCAAGACGATCATCGCCGACCCGCAGCGCCAGCGCACCATCATCTCCGAGGAACTCGCCGAGATCGTCGAGAAGCACGGCGACGACCGCCGCACCAAGGTGCTCATGGGCTACGACGGCGACATGAGCGTCGAGGACCTGATCCCCGAAGAGGAAATGGTCGTCACGATCACCCGCGGCGGCTACGTCAAGCGCACCCGCTCGGACAACTACCGCTCGCAGCACCGCGGCGGCAAGGGCATCAAGGGCGCCGCGCTGCGCGGGGACGACGTCGTCGAGCACTTCTTCGTCACCACCACGCACAACTGGCTGCTGTTCTTCACCAACCACGGCCGCGTGTACCGCACCAAGTGCTACGAGCTTGCCGAGGCAGGCCGCGACGCCAAGGGCCAGCACGTGGCAAACGTGATGGCATTCCAGCCGGACGAGCACATCGCCCAGGTACTTGACCTGCGCGACTACGAGCAGGCCCCGTACCTGGTGCTTGCCACCCGCAACGGCCTGGTGAAGAAGACCCGCCTGGCGGACTACGACACCAACCGTTCGGCCGGCGTCATCGCCATCAACCTGCGCGAGGGCGACGAACTCGTCTCCGCACAGCTGATTTCCGAGACCGACGACCTGATGCTGGTCTCCCGCAAGGGCCAGTCGGTGCGCTTCACGGCCACCGACGAGGCGCTGCGCCCGATGGGCCGCGCAACCTCCGGCGTGACCGGCATGAAGTTCCGCGACGAGGACGAACTGCTGGCGGCCGACGTTGTCACCGAGGATTCCTACGTGTTCATCGTCACAGAGGGCGGCTACGCCAAGCGCACCAGCGTCGGGGAGTACCGGGTCCAGTCCCGCGGCGGCATCGGCATCAAGGTCGCAAAGCTGGCCGAGGAACGCGGCGATTTGGTCGGCGCGCTGATCGTGCACGACGAGGACGAAGTCCTCGTCGTCATGGAGGGCGGCAAGGTTGTCCGTTCCGACGTGAACCAGGTTCCGGCCAAGGGCCGCGACACCATGGGCGTCATCTTTGCCAAGCCGGACAAGAAGGACCGCATCATCGCGGTGGCAAAGAACACCGAACGCGGGCTCGGAGAGAACACCGAGGAAGATGCAGTACCGTTGAACGCGGAAAAGACACAAGAAACGGCCTCCGAGGCTCCAGCGGGTGAAGAAAACCCGGTGGAAACTCAGGAAAACCTTGAGCAAAACGACGAGGCCACCAACGACGGAGGTAACGCGTGAGCACCCCGAATACCCCCCGCCCGGCGGGCGGCACTGGTGGCACCCGTCCCGCAGCGCCACGACAGACGCCAGTAGGCGCACCCCGTCCGGCAGGCGGAGCACCGCGTCCCGGAACCGCACAGCGTCCGGCCGGCGCCCCGCGCCCTGCCGGCTCCGCTCCGCGCCCTGCCGGGCAGCGCCCCGCCGGTGCGCCAGGAACCCGTCCGCAGCAGCTGGTGCGTCCCGCGCCGAAGGCCAAGGTCCGCAAGGCCCGCCTGCTGATCTCCAAGGTCGACCCCTGGTCGGTCCTGAAAATGGCGTTCCTGCTTTCGGTGGCATTGGGCATCGTTACCGTTGTCGCATCGGTCGTCTTCTGGTCCGTCCTGGACCTGACCGGCATCTTCAACAGCATCAACGGCTTGCTGCGCGAAATCATCGGAACCGAATCGGACTTCGACCTCACGAAGATCGCTTCGTTGGGCCAGGTTGCCTCCTTCGCCACCATCATCGCCGTGGTGAATGTGGTATTACTCACAGTGCTTTCGATGCTCGCGGCAGTGCTTTACAACCTCTCGTCGACGCTTGTTGGCGGAATTGGCGTGACTTTGACCGACGATTAATCGTCAAAAACGCCTAGAATCCGGCCCTCGGGACACTTCATCGAAGTCGACCCGAGGGCCGATTTGTTTGTTTGGCCATTCCTCATGTAAAGTTTTATCTCGTTCCCAGCGGGAACAAAGAGGGCGTATAGCTCAGGCGGTTAGAGCGCTTCGCTGATAACGAAGAGGTCCCTGGTTCAAGTCCAGGTACGCCCACGGATTCCCTCATCCGAACGGTAGTTGAAAGGAAGTATCCCATGCGGAAACTTCTGGTGTTGGTGGCAATAGTTGCCGGCATAATGGGCTATCGTAAGTTGAAGGAATCATCGGCCGATAAGGCCAGCTGGAGTCAGGGCACCGATAAGGTATCCTGAATTCATACGGGGACTTAGCTCAGTTGGTAGAGCGGTAGCTTTGCAAGCTTCAGGTCAGGGGTTCGACCCCCCTAGTCTCCACCGAAACGAAAGGCCCGGAACAATAGTTCCGGGCCTTTCGTGTATCCGCCGTGATTTGTGTCGAAGCCCGGGTTGACCGTCGGCGACGGCCGGGCGTGAAGTACCGAACTTGGAGTAGACCCGTGACTTTTCTTCTCGCGATCATCGGCGTCCTCGGAGTTTCCGCTTCGGGGCCGATCATTGCAGCTTTCCCGGCCGTCCCGGCCCTTTCCATGGCCCTGTGGCGCAACGCCATCGGGACGGCCGTCATGGCCATCCCCGTCGTGGCATCCGATCCCCGCTCGTTTCGGCCGCCTCAGGCGCAGGGAGTGGGGTTGGAGCACCGTTGCAGCCGTGTCGCTGGCGCTGCACTTCGTTTGCTTCATGACATCCATCCGGATGACCACCGTTGCGGCAGCCACTGCGCTGGTTTGTCTGCAAGCCGCCTGGATCGCGTTGTTCCAGTCCTTGCGGGGAACGAAATACGGTTGGCAGGTGGGTACCGGGGTCCTGCTTGCCTTTGCCGGCGTGTTGGTGATGACCGGATTCGACATCGGTTCGGGCAGCGAGGCACTGATCGGCGATGTGCTGGCCCTTGTCGGCGGCGTTCTTGCCGCGGCCTACACCCTGGCCGGGGCAAAAGCCCGGGCAACCATGACCACGGGCACCTACACGACGCTTTGCTATGGCATGACCTCGATCGTCCTCCTGGCCATCTGCTTGATTTTCGGCGCCCCGGTTTGGGGATTCGATGCAAGGGGATGGATGGGCATCCTGGCGCTGGCCCTGTTCTCACAGGTGCTGGGGCACTCGGCATTCAACCACCTGGTCTCCAGTCTCGGGCCGTTGACGGTCTCGACCCTCATCTTGTTGGAAATCCCGGGTGCCGCATTGCTGGCGGCGCTTTTCCTTGGCCAGCATCTACCCGCCGGAACGGCACTTGGCTTGGGCATCATCCTTGTGGGCCTGGTATTGGTTGTACGCGGCCAAGGGCGCATGCTGGCACCCGCCCCGGCAAAGACCGGCTAACGCCGCCGTAGGCGGCCCTGAGCGGCTTTCAGGCATGCCTGCCTGCCACCGCACGCAGCCTGATTGACAGGGTTTCGGATTCTTTCTCCTGAAAATGCGCGCAGGACACAGAAAAGGGCGGCGTGTTTGGCGAATCTCAGAGAGATTCGCCAAACACGCCGCCCTGTTTCAATTTGCGGACTGAACGCCTACTTCTTGGGGCGTGGCGAGGGCTTGGGCGTATCGGACTTGGCGTCGGCAACAGCCTCGGCGACCTTGTCTTCGACTGCAGAGACGGCGTCTTCGGCCTTGTGCTTTGCCGCGTTTGCCGCCTCGGCCAGTTCGTCCTTGACGGATTCAAGGGCTTCCTTGGCTTCGTCCGTTGCCTCCTTGATGGCGTCCTCGGTCTTGCTCCTTGGCCTCGGCCGCAGACTTTGCGACCTGTTCGCGGACCTCATCAACGGATGCAGGCTTCTCTGCCGCAACGTTTGCGCGCACGGTCGTCGGCTCTACGGGCGCCGGCGTCTTCCAAGGGTCGTCAATGGGCTTCGAAGCCCGCCATGCGGCCACGGCGGCGGCGCCGGCCGCCGCGATGATTGCGAAGATCAGCAGGCCCTTTTTCTTCTTGGCTGGTTTCTGCACGTTTTCTAGCTCCTTGGCTGTCGTCTCAACGGCAGCCGTTGCTGCCTGCTGCACTCGTTCAATGGTTTCCGGTTCAGGCGTCAGCGACTCTGCAAGGCTATTCAGGGCGGCAGGAATCTGTGCCTCGTCAATCTTGCGGGCAGTGAACTGGGCGGCCTGGCTGATTTTTTCGTTTGCCGCAGGAATGTACTCATTCATGACCACTTCGCGGGCGTGGTTCAGGGCCGGTGCCGCCTTGTCCATGGCCTCCGTGAATGCGGGAGCTGGCGCGGTCAACAGCCTTTTGCACCCGTGGAGTGGCTTCATCGATTGCGGCGGAAATCATGGGGCCCACGCGGTCAAGGGAGTCTTGCAGCAGTGGGGTTACTTTTGCGACCGTTTCCGAGAGTTCGTTCGCGGCCCAGCTGAGGCCTTCCTGGATCTTTGGGGACGCAGTCTCGATGCCCTTTTCAATGCGCGGAACAGCCCACTTAACAGCGGTGTCAATCTTGGGCGCTGCCCAGTCCAGTGCATGTTCGGCGCTTGTTGCAACGCTTTCACCAAAGTCTCGAGCGATACGTTCTGACTTCATAGTGAACCCCTTTGATCGTTTCGGTAGCTTTGTCCTAGCCTACGACGTGTGAGCACATCCAGCCATTACCGCCGGGGCATATATCAATGGCATGTACTGGTGTTCACTGAACGCGTAGCCATTCGTTTACGGGCTTGCAGGGCTCGTGGAAGAATAACTTTATGACTGCAATCCCTACGCACACCGCGACCATCCACACCAACTTGGGCGACATCGTCGTCAACCTCTTCGGCAACCACGCCCCGAAGACCGTCAAGAACTTCATCGGCCTTTCCACCGGCGAGCAGACCTGGAACGACCCGCAGAGCGGCGAAGAGAAGGTCAACACCCCGTTGTACAACGGAACGATCTTCCACCGCATCATCTCCGACTTCATGATCCAGGGCGGCGATCCGCTGGGCCAGGGCATCGGCGGCCCGGGCTACCGTTTCGACGACGAAATCAACCCGGAACTCGACTTCCGCGAGCCGTACAAGCTGGCCATGGCCAACGCCGGAATCCAGATGGGCAAGGGCACCAACGGTTCCCAGTTCTTCATCACCTCGGTTCCGACCACCTGGCTGCAGGGCAAGCACACCATCTTCGGCGACGTCACCGACGCCGAATCGCGCAAGGTCGTTGACGCGCTCAACGCCATCGCCACCGATGGCCGTGACAAGCCGCTGGAAGATGTTGTCATCTCCAGCATCGACATCGTCGAGCTCTAAAGATTCGATGTTGACGTAGAGGTTTCTGCGTCAAGATTCCTGGCGGCTCCGCATACCAATCTCGCTTCAGCGTGGCGGTATGCGGAGCCGCTTTGTCTTAGCCCCGTGGGGCCGCGCGGCAATCCCATTGGTGCACATTGAACCAAGTTCCCAAGTTTCGTGGGGCAGGATGGTCATTGACCCTTCCAAAGGGACGACGACCGTAAACAAGCAGGAGAATCATTCCATGTCGTATGGACTTTCCAACCAAGACCCGGCTTTCGCGCCCCCGGTATGCCCCCGGCATCCCGACCGCATATCCTATGTAACCTGCCAACGGTGCGGTCGCCCTGTTTGCGCAGAATGCCAGGTGACTGCCGCCGTGGGGACACAGTGCGTGGATTGCGTGCGAGAATCGAACCGAAACCTTCCCACGACCCGGACGGTGTTCGGCGGCAAGGCCACCGACGGGCGGCCCATGGTGACGTACGTGCTTATCGGAATCAATGTCGTCGTGTTCGGCTTGCAGCTGCTGCTCTCCGGGCTGACCAAAGAACTCATGTATGCGGGGATTTTCACCAGCCCCTATGCTCCTGCCGAACCGTGGCGCATGCTGACCTCGGCATTCGCGCACTCCCCCAATTTCATCGGTCACATCGCGTTCAACATGTATGCGCTGTATATCTGTGGACGGGTACTCGAACCGATGCTGGGCCGGTCGAGATTCCTTGCGCTCTATTTGATATCCGCACTGGGCGGTTCGGTCGCCGTCCTGCTGATAGCCAACCCGCTGGTCTCCGTCGTTGGAGCCTCGGGTGCGGTCTTTGGCCTCTTTGCTGCCATGTTTGTTCTCTTGAGATCACGCGGAATCCCGGTGGTCCAAGTTGCCATCCTGGTTGCCATAAACCTGGTCATCGGGTTCATCATCCCCGGCATAGCCTGGGAAGCCCATGTTGGCGGCCTGGTTCTTGGAGCGGCCTGCGCAGGGATCTTTGCCTACGCGCCCAAGGGTGCGCATCGCTCGTTGATGCAGTGGGCAGGGCTTGCAATCGTGGTATTGCTCCTAGTTGCGATGACTTTTTGGGGAGCTGCAAACGTTCGACTGCCACTGCAGTAGCGGGACGTATTCGAAAAATTGTCCACAGGTGTTATCCACATTGTTAATAACTCACACCCGTGTAATTCACCTGTCCAACATAGGCCCCATTGCGCTGCAATGACGCAAATTTCGATGGCCCATTGAGAGATTCCCCCCAATATGCACAATTTCATCCACAGCTGTGGATAACTTAGTGCACAACCTGTGCATCGACTTCCGTTCCGAATGCGGCGGCACTAGTGGTGGAATGTTCGAAAGTATGACCTACTCCGCGAGAACTCGCGGAAAATTAACCCGCCACCGCTCCGAGGTGACCCGTTTTCCACACACCTTGTCCACAGTGTTAATAACTTGCCGCCGCGGAGTCGAATGGTGCGCGCACGCCGAAAGCCCGCGGAATTTTGGCACCCATGCGACATAACCCACAGCCTTATCCCCACCTGTGGATAACTTCTGTGCACAGTGCGTCGACGGCACGCTTGTTGCCCTTCGACATCGATCTTAGGTTTCCGCCGAATCCTCTTTGGCGGACGCCGAAGGTGAGATACCTTGAATCGACTCCACGAGGTGCAAACACCACCACGGATGACATTGAAAGGGAATGGCGTTGAACCTGCTCTACGACTGGATTCGAAACGAGAATGTTCAGGCTTGGGCGGAACTCACCAACCACCTTGCCGTTGTGGATTGCACCGACGAGTTCTATGAAGCAGAGGACCTGCTTGAGGAACTGCACGAACCCGGAATGGAACCGGAACGCGACACTGTGGCTGTGTGGGACGGCAACAGGCTCGTGGGATTCGCCCAGCTACGTGTGGGGCACCAGCTGCGTGAAGGGCTTTCCCGTGTATCGATTACCGGCGGTGTCCACCTCGAGTATCGGCGTCAGGGCCTGGGCACAAAAATGATGGACATCATGGAGTCCCGCGCCAGGCAAAAGTCTGCCGCAGCTGCATCCCGGAGCCCCGGCCGCCGTCGATATGTGGGGAAACACCCCGGGACATAGCGCCGGAGCCATTGGCCGAGGCCAGGGGCTATCTCCCGGCCCGGTATTTTCAAGACATGACCGTCAATTCGAAAAGTTTTCGGAAATCAGCCACTGAGCTGGGGGTGAATGATTCCTTGGCGGTGCTTCCATATTCCCCCGATTGGGCGGAATCCATTCGATTGCTCGACAACCAAGCATTTGCGGACCACTGGGGATCCACGCCAAAGACCGCTGACGAATGGGAAGCCATGACTTCCGCCCGCACGTTCAGGGCGGAATACTCGCGAATACTGGTTGAGGAGCATCCGGGCAGCCTCCGACCGAGGGTGTTGTCCTACGTTCTTAGTTCTGAATGGGTCCCAAACGAATTGTATGTGGCTCGCGTTGGCACCGCACGGGATTCCCGCGGGAAGGGATACGCCGGCAGGCTGATGTCGGACGTCATTGCCGCGGCCCTGGCTCATGGATTTACCGAGGTTGGGCTGAGCGTTGACGCCCAGAGCCCAACCGGGGCGGTGGGCGTGTATGAAAGGCTGGGCTTCGCTGTCACGAGGACGGGCACCATGTACCGGAAAGACATCCTTCAGGCCGCTGAAGCATCGTGTCGAAGCTTCGGGCCTAGGTGATTACAGGAAGCAGCAATGTCAACGCCAGCACGAACATGATGACGGCGATGATGCCATCCAGGACGCGCCACGACAGTGGGCTGGCAAAAAACCCGCGTAGGTAGCGGGCGCCGTACCCGAGTGCACTAAACCATGCAATGCTGCCAAGCGCCGCACCCGCGCCGAACAGCCAGCGACCCGAAGGGCCCTGGGCTGCGGCGATGGAACCCAGCAGAACCACGGTGTCGAGATAGACGTGGGGATTCAGCCAGGTGAGTGCCAGTGTTGTGAGCACGACGGAGCGCAGCGTGTTGCCTGAATCCTCGGCGGCCAGAGTCAGGGCCTGCGGATTGAGTGCGCGCCGGGCAGCAAAGAACGCATAGACAACAAGGAATCCAGCTCCCCCGAGCCGCGCCACGGTGATGAACCACGGCGCCACGCCGAGCAGGGCTCCGAGTCCGGCGATGCCGGCAAATATAAGCACGATGTCCGAGAGCATGCAGATAAGCACGGCGGCACCCACATGCTCGCGGCGTATGCCTTGCCGCAGGACGAACGCGTTTTGTGCGCCGATGGCCACAATCAGCGACAGCCCCGTGGCAAGACCGGTAAGCAAAGGAAATAGAGTCACCCATCGAATTTATGGGAGCGCCTATCAGATGTCGAACTAATTATTCTTAGCCTTCATTAGAATTTCTTAGTATGGACTTCTCCGCCGAACAACTCCGCACCTTCAAGACGGTTCTTGAGGCCGGCACGCTGGAACGCGCAGCGCGCGAGCTCAACGTCACCGCATCGGCGGTGAGCCAGCGCTTGAAAGCCCTGGAAAAGCAGGTTGGAAGCGTGCTGTTCATTCGCTCGCGCCCCATCAAGCCCACCTCCAGCGGTGACGTGTTGCTGCGTCTGGCCCGTGAAACAGAACTCCTGTCCGCCGAAGCCCGGCGGCAACTGAGAATGTCACAGGACGAATCCCGGTCATTGCCGCCTTCGAGGGTCAGCATTGCAGTGAACTCAGATTCCCTGGCGAGCTGGTTCACCCCCGTGCTCCACGGACTGGCGAAGCAGGACCTCATTGCCTGTGAAATCCTGCGGCACGATGAAGCCCATTCCACGGAACTGCTGCGCTCAGGCCAGGTCATGGGCGTGGTGACGACAAAAAGCGCCCCGGTACAGGGATGTTCGTCGGTGCCACTCGGGGCCATGACCTACCGTGCGATGGCCTCGGCCGACTTTATCCGGAAATGGCTGCCGGGAATCGATCCAATCAACGAATTGGCCGCGGCACCAATGGTTAATTTCGACAGGAACGATGACCTGCAGCTGTCGATGCGCAGGACCCTTGCGGGAAGTGCGCGCCAGGGTGCCCCGGTGGAGCACTTTGTGCCGGATTCGCGGCAATACGTCGCCGCAGTAGCAGCCTCGCTGGGTTGGGGCATGATCCCCGAGATCCAGGATCCGAAGGACGGTTCCCTGCTTCCGGTAAACCCTGATTGGGAAAGCCGGATCCAGTTGTATTGGCAACGTTGGAAGATTCCGTCCCGCGCGCTCGATACGTTGACGGACTTGGTCATCGCCGCTGCAGGGAGTGCCGGATTGATGGCCTCAACGTAACAGTGATCAGTAGCCTACTTATTAGTAACAAGCGGGCCTAGGCTGAACCCATGACCGCCACGAATACCAAGAATCGGAAGCCAAAGGCCTCAATTCTGAATTCCTTCCGCCAGTCCATTCCCAAAATTGCCGGCGACCCGCGATTCGTTAAGCACGGAATGTCCCTCTGGCCACCGTTTTGGGGAGCAGGCATCAAGGTCCAGGAAATTTCCGCAGACTGGCGCAGGGCGACAGTGCTGATGCGGCAACGGCCATGGAACATGAACTACGTGGGAACCCATTTTGGCGGGTCGCTCTTTTCCATGACGGATCCGTTTTGGATGATGATGGTGCTTCACAACGTGGGACCCGGCCATGTTGTCTGGGACAAAGCCGCGGAAATCAGATTCCTGAAACCGGGCCATGGAACCCTGACCTGCCGTTTTGAGCTCGAGGAAGCCCAGCTTGAAGAACTCAAGAAGCGAGTTGCCGACATCGGGAAGGCGACAACGTGGTTCGAGGTCGAGATCCTTGATGACGCCGGCGACATAGTGGCAACCGTGCGCAAGGAAGTCTATGTGCGCACAAAAAACCCGGCCTCGGAATCGCGATAAGCGACGGAGAAGGCCGGGTCTTGTGGGGCTTGGCTACTTGCTTCCGCCCGGAGGGCCGATGATCAACAGCACGGTGGTGATTGCGGCGACCAGGACGATTCCCGCGACGGCGGCAATCCACGGGCTGCGAAGTGCAGTGGCCTGAATTTTCTCAATGAGTCCACGGGGTTCGTCGCCCCCGGGAGCCAAACGCCAGGCATCGCTGAGCAATCCGCGGCGCAAGACGGAACGCTCAAACGGCAAGGTGGCGAACGGGATGATCGCCGTAGCCAATCCAAGAACGCCCCGGGAAACGCTCCACCGTTCGTTGGCCCACACAAAGAGTGTCACCAAACCGTAGGCGATGAAGACCACGCCGTGCATCATTCCGAAAATCCTGACAAACGCCGGCTGGTCGGCACCGTACTTCATGATCATGGCAAAGATCAGAAGTGCCCACGTCACCATCTCGGCAGCTGCAAGGAAGCCATAGAGTCGCTTGGGTGAAAGCTTCGAAGGAGATGGCTTGAGGACGGCGGATGAATCCACTGAGGACTCGGGGCGAACCATGTGATTGCTGCCTTTCTGGGAGTTTGCCGGGATTATTTCAGTAACCCGGAAGTTGCTATTGCTGGGTGTGTTGGAGCGCGTCAGCGCTCCCCGGACGATGGAGCCGTACCCGGACAGCGACAAGACGGCCACCGAAAGGAATCGGTGACGCGCGATGTCGTGGATCATACTCATTATTTCTGGCGTATTCGAGGCAGTCTGGGCCATTGCCCTCGGAGCCTCGGAAGGCTTCACCAAGCTCGTTCCATCCATCATTTTTGGCGGTGGACTCATCGTCAGCATGGTCGGTCTCGCTTGGGCCATGAAAGAAATCCCCACCGGAACCGCCTACGCGGTGTGGGTGGGAATCGGGGCAACCCTGGCGGTGGCCTACGGCATGATCTTCGGCGGCGAATCGATCAGCCCCATCAAGATTCTCTTGATCCTTGGACTGGTCGGCTGCGTCATCGGCCTAAAGGCAGTTAACTAACGCCATCCGGTTGTCATGAAGAAACCAACCATGGCAACGCCAAACCCGATCACGATGTTCCATCCACCAATCATGGGGATCGGGAAGAGCGTCTGGGAAATGTAGTAGACCATGATCCACACCAAACCCAAAAGCATCAGGCCGAACATTACCGGCTTGTACCACTTGGGCAGGGGCTTGTCATAGGTCTGGGCTTCGCCGCCGCCCTGTGGCTTGCGGTTCTTCCGACGGGTCTTGGATTCAGGCACTGCATCTCCTTGAGTCTTCAGTCGTCGGACCGATCCAACGAGTGGTTGTCCGAACGGTAGGCTAGAGAGGCGGTATGGAAAGCAAATCCCGTGCCACCCATAGCTAATACTATCTGCTCAAGCTGGAGGTTTCCGGGTTTACGGTTGCTCCACGGCAGCACGAGGGAACCCCATGACACGATCTGAGACCCGGCTCCGGACCAAAGCGTCCGTCGGGCAGCGTCTGCTTGGCGGATTCGGCGAAATTCTCATCACTCTCGGAATCATTGCGCTCCTCTTTGTTGCCTGGGAGCTGTGGTGGACGAACCTCGACGCAAACCGTGCCCAAAATGAAGTCACCTCCCAATTTGCCCAAGGGCTCAATGTCGGTGACGCCGGCGGACAGGACTTCGGACCGGCACCCATCGCCAAGATCCCGGACGGGGAAACCTTCGGCATCTTCTACATTCCCCGTTTCGGCAAGGATTTTGCCCACCCCGTAACCAACGGGGTGGGTCCCGAGGTCTTGAACTCCGTCGGCATCGGCCACTACCCGGAAACCCAAGCCCCCGGTGAACCGGGAAACTTTGCCGTTGCCGCCCACCGGCAAACCCACGGGCAGGTGTTCTGGGACATCGACAAGTTTGAAGACGGCGACAAGATCTATCTGCAGACGCGCGAGGGTTTCTATACGTATGAATGGCGCAACACGGAGATTGTCGACCCTTCCCAGGGTGAAGTGCTGCTTCCCGTTCCGCACGAGCCCGGCCAGGAGCCAACCACCTCAATCCTGACGATGACCAGCTGCCATCCGCCATTCACCACACGGATGCGAATCATTGCGTATTCGGAACTCACGTCGTGGCGCCCGTCCGAAGCGGGTCCCCCGGCGGAAATCGCCGATCTGGTCCACAAGACGATGAAAAACTAGGAAGGGACGCACCCAAGAATGTATGCGTGGATTTTCACCCATCTCCCGGGCCCGTTGTGGTTTCGAGTCATCCTGGCAGCGGCGTTGGTCGTCGCAGTCGTACTATTGCTGATGAACTTTGTTTTCCCCTGGCTGAGCCAATACAGCCCGTGGACCGAATCGACGATTGGCCTGATGCTGCTGTGAGCGCACCCAAGATCCTTGTGATCGACAACTATGACAGCTTCGTCTACACCCTGGTGGGGTACCTGCAGGAGCTGGGCGCCGAAACCACCGTGGTGCGCAACGACGACCTGTCGCTGGCGGAGGTCATTGAACTGGCCGAGGCCCGTGACGGCGTGTTGGTTTCCCCCGGCCCGGGCAACCCCGCGGAAGCCGGCGTGTGCATCGAGATGATCAAGTGGTGCGGCACCGCACTCAAGCCGATGCTCGGTGTCTGCCTTGGACACCAGTCGCTGGCCGAAGCCTATGGCGGGGTTGTCACCCACGCCGAGGAGCTCATGCACGGGAAGACCTCGCCGGTTTTCCACACCGGACACCCGATCTTTGCCCACATCCCAAGCCCCTTTACCGCCACCAGGTACCACTCGCTTGCGGCCGTGCGCTCGAGCATCCCTGAATGCCTGGAAATCACGGCAGAGACCGAAAACGGCGTCATCATGGGCCTGGCGCACCGCACTGCGCCGCTGTGGGGCGTGCAGTTCCACCCCGAATCCGTGCTCACCGAGGGCGGCTACCAGATGCTTGGCAACTGGCTGGAATCCCTGGGACACGTTGGGGCGGCAGCGCGCGCGGGAACGCTCAGCCCGCTGATCAGGGAGACCGGACGCTAGAACCCGCCTCGCTCCCCCATGGTTGTTGAAGAACCCGCCAGAATCGTTATTCTGGCGGGTTCTTCAACAACTGCAGCAGACGGGCCCGGCAGGCCACGGCTAGGAATCCCTAGTCGTCCGAAAATCCGTCGCCGCGATCCCAGCTGTCTCGATGTCCGACACCGGGGAAACTCTGTCCGGGGATTCGTCGAATGATTCCGGAATCGGATTCCTCGTCGGCGGAATCGTCCTGGGGCGTGGATTCTTCCGTGGCCGTGGGCGGAGTCACCGGGGGCACCTCAGGCGCCTTGGCGACCGTCACGGTGACGGTCCCGCCCTGCGGTGAAGTCGACCCGCTCTCGGGATCCTGGCCGATGATGGTGCCAGGCTCGGCCACCGTATGCACTTCCTCCATGCACCAGTGATTTTCAGCCCGAACTTGGGGTCGGCCAGAAGGTCCGTGGCTTCGGGTTCTGTCATGTTCAGCAGCTGGGGAACAACGACAAGACCAGTGGACAGAATCAGGTCGATCTTGCTTCCGGACTTTACCTGGCTGCCAAGCGTCGGCTCGGTTCCCACCAAGGATCCAGCGGGAATCGTGGGATCGTTCTTCCTGGTTACCGACCCGATGGTGAAGCCCATTTCCTTCAACGTTTCCCTGGCGGTGACCTCCGTTGCCCCTGCCAGGGAAGTCGGGATCTTGAGGCTCTCCGGACCCTTGGAAACCATCACGGTCACGGTCGTGCCCTTGACGACCTGTGCCTGGGCGGCGGGATTGCTGGAAACCACCGACCCGGATTTCACCTTGTCGTCGAAGACGTCCTCCGGCTTGGGGACGAGCTCCAGCTCTGGTGAGTGTGGATTCGGCCTCGGCCTGGGTCAAATTGGTGAGTGAAGGAACGGTCACCAAGGCATTGCGTGCCGCTTCGGCCTGCATCCAGTTGTAGAAGAACAACCCGCCAACCGCCAAGGCCAGAACCATGATGATCGAGAGCACCACGGTCCACGCCTTTTTGGATTTGGCGCGGTAGTCATCGACAGGCTCAGAACGGCCCTGCTCCCACATGGGTTGTTCATTCCAGTGCTGCTCCGCGGCCACCGGTTCAAGGTATCCCGTGTGGAAGCCGGTGCTCGGCTGCCACCGCGGGCATGGCAAAGTGTCAGCCCTCCGTGGGGAGCCGGTTCCTGCGGCAGGACGGCCGTAAGTTCCTCGGGAGGCAACGGAATCCCGTTGCGGGCGTTGCGCAAGGCCGCGGCAAAGGCCGTGGGCGTCCGCATAGCGGTCCTCGCGGTCCTTGGCCAGCGCCTTGAGCACCACGTCGTCGTAGATCGGCGGAAGCGTCGTCTTCAGGCTGCTGGGAGCGGGAGCGTGCTCCCCCACGTGCTGGTAGGCCACGGATACCGGCGAGTCCCCGGTAAACGGAGGACGGCCGGTAAGCAGTTCGTAGAGAAGGCAACCGGTGGAGTACAGGTCGGTTCGTGCATCGACCATTTCCCCGCGTGCCTGTTCCGGGGACAGGTATTGTGCGGTGCCCACCACGGTTTGCGTTTGGGTCATGGTGCTCGAGGAATCGGCCAGGGCACGCGCAATGCCGAAGTCCATGACCTTGAGCGCGCCCTGGCTCGTGACCATGATGTTCGCGGGCTTGATGTCGCGGTGGACAATTCCCATGGCATGGGAATGCTGGAGTGCTTCAAGGACGCCCAAGACATAGTCGACTGCCAGATCGACAGTTATCTCGCCGGCCTTGTGCAAATCGCGCAGCGTACGCCCGGAGACGTATTCCATCACGATAAATGGCAGCTCGACGGAAGAACCGTTGATTTCACGGTCTTCTTCGCCGGTGTCGTAGACGGAGACGATATTCGGGTGGTTCAGGCCGGCAACGGCCTTTGCCTCGCGCCTAAAACGAGCCTGAACCATCGGATCGCGCGCCATTTCGGGTCGCAAAAGCTTGATTGCAACCTTTCGGCCCAAAACCTGGTCAACACCCAAATGGACATCGGCCATTCCGCCGCGGCCGATGAGTTCACCAACGATGTAGCGACCGTTGAGAATGCGTTCCCCGGTCACCGTCTATTCACCATCGTCATCTAGTTGGTCACCGGCGGCTTGGGAGCCTTGTCACCGGAGCGAGGTTGCCCTCGACAGCCCCTTCGGGGTTGGGCGAACCGGCGCCTTCGATGCAGTTGCCTTGGTCTCAGTCGGTGGTTCCGGACGTTTCCGTCTCGGCCGTGTGGTTCCGACGTTTCCGTCTCGGTCGGTGTCGGTTCCGTCGTTGGCGTCTCCGATGGCGGTGGTTCCGGCTTTTCCGTCTCGGCAGGGCCCAGAGACCACCTGTAGCTAACCCTGGTTCCGGGCTCCACCTTGACGCCGGCGGCAGGGAACTGCTCGATGACAGTGCCGAACGGGCGCCTGTCGTTGACGGGATCCAGCGACTTCGGCACAAGACCAAGAGCCTTGAGCTTGCTTTCGGCTTCTTCGACTGTCAGTCCGGAGAGATTGGGTGTACCAACCTTCTGGGCCGTCGGGGACTCCGAGGGCGAATTGGAGGGCGACTTGGTTGTCGGCGCGGTCGTGGGTGCGCTGATCTTTGTCGACTCCGTAGCCGGCGCGCTTGTGTTCGTGGATGATTCCGCGGGCTTGTTCCCGCCGGTGAGCATCGGCAGCAGCAAGGCGCCGAGCACGGCAAAGACAACCAAAACGATCAGGGCAATCAGCGGCGTGGTCCAAGGACTGCGCCCCTTCTTGACCGGCGTGCGGCTATCGGCCTGCTCGTAGGCCTGCTCGTAGGCGGGCTCGTCTTCCGGCTCCCAGGGCTGGGAGGCACCCAGAAGCGAATCAAAGTTCCCGGGCGCGGCCTGTTCGGAACCGGGCGCAGGAATCTGGGGCATCGCGTTGGTGGCCGGGGCCGAAGCGGAAATGCTTTCATCCACGGGTTCGAGGGCAACGGTCTCATTGCCCTGCGTAATCGGCGTCTGTCCCAGTGCCTGGGTAGCCATATCCGAACCGGAGAAGAGCAGCATCCCGGGTACGGCCATGGTGGCGGTTTCCGGGTTGCCGGCACGAATGGCGTCGGCCGCAACGGCCAATGCCTCGGCGTCGGCCGGGCGATCCGCGGGATCCTTGGCAAGCATCGACATGATCAGGGAGCGAACCGGAACCGGAATGGATTCGGGCAGCGGCGGAGGGGTGTCGTTGACCTGGGCCAGGGCAATGGCAATCTGCGATTCACCGGTGAACGGGCGACGGCCGGCCAAAAGCTCGTAGCCGATGACGCCGAGCGCGTAGATGTCCGAGCTGCCGGTGGCCTGCTGGCCCGTGGCCTGTTCGGGTGCCAGGTACTGGGCGGTGCCCATGACCTGGCCGGTGGCGGTCAGAGGCACCTGGTCGGCAATGCGTGCAATGCCGAAGTCGGTGATCTTCACGCGGCCGTCGGGCAGCATCAGGATGTTGCCCGGTTTCACGTCGCGGTGGACAAGTCCCTGTACGTGCGCCGCGGCAAGTGCCTTGGCGGTTTGGGAAATGATCGAGAGCGCACGGTCCGGAGACAGCACGCGTTCGCGCTCGATGATGGTGGACAGCGGCTGGCCGGGGACCAACTCCATGACCAGGTAGGCGGATCCCTCTTCTTCTCCGTAGTCGAAGACGCTGGCGATGCCGTTGTGGTTGAGCAGCGCCGTATGGCGCGCCTCAACGCGGAATCGCTGGAGGAAGCCCGGATCGCCGGTGTATTCCTCCTTGAGGATCTTGATTGCCACCAGACGACCGAGAACCTGGTCCCGGGCCCTCCACACCTCACCCATACCGCCAATGGCAATACGGTCGGTCAGCTTGTATCGACCGCCCAGGGTGATACCGGAAATTGGCCTCACTGGTTGAACACCGCCTCTAGGATCTTCTTCAGGTTGGGACTGGTCAACGAGGATCCAGTCTTAAAATCAATTTTTTCAAACACAATTGTCACTGCTACTTGGGGATCGTTGGCCGGCGCGAAACCGGTGATCCAGGAATTCACCAGATCGGATCCGCCGATCTGCGAGGTTCCGGTCTTGGCCGCAATGTCCAGGCCCGGCACCTGCGCCCTGACCGCGGTTCCGCTCTTGACCGGTCCGCGCATCAGGTCGGTGACCTGGTCGGCAACGTCCTTGCTGGTGGCGGTGGCGAATTCCTTGGGCTTCGTCTCCGAGAGGACCTTCAAGTCCGGGGCGATCACCCGCTTGATCAGGTTCGGCTGCATGATCTTGCCGCCGTTGGCGATGCCCATGGCAACCATGTTCATCTGCATCGCGGTTGCCTTGACGTCGCGCTGGCCGATCACCGACTGGCCCAATGCGGCCGGGTCGAGGTTCGGCGGGAAGACGCTGGGGACTACCCGCAACGGGATGTTCAGCTGCTGGCCGAAGCCGAAGTTCTTGGTGACCTTCTCAAACGGCGCGGCGCCAAGTTCCTCGCTGATCTCGACGAACGGGGTGTTGCAGCTTTGCGCCACGATGAAGGACAGCGGGGCTTCGGTCTTTGCGGCACAGTTTCCGCCGAAGAAGTTTCCAAGGGAGGTCGTGGTGCCCGGCAGCGTCACCCTTGCCGGGTTCTTCATCATGGTGTCGGCGTTGTACTTGCCCGATTCGATGGCTGCAACCAGGTCCAGGACCTTGAACGTCGATCCCGGAGCCGTCAGGTTTCCCAGGGCGGGATTCACGTACGGGCTCAGTCCCGGGACCTTGAGCAGCTTCTTCATGTTCGCCGCAGCCTCTTTCGAGCTTTGGACGGCCAAGAGGTTGGTGTCGTAGCTCGGCTTGGAGGCCATGGCCAGGATGTTTCCGGTCTTGGGTTCCGAAACGATGATGGTGCCGCGGGTGCCGTCCGGGATCAGGTCGTAAACGAACTTCTGGAGCTTGCCGTCGATGGTCAGCTCAACCGAGGCACCCTCGTTGGCCCGGCCGGAGAACAGGTTGATCATGCGGTCGAAGAACTGGTCCTGGCTTTGCCCGGTGAGTTCGTCGTTCATCACGGATTCGAGCTGCGTCGAGCTGTTGGTGAGCGAGTAGAACCCTGTCAGGAACGCATAAAGCTCGGGGTCGGTGTAGACGCGCTGGTACTTGAACTGGCCCTCGGACGGCTTTGACTCGGCGATCGGCTTGCCGTCGACCAAGTATCGCGCCGCGCGGCAAATCGAATTCACGGAAAAGCTGTCGCTTGTTGAGCGCATTGTTGTTCAGGTCTGATGCCGCGAAAAACTGTACGTAGCTCAGCGCGCCCAAACACAGGACGAAGAGCAGCATCACTGCGATCCACGTATTTCGGATTGCTTGATTCATTGCTTCGCCTCCTTAGTGAGTTTCTGTCGACGGGGTGCTTCCGTGGCGACCTCGGCGGTCGCGGAGAGGCCTGCCTGCATGGGGCGGCGTGAATTGTGGGAAATCAACAGCAACAGGGCGACGATGATCCAGTTCGCCAGCAGGGATGAACCGCCGGCAGCCATGAACGGCGTCGTCAGGCCCGTCAACGGGATGAGTCGGGTGACGCCGCCGATGACCACGAAGCATTGCAGGCCCAGGGTGAAGGACAGCCCGGTGGCCAGCAGCTTGCCGAAGGCGTCTCGCGAGCCCAAGGCCGCGCGCATGCCGCGGCTGATCAGGATCAGGTACATCAGCACGATTGCGGACAGGCCGATGAGTCCGAGCTCTTCGCCCAGGGACGCCACGATCATGTCGCTGTTGGCCAACGGGACCAGATACGGGCTGCCGTTGCCCAGGCCCGTTCCCAGCAGCCCGCCGTCGCCCATGCCAAAGAGGCCTTCGACGATCTGTCTGCTGCCGCCCTTGGCGTAGTAGATGTCCGGATCGAAGGCGTTGATCCAGCCGTCGATGCGTCGTGTCACGTGGCCCATCGTCAGGTAGGCGAACACTCCGCCGCCGGCGAGCATGAGCATGCCGATGACAATCCAGCTCACTCGCGCGGTTGCAACGTAGATCATGACCATGAACAGGCCGAAGAAGAGGATCGATGACCCGAGGTCGCGCTGGACAACCAGCACGCCGATGCTGACCAGCCAGGCAACGAGCATGGGGCCCAGGTCCCTGGCGCGGGGCAGCTGCAGCGGGCCGATCTTCTTGCCGGCCAGCAGGATCAATTCGCGGTTGGAGGAAAGATACCCGGCAAAGAATATTGCCAGGGTGATCTTTGCCAGTTCGCCTGGCTGGAACGAAAGGCTGTTGCCGAACCGCACCCAAATCCGGGCACCGTTGATTGGTACGCCCGAGCCCCGGAATCAGCGGGAGTAGCAGCAGGACAACGGAGGCCGCCAGTGCGGTATAGGTGAATCGGCGCAAGACGCGGTGGTCGCGGATGGCCCACAGAACGACCATGGCCACGACCATGGCCACTCCGGTCCAGAGGATTTGGCGGAAGGCCTGGTCGTTGTCTCGTGACACCTTTGCCAGGTCGATCCTGTGGATCATGGCCAGGCCGATGCCGTTCAGGGCCACCGTCACCGGAAGTATCATCGGGTCGGCATATTTTGCCCAAATCCGCAGGATCACATGGAAAACCAGCGCCAGGCCGGCCAGGAAGAGCCCCTGGGTGATGAACTCCTGGCTCAACCCTTGTCGCTGTTGACGCCCACAAGGTAGTAGGCGGCCATGGCGACGGCCAAGGCAAGAAGCAGGAGCAATAGTTCCATGTTGCGCCGTGGGATCGGCGCCGTCTCTAGCTCGCTCACGGTCTGATCTCCTGACAGTAAGAGGGCAATGGAGGCAATGCCGTGGGTGAGCCCGGGTGCTCCGGCACTACCACCGGGCAGTTCTGTTTAACGGTCACGGTCAACTCATTGACAATCATTTGGGCGTGGGCCAAATCCCGGGCCGGGAGCGAGGACTGGATCCGTTGGCGGGTGTATTCGGGCAATGCATCCAGCGGGATATCGGTTACCGCATCCACGTGGGAAAGCTTGAGGGGACCCAAGTCCTGGGAAACGCCCTTGAAGATCGCAACCTTGCCGTCGTGGTTCCCCACGAAGTACTGGGTTTGGGTCCATAGGTAGCCCCAGATGCACACGGCAGCCAGGATCAAGGCCATGAGGGCCAGGAAGGTGGGAACCAGCCAGCGTCGTGGACGGACCTCGGTCTGTTCGAAATCTTCGGGTGGATCCGTTGGGGCCCCGGGGCCCTTGTGGGTGAGGATCGCCGCGGCACGCTTTTCACCCGAACGCTGGGTCACCACCGGGATCTTGCCCGTTTCGGTGGCCAACTGCGCGGCTCCAACCAGCAAATGGGGGCGCTTGGACATTTCGTGGCGGATCAGGGCGGCACCGGCTTCCAGGCCGCCTTCTGCGGCAATGGTGAGCTGGCCGGTGTCCGGCGCAGGTTCGGCAGCGGAGTCGTCGTGGTCTTCGGGTGCAGGTCGACTTCGGGATCCGCTTCGACCACCTCAAAGACCACGATGGTGACGTTGTCCGGGGAACCATGCGCCAGGGTGGTCTCCACGAGATCGTTTGCGGTTTCCTCGAGGGAAGCCGTTCCGCGCATGATTCGCTCCGTGATGGAGTCCGGCACCACGGCGTTGAGCCCGTCGGAACAAAGCATCCACCGTTCACCGGCTTCAACCGGGTATTGGTTGATGTCCAGTTCCGGGCTGGCATCCGAATCGCCAAGAACACGCAACAAGACGTTCTTGTGCGGGTGCATTTCGGCTTCCTCCGGGCGCAACCGGCCCTCGTCGACAAGCCGCTGGACAAACGTGTGGTCGTGGCTGACCTGCTCAAAAACACCGTTTTTGAGCCTGTAGGCGCGGGAATCACCGATATGTGCGAACTGCAGGACGTTGCCGGTCAGCAACATGGCGGTGACGGTGGTTCCCATGCCCGAAAGCTTTGGATTGGCATTGACCAGTTCATTGAGAACCAGGTTTGCAGCCTGGATCTCGTCGGGCAGCACCGTTTCGGCGTCCGGGGTATCGGGGACATCGAGGTGGACAAGATCAAGGACGGTCGAGGCGCTGGCCACGTCGCCGCCGACGTGCCCACCCATGCCGTCGGCAACAACGGCTAGGTATCGGCCGACATAGGCGGAGTCGTCATTCTTGGAGCGGACCTTGCCAACATCCGACCGCGCCGCAAATTTGAGCATCAACGCCATGGTTACGGCCTCAGCTCCATAACCGTTTTACCGATCCGGATCTTCTGGCCAAGTTCAACGGGCTGTGCGCGGGTGAGCTGCACATCGCCAAGGAAGGTTCCGTTGGTGGAGCCCAAGTCCTCGATAAACCACCGGGTTCCCTGCGGGAAAAGCCGTGCATGTCGCCCGGAGGCGTAGTCGTCTTCGAGGACGATGGTCGCTTCCTGGGCGCGTCCCAGCAGGATGGGGCTGGCCGTGAGCTGGTGCTGCAGCCCGGTTAGCGGTCCTTCCAGGATCACCAGCGTGGTTGCCTGCTGCTTGGCCGGCGCCTCTGGCGCGGGGGACAGGGCCGGATTCTTTCGAATTTCACGCGCTGTCGGCGCGCCGGTGCGGGCCTTGCTGCCAATGGCAAGATCCCGGCGCAGCGCCCCCACGATGCTGAGGATCAAGAGCCATAGCAGGATGAGGAACCCGAGCCGCAGGACGGTGAATACGAGATCGTTCACGCGCGACCTCCTTGCGATTGAGGTAGGAGTCTAAAGATGATGCGGGTCTGTCCCATGGAGATGTTTGAGCCGTCAAACAGTTCCGTCTCGCCGACGACGCGCTGGCCGTTGACGAAACTTCCATTGGTGGAGCCCATGTCGACGGCCCACGTGGTGTTCCCGCGCTGTTCGATTTTCAGGTGCTTGCGGGAAACGCCTGGATCGTCGATGGGAATGTCGGTTTCGGCGGATCGCCCCAGAGACAATGCTTGCGTGGTTCAGCGCGTAGCGCTGTCCCGCGATGTCGAGAACGGGCTGCACCGGGGCCGGGCCGCGAGGGGGTGCTTGCGGGGCGGGGGGTGCCGGCGGAGCCTGGCGGACTTCTTGTTTGCCTGGTTCCGAAATGGTTGCGTCGATTTCAAAGACGCCGCTCCTGAGTTCAAGGTCCTTTCGGAAATTGACCTCGATGGCCCCTTGAAGGGTGTAACCCTGGCTCTTTGCGTGTTCCATGGCTATGGAGCACAACTCCTGGGCAAGGGGCGCGCCCCATTCGCGGGCCTTTGCAAAATCCGGGTCGGACAGGCGAACCGTGAAGTGGTTTGGCGCCAGCGTGCGACCCTGCGAGATTGTCAGCGATTTGGCATCCATGGAGTTCCGCAACCGGGATGCAATCTCAACCGGTTTCACTTCCGAGCCGCTAGAGCCACGGAAGACGCTAGTGACAAGCTTCTCTAGTCCGCGTTCAACATTGTCGATCAGACCCATCGCTTCGCTCCCTTCCTTGGTTCCATTCGCGTTGTGTGCGCCATTTTTGGCAACTCGGTGCAGAGCGTGGATGCTCTACGCCATCTTCGATACTACTGGTCTTGCCTTTGAGTGGGGTGTAATGTGGCCAAAATTGCCCCCTGCTATGCAACGAATAACACCGCAGCAAGGTTGCCGGATTGTGCTCCTGATCACAAAGACGTTCTCGATTAGTACTTTCTGGCGAATCGTGTATATGATTGATCTCGCTGTTGAAGTCAATGACTGAAGACAGGTTGAGATATGCGCGAATGGCGGAATTGGTAGACGCGCTGGCTTCAGGTGCCAGTGCTCGCAAGGGCGTGGGGGTTCAAGTCCCCCTTCGCGCACATATGAGAAAAGATCCTCGGTTTTCGAACCGGGGATCTTTTCGTTGTGCCCCCGACCCGCGGATTGCCCGACGGCTGATCAGCGCCCTACGCCGAACAGGCAAGCTCGATCCCCTACGCGGCAATTCGGCGGTTTGTCGGCAGGGGTGAACCCTTGGATGCATAGACTGGGTGTGTTCAAGCTTCTTAACGTGCAGACGTACAAGTAGGACAGGGGTAATCGACTATGGCGTCAAAGACACCGCACCAGAATGTTTCCTTTCCCTCCCAGGGTCAAATGGCCCATGGCTACCTTGCAATGCCGACAGGCGGCAAGGGTCCTGGAATCATCGTGATCCAGGAATGGTGGGGCCTGACCGACCATATCCGTGACGTGGCAGATCGATTGGCCGCCGAAGGCTTCGTTGCGCTTGCGCCGGATCTCATGGGTGGCTGGATCACCCACGACGGTGCCGAGGCCGCGCAGATGATGAGCGACCTTCCCGCGGAAGCCGGTGCCGAACTGCTGGCCGGCGCCGTCGACTACCTGCTATCGCTTGATGCCGTTACCAGCGAGAAGGTTGGAACCATCGGGTTCTGCATGGGCGGGGGATTCGTTCTGGCCTTGGCGGCGCAACAAGGCGAAAAGATTGCCGCGGCCGTTCCGTTCTACGGTGTTGGCCAGGCCGTGCCGCATAGCTACACCGGCGTTCGCGCAAGGATCCAGGGCCACTATGCCGAGGCGGACGGCTTCTACCCGGTCGAAAAGGCGCGGGCCCAGGAACAGCAGATCCGTGAAGAATCGGGTGCCGACGTCACGTTCTACTACTATGACGCGCCGCATGCATTCCACAACGACGAGAACCCCGTGGGCAACTACCGACCCGAACAGGCGCGCCTGGCGTGGAGTCGGGCCGTGGATTTCCTCAAGCAAAATGTCTCGTAACCAGATTTACCCATCACACACCCCTGCCGCCACAAGCGGCAAGAAATACAAGGAGCGTTAGAACATGGCAGAAACAATTATTGTTGGCGTAGACGGCAGCGAAACCGCACAGCGTGCGGCTGAGCGTGCGGCCCGCATCGCGGTCAACATGGATGCCGAGCTGGTCGTGGTGACTGCGCATGCCTCCGACAACACCGAGGTCGTCAAGATCGGCACCGACACCTGGATCCTGGATGATGCCGAGCAGGCTGAAAAGCTTGCCGAACAGTGCGCCGCAAGCCTGCGCGTCACGGAGCCGACCGCCAAGGTCAGCGCCACCGCAGCCCACGGAAAGCCGCAGGAAGTCCTGGTTGCGGAGGCGGAACGCCTCGACGCCACGTTGATCGTGGTCGGAAACGTGGGCATGAAGGGTCTGGGTCGGGTCCTTGGCTCCGTGGCCACCTCGGTGGCACACGCAGCCCCGTGCGATGTCTACATCGTCAAGACCGTGAAGTAGACATCGCCCTCAAATGATGTGTGACTAGCTGCGGTCGCCCTTGGCGGCCGCAGCGTCGCGCACACGCTTTTCTTCGGCGCGGACCGCGGCCAGCGATGCGCGTTCCTGCTGCAGCCATTCGGGACGATCCGCCAGCAAGGCCTCGATCTCCGCTGTGGTCAGTGCCTCGGTGATTTCGGCGCGGGCCAATCCGGAGATTGATACGTTGAGCTTGTGGGCAACAACCGGGCGCGGGTGCGGGCCGTTGGCGCGCAATTCTTCCAACCAGGCCGGTGGATTTGTCAAGCAGCTCGTTGTATTGAGCCCGGGTGACTGAGCCCTCCTGGAACTCGGCCGGAGCTGCGGGCAGGTAGATGCCCAATTTCTTTGCGGCAGTTGCCGGCTTCATGCTCTGTGGGGTTTTCTCACTCATATCCCCAAGCGTACCGGTACGCTGGGGTAGTGGTAGGACTAAAAATCGCCTATGTACCGGGGGTCACCCCCGGCAAATGGCTGACGCGCTGGAACGAACGATATCCCCAAAACCCTCTAACGGCTCTCCGTTATGACGGGGAAGACATCCTGGGGAGGCTCGAGCAGCCAGGAATCAGACGCCGTCTTCGTCAGGTTCAAGACGGGGGAATCCCCCAAGACCCCCAAGATCCACGTGATCCCGCTCTACGACGAGCAGCCCGTGGTGTGCGCGGCCAAGGACCACGACCTGGAGCTCTACGATGAGCCGGTTGCGCTGGCCGACCTGGCCGACCAGCCCTTCCTCGACCTTGCCGACTACCCCGAAGAAATCGGTGGAACGGCAATGGCCATGGAGGTCTGTTCCTCGGGTGCCGGCCTGCTCGTTCTGCCCCTCAGCGTCGCCCGCCTGCACCACCGTAAAGACGTGATCCACAAGGAACTTTCCGATGTTCCGACAACCAGCATCGGCATCGCCTGGATGGCCCCTGTGGGGGACGAGCCGGAGAACCCCGTGATCGAGGAATTCATCGGGGTTGTTCGCGGACGTGGAGCCAATTCCTCCCGCCAGGCCTCGGTGGCCCAAAAGCAGCAGGAAGAAGCGGAAGTTGCGCGCAAGCGCCGCCAATCTTCGCAATCCGAACAAGCCAAGGCGGCCAAGAAGGCCGAAGCCAAGAAGAAGTCTGCGGCCCGCACCGGCCGGAAGCCCGGCGCGAAGCGCGGCGGAAAGCCGGCGGGCCGCGGCGGCAAACGCTAGCGGACATTTGTCGGTTCCGGCCCCGGTGCGGGTTAGCAACGATTAACACGCCGGGGCGGAATCCGTGCGTGCACCCCACTCGTGAGACGCTGGGATGAGATACCAATCACAAGGGAGTGTACGTGGACTTCGGAACCTATCAGACCCTGCTCGTTGAAAAGCACGGCAACGCGTTGTTGGTGACCATCAACCAGCCCGAGTCGCTCAATGCCTTGGCTGCGGCTGTCGTCGAGGACCTGCACGCGCTTACGGGCGTACTGGGCGGGATCGGGCGCGATGCCCAATGGCCGGTGCGCGGCGTGATCATCACCGGTGCCGGCGAGAAGTCGTTCGTGGCCGGCGCAAACATCCTGGAAATGAACTCCATGGATTCCGCCGCCGCCGCGGCCTACGGACGCCGCATGCACGAGGTGACCCTGCGCCTTGAAGCGCTGCCGGTGCCCGTCATCGCCGCCGTCAACGGCTTTGCGCTCGGCGGAGGCTGCGAACTGGCGATGGCCTGCGACTTCCTTTACGCCTCGGCCAATGCAAGCTTCGGCCAGCCCGAGGTGAACCTTGGCCTGGTTCCCGGCTTCGGCGGTTCGGTACGGCTGCAGCAGCGCGTGGGCATCGGCATGGCCCGCGAATTGATCTACACCGGCCGCCGCATCAAGTCCGCCGAGGCGTTGCGCATCGGCCTGGTCAACCAGGTCTTCGAAGACGTCGAATCGCTCCTGGCCGGAGCGAAGAACACCATCGAGGAAATCGCCGCCAAGGCCCCCACCGCCGTGTCCAACGCAAAGGACGCAATCAACGAGATTGCCGGCCTGAACGTCGCCGACGGGCTCGAAGCCGAGGTCCGTTCCTTCATGAAGGCGTTCGAGACCGCCGATTCGGTGGAAGGGCCGCGCGGCATTCGTTGCCAAGCGGGCCCCGGAGTTCCCGGGGCGCTAGTGGAACCCGCATACACCCCGCAACGCTTCGACTACGGGGAACACCCAAGCCAGTACGCCGAACTATGGGTTCCCGACGTGCGGACACATGCCGCAATTGCGATCATCATCCACGGCGGCTTCTGGCGCCAGGCCTACGGTGCCGAATACGGCCGCCCCTTGGCCGGTGATCTGCGCGATCGCGGCTATGTGGTGTGGAACCTTGAATACCGGCGC
Source organism: uncultured Actinomycetota bacterium (assembly GCA_963818105.1). GTDB lineage: Bacteria > Actinomycetota > Actinomycetes > Actinomycetales > Micrococcaceae > Paeniglutamicibacter. The sequence goes on along the minus strand of CAWFRB010000021.1, from coordinate 49,081 downwards.
ACCAATGGCGGCGGCGGGGGATGGCCCGAAACCTTCCTCGACATTGCCGCGGGCTTGGATGGGCTGGAATCCGCGCTTGAAGCATCGGGCCTCGAGCCCGGGCCGCGGGTGGGCATCGGACACTCCGCCGGCGGCCACCTGGCGCTGTGGGCGGCGGGCCGGCACCTGCTGCCCGCCGCCGCCCCGGGCGCGCTTCCGGAAACCCTGCGGTGCCTCGACGCCGTGATCTCCCAGGCAGGGGTGTTGGATCTCGCCATGGCAGAATCCCTGGCCTTGAGCGACCACGCGGCGAGGCTCCTGATGCGGTGCACCCCGGGGGAAGATCCCGAGCGCTGGAAGTGGGCGGACCCGGCGGACCGCATTCCACTGGGAATCCCGCTGCTGATGTTGCATGGCACCACGGACGAGGATGTCCCCGTGGAATTGGGCAGGTCCTTTGCCCGGCGGGCCATGGCTGCAGGGGATCCCGTGGACTACCTTGAATTCGAGGGAGACCACTACGGGCTCATCACCCCGGGCGACAAGGCCTGGGAAATGTGCGTCGAGGGCCTCGGCACTCTCGAGGCCAACGGGCTCGGTGGCGAGTAGTCTCACAAGAACCCCTGTTCACGGGCGCTTGAACGGTATATTGAAGGCTCAAAACAAATCGGTGAGGAGAAGGATGTGCTAACGGTCATTGGCGAAGCCTTGGTCGACGTGCTCTCGGGCGGGATAAGCGCACCACGCTCCTTCGTCGGGGGCAGCCCGCTGAACGTTGCCGTTGGCTTGGCGCGTCTGGGCCACCCCGTCACGTTCATTGGCCGTTGGGGTTCGGACGAATACGGCAGGATGATCCAGCAGCAGCTGAGCACCAACAACGTGCAGCACATCTGCGGCGAAGACGGGCATCCGACCTCCACCGCCCGCGGCACCCTCGACCCCGTCGGGGCCGCCACCTACAGCTTCGACCTGCTGTGGGATCTGCCGCCGATCTCCCCTGACACGCCGGCGCTGGCCGATGCCCAGGTGGTCCACACCGGATCCCTGGCGACCATGGTCGAACCCGGCGCGCAGAAGGTGCTCCGGCTCATCGAACGGGTGCGGCCGCACGCCACGATCTCCTACGACCCCAACATCAGGCCCTCGCTGATCACCGACCATTCCCAGGCCGTGGCCAAGGTCGAACGATTCGTCGCCCTTGCCGACGTGGTCCGGGCCTCGGATTCCGATCTGGAATGGCTCTACCCGCAGCGCAGCGTCGAAGAAACCGCTGCGGCATGGCTTGAGCTGGGGCCGGCAATGGTCGTGGCAACCTACGGTTCGCGCGGCCCCTGGGGTCTTGTTGCCGCGGGCACGGCGCGCGCCGCGGCCCCGTTGGTCGATGTCGCCGACACCGTGGGCGCCGGGGATTCCTTCATTTCCGCGATGATCTCGGCCCTCGCGGACCGCGGCCTGCTTGGCAGCGGGCAGCGGGAGAAGCTCCACAAGTTGGACACCGGCACCCTCGAAGAGATTCTCGACTACGCGGCAAGGGCTGCGGCAATCACCGTTTCGCGGGCCGGGGCGAATCCGCCGTTCCGCGAAGAAATCCGCTAGCGGGAAGGGCAGCACTTCCCATGAGTGTGCGTTTGATCGCCAGCGACTTGGACGGAACCATCATTCGCGAAGACGGAACCATTTCCGCACGCACCATCGAAGCGTTCCACCGGGCCCGTGAGCGCGGAATCAGCATCGTTTTCGTCACGGGCCGCCCCTTCCGGTGGCTGGCGCCGGTACGTGAGGCCTTTGGGCACCTGGGAACCGTGATCTGTTCAAACGGGGCGGTCCTTTACGACCTTGAACAAGAAAAGCTGCTCTGGGCACAGACCATCGACGTCGAGGTCCTCCAGCGCACCCGCGAAATCATTACCAAGGCCGAACCAACGGCAACCTTTGCCGCCGAAACCACGGGCGGCCTGCACCTTGAAGAGGGATTCGCCGAACCCCACGAACTGGAACTCATTTCACGATTTGAGCGCCTCGACCTGCGGTCCACGCTGCTCAACGAGCAGGGTGTGGTGAAGTTCCTGGCCAAGTCGCGCACGCGAAGCTCCGATGACTTCATGGCGGCCGTGGCGGATGAACTGGCCTCCCTGGTCACAGTGACCCATTCGGCGCAGAACGTTTCACTCCTGGAGATGGCCCATGCCAGGATCAACAAATCCGTGGCACTGGCGAACTACGCCAAGGAACTGGGGATTGATTCCAGCGAGGTGGCGGCCTTCGGCGACATGCCCAACGACCAGGAAATGCTCGCCTGGGCCGGGTACGGCTATGCAATGGCCTCGGGACACCGGACCGCCCTGGATGCGGCGACGTACAAGGCCCCGGGCGTCGAGGACGACGGCGTTGCCCAGATCATCGAAGCCATCCTGGACTCATCCGAACCCCCGGTGTTCTAGCTCCGGCCGGAACCGTCAGCCCAGCACAAAACCAAAGGCAAGCCATGAATACACCACGCGTCGGCTCGGCACCCTACTTGTTGAACACCCGGGGCGGTGAGCTGCAAGGCCAGCCGCTGGCGTTCTCCCACCGAGGGTTCGCGCCCGACGGCGAGGAAAACACGCTCAAGGCATTCCATGCCGCCTACGATCTGGGTTTCCGCTATCTCGAAACCGACGTGCACACCAGCCGCGATGGCGTGCTCATGGTCTTCCACGACGAAACCCTGCAACGGCTGACGGGTGCGACCGGCAACATCGCCGACCGCAGCGCGGCCGAGATCCGGGAACTTCGCGTGGCGGGGGAGCCCATACCCACGTTTGAGGAATTGCTCCTGGAGTTCCCGCTGGCGCATTTCAACGTGGACGTCAAGGACGAGCCGAGCGCACAGCAGCTGGCTGCGGCCATCGAGCGGCACGGGGCCCACGACCGGGTCCTGGTCGCCTCGTTCCTGGGCCGGCGCCGCATCTCCACCCAGCGTCTCCTGAGCCGTCCCGTGGCCACGAGCCCGGGGGTGCTGGGGGTTGCCGCGGCAACGGTGCTGGGCAAGCTGGTTCGGCTGCCGCGGCGCGGGCTTGGGTCTTTTGCCGCACTGCAGGTCCCCGAATCCCACGGAAAATTCCCCGTGGTGACCAAATCATTCGTGCGCCATGCGCACGAAGCCGGCATCCAGGTCCATGTCTGGGTCGTCAACGATGCCCCGGGCATGCACCGGCTGCTGGATCTGGGCGTCGACGGTGTCATGAGCGACAGGGCGGACATCCTGGCCGCGGTCATGCGCGAGCGCGGACACTGGCCCCAGAACTCCCAGGGCGGCTAAGGCCCGGGCACCGCGGCGGGACTTGCTACGCGGCTCGGCGTGGCCAACACTGCCAGGGGCTCCAGGGCCTGCGGGGCCCAGCGCTGCATGTCGGCCGTTTCCGCGTCGGCCAGCAGCCTCAGCCATGTCTCATGGATGTGCAGGGGCGCGATTCTCAGGGCCGGCGCGACGAGTTCGTAGAGTTCATCGGGTGTTCCGTAGTCGGACCACTCGGCCAGATAGGCCCCGATGGCCTGCATGATGCGCGGGTCGTCGGACTCGGCCCGGAAATCGATGCGCATTCGATCGATGGCCCGGCCCAGCGAGGCAAAAGGATGCGCCCAGTGGGCGTCGGACAGGTTCAACAGGCGCGGCGCCGCGATTTCATCGGTGGGCACGAACGCCCGGCGCAGGTCGAACGATCCGTGCTCCAGGCTGAGCGGAATCGGCCCGGCGCCCAGCTTCTGGCAGGCCTGCTCGATTTCCCCGAAGACCTCGAAGGCGTGGTCGGCATCGCGGGCAGGTATCCCCAGCGGGTGGTCTGCCGGCAGCGAAGCATGCAGCATCAAGGCGTTGTTGAATTCGTCGGGCAGCCATTGGGGATCCATGATCTGCAGTCCGGCATCGAAGAGGGTCTCCTCGTACGCCACGAGACTCCTTTGCAGCCGGCCCAGGGAACCCAATGCGCGCGCCCAAAGCTCCGGCGTCGGGGCCAGCTCGTCGAGGGTTGCGCCGTAGTCCGGGCTGAGCATCCAGCCGCGCTCGGGGTCTATGGCCATGGGCATCACCAGCTGCTCCGGCGCCAAGCTGGCGGCCGCCGCGGTCAACCTGGCCTCAAAGATCTGTCCGGGTGCCAGCGCCTTGAAGAAAAGCTGTCCGGCATCGGTGTGAACCCGGACATGCATGGACCGAATGGACGGAATGCCTATTTGAATAGGAGATATGCGTTTGATCGCATATGTCTCGCATGCCATGTCAATCCATGCCTCAACATCGGATTGCCATTCTTCTTCCGCCCACGTCTTCATCCACTCAGCCACCCATCCATCGTATCGAGAGAACCGTCAACTTTTCTGTGAGGTTGGCCATCAATGCGTGTTTGCGCTGGTGGGAGCCGCTCAGCCCTTTGCCGAACCGGCCATGAGCCCGCGGACGAAGTAGCGTTGCAGGGCGAAGAAGACGGCCAGCGGGACGATCATGGCAACGAATGCGCCGGCCGTCAGCAGGTGCCAATCCTGTCCGCGGCTTCCGGTGATCTCCGCCAACAGCTTGGTGATCGGCGCCACCGCGCCGTCGGCGAAGATCAGCGCGACCAGCAGATCGTTCCATACCCAGAGGAACTGGAAAATGGAAAATGCGGCGATTGCCGGAGCCGTCAGCGGCAGGGCGATCCTGAAGAAGATCTGGCCGTGGCTGGCGCCGTCCACGCGGGCCGCCTCGATGATTTCGGTGGGGATCTCCGCAATGAAATTGTGCAGCAGGAAGATGGCCAGCGGCAGGGCAAAGATGGTGTGCGCTATCCACACCTGCGCGTATCCGGCCGAACCGAAGGCCCCGATGACGGGAAAGCCGAAGAGCTCGCCGCGGGCAAAGAGCTCGAAGCAGCGGAACCAGCGCCATCTGGATGGGAACGATCTGCAGGGCAAAGACCAAGATGAACAGCATGTTCTTGCCCGGGAACTTCATCCAGGCAAAGGCGTATGCCGCCATCGTGGCGATCACCAGAGGGAATGATGGTTGCCGGCAGGGTGATGGCGATCGAGTTGATGAAGGACCCGGCCAGGTTCAGCTGGCTGTTTCCCGCCTGCAGGACCGCGGAGTAGTTGTCGGTGGTGAAACCCCAGTTCTGGAAGATCGTCCACCAGCCGGTGGTGCGCACCTCCTGTGCGGGGCGCACCGAGGAAACCAGCAGGCCGAACGTCGGGATCGTCCACATCGTCGGCAATCACGAGTGCCGCGAGCGTCGCCCAGCGGTTGGTGAGCCGTTTCTTGGCCAGCGATGTCACCGGACCCGGACCTGCGCGGCGGCGCCGTCTCGGGGCTTGCCGGCGTCGTGGAGTTCGTGGTGGAGGTCGACATCAGCGCAGTTCCCTTTGCTTCTTGATTTGCCGGGCGTTGTAAATCACGATGGGCATCACCATCAGGAAGAGGACCACCGCAAATGCAGCCGAGCGGCCGCTCTCGAAATTGCGAAATTGCGTATACATTTCATTGGCGATCACCGAGGTGTCGTTGGCGCCCGGCGGTCATGGTCCGCACGATGTCGAAGACCTTCAGCGAGGCAATTGAAATGGTGGTGAGGACAACCACGAGCGAGGAGCGGATGCTTGGCAGCGTCACGTTTGCGAAGCGCTGCCAGGCGTTGGTTCCGTCAAGTTCGGCGGCCTCGAGTTGTTCGATGGGAACGGCCTTGATCGCGGCCGAAAGAACCACCATGGCGAATCCTGTCTGGACCCAAATGAGCACGGCGATCAAGGCCAGCGTGTTCCACGGCTCGACCTGCAGGAACTGGACGGGTTCGCCGCCCATCCAGACGATGAGCTGGTTGAAAAGACCGATCTGGTCCTGGTCGGCGGGCCGGGCGGTGTAGATGAAGCGCCAGATGATCGAGGCGCCCACGAAGGATATGGCCATCGGCATGAACACCAGGATCTTGAAGAACTTCTCGCCGCGGGACTTGTCGATGAACACCGCATAGGCCAGGCCGGCAATCGTTGAGACGGCCGGTGCGACCAAGACCCAGGCCACGGTGTTGAGCACCGTGCGGACGCCCTGGGGCTGGGTGAAGATCCAGATGAAATTCTCCAGTCCGACGAATTGGTCGCCGCGTGAATTCATGAAGGATTGGATCGTCGTTTGGATGGTCGGGACGATGAGCCCTGCAACCAGCAGGATCGCCGGCGGGGGAGAGGAAGCCGACGAGCTGGAAAAGGTAGCCCGCGCCATGGCGGGAACGGTTGTCGAACCAGAACAACAGCAAGCCGAGGAATCCCGCACCGATGATCGCCCACGTGTAGGAATCGAGGATGGCCACCATCCCCAGCGGGAAGCACCACGCAGGCAACCAGGCGAATGATCGTGTATTTGCGCCCCGGCCGCGGGTGCCAGTTCGATGAAGAAGAGCAACAGGCCAACAACAGCCAGGAACGCCCCGATGACCACGGGGACCTGCACGAGCGACGGCAGGGTGCTTAGCCATTGGAGGAATGCAGACATTGGCTGCCTTTCGGGGGTCGACGCGGCGCGGTCGCGTTCGGCTGTGTCCTGCAGTGGAGGGATGCGTGCCGGCCGCATCGGCCCGGGCCGTCCTCGCGAGGGAGCGCCCGGACCGAAGCCGTTGCCGCAGGCTAGCTTGAAGGCCAGCCGCTTTCGATCTGCTTGAGCACGGTGTCGGTGTCGGATCCGTTGATCCAATCGACCATGCCCTTCCAGAACGTTCCGGCTCCGACGCTGCCCGGCATCAGGTCCGATGCGTCGAAGCGGAACGTGGTGTTTGGATCCTGCAACACCGCCACTGCTTCCTTCAGCAAGGGGTCCGATGCGTTGGCGGGATCCAGGCCCTTGTTGGCGCTGAGCACGCCGCCGAGTTTCACGCGGGAATTGGCCCAGTCTGCGCTGGCGAGGTACTCCTGCACCTTCACCACGGCGGGGTCGTCGCTGAAGGCGCCAACGATTTCGCCGCCGCCGGTGACTGATGACCCCTTGCCGTCCTTGGACGGAAGGATGAATGCCCAGACATCCGCATCAGGCCCGACCGTTCCGCCGGCATCGGTGATGAAACCGCTGAAGAAGGATGCCTGGTGGTGCAGGCTGCAGTCGCCCTTCACCAAGACGTTCGCAACGTCGCCGAATGCCGTGGCGTTGATGGATGCAACGTCGCCGTAGCCTGCGTTGACGTACTTGGGATTCTTGAGGATCTTGCCGACCTCGTCAAAGGCGGCCTTGATTTGCGGATCCGTGAATTTCACGCCGTTGGCAACCCACTGGTCGTAGACGTCTTTGCCCGACTCGCGCAGCACCAGGTCTTCGACCCAGTCGGTGCCCGGCCAGCCCGTGGCGTCGCCCGAGCCGAACCCCGCACACCAGGGGGCCTTGCCCTTGTCGGCCTGGATTTTTGCCGTCAGGTCCAACACGCCCTGCCAGGTGGTTGGAATCTCCCAGCCCTTTTCCTTGAATTCCTTGGGTGAATACCAAACCCAGCCCTTGACGCTTGCCATGAGCGGTGCGCCATACAGCGTGCCCTTGACGGTGCCGTAGGCCGCCCAGTCATCGGACCAGCCCGATGCCACGTTGGCTGCGACGCCGGCCGGTGCCGGTTTGAGGAAGCCGCGGGTTGCCAGGTCGCCGAGCAACCCGGGCTGCGGGAAGATCGCCAAATCAGGGGCATTTCCGCCCTGGGCGCGCACGGCGATCTGGGTTTCGAACTCCTTGGAGGACTCGTACTTGATGTCGATGTTGTTTTCCTTGGCCCAGTCGGCCCAGGACTGCTCGAGCAGCTTGGCCTCGGCGTCGGCAATGGTGCCGTAGATTGTCACCTCCGACTTCTCTGTCGGGGTTCCGCCCGTTGCCGTTCCGGCGCTGGTCGTGGCCGCAGGGACGCCGGGTCCTCCGCCGCAGCCGCTCAGTGCCAGGGCAGCAACGCCCGCCAGCCGCCATCGAAGCAATAAATCGTCCGTGTCGTGATTTGCTCATGAATCCTCCATTCCGTTGGATGGAGAGAGCCTCCATCCACTGCGTAAGGAAGGGAACCTTGTTCCGTGCCATGCCATCGATGGTGTCGGGCCGCGGGGAACGCAATGCCGCCCGCAGGCAGCCGACCCACTGGATTGAGTTCCGAACCCCATGAATAAAAGCGCTTGACTTGCATATATTGAAGCGCTTCTGGTGCCAATGATGCAGAGCGGTGGCCGGCAATGCAAGGGTTGTTGAAGACACGAAAGGATAACTACGGCAGAAACGTATTTGACAGTCATTGCCCAAGGCAGAGACAAATCATTCATCGAATTTTCAGGACCATTGCAGTAATTTTGTGCCTCCCGCACAGCGCGTGTGGTTAGGCTTGGCCTACCTCCGATCCGAGGGCCCTCGGGTATTCCTTGACTTGTGGATCGCGTGATCCTAGCGTTCGAGGTGCTTCGATCGACACGGAACGGATGATCTCAATATGCGTGAACCCTTCACCCCCGCCGTGCCATATCGGCATCGGGACTTCAAGGCTGTGCTCTTTGACTTGGATGGGGTCTTGACGCCCACGGCCGAGGTCCATCGAGAAGCCTGGCAGCAGTTGTTTGATGATTTCTTTACCGCGTTGGGCGAGACGCGGGCCTACACCGAGGAAGACTACTTCGGGCTTGTGGACGGACGTCCGCGCTATGAGGGCGTGGCCGCAGTCCTGCAGGACCGCGGCATCGAATTGCCCTGGGGGCATGAAACCGACGCCCCGGGGCAGACATCGGTTTGTTCGCTGGGCAATCGCAAGAACGACGTTTTCCGTGCCATTCTGCACGAACAAGGCATTGAACCGTATCCGGGCTCGCTGGACTACCTGCGGCAGATCCAGGAAGCCGGCCTGGACGTTGCGGTCGTGTCTTCATCACGGAACGCCGAAGACGTCCTGGAAGCCGCAGGCCTGCGCAATGAATTCAGTGTTGTGCTCGGCGGGCTCCAGGCATCCGAGCGCGGCCTGCCGGGAAAGCCTGCCCCGGATACATTCCAGGCGGCAGCCCTTGACCTTGGCTGGTCCGTCAACGAATGCGTGGTCATCGAGGATGCCATTTCCGGTGTCCAGGCGGGCGCCGCGGGCGGTTTCGGATTGGTGGTGGGCGTTGCCCGCGACCAACCGGCAGAAGCGCTGCGCGCGGCCGGCGCCGATGTGGTGGTTGGCGACCTCAGCGAGCTTGTTGGCACAAAGAGCCAGGGACGCCTGGAACCTGGACGCGTGGTCCTATAGCCGAGAACATCCCCGACCCGCCGACCCCTCCGTGGAACAAACCGTTTTCGCCCTGGGCAACGGCTTCCTGGGCATGCGCGGGGATTCGCTGGGAATCGGCGATTGCGTCAAGGGGATGTTCATCAACGGACTTCACGAGACGTGGAAAATCCGCCATGCCGAGTCCGCCTTTGGCCTGGCGGAAACCGGGCAGACCATGGTTGCCGCACCCGATGCCCGAACTGTTCGCGTGTACATCAACGACGAAGCCCTGGAAGTCGGACGGACCGAAATCCTGAAGGACGATCTCCGGCTGGATTTCAAGGACGGAACGCTTATTTCCGATACCCTGTGGCGAACGGCGGAGGGCCATCGCGTCTCCGTGCGGACCCGCAGCATGGTTTCCTTCTCCGAACGCCACCTGGCCTTGTTCCGCATCAGCGTCAGGTTGCTCGATGCCCCGGCACACGTCTTTGTGCAGTCCGCGTTGATCGGGCAGGCCACGGGAACCCCGGTGATCACTCCGGCCGAGGCAGACGCGGGGGAAATCGCCTTCGATCCGCGGAAAAAGGAAGAAAGCGGAGAAGAAAGCCTCCAGCCGGGCGGCACCTACGACGACGGGGAGATCGAGGCCCTCAGCTACTACGTCAAGGGCTCAAACATGTCCGTGGCAACGGCGATTCAACACGTCATCAGGGTCGCGGGCGGTGAACCGGAAATCGAGAAAACCCACGTGGTCACCGATGCCAAGGCGGAATGCAACGTCTCGGTCTACCTGGACCGGGACCAGGCGCTGCACATGGACAAATTCGCCTCGTACCATAGCTCGCGCCGGCACACCACGGAGGAAATGACCACCAGGGGCGTGCGGGCGCTGAAGCACCTGGTCCCGCGCGGAGCCGACGAACTTTTTTGGAAGCAACGCGAATTCCTGGGCGAGTTTTGGTCCCATGCCGATGTGGTGGTGGACGCCGATCCGCTGCTGCAACGAGCGATCCGCTGGAACCTCTTCCAGTTGGCGCAGGCCTCGGCCCGCGCCGACGGCATGGGGATCTCCGCCAAGGGCGTATCCGGGGACGGCTACAGCGGACACTACTTCTGGGACACGGAAATCTATGTGCTTCCGTTCCTGACCTATACCAACCCGCAGTGGGCCCGCAACGCACTGAGGGCCCGCGTGAGCATGATCCCGGCCGCGCGCCGGCGCGCGGCAACGCTCAACGAGCACGGCATCCTCTTCCCGTGGCGCACCATCAACGGCGAGGAAGCCAGCGCCTACTATCCCGCGGGAACGGCGCAGTATCACATCAACGCGGACGTGGTTTATTCACTGGCCAGGTATGTGCGGGCCAGCGGCGACTCCGGCCTGATGCTCAACGGCGGCGCCGAAATCGTCGTGGAGACGGCACGGCTTTGGAACTCCCTGGGATTCTGGCGCGACAGCTCCAACGGGCCCAGCTTCCACATCCACGGAGTGACGGGCCCCGACGAATACACCGCCGTGGTCAACGACAACACCTTCACCAACGTCATGGCCCGCTTCAACCTGAACTACGCGGTGCGGCTCATGGGATACCTGGCCGAGGAGTTCCCCGAGGACTACGCGCGGATCACCGGTGAACTTTCCCTGACCCGGGACGAAATCGACCAATGGTCGCGGGCAGCGGAGGCCATGTTCATCCCGTTCTCCGAATCGGTGGGAATCCACCCGCAGGATGCGGGCTTCCTCAACCGCGAGGTGTGGGATGTGGCGGGAACCCCGCCCGAGCACCGCCCCCTGCTGCTCCACTACCACCCGCTGGTGATCTACCGGTTCCAGGTGCTGAAGCAGGCCGACACCGTGATGGCGTTGTGGCTGCGCTCCTCGGACTTCAGCGACGAAGAAAAACGGGCCGACTTCGACTACTACGACCCGCTGACCACCGGGGATTCAACGCTCTCGGCCACGGTGCAGTCAATCCTGGCGGCCGAGGTCGGATACCGGGACCTGGCCTACGAGTACTTCGACCATGCCCTGAACGTGGACCTGGAAAACCTGCACGGAAACACCGCGGACGGGGTGCATGTGGCCTCCACCGGCGGTGTCTGGGCCGCGCTGGTCTACGGGTTCGCCGGCCTGCGCGACGACACGGGGGAGTTGAGGTTCGATCCCCGGCTGCCGGTCGGCTGGAATGCCCTGGAGTTTTCCCTGCGGTGGCGCGAAAACAAGCTCCGGATCCGGGTGGAGCCGGATGTCTTCACGGCGGAAATCACCGCCGAAACGATCGACAGCGAATTGCCGGTGACCTTCTTCGTGCGGGGCACGGAGTACGCCCTGACGCAGGGAATCGCCGCGCCTGGACATCCCGCTGCTGGGCCAGGGGCCGGTGCTGGACGGCGCGCCCACCATCGACTCGGTGTTTGCCATGCAGCGGGAGGACGGCTCGCCGCTGACCTCCAGCATCAAGAAGCTGACGCATCGAAGAGGAACTCCAGGCCGAGCCGCCGATCGTTGTCAACTGACCGCAGCGGATTGACCGCCGCGGTTGGCCGGCAAAACGCGTGAAGCCCGGCGAAAAGTCCAAGAGGACCTTTCGCCGGGCTTCACGCAGTTGACTGGTTAGCCGATCTTCGAGTGGGTGGCGCCGCCGATTTCCTCGATGTCGGTGGGCTCCGTGCCGCGGGCGCGGGCGATGGTGCGCATCAGGTGGAAGACCACCAGCGTCGCGATGGTGCCCAGGGCGATGCCGCCGAGCTGCAGCGAACCGACTGCAGGCTCGTGGGTGACGGCGATGGCAATGATCAGGCCGATTCCCGCGGTCATCAGGTTGATCGGGTTGGAGAAGTCGACCTTGTTCTGCACCCAGAGGCGGGCGCCGATGATGCCGATCATGCCGTAGAGCACGATGCCCGCGCCGCCGGAAACGCCGGCCGGAATGGTGTTGATGACGGCGCCGAACTTCGGGAAGAACGCCACGGCGATGGCCACGAAGCCGGCCACCCAGTAGGCGGCGGTCGAGTAGACGCGGGAGGAAGCCATGACGCCGATGTTTTCGGCGTAGGTGGTGGTGCCCGAACCGCCGCCGAAGCCGGCGAGCATCGTCGCCGCGCCGTCGGCCATCAGGGCGCGTCCGTTGACGTCGTCGAGGTCGCGGCCGGTCATCAGGCCGACGGTCTTCACGTGGCCGATGTTTTCGGCGATCAGCACGAACACCACGGGCAGGAAGACCAGCAGCGTGTCGAGGTGGAAGGTCGGGGTGGTGAACGTCGGGAAGGCCGAACACCGCGGCCTCGCCGATCGGCGTGAAGTCGACCTGGCCCTGGGCCAACGCCACCAGGTAGCCGACGACGAGGCCGACGAGGATCGACAGGCGGCCCAGCAGGCCCTTGAACAACACCGCCGACACCGCGATGGCAAGCACCGTGGCGAAGGTGGTCAGCGGGAACTCCTGCATCGGCTTGAGCGTCGCCGAGGCCAGGTTCAGGCCGATCAGCGCCACGATGGTGCCCATGACCACCGGCGGCATCAACGCGTGGATCCATCCCGTGCCCGACTTCTGGACGATCAGGCCGACGATGAACAGCGCCGCACCCGAAACCACGATGCCGCCCAGCGCGCCGGCCATGCCGTAGCCGGAGGCCATGGCGGCGGAAACCGGGGCGAGGAAGGCAAAGGAAGAACCCAGGTAGCTTGGCACCCGGCCGGCGGTGATGACCAGGAACAGGAGGGTGCCGACGCCGGAGAAGAAGCAGCGTGGTGGTTGCCGGGAAGCCGGTGATGGCCGGGACCAGGACCGTGGAACCGAACATGGCCATGACGTGCTGCACGCCGATGGAGATGGTCTGCGGCCAGGCCAGGCGCTCGTCGGGAGCAACCACCGTTCCGGGAGTAATGGTCTTGCCGTTGCCGTGCAGTTTCCAGCCAATGCCGAATCGGTTGCTCATGGGTGCCTTCCGGGCGCGAGAGTTCAAGATGGGTGATGCCAAACGGGTTTCACGTGGAACGAAATGCGTGGAAACCCGTTTGGCATTTTACCCACGTGGGTCAGCGATCGACACCTTGCCGGTCGGCGGCCGTCTGCGCGAAGAAGTGCAGCTCGTGGGCGCTTGATGCCTCGAAGGCCTTCCACATGTCCCGTGCGCGTCCGCGCGTCCGCCGCGTCGAAGAGCGTCCGGCAGACCTCGATGGCCTGGGCCGTCGACTTGTCGAACTCGGGGGAGGAGTAGGTGGCCAGCCAGTCGTTGTACGGGTGGGAGTCGTGGTTTGCCGCGGCCAGCCGCGAACCGACGTCCTGGTAGATCCAGAAACACGGAAGCAGCGCGGCAACCAGGACCGCGTAGTCGTTGGAGCACGACACCAGGTGGTTCAGGTAGGCGGTGGTGGTGCCGCTGGGTTCCGGCACGCGTTCCTCCAGCCGCCCGCGGTGCAGCTTGAGCTCCTCCTCCAGGCAGCCGCTCGCATTCGCCGCCCAGAACCGCTGGTCCTCGGTGGTCGGCGCCAGCTCGGAGGCCCGGGACATGACCCGCGCATAGGTGCGCAGGTACAGGGCGTCCTGCCCCAGGTAGTCCTCGAAGTCCGCGCGCCCCAGCGTTCCGTCCTTCAGCCCGCGGATGAAGGCAAGCTCGTCGATTCCGCCGCGGATGGATTCGATGGCCTCCCACCACAGCCACATCGAGTCGTCGGCGGGCGCCAGCGGTTCGCCGGCCCAGAGCGAACCCAGGTGGTTGACCGGGCCGTGCCCGCTGCCGACCCGCAACTGGTCCGCGCCGGCGATCGCGGCGGTCAGCCAGCACTTGGCCGCGATGAGCGATTCGACCCAGTCGCCGGTCCGCGCGTAGAACGTGGCCAGCGCCGAGGAGAAGGAACACCCGGTGCCGTGGGTGTTCCCGGTGTCCAGGCGCGGGGAAACGACCTCGTGCAGCACGCCGTCGGCGTCGATGAGCGCATCGGGGCAGTCGGACCCGGCCAGGTGGCCGCCCTTGGCCAGCACCAGCACCGAATAGGTCGCGGCAACCTGCCTGGCCTGGGCAATGACTTCCTCCCAGGTCGTTGCGACCTCCGCGCGGGCGATGACGGCAAGCTCGGGGATGTTCGGGGTCAGCACGTCGGCGTGTTCCATGAGCCGGCGCAGGGCGTCCTCGGCGTCGGCGTCGAGCAGCCTGTCGCCGCTGGTGGCGATCATCACCGGGTCAAGGACCACCGGAACCGGGGCCGAGCGGCGCGTTGCGGCAAGCCAGTCGGTGAGCGTGCCGATGATCCCGGCGTTTGCCAGCATGCCGATCTTGATGGCGTCGATGGCGATGTCGTCGGACACCGCGAGCAGTTGTTCGTTCAGGAATTCCGCCGGCGGCACGTGGACGGCCCGCACCCCGTGGGTGTTTTGGGCGGTGAGCGCGCTGATGACGGCCATTCCGTAGCCGCCGCAGGCGGCGATCGACTTCAGGTCGGCCTGGATGCCGGCGCCGCCGGAGGGGTCGGAACCCGCGATGGACAGGATGTTCTTGATGTCTTGCGTGAGGTCGTCGCTCATCGGGTGCCCCTGCCCAGCGGCTTCCCAGGCGCCGAGCAGTTCGGCGCTGGCGGCCTGCGGGTCCTCCGCCGAGCAGATGGCGCGGACCACGGCCATGCCGGCGGCCCCGCTGGCGACGATGCCGTCGACGTCGGTGATGTCGAGGCCGCCGATGGCCACGCACGGCAGCGTGCTTTGGCCGACCGCGCGGGCCAGGCCCGCATGGCCGAGCGGTTCGGGATGGTCCTTCTTGGTGGGGGTCGCGTGGACCGCCCCGACGCCCAGGTAGTCGATGGTTCCGGGGAAGCGGGCGTTGAGCTCGTTGGCGGCGGCGATCTGCGCGTCCTTGGAGGCGCTCAGGCCCAGCACCGCGTCGGGGCCGATCAGCGCGCGGACCAGTTCGGCGGGGATGTCGGACTGGCCGATGTGCACGCCCTGCACGCTGGCGCCCGCGGCGCGGGCCGCCAGGTACACGTCGACGCGGTCGTTGACCAGCAGGTCGGCCCGCCCCTCGGTGTGCACGGAGGACTTGCGGACCACCTCCAGGAATTCGGCCGCCGGCATGTCCTTGCAGCGCAGCTGGACGGTCTTGACGCCGCCGGCGACCGCGGCCGCAATGATTTCATCCAGGGGCCGGCCGGCGGTCGAGGCCGAATCGGCAACCAGGTAGACGCTGAGATCCCGCATCAGGAAAGCACCGCCTTTTCCATGAGTTCCTGCGGGCCGACCAGCGCCAACGCGTCGAGGAAGTTCACGGCGAAGGAGCCGGGCCCGTTGCTGAGCAGTTCCGCGCGTTCGGCGGCGGCCGAGTAGAACGCATGTGCCGCGACCGTCGCGACCAGCGGGTCGTCGTGGACCGCAAGGAATGCCGCGCAGATGGCCCCGAGGGCGCATCCGCCGCCGGTCACGCGCGTCAACAGGCTGCTGCCGCCGTGCACCAGCACGGTCCGCGCGCCGTCGGTCACCAGGTCCCGCGGGCCGGAAACCGCAACGACGGCCCCGGTGCGCAGGGCCAGGGAGCGGGCGTGGGAGGCGGCGGATTCCACCGAATCCGTGGACTCGACCCCGCGGCCGCCGTTGCCGGACTCCGCCAGCACCATGATTTCGGAGGCGTTGCCGCGGATGACGGTCGGGTTCAGCCCGCGCAGCTCGAAGGCCAGCTCGGTGCGGATCCGCAGGGCGCCGACGGCCACCGGGTCCAGCACCCACGGCGTGCCCGCGGCGTTGGCGGCGGCGACGGCCTCGAGGGCACCGGCACGCTGTTCGGCGTAGGGGGTTCCCAGGTTGACGAGGGTTCCGGAGGCGATCGCGGCAAAGTCGCCGGCCTCCCCGGGCAGGTCCGCCATGGCCGGCGAGGCGCCGGCGGCCAGCAGCACATTGGCCGTGAAATTGGTGACCACAGTGTTGGTGATGCACTGGATCAGGGGGGTGGAGGCGCGCAGGGCCGACACGCAGTCGGCCAACTCGCCGGGGCTTACAACAAATGAAGGCGCAATGGATTCCATTAGCAACATCCCTCCGCTAGTACGAACTAGATCAGGTGCGACGGGTCTTATCTCAGTTGGTGCGCATGCGCGCCAACACCCCGTGTCACTAAGCGCGAGCCTATCCCACGGGCGGGCCCCCGGTGCAACTACATTTCCTCCGCCGGCGATTCGGGTCCGGCACGCCGGGCGCGGCACGCTGTCGGAGCAGGCGGCCGCGCCGTAGGCTCTGGGTATGGGCATTTTTCCTTACACTTCCGAACCCGTGGCTCCCCTGGAGAGCGCGGCGTCGAACGAGCTTGAGCTACCCCGGGTCGTCGCGGAGGATCCGGCAAAAATCATCGAGATCGTCGACGCCATGCACGACGTGGTGGCCACGCGCCTGGCGCACCCGCGGCGCTTCAGGGCATCGCAGCTCAAGGCCCTGGAACGCATGCTGGATGCGCACCAGCAGGACTTCATCGATGCGCTGGCCGACGACCTGGGCAAGAGCGCGGTCGAGGCGAAGCTGACCGAGATCGACATGGTGCGCGCCGAGATCGACCACGCCCAGCTGCACCTTTCGGAGTGGATGGAATCCAAGGCGGTGAAGATCCCGCTGGCGCTGCACCCCGCGGCGGCCAAGATCGAGCCGCAGCCGCTGGGCGTGGTGCTGGTCATCGGCCCGTGGAACTACCCGCTGCAGCTGATGCTCGCCCCGCTGGTTGCCGCCATCGCCGCGGGCAACGTGGCGGTGCTCAAGCCCTCGGAGCTGGCCCCCGCCACGTCGATCGCGCTGGGGAAGCTGATCCCGCAGTTCCTTGACCAGCGTGCCTACGCGGTGGTCCAGGGCGGCGCCGGCACCAGCAAGGTCCTCCTGGAGCAGCAGTTCGACCACATTTTCTACACCGGCGGGGAAAAGGTCGGGCGGATCGTGGCCCGCGCCGCGGCCGAACACCTGACGCCCGTCACCCTGGAACTGGGCGGCAAGTCCCCGGCCGTGGTGATGGACGGGTCCCACGCGGCCGTGGCCCGTCGCCTGGCCTACGGGAAGTTCATGAACGCGGGCCAGACCTGCGTGGCGCCCGACTACGTGCTGGCCGTCGGGAACGCGGCCGAGACCCTGGAAAAGCAGCTGGCCAAGGCCATCACCGGGTTCTACGGCAAGTCCCCGCTGCAGAGCCGCGACTACGGGCGGATCGTCAACCGGGCGCACTTCAACAGGCTCGTCTCCTACCTGGAGCAGGGCGAGGTGGTGATCGGCGGCGGATACGACGAGGCGACGCTGAAGATCGAACCCACGGTGATGATCAACGTCGACCCGGACTCCCCGCTCATGCAGGAGGAAATCTTCGGGCCGATCCTGCCGATCATGAAGGTCGACAGCTTCGACGCGGCGGTGCGCTTCATCAACTCGCGCCCCAACCCGCTGGCCGCCTACCTGTTCAGCGAAAACCCGCGCCTGCAGTCGTCCTTCGGCGACCAGGTGCGTGCCGGGGCGATCGTGCACAACGCCCCGAACCTGCACCTTGCCGTGCCGTCGCTTCCCTTCGGCGGGGTCGGGGCCTCCGGCATGGGTTCCTACCACGGCCGCCACGGCTTCGAGCGGCTCTCGCAGATGCGCCCGGTCATGGCCAAGACCGCGGTGGTCGACACGCTCAAGGCCATCTACCCGCCGTACACCTGGGCGAAGAGCAAGATCATCGACAGGCTGCTCTAGGCACCGAAACACAGGCACCGAAACGCAAGCGCAGGGACAGCGGCGCCAAAACGCGGGCGGCCGGCGGGAATCGAAGTGATTCCCGCCGGCCGCCCGGCGCTTAACCGTTCCTAGCCGAGGACCGAATCAACGATCGTCTTGGCCTCGGCCTGCACCCGGGCCAGGTGCTCGTCGCCGAGGAAGGACTCGGCGTAGATCTTGTACACGTCCTCCGTGCCCGGAGGGGCGTGCGGCAAACCAGGCGTTTTCGGTGGTGACCTTCAGGCCGCCGATCTTCGCCCCGTTGCCCGGGGCCTCGGTCAGCCGCGCCGTGATGGGTTCGCCGGCGAGCACGTCGGCCGAAACGTCGGTGGCCGACAGGCTGCCGAGCTTTGCCTTCTGCTCGCGGGTGGCCGGGGCGTCGATGCGCGCGTAGCTGGGCGCCCCGTGGGTTTCGGCCAGGCGCGCGTAGTGCACGCGACGGGGTGGAGCCGGTGGTTGCGGTGATTTCGCTGGCCAGCAGGGACATGATGATGCCGTCCTTGTCGGTGGTCCAGGTCTTGCCGTTCTTGCGCAGGAACGATGCGCCGGCGGATTCCTCGCCGCCGAAGGCGCCCGAGCCGTCCAGCAGGCCCGGCACGAACCACTTGAAGCCCACCGGGACCTCCACCAGCTTGCGGCCGAGCGTGCGCGGCGACGCGGTCGATCATGGAGGAGGAGACCAGGGTCTTGCCGATCGAGGCGTCCTTGGACCAGCCGGTGCGGTTGGAGTACAGGTACTCGATGGCCACGGCCAGGAAGTGGTTCGGGTTCATCAGCCCGGCATCCGGGGTGACGATGCCGTGGCGGTCGGCGTCCGCGTCGTTGCCCGTGGCGATGTCGAAGGAATTGCGCTGGGCGATCAGCGAGGCCATGGCGGAGGCCGAGGAGCAGTCCATGCGGATCTTGCCGTCGGTGTCCAGCGACATGAACGCAAAGCGCGGGTCGACCTCCGGGTTCACGACGGTGAGGTCGAGCCTGTGGGTTTCGGCGATGGCCGCCCAGTAGTCGACCGAGGCCCCGCCCATCGGGTCGGCGCCGATGCGCACGCCCGCGTTGCGGATCGCGTCCAGGTCCAGCACCGAGGGCAGGTCGTTGACGTAGGAGGCCATGAAGTCGAAGGCGCCGATCTTGCCGGCCAGCCGGGCGGCACCCAGGGAGGTGCGCTTCACGCCGCGCAGCCCGTTGGCCAGCAGCTCGTTGGCGCGGTCGGCGATCCAGGAGGTGGCGTCGGTGTCCGCGGGGCCGCCGTGCGGCGGGTTGTACTTCAGGCCGCCGTCGGCCGGCGGGTTGTGCGACGGGGTGATGAGGATGCCGTCCGCGCGGGCGGCCGCCGGGTCGGCATTGTGGGTGAGGATCGCGTGGCTGAGCGCCGGGGTGGGGGTCCAGCCGTTGCGCGCATCGGCCAGGATCGCCACGCCGTTTCCGGCCAGGACCTCCAGGACGGTGTCCTGGGCGGGGTCCGAGAGCGCGTGGGTGTCCTTGCCCACGAAGACCGGCCCGGTGATCTCTTGCCCGGCGCGGTACTCGACGATGGCCTGGGTGATCGCGGCAATGTGGTCCTCGTTGAAGGACCCGTTCAGCGAGGAGCCGCGGTGCCCGGAGGTCCCGAAGGCCACCTTCTGGGCGGGGTCGGCCGCATCCGGGTGGATGGAGAAGTAGGCGTCGCGAACCGCGGAAAGATCGATCAGGTCATGGGGCATTGCCGGGGTGCCGGCTCGGGGATGAGACATGAACCAATATTCTCATGCGGCGCCCGGCGAAGCCCGTTCAACGGGCCGTCTTGATGACGTGTTCGGCCAGTTGCCGGGCGGGCCCGGTCAACAGGGTGTCCGGAACCCGGTGGTCTTCGCCGTCGATGGACAGGAACCAGTTGAAGGCGTCGCGGACCTGGCCGGCGATCCTCGTCGGCGTCGAGGCGGCGGAGTTGTTCCAGCGCCCCGAGCGCCAGCCGGACCCAGGGTTCGTCCTCCGGCGGCGAATCGTGGACATGAAGTTCCAGGACGCCGGCGCGGGAAATGCCCGCCACCCCGCCGCTGCGCCTCACCTGCACAATGAATAGCTCGTTCATGGTTTCACGCGGCTTCTTGTTCGTCCTTGAATTGGGGAACCACACCCACGCCGTCCCAGGCCGCGGCCAGCGCCTTGTCCTCCGCGGACCCGACGCCGTAGTCCCGGCGGGCCTGCAGGAGTGTTTGCGCCGCAAAGGTCGCGAAGGTTGAATCCTCCGGAAGCGACCGGGTGACGATGACGTTGAACCACACGGACCCGGCACGTTCCCACGCGTGGCCGCCCAGCGCCGTGGCAAACAGGTAAAACGCGTGGTTGGGAATGCCCGAGTTCAGGTGCACGCCGCCGGAGTCTTCCTTGGTGTGGATGTAGCCGTCCATGTGGGCAGGTTGCGGGTCGCGGCCCATGATGGGGTCGTCGTAGGCGGTGCCGGGCGCGGCCATGGATCGCAGCGCCCTGGCGTTCACCCGCGGGTGGAACAGGCCCTTGCCGATGAGCCAGCTGGCGTCGGCGGCCTCCTCGCCGGCGACGAATTGTTCAACGAGCGCACCCAGGACATCGGCAATGGATTCGTTCAACGCCCCGGACTGGCCGTGGTACTTGAAGTTCGTCGTGTACTGCAGCAGTCCGTGGCCCAGTTCGTGGGCGATGACGCTGAGCGAGGAGGTGAAGGAATTGAAGATCTCCCCGTCCCCGTCGCCCATGACCATTTGCGTGCCGTCCCAAAACGCGTTGTCGTACTCGTGGCCGTAGTGCACGGTGCCGCGCAACGCCATGCCCGCCCCGTCCAGGCTGGAACGCTTGAACTGGTCGGCAAGGAATTCATGGACGGCGCCGAGCCCGTCGTAGGCCCGGTTGACGTCGTCGTCGTCGACCGGGGCGTCGCCCTCGGACGCGGACCAATACGCCGGGGGTCACCTCGATCCCCTGTGCATCGCTGATGGTGCGCTGCAGGCGCCCGGACGGTTCGATCAGGATTGTCCGGGGCGGGGTTTCCGCGAGCTGCCGTTCGTGGCGCAGGGCCTGGTCCAGCAGGAGCGTTTGCCTGGCGCGGGCGGCAATCCGGGTGCGGGTCTCCGGTCCGACGGGGTCGGCGTCCTCGCCGAGCGGTGCACGGGCAATGAATTCGCGCATCGATGCCGGGGCCTCCCACGCGCCGTCGCATGCGGCCATGGACGCCAGCAGGTACGGCGGAACCGCCCGGTGTTGGCTGTGGTCGTTCGAGGTTTTCTTGCTGGTTCTCGTTGCCCATGCAGCCAACTCTTCCACCGCATCCTGAGCGGCCGGTGTGAACGTGCTGTGGCCGGCGAATGGATAAGGTGGAGGATGAAACCGCGTGCGAAGGCCGCTCGGTGGTTGGTGTTGGGAGTAGGCCATGCAGGACCCCAAGGACGCGAAGAACAACGACGGCAACGAGCCGTCCTTTGCCGATCCCCACGATCCCCGGTGGTCGCAGGGCCCCCAGTCGGCACCGGCACCGGCACCCGCACCGGGCAACCAGCCGGGCCCGGGCCGGAATCCGTACCAGGACCAGCCGTTGTACGCCCCGCCGGGAACCCCGCAGAACCCGTACCTGAACCAGGCCGCCCCACGCACCCCAGGCAAATCCGCAGGCCGGCCCCTATGCGCAACAGCAGCCGATGTACCAGCAGCCGATGGACCACGCATCCATGGCGGGCGTTTCAAATGTCCTGGGCATCATCTCGATGGTGGCGGGCATCCTCGGCCTGGTCACCGGCGGCGTGCTGTTCCTGCCCCAGCTGGCCGCCGTCGTGTGCGGGCACCTGTCGCTGCGCCGCGAAAAGCCCCGCCGCGGCTTTGCCATTGCCGGCCTGATCACTGGCTACCTGGGCCTGGCCGTCGGGGTCCTGGTCTTCGTCGGATCCTTGGCGGCGGTTGCGGGCAACGCAACCCTCAGCTTCTAGGCAACGCCCGGGGAGGCGCTCCGGCCCTCCCCGGGAAAACAAAAATGGTGGTCTTGCCTTTCGGCAAAACCACCATTTTTTGTTGGGGCTTGGTGCGCTGTTTAGCGGACCTCGCCCATCAGCTTCTTCAGCGGACGTGCGCCGATGGCCAGGGCCAGGCCCAGGACGATCGCGGTTCCGCCAAGGGCCAGGAAGTACGTGATCTCGTTGCCCTCGGTGTAGAAGCCGGCAAGGATGCCGGCCAGGGTGGTGCCCAGGGAAATGGACAGGAAGAACAGCGCGATCATCTGCGTGCCGAAGACGGCCGGGGCCAGCTTGGTGGTCACCGACTGGCCGATCGGGCTCAGCAGCAGCTCGGCCAGGGTGCAGAGCAGCAGGATGCCGACCAGCGCCATCAGCGGGGTCTTCTCGAAGGACTCAAGCGGGATGAAGGCCAGGAATGCCAGGCCCACGATGAACAGCGAGAGCGCGAACTTGATGACGGTGCCCGGCTGGCGGGTGCCCATCTTGGTCCACATCGCGGCGAAGGCCGCGGCCAGGATGATGATGAAGACCGGGTTGATCGACTGGACCCAGGAGGCCGGGAACTTCCCAGCCGAACAGGGTGCGGTCCAGGCGTTCCTCCGAGTACACGGCGATGAACGTGAACTGCTGCTGGAACAGCGCCCAGAATGCGGCCGAGGCGATGTACAGCGGGATGAAGGCCAGCACGTGCTTGCGCTCGGTGGTCGTGATGCGCTTGGAGCGCAGCATGATCGTGAAGTAGACGACCGAGGCGATGATGACCGCGTAGGCGATGGTCATGGCGAGGGTCTCGACGGTGACGATCTTCAACGCGAAGAGCGCAACCACGACGGCGATGAACGCGGCGACGATCCAGACGTACTTCATGCGTTCGTTGGCCGGCAACGGGTTGATGACCTCGTGGACCGAGGCCGGCAGGTTCTTGCGGCCCATCATGTAGATGGCGACGCCGATGGCCATGCCGACCGCGGCGGCGGCGAAGCCGACGTGGAAGCCCCAGGACTTCTGCAGGAAGCCGGTCAGGATCGGGCCGAGGAAACCGCCGATGTTGACGCCCATGTAGAAGATGGAGAAGCCTGCATCGCGGCGGGTGTCTTCCTTGGAGTACAGCGAACCGACCAGCGCGGTGGCGTTGGCCTTCAGGCCGCCGGAGCCGATGGCCACGAGGACCAGGCCGACGGCCAGTCCCGCGGCGCCGGGGATCACGGCGAGGCCGATGTGGCCGGCCATGATCATGAATGCCGCGTACAGCAGGACCTTTTCGGACCCGAGGATGCGGTCGGCGACCCAGGCGCCGAGGATGGTGCTCAGGTAGACGGCGCCGCCGTAGGCGCCGACGAGGGAGAGCGCCAGTTCCTTGGGAAGCCCGAGTCCGCCTTCTGCAACGGAGAAGTACATGTAGTACGCGAGGATCGCTTGCATGCCGTAGAAGGAGAAGCGTTCCCACATCTCGATGCTGAAGAGATTCGCCAGCGTGCGGGGGTGGCCGAAGAATCCAGTCGAGGACTGGTCCTTAGGCAGCGTAGTTGTAGACATGATTCAATTTTTCGCCTGTGAGGCGCGTCATGCCCACTTTGTTGACCAATCTCACATTTCGGAAAGTTGCGCCGCGAGGGCCAAAAGCTGGATTTCCGACCCCGCCCGGCCGATAATCTGCACGCCCATGGACAGGCCGTCGGCGGTTGTCAGCGTGGGAACCGTGACGGCCGGCAAACCTGAGACATTCACCATGGAGGTGAACGGCGTGTACTGGCACTGGCGCATGTAGTCGGTGTCGGCATCCTGCGAGGTGTAGTAGCCGATTTCCGGGGGAGTGTGGGCCATGGCCGGGGTGAGCACCACGTCGTAGCGGCCCCACTGGGTGCGGAAGTCCGCGGCGATTTCGGTGAGCTTGGCGGCGGCGGCCAGGGAGACCGCGACCTCGCGGGCGGTGGCCCGCTCGCGGAAGGAGCGTGCCAGCGTCCCCAGTTTTTCCTCGCTGCCCGGCGGCAGCGGCGCCGAGGCCAGCCCGGAGGTCCACACGGTGGAGAAGGTCTCGGGATACATCGTGTCGTAGTAGATCTCCGCCTCCTCGACGTGGTGTGCGCGCCGGTTCAGGGTCTCGATGGCCTTGTTCAGGGCGGCGTGCGCCTCGGGGGACAGCGAAATCGGGTAGGCCGAGGCGAAGGGGCTGGCGGTGCTGACCCCGATGCGCAGCCCGCGCAGGGAGTCGATGCCGCCGGATCGCAGCGTGTCCAGGAAGGTGCCCTGGGACGGGTCGATCATGGCGTCCATGAGCAGTGCGGCATCAAGGGCGTTGTGCGCCAACGGCCCGGAGACGGTGAGCCGGGGAGCGCCAAAGGGATCAAGCGTTCCATCCAGCACGTCGCTCGGGATGGTGCCGAGGCCCGGCTTGAGCCCGACCAGCCCGCAGGCGGAGGCGGGAATGCGCACCGACCCTCCGCCGTCGTTGCCGGGGCCGAACGGCAACATGCCGGCGGCGACGGCCGCGGCCTCGCCGCCGCTGGAGCCGCCCGCGGAAAGCGCAGGGTTCAGCGGATTGCGCGCGGGAGGCGCAATGTCGTTTTCGGAATGGCAGCTCAGGCCGAATTCCGGAACCTGCGTCTTTCCCAGCGAAATGGCCCCGGCGCTCGAGAGCGTGGCGACCAGCGCGTTGTCCTTCTCCGCGGCCAGGGCCGGAATCGCGGCGGTGCCGTAGCTGGTTGGAACCCCCGCGACATCCAGGAGGTCCTTGTAGGCCAGCGGCATTCCGTGCAGCGCCCGCAGCGGCGCCCGCTTCGCGGCGAACTCCTCGTCCGCGCGCCAGGCCGCCTCCATCGCCTGCTCCGCCGTCACGGTGATGAACGAACCCAGCGACGGGTTGAGCGCCTCGATGCGCCCCAGGAAATGCGCGCCCACCTCGCGCGCGGAGAGTTCCCCGGCGGCCAGCGCATCACGGAGTTCCAGTGCCGTGAATCCTGAAATCTCGCTCATGGTGGTTTCCTCCGGTCGGGCGGTGCGGGTCGAATGCGTGGCGCTGCGCTGCGGGCCTTGTGAACGCCCACGTATTGACACTAGTACGAGTCGCGGGAAGGTGTGCGCCGAGCGGCCGACGATTCCGGGCCGGGTGCGGCCGGCTTCCGGCCGCGACGCAAACGGGAACCGGGGACGGGGGAGCGATAGGCTGGATTGCAGAAGAATGATGCCGCCTGCGCAAGGAGAAGCATGAGTGATTTTGAAACCGTTTCCGTCGAACAGGTGCCCGCCGGAGCGCTTGTCCTTGACGTCCGCGAGGAATACGAATGGGTCGAGGGCCACGCGGCGGGCGCCGTGCATATTCCGTTGGCGGAATTGCCGGCACGATTCGAGGAACTCGACCCGGACACTGACACCTATGTGATTTGCCGGACCGGCGGGCGCTCGGCGCAGGCCACCGCATGGCTGGTGTCCCAGGGCTACTCGGCCCTGTTCGTCGCCGGCGGAATGGGCGACTGGCTTGAAGCCGGCCTGCCGTTGCAGAGCGAGAACGGTCAGGAGCCAACGGTTCGATGATCTACACCTACTTGGGCCCGGCCGGAACCTTCACCGAGGCCGCGCTGCTGCAGGTCCCCGACGCGCGCACCTCCGAACGCATCCCGGCGGCGAACGTCAACGCGGCGCTGGACAAGGTCCGTTCCGGCGCGGCGGATGCCGCCATGGTCCCCATCGAAAACTCGGTGGAGGGCGGCGTCTCGACCACCCTCGACGCCATTGCCACGGGCGACGCGCTGCAGATCGTGGCCGAGGCGCTGGTCCCGATCACCTTCGTGCTGGCCGTGCGGGAAAACATTGATTCCCTGGAGCAGATCCGCACCGTGGCAACCCACGGGCACGCGTGGGCGCAGTGCCGCGGCTGGGCCGAATCGAATATTCCGCAAGCGGAATTCATCCCGACCTCCTCGACGGCGGCCGGCGCGATCGCCCTGCTGGACGGCGAATCGAACCACGATGCGGCCATCTGCTCGCCCCTGGTGGCGCAGGAGCGCGGGTTGAAGGTGCTGCGCGAGGAAATCGAGGACAACAAGGGTGCCGTCACCCGCTTCATCCTTGTCACCCGGCCGGGCCCGATTCCGGCACCGACGGGCATCGACAAGAGCACCGTGATCCTGCCGCTGGCAGAGGACCGTCCGGGCGCGCTGATGGAAATCCTCGAGCAGTTCGTGGTCCGCGGCGTGAACCTCAGCCGCATCGAGTCGCGCCCCACCGGCGAGGGCATGGGCCGCTACTTCTTCTCGGTGGACGTCGACGGGCACGTGGCCCAGGCCCGGGTCGCCGACGCGCTCACCGGCCTGCACCGGGTGTGCCCGGACCTGCGCTTCCTGGGCTCGTACCCGGCCGCCGCGGGGCTTTCCTCCGCGGTCGAAGCGCACAACTCGGACGAGGCCTTCGACCGTGCCCAAAGCTGGGTCGGCGGACTCCGCAAACGCCTGCTCGGCTAGGCCAGGCGGATCTTGAGTGAAGCGGGCTTCACGCTCAACGTGGAGCCCGTTCACCAATCCCGTCGCATCCCCGTCGATCTGCGTGTTCATCGGTTCGTGGCAGCGCAGCGACAGGGACGCCGTGGGGTAGAAACCCATCACGGGGATCGCGCCGCGGGCCCTGAACGCGGTCTTCAGGAAGATCCAGCCCCACCCGGCGGCGCTGCGGGGGCTGAGCACCACCATGTCCAAGACCCCGTCGTCGATCCTTGCCTCGGGCACCAGGTCCAGGCCCTGCAACTTGCCGCAATTGGCAAAGAGGACCGAGCGCACGCTACGTGTTTGCTCGCTTCCGCCATCGAGGGCGACCGAGATCTTCTTGCGTTTGCCCGGAAGATGCCGGAATCCCGCCTCCGAATACGCGAGCCAGCCCACCTTGGCCTTGAGCTCTTCGTTGGTGTCGTCCATGATGTCGGCGTCGGTGCCGACCCCGGCGATGACAAGGAACGCGTGTTCGCTTTCCGAGCCGTCGACGTGTTCGAGCCTGATGCTGCCGGTGTCGATGGTGCGCACGGGGCCGCGGACGGCCCCGAAGGCCGCGGTGGCAATGTCGTCGAGCGGAACCTCCACGTTCCTGGCCAGCAGGTTCCCGGTGCCCAGCGGAATGAGTCCCAGGCTGGCCTCGGTGCCCCTGAGGACTTCAGCCACGGCACGGACTGTCCCGTCGCCGCCGGCGGCAATGACCACGTCGCATCCGGCCTCCAGCGCGCGGCGTGCGGCGCCTTGCCCGGGGTCGTCGGGTTCGGATTCAAAGACCAGTGGGTGCGGCAAGCCCTGCCTCGGCACACACGTGTTCAACGGCGGAGACCGCTTGTTCGGTGCCGGACTTGGTCGGATTGAGCACCAACGCAATCTTGCGGGCGGACGTCGTGACGCCGACTTTTGGCATCAGGACCTGGGGCCGGTTGCGGTCAACGAGCCTACGCACGGAGAGCCAACTCAGCGTCGAGGCGACGCCCGCGGCGCCTGCCGTAACGAGGGCAATAAGTCGATTGCGTTGCATAGTGCACTCAGCCTAACCGGGATTGCTAGGCTTAGGTCGTGATCGACGTAAAACTACTCAGTGAAAATCCAGATACCTTCCGCGCCTCGCAGCGCGCCCGTGGGGCGGATGAGTCCCTGATTGATGCGATTTTGGACGCCGATATCCGGCGCCGCGAGTCGATTGCATCCTTTGAGGCGCTCCGAGCCCAACAGAATGCCTTCAGCAAGAAGGTCGGTGCGGCCAAGGGCGAGGAAAAGCAGGCCCTGCTCGCCGAGGTCAAGGAGCTGTCCCAGAACGTCAAGGCGGCCCAGGCCGCCTCCGACGAAGCGGCAGCCGCCTACACCGCCCTGCAGCGTTCAATCCCGAACCTCATCCAGGACGGCGTTCCGGCCGGCGGCGAGGACGACTTCACGGTCGTCAAGCACGTGGGCACCCCGCGCGACTTCTCCGCCGACGGCTTCGAACCCCGCGACCACCTCGAGCTGGGCGAACTGCTCGGCGCCATCGACATGGAACGCGGCGCCAAGGTTTCGGGCTCGCGCTTCTACTTCCTCAAGGGAATCGGCGCACGCCTTGAAATCGCGCTCATGAACATGGCCCTGGACCAGGCGGTGCAAAACGGGTTCATCCCGATGATCACCCCCACCCTGGTTCGCCCGGAGACCATGCAGGGCACCGGCTTCGATGTCGAGCACGACGACGAGATCTACAAGCTCGAGCGCGACGACATGTACCTTGTCGGCACCTCCGAGGTGGCCCTGGCCGGCTACCACGCCAACGAGATCCTTGACCTGAGCGACGGACCCACCCGCTACGCCGGCTGGTCCTCCTGCTACCGCCGCGAGGCCGGTTCCGCGGGCAAGGACACCCGCGGCATCATCCGCGTGCACCAGTTCAACAAGCTGGAAATGTTCGTCTACTGCTCCCCCGAGGACGCGGCAGCCGAGCACGCCAAGCTGCTGGCCTGGGAAGAGGAAATGCTGGCCAAGGTCGAGCTGCCCTACCGTGTCATCGACACCGCGGCAGGCGACCTGGGCATGAGCGCGGCGCGCAAGTTCGACTGCGAAGCATGGGTCCCGACCCAGGACGCGTACCGCGAACTGACCTCCACCTCCAACTGCACCACCTTCCAGGCGCGCCGCCTGAACATCCGCGAACGCGAAATCGGTGCCGACGGCAAGCCGGGCAAGACCCGTTCGGTGGCAACGCTGAACGGCACCCTGGCCACCACGCGCTGGATCGTCGCGATCCTGGAACACCACCAGAACGCCGACGGCACGGTCAACGTTCCCGTTGCCCTGCGTCCGTACCTGGGCGGCATGGAAGTCATGCCGCTCGTCTAAGGCCAACCGCCACAGGTTTGGTGTCCGTCGGGGCGCCGCACCCGGGTTCACGCCTTCGGTTCCCGTTCCCCGCAGGAACGGCTCCGAAAGCGTCGTCCGGGGTTGCGGCGCCCCGCGCATTTAACCGCGGATTCATCGGGTTTTCATCCACGGTGTGCGCCAGCTCATGACGAAAATCCGCATTTGATGCTTCACTGGATAAATGACAGTGATGACAAGAACCGGCATCGAAGACCGGTCAGAAGAAACCCAAAAGTACATGATCTGCCTTGACGTGGACGGCACCCTGGTGAACCACGACGGGGCCATGAGCCGGGCCGTGAAGGATTCCGCCCGCGCCATCGTTGCGGCAGGACACGAGGTGGTCATTTCGACAGGGCGCTCCCTCGGGGCGACCCTGCCGGTGATCCGCATGCTCGGCATCGAGAACGGCTACGCGGTGTGCTGCAACGGCGGCGTGACCGTGCGCCTCGATGCAAGCCTTGAGGAAGGCTACGAGGTCGTCGACCGCAAGACCTTCGACCCCGCCCCCGCACTGCACGCCCTGCGCAAATCCCTGCCCACCGCCAAGTACGCGCTGGAGGACGACCAGGGAAGGTTCCTCT
Organism: uncultured Actinomycetota bacterium; assembly: GCA_963818105.1. Classification (GTDB taxonomy): domain Bacteria; phylum Actinomycetota; class Actinomycetes; order Actinomycetales; family Micrococcaceae; genus Paeniglutamicibacter. The sequence continues at coordinate 19,815 of CAWFRB010000021.1, read as the reverse complement.
CCACCGAACGCTTCCAGGATGCAAGCTTCGGCGTCGTGGCAAACCCCGTGACCCATGACGAAATGCTCGAGGCAACCGCGGTGCGCCTGGTTGTCTTCTCGACCGACGCCACCGCCGAGGAATTCGGCGAGGCCGTCAGCGTGATGGGGCTTGCCGGCGTCACCTACTCGGTGGGCTGGACGGCATGGCTGGACATCGCCGCCGAGGGCGTCACCAAGGCCAGCGGGCTCGAGGTCCTTCGCGAGAAGCTCGGCCACGACCTCGAGGCGACCATCGCCGTGGGCGATGGCCGCAACGACATCGAGATGCTCACCTGGGCCGGCCGCGGGGTCGCCATGGGCCAGGCCCCCGACGAGGTCAAGGCATCGGCCGACGAGGTCACCCACGGCGTGGACGAGGACGGGCTGGCCACGGTCCTCTGGGGCCTGCTGGAGAACACCGAGTCCTAAGTGGCTCGGGGTTTCCGGGCCTCCGCGCATGGCGGCGCCCGGAAAGCCCGGGCACGGGCCCGGCATCCGCCTCGATATTTAATCCATTCGAAAGCTTATTGGGCGTTCGTGCGGGAAACCGGAAGCAGTGCCTGTTGACCAGCCGCATCGGGGGTCGCATTTCACTGGCTATGCTTAAACCCATGAAACGCGCCGGAATTCTTGCCCTCTCCCTGCTTGGTGCCGGGATGCTGCTCACCGGTTGCAGCTCTCCCGGATGTCATCTGCAACACCGGGGAGCCAAGCGCCACCGAGGCCATGGACCACCTGATCGAATCAACGCTTGCCGGCGACCAGATCGAGGTTTGCCGTGTCACCACCATCGGCGGCACCGACACCGTCGGGCGCGCAGTTCGGGCGCTTGGCGGCAGAGCTGGGCGGCCTCGGGCGTGGACGCCGGATACACCGTGAAGCCCGTCGAGGATTCAACCCTCGGAGGATGGTCGCAGCTGGTGCTGAGCACCCCGAGCCATCCCGAGGGCAAGCCCTTTGATGTTTTCGAACGCGGCGGAAAGTACACGATCGGGTGGCTTGAATTCGTTCAGGCTCCGTTGCCGAGCCAGAGCCCGGCCAAGTAGCGCACCGCCGCCCAGGCCGGCGGCTGGCTAGATGCCGAAGAGCCCGATGATCAGTGCCATGACCATGAACGTCACAAGCTCGTGGACGCAGTTCAGGACCGTCAGGCCGACGGGGCGCCCCTCAAAGGCATCGTGGGTGATGAATCGCGCGGCGGTGAAACCGCCCCACAGGATCAGCGCGGTCAGCAGCGCGTTGGCGAGGAACGATCCGCCGTAAAACTGGAACGACAGGTACGTTGCCCCGGCCAAGACCCAGGCGCTGATGAAGCTCACCACCAGGGTGATCAGGATGGGGACCACCGCGTTCTTCGTGGAGCCGGGGGTAACCTTGGCCACCCGCATCCAGTAGTTCCCAAAGACCTTCGGGGTGTACCAGATCGAGCCAACCACCATGGTGGAAATCGTGGCAACAACCACTGCAAGCCAATTGATGTCGGGGACCATTGTGCGCTCCTGAGGCAATGACCGGGAGGGGCGAGAATCTTTCGTCCCCCTGGTCTTTCTTGATTTCGGTATGACGATCCTACGTCCGAAAATCACAGGTCAACAACGGGGAACGCGGAATTGCCGGGCCGGGCTAGATCCCCGGAACGGCGCCGGGGGCATCGATCCATTTCAGGAGCCGGGCCGCGGCGGGCCGCGCCGCCCACTCTTCGACCCATGCCGATCGCACCACCGCCTTTGAAACGGCCTGCGCGCTGATGCCGAGTTCCGCCGCAACGTGCTTTTGCTGGCCGCGCACCCCGGGGGTCAACAGGTCCAGCACCGCCCACTCGGCGCTGCTGCGTGTGGCAACGATTTGGCCCAGCAGGCGCAATACCGCCTCGGTCTCTCCGGCCAGCTGCATGTCCGGGCCGACGACGCTCAACGGAACGCGATCGCCGGTGTGTTCGGCCCGGTCAACTGCCGTTTGTGCATGGCCGAGCGCGGATCCCTGAAGGTATTGCGCATCGCGGGGAACGGGTTCATAGAGACTTCCCACCCCCAGGCCCACCACCCAGTGGCGTTGGCGCAGGGCGTGAAGCACCGCGCTCACGGCATCTTCGGCGGTCTCGGGCGAGCCCAGGATGAGCGTCGGCCCCGAGCGCTGGAAGGGCGTGGGCGCCGGAATGTCGGACAGGGCCTGGAGCAATTCGTCGCCGAGGTCCCCGTTTTCACGGCGATCACGTTGTTTTAAGGTCACTACGTACACACACCCAATTATGCAGGGCTTTGTGGGCGGCCCTTCGAGCCGCGCCCGACCCTGGCGGTGGGCGCGGCTCGAAGCCGGCGGCGGCTACATCCGGGGAGCTTCCGCCGGCACCGGATCGGCCGGGGCCTTCTGCGGAAGCCCGACGATGCAGTAGCGCAGGAAGAACTGGGTCAGCGGGCCGATCGCCAGGGCATAGAGGATGGTTCCGAAGCCCACGATTCCGCCCAGGAACCAGCCGACCGCCAGGACAAGGACCTCGACGCCGGTGCGGGCCAAACGCAGGCTTATGCCGGTTCGGGCATGTAGTCCGGTCATCAATCCGTCGCGCGGGCCCGGGCCCAATTGGCTGCCGATGTAGAGCCCGCCGCCCAGTCCGTTGACCAGCAGCGAGCCGGCGAAACAGGGCGATCTGGGCCGGAAGCCCCTCGGCCTGCGGAATGACGGCCAGCGCGAAGTCGGCGGCGATTCCGAGCCACAGCACGTTGGCGATGGTTCCGAGTCCGGGCATCTGGCGCAGGGGGATCCAGAGCAACAGCACGATGAAGCCAAAGATGATCACGACGGTTCCCAGGCTCAGCCCGGTGTGCAGCATGACGCCGTAGTGCAGCACGTCCCACGGGGCCAGGCCCACGCCCGATCGGACAAACCCTGCCATCGCGACGCCGAAGAGCGTGAGCCCGATGAAAAGTTGTACAAGCCTGTACGGCAGGCGTCCGGCGCGGAGTTGCTCCAGCGGGGTGAGGCGGGCGAGTTCGGGGGTGGTGCGCTTTGTCATGTATCAAGCTTCGCCGAAAGTGGCATTGAAAAAAAGTGCCAATTCGATGGAAACTGGACCCATGAGCATGACCCAGCGCCAATTGCCGGCGCGCCGCCTCAGCAGCATGCTCGGGGAGCGGCATCGGCGAACAACCCGCCTACTCCTGGCTTTCCGAGGGAATCCGCCAACTTGTCACCAACGGGCGGGTGCTGCACGGAACCATGCTGCCCAGCGAGCGCGAACTGGTGGGCGCCCTTGGCCTGAGCCGGACCACCGTCACGCGCGCCTACCAGGAACTGCGTGAACGCGGTTTTGCCGAGGCACGCCAGGGCTCCGGGACGCAGATCACGGATCCCGGGCGGCAACGTCGGGGGAGGCTCCGAACCGCTGACCGCCGGGTTCGCCGGAACTGGTTGCCCCGGGCGGCATCGACCTGACGTGCGGGGCGCCCGACCGCTCCCGTGGGCCTTGCCGGATTCTACGAACGCGCCCTCGACCAGCTTCCGGGCTACATCGGCGGCATGGGCTACTACCCGCTGGGGCTGCCGGTGCTGCGCGAGGCCATTGCCGCCGACTACGCCCGCCGCGGACTGCCCACGAGCCCCGAGCAAATCATCGTCACGGCAGGGGCGCTCTCGGGCGTGGCAAGCATTGCCCGTTCCATCCTTGGACCCGGGGCCAGGGTGCTTGCCGAAAGCCCCAGCTACCCCAATTCGGTTTCCTCCCTGCGCCAGCACGGCGCCAGGATGACGGCGCTGCCCATCGGGCCCGAGGGAAGCGACGTTCCGGGCATCGAAACGGCGCTGGCGCGCGGCGGATTCAGCGCCATGCTGTGCCTGCCCGACTTCCACAACCCCACCGGCACGCTTCTGGGCGACGAGGGCAGGGAACGCTGGGCCGGGGCCCTTGACCGGCATGGCGTGCACGGCATCGTCGATGAAACCAACGCCGAACTGTGGCTGGATTCCAGGCCCGAGCGTGGCGCCCATGGCCAATACTCGAACAACCTCATCACCGTGGGAAGCGCCAGCAAAACCTACTGGGGAGGGCTTGCGGCTGGGCTGGATCAGGGCCCCGCACGCCCTGGTCGGCGCCATCCACCAGGGCCGGGCAACCATGGACCTCGGCGCGCCGGTCCTTGAACAGATCGTGCTCAGCCTGCTCATCACCGAACGGGCCGGCGTCGACGAACCGACGCGCACCAGGCTGCGCGAAAACCGCGACTGGCTGCATGCCGGCCTTGCCGAAGCGGTGCCCGGATGGAAAATCCGGAAACCGGCCGGCGGAATGTCGCTGTGGTGCAACCTGCCGGCCCCGCGCTCCATGGCGCTTGCGGCGCAGGCCAAGAAATCCGGGTTGGTCTTGACCCCGGGCTCGGTCTTCGCCGTCGACGACCACGGGCTGGACCGCTGGCTGCGCGTGCCCTACGCGTTGGATCGCTCCGAGCTCGAGGTGGCGCTGCCGTTGCTGGCCGACGCATGGAAGGCCGTGGCCTAGCGCGGCTTCACCGCAAGATCGGCCGCCGGGCCCCGGCTGAAAGACAAAACGGGGTTGGTTTCCGCTCGCACGCGCGAGCGGAAACCAACCCCGTCCAACGGCAGCAGGCTGCCGGAAAATCCTTAGGCCTGGGCCTTGAAACGCTCGATCGAACGCTCAAGCTCGGCTTCGGCCTCGGCGCGACCCAACCAGCCCTCGGCCTTGACCCACTTGCCCGGCTCCAGGTCCTTGTAGCGGGTGAAGAAGTGCTCGATTTCCTTGACGAGCCACTCGTCGAGGTCCTCGAACTCCTGGATGTGGTCGAAGCGCTTGTCGGCAGGAACGCACACGAGCTTGGCATCTCCGCCGCCGTCGTCGGTCATGTTGAACACGGCGATCGGGCGGGATTCAACGACAACGCCCGGGAACAGGTCGACGCCCGGGATGAAGACCAGGGCGTCCAGCGGATCGCCGTCTTCGCCCAGGGTGTCATCGAAGAAACCGTAGTGGGTCGGGTACTGCATGGAGGTGAACAGCACGCGATCCAGACGCAGGCGGTGGGTCTCGTGGTCGATCTCGTACTTCACGCGGGATCCGGCAGGGATCTCGATGGTGACGTCGTGGCTCATGAAAAGTCTCCTCGACTCTCGTGACCAGGGGCACGTGCGGACGCGGGCGCATCCGATTGCCGTCTAGTCTTATGGGTGCTGCGCTTAAGGGTATATGGCGCACACGGACTACGACGATTTCGGGGATTTTGTAATGAAGCGCGCACGCCCGCGGTGGGGCACCTGGTCACTGGTGCTGGCAATAGGTGTTGCCCTCGGGCTGGTGGCATTGTTCCTGATCCCCGTCATGGCGGGCACGGCACGCCCCCGGCCGTCGAACCGCCGCCGGCCCCGCCGGTGGTTTCCCCGGCCAGCCCCACGGCACTGCCCCCGCTGGACCCCGAGGCGCCGCAACCGGAAACCGGCGTGCTGGGAGCCGGGCTCGACGGGATCCTCTCCTCGGTCGAACCGGACAGCACGGTTTCGGCCAGCGTCATCGACATCGCAACCGGCACGGAAGTCTATTCACGGTCCGGTGCGCAGGCGGGCATCCCGGCCTCGAGCCTGAAGGTCCTCACCGCCATCGCGGCAACCGACGTGCTGGGCGAGGACCACCGTTTCACCACCAAGGTGCTGCTGAAGGACCCGCAGACCCTGGTGCTGGTCGGCGGGGGAGACGTCCTGCTGGGATCCGGAAAGGACTCGACCGCGGTCAGCGGCCGCGCCGGACTGGAAACCCTTGCCGCGCAGGCCGCGAAGGAAATCCTCAAGGCGCAGGCCGCCGGCCGGCTGGGGTCCGAGCCTGGTCCTTGAACTCGACGATTCGCTCTTCACCGGCCCGGGGTTGAACCCGGCATGGGACGAGTCCCTGGTGACAACCAACAACATTGCCGTCGTCGCACCCCTGGCGCTGTACGGGGCCCGTGCCGATGCCGGCCCCAAGGCGCCGCGGGTCAAGGACCCGGCGATGGCCGCCGCAACGTCCTTCGCGAAATCGCTGCGCACCGCGCTGGGCAACGGCGCCGACGCCCCGCGGCTTTCCGCCGACATCGCCCGCGGCCAGGCCGGGGACGGCGCCACCGAATTGGCAAGCGTTTCCTCCGCACCGCTGGGCGAACAGATCCGGTTCATGCTCGAGGTCTCCGACAACTACGTTGCCGAAGCCCTGGGCCGGCTCACCGCCGTCGCGCAGGGAAACCCCGGGGACTACCAGCACGGCGCGCAGGCCGTGCAGGAAAAGATCGCCGAGCTCGGCATCCACTCCGAATCCCTGGAACTCATCGACACCTCGGGGCTGGCCGACGGCAACAGGGTCTCCCCGCAGACCCTGGCCGACGCCCTGAAATTCGCCGCCACCTCCAACCACGTGGCCCTGCGCGACCTCAGCTACCAATTGCCGGTCGCCGGCGCCACGGGAACGCTGGGCACCAGGCTGAACGCCGCAGACACGCGCGGCATCGTCCGTGCCAAGACCGGTTCGCTGGTCGATGTTTCAAGCCTCACCGGAATCACGATCACCCGGGACGGCCGGGCGCTTGCCTTCTCCTTCATGGTCCACTCGCACAACGGCGAACTGGCTCCGCACAAGGACACCCTTGATGCCGCCGCAACGTACCTGACGGGATGCGGCTGCCGCTGAGCCGAACCCCTTGCGCCCATTGCATATTTTGCTTGACGCGCAATCCGCCCCGTCCGCGGCTAATCGTGATGGGATGGGAAACATGGATACCACCGACTTCCGGCTGATCAATTGGGAGCTCGCGGCCAACACCGCGGCAACGCTGGTCGGCGCCGGGCCAAAGCTCAGCGGCGCGCAAATCGCCGAGGTCGTTGCGGACCTGCGCCTCAAGGCCGATGCCGCGGTCGACCACGTCCACCGGATCACCGGGCTCGACGCGGCCAAGGACCTGCGCGATTCCCATGTGCTGATCGTGGACCGCCCGGGCTGGGCCCGGGCAAACGTGCAAAGCTTCGAGGCGCTGCTGGATCCGGCCATGCGTTCGCTCGCGCAGAGCCGCGGCGCAAAGATCGGCGAAACCACCCAGATCCTTTCCTCCACGGCAACCGGCGTGGAAATGGGCGCCATCCTGGCATTCCTCTCCTCGAAGGTGCTGGGCCAGTACGACCCCTTCGCGGGAATGCTGCGCCGGGACGTCCCGCCGGGCGGCCGGCTGGTCCTGGTGGCCCCGAACATCGTCGCCATCGAACGCGAGCTGAAGGTCGATGCCGACGACTTCCGGCTCTGGGTGGCCCTGCACGAGCAAACCCACAGGGTGCAGTTCGCCGCGGCCCCCTGGCTGCGCGAACACCTGCGCGGGAAGATTTCCCAGCTGCTCGAATCGCTGCTGGCCGAACCCGATGCCCTCAGCGAACGGATCAAGGCGGCGGCGGGCTCCCTGGTCGGCGGCGCCCCGAAAACCGCGGCCCCGAAGGCCGGGCCCGATGCGGGGGAGTCCTCCCTCGGACTGCTCTCCGCCCTGCAGAGCGGCGAACAAAAAGAAATCCTGTCCCACGTCACGGCCGTGATGTCGCTGCTTGAGGGACACGCAAACGTGGTGATGGACGCCGTGGATTCAAGCATCGTCCCGACCGTCAAAACCATCCGCCAACGCTTCGGCGGGCGCGGCAAGGACCGCGGCCCCCTCGAAAAGTGGATCCGCAAATTGCTGGGCATGGACGCAAAGATGCGCCAGTACGCCGACGGACAACGATTCGTGTCCAAGGCCGTTGCGCTTCTCGGCATGGAAACCTTCAACAAGGTCTGGGAACGTGCGGAAAACCTTCCCACGGAAACCGAGCTGCACAACCCCGAGCAATGGGCGGCACGGATCAGCGCCGCCGGCAACGCCTAAGGGCGGCAATGGGAGGGAACCTTCCCCGTGCCCTGGCAACGGCCCGCACCGCCATCCGCACCGCCACCACGCCCGGGGAATTTGTCCTGGTCGCCTGCAGCGGCGGCGCCGATTCGCTGGCCCTCGCCGCGGCCGCGGCCTTCCTGAACCGCAAGGGCCAATTGCGCGTCGGGGCCGTCATCGTCGACCACCGCATGCAGGACGGCAGCGATGCCGTGGCGGCCCGCGCCGCGGGGCAATGCCGGGACCTCGGCCTCGACCCGGTGCTGGTGCTGCCGGTCGACGTGGCCGGGGACAGCGAACAGGCCGCGCGGGCGGCCCGCTATGCGGCCTACGGGCAGGCGCTGGAAACCACCGGTGCCACCCGGATCCTGCTGGGGCACACCCTCGACGACCAGGCCGAACAGGTGCTGCTCGGCCTGGGCCGCGGCTCCGGGACGCTGTCGCTGGCCGGAATGCCCGCGGTCCGCGGCCCGTACCTGCGCCCCCTGCTGGGCATGGGCCGGTCGGCCATGGAGGAAATCTGCGCACACGAGTCCCTGGCCTATTGGACGGACCCGACGAATTCCGACCCGAAATACCTGCGCAACCAGGTCAGGCACCGGCTGATGCCGGTCCTGCGGGAGGTGCTGGGCGCAGGCGTCCCGGAATCCCTGGCCCGCACGGCAACCCTGGCCCGGCAGGACGCCGAATACCTGGATTTCCTGGCGGGGAAGGAACTCGAGGCGGTGCGGAACGCCTCCGGCCCCGGCGCCATCGCACTGGACCTGCCTGCGCTGCGGGAACTGCCCGACGCCCTGCGCTCGAGGGTGCTGCGCCTGGCCGTCCAGGAGCTCGGCGCGCCCGCCCCGGACTTCGAGCGCGTTGCCGCATTGCAGGCCCTGGTTTTCAATTCGAAGTCCGCGGGACCTGTGCAGCTGGACGGGCATGCGCAGGCCGTCAGGGTTGCGGCGAACGGCGCCCGAACGGGCTCGCGGGCCACGCTGAACTTCACCCGGGCGGCGCCCGTTACCGGCTTTGCGGTGAGAATTGCCTCACATTGGGCGCCCCGCTGCCGCCAAGTGGCGGCAAGAACGCCGACGGACGCTCCCCACCGGCCCCTCGACTGTGGCACTCTAGTTCTTGAGTAGAAAACCCTTCGACCGGTCTATTCCCGACCCCAGAACCAGGAGCCCTCGTGGATTCGAAAGACGTCAGCGCCGATCTCGCGCATGTCCTTTACACCAAGGAAGAAATCCAGGCCAAGATCCAGGAGCTTGCAGCCCAGATCGACGCCGACTACGAAGGCCGGGACATCCTGGTTGTAGGCGTCCTCAAGGGCGCGGTCATGGTCATGGCCGACCTCGTCCGTGCACTGCACTCGCACGTCACCATGGACTGGATGGCGGTTTCCTCCTACGGCTCGGGCACCCAGTCCTCCGGCGTCGTCCGCATCCTCAAGGACCTGGACACCGACCTGCTCGGCAAGCACGTGCTGATCGTCGAAGACATCATCGACTCCGGCCTGACCCTGTCCTGGCTGCAGGCGAACCTCGAGTCCCGCGGCCCGGCCTCGGTCGAGATCTGCACCCTGCTGCGCAAGCCCGAAGCGGCAAAGGTCGAGATCGACGTGAAGTACGTCGGCATGGAAATCCCGAACGAATTCGTCGTCGGCTACGGCCTGGACTTCGATGAGAAGTACCGCAACCTGGACTTCATCGGCACCCTCGCACCGCACGTTTACGAGTAAATCCCGGTTCTGCTCGAATTCCTGAATACGTAGTGGCCCCTGGCCGTTCCCGCCCGCGCGGGGACGGCCAGGGGTCTTCTTACGCCCAAAGGGGAACTTATCCCGCGGCCCATCCGTAGAATCCCAATAAGGCGTTTACTTATTAACGTGTAGAAGGTAGTGGCGTCGCCCGGGCGCCCGGGCGAATATGCGTCCGAAAGCAGGAGGGATGGGGCGGGACCCCCAATCAATGAACGCGAAAAAGATCTTTAATAGCTGGATCGTATGGGTGCTTCTGGGCGCCGCTGTGCTGCTTATTTTCCTTCCGACGCTTTTGGGTGGAAACAACGGCCGCATTGACACGAGCGTCGGCATGCAGCTGCTCAAGGACGACAAGGTCTCCGAGGCGAAGATTTTCGACGGCGAACAGCGCGTGGATCTGACGCTGAAGGAAAACCTGAACGTCGCCGGAGTCGACAAGGGCAAAAACGTCTCGTTCTACTACTCCTCCCCGCGCGGAACCCAGGTTGTCGACGCCGTCAACAACGCCAACCTCACCGGTTACACGGACCAGCCGCGTCCAGAACAACTGGTTCCTGTCCATGCTTGGCGTGCTGATCCCCTTCATCCTGATCGCGGGCCTCTTCTGGTTCATCCTCGCCCGCTCCCAGGGCGGCGGCTCCAAGGTCATGCAGTTCGGCAAGTCCCGTGCCAAGCTGATCACCAAGGACATGCCGCAGGTGACCTTCGCCGACGTCGCAGGCGCCGACGAGGCGGTTGAAGAACTCCACGAGATCAAGGAATTCCTCCGCGAGCCCGGCAAGTTCCAGGCCGTCGGCGCGAAGATCCCCAAGGGCGTGCTGCTCTACGGCCCTCCGGGCACCGGCAAGACCCTGCTGGCCAAGGCAGTTGCCGGCGAAGCGGGCGTCCCGTTCTACTCCATTTCCGGTTCCGACTTCGTCGAAATGTTCGTCGGCGTTGGCGCCTCCCGCGTCCGCGACCTGTTCGAGCAGGCCAAGACGAACTCCCCGGCCATCATCTTCGTCGACGAGATCGACGCAGTGGGACGCCACCGCGGCGCCGGCATCGGCGGCGGCAACGACGAGCGCGAACAGACGCTCAACCAGCTGCTCGTCGAGATGGACGGCTTCGACGCCACCAGCAACGTCATCCTGATCGCCGCCACCAACCGTGCCGACGTCCTTGACCCGGCGCTGCTGCGCCCGGGCCGCTTCGACCGCCAGATCCCCGTCGAGGCACCGGACATGATCGGCCGCGAGCAGATCCTCAAGGTCCACGCCCAGGGCAAGCCGATGGCCACCAACGTCGACCTGAAGGCCGTGGCGAAAAAGACGCCAGGTTACACCGGCGCCGACCTGGCCAACGTGCTCAACGAGGCCGCGCTGCTCACCGCGCGCTCCAACGCCCAGCTGATCGACGACCGCGCCCTGGACGAGGCCATCGACCGCGTCATGGCCGGCCCGCAGAAGCGCAGCCGCCTGATGAAGGAACACGAACGCAAGATCACCGCGTACCACGAGGGCGGCCACGCCCTGGTCGCCGCGGCCATGCGCCAGACGGCACCGGTCACCAAGGTCACCATCCTGCCGCGCGGCCGCGCCCTGGGTTACACCATGGTGGTCCCGGACGACGACAAGTACTCGGTGACCCGCAACGAGCTGCTCGACCAGATGGCCTACGCCATGGGCGGCCGCGTCGCCGAGGAAATCGTCTTCCACGACCCGTCCACGGGCGCCTCCAACGACATCGAAAAAGCCACTGCGACGGCCCGCGCCATGGTCACCGACTACGGCATGAGCGAACGCGTCGGAGCCGTGAAGCTGGGCTCCTCCTCCGGGGACGCCATGTACGGGCAGCCGGCAAGCCGCAACTACTCCGACGCCATGGCCAACGTGGTCGACGAGGAAGTGCGAGCGCTGATCGACGCCGCCCACGACGACGCCTACGCCGCGCTGACCGAAAACCGCCACGTGCTCGACCGCCTGGCCCTGGCCCTGCTGGAGCACGAAACGCTGAACCAGAAGGAGATCGAGGAGATCTTCCACGACCTGGTCAAGCGCCCCGAGCGCGAGGTCTGGTTGAGCAAGGACACCCGTCCGGTGCACACCGAGGGACCGGTGCTCAGCCCCAAGGAAATCGCCGGGCAGCAGCAGGACGCCGCCGTCAAGCGAGAAGACCGGGGAATAGTCCCCGAACCACACTCGGCTATTATCGGGAAGGTGAACGAGATCGATCAGTTAGAAGAAGCCAACGTCGGGAATCCCGGCGCCGTAGATTTGGTGCGCATCGAAAAGGCCGTGCGGGAAATCCTGCACGCCATCGGCGAGGACCCGGATCGCGACGGGCTGAAGGACACCCCCAAGCGGGTGGCCAAGGCCTACTCCGAGTTCTTCTCGGGCCTCCACGAGGACCCCGCAGACCACCTGGGCACCACCTTCGACATCGAACACGATGAACTGGTGTTGGTGAAGGACATTTCCTTCTACTCGACCTGCGAGCACCACCTGGTCCCGTTCCACGGAAGCGCACACATCGGCTACATCCCGGGCCCGGAGGGCAAGGTCACCGGCCTGAGCAAGCTCGCCAGGCTTGTGGAGGTCTTTGCCCGCCGCCCGCAGGTGCAGGAACGCCTGACCACCCAGATCGTCGACGCCCTGATGGAGCACCTCGAGCCGCGCGGCGCGATCGTCGTCGTCGAATGCGAACACATGTGCATGTCCATGCGCGGGGTCCGCAAGCCCGGCGCCAAAACCGTCACCAGCGCCGTTCGCGGCCAGCTGCGCGAGCCGGCGACCCGTGCAGAAGCCATGAGCCTCATCCTCGGAAAGTAGGAGTCACCTTGTCACTTGGAGCGATCCCCGGAACCGGGCCGGCAACCAGCCCGTTGCCCGTCATCCGTAAAATCACCGCCCGCACCCTGGCGGACCTGCCCACCGACCGCACCCTGGTCATGGGAATCCTGAACATCACCGAGGATTCGTTCTCCGACGGCGGCAAGTACACCAAGGTCGACGACGCGATCGCCCACGGCCTGCGCATGTACTACGGCGGGGCGGACATCATCGACATCGGCGGCGAATCAACCCGCCCCGGCGCCGAGCCGGTGGCTCCAGCCACCGAGCAGGCGCGCATCATTCCGGTGATCGCCGCGCTGGCCAAGGCCGGCGCGATCATCTCGGTCGACACCATGCACACCTCCACCGCCCGTGCCGCGCTTGCCGCGGGCGCGCACATCATCAACGACGTCTCGGGCCTGACCCACGAGGCGGACATGCCCGCGTTGATCGCCGAGACCGGCGCACCCTACGTGCTCATGCACCGCCGCGGGGACGCCGCCACGATGGCCACCGAGGCAAACTACACGGACGTCGTCGCCGAGGTCATCGAGGAACTGCATCGCCCTGCGCGAGACGTTCACCGCCGCCGGCGTCAAGGCCGAACAGCTGATCCTGGATCCGGGACTCGGCTTCGCCAAGGACGCGGAACACAACTGGGAACTGCTGCGTTCCCTGGACCGCTTCAGCGACCTGGGCCACCGCGTCCTGGTGGGCACCAGCCGCAAGCGTTTCCTCGGCTCGCTGCTGACGGTCGACGGCAAGGCGGCGGCCCCGGCCGAGCGCGATGCCGCAACCACGGCCACCACCGCGCTCGCGGCGGCCAACGGGGCCTGGGGCGTGCGCGTGCACGACGTCGCCTCCAACCTCGACGCAGTCAAGGTGGCCCGCGCCTGGTCCGCGGCCACCGTCCCGGCACTCTAGGGGGCAGCGGCATGCGCACCGACACCATCACCCTGACCGGCATCACGGCGATCGGGCACCACGGGGTGTTCGAAAGCGAGAAGCGCGACGGCCAGCCGTTCACGCTCGACGTCGTGCTGCACACCGACATCCGCCCCGCGGCGGCCAGCGACAACGTCGCCGACACCGCGCACTACGGGGAACTGGGCGAACTTGTCGTCGCGCAGATCAAGGACGGCCCGTGGGACCTGATCGAGACCCTCGCGGAGAAGACCGCCGCGGCGATCCTCAAGGAATTCGCCGTGGTCTCCGCCGTGGAGGTCGTCGTGCACAAGCCCAAGGCCCCGATCACCGTGCCGTTCACCGATGTGCGCATCCACATCTACCGGGAACGGGAGTGATCCAGATGGCCTCCTGCATTCTTGCCCTCGGCTCCAACCTGGGTGAACGTGCCGGAACGCTTGAGGCGGCCGTCGCCGAAATCGCCGCCACCGACGGGAATCGAGCTGGTGTCCGTCTCCGGGACCGCCGTGACCAAGCCGGTGGGCGGCCCCGCGGGGCAACCCGATTTCCTGAACCTGGTGGTGCGCGTCGAAACGAGCCTCGCCCCGCTGGAACTCCTGGCCGCCTGCCAGGCCGTCGAGCAAACCCACCTGCGCACCCGCGAGGTGCGCTGGGGCCCGCGCACCCTGGACGTCGACGTGATCACCTACGGGGAAACCAGCAGCGACGACCCGGTGCTGACCCTGCCGCACCCGCGCGCCGCGGAACGCGGCTTCGTGCTGGTGCCGTGGCTGTGGATGGAACCCGACGCGATGCTTGCCGGACAGCCGGTTTCCGCCCTGGCGGCGGCGGCCGCGGACTCCGCCGACGTGACCCGTTACGGGGACGGGGCCTAAAACCATGAACTCACTGCGTCCCCTGTGGGTGGTGACGGTCCTGGCCGTGGCGACGGCGGCCGGATACATCATGCAGTCGGTCGCGGCCTCCAACGGCTATGCGGCCCCGGTGCTGCACTGGACCTCGCTGCTGACCATGGGGGCCGCCACCGTGCTGACCCTGGTCATGGGCATCCGCGTCAAGCGGTACACCGGCGGCAAGGCCAAGGCGCCGATCAACCCCATCGCCGCGGCCCGCACCCTGGTGCTGGCCCAGTCCTGCACCTACGCGGGCAGCGCGATCGCCGGCTGGCACGTCGGCATCCTCGTCGGGCTGCTCGGCGCTTCGGGCACGGGCAGCAACGCGGTGAAATCATCCTTGGTGATGATCGGCGGGGCGCTGGTCATGGCTATCGTTGGATGGGTTGTGGAACAGTTCTGCAAACTTCCCCCGGAGGAGCCCACCAGCCCGGAGGGTCGCGCCAAGGGCAAGGACGAGGAAGGCTATGCCGCAGGAACCAATTGACCCGGCCGGGATCGAGTGGAAGCGGGTGTCCCCGCAGTACGCGAAGGTCCGCATGGTCGGCTGGGGAATCTCCGTGCTGATCACCCTTGCGGTGCTCTGCGTCCCCCTGGTCCTGCAGCTGGCCGGCCTGTGGCCGGGCTACCCGCTGTGGCTGGGCATCGCCCTGCCGGCCGTCGTGCTGGCCGCCGAGCTCATCCGGCTGGCCGTGATTCCGCGCCAGGTGGCGGCCATCGGATACGCGGAACGCGCCGACGACCTGCTGGTCCGCCACGGCCTGATGTTCCAGAAGGTCCTGGTGGTTCCCTACGGGCGCATGCAGTTCGTCGACGTGGCCGTCGGCCCGATCGACAGGATGCTGGGGCTGTGCAAGGTCAAGCTGCACACCGCTGCAGCCGACGCGACCGCCGAGATCCCCGGGCTTCCGATGGCCGAGGGGACCCGGCTGCGCGAACAGCTTGCCGCGCGCGGCGAATCGCGATTGGCCGGACTGTGAGCATGCCGGCAGGCGAACCCGCGAGCCCCCACGCCGAGCCGTGGCAGCGGGTCCACCCCGTCTCCCCGCTGGTGCGGGGCTGGCTTGCGGTGGTTGCCGTGGCCTTCGTCTACGGGCAAAACACGCTCTCGTCGTTCTTCGGCGAGGAGGAGTCCTACCCCGGCGAGGAATTCGTCGACGGCGGATCGCTGCTGGTGCCGATCCTCATCGGGTCGGGCATCCTGGTCCTGATCCTGCTGGGCTTCCTGGGTTCCTGGTGGTTCACCAAGTACCAGATCACCGACCGGCACGTGAACGTGAACTCCGGCATGGTCTTCCGCCAGCAGCGCCAGGCCCGCATCGACAGGGTGCAGTCGATCGACATCGCCCAGCCGCTGGTGGCCCGCATCTTCGGGCTCGCGGAGCTCCGCTTCGACGTCGCCGACTCCGGTTCCGCGGCCATGAGCCTTGCCTTCATCAAGCTTTCCGAGGCGCAGGCGCTGCGCAACACCATCCTGGCGCGCGCGGCGGGGCTGAAGGCCGCCGAGGCCCCGCCGCGGTTCCGCGCACCGGGTGAGGAACGGGAGGAACCGGCCGGCCACGATGCCGTGGCCGATCCGGGCGTCGAAGCGCCAGGCCCCGTCATCCGCGCCGGTGCAGGCCGCCAGCGAGTACGTCGTGGCCACGGTTCCGACGGGACGGCTGGTCGGCTCGCTGCTGCTGCGCCCCGTCACCATGGTCGTCGTGCTGGGCCTCGCCGGCCTGGCCATCGCCATGTCGACGTTCGAGGGGTTCACCCCCTTCTACCTGATTCCGGCGTTCCTGGGCCTGGGCGGGGCGCTGTGGAACCACATCAACACCGGCTACAACTTCAAGGCCGCAACAAGCGCCGACGGGTTGCGGCTGAGCTACGGGCTGCTCGACACCCGCCACCAGACCGTCCCGCCCGGACGCGTGCAGGCCATCAAGGTCAGTGCGCCGTTCTTCTGGCGCCGCTTCGGCTGGTACAAGGTCGCCGTGAACGTGGCGGGCATCGGCGGCGCCGGCGCCGAGGACTCCGCGGAACGGTCGGTGCTGCTTCCCGTGGGAACCTACGAGGACGTGCTGGCGGTGCTTTCCGTGGTGCTGCCCGATCCCGGCACCCCCGCCGCCCGCGAATTCTTCGCCGCGGCCATCAACGGCAGCGGCGAGGGCCACGGCTTCACCGTTTCCCCGCGCCGGGTGCGCCCGCTTTCCCCGCTGGCCCACCGCCGGCAGGGCTACGCCGTCACCGACACCGCGCTGGTGGCCCGCAGCGGTGCGCTCCACCGCACCGCGGCCATCGTCCCGCACGAACGCACCCAGGGCATCCGCCTGCACCAGGGCCCGCTGGCCAGGCGCTTCGGGGTGGCCGAGCTTCGGCTGGCGACGATCGCGGGCCCGGTGGTCCCGGTGGTGCGCCAGATGGACCTCGACGAGGCGCGCGCGCTTTTCCTGGCCCAGTCCGACCGCGCGGCCATCGCGCGCAAGAAGAGCGACAAGAACCACTGGTTGGAGGAAGCCTGATGAAGGCATCACGGCCCGGACGCCTCGGCGTCGGAATCATCGGCGCGGGGAAGGTCGGCGCCGTGCTCGGCGCCGCCCTGCGCGCCGCCGAACACCAGATCGTCGGGGTGCATGCGGTGTCCGACGCCTCGAAGGAGCGCGCCGAAATGCTGCTCCCCGGCGTCCCGGTGCTGGAAATCCCGGAGATCCTGCGGCGCGCCGAACTGGTGCTGCTGGCGGTGCCCGACGACGCGCTGGCCGACCTGGTGTCGGGGCTGGCCGCGGCCGGACACTGGCAGGCCGGGCAACTGGTGGTGCACACCGCCGGGCGCTACGGCACCCAGGTGCTGGCCCCCGCCAGCCGGGCCGGGGCCATCGCCCTGGCCATCCACCCGGCCATGACCTTCACCGGCATGAGCATGGACCTGGAACGGCTCAACGACTGCGCCTTCGGGGTCACGGCCCCGAACATGGTGCTGCCCATCGCCCAGGCGCTGGTGGTGGAGATGGGCGGCGAGCCCGTGGCCATCGCCGAGGAAGACCGCGTGATCTACCACGCGGCGCTGGCGCACGCCTCGAACCACCTGGTGACGATCGCCGGGCAGGCCGCCGGGTTGCTGTCCGGCATCGGCGTCGAGCAACCCGAACGGGTGCTTTCAGCGCTGATGCGCGCCTCCCTGGAGAATGCGCTGGCCTCCGGCGAGGGCGCGTTGACCGGCCCGGTCGCCCGCGGGGACGTGCAAACGGTCGCCGAGCACAAGGCCGCGCTGGAATCCGCCGAGGTCGCCCAGGACACCCGCGAGGGCTACCTGGCCATGAGCCGGGCCACCGCGCTGCGTGCCCACGCCCGCGGACTGATCGGCGCGGACAAGCTCGAGGCGATCCTGGCCGCCATCGACGGCACCGCGGACTGACCCTCCGCACGCCGGCCGACCGCAACCAAACGTAGCAACCGGGCCCCGCGGCCGGCCCGGCGATAAACTGGGCCGGTGAGCAATGACGCTGGTAAACGCAACCAAGAACCGCTGGTAGTCCGTACGGCCCGGGAACTTTCGGCCGCCATCGCCGATCGCCTGGCGCGGGCGGCCTCGGCCGGCGGCACGGCCACCCTGGGCCTGGTGCCGACCATGGGCGCCCTGCATTCGGGGCACGAATCGCTGGTGGCAACCGCCCGCGCGCAAAACGACGTGCTGGTGGTCAGCATCTTCGTCAACGAGCTCCAGTTCAACGACGCCGCGGACTTCGAACGCTACCCGCGCACCCTGGACGCCGACGTCCGGATCCTGGCCCGCGCCGGTGCGGACATCGTGTTCGCGCCGGAACCCGGCGAAATCTACCCGGACGGACGCCCGCTGGTGAAGCTGGACTCCGGTGCGCTGGGCGCCAAGTTCGAGGGAGCCTCGCGCCCCGGGCACTTCGACGGCATGCTGGCCGTGGTGGCCAAGCTGCTGCACCTGGCCATGCCCCCGGCAAGCTGCCCGGTTCCCGTGAGGTACAGCGCCTACTTCGGGCAGAAGGACGCCCAGCAGCTGGTGCTGATCAACCGGATGGTCAAGGACCTGAATTACCCGGTCGAGATCTGCTCGGTGCCGATCATCCGCATCCGCGCAGGGCCTGGCGCTCTCGAGCCGCAACCAATTCCTCACCCCGGAACAGGCCGAGGCCGCGCTGGTCATCTTCCGGGCGATGAACATGGTCAAGGTCCGGGCCGATCGGCACGAGCCGCTCTTCCTGGAGGATGCCGTTGCGCTCTTCGAGGAGGAACCGCTTGGTCGAGCTCGACTACTTCGAACTCGTCGACCCGAACACCCTGCAGGAACTCGCGTTCAACTGCCAGGAAACCCCCTTCACCGGCGAGGGCCTGCTGCTGGTGGCGGCGAAGGTCGGCCAGGTCCGCCTGATCGACAACACCCCGCTGGGTTACTAGACGCCGTATATAAGGTGTCTCCCTAGCGGGATTCCCAGCGGCTGGCCGCCCGGTTGAGCAGTTCACGGAATCCGGCGAGGTCCGCCATGATCCGGGCGGCGCTCTGCCCGGTCGTCGACAAGCCTGCGGATTGCCCGGCATATACCGGGGCGGTGCTGACGTCGGCCTTCACGCGCGCTTCATCGACGGCCCTGGTGATGTCGCCACCCTGTTCCACTGCGGCTCCAAGTCCTTCGATGTCATTGGCCCAGGTGTCGCTGAAGTCGTTTCGCAGCGCCCGGCCGCCGTACTCGACGGGCCAGGCAATGCGTTGGGCGATATCGAACGCCCTTGTATATACGGTGTCGTCGATGCCCGCGCTGCCGATTGCCTGCTTGATGTTCGGGTGGCTCAGGGACTCCGTGGCCGTGGCGAACCGAGTGCCGATCCATGCGGCGGATGCGCCCGCACCGAGAACCGCCGCAACACCTGCCTTGGTGGCGATCCCGCCGGCGGCAATGACGGGCTTCTCCGTGGTTGAGAGCGCCAGCTGCAATAAGGGGAGTGTCGACACCTCGTTCCGGCCGTGCCCGCCGCCTTCGCTGCCGCGACAGATGACCACGTCGATGTCGGACTGAAGGGCACGTTCGAGTTCCGCCGCATTGCCCACCTGCATTCCGACCCACGCGCCGGCCTCATGTGCCGCAGCGGCAGCCGGTCCCGGTTCGCCGAAACTGACACAGATGAAGGAAGGACCGTGGGCGAGCACCTGGTGCAGCGGATCGAGCGACTTCTCCAGGACCCACGCCATCAAGCCGGCACCCCATGGGACGGGATGCCGAAGCGGCAAGCTCGGATTGCTGGTCGATCCATTCCTTGGTGTCGTTTCCTCCGATGCCCAGCATGCCGAACCCTCCGGCTGCGGATACCGCCGCGGCAAGGGCGCCGCCGGCAGCACCGGCCATCGATGCGTTGAAAATCGGTTCGGTGTACCCAAGGCGTTGTTGCAGCGCGTCGGTCGGCGGTTGTGGTCGAGTGTTCTGCGGGGAAGATGCAGCCATGCTATCGAGTCTATGACCGGCAGGGCAGGGCGCCTGTGACGCAGCACTCAAATCTTCAAATCCGGGAATCGAGGGGCTATTTGCGCCACGA
>CAWFRB010000020.1:0-19250 GCA_963818105.1 uncultured Actinomycetota bacterium | reverse complement strand
ACCCGCCGGGAGCCTGACCCTGTCCGCTCCACCGCGGCCAGTTTGCGGCCGGATCCGTCGCGCTGAAGATTTGAGCACTTCAAGTCCCTCTCCCCTGGAGTTCGGAGCGCGACCATGAAATGCTCTTGGGCAAGACACCAAACCCGTGCCACCGGACTTCCGGACATCCGGACCCTGCACCCATTGAGAGGGCGGCCGCGCGGAATCGTGACGCGGAAAACCCGGAACCACTTGGAGACTTTTGCCGCGGGCAGGCAACGGTCCGCGGGGCCGCTTCGGAGGCACTTTCCCCGGACGTGCGACACGCAACGTTTCCCTGTTGACAAATGCGGAGACCCACATCACACTGGATCGTATACGATTTCATACATCACAGGAGGAAACGTGAGCAGCGACGCCACAGCCACCGATCTGGTCCAGGTCGACCAGTCAGTATTCGATGCAGCCGGCAAGGTGCTTGCAGTCCATCTCTCGTACTCCTCGCGTGCCGCCCAGCGCGGCCGCACCCCCGCATTCCCTTCCTACTTCATGAAGGCCTCCTCCTCGCTGGCGACCTCGGGTTCCACCGTCGAGCGCCCGGCCGGAACCGAGCTGCTGGCCTTCGAGGGCGAGATCGCCCTGGTCATCGGCACCGACGCCCGCCGCGTTTCCGGTCGAGGACGCCTGGAGCCACGTCGGCTCCGTCACCGCCTCCAACGACCTGGGCGTGTACGACATGAAGTACGCCGACAAGGGATCGAACATCCGCTCCAAGTCCGGCGACGGCTACACCCCGATGGGCCCGGTGCTGCTCCCGGCGGCCGCCGTGAACCCGGAGGCCCTGCGCATCCGCACCTGGGTCAACGGCGAGATCGCCCAGGACGCCTCGACCGCCGAACTCATCTTCTCCTTCGCGCAGATCGTTGCCGACCTGTCCCAGCAGATGACGCTGAAGACCGGCGACGTGATCCTCACCGGCACCCCGGCCGGCTCCTCCGTGATCGTCCCCGGCGACCTCGTCGAGGTCCAGGTCGACGACGAGGCCGCGGGCCTGTCCACCGGCCGCCTCGCCACCACCGTCATCGAGGGCACCGCCGATTTCGCAACCTTCGGCAACCAGCCCAAGATCACCGACGCGGACAAGATCGACGCCTTCGGCACGGCTTCCGCGGCCGGCATCGAGCTGCCGATCACCGGCAAGGAGGCGCTGACCGACGAGGTCAAGGCCAAGCTGCTCTCCGTCGCCACCGCCACCATCTCCGGCGCGCTGCGCAAGCGCGGGCTGAACAACGTCTCGGTCGACGGCCTGCAGGCCACCAAGGGCATGACCAAGGTCATCGGCACCGCCCGCACGCTGCGCTACGTGCCCAACCGCGAGGACCTCTTCAAGTCCCACGGCGGCGGCTACAACGCCCAGAAGCGCGTCATCGACTCCGTGGGCCCGGGCGAGATCCTGGTCATGGAGGCCCGCGGCGAAAAGGGCTCCGGCACCCTGGGCGACATCCTGGCGATGCGCACCCAGGTCCGCGGCGCCGAGGCCATCATCACCGACGGCGGCGTGCGCGACCTCGACGCCGTGGCCGCCCTGGACATCCCGACCTTCCACAACGGCGCGCACCCGGCGGTGCTCGGGCGCAAGCACGTGCCGTGGGACACCGACGTGACCATCGGCTGCGGCGGCGCCACCATCCAGCCCGGCGACATCGTGATCGCCGACGCCGACGGCATCCTGGTGATCCCGCCGCACCTGGCGGCCGAGATCGCCGACGAGGTCGTCGAATCCGAGCGCGAGGACACCTTCGTGTTCAAGAACGTCGCCAACGGCGCCGAGATCAAGGGCCTGTTCCCGATGAACGCCGGCTGGAAGGCCAAGTACAACCAGTGGGTCGCCGACGGCGAACCGGATTTCTAGGCCTGCCATGAACACGAGCAAGTCAGAGGCCGCCTACCGGCTGCTGCACACGCGCATCACCGAGGGAACCTTCACCCCCGGGTACCGGCTGGTGCTCGGCACCATCGCCAACGAGCTTGGCTGCTCGGTGGTGCCGGTGCGCGAGGCCATCCGCCGGCTGGAGGCCGAGGGCATGGTGAACTTCGAACGCAACGTCGGGGCCACCGTCGCCGCGGCCGACAGCGCGCTCTACCTGCACACCATGCAGACCCTGGCGATCATCGAGGGTGCCGCCACCGCGCTGAGCGCACCCTTCGTGGATGCGGACCAGCTGGCGGCGGCGCGGGCCATCAACCAGGCGATGACCGACCTGCTCACCGACTTCGACCCGCCGCGCTTCACCGAGCTGAACAACGAGTTCCACCAGGTGCTCTACCGCAACTGCCCCAATCCGCACATCCTGGACCTGGTGCACCGCGGCTGGAACCGGCTGGCGCTCATGCGCTCCTCGTCCTTCACCCACATCCCGGGACGCGCCAGGGAATCGGTGCGGGAGCACGCGCAGCTGCTCGACATGATCGAGGCCCAGGCCCCGGCGGCAGAGATCGAACAGGCGGCCCGGGCGCACCGCACCAACACGCTGAACGCGTACCTGGCGGCGGCCAACCTGCCGGCCTCCCCGCTCTAACGCGGCAACCGGCGCACAGCACCCAGCACTTAGCACTTAGCACGACTTCCTTCCTGAAACTTGTCACACCAAAGGAGACACCACATGAGCAAGCACTTCGTTCCGGAGAACCTGCCCACGCACCTGCAGCACTACATCGGCGGCCAGTTCGTCGACTCCATCGGCGGGGAAACCTTCGAGGTCCTGGACCCGGTGACCAACCAGACCTACGCCACCGCCGCAGCGGGCCAGAAGGCCGACATCGACGCCGCCGTCAATGCAGCCACCGAGGCCTTCAAGAACGGCCCGTGGCCCACCATGAGCCCCCGCGCCCGCGCCAACGTGCTGTACAAGATCGCCGACGCCGTCGTCGCCCAGGAAGACCGCCTCGCGGAGATGGAAACCTTCGACACCGGCCTGCCGATCACCCAGGCCCGCGGCCAGGCACAGCGCGCCGCCGAGAACTTCCGCTTCTTCGCCGATTTGATCGTCGCCCAGCACGACACCGCGCTGAAGGTCCCCGGTTCCCAGCTGAACTACGTGAACCGCAAGCCGATCGGCGTCGCCGGCCTGATCACCCCGTGGAACACCCCGTTCATGCTCGAGTCCTGGAAGCTGGCCCCGTCCATCGCCTCCGGCTGCACCGTGGTGCTGAAGCCGGCCGAGTTCACCCCGCTGTCCGCCTCGCTGTGGGCCACCATCTTCGAGGAAGCGGGCCTGCCGGCCGGCGTCTTCAACCTGGTCAACGGCATCGGCGAGGAGGCCGGCGACGCGCTGGTCAAGCACCCGAAGGTTCCGCTGATCTCCTTCACCGGCGAATCCTCCACCGGCCAGCTGATCTACCGCAACTGCGCGGAGAACCTCAAGGGCATGTCCATGGAGCTGGGCGGCAAGTCCCCGGCCATCGTGTTCGCCGACGCCGACTTCGACGCCGCGATCGACTCCACCCTCTTCGGCGTGTTCTCGCTGAACGGCGAGCGCTGCACCGCCGGCTCCCGCATCCTGGTCGAGCGCCCGATCTACGAGAAGTTCGTCGAGACCTACGCGGCCCGCGCCAAGAACATCAAGGTCGGCGACCCGCACGACCCGACCACCCAGGTCGGCGCGCTGGTCCACCCGGAGCACTACAACAAGGTCATGAGCTACGTGGAGATCGGCAAGACCGAGGGCCGCGTCGTGGCCGGAGGCGGCCGCCCGGAGAACCTGCCGGAGGGCCAGGAGAACGGCTCCTACGTCGCACCGACCGTCTTCGCCGACGTCGCACCGGATGCCCGCATCTTCCAGGAGGAGATCTTCGGCCCCGTCGTCGCGATCACCCCGTTCGACACCGACGAAGAGGCACTCGAGCTGGCCAACAACACCAAGTACGGCCTGGCCGCCTACGTGTGGACCAACGACCTGAAGCGCGCCCACAACTTCGCCCAGGACGTCGAGGCCGGCATGGTCTGGCTCAACAGCCACAACGTGCGCGACCTGCGCAGCCCGTTCGGCGGCGTGAAGGCCTCGGGCCTGGGCCACGAGGGCGGCTACCGCTCGATCGACTTCTACACCGACCAGCAGGCCGTGCACATCACCCTCGGCGACGTGCACACCCCCAAGTTCGGCGCCTAGCACTTCCCCCTCCCCCACTTCAATCGTTTTTCCGCAAAGGAGCGAACCATGAGCACCAACGAATCCAACACCATCCCGACGCCGTCCGTCCCGGCCCCGGACATCCTGCGCTGCGCCTACGCCGAACTGGTCGTCACCGACCTCGCCGCCTCGCGCAAGTTCTACGTCGACGTGCTGGGCCTGCATGTGTCCTACGAGGACGACGAGCAGATCTACCTGCGCTCCTTCGAGGAGTTCATCCACCACAACCTGGTCCTCACCAAGGGCCCGGTCGCCGCGCTGAAGGCCATGGCCTTCCGCGTGCGCACCCCGGAGGACGTCGACGCCGCCGAGGCGTACTACAAGGAACTGGGCTGCCGCACCGAGCGCCGCACCGAGGGCTTCGTCAAGGGCATCGGCGACGCGGTCCGCGTGGAGGATCCGCTGGGCTTCCCGTACGAGTTCTTCTTCGAGACCACCCACGTCGAACGCCTGCACATGCGCTACGACATCTACTCGGCCGGCGAGCTGGTCCGCCTCGACCACTTCAACCAGGTCACCCCGGACGTTCCGCGCGGCCGCAAGTACCTCGAGGACCTGGGCTTCCGCGTCACCGAGGACATCCAGGACGACAAGGGCGTGACCTACGCGGCCTGGATGCACCGCAAGGGCACCGTGCACGACACCGCGCTGACCGGCGGCGACGGCCCGCGCCTGCACCACGTGGCCTTCTCCACCCACGAGAAGCACAACATCATCCAGATCTGCGACAAGATGGGCGCGCTGCGCATGTCCGACCGCATCGAGCGCGGCCCGGGACGCCACGGCGTCTCCAACGCGTTCTACCTCTACATCCTGGATCCGGATGACCACCGCATCGAGATCTACACCCAGGACTACTACACCGGCGACCCGGACAACCCGGTCATCACCTGGGACGTCCACGACAACCAGCGCCGCGACTGGTGGGGCAACCCGGTTGTCCCGTCCTGGTACACCGAGGCATCCCTGGTCCTGGACCTGGACGGCAACCCGCGCGAGGTCGTCGCACGCACCGACTCCTCGGAGATGGCAGTGACCGTGGGGGCCGACGGCTTCTCCTACACCCGCGCCCCGGGCAACGCCATGACCGGCGATCCGGGCGAGGAAGTCGGCTTCAAGATGGGCCACCAGCTCTAACCCGCAGCCCTTCCAAGGCACCGACCCCGTGGCCGGCTTCCGCTCCCTCACATGCGCACCTGCGCTACAGGGTCCGGACGCCGGCCACGGGCCGTTAAGCACTCCCGCACTTCGATGGCCGCCGGGCATGGCGGCGGCGGGCCAATGCGGGGAAACTGGATGCCATGAACACCGTTGGCCCACAAAGATTCGCCGACCGTTCGGCGGCCGGGTCCATCCTCGCCGAGCTGTTGGCCGCCCAGGGGCTTGGCTCCGACGCGGTCGTGCTTGGCCTGCTGCGCGGCGGGGTTCCCGTCGCCGCCCCGATCGCCGCGCGGCTTGGCGCCTCGCTGGGGGCCCTGGCCGTGCGAAAGCTCGGCATCCCCGACGAGCCGGAGGTCGCCTTCGGTGCCGTCGCCAGCTATCGGCAGCAGCACGTGGTGCACCATGTCCCGCGGATCTACGAATATGCACTGCGCCGCTACTCCCCCGCGACCCTGGACACCGTGGAGCGCCGGGCAAGTGCCAAGCTGCTTCGCCTGTCCGCCGCGTTCGACGCATTTGCACCGGACTGTGCGGGACGGACCGTGGTGCTGTGCGATGACGGCCTGGCCACCGGCGCCACCATGACCGCCGCGCTTCGGGTGGTTTCCCTGCTGGGGCCGGCCAGCCTGGTGGTGGCGGTTCCAGTCTCCCCCGCAAAGGTCCTGCGCGAACTGTCGGCCTATGCGGATGCGGTGATCTGCTGTTCTTCGCCGCCGGATTTTTCGTCGGTGGGCACCTACTACGAGGATTTTTCACAGGTCTCCGAGCCGGAGATCCTCCGGCTGTTTGCGGAGTTCGGCACCACGCAGTAGCCGTTCTCTCGGGTTCCGACTAGGGCCTATCGGCCCATTGTTTCGGGACTGGAACGGGCGTAGGTTGTTGCCGCTGGTACCCACCGGCAATTCGGCCCCACCGTCACCGTGATGGCCGGGCTTTTGATCGAAGGAGCAGATCATGGGCTTCATCAGCTGGATCATTCTTGGACTCATCGTTGGCGTTCTTGTCAAGCAGTTCATGCCTGGCAGGGTCAACGGCGGATGGGTGACCTCGCTCATCCTTGGCGTCGTCGGCGCCATCGTCGGCGGATGGCTCGGATCCGTCATCTTCAACACCGGACTCGGCGGGTTCTTCAACATTCGCACCTGGCTATTGGCCATCCTTGGCGGTGTTGTTGTCGCCGGGATCTACGGCCTCATCAAGGGACGCGGCGAAAGCCACCGCGCCGCGCACTAGCAAACGAGCATCCACAAGGAATCAGGTGCTGGCAGGCCCCGAACACACGGGGCCTGCCAGCACCTTTTGGTGCCATCGCATGGAAGGGTACGGCTCAGTTCTTGGTGCCCTCGTGTGCCAGCACGCCGATTTCGCCGCCCTGGGCATCGAACACCGTGAGGTTCATGCCTTCGATTTTGGCGGTGGACGCTCGTGAAAGCCACGTGTCGACGCCCTCGCACGCCATCAGCGTCATGGCCATGTTTTCCAGGGTGACGACGTCGTTGGCCTGCTTCCAGGAACCGGTCAAGGTGTTGCAACCGTCGTTTCCGGTGAACGAGCCCTCTCCCGAGAAAACGAGGACGGGCGCACCGTCGGGCACTCCACCCCACTGGCCAACGACGGAAGACCCGTCCTGCCCCGGAGTCGTTGCGCAGCCGGCGAGGCCCAGGGCTGCAACCAGAACAAGCAAGAGCGCTGCGATTCGTTTCATGGTCACATGCTACAGCCGCATTCCATGCCCGCCGCCGCCGCGCCGCGGTGCTGCCGGGGATCGCCGTGGCCCGACCCAGGGTGCAGACTGGACCCATGACACCGGACCACGTTGCACCCACGCGATTTTCCGACCGAGCCGAGGCCGGCGAGTACCTGGCTGCCGAGCTGGAGCACCATGCCGCCGATGAAAACGTGGTGGTCCTCGGCTTGTTGAGCGGCGGAGTCCCGGTCGCGGCGGCAATCGCGAAGCACCTGGGCGCCGAGGTCGACGCCCTTGCCGTCAGCGGGCTCGTCCTGCCCGAACGCAGCACCGTCGCCTATGCCGCGTTGGCGGCCTACGGGGACGACGTGTCCTTGAAGTACGTTGCCCGGGTCTGGGGCCCCGCCCAACAGCGCTTCACCACGGAGGTCCTGGAGGAGGTCGAGGCCGCAGCCCGCACGGAGCTCATGGACCTGCAGCAAAGACTGGTCGGGAAGATCGTGCTGCCCGTGAAGGACCGGACCGTGATTCTGTGCGAGGACGGAATGGCAACCGGCGCCACCATGCTTGCAGCCATCGAAGTCATGCGCCATGCGGGTGCTGCCCGCATCGTCGTCGCTGTCCCGGTGGCCACGCTGGCCGCCCGCCAGGAAGTCGAGGCCGAGGCCGACGAGTTCGTCTGCGCCATCACGCCGAAGGTGTTCAATACCGTGAGCGCCTTCTACTCCCGCTTCGATGCGGTGTCGGACGACGAGGTCGTGGCGCTGATCCCGCACCTTTGAGGTCCGCATGGACGCCTTCCCTCCGCGAAGGTGCAGCAAAAGGGCCGGCCGACTCGCTGCTCCCCCGCCCCGTGCGGGAGGAAGCGAATCGGCCGGCCCGATGTGTCGTGTGCCGGAACGTGGCCCTTAGGCGTTCTGGCCGTGCTGTTCCTTGTCGTGGGCGGCCTGCAGGGCAGGATCGACATCCTCGACGTGGAGGTTGTTGCCCTTGGTTTCACCGACCCAGAAGACCGCGGCCACGGAGATGACCGTGAGGACCATGATGTAGATGGCGATCGAGATCGACTTGCCGGTCTCCTCCAGCAGCACCTGGGCAACGGTTGCGGCGAAGGCGCCGCCGAGGATCGCACCCAAGGCGTAGCCGATCGAGATGCCCGAGTAGCGGATGTGCGCCGGGAACATCTCGGCGTACATGGCCGACTGCGGTCCGTAGGACAGGCCCAGGCCGATGGTCAGGATGAAGACCGAGAGCCCGTAGAGGAAGATGTTGCCGGTGTCGATGAGCATGAACATCGGGATCATCCACACGAAAACAATCGCGTAACCCAACACAAAGGTGTTGCGGCGGCCGATGATGTCCGAAAGCCAGCCGCCGACCAGGGTGAAGACGAGCCAGCCGACCGAACCGATGGTGGTTGCCAGCAGCACCGGGGCCGCGGGCATGTGAAGCACCTTGGTGGTGTAGGAGATCAGGAACGCGATGACCAGGTAGCCGGCGGCGTTGTTGGAGATGAAGATCAGCGCCGCCTGGATGACTTCCTTGGTGTTCGACTGGAAGAGCTGCTTCAGCGGGGTGTGCTCCGAGGCCTTGCGCAGCGCCAGCTGCTTGAAGATCGGGGATTCCTCGACGGCCTTGCGGATCAGGTAGCCGACGACGATCAGCACGACCGAGAGCAGGAACGGGATGCGCCAGCCCCAGGCGGTGAACTGCTCGGGGGTCATCGAGACGCGCAGGATGTAGAGCATGCCGGTGGCCAGGATCATGCCGATCGGCACGCCGATCTGCGGGTAGGCGCCGAAGTAGCCGCGCTTGTTTTCCGGTGCGTGCTCGACGGCCATCAGTGCCGCGCCGCCCCATTCGCCGCCGGCGGAGAAGCCCTGGACGATGCGCAGAAGCACCAGCATCAGCGGGGCCCAGAAGCCGATCTGTGCGTAGACCGGCAGCAGGCCGATCAGCGCGGTTGCCGCACCCATCATGATCAGGGTTGCGACCAGGACCCGCTTGCGCCCGTACTTGTCACCCAGGTGGCCGGCGACGATGGCGCCCAGCGGACGGAAGAGGAAGGAGATGCCGATCATGGCGAAGGCCAGGATCTGGGCCAGGCCCGGGTTGGATTCACCCAACGGCTTCAGGAAGAGCGGGGTCAGCAACGTCGCGGTGAGCTGCGCGAAGATGAAGAAGTCGTACCACTCGATGGTGGTGCCGACCAGGGTGCCCGCAAGGACGCGACGTTCCTCGGAACGTTTGGCGTTTGCGGCCAGGGAAGCTGAAGCCATGGGAACTCCAAGGGTGGGGGCGCTGTGCGCTTCGAATGATGAGGGGAAACCACATATTACCGACCGTTCGGACGGTTATGTGACTAGGATCATGATAGCCCATGTTCGTGACTTCACTCACCCCCTGTGGTCGAAATTTGAGACGAACGGGCGGACGGTCGCGCCATCGCTCCTCCGAGAGAAATCGCGCTCCCACGTGCAGCTATTCAAGATCGTCGCGCCGGTGCCATCTCGTGGCGGCGCCCGGCGCGTCACGGCTGCGGCCCCGCCTCGCGGTCTGGCCCTAGTCTTCGCGGGCCAGGAACTCGCGGATGCGCGCGCGGACGGGCTCGCGGTCGTAGCTGTTGACCAGCGCGCCGGCCATGCGGACCGGGTCGCCGAAGAAGAAGTACTCGTAGAGCGCCTGGCGGCCGGAGAAACCCGTGATCGAGGCGTCGTAGGCAAGCTTGAACAGGCGGATGCGCTCCGGCCCGGTCAGGCTCTTGCCCTGCAGGTACATCTCGATGTCATCCCGCGCCACCTCGAGGTCCGCCTGGCCCGGAAGCGCCATGAGGCCCGAGGCGCAGAATTTCCTGATGATCTCCGGGAAACGCTGGGACGCCTTCGGGTACCAGTTGCGCGCGGCATTCAGGGTTTCCCAATGCGGCAGGAAGACCCCGTCCTCGCTCGGTGCCGCGAGCGCCTCGGAGGCGGTGACCAGCGCCTTGCCGAGTTCGACGTAGCGGATCAGCTCGGCCAGGTCCTCCTGGATGTGCTGGAAGCCGTCGATGCCGATGGTCGCCGCGATCTCCGAGGCCAGCCCCAGGAAGAACTCGGACTTGGCGATGGTGCGGGTGACAACCTGGTGGGTCATCAACGCCCCGGCGCCCGTCTCCTGGTACCAGGCGTTGCACAGGTCGGGGCGGCCCTGCATGAAGACGCGCTCGGCGGGGACGAAGACGTCGTCGAAGACGACCACGGCGTCGATCTCGTCGAAACGGCTCGCCAGCGGCTCGTCGTGCTTGTTGCCGCCGTTGTGCAGCCCGGTGCGGCACAGGTAGCGCAGGCCCGGCGCGTCGTTCTGGATGGCGAAGGCGAACGAAAACGGCTCGTCCTCGGGGGTGCCGCGGAGCACCGTGGAGGGGAAGACCAGGAGCTCGTCGGCGATCGGCGCGATCGTGGCAAGCATGCGGGCGCCGCTGATGACGATGCCGCCGTCGCGCTCCTCGACGATCCGCGCCGTGAGCTGCCCGCCGAGCTGCTCGGAGCCGGAGACCGAGCGGTTGACCTGGGGCGGGATCAGGGTGTGGGTTGCCAGCAGGTCGTTTTCGCGGGCGTACTCGTAGTAGGCCTCGATGCGTTGGCCGAATTTCGGATCGGCCTTTTCAAAGAACGTCTTGGCGGTGGACAGGGCGGTGAGCGCGGCAGTTCATGTAGTCGCCGGTGCGGCCCAGGAAACCGTTTGAGTATTCGGCCCAGGTGGCGGTCGCCGCCCGCCGCTTCTTCAGGTCCTCCGCCGAACGCGGAACCAGGAACGAGGCGTTGACCAAGTCCCCCGAGGTTGGCGAGGTGTAGGTCAGCGCGTCTTGGTACTTGGGGTCGTGCTGCATGTCGAAGAGCTTGGCGTAGGTGAGCGCCAGCTCCTTGAACGCGGGGTGCTCGGTGAGATTCCCGGAGACCACTTCCCCGTCGATGACCAGGTGCGGGGTCATCGAGTTGAGCTTGTCCAGAAACTGCCGACCTGTACGAATACCCATTTTCCAACCTCTTCTGCGATTCTGATTCATTGGTGTTCGGGACTGGCTCGGTGCCGATCGGCACCCGCGGGCAGGCAAGCGGCCTCACAGAAGCTCTTCGACGCCCAGCTGGCTTTCGGGGATGGTGGTGAAGGAGCTGTTCGCGAACGCGAGGGCATCGCCCTTGCGGTAGTTGAATTCGTGGACCAGGCCCAGGTAGAGGGTGTGGTCGCCGCCGTCGTAGGCGGCCCAGGGCGTGCATGAGAAAAAGGCCAGGACGCCGGAAAGCCGCGGCGCGGTTTCGCCCTCGACCCAGACGGGTTCCCGGCCCGGGCGTCCGGCAAAGTGCATGGCCAGTGCCTGCTGTTCGGCCCCGAGGATGTTCACGGTGAACGGGCGATCCTTGAGCTCGTCGTGCGCCTTGGTGCTGCGCGCGATGGACACCAGCACCAAGGGAGGGTCCATGGAGACCGAAGTGAAGGAATTCACGGTGATGCCGTGGCGCCGGCTCACGCCGTCGAAGGTCACGATGGCAACGCCCGTGGCAAACCGGCCCAGGCTCCCGCGGAAGTGATGCAACGTCGCGCCGTCGAGCTTCCTGGGAATGGCCTCCCTCGGCGACCACTTTCCTGCGTGTGACCATCATGAATTTCCCCAGGATTTCCCGCCTGCCACGACCGGCTCGCACTCAGACCCAGAGTGTTCTAATATCGAACCTAAGGTTCTAATAGCGAAATTGTGGTTAAAACCATAGTTGAGGCTCACTGGACAAACAAGAAGCCAGTGGCCCGGGAAACGAATTTGTCGAAAGGGTCACCACCACCATGGCACCCTCCGACACATCCGCACCAGCTTCACAGACGCTTTCCAGGGGCATCCGCATGCTGGAGCTCCTGGCCGAGGCCCCGGGTCCCCGAACCATTGCCCAGTTGGCTTCCGACTTGGGCGTGCACCGCTCGATTGCCTACCGGATCCTGCGCACCCTGGAATCGCACCGGCTGGTCACCCGCGATGAATCCGGCCGCGTCCACGCGGCTCCGGGCCTCGCCGTGCTTGCCCGCGGGGTGCAACGGGACCTGCAAAGCGCCGCACTGCCGGAGCTCACGGTCTTGGCCAACGAATTGAAGATGTGCGCATTCATTGCCGTGTGGGACCAGCCCGACTGCACCACGCTGGTGACGGTGGAACCGCGCCACGTGCATGCCACGGTGGTTCAGCACCCCGGCACCCGGCACCCGTTCGGGCACGGAGCCCCCGGCATTGCGATGCAGTCCACGCTCACCGAGGAACAGTGGAACGCCTTGAACCACGAGACCCCGTACCGGGAGAATGCCGCATTGGCCCGAAGCAGGGGCTACGCAACAAGCATCGACGAGGTGATCCCGGGCCTGTCCTCCGTGGCCGCGCCCATCGAGGTGCCCGGCCGGCTTCCGGCGGCCGTTGCCGTCGTCTACAGCACCGGTTCGAACACCAGCGAGGTCGAGGCGATCGGCGCCCGCCTGCGCGAAGCGGCCCGGGCCATCTCCGCGGAGCTCGGGTAGCCGGATTCCGCTCGCGCGGGCCGGGGTCGCTGCTAGGCAGCCAGCATGCGGCGCTGCTGCGCGTGAACGCAACACCGCCATGCCGGCACCGGAGAGCAGCAGGAGCACCGCGGCCGCGGCGGCGACACCGAACGCGCCGGAGTAGCCGTGCGAATCGGCGAAGGCACCGGCCAAGCCGTTGCCGATGGACGTTCCGACGACGATGCCCGAGGACAACAGGGTCATGACGGTGGAGAGGCGTTGCGGCCGGTGCGATCTCGCCGCCAAGGGTGAAGATGGTGACAAGGATCGGCCCGACGGGGATCCCGACCAGCAACAGGGCCGCGACCATCCAGCCAAACCCGGAAGGAACTTGCAGCAGCAGGGCCGCGGGCACCATGAAGATGGCGCAGGCAAGCCAGCGGCTGGCCTGCGGCCAACCATGCGGCCAGAACGCAACGGACAGCGCGGCGGCGGCGCTTGTCGTGCCGACGGCCGCGTAGAGCAGTCCGCCGATGTTCGCATTGCCCTGGGCGCCGGCAAAGGCCAAGGTGCCGGCGGCGCTGGAACCGAAGAAGGTTCCCATGCCGATCATGCCGGTGACGGCCAGCGCGATTCCGGCGACCTGGTTCCGCGTCAACTTGATCTTGGTTGAGCTCTTGACCTGGGGAACGACGGCTTTTTCGGTGCGGTGCATGGCGAAGAGCGGCACCAGGATGAGCGTCATGACGGCGGCAATGGCCAGCGGCAGCCAGGGGGCGATCAGTGCGGCGAAGAGCCCGACGGCTGCCGGGCCAAGCACGAACCCGAGTTCGTCGACCATGCTTTCATAGCTCAGTGCGGCGGAGAGTTCGCGGCCGCCCGGACTCGCGCTTGCGGGTCAACGCCATCCAGCGCACGCGGGCCAGCGGGCCGATCTGCGGGCCGGTGGCGCCGGCCAGCAGCGACAAGCAGACACCAGATTCCCACGGGGGCCAGCGCGGTGGATCCGCCGAACCACATCAATGCGGTAATCATCAGGGATTGCAGGATCGCCACCGGGATCAGCACGCGGCGCTGGCCCAGGCGGTCGGAGAGGTAGCCGACGGTGGGTCCGCCCACGGCCGAGCCGAGGCCGACCATGGCCGCGGCCAGGCCGCCCATCGCGTAGGAACCCGTCGAATCGATGAGCAGGGTCATCGACCCGATGGTGAGCATGGCCAGCGGCAGCCGGGCGAAGAAGCCCAGCGGGAAAAAGGCCCAGCCGACCAGCGGCGGCAACGCCGCGTAGGGCGAACCCTGGGCTGCTTGGGGTCTTGGGGGTGGTCTTGGATTTCAAAATGGGTGTACTCCACTAACGTGCGTGCACCGTCCCTGCCTCCCGTTGCACAAAACCCTTTTCAGACGTCTCTCAGTCTAGCCGAGATACGCTCGCGGCGCTATCCTCCGATTTCCATGGAGACCGTTGACCCGTTGCGCCCCTTGTGGACGTTGAGCCGGGTGGTGATCCGTTGTTTCATGTCCGCCACGTGGGAGACCACCCCGATGACCCGGCCGCCGCTGCGCAGCGCCTCGAGGGCGTCCATGACCTGCTCGAGGGTTTCGGCGTCGAGCGAGCCGAAGCCCTCGTCCACGAACAGCGTCTCGATGTCGATGCCGCCGCTTTGGTGCTGGATGACATCGGCCAATCCCAAGCGCCAGGGACAGCGAGGCCATGAACGATTCGCCGCCGGAGAGCGTCTGGGTGTCGCGCCGGACCCCGGTCCAGGAATCGAGGATCTGCAGGCCCAGCCCCGACTTGTTGTTCCCGCGCGGGGTGTCGTCATGCACCAGCGAGTAGCGCTGGCCCGGTCATCAGCAGCAGGCGTTGGGTTGCCGCGAGTGCCACGGCCTCCAGCCGGGCGGCGAGCACGTAGGTGCTCAACGTCATCTTCAGCCGGTTCTCCCCCAGCCCGCGGGCCAAATCGGCCATCGACTTGAGCGTGTTGAAGCGTTCGAGCACCGGCCCCTGCTCGCGGGCCAGGGCGGCAAGCCTGTCCCGGTCTGGCCTGCAGCCTGGCGGTGTAGCTTTCGAGCACCGCATCCCCGGCAAGCACCGCGTCCCGGCGCGTCCAGGGATTCCCGCACCGCGGCCGCGGCGGCGGCAAGTTCTTCGGCGTCCGGGGCCCCGTGCCGGAGTCGGCCTCGGTGCGCGCGAGCGCGGTTTCCGGGGCCTCGGCCAGCGTCTTGATGCGCACGGACTGCTCGTTGTGGGCATCGACCAGCTGCTGGCTCCGGGCGCGTTCACCCGACGGCAGCAGTTGTCCCAGCCACGTGGCGGTGTCGGCGATGCCGGCCTGGGCGAGTTTCGCTTCCCACTGCGCGTCCGCGGCCGCTGCCGCGCCGTGGGCTGCGGCCAGCGCCGAGGCCGCCGCGGCGAGGGATTCGAAGACTCGCCGCCCGGGCCTTGAGCGCCGTGTGGCGTTCCTGCAGGCCCTGCCCGTCGCCGCTCAGCGCCGCGAGGGACTCGGTGAGCTTGCCGATGCGGGCCTCGGCCGCCGCAATCTTGGTGCCGGTGACCTCGATGGCCGTGGCCGCCTTGGCCTCGTCGGTCTGCAGGGATCCGAGCTTTTCCGTTGCCTTGGCGAGTTCCGTGGCGGCGTCGGTTGCGGCCGCGGAGGATTCGGCGGCTGCCCGGTGCGTGAGGGAGGCCGCGTCGAAATCCGCCGTGGCGGTTTCCTGGTCAAGGTCGCCGATCCTGTCCCGGATCAATGCCAGCGCGGTGTTTGCCTTTTCCAGCTGGGCAGCGGTCTTGCCTTCGGCCGCCTCGGCCTTGGCGGCCTGTTCCTGGGCCTGTTCGATGGCGTCGGAGTCGACGAGCTCGCCCTCGGGCAGCGTCGCAGGCTTGGGGTGTTCGTCGGAACCGCAGACCATGCAGGCTTCGCCGTCGCGCAGCGCCGCGGCGAGCGTTGCGGCCGACTGGTCCAGGCGCAGGGAGACAAGGTCTGCCGCGGCCTCGCGCAGGGTCAGCGTGTGGCTCTTGGCGTCGTTGAATTCGGAGTGGGCCTTGAGCTGGGCACGTTCGGCCTTGCCGCGCGCCGCCACTTGCTCGCGGCGTTCGCTGGCTGCATCGACCGCCTCCCGGAGCGCCGGCAGGGAGGCAAGCAGTGCGTCCGAGGTGGCGCAGGCGGCTTGGAGGGCAGGGAGTCCGGCCTTGAGCTCTTGGATGTCTTTCGCGCGCCGGGACTGCAGCGCCGATTCGGATTCCAGCGCGGTCTTGAGCTTGCCCAGTTCGGTCCGGGTGGCCTCGAGTTCCTGCTCATCGGGCAGCGCCGCCTCGATGACCGCGGCCTTCTGCACGGCGGAAGTTGCCGCGGCCTTGGCATGCTCGGCCAGCTGCACCACCGTGTCCAGCGCGACCCCGGGAGCCTGTGCCGCGGCAAGGAGCCCGGCGGATGCTTCGTCCTCCCCGTCGCAGCTCCTGGGTTTCCGCCGCGGATCCTGCACCGAATTCGAGGGCAGCGGAAAGCGCTTCATGCAGCTTGGCCTCCGCATTTGCGGTGGCCTCCGCGGCACCGAGTGCTTGCTGGTGGTAGGGCTTGAGTGCGGCCGCGGCCGCATCGAGCTTCAGCTTGCCGGCCAGCTCCGCAGCGTCGGCGCCTTGCTCCTCGTGGATCCCGCGCAGGGTGGACAGCTCGGCAAGCTGCGCATGCCGGGCCCCTCGTTCCTTGAGCTTGGTTTCCGCGGTGCGTGCGGCGCCCGACTGCGCGTCCGCTTCCGCGAGTTCCTGCCGCAACTTCTGCCGGGCACCGGACAGCGTGGTGCCGAAGAATTCGCCCAGCGTGTCAAAGTCACCCGAGTCGCGCAACCCTGCAGCGTCCTCCGGCAGCTCGGCCTCGTCCGGGTACAGGGTCGTCAGCGCGTCGGCGACGAGTTGGTCGACGGTTGCCCGCTGGTTTCGCTCGGCGGCCTCGGCCTCCGCCTTGGCCTCGGCGAATCGTTCGGCCAGCACCTTTTCGGTGAGTGCGTATTCGCTGGTGTCAAAGAGCGAGCGCAGGAGGTCTTCGCGGTCCTTGTCCTTGGCCCGCAGGAAGGCCGCGAAGGCACCCTGCGGCAGCATGGCCACCTTGGTGAATTGTTCCTTGTCCAGGCCCAGGATTTCGCTGAGGGTGGCGCCGACCTCGTCGTTGCGGGTGGATTTTTCGACCCAGCTTCCGCCGACAAGTTCACGCAGGCGGCTCTGCGCCTGGGCCGTTGTGGTGCCGTTCTTGCCGCGCTTGGTCGGCCGGTCCCAGGCGGGCGAACGGGTGACCTCGAAGCGCCGGCCCCCGGTGGAGAATTCGCAGATGACCTCGGGGGCCACCGATGCCTCCGCGTGGTCGCTGCGCAGCGACTTGCTGCCCTGGCGGACCCCGGGAAGCGAACCGTAGAGGGCGTAGCAGATGCCGTCGAGCACGCTTGTCTTGCCGGCGCCGGTCTCACCGTTGAGCAGGAAGATGCCGCCCTCGGAGAGCGCATCGAAGTCGATGGTGGCGCGCTTGGCGAACGGCCCGAAGGCCTCGATTTCGAGACTGTGGACCCTCATTTTTCAACCTTTTCGCTGCGTACCTGGGCAAGGACGGAGACGAGCAGGTCGTCTTCGGCCTCGTTGAGCGGGCGTTTGCGTACGTGCTCGACGAATCCCGAGCAGACCTCCATCGGCGACTTGGCCTCCGCGAGCCGGTCGGCATAGCTGTGCGCCGTGTCGTCGGGCTTTTCATCGGGCTCGAAGTTCAGCACCAGGGTGTCCGGGAACCTGCTGCGCAGCCGTTCCATGGCACCGGCCGGGCGGTGCTTGTCGGTGAGCGTGACCTGGCACCAGGCGTCCCTGGCCGAGGCGTACTGCTCGTCGGTGAGCAGCTCGTCGATCTTCCCGCGCAGGATGCGTAGTTGCTTCCGTGCGGGCCAGTCGACCTTCTTGACCTCGCCCAGTCCCTCGGCCGTCACTTCAAGGACCCAGGCGCCCTTGCTGTGGCCCGCCTCCGAGAAGGAATACGGGATGGGGGAACCCGAGTAGCGGATGCTCGGGGCAAGTTTTTGGCGCCCGTGCAGGTGTCCGAGCGCGGCATAGGTGAAGTCGGTGAAGTGCGAGGTGGGGACGATGTCCAGCCCGCCGATGCTCAATTCGCGCTCGGATTCCGAGCCGGCTCCCCCGGCGGCGAAGACGTGTGCCATGACGATGCTGTGGATGGGTTGCTCCGAGCCGCGCTTGGCGGGCCTCCAGGTCCTCGCGCACCAGGTCCAGTGCCGCGTTGATGACCGGCGAATGGCCGGGTTCCTCGACGCCCAGGCGTTCGGCGACCATGCGCGGCTCCAGGTAGGGCAGGCCGTAGACGGCGAGCGCGAAGCCTTCGCCGTCCATGACCACGGGCCTGTCAATGTCCTCGAGGCGCGTGCGCAGGTGCAAGCCCGCATGTTCCAGCAGTGCCGAGCCGAATCCCAGGCGCAGGGCCGAGTCGTGGTTTCCGCTGGTGATGACAAGTTCGACGCCGGTTTGGCGCAGCCGGACCAGGGACCTGTCAAAGAGCGACACCGCGTCAACCGATGGCAGGGCCCGGTCGTAGACGTCCCCGGCGACCAGAACCACATCGATGTTTTCCTCCCGGATGGTCTCCAGCAGCCGGTCGATGAATTCTTCCTGTGCCGCCAGCAGGGAAGCCCCGTGGAAGGAGCGGCCCAGGTGCCAATCGGAGGTGTGCAAGATACGCATGGTTCCAAGCCTAGCGACGGCACCGGACGCTTTGTTAACCGACTCGGCGCCCCGGGGAAAACCCATAGACTGGTGGGGTGACTGATTCAATCGATCCGTATGCGATTCCCGCTGATTTTTCCGACCGAGTTTTCGGCGTGCTGCTTGCCGCCGTCGACGGTGCCACCCACGCCCGTGACGGCCAGGAACCCGGCGAAAGCGAAACGCTGTCCCTGTTCCTGCTTGATGGATTGCTCGAGGCCCTGGAATGGGCCAACGACGGCGTTGCCTCGGACGAGGCCGCCTGCATGTGGCTGGCCGGGCTGCGTTGGTACAAGCTCGTGATCAAGTCCTTCCCCGAGGGCGCGCCGGAACCGCAGCCGCGCTGGATCGACGAGGCGTTCGAGGGTGCCGAGGACTTTGCCCCCGGCGATCCCCAGCACCTGCTTGCCCTGGTGAACCCCGACATGGCTTCGGTTGGCCGCCCGGCCTTCCCGGATGCCGACACCTCGGGTGTCTTGAGCCGCGCGGCATTCATGGCATTGCTGCCGCGCGTGGATGAGTCAACGACCCACAAGCTTGCAACGGACGCCGCCGCGCTGACCCACGGTTCCCCGCTGGCGCACGGCGCGGCCGGCCAGGCTGCGCTTGTGGTTCGCGCCGCATTGGAAAACGGCTCGGCATCGGCGCCCCGATGGGCCGAGCTCGTTGCCGGTCTTGAGGGTGTGGCGGCCGAGGCGCTGCGCACGGCGGTGGCCTTTGTCACCGAGTCGCTGGAAAACACCGACCCGCAGGCCGCGTACGACGCACTCTTTGAGCTGCTCGGGGAAGAGCCGGATATCGAGACCGCGTCCTACGCGGGCGCCTTGCTGGCAGCGGTGTTGGGAACGGATGCCGTGGCCCACCGCCCCGCGTCGGTCCTCGATCCCATCCTGGACCAAATGCACGAGCGATGGATCAAGCTGACAGTGGGCAGCTAACAGGACGGTGCCGGACCGTGGACGCCTTGCTCCACGGTCCGGCACCTTGACCT
>CAWFRB010000019.1:0-32270 GCA_963818105.1 uncultured Actinomycetota bacterium | reverse complement strand
CGAGCGCGGTTTCCGGTGCCTCGGCCAGCGTCTTGATGCGCACGGACTGCTCGTTGTGGGCATCGACCAGTTGCTGGCACCGGGCGCGTTCGCCCGATGGCAGCATTTGTTCCAGCCACGCGGCGGTGTCGGCGATGCCGGCCTGGGCAAGCTTTGCCTCCCACTGCGCGTCCGCGGCCTCGGCCGTGCCGTGGGCGGCGGCCAGCTCCGAGGCAGCTGACGCGAGGGATTCGAAACCCGCCGCCCGGGCCTTGAGCGCACCGTGGCGTTCCTGTAGGTCCTGCCCGTCGCGGCTCAGCGCAGCGAGGGACTCGGTGAGCTTCCCGGTGCGGGCTTCGGCCGCCGCAATTTTGGCGCCGGTGACTTCGATGGCGGTGGCGGCCTTCGACTCTTCGGCGTGAAGGGATTCGAGCGTTTCGCTGGCCTTGGCAAGTTCCTCGGCGGCTTTGGTTGCGGCCGCAGAGGATTCGGCGGCTTCCCGGAGCCTCAGGGAGGCGGCCTCGACATCGGCCGTGGCTGTTTCCTGGTCCAGGTCGCCGATCCGGTCCTGGATCAGCGCCAGCGCGGTGTTTGCCTTTTTCAGGTGGGCAGCGTTCTTGCCCTCGGCCGTCTCGGCCGTGGCGGCCCGTTCGCGGGCCTGTTCAATGGCGTCGGCATCCACGAGCTCGCCCTCGGGAAGTGTTGCAGGCTTGGGGTGTTCCTCGGAACCGCAACCAGGCAGGCTTCGCCGTCGCGTAGTGCCGCGGCCAGCGTTGCGGCCGACTGGTCGAGGCGCAGGGAGACAAGGTTTGACGCGGCCTCACGCAGGTTCAGTGTGTTGGTCTTGGCGTCGTTGAATTCCGAGTGGGCCTTGAGCTGGGCACGTTCGGCCTTGCCGCGCGCCGCCACTTGGTCGCGGCGTTCGTTGGCCGTGTCGACCGCCCCTTGGAGTGCCGGCAGGGAGGCCAGCAGCGCGTCCGCGGTCACGCATGCGGCCTGGAGCGCGGGGAGCCCGGCCCTGAGCTCCTGGATGTCTTTCGACGCGCCGGGGCTGCAGCGCCGATTCGGATTCCAGCGCGGTCCTGAGCCTGCCCAGTTCGGTCCGGGTGGCTTCGAGTTCCTGTTCATCGGGCAGTGCTGCCTCGATGACCGCGGCCATCTGCACGGCGGAAGTTGCCGAGGCCTTCGCGTGCTCGGCAAGCTGCATCACCGTGTCCAGCGCAACCCCGGGGGCCTGTGCCGCGGCAAGAAGTTCGGCGGACGCCTCGTCCTCCCCGTCCTGGTCCTGCGATTCCGCCGGGGAGCCCGCGCCGAGATCGAGGACAGAGGAGAGCGCTTCGTGCAGCTTGGCCTCCGCGTTTGCGGTGGCCTCCGCGGCGCTGAGTGACTGCTGGTGGTACGGCTTGAGTGCGGCCGCGGCAGCATCGAGCTTCAGCTGGGCGGCCAGGTCGGCAATGTCGGCGCTGCGCTCTTCGTGGATCCGCGCGCAGGGTGGATAGCTCGGCAAGCTGTGCATGCCGGGCCCCTCGTGCCCTGAGTTTGGTTTCGGCGGTGCGTGCGGCACCCGTCCGCGCGTCGGCTTCCGTGAGATCCTGCTGCAACTTCTTCCGGGCGTTGGAAAGCGTGGTCCGAGGAATTCGCCCAGCGAATCAAAGTCACCCGAATCGCGCAGCCCGCGGGGTCCTCCGGCAGGTCGGCCTCGTCCGGGAACAGGGTGGCCAGCGCGTCGGAGGCGAGCTGGTCACGGTCGCCCGTTGGTTCCGCTCGGCGTCCTCGGCCTCGGCCTTGGCGTCGGCGAAGCGTTCGGTCAGCACCTTTTCGGTGAGTGCGTATTCGCTGGTGTCAAAGAGCGAGCGCAAAAGGTCCTCGCGGTCCTTGTCCTTGGCGCGCAGGAAGGCCGCGAAGGCGCCCTGCGGCAGCATCGCCACCTTGGTGAATTGTTCCTTGTCCAGGCCCAGGATCCCGCAGAGGATGGCGCCGACCTCGTCGTTGCGGGTGGATTTTTCGATCCAGCTGCCATCGACAAGTTCACGCAGCCGGCTTTGCGCCTGAGCCGTGGTGGTTCCGCTCTTTCCGCGCTTGGACGGCCGGTCCCAGGCCGGTGAACGGGTGACCTCGAAGCGGCGACCCCCGGTGGAGAACTCACAGATTACCTCGGGGGCCACCGATGCCTCCGCGTGGTCGCTGCGCAGCGACTTGCTGCCCTGGCGCACCCCGGGAAGCGAACCGTACAGGGCGTAGCAAATGCCGTCGAGCACGCTGGTCTTCCCGGCGCCGGTCTCCCCGTTGAGCAGGAAGATGCCGCCCTCGGAGAGCGCATCGAAGTCGATGGTGGCGCGCTTGGCGAACGGCCCGAAGGCCTCGATCTCGAGACTGTGGACCCTCATTTTTCAACCTTTTCGCTGCGTACCTGGGCAAGGACCGAGACGAGCAGATCGCCCTCGGCCTCGTTGAGCGGGCGTTTGCGCACGTGCTCAACGAATCCCGAACAGACCTCCATGGGCGACTTGGCTGCGGCAAGCCGGTCGGCATAGCTGTGCGCCGTTCGTCGGGCTTTTCCTCGGGGTCGAAGTTCAGCACCAGGGTGTCCGGGAACCTGCTGCGCAGCCGTTCCATGGCGCCGGCCGGGCGGTGCTTGTCGGTGAGCGTGATCTGGCACCAGGCGTCCTGGGCCGAATCGTATTGCTCGTCGGTGAGCAGCTCGTCGATCTTCCCGCGCAGGATGCGAAGTTGTTTCCGTGGCGGGCCAGTCCACCGCCTTGACCTCGCCCAGCCCCTCGGCCGTCATTTCCAGGACCCAGGCGCCCTTGCTGTGGCCGGCCTCCGAGAAGGAATACGGGATGGGCGAACCCGAGTAGCGGATGCTCGGGGCAAGCTCTTGGCGCCCGTGCAGGTGTCCGAGCGCGGAGTAGGTGAAGTCGTTGAAGTGGGAGGTGGGGACGATGTCCAGCCCGCCGATGCTCAGTTCACGTTCGGATTCCGAGCCCGCTCCCCCGGCGGCAAAGACGTGCGCCAGGACCATGCCGTGGACGGGTTTCGCCGATGCCGCGGTTGGCGGGCCTTCAGGTCCTCGCGCACCAGGTCCAGTGCGGCGCTGATCACCGGCGAATGCCCTGGTTCCTCGACGCCCAGGCGTTCGGCGACCATGCGCGGTTCCAGGTAGGGCAGGCCGTAGACGGCGAGCGCGAAGCCTTCGCCGTCCAGGACCACCGGCCTGTCGATGTCCTCGAGCCGCGTGCGCAGGTGCAGGCCCGCGTGTTCCAGCAGTGCCGAGCCGAATCCCAGGCGCAGGGCCGAATCGTGGTTTCCGCTGGTGATGACCATCTCGACGCCGCTTTCGCGCAGCCGCACCAGTGACCGGTCAAAGAGCGCCACCGCGTCAACCGATGGAAGCGCCCGGTCATAGACGTCCCCGGCGACCAGAACCACATCGATGTGCTCCTCCCGGATGGTCCCCAGCAGCCGGTCGATGAATTCTTCCTGTGCCGCCAGCAGGGAAGCCCCGTGGAAGGAACGGCCCAGGTGCCAATCGGAGGTGTGCAAGATTCGCATGGTTCCAAGCCTAGCGACGGCACCCGCCGCTTTGTTAACCGACTCGGCAGCCCGGGGAAAACCCATAGACTGGTGGGGTGACTGATTCAATCGATCCGTATGCGATTCCCGCTGATTTTTCCGACCGAGTTTTCGGTGTGCTGCTTGCCGCCGTCGACGGTGCCACCCACGCCCGCGACGGCCAGGAACCCGGCGAAAGCGAAACGCTGTCCCTGTTCCTGCTTGATGGATTGCTTGAGGCCCTGGAATGGGCCAACGACGGCGTCGCCTCCGATGAGGCCGCCTGCATGTGGCTGGCCGGGCTGCGCTGGTACAAGCTCGTGATCAAGTCCTTCCCCGAGGGCGCGCCGGAGCCGCAGCCGCGCTGGATCGACGAGGCCTTCGAGGGGGCCGAGGACTTTGCCCCAGGCGATCCCCAGCACCTGCTGGCCCTGGTGAATCCCGACATGGCTTCGGTTGGCCGCCCGGTCTTCCCGGAAGCCGACACCTCGGGCGTCCTCAGCCGCGCGGCGTTCATGGCGCTGTTGCCGCGCGTGGATGAGGCAACGACGCACAAGCTTGCAACCGACGCCGCCGCGCTGACCCACGGTTCCCCGCTGGCACACCGCGCGGCCGGCCAGGCGGCACTTGTGGTTCGCGCGGCATTGGAAAACGGTTCGGCATCCGCCCCGCGCTGGGCCGAGCTCGTTGCCGGCCTTGAAGGTGTTGCGGCCGAGGCGCTGCGCACCGCGGTTGCCTTTGCCACGGAGGCGCTGGAAAACACCGACCCGCAGACCGCATACGACGCGCTCTTTGAATTGCTTGGCGAAGAGCCGGATGTCGAGACGGCTTCATTTGCCTGCGCCCTGATGGCAGCGGTGTTGGGAACGGATGCCGTGGCCGCACCGCCCGGCGTCGGTCCTTGATCCCATCCTTGATCAAATGCACGAGCGGTGGGTCAAGCTGACGGTGGGAAGCTAGCAGCGTCGGATGCCGGCCCGTGGAGCGCATTGCATCGCGGGCCGGCACCTTGATCTTCCCGGGGCACCGTGAGCCAAGGCCTTTGCGGGGGGCCCCTCGCGCATGCACTGTCCGGCAGCTCCGGGAGATAATGCTCGTGGCGTGGAAACACAACAACGCATGCGTCTCAAGGCGGTAACATCTGTCGGACGGCATCTCAGCGAAGCACGGGGCAAAGGGGCAATACATGACCGCGAATGGATCGCCAGGCAACGCCGCCCGCCGGAACTTCCAGGGCGGCAACCTGCCGGAGTTCCTTGGCACCGTGCGGGCCACCGCTTCCGGGGCGGTCGCAAAACACCCTTCACCGTGGCCCTCATGGGTGCCATCCTGCTCGGCGGCCTGATCACCAGGTCGCTTTTCAGGACAGCGTGGAACAACAGGTGGTTCGCGGACCTTGCCTACGGGCTGCCGGCCTTCAGCAACGGCGACTGGCTGACGGCCATCACCGGCACCTTTGTGCTCGGCGAACCGGTCTGCCTACCTGTCCGTGGCTGTTCCTGCTCCCGCTGGGCGTGGGATGGCTGGAAGTTGTCCCGCGGAACCAAGACCGCGGTCCTGACATTCTTCCTCGGCCAATTCGTTTCCCTGGCCGTCGTCGCCGCCGTATTGCTGCTCTTCAGGGACCTGGGATCGCCGCTGGATCGATGCGTTGTCCCGCGACCTGGACACCGGTCCCAACGGCGGCATCTTCGCCTGCCTCACCCTGGCGGTCTGCTACCTGCGCCAGCCGTGGAAACTGCGTTGGCAGTTTCTCCTGGTCAGCTTCGCGCGTCGTGAGCGTGACCCTCGTCGGGGAAATCAGCGACCTTGAACATGCCGCTGCGATCTCCTGGTGCTCGCCGTGGAAATTCCGGACCTTTTCACAAGCCGAACCTGCGCGAACAGCGGTTCATGGCCTGGGTCGGCCTGCTTTCCCTGGTCACCATCCAGATCCTGACCATCATCGTGCCCACCAACGGCCCCTTTGGCCCCACCCAGGCCGGCGGCGGGCGCATCGCCGTGCTGGTCGACGCGCCTGCTTGCACTGGTCCTGGCCCGCGGGCTGCGTTCCGGCCGCCGGATCGCCTGGATCGCGGCCATGGTCCTGGCCGTGCTGAACGTCCTGCGC
Source organism: uncultured Actinomycetota bacterium (assembly GCA_963818105.1). GTDB lineage: Bacteria > Actinomycetota > Actinomycetes > Actinomycetales > Micrococcaceae > Paeniglutamicibacter. The sequence goes on along the minus strand of CAWFRB010000019.1, from coordinate 26,629 downwards.
GGAATCCTCGGTTTGACGCTCATCGTGACCCTCGGGCCGCAGCTCACGCACGGGGCTCGGGGATTGCCTCGTTTGCCGCGGCGCATGGCGGGGCTGTGGGCCCTCCTGCTTGTCTACCTCGTGGTGTGTTGGCGGGCCTTCGGCGTACGCAGGCTCCGCCGCCTGCCGGCTGCCGTCGGGGCACCGGGGCATGGATGCTTGCCGCGATGGTCGCACAACTGCGGCAGTATGGCGGCGGGACCCTCTCCTGGATGAGCACCTGGCGCGGGAACCAGCACTTTCCATTCCCCCGGCGGTTCGGTGGTGACCTACCAGGTGCACATGGGGTGCGCCATCGGCTTGGCCGAGCCCATCGGCCCGGCCGAGGACCGGGATGCCGCCATGCACGCTTCGCCGTCGGCCGCGGAAAAGGCGGGCCTGTTCCCGTTCTTCTTCTCCGTCAGTGCCCCCTTGCCACGCCGCCGGACCGTTGGCGTGCCATGCAAATCGCCGAGGACACCCTGGTGGATTTGCCGGGACTGGAATTCGCCGGCAAGAAATGGTCGGACATCCGCACCGCGCTCAACCGCGCGGCGCGCGAGGAAGTTTCGTTCAGGATCACCCGGCTGGCCGATGAACCGGCGAGCGTCAGATCCCAGCTCGAAGAAATCTCCAAGGCATGGGTCGGCGACAAGTCGCTGCCGCAGATCCGGTTCACGCTTGGCACCCTCGAGGAGGCGGCCGACCCCAGGTGAAACTGGCGCTGGCCGAGAATGCGCAGGGGAGATCCAGGGATTCCTGAGCTGGTTGCCGGTTTATGCCCCGGGCGGTGAGATTTCCGGCTGGACCCTGGATCTCATGCGCCGGCGCGACTTCGGCTTCGCGTCGGTCATGGAGTTCCTCATCGGTTCATCCCTCAAGCACTTTTCGGCCTCCGGGGCGCCGATTTCGCCTCGCTGTCCGGGGCGCCGCTGGCCCACATCCAGCACACGGCGGCGCAGGAACCCGTGGACAGGGTGCTGGCTTCGCTATCCAGGGCCCTGGAACCGCTCTACGGATTTGGTTCCTTGCACGCGTTCAAGGCCAAATTCAATCCCCGGGTCGAGCCCGATGTACCTGGTGTACCGGGATGAGAGCGATCTTGCCGCGCATTGCCGGCGGGTTGACCCGCGGCATTCCTTGCCCGAGGCCACGCATGAGCCAGTTGCCCGTGAGGGGTTCGGCGCGCTGCGCGACATGCGGGCCGGCAAGAAGCGTCCCGCGTTAAGAGCTGCGCCTAGAGCGCGCCGAAGCCGTCGACAAGTTGAAGGAATTCGCCCTCGGCCAGGATGGCCACGCGCTGGCCGGCTTCCTGGAGGCGCAGCACGCGCTTGGCCTTGCCGGTGAGCCGCCCGTTGGCAAGGTCCTCGGGAACAAATCCGTCGCCGACCACCAGGACGGTGGTGGCCTTGGTGACCCGGCTGGCCGTGGTGGCGCCGCGTTCGGCGGCACGGTCCTTGGCCACCTGCCGGCTGATGCCCAGGTTGCCGGTGAAAACGACGGTTTCGCCATACAGCGGGTGCGCCGGATCGGCCTCGAGGTTCGGCTCGGGATCGTTGCCTTCCTGCGGCCAGGCTGCCCAGTCGGGCTGGACCGGCACGGAGTTGCCCGCGTGCCGCCCATCCCTGGGCGTCGCGGGTGGCCTTGGAAAGCTCGTCGCCCGGGGCGTACGCCTGGGCGAAGCCCATCTTGACTTTCAGATTTCTCGGCGGCCAGCGGCCACGGAATCCGCGGCTTGGCGCTGGGCGATGTCGACCATGATGGCGGCGCAGGCGTGGGCGTCGGCGAGCGCGTCGTGGTGGTTCACCATGGGCGAGCCCGCTTCCTCCGCGACGAAGGGCAGCGAGTAGGAGGAAAGCTCGTAGGTTTTCCGGGCCATCTTCACGGTGCACGCGTAGTCGTAGGCGGGGCCGGAGAGTTCGGAGACCTCCAAGTGCGGAGCGGATCACGCCGAGGTCGAAGGCCGCGTTGTGTGCCACGAGGGTGTCATCGCCAATGAAGTTGGCCATGGGGATGAACAGTTCGCCGAAGCGCGGGGCATCGGCAACCATGTCGGCGGTGATGTGGTGGATCATCGTGTTGCGCGCATCGAAGTGGTCGAATCCCGCGGGCGGGCGCATCAGCCAGGAGACTTCCTCGATGATTTTTCCGTTGCGGACCTTGCTCAGGCCCACGCTGCAGGCAGAGCCGCGGAATCCGTTTGCCGTCTCAAAGTCGATCGAAGTAAAGTCCAAAGCCACGTGTGAAACGATACAGCCGATGACCGACATTCTTGGAACCGCGGCATTCGTATGTGGCGGGAATGACAGTGTCCCGCCGGCCTTGCGTCACCCGTGCGCCCGACAAATGCTTGGCTCCCCGCGTGCGGCGCGCGGGGAGCCGACCATCGGCTTCAAGAGTTTCGGGAGGACCTTCTAGGTGGTTGCCCGCCGCAGGGTCACGTACGAACCGCCGGCGAGCAGCACGCAGATGGCCCCCAGTATCAGGGCTACCCCAGAGGGTGGTCAGCGAACCGAGCCAGTCCACGACGGGGACCCACCAATCGTTGATGTCACCAGCGCCATCAGGGCCAGCACGACGCACCGCGAATCCGATCCCGACAACCAGCATGCCGGTGGCCTTCCAGCGCAGGTACATGGTGGCGCACCAGAATCCGATCATGAACAGCAGCACCATGGCCACGAAGTAGAACAGGATCTGGACCGCCGCGTTGTTCTCCGCTATCCATCCCAGCGCAAAGAGCTGGCCGTCCATGCCCCACCCGCCGGTGGCCTTTTCGATGAGCCCAAGCACGTAGTAGAGCACCGAGTAGGCCAGCGCGATCACCGCGAACAGGCCCAGGGTTCCCAGGTAGAAGCTCTTCCGCGAAACGCTCATGGCCTGGGAGAACGGGAAGGTCAGCGTCAGCGACTGGATCCCGAGCGCCAGGAAATACCACATGACGGCCTGGCCGGATCCCGAGACCAGGACCGCTCTCCAGCTCCTTGGGCATCATGGCCCAGATGGCAATGGTGCAGTGCCGTGCTTGCCACCAGGATCACCATCGGGATGCCCAGGAAGGTCCATTTGTTGATCAGTTGCATGCGCGCGACGTTGACGATGCGGCTCATTTCAGGGCCTCCAGGCTTTCCTCGTTGTTTTCCCTGGACTGTTCGGCCAGCGTGGTGCGAACCACCAGTTGCTGCAGCGGAACCGGGGAGAGTTCGAGGCCCAGTTCCGCTGCCATCTCCCGTTGGGTGCCGGTGAGCCGGCCTTGATGGTCACCGAGGCCAGCGAACCGAGCGAATCGCGGTGCAGCACCTCGTAGCCGTCGATGAATCGCGCCGACCTTCTCCGAGTTGCCGGTGACGGCCACCGCGGAACCACGCAGCGTCTCGGCATCCTCGTCGAGCATGATCCTGCCCTTGTCGATGACCACCACGTGTTCAAGCAGGTTCGCGATCTCGTCGATCAGGTGCGAGGACAGCACGATCGTGCGCGGGTATTGCGAGAAATCCTCGACCAGGCGGTCGTAGAAGATCTGCCGGGCCACGGCGTCGAGCCCCAGGTACGGCTCGTCGAAGAAGGTGATTTCGGCCCGGGACGCCATGCCGATGATGACGCCCACCGCGGAGAGCTGTCCGCGGGAGAGTTTCTTGATCCGCCGTTTCAGCGGCAGGGCGAACTCCTCCACCAGGCGGTCGGCCAGGTCCTGGTTCCAGTTTGCGAAGAAAAGGAGGCCGCCTTGAATGCCTGCTGCGGCGTGAAGTCGTCCGGGTACTTTTGGGACTCGCGGATGAAGCAGATCCGCGCCAGTGTCTCGTCGTGTTCGAACGGGTTGCTTCCGTAGATCAGCGCTTCGCCGCTGGTGGGATATCCCTGTCCGGTCAGGATGGACATCAAGGTGGTTTTGCCGGCGCCGTTGCGCCCCAGCAATCCGTAGATCCGTCCCTTCCTGGAGCTCAGCGAAATGCCGTCCAACGCGTTGAGTTCCTTGTAGGACTTGACGAGGTTGCGAACCTCGATGGCGGGTGCTGGTTGGTCGTTCATCGGATGCCGCTCCCTTCAGCTGATTTCTGCGATGAGTGATTGCTTGATCATGGGCTCAGCTCCTCGCCGCCGATGCCGAGCTTCCGTGCTTCCCGGGCCAGCGGCTGGATGTACTGTGCCTGGAAGTCCTTGCGGCGGACGTCGAGCAATCGGTCTCGGGCTCCGGTTGAAACAAACATGCCGATTCCACGTTTCTTGTACAGGATTCCACTTTCGACCAAGAGATTGACGCCCTTGGCGGCGGTGGCTGGATTGATGCGGTAGTAGGCCGCGAATTCGTTGGTGGAGGGAACCTGCGATTCCTCGCCGATAGTTCCCGAGACGATGTCGTTTTCGATCAGCTCCGCGATTTGCAGGAAGATCGGCCGGGAATCATCGATCATGCTCATGGGGCACTACCTCCGTGGATTCCCGTTACGCAACCACTTGGTTGGTTCAGTGGTTCATTACTCATGTAACTAACCTAGGTTCGGGTGCGCCCACTGTCAAGATCCGAACGACAACAGATTTCACGGCCCCGGGGTTTTCCGGGCAGCAAAAAACCCGGCTCGTTGCGCACCCCCGTTAGGGAACGTGCGACGACCGGGTTCCGAAAAATCCGATTACACGGCGTGCCCGCTAGTCGACGTTTTCGCTCTCGTACTCGGGCTGAAGCGGCAGGGCCTTGCTCTTGCGCTTGCGAATCTTCAAGCACCAGCCACAAGGCAACCAGCAGGACAACGGCAACGATGACGATCTTCTGGAAGACATCGGCGTAGGTTTCGACAATGTGCCAGTTTTCGCCCAGGTAGAAGCCTGCAAGCACGAAGATCGAGTTCCAGATCAGCGAACCGGCCGCCGTCAGCCCCAGGAACTTGCCCTGGTTCATCTTGGTGATGCCCGCCGGAATCGAAATCAACGAACGGAAGATCGGGATCATGCGGCCGAAGAACACGGCCTTGGAACCGTTGCGGTCAAACCAGCCCTCGACCTTGTCCACGTCGTCCAGGTCCACCATCGGAAGCCAGCCGAAGATCTTGCGGGTGCGCTCGCGCCCCAGCGCGCGGCCCACCCAGTAGAGGGCGTAGGCACCGAAAATCGAGCCAAGCGTGGTCCACAGGAGCGCCTCGAAGAGCGAGAACGATCCGCGGCTCGCGGTGAAGCCGGCCAGCGGCAGGATCACCTCGGAGGGCAGCGGGGGGAACAGGTTCTCCATGGCGATGGCCAGCGCGGCGCCGGGGGCGCCGATGATTTCCATCAGGCCCACGGCCCAGTCGGCAAATCGGGTGATCAGGCTGTCGCCGGAGGAATCGGCGGTGGCGGCCTGTAGCGCAATCAGAGTCGTCATCACCTTTCAGTCTCCCCTACCTGTCCGGAAGTTTCCTGTGACGATCGCCGTGATGTGGCGAACGCCTCACGGATGACGCACGTATGATCAGCACATGAAGCCAGCAAGCGCCCGGAACCCGGAAATCATTCGCATGTTTCCCGACTATGCCGACACCGTGCTCTGGGTCGACGGTCCGGTCGATTATTCGGAAACCGGGTTGAGCGCGGGACTTGTTGACGGCCTGCGAGCATGGGAGCAGTCCTACTACGACGGGCTCAACCGCGACTACGCATTTCGCTCGAGGGAGCTTGAGCTGGAGTTCGTCCAAGCAGGCATTCACCTCGCCAAGCTGGTTTCCTCGGAAATCGGCTCCCGCCATGTCATCGAGTATCTCGATGCCAAATTGCTCAAACACCCCGTGTTTTTCCAATGCCCGGGGACCGCGTCCAACCCGGCGGCAGCCAAGTGCTTCGACGACCTGGTGGAAGCCAAACGGCAGTTGGCCCGGGATCTTAGGGAAATGTTGAAGGATGGCCCCTACTACGCCTATGCGCCACTGAGCGGTGCGGTGTTTGACCCGCAGGGGGTACTCGAAGGACCTGGCAAAGTCTCGAAAGGGCAAAAAGCAGTCTGCCACCCGGCCATGGGTTCCCCTGCCGCGTGCCTCAGGAGGTCGCCGACGGCACGCCCCTGTCCGTCTTGGCGACGCTGAGCAGCAATGCCGATTCCTCGAGGGCGGTGATCTGCGAAGTTCCGGACGGCATGACCAGCAGGTCGCCGGTGCGGCCTTCCCAGTGCTGCTCCCCCGAGCTCAGCCGGATGCGACCGCTGAGCACCATCACCGTGGCTTCGCCCGGGTTGATGTGCTCCTTGAGTTCGGTGCCGGCCGCCAGGCCCATGACGGTTTGCCGCAGCGTGTGTTCGTGCCCGCCGAAGACGGTGCTGGCACTGCGCCCGCTGGAAGCCGTCGCGGCCGTGCGCATCTGCGTGCGTGCGATGGCCGTGAGTGAAAACTTTTTCATGCTGCCCCGATTCCCGCGTTCTCCGATGCCCAATGTCTACCCGGTGTCCCGCGCCCCGGTCAAGGATCCGATCGCGGGTCACCGGGCGGGGAAGCAAAAAATGCGTTGGCGCCCCGGATTTTCGGGGCGCCAACGCATTGGGGGTTCGTTGCGTTTAGCGCGACTGGTCTTCGGTGAGCGCGCGAACGATCTGCGGCAGCAGGCCGCGGAATGCGCGCCCGCGGTGGCTGATCGCGTTCTTTTGCTCGCTGGTCAGCTCGGCCACCGAAATCTCGTAGCCCTCGGGCTGCAGGATCGGGTCGTAGCCGAAGCCGCCGTTGCCCCGGCGCTCGCGCAGCAGCGTGCCGGGCAGGTGCCCGAGCTCCACCGCGAAGTACCCGGCCGGGGTTGCCAGCGCGGCGGCGCAGACGAACGAGGCACCGCGATGCTCGTCCTTGACGTCGCCAAGCTGGGCCAGCAGCAGGTCGATGTTTGCCTCGTCGTCGCCGTGGCGGCCGGACCAGCGCGCCGAGAAGATGCCCGGCGCCCCGCCCAGCACGTCGACGGACAATCCGGAATCGTCGGCAATGGCAATCAGGCCGGTGGCGGCGGTGACGGCGCGGGCCTTGAGCAGCGCATTGCCCTGGAAGGTCACCTCGTCCTCGACCACGTCGGGGGCGCCGACGGCGGAGGCGTCAACCACCTGGGTGTCGACGTCGAGCCCGGGAACCTGGCCGCGCAGCAGCTCGCGCAATTCGCGCAGCTTGCCCTTGTTGTGGGTGGCAAGCACCAAGCGGGGGCTTACGCTCATGCGTTTTCGCCCAGGGTTTCGCGCTGGATGCGGGCCAGCTCGGTGGTGCCCACCAGCGCCAGGTCCAGCAGCGCGTCCAGTTCGGCGCGCTTGAACGGTGCGCCCTCGGCGGTGCCCTGCACCTCGACGAAGTCGCCGCCGCCGGTGACCACGACGTTCATGTCGGTCTCGGCGTCGACGTCCTCGACGTAGGGAAGGTCAAGCATCGGGGTGCCCGCGATGATGCCCACGGAGATCGCGGAGACCGAGTCGGTGAGGACCGTGGCGTTCTTCTTGACCAGGTTGTTGGCCTTGGCCCACTCGATGGCCTCGGCCAGCGCCACGTAGGCGCCGGTGATCGCCGCGGTGCGGGTGCCGCCGTCGGCCTGCAGCACGTCGCAGTCGAGCACGATGGTGTTCTCGCCCAGCGCCTTGGTGTCGATGACGGCGCGCAGCGAGCGGCCGATCAGGCGGGAGATCTCGTGGGTGCGGCCGCCGATCTTGCCCTTGACCGATTCGCGGCTGTTGCGGGTGTTGGTGGCGCGCGGCAGCATCGAGTACTCGGCGGTGACCCAGCCGGTGCCCTCCCCCTTGAGCCAGCGCGGCACGCCGGCGGTGAAGGAGGCGGTGCACAGCACCTTGGTGTTGCCGAATTCGATGAGGGCCGAGCCCTCGGCCTGCTTGGACCAGCCACGGGTGATGGTGATCTCGCGGAGTTGGTCTACCGCGCGCCCGTCGGCGCGCACTGCTGCGGAAGTCGATGCTGAAGTCATGGCTTCAAGTCTAGTGCGCACATCCAACGGGCCGCACCCCGGGGCCCCGCGGACCGCGCGGCCGCGGACGGCAAAGGCGCACCCGGTTCCACCGAAACCGGCGGGACCGGGTGCGCCTTCGCGCGCAGGCGCGGCCCTACTTCTTCTTGGGTTTTGCGCCCCGCCACTCGCGGGTGGGCGCCGAACGCACGATCGAGACCGGCGCGGTGGGCAGCGACTTCGGCGTGCCCAGCTGGGAACCGGACCAGACGCCGTAGGTGACGCCGGAGACCGCCACGGCGATGCCGCCGGAGTAGACCTCCTTGGCCTCGTTGACCACGGTGTTGATGTCGGTCCAGACGGGGATGTGGGTCAGCAGCAGGCGCTCGACCCCGGCCTCCGTCGCGGCCTGGCCGGCGCGGCGGCCGGTCAGGTGCACGCCCTTGATGGAATCGTCGCGGCCCTCCTCGAAGGCTGCCTCGCAGAGGAACATGTCCGCGCCCTGGGCGGCCTCGATGAGGCCGGGGCAGGAATCGGTGTCGCCCGAGTAGGTGAGCACGGAGGTGCGCATGGTGCCGTCGGCCATCGGCTCGGTGGCCTCGACGCGCAGCGCGTAGGACTCCTCGATGGGGTGCAGCACCGGGTACGGGGTGATGGAGAACGGGCCGATCTTCACCGGCTCGTGGGCCTTCCAGTTCTGGAAGTCGTAGTCCGGGTGCATGCCCTCCTCCAGCGGCAGTCCGTAGGCGGTGGCCATGCGGTCCGCGGTCGCCGCGGGCCCGTGCACCAGCATGCGCTCGCGCCCCCAGCCGGCCGGATCCCAGCGGATGGCAACGTGCATGCCGCACAGGTCCATGCAGTGGTCCGGGTGCAGGTGCGAGATGAAAATCGCGTCCAGGTCCTTGATGTCCGTGTAGCGCTGGAGCACGCCAAGCGCCCCGGAGCCCAGGTCCAGCAGGATCTTCCACTGGCGTTCACCGTCGAACGCACTGACAAGATAACAGGAGGCGGGCGATCCCGGACCGGGGAATGACCCGGTACAGCCTATGATCGTCAGCTTCATGACACACTCGCTTTCGAAAGGGCGACCATTGCCGGGGTGATCATGGCGATGGAGCCGGTCGGATAGTGGGCGGCGACGTGGTCGACCTGTTCAACCGCCAAAACTTCGGGGCCCAGGAAACGCCGGGCCAAAACCTCAAAACTTGCCGCGTTCCCGGTGGCCAGGAACTGGTGCGTGGGCGCCGCGGCCTCGTCGCGGGCCAGATCGTGGCGCATCAGCGCGCGGTAGACGTCCTTGGCCGTTTCCTCGGCGCTGGAGACCAGGGTGACGTCCTCGCCCATGACGTAGGAGATCACGCCGGTGAGCAACGGGTAGTGGGTGCAGCCGAGCACCAGGGTGTCAACGCCGGCGGCCTTCAGCGGGGCCAGGTATTCCTCGGCGGTTTCCATGAGCTCGGCGCCGGTGGTGATGCCGTTCTCGACGAACTCGACGAAGCGCGGGCAGGCCACGGAGGTGATCGACAGGTGCGGGGCCGCGGCGAAGGCGTCCTCGTAGGCGCGCGATCCGACGGTGGCCAGGGTGCCGATGACGCCGATCTTGCCGTTGCGGGTGGCGGAGACGGCGCGGCGCACCGCGGGCTGGATGACCTCGACCACGGGGATGCCGTAGCGGGCGGTGTAGCGTTCGCGGGCGTCGCGCAGGACGGCGGCGGAGGCGGAGTTGCAGGCGATGACCAGGAGCTTGACCCCGGCATCGACCAGTTCGTCCATCACGCCGAGCGCGTTGGCGCGGACCTCGGCGATGGGAAGCGGGCCGTAGGGCGAGTTCGCGGTGTCCCCCACGTACATGGTGGATTCGCCGGGAAGCTGGTCGATGATGGCACGCGAAACGGTCAGGCCGCCGACGCCGGAATCAAAGATGCCGAGCGGGGCATTGGCCCGGGGCCTGTCGAGCGGGAACGTTTCGCTGGTGGACGCACTTGTCATGGTCTACGAAGACTACTAGGTGGGCGCGCCCAACAACTAGCAAGCGCGCCACACTGTAGTCCAGCTCACAATGATTTCAGCATGGCCTGCATGAGGGATTCCTGCAGCCAGGTGACGAAATTGTAGACAAGGGCGAGGTACTCGTCGACGGTGTCGGCCTTGGACCAGTCGTCCTGGGCGTGGATGCGTTCGGCGTCTTCCTCGGATTCCAGGCCCAGCCGCTCGGCCAGCACCAGGCGCACGTCGTTGACGGCAGCGGCAAAGCGCGGGGCCGTCTCGTCGCTGAGCAGCACGGTGGAGGACTCCATGAGCAGCGCGGCCTCGCGCAGCGCACCGATCTTGCGTTCCCGGATGCCGCGTTCGCTCAGCCGCCGGAATTCCAGGGCCGCGATCGGGTCGTTCGGGTCCGCATCGGGAAGCAGGCGCTTGGTGGCCGGGTCCGTGGGGGCCGCGAAGTGGTCCTTGTGGGCGTTGGGGTCAAGACCCACCATCGCCCACAACGGGTCCTCGTCGGCCTCGCGTTCGGGTTCCAGCAGCTGGATGACGTCTTCGAAGAGCCCGCGCAACAGCTTGCGCTCGGCGCTCTCCAGGGATGCGGAGTACCCGCGCATGGTGTTCTTGAAAGCTCGTGCCATGGTTATGCGGCGTCCGCCTTGGAGAGGGTCGCCCACAGCCCGAAGCCGTGCATGGCCGCGACGTCGGCCTCGATCTTCTCGCGGGTGCCGGTGGAAACCACGCTGCGGCCCTGCTGGTGCACCTGCATCATCAGCTCGTCGGCCTTGGCCTCGGAGTACCCGAAGTAGGAGCGGAAGACGTAGCTGACGTAGCTCATCAGGTTGACCGGGTCGTTCCAGACGATCAGGACGTAGGGTTGGTCGGCTTGCAGCGCTTGAGCCTGCTCTACGTGCTCAAGCACATCGGGCATCGCAGTCATGAATGGCATGCTCCCATTCTACGACCGCCCGGGCCGTACACCGCGTGCGCACGCGGGCCCGCCGGGCCGGGCCGCGTCCGCCCGGTGTTCGCCAAGGGCCGGAATCGGCCGCACGGGTCTAGAGTATCTACTAAGACACCCGGCGGTCCCGGCACGCTCCTGACCAGCTCACATGCTGCCGGCCACCGGCAACACGAGCCCGTGGGGCCTGCCCGACGCACCCCGCCACTTCCCCATTGCGAGGAGCCAACCGCATGTGGCAGCAGCCAACCTCCCTGTTCACCGACCACTATGAGCTCACCATGCTGCAGGCCTCCCTGCACTCCGGTGCGGCCCACCGGCCCAGCGTGTTCGAGGCCTTCGCCCGCCGCCTGCCGGAGGGCCGTCGCTACGGCGTGGTCGCGGGAACCGGGCGCATCCTGGAGGGGCTCAAGGACTTCCGCTTCGGCGAGGAGCAGCTGGCTTTCCTCGCGGAGACCAAGGTGGTCGACGAGACGACCCTCGACTACCTGCGCAACTTCTCCTTCAGCGGAAACATCTACGGCTACGCCGAAGGGGAAATCTACTTCCCCAACTCCCCCGTGCTGATCGTCGAATCGACATTCGCCGAGGCCTGCGTGCTGGAGACCTTCATCCTCTCGGCGCTGAACCACGACTCGGCGATCGCCTCCGCCGCCTCGCGCATGATCGCCTCCTCCGGCACCCGCCCGTGCATCGAAATGGGTTCGCGGCGCACCCACGAGGAATCGGCGGTTGCCGCCGCACGCGCGGCGATCATTGCCGGGTTCGACTCCACCTCCAACCTCGAGGCCGGGCACCGCTACGGGCTGAAGACCGTCGGCACCGCCGCGCACTCCTTCACCCTGCTCCACGATTCCGAGCGTGCCGCCTTCAAGGCCCAGGTCGCCTCCATGGGCGCGGGCACCACGCTGCTGGTCGACACCTATGACGTGGAAAACGGCGTACGGACCGCCGTCGAGGTGGCCGGACCGGAACTCGGAGCGGTGCGCCTCGATTCCGGCGACCTGGTCGAACAGGCCCGCTGGGTCCGCGACCTGCTCGATGACCTGGGCAACGAGAACACCCGCATCATGGTCACCTCCGACCTTGACGAGTACGCGATCGCCGCGCTGCAGTCGGCCCCCGTCGACGCCTACGGCGTGGGAACCTCGCTTGTCACGGGCTCCGGGCACCCCACCGCCTCGATGGTCTACAAGCTGGTGGCCCGCCACAACGACGCCGGCGAATTCGTCTCGGTGGCCAAGGCAGCCAAGAACAAGGCATCCGTCGGCGGGCGCAAGTTCGCGCTGCGCCGGCTCAACGAACGCGGGCGCGCAACCGAGGAACTCATCGGCGTCGGCGAGCTTCCCGAGGCGGACGCCAACGACCGCGTGCTGCTTGAACAATTCGTCGTCAACGGCGAGATCCAGCCCGGCTGGACCGGTGCCGAGGGCGTGCGCCGTGCGGCCAAGCGCCACAAGGACTCCATCATGGAGATGCCAGGCAGCTCGCGTCGCCTGCAGCGCGGCGAGCCGGTCATCCCGACCGTTTACATCGACTAACCAGGGCCGGCGCCAACCGGCGGCCTGGTGTGCACACCGAAGGGGAAAGCAACCATGAGCAGCGAACCAATGAACCAGGCGGACTCCCCCGCGGCACAGCCCGCGGTGCGTGCGTTGGTCATCGTCGATGTGCAAAACGACTTCTGCGAGGGCGGTTCGCTGGCGGTTGCCGGCGGCTCCCTGGTGGCAACCGCCATCGCCGAGGACCTGCTGGCACGCCGCGCCAGTTACTCCGCGGTCGCTGCCACGCAGGACTGGCACATGGATCCGGGAAGCCACTTCTCCGCCGACCCGGACTTCGTGGATACCTGGCCCGTGCACTGCGTCGCCGGCACCGACGGCGCAGCACTCCACCCGAACCTGGCCCCGGCCGTGCACCTGGTCGATGCGGCGTTCCGCAAGGGGCGCTACACCGCTGCATACTCGGGCTTCGAGGGGCGCATGGCCCTCGCCGGCGCCGGGGTCGAAGACGAGTCCGGGCCGCTGTTGGGCGACTGGCTGCGCGAACGCGGCGTCACCGCCGTGGATGTGGTCGGCATCTCCACCGACCACTGCGTCCGCGCCACGGCGCTGGATGCCGCGGCCCAGGGCTTCGCAACCACCGTGATATCCCCACTGACGGCGGCCGTGAACCCCCAAAACAACGATGCGGTCTTTGCCGAGCTGCGGGCCGCCGGCGTCACGGTGCTGACGCTGGGCTGACTCGCGGCACCAGCGGCGCCGTCAGTTTCGGTTCAACCCGAACTGCCGGGTGAGAAACGCGCGCTTGAAGTGCGCCTCGGCGCCGTCGATCTCTGCCGTCGAGGTGCCGGGGCTGAAGATCCTCAGGATGCTGAACTGGAAGTGCCTTCGGTGGGACATGTCCAGGGCATCCAGCTCACGCATCGCGACGTTGCCACCGTGGCCGGTCTTCGCGTAGGAGCTCCAGCGCCCCAGGATGCGTTCGTTGCCGTCGGCCTTGCCCACGTACAGCTGCCCCGTGCTGGTGTCGGCAATCAGGTAGATTCCCTGGACGGAGCTCAACACCTGCCGCCAGGAGTCATAGAGCGGATCCTCGATGACCGACTGGAGTTCGTCGAACGGGAGCAGGAGCTGGTCGAATCCCGGGAATTGCTTGACCTGTGGGTCGGCGATCTCCCTGACGGCGAATCCGGCACCCTGCTCGGCTCGTTTCGCCCAGTTGACCGCGTCGTTGGACCATTCGACGACCAACCGGTTTTGGAACGCGGCAAGGAACGATGACGGCCTCAGGTCGAAGCTGCGACGAACCTCGGTCCTGTCCTCCATGACTTCTCCGTGGTTCTCGTAGGCGCCGAGAAACCTGGATCGCCGGCCACCGGCCGCGATGAAGTTCAGCCAGATGGATGGCGGGGTCTTGCCGATCTTGTTCGTCCTCCCCTGCCAGCGCACGTACTCAAGGATCTTCGAGGGCGTCAGGTCGGCGGGCCCTGTCAGGCCGGTGGCCGTGTAGGTGTGCCGCAGGAGCAGAATGTTGCTGGGCTCGACTCCAGTGGTGTCGAGGATATTGCCGAGCGTGAGGTGTCCCTCGTAGAACTTGGATTGCTTGGAGTTGGTGCTCACGGTTTCCATGCGCTGCTTTCTGGCTGAAGTTCTCTGTGGATTCCTGGTGCTGGTGCGCCCGGTGACGTTGTTCGCTGTTGCTTGCCATTCTTGAACGCCGGGCGTTCGACCACGTAGAAACCTACATGACGTTCCAGGGTCGAAAACCGCCCTAGCCCGGCCGATCCCTAGGTTGCCGGTCGCCCCAGTGTTCAGGATGCTCAATGGGTGGCGAACACGCGGTGTCGAAACTTGCAGCTTTTGTGGCCGAGCTTCCTGGAATTGCCTACCTCGAAACCCTGGCGTGGGTTAAGTTCCGGGTTCCGCCTGACGAACGATGCGAGCGGTCAGGATCTTTTGCCCCTTGATACCGGCAAAAGTTTTAAATATAGCAGCGTGTGGGCAGCGGAGAATCCTTTCCACCGCCCACGCGCCTGGCTATCTGTTGTTCAGATCATGCCCACCAGCATGACCATTCGTAGTTCCAGTATCCGTTGTTGTCCCAATACCCCTTGGTCTTGCACTTGCGGACGGGCTCCTTCACGGGATACATCTTCAATTTGGCTTCGCCGTGACGGTCTTGGACTTGGAGGCAGCCGACTCGGTGTATCCGGGTTTGCCCGCATAGACGCGAACCTGGACCTTTTGCTTGTCATAGCTCGACGGCACCTTGAAGGTGCTTTTCGTTTCCCCGTACCAGGCGTCTGCCATCGAGGTACCACTGATAACGAATCTTTGTCGGCTTGGCAGCCCAGCTACCCATCTTCACTTTCAGGCGTCTTCCCGCCCTTCAGGGTTCCGGTGATTTTCGGGGATTTCTTAATGCCGAGGGGCCTTGCCGCGGGCTTGAACGAGGCACTCGTCTTGGTGGAGTCTACGTAGTTCTTCTTGGTGGCGGCCGCCTTGACGGTGATCTTTTTGCCGTAATCCTCTGTCTTTAGACGGTATGACGCCTTGGTGGCGCCCTTGATCGATTTGCCGTTGCGGTTCCACTGGTAGTTCACGCTCACGCCGCCCAGTCCGAACGCAGGATTGGCCTTCACGACGGAATTCACCTTGCGGGTGCCCGACACGGTGGGCGCCTTCGCGATGTCCATGACACCGATGGTCTGTTTCGGGGGCCGTGTAAATCGCGCTGACGGGGACAAAGTAGACGTGTCTTCTCGTTGCCCAAGCCGTCCCATAAGTAGCCGCGCTTGTTTGTGACCCTCACCGAAATCGTTTTGCCAATGTCATCGGCCGTTTGTTTGTACTTGTATTTGGTGGCGCCATTGATGTCCACGCCATTTCGCATCCATTGGGCTGATTGGTAGCCGACGAAGGAGCCGCCTTCCAATGAAAGGCTCTTGCCAACGCGGTTACTACCGACAATGTAGTCTCGATCCTTGGATGCTACATAGTGAAGGGGCGCGTAATCGCGTACCCGGACAGTCGATTCCTGGCTGACGTTCCATTCCCTGAGCTCGGGCAGGTACGCCTGGGCGTCGTACAGGTCGCCGCTGAATTGGATTGCATGGTCACCATTCGTGCTGAAGCTGACGCCTTCGCTGGTGTTTTTGCCGTAGTTGCCGGCATCTTCAAATCCAAGCGGTTTCCCGTTGATGTCGGTGCGGGCCAGGTTTGCCACCGGGGTCTTGATCATCGTCGTGGAAGCAATCCCCGGCTGTTTGTAATCGAGCCTGAAGCTGACCAAGTTTTTCATGGAGCGCACTGCCGTGAGGTCAGTCCATTCACGCGGGCGCAAGGCCAAGGGATTCAAGGTTCGGCGAAGTCTTGGCGAGCCGGACAATGTCGGGCGCAGTCGCCGAACCGTACACGGACAGACTCGTCAGGTTCGGCAGGGCATAGATGGCGGACCAGTCGGTGGAGGCCAATTCGCCGATTTCCAGTTCTTCGAGCGAGGTCGGCATTTTCGGCAGGCTGGTGATCTTGGAATAGCCATAGTAGGACAGCTGAAGGGTAGTCATCCCCGTGTACTGGGAGAAGTCTCCCCCGCCTGTGTACTCCTCGTTACAGATCAACTCCGTGACTTCGTCGAACGACGTCTCATATCCGTTCGCATAGCAACCCCTCGGGTGCCTGAGCGATTGGGCCTGGGCCGGCACTGCGACGAACCCTACAAGTATGATTGCCAGGCTTACGGCGGCGGCGAGTATGCGTTTCATGTTCCCCCAGTGCAGGGCGCATGAGTGATCCGGATGCCGCGCGCCCCCATCCAGCATCCGGATTATCCTATCTGAGCAGGACCGACGGATTGCGGCGGCCACGCGGAAATGCGGTGCGGTTGGCGATCGACAAACGCCCAAGCCATGCCCGTGCCTCCCGGAGGGAACCTGAACGGGTTAGGCGTTCCCTTGGTCCGGATGCTTGCTCTCGGGCTCGGTTTTGGGCGGAATTCGTTCGATCTTGAGCGTCGAGAAGAACCACCACAGGGGAATGCACGCGCATGAGACCGCAACGATCCCGAGCGTGACACCGGTCCATTGATCGACGGAGTCAGATGGTTCAACAACAAACATCAGGGCCAGCGTCGCAACCAATGAAAGCCCAAAAACCCAGACCAGGGAGTAATGGACAACACCCTTCCAACTCGGCTTGTCCTCGGGATACTCAAACATCGGCTCCTTCCCCTTCTCGGAGGCTCGCCCAGATGCCGCCTTCGGTTCCGATCTTCTGCGGCCCCTTGGGGTGCCGCCTGACGAATGAAGCCGGAGCAAAACAGACAAGGTAGCCCCCGCATTGAGGGCTACCTTGCACTATTTCTTGCCGATGAACCAGCCCTGCAGCTTGTTCAGGCGCGTTTGAAGCTGCTCGGCATTTGCCTGCGCCACGGCCGGGCCGCCGCAGACCTCGCGCAGCTTGGTGTGGATGACCCCGTGCGGGGTTCCGGTGCGCGCGCTCCATGCCGATACGTTTTTCGACAGCTGGGAGCGCATGTCCATGAGAGCGCGGTGGTCGATGACCGGTGCCGCCGCGGCTTCCTCGTGGCTCTTGCGCACCTTGCGCCGGGTGACCTGTTCGGCCTGGCGCTGGCGCAGCAGCACGCCCACCTGTTCGGCGTCCAGCAGGCCGGGGATGCCCAGGAAGTCCTGTTCCTCCTCGGAGCCCACGGCGCCGCCCGTGCCAAACTCGCCGCCATCGAAGAGCACTCGGTCGAAGGACGCGTTGGAATGCAGCGCCTCGAACTTCTGCTTGTTCAGCTCGTCGCTGGCCTTTTCCTCGCGGTTGGCCTCGGCAACGAGTGCGTCCTCGGGGTTGTAGTCCGGATCCTCGATGTGCTTTTCCGGGCGGTCAAGCGCATGGTCGCGCTCGGCTTCCATCTCGTTGGCCAGGGCCATGAGGATCGGCACCGAGGGCAGGAACACGCTGGCGACCTCGCCGCGCTTGCGGCTTCGCACGTAGCGGCCGATGGCCTGGGCGAAGAACAGCGGGGTGGAGGTCGACGTCGCATACACGCCCACGCACAGGCGCGGCACGTCGACGCCCTCGGACACCATGCGCACGGCGACCATCCAGCGGCTGTCGCCGGCGGAAAACTCGTCGATCTTCTTCGAGGCGCCTGCATCGTCGGAAAGGATCGTGGTGACCTTTTCGCCGGTGATCTTCTCCAACTGCTCGGAGTAGGCGCGGGCATCATCGTGGTCGGTGGCGATGACCAGTCCACCGGCGTCGTGCACCGTGCGGCGCACCTGGGTCAGCCGCTTGTCCGCGGCCTCGAGCACCGAGGGAATCCAGTCACCGGTCGGGTCCAGCGCGGTGCGCCAGGCGTGGGCGGTGATGTCCTTGGTGAAGCCCTCGCCGAGCTGGGCTTCCATTTCCTCGCCGGCACTGGTCTTCCAACGCATGTTGCCGGAGTAGGCCATGAACAGCACCGGGCGGACCACGTGGTCCTTCAGGGCGTTGCCGTAGCCGTAGGTGTAGTCGGCCTTGGAACGGCGGATGCCGTCGGAGCCCTCGACGTAGTCGACAAACGGAATCGCCGCGGTGTCGGAGCGGAACGGGGTGCCGGTCAGCGCCAGTCGCCGGGTCGCGGGCTCGAAGGCCTCGCGGATGCCGTCGCCCCAGGAAAGCGCGTCGCCGCCGTGGTGGATCTCGTCGAGGATCACCAGGGTGCGCGCGGCCTCGGTCTTGGCACGGTGCAGCAGCGGCTTGGAGGCCACCTGGGCATAGGTGAGCACCACGCCGATGTAGCCGTCGCCGTGGCGGCCGTCCGCGTTCTTGAAGTTCGGGTCGATGGACAGGCCGACGCGGCCCGCGGCATCGGCCCACTGCTTCTTGAGGTGGTCGGTGGGGGCCACGACGATGATGCGGTTGACGGTCTTGGCGTCGACCAGCACCTTGGCCAGGCGCAGCGCGAAGGTCGTCTTGCCTGCACCGGGCGTTGCCACGGCCAGGAAGTCCTTCGGCTCGGTGGTGAAGTACTTATTTAGAGCTTCGGCCTGCCAGGCACGCAGCTTGGGGCCGGTGCCCCAGGCGGCTCGTTCGGGATAAGCAGGAGGAAGACGATCCTCCATGGGCAGTTTGTCTCCAAGGGAGAACAACGTTTCTGTCATGCACACACCCTCCGTGGCGCTCGGGAACCATCGCCCGCGCAAAAGCGCACGGGTTGGCCAGGGACTTGACTGGTGTGGGGTGTTACTTCTTGCCCTTGTCTCCGCCGCCGGAGAGGGACTCGTAGATTTCCTTGCATTCCGGGCAGACCGGGAACTTGTTCGGGTCGCGGCCCGGAACCCAGACCTTGCCGCACAGGGCAATCACTGGGTCGCCGGAGAAGGCGGACTCCATGATCTTTTCCTTGCGCACGTAGTGGGCAAAGCGCTCGTGGTCGCCGGCCTCCACTTCCTGGGCAACTTCGGTGCGCTCGATGGTCGTGGCACCGCCGCCGGAAGTTGTACGCGGGTCGTCTTTGAACGGATCTAGGGGCATGCTCATGTCCACCAGTCTAACAACCCGGACGCCGAAACAGGTCGAATCCGGTGGTGCGGTAAGTCGCACCACCGGATGCCTACTTGTTGACCATGACCGCCTGCATCAGTTCCGGCATGCGGTTTTCCAGCCAGCGGCCGCCCAGCCGGATGCCGAGGATGAGCAGCACCACACCGAGGATGATGCCGACCGGCAGCGCCAGCCAGCCGTAGAGCACTTGCCCGGTGACGAACTGCGCGACGGTCAGGCCCAGGGTCGGAACCAGGAGCAGGAACATGATGCCGAAGGTGCACAGCTGCACCACGGCCATGCGCGCCCCGGCGCCCGGAGGGGTCTTGAAGGGGCTCTCCCCCGGCAGCGGAACCGAGTAGGTGAACCGGGCCGAGGAGACCGAGGCGACGCCGAACCCGGAGAACAACGCCCCCAGCGACAGCCCGAGCATCGCGGGCAGCAGGTCCGTCCGACCCAGGAACACCGGGGGCAGGATCGCCGCAAGCAGCGTGACGGGCAGGGCAAACATGGCGCAGGCGATCACCCGGCCGGCGCGGTCCGCAACGCCGCTGACGCCGGTGAGCACGTGCAGGGAGAACGCCGTGGAGTCGTAGGAGACGTCGGCAGAGATCGAGAAGGCCAGCAGGATGGCCAGGAACGGGCCGAGGCCCAGCATGATCGTGCCGGCTCCCGAGTTCGAGGAGGCGAACCAGAGGATCACCGGCAGCAGCGGGACAATCACGATGCTCGCCGCATAGCGCGGGTCCTTGAGCCAGTAGGTCAGCGAGCGGGCCGCGACGGCGCCGGTCGGCGTGGCGGGGAAGAAGTTGAAGAGCCCCATTCCCACCGCCTTGCCGCTGGCGGTCGGGGCAAGCGGCGTCTCCATGGCCCGGTGCAGGGAACGCTCCCACGCCCACACCACCAGGGCCAGATAGGCGAGCCCCAGCAGGAGGCGCAGCAGGCCCAGCAGCGGCGCGCCGGAGGCCACGTCGCCCGGGACCGCGGCAAAGACGCCCAGCGGGGTCCAGGCCAGCACCTCGGCGACCCGCGGCAGCCAGCCGAGCGCCGATTCGAATCCGCCGGAAACGGTTCCGATGATCGGGCCCAGCAGGATCAGCGGGACGATCGCGATGATGCCCGCAACGTCCCGGAACCGCCGCGAACCTGTCAGCCGGGTCATGGACGTGGTGGTCAGCCGGGCCAGGGCCAGGCACATGAGTGACGCCAGCACGCCGCAGACGACCGCCGCCACCAGGGCCCCGGCGTCAAAGCGCCAGGCCAGGAACTGGGAACCCAGGAGCAGCAGGGTGAGCAGGCCCGGAACGCCGATGAAACCCGAGAGCAGCAGCCCCGCGGCAAGCTTCGGCCGGGAGATCGTGAAGGTGGTGAAGCGTGCGGGGTCCAGCGTCAGGTCAACGCCGAAGGCGACCAGCGGGATGACTGCCCAGCCCAGGGTGAGCAGCGAAACGGCAAGCACCAGGTACATGAGGATCCGGTCCGTGTCCAGGTTGGCCGCGTAGACCAGGGCGGCGATGAGCCCGGCGATCAGGCCCAGGCCGTAGAGCCCGCCGATGATCACGCCGACCAGCTGCCAGGGGCTGCGCCTGAACGAATTGCGCAGCAGCAGGAGCTTGAGGCTTAGGAGGTGTGCAACCACGAGAGTCCCTCATTCGTTCCGCGCCCGCCGACCAGGTCGACAAAGCGGTCCTCCAGCGACATGCCGTCGCGGACCTCGTCCACCGACCCGGCGGCCAGCAGGTTTCCGTTGGCGATCACCGCGACG
This sequence comes from uncultured Actinomycetota bacterium, assembly GCA_963818105.1. Lineage (GTDB taxonomy): Bacteria > Actinomycetota > Actinomycetes > Actinomycetales > Micrococcaceae > Paeniglutamicibacter. The sequence goes on along the minus strand of CAWFRB010000019.1, from coordinate 5,985 downwards.
TGGCGAACACATGCGCTGGACCAGGTCCATCACGTGGGAGGAGACGATGACGGTGCCGCCGTGCGCCACGTAGTCGGAAAGGATGTCGCGGATGTTCGCGGCGGATACGGGATCGACCGCCTCGAACGGCTCGTCGAGCACCAGCACGCGCGGGGAATGGATCAGCGCCGTGGCCAGCGCGATCTTCTTGGTCATGCCTGCCGAGTAGTCGACGACAAGCTTGCTTCCCGCATCGGCCAAATCCAGCACGCGCAGCAGGTCGTCGGTGCGCGCGTCGACCGTCGCCCGGTCCATGCCGCGCAGCAGCCCCGCATAGGTGACAAGCTGGCGGCCCGAAAGCCTGTCAAAAAGGCGCACGCCGTCGGCCAGCACGCCCAGGGAGGCCTTGGCCTTCATGGGTTCGGCCCAGACGTCGATCCCGTGGATCCAGACCTGTCCGGCATCCGGGCGCATGAGCCCGGTGGCCATGGACAGGGCGGTGGTCTTGCCGGCGCCGTTGGGTCCGACCAGTCCGAAGAACGAACCGGAGGGCACGTCCAGGGAAATGCCGTTCACCGCTACTTTGTCGCCGAATCGCTTGCCCAGCGAACGAATCGACAGGGCCGCCGTACCGGGATCTAGGTAAGAGTTGCTCATGCCTCGAAATTACCAGTGTGACGTTGCCAAAGTAGTCATCCCAACGGACTAATCAATAGGTCAACGTGAACTTGCATGACTAACGGCATGTTCGCGGGAGCTAATCAATTTGCGTTAGGTTAGCCATGCCTAATAAGTTTTGGGGCGATGACGACACAAACAGACCTGGCCTCCGCCTACTTCGCCGCCGACTTGGCGCGCTTCGGGGACCATACGGCAGTCCACCACGACCAAGGCTCGCTGAGCTACGCGGAGCTTGCCGCGCGGGTCGAATCGACTGCGCGGTCGCTGGGGCCGGTGCGGCGACTCGTGGCGCTCGAGGCCGAGAACACCCTGCCGTCCCTGGTGGGCTACCTCGCCGCACTCGCCGCCGGCCACCCGCTGCTGATCCTGCCCGCGGGCGGGGACGGCGCGGCCGCCCTCGTCGAGGCCTACGATCCGGACGTGGTCATCACCTCGGCGGGGCAGATTCCCCTGGTGCGGGAGCGGCGCGAGGGCACCGGCCACTTGCTGCACCCCGAGCTGGCACTGCTGCTGAGCACCTCCGGCTCCACCGGCTCCCCCAAGCTGGTCCGGCTTTCCGGTGCCGGGGTCCAGGCCAACGCGGTGGCCATCGCCGAATACCTCGACCTGCGCCCCGGCGACGTAGCGGCAACGACGCTTCCGCTGTCGTACTGCTACGGCATGTCGGTGGTCAACAGCCACCTTTCCGTGGGGGCAACGATCGCACTGACCGGGCTTTCCGTGGTCGACCCGTGCTTCTGGGAACTCATGGACTTCCCGGAAGGTGACGTCCTTCGCCGCCGTCCCCTACACCTTCGACCTGCTGGAACGGGTCGGTTTCGCCGACATGGAATTGCCGGCCCTGCGCCACGTGACCCAGGCCGGCGGCCGGCTGGACCCGGAAAAGGTGCGCTCCCATGCCCGGCTGGGCCAAAGCCGCGGCTGGGACCTGTTTGTCATGTACGGGCAGACCGAGGCCACGGCGCGCATGGCATACCTTCCGCCGGACCTCGCCGAGGCCAACCCCGCCTCGATCGGCCTGCCGATCCCCGGCGGGGAATTCCACCTTGAACCAATTCCCGGTCTTGACGATTGCGAGTTGGTCTACACCGGGCCCAACGTCATGCTCGGCTATGCCGAATCCCCCGCGGACCTGGCCGCCGGGCGCACTGTGGAGCGGCTGCACACCGGCGACCTGGCCCGGCGCACCCCCGAGGGACTGTATGAAATCACCGGCCGGCGCAGCCGCTTCGTGAAAATCGTGGGTCTGCGCGTGGACCTGGGGCAGGTGGAGCGGAAGCTCTCCGCCCTGGGCGTTTCGGCGGCGGCCGCCGGCACCGACGAGGGCATTGTTGCGGCCGTCGAGGGCGGGCACGACCTGCCCATGCTTGCAGGCATCCTGGCCCGTGAGCTCGGGCTGCCGCGCGGGTCCGTGGCCCTGCACCAGGTGGAGTCGCTCCCCCGGCTGGCCAGCGGCAAGCCCGACTACCCTGCGGTGCTGGCCCTGGGCGGCACACCCGCAACCGAAGGCACGTCGCCCGCGGCTGCTCCGCGGCGCGACACCGTCCGGCTGGCCCTGGCCGATGCCCTGGAGCGCGGGGACATCGCCGGCACCGACACCTTCGTGTCCCTGGGCGGCGATTCGCTGTCCTACGTGGCCGCCTCCGTCCGCCTCGAGCAGCTGGTGGGCACGCTGCCGCCGGGATGGCACCTGATGCCGGTGGCGGAGCTGGAGGCCCTGGCGGCGGCACCCCTGCGGAAGGAAACGGGCAGCGGGGCCCGGCGTGCACTGCGTTCCCTGGCCCCACCGCTGGACACCGGGATCGTCCTGCGCGCCGTGGCAATCGTCTTCATCATCTCCACGCACATCGGCCTGTTCAGGTGGCAGGGCACCGCCCACGTGCTCATGGGGCTGGCCGGCTACAACTTTGCCCGCTTCGCGCTGGCGGGCACCCGGCGGCAGCGGTTGCGCCGACAACTGCGCAGCGTGGTCCGGATCGCGGTGCCCACGGCCGTCTTCATCGCGTTCGCGCTGTCGGTGACCGACGACTACTCCTGGAAAAACGTGTTCCTGCTGGACTCGCTGCTGGGTCCGCCGAAGTGGGGCAGCCACGCACACTTCTGGTTCGTGGAATCGCTGGTGTACATCCTGCTGGGACTTGCCGCGCTGCTGGCACTTCCCGCCGCCGACAGGGCCGTGCGCAGGTGGCCCTGGGCCTTCCCGATGGCCCTTGCCGGGGCGGACCTGCTGCTGCGCTTCGATGTGCTCCCGATCCCGATGCCCTTCCAAGGCCCGATGCTGTGGCTCTTTGCGCTGGGCTGGGCCGCGGCGGCATCGCGCACGGCGTGGCAGCGCGCGGCGGTCTCGGCGGTGGCAATGGCCTCCGTGCCCGGGTTGTTCGACAACGACCTGCGCAACGCCACGATCCTGGCGGGCATGGTGCTTCTCACCTGGGTCGGGGCCATCCCGGTGCCGCGTTTCCTGCACCGGGCCGTTGCGGTGCTGGCCGGGGCCTCGCTGTACATCTACGTCACGCACTGGCTGGTCTACCCGCTGTTCGACAAGACCGACGCGGCCCTTGCCGTGGCCGTCTCGCTGGTTGTCGGCATCGCCTACGGCGCCGTTGCCACCCGGGCCATGAATCTGGCCGAACGCTTCCTGCCCAACCGGCGGCCCGCCGGAATCACCGGCAGCAACACCGCCAAAGCCGCCTGCGCCATCCCGAAGGAACAACCATGATCGATTCCCTGGCACAGGTGCCCGCGGCCGAACTGCCGGCACTCGCCCCCGGCGAACCATCCACGCCGCCCGATTCCCCCGCACCCCGGTCTCCCGGGGAAAGCCGCGCCCGGCGCGCGGCGCTTGCCTGCCTCTGCCTGGCCGGCTGGTCGGCCTCCGTCTGGGTCGGCCACCACCTGGACGGAGGCCAGGAGGTGCACCGCATCGGACTCGCCGTGCACATCCTGGCGCTGGTCGTCTCCTTCGGCACCATCCTGGTGATCGACTGGATCGGCCTGCTCTGGCTTCTGGGCAAGCGCGAGATCCACGAACCGGGGCGGCTCGAGTCGGGCGCCAAGCCGCTGATATGGGGAGGGCTGGCCATGCTGCTGGCCTCCGGCGCGTTCATCAACCCCGACCTGGGCAGCATGGCCACGCGCGTGAAGCTGGTGTGCGTGCTGGTGCTGATGCTCAACGGCCTGGCGATCGCCCCGCTCATGCACCGGTTGCTGGCCATGCCGGTGACCACCCGGTTCGGCGACGTGGCCCGCGGGCTGCGGACCCGGTTGGTGATCGCCCTCGCCGTTTCCCAGGCCTGCTGGTGGACGGCGGTGCTCATCGGCCTGCTCAACAGCACGCTGCGGCGCTGGTCCGGAAGCTGACCGGCCCGGAAACCGGGAAGACGCAAAACGGGGAGCCCGGTCCATGGACCGGGCTCCCCGTTTTTGTCATCTTTTGCCATCGGCGGATTCAACCGCCGGGTCCGGCTAGAAGAGCACGCGGGCAAGCTTCTGGCGCGATGCCACGACGCGCTCGTCGTGGACGCCCACGATCGAGTAAAGCTCCACCAGGCGTGCCCGGGCGGCCTCGCGCTCGTCGCCGAAGTTGCGGCCGATGAAGTTCACCAGGCGGCCGAAGGCGTCCTCCACGTGCCCGCCCATGATGTCCATGTCTGCGACGGCAAGCTGCGCCTCCAGGTCGTCGGGGTTTTCGGCGCCCGCGGCGCGGACGGCCGCCAGGTCCTGGTTCTGGGTGCGCATGAGAAGGCGCACGTTGTTCAGGCCGATGGCCGCGTCGGTGTCGTTCGGCTTGTCGTTCAGGGCGTGCTTGTACGCGATCTCGGCGGCCTTGTAGTCCCCCGCCTCGATGGCCTCAATGGCGGCCTGGTGCAGCGGGGGCAGCGGAACCTCGGCGGGCGCCGACCCGGTGCTGAACGGCGCAACGGTGCCCGCCACGCCGTTCTGGATACCCAGGGAAAGCAGTTCGTCGAGCAGCGACTGGATCTGGGAGACCTCGGCGCTGCCCTGGAACATCGGAACCGGCTGCCCGTTGATCAACGCGATGACCGAGGGAATCTGGGTGACCTGGAACGCCTGGGCGATCGTCGATTCGGTTTCGGCGTCGACGGTGGCCATGACAACGGCGCCGTTCTTGGCGTTGACCACCGTGGCCAGCAGCCCATCGAGCTGCACCGAGGCCGGAGAGCGCGGGCTGCCGAGGGATACGATCACCGGAACCTGTTGGGAGAGGGCAACGATCTCCGGGAACAGCGCCTGGTTGATCGTGCGCACCCAGCTGGGGGCGTTGTTCTCCGGAGCATCGACCTGCTCCGGGTGAACCTTTTTCAGGGCAGCCAGGTCAATGGCGCCGCGTGAGGATGGTGCAGTGGGTTCAGGCATGCTGGAGGTCATGCCTCTACTTTAGGCCGCTGCACGCCCGCTGGGAAAACCCGTGCCAACAAGAAAGGCGAAGTGGACCGAAATTTTCATTCGATCCACTTCGCCCCGGCCGGGCAGGCACCGAACGCGCCCGCAGTGGCTCCTTGGCTTACTTCAGCAGGCTTGCACGCCTGGTGACGACCTCGGCAGCGACGACGCTGACCTTGTCCTTTGAATCCGCGGCCGGGATGAACAGCAGCATCGGTTCTCCGTACGTGATGGAGATGCCCTTCTGGGTGTCCTTGGCGCCGGTGATCTTTGCCGTAGTGGCATCCAGCCCGATGGTTCCGCCGGTTTCCTTGGGCTTGGCGGTGGTCTCGGACGTGATGTGGCCGGAGACCAGGACGCCGCCGCCGGGGACGGCCAGGACTGTGGTCTGCTTGTCGTTGACGGTGCGCTTGAACTTGATGTTCGCGTCCTTGTTGGCCTTCACCAGGTCGGCCTGTCCCTTGGCGTTGAGCGTCAGGAAGGCGCTCTTGGCGAAGTCGTTGGCGAACTTGGACTTGTCGTCATCCATGACGCTCGCCAGGCGGGTCAACGCCTCGTTGGGTGTCATGGTCAGGCCCTCGGCATCGCCGGTGGACATCTGCACCGCGGGGTCGCCCACGGCGATGCCCGGGAGGTCGACCCGGGCAGCATCGGCGTTGCAAACACGACCTTGTAGTCATCGCGCGGTCCGGACTGCGTCAGGGTCATCGCCATGGGGATGGTCGCTGCGTCGGAATCCTTGGCCGTGACAACCATGATGGAACGCGGGAAGGCGGCGGTGCTCTGGGTCGGCACCGCGGCGGACCGAATGACCTCGGTGTTCACCGCGGGAAGGGCATCCAGCTTCACGCCGTCGTTGCGCAGACCGTAGTTCTCGGTGCGCAGGATCTTCAGGGCACCGGCGGTGCGCTCGTCGAGGTC
>CAWFRB010000018.1:0-31149 GCA_963818105.1 uncultured Actinomycetota bacterium | reverse complement strand
CACCGCGGCCGCGGCGGCGGGAAGCCCCTCGGCAGCCGGGCTCCCGCGCCGGATTCGGCCTCGGTGCGCGCAAATGTTCCCCGGGTTTCGGCCAGCGTCTTGATGATGCAGCTCTGCTCGTTGTGGGCATAACCAACTGCCCGCTCCGGGCGCGTTCACCCGATGGCAGCAGTTGCTCCGATGCTATGTGGCGGTTGTACGCCGGCCTGGGCGAAATTTGCTTCCCACTGTGTGTCCGCGTCCGTTGCGGCGCCGTGGGCTCCGGCGAGCGCCGCGGCGGCCGCGGCGAGGGATTCGAAGACCGCCGACCGGGCCTTGAGCGCCGTGTGGCGTTCTTGCAGGTCCAGTCCGTCGCCGCCCAGTGCCGCGAGGGATTCGTGAGCTTGCCGACGCGGGCCTCGGCAGCCGTAATCTTGGTGCCGGTGACCTCGATGGCCGTGGCCGCCTTGGCCTCATCGGTTTGCAGGGATTCGAGCTTTTCCGTTGCCTTGGCGAGTTCCGCGGCGGCTACCGTTGCGGCCGCGGAAGATTCTACGGCTGTCCGGTGCGTGAGCGAGGCAGCGTCGAAATCCGCCGTGGCGGTTTCCTGGTCGAGGCCGCCGATTCGGTCCCGGATCAACGCCAGCGTGGTGTTGGCCTTCTCCAGCTGGGCAGCGGGTTGCCTTCGACCGACTCGGCCTTGGCGACCTGTTCCCGGGACTGTTCGATGGCGTCGGAGTCGACGAGCTCACCCTCGGGCAGGGTCGCGGGCCTGGGGTGTTCGTGGGAACCGCAGACCAGGCAGGCCTCGCCGTCGGCGGCGCCGCGGCCAGCGTTGCGGCCGACTGGTCGAGGCGCAGGGAGACAAGTTCTGCCGCTGCCTCGCGCAGGGTCAGCGTGTGGCTTCTGGCGTCGTTGAATTCGGAGTGGGCCTTGAGCTGGGCCCGTTCGGCTTTGCCGCGCGCCGCCACCTGCTCGCGGCGTTCGTTCGCTGCATCGACGGCTTCCTGAAGCGCCGGCAGGGAAGCGAACAGGGCATCCGCGGTGGCGCATGCGGCCTGGAGGGCAGGGAGTCCGGCCTTGAGCCCTTGGATGTCTTCCGCGCGCCGGGATTGCAGTGCCGATTCGGAATCCAGTGCTCTCTGGAGTTTGCCCAGTTCGGTCCGGGTGGCCTCGAGTTCCTGTTCATCGGGCTGCCCCGCCTCGATGACTGCCGCCTTTTGCACGGCGGAGGTTGCCGAGGCCTTGGCATGTTCGGCAAGTTGCATCACCGTGTCCAGTGCGACCCCGGGAGCCCGCGCCGCGGCAAAGAGCCCGGCGGATGCTTCGTCTTCCTCGTCATGCTCCTGGGTTGCAGCCGCCGATCCTGTACAGAAATCGACGGTGCCGGAAAGTGCTTCATGCAGCTTGGCCTCCGCATTTGCGGTGGCTTCGGCGGCGCCGAGTGCTTGATGGTGATAGGGCTTGAGTGCGGCCGCGGCAGAGTCGAGCTTCAGCTTGGCGGCCAGCTCCGCAATGTCGGCGCCTTGCTCCTCATGGATTCCGCGCAGGGTCGACAGCTCGGCAAGCTGCGCATGCCGGGCCCCTCGTTCCTTGAGTTTGGTTTCCTGGCGTGTGCACCACCCCACTGCGCATCCGCTTCCATGAGTTCCTGCTGCAGCTGCTGACGGGCATCGGACAACGTGGTGCCGAGGAATTCACCCAGTGCGTCAAAGGCGCCCGAGTCGCGCAACCCCGCAGCGTCCTCCGGCAGGTCGGCCTCGGCCGGGTACAGGGTCGTCAGCGCGTCGGCGACGAGTTGGTCGACGGTTGCCCGCTGGTTTCGCTCGGCTGCTTCGGCCTCCGCCTTGGCCTCGGCAAACCGTTCGGCCAGCACCTTTTCGGTGAGTGCATACTCACTGGTGTCAAAGAGCGAGCGCAGGAGGTCCTCGCGGTCCTTGTCCTTGGCCCTCAGGAAAGCCGCGAAGGCACCTTGCGGCAGCATGGCCACCTTGGTGAACTGTTCCTTGTCCAGGCCCAGGATTTCGCTGAGGGTGGCGCCGACTTCGTCGTTGCGGGTGGATTTCTCGACCCAGCTTCCGCCGACGAATTCACGCAGGCGGCTCTGCGCCTGGGCGGTTGTGGTGCCGTTCTTGCCGCGTTTGGTCGGCCGGTCCCAGGCGGGCGAGCGGGTGACCTCGAAGCGTCGACCCCCGGTGGAGAATTCGCAGATGACCTCGGGGGCCACGGATGCCTCGGCGTGGTCGCTACGCAGCGACTTGCTGCCCTGGCGAACTCCGGGAAGCGAACCGTAGAGGGCATAGCAGATGCCGTCGAGCACGCTTGTCTTTCCGGCGCCGGTCTCACCGTTGAGCAGGAAGATCCCGCCCTCGGAGAGTGCATCGAAGTCGATGGTGGCGCGCTTGGCAAACGGGCCGAAGGCCTCGATCTCGAGACTGTGTACCCTCATTTTTCAACCTTTTCGCTGCGTACCTGGGCAAGGACGGAGATGAGCAGGTCATCCTCGGCCTCATTGAGCGGGCGTTTGCGTACGTGCTCGACGAATCCCGCGCAGACCTCCATCGGAGACTTGGCTTCCGCAAGCCGGTCGGCATAGCTGTGCGCCGTGTCGTCGGGCTTTTCATCGGGCTCGAAGTTCAACACCAGGGTGTCGGGGAACCTGCTGCGCAGCCGTTCCATGGCGCCGGCCGGGCGGTGCTTGTCGGTGAGCGTGATCTGGCACCAGGCATCCTTGGCCGAAGCGTACTGCTCGTCGGTGAGCAGCTCGTCGATCTTCCCGCGCAGGATGCGAAGTTGTTTCCGTGCGGGCCAGTCGACCTTCTTGACCTCGCCCAGCCCCTCGACCGTCACTTCGAGAACCCAGGCGCCCTTGCTGTGTCCTGCTTCCGAGAAGGAATACGGGATGGGGGAACCCGAGTAGCGGATGCTCGGGGCAAGCTTTTGGCGCCCGTGCAGGTGTCCGAGCGCGGCGTAGGTGAAGTCGTTGAAGTGCGAGGTGGGGACGATGTCCAGCCCGCCGATGCTCAACTCGCGCTCGGATTCCGAGCCGGCTCCCCCGGCGGCAAAGACGTGCGCCAGGACGATGCTGTGAACGGGCTTGTCCGCACCCGCTTGGCGGGCCTTGAGGTCGTCGCGCACCAGGTCCAGTGCCGCATTGATGACCGGCGAATGGCCTGGTTCCTCAACGCCCAGGCGTTCGGCGACCATGCGCGGCTCCAGGTAGGGCAGTCCGTAAACGGCGAGCGCGAAGCCTCCGCCGTCCATGACCACTGGCCTGGCAATGTCCTCGAGGCGCGTGCGCAGGTGCAATCCGGCGTGTTCCAGCAATGCCGAGCCGAATCCCAGGCGCAAGGCCGAGTCGTGGTTTCCGCTGGTGATGACAAGTTGGACGCCGGTTTGGCGCAACCGGACCAAGGACCTGTCAAAGAGCGACACCGCGTCAACCGATGGCAAGGCCCGATCGTAGACGTCCCCGGCAACCAGGACCACATCGATGTTCTCCTCCCGGATGGTGTCCAGGAGCCGGTCGATGAATTCTTCCTGTGCCGCCAACAGGGAAGCCCCGTGGAAGGAGCGGCCCAGGTGCCAATCGGAGGTGTGCAAGATACGCATGGCTTCAAGCCTAGCGATGGCGGCTCACGCTTTGACAACCGACTCGGCACCCCGGGGAAAACCCATAGACTGGTGGGGTGACTGATTCAATCGATCCGTATGCGATTCCCGCTGATTTTTCCGACCGAGTTTTCGGTGTGCTGCTTGCCGCCGTTGACGCTGCCACCCACGCCCGCGATGGCCAGGAACCCGGTGAAAGCGAAACGCTGTCCCTGTTCCTGCTTGATGGATTGCTTGAGGCCCTGGAGTGGGCAAACGACGGGGTCGCCTCCGACGAGGCCGCCTGCATGTGGCTGGCCGGGCTGCGTTGGTACAAGCTGGTGATCAAGTCGTTCCCGGAGGGTGCACCGGAACCGCAGCCGCGCTGGATCGACGAGGCGTTCGAGGGCGCCGAGGATTTTGCCCCCGGCGATCCCCAGCACCTGCTTGCCCTGGTTAACCGCGACATGGCTTCGGTTGGCCGCCCCGCCTTCCCGGACGCCGATACCACTGGCGTGCTGAGCCGCGCGGCGTTCATGGCCTTGCTGCCGCGCGTGGACGAGTCAACGACACACAAACTCGCAACGGACGCCGCAGCGCTGACCCACGGTTCGCCGCTGGCCCACCGCGCAGCAGGCCAGGCAGCACTTGTCGTGCGCGCCGCATTGGAAAACGGCTCGGCGTCCGCACCCCGATGGGCCGAGCTTGTTGCCGGCCTGGAGGGCACGGCAGCCGAGGCGCTGCGCACCGCGGTGGCCTTTGTCACCGAAGCGCTGGGAAACACCGACCCTCAGGCCGCCTACGACGCGCTCTTTGAACTGCTCGGCGAAGAGCCCGACGTCGAGACCGCTTCCTTCGCAGGCGCGTTGCTGGCAGCGGTGTTGGGAACAGATGCCGTGGCCCACCGCCCCGCGTCGGTCCTTGATCCCATCCTCGATCAAATGCACGAGCGGTGGATCAAACTGACCGTGGGAAGCTAGCCAGGACGACTGCCGTGCCACTGGATATCCAGCTCCACGGTTCGGCACCTTGAACGGCACCGGGCGTGGCCGGGCATGAAGTAATCAGTCCCATCCGAGTGATAATGCTTGAAGCGTGGAAACGCGGCAGCACAGCCTTTCGGACGGCATCTCAGCGAAGCACGGGCAAAGGGGCAACACATGACGGAGACTGGCTCATCAGGTAAGCCACCCGCCGGAATTTCCAAGGGCCGCCGCCTTGCCGAGTTCGCCGGCACCGTGCGGGCCACCGCCTACGGGGCGGTCTCCAAGGCACCCTTCACCGTGGCGCTCATGGGAGCCATTCTTCTCAGTGGCCTGATCACCCGGTCGCTGTTCAGGACCATCGGAAACAACAGATGGTTCGAAGACCTTGCCTACGGTTTGCCGGCGTTCAGCAATGGCGACTGGCTCACCGCAATCACCGGAACCTTTGTGCTCAGTGAACCGGCCTCCTACCTTCTGGTGATGTTCCTGCTGCCGCTCAGCGTCGGGTGGCTTGAGGTTTCCCGCGGAACAAAGTCCGCGATCGTGACGTTTTTCCTCGGCCAGTTCGCTTCGCTCGCCGTCGTTGCCGCCGTGTTGCTGCTCTTCAGGGATCTGGGATCGCCCTGGATCGATGCACTGTCCCGCGACGTGGACACCGGTCCGACCGGAGGCATCTTCGCATGCCTCACCCTGGCGGTTTGCTACCTGCGGCAGCCCTGGAGGCTGCGCTGGCAGTTTCTCTTGATCAGCTTCGCGGTGGTGAGCGTGACGCTCGTCGGGGAAATCAGCGATCTTGAACATGCCGCGGCGATCATCCTGGTGCTCCTGTGGAAGATCCGGACCATTTCCAGGCCCAACTTGCGCGAACAGCGGTTCATCGCCTGGGTCGGACTGTTTTCGCTGGTCACCATCCAGATCCTGACGATCATCGTTCCCACCAACGGCCCTTTTGGCCCCACCCAGGCCGGTGGCGGGCGCATCGCAGTGCTTGTCAACGCCGTGCTTGTCCTTGTCCTGGCACGCGAGCTGCGTTCCGGCCGCCGTGTCGCGTGGGTTGCCGCCATCGTCCTGTCAGTGCTGAACGTGCTGCGTGGAATCCTCGGCCTGACGCTTATCGTGACCCTCGGGCCGGAACTCAAGCGCGGGTCGGGCATTGCCTCGTTTGCCGCGGCCCATGCGGCGTTGTGGGCCCTCATGCTTGTCTACCTCGTGCTGTGCTGGCGCGCCTTTGGCGTGCGCAGGCTCCGACGCCTGCCGACCGCCCTTGGACACCGGGACATGGATGCTCCCGTGGTGGTTGCCCAGCTGCGGAAGTACGGCGGCGGGACCATCTCGTGGATGAGTACGTGGCGCGGGAACCAGCATTTCCGCTCCCCCGGCGGGTCGGTGGTGACCTACCAGGTGCACATGGGGTGTGCCATCGGTTTGGCCGAGCCCATCGGTCCGGTCGAGGACCGGGATGCCGCCATGACTGCGTTCTCCTCGTCGGCCGAGAAGGCCGGCCTGTGCCCGTTCTTCTTCTCCGTCAGCGCGCCCCTTGCCACGCCGCCCGACCATTGGCGGGCCATGCAAATCGCTGAGGACACCCTGGTCGACTTGCCGGGGCTGGAGTTTGCGGGAAAGAAATGGTCGGATATCCGCACGGCGCTCAACCGGGCCGCACGTGAGGAAGTTTCGTTCAGGGTCACCCGGCTGGCAGATGAACCTGCGGGCGTCAGGTCCCAACTCGAAGAGATTTCCAAGGCATGGGTTGGCGACAAGTCCTTGCCCCAGATGCGGTTCACCCTTGGCACTTTGGAAGAGGCTGCCGACCCCATGGTGAAACTTGCCCTGGCCGAGAATGCGCAGGGAGAGATCCAGGGATTCCTGAGCTGGTTGCCGGTCTATGCCCCGGGCGGCGAGATTTCCGGCTGGACGTTGGACCTCATGCGTCGACGCGATTTTGGTTTCGCGTCGGTCATGGAATTCCTCATCGGTTCATCCCTCAAGCACTTCTCGGCTTCAGGAGCCGATTTCGCCTCGCTCTCAGGGGCGCCGCTGGCCCACACCCAGCACACGGCCGCACAGGAACCTGTCGACAGGGTGCTCGCCTCGGTCTCCAGGGCCCTGGAACCGCTCTACGGTTTTGGTTCGCTGCATGCCTTCAAGGCCAAGTTCAATCCCCGGGTCGAGCCCATGTACTTGGTGTACCGGGATGAAAGCGACCTGCCGCGCATTGCCGGCGGCTTGACCCGCGCATTCCTGCCCGAAGCCACGCTGAGCCAGCTCGCCCGCGAGGGATTCGGCGCCCTGCGCGACATGCGCGCCAAGCGGCCTTAGACCGCTCCAAACCCGTCGATGAGTTGAAGGAATTCACCTTCGGCCAGGATGGCCACGCGCTGGCCCGCTTCCTGGAGGCGCAGCACGCGCTTGGCCTTGCCGGTGAGCCGCCCGTTGGCAAGGTCCTCGGGAACGAATCCGTCGCCGACCACCAGCACCGTGGTGGCCTTGGTGACCCGGCTGGCCGTGGTGGCGCCCCGCTCGGCGGCACGGTCCTTGGCCACCTGACGGCTGAGGCCCAGGTTTCCGGTGAAAACTACGGTTTCACCGTAGAGCGGGTGCGCCGGATCGGCATCGAGGTTCGGCTCCGGATCATTGCCTTCCTGCGGCCAAGCTGCCCAATCGGGCTGGACAGGCACCGAGTTGCCCCGGGCAGCCCACCCCTGGGCATCGCGGGTGGCCTTGGAAAGGTCGTCGCCCGGGATGTAGGCCTGGGCGAAGCCCATCTTGACCTTCAATTTCTCGGCGGCAAGCGCCACGGAATCCGCTTCCTGGCGGCGGGCGATGTCGACCATGATCGAGGCACATGCGTGGGCGTCGGCGAGCGCGTCGTGGTGGTTCACCATGGGCGAGCCCGCTTCCTCCGCGACAAAGGGAAGTGAGTAGGAGGAAAGTTCGTAGGTCTTGCGAGCCATCTTCACGGTGCACGCGTAGTCGTACGCAGGGCCGGAGAGTTCGGAGACTTCCAGTGCGGAGCGGATCACGCCGAGGTCGAAGGCCGCGTTGTGTGCCACGAGGGTGTCATCGCCGATGAAGTTGGCCATGGGGATGAACAGCTCGCCGAAGCGCGGCGCATCGGCGACCATCTCGGCGGTGATGTGGTGGATCATCGTGTTGCGCGCATCGAAGTGGTCGAATCCGGCCGGCGGGCGCATCAGCCAGGAGACTTCCTCGATGATTTTTCCGTTGCGGACCTTGCTCAGGCCCACACTGCAGGCAGAGCCACGGAATCCGTTTGCCGTCTCAAAGTCGATCGAAGTAAAGTCCAAAGCCACGCTTGAAACGATACCGCCGATGACCGTCATTCTTGGAACCGCGGCAATCACATGTGGCGGGAATGACAGTCGCAGAACCACGACGCATCGAAACGTGTCAGATCTTCACCGTCCAGGAGCGTGAAGCCACGCTCCTGGACGTCGAGTGTTTGCGGCCCTCCTCTTTATAAGACATCGGGAAGAGCTCCGGGAAGAAACCCTGTTCCAATCGGCGCCCACCCGCCCGAAAGGAACGGTCAATCGGACTGGTTTCTTAAGTCGTGCAGGTTGCCGGGCATCCATCTACAACACTGCAAGTGAGGCAAATAGGGCACCCGTGAAGAGCACCCAGTCGTTGAGGATATGGGCACCGGTGGATACGAGAATGTTCTTGGTCCTGATGAAGGCAAGAGTCAATACGAGCCGCGCCGACCCGATGACCATCAATGCCTGTGCAAAATTCCAGCCATACGTCGGCAGGTGCGCTGCTCCGAACCACACCGCGGTGACCAACCACGCGATGATCATTGATGCGTTCCTGGAGAGGGTCGTCTTGGTGAAGAGCAGGTACATGACGGCGAGGAACGGCAGGATCGTGAAGATCTCCTCGCCGAGCAGCTGGATGGCGGTCCCGACGTAGAACGCGGCGATCTCGGCCGGACCTCCTTCGCTGAGTCCGTTGGTGGCAGGGCTTGGATTGGCACCGAACACCTTCAGGACAAAGAAGCCCACAACGGAGCTGACCGCAAGGTTCAGGAGGAAAAACACCACCATGTTCAGGTAGTCGACGCCTGTCAACTTCCGGAAAAGCGCCTTCCAGTACCTGCCCGTGAAACCGATGAAGACCGCCAGCGGGATTGCCGGGAAGAGGATCCTCGGCACGAGGGACTGCAGGTTGTTGTACGCGGGATAGAAAAGCAGCGCCGCGAACCCCGCCAGACAGGCAAGAACGATGACGCCCCACTTCCATCCGGCCACCTCGACGGGCTCCTCGTTGTAGTACGGGAAGTCGCGGCCGTCGGCCCGCTCAATCAGTTTGTTGAATCTTTGCTGTTCTTGGCGCCTTGTACCTGTTTTCATCACGGCTCCTCAAGGGGTCTCGTTGATGTGGCCGGAGCCTCCTGCCCGCTGGCCCGTACTGCACAAAATACTAGTTCGATGCACGGTGCCTCTACGGTTCCGGGTCAATGAATTGTTTTCATCGTCCCCGTCAGGTAGTCCGGCGACCCCATCCGGCCTTGGACCGGGAATGCCCCAGATCCGGGCTTTCCCAGCCCTCTCGCGGCCAGCCACGCCAGATGAAATCACCGCACCGAAATGCTAGGTTGTCGCTTTGCGCAAGGTCAGGTAGGACCCGCCAGCCAACACCAAGCAGATCGAGCCGAGCATCAGGGCGACCCCCAAAGTAGTCAGTGAGCCGAGCCAGTTCCCGAAGGGCACCCACCATCCGTTGAGGGTCAGCATCGCGATCAAGGCCAGCAGGATCACCCCGAATCCGATGCTCACGATCAACATGCCAGTGGCCTTCCAACGCAGGTACACCGTGGCACACCAGAATCCGATCATGAACAGCAGCACCATGGCCACGAAGTAGAACAGGATCTGGACCGCTGCGTTATTCTCGGCTATCCATCCCAGCGCAAAGAGCTGTCCATTCATGCCCCACCCGCCGGTTGCCTTTTCGATGAGCCCAAGCAGGTAGTAGAGCACCGAGTAGGCCAGCGCGATCACCGCGAACAGGCCCAGGGTTCCCAGGTAGAAGCTCTTCCGTGACACGCTCATGGCTTGGGAGAAGGGGAACGTCAGCGTCAGCGACTGGATCCCGAGCGCCAGAAAGTACCACATGACGGCCTGTCCCGACCCGGAGACCAGGACAGCGTCGCTCGAGTTCCTTGACACGATGGCCCAGATGGCAATGGTGAACGTCGTGCTTGCCACCAGGATAGCCATCGGGATGCCCAAGAAGGTCCACTTGTTGATCAGTTGCATGCGCGCGACGTTGACGATGCGGCTCATTTGAGGGCCTCCAGGCTTTCCTCGTTGTTTTCCTTGGACTGTTCTGCCAGCGTGGTGCGAACCACCAGCTGCTGGAGCGGCACCGGGGAGAGTTCGAGCCCCAGTTCCGCTGCCATCTCCCGCTGCGTGCTGGTGAGCCTGGCCTTGATGGTCACCGAGGCCAGTGAACCGAGCGAATCGCGGTGCAGCACCTCGTAGCCGTCGATGAACGCGCCGACCTTCTCCGAATTGCCGGTGACGGCAACCGCGGAACCACGCAGCGTTTCGGCATCCTCATCGAGAATGATCCTGCCCTTGTCGATGACCACCACGTGTTCAAGCAGGTTCGCGATCTCGTCGATCAAGTGCGAGGACAATACGATCGTGCGCGGGTATTCCGAGAAATCCTCGACCAGGCGGTCGTAGAAGATCTGCCGGGCCACGGCGTCAAGGCCGAGGTAAGGCTCGTCGAAGAAAGTGATTTCGGCCCGAGACGCCATGCCGATGATGACGCCGACCGCCGAGAGCTGCCCGCGGGAGAGCTTCTTGATCCGGCGCTTCAGAGGCAGGGAGAACTCTTCCACGAGGCGGTCGGCAAGTTCCTGGTTCCAGTTTCGGAAGAACAGCGAGGCCGCCAAGAACGCCTGCTTCGGAGTGAAGTCGTCCGGGTACTTCTGGGACTCGCGGATGAAACAGATCCGCGAGAGCGTTTCGTCGTGTTCGAACGGGTTGTTTCCGTAGATCAACGCCTCGCCGCTGGTGGGATATCCCTGTCCGGTCAGGATGGACATCAGGGTCGTTTTGCCGGCGCCGTTGCGTCCCAGCAATCCGTGGATCCTCCCCTCCTGGAGCGTGAGCGTTATGCCGTCCAAGGCGTTGAGTTCCTTGTAGGCCTTGACGAGGTTGCGAACCTCGATGGCGGGTGTTGGTTGGTCGTTCATCGAATGCCGCTCCCTTCAGCTGTTTCTGCGATGAGTGATTGTTTGATCATGAGGCTCAGCTCCTCGCCGCTGATGCCGAGCTTTCGCGCTTCCCGGGCCAGCGGCTGGATGTATTGTGACTGGAAATCCTTGCGGCGGATGCCGAGCAGTCGGTCCCGGGCTCCGGTTGAAACAAACATGCCAATTCCACGTTTCTTGTACAGGATCCCGCTTTCAACCAAGAGGTTGACTCCCTTGGCAGCGGTGGCCGGATTGATGCGGTAAAAGGCCGCGAATTCGTTGGTGGAGGGAACCTGTGATTCCTCGGCAAGGGTTCCCGAAACGATGTCGCTTTCGATCAGTTCCGCGATTTGCAGGAAGATCGGCCGGGAATCATCGATCACGCTCATGGGTCACTACCTCCGAGGATTCCCCTGCGCAACCACTAACTTGGTTCAGTGGTTCATTACTCATGTAACTAACCTAAGATCGGGCGCATCCCCCTGTCAAGATCCCAGCGGCGGGAACTTCATGGCCCGCCGGGGTTTTCCGGGCAGCAAAAAGCCCGACCGCTGCGTTCACGCGTGTGAATCTGCAACGATCGGGCTTCGAAATTTCGGTAGGACGGCGTGCCGATTAACCGATGGTTTCATCCTCGAACTCGGACTGAAGAGACCTGGCCTTGCGCTTACGCAGCTTGAGCACCAGCCACAATGCCACCAGCAGGGCAACGGCCACGATGACGATCTTCTGGAAGACTTCCGCATAGGTTTCGACAATTTTCCAATTTTCGCCCAGGTAGAAGCCTGCAAGCACGAAGATCGAGTTCCAGATCAGGGAGCCCGCGGCGGTCAGGGCCAGGAACTTGCCTTGGTTCATCTTGGTGACGCCAGCGGGTATGGAGATCAACGAGCGGAAGATCGGGATCATGCGGCCGAAGAACACGGCCTTGGACCCGTTGCGGTCAAACCAGCCCTCGACCTTGTCCACGTCGTTCAGGTCCACCATCGGAAGCCAGCCGAAGATCTTGCGGGTGCGCTCGCGGCCCAGCGCGCGGCCCACCCAGTAGAGGGCGAAGGCGCCGACGATCGAGCCAATCGTGGTCCACAGGAGCGCCTCGAAGAGCGAGAAGGATCCGCGGCTCGCGGTGAAGCCGGCCAGCGGCAGGATCACCTCGGAGGGCAGCGGCGGGAAAAGGTTCTCCATGGCGATGGCCAGAGCGGCGCCGGGGGCACCGATGATTTCCATCAGGCCCACGGCCCAGTCGGCAAATCGGGAAATCAGGCTGTCGCCGGAAGGATCGGCGGTGGCGGCCTGTAGCGCAATCAGAGTCGTCATCACTATTCAGTCTCCCCTACCCGTCCGGACGTTTGCTGTGACCACGGCCGGGATGTGGCGAAGAACTCACCGGCCGACCCGCCGGTACGATGAACGCATGAAGCCCGCAAGCGCCCGGAACCCGGAAATCATTCGCATGTTTCCCGACTACGCAGACACAGTGCTGTGGGTCGACGGTCCGGTGGACTACGCCGACACCGGGTTGAGCACGGAACTTGTTGAAGACCTGCAGGCATGGGAGCAGTCCTACTACGACGGGCTCAACCGCGACTACGATTTTCGCTCGCGAGGGCTTGAGTTGAAGTTCATTCTGGAGGGCGTTCGCCTCGCCAAGCTGGTCTCCGCGGAAATCGGATCCGGGCACCTCGTCGAGTACCTCGGCGCCAAGAGCCTGAATCGTCCTGCACTTGTCCGATGTCCCGGTACTGCCTCCAACCCGGTGGCGGCCAAGTGCTTCGACGACCTGGTGGAAGCCAAGCTGCAATCTGCCCAGGACATGAGGGAAATGTTGAAGGACGGCCCCTACTACGCCTATGCACCACTGAGCGGCGCGGTGTTTGACCCGCAAGGGGTACGCAAAGGACCTGGAAAGTCTCGCAGGCGCAAGAAGTAGACTGCGGCCAAGCTGCCGGTCCCCCGGTCGCGCACCTCAGGCGGTGGCCGCGGGCACGCCCCTGTCGGTCTTGGCGACGCTGAGCAAAAGCCCTGATTCCTCCAGGGCGGTGATCTGCGAGGTTCCCGACGGCATGACCAGCAGGTCCCCGGTGCGGCCTTCCCAATGCTCCTCCCCCGAGGTCAGCCTGATGCGGCCGCTGAGCACCATCACCGTGGCTTCGCCCGGATTGAGGTGCTCCTTGAGTTCGGTGCCGGCGGCCAGGCCCATGACGGTTTGCCGCAGCGTGTGTTCGTGCCCGCCAAAGACAGTGCTGGCACTGCGCCCGCTGGAAGCCGTCGCGGCCGTGCGCATCTGCGTGCGCGCGATGGCCGTGAGAGAAAACTTTTTCATGCTGCCCCGATTCCGCGATCTCCGATGCCCAATATCTACCCGGTTCGCAGCTCCCCGGTCAAGGACGGGACATGCGCATCGCAGCCTCCGGCGGGCACCCGAATCCCGGGCATGCCCCATGTACAACGACCCTGCATGTCCGTTCGGGATCGGATTGGACGTGCAGGGTCGCTCATGGTGCGGGGCAAAAAGTCCAGGCCTAGTCCTCGAACTCCACGTGTCCGCGGCGCGGCGGGACGGGAGCGACGTGAGTGCCGGCAGCGGCCACGAGCTGCACGTCGTTCAACCTGGGGGCGGGCCCAGTTCTTGGTATGGAAGATCCACGGCCCGACCATGAGGTAGGAATCGTCGTCTTCGGCCGCGGTGGCCACGCCGGTGATCACGAAGTTGCCGTAGGGTGCCTGTTCGAAGGAAGCGACCACCAGGTCGCCATGTCCGACGCGTTCTGCCGCAATCGCCGTCGGGTCGAACTGCCGCTCATAGATTGCCGGGAAGGCACGTACTTCCGTGTCCGGCTGGCGCTGTCGCAGAGTTCCACCATCTGCTGACTTGGCATCCTTTGCAGCAGCAGCCGCGTTCACCCCGCCAACCATGAGGTCATCGAGCACCGTCAGGTGGGCAGCGCCGGTGACCAGGAAGTTGCCATAGCGCGCATTCTTGAACAGAACGGAAATCACTTCCGTGTTCTTCACGAGCGCGAAAGCGTTCTTCATGCCTGCAACATCCCGCTTTGATGGCCCCACAATAAAGGTGTCCACTATTGCTCCGTTCGTTCTTCGTTAATTGTCTTGATTCCACTCTATGTGCTGAGCTGCGCTGGGCAGGATGCGACCACACGGTATCCCCTGCGCAGCAGCCAAGGACCGGATGGTCGACGGGCCTTGGCCGCCGATGCCGTGCGTACCGGCATCGGCTTCGGCTTCCCGCCGCCTTCCGGCACGAATCCATGGATCGGTTTCCGACCGGCCCCTTGCCGACATGAGGACGTGAAAAAGGCGGCGCGCTCGGTAAAAACCTGAAGCGAACCGCCCTTTCCACTGTCGCCGAACCGGCGGCGATGCCTACTTGGCGTCTTGCTCCGCCAGCGCCTTCACGATCTGCGGCAGCAGGCCGCGGAATGCACGCCCGCGGTGGCTGATCGCGTTCTTTTCCTCGCTGGTCAGCTCGGCCACGGAGATCTAGTAGCCCTCGGGCTGCAGGATCGGGTCGTAGCCGAATCCGCCGTTGCCCCGGCGCTCGCGCAGCAGCGTGCCGGGCATGTGCCCGAGCTCCACCGCGACGTACCCGTCCGGGGTCGCCAGCGCCGCGGCGCAGACGAACGAGGCACCGCGGTGCTCGTCCTTGATGTCGCCGAGCTGGGCGAGCAACAGGTCGATGTTCGCCTGGTCGTCGCCGTGGCGGCCGGCCCAGCGCGCCGAGAAGATGCCCGGCGCCCCGCCCAGCACGTCGACCGACAGGCCGGAATCGTCGGCAATGGCAATCAGGCCGGTGGCGGCCGTGACGGCGCGGGCCTTGAGCAGCGCGTTGCCCTGGAAGGTCACCTCGTCCTCGACCACGTCCGGGGCGCCGACGGCGGAGGCGTCAACCACCTGGGTGTCGACGTCGAGCCCGGGAACCTGGCCGCGCAGCAGCTCGCGCAACTCGCGCAGCTTGCCCAAGTTGTGCGTGGCAAGCACCAAGCGGGGGCCTACGCTCATGCGTTTTCGCCCAGGGTTTCGCGCTGGATGCGGGCCAGCTCGGTGGTGCCCACCAGCGCCAGGTCCAGCAGCGCGTCCAGTTCGGCGCGCTTGAACGGTGCGCCCTCGGCGGTGCCCTGGACCTCGACGAAGTCGCCGCCGCCGGTGACCACGACGTTCATGTCGGTCTCGGCGTCGACGTCCTCGACGTAGGGGAGGTCAAGCATCGGGGTGCCGGCGATGATGCCCACGGAGATCGCGGAGACCGAGTCGGTGAGGACCGTGGCGTTCTTCTTGACCAGGTTGTTGGCCTTGGCCCATTCGATGGCCTCGGCCAGCGCCACGTAGGCGCCGGTGATCGAGGCGGTGCGGGTGCCGCCGTCGGCCTGCAGCACGTCGCAGTCGAGCACGATGGTGTTCTCGCCCAGCGCCTTGGTGTCGATGACGGCGCGCAGCGAGCGGCCGATCAGGCGGGAGATCTCGTGGGTGCGGCCGCCGATCTTGCCCTTGACCGATTCGCGGCCGTTGCGGGTGTTGGTGGCGCGCGGCAGCATCGAGTACTCGGCGGTGACCCAGCCGGTGCCCTCCCCCTTGAGCCAGCGCGGCACGCCGGCGGTGAAGGAGGCGGTGCACAGCACCTTGGTGTTGCCGAATTCGATGAGGGCCGAGCCCTCGGCCTGCTTGGACCAGCCACGGGTGATGGTGATCTCGCGGAGTTGGTCTACGGCGCGCCCGTCGGCGCGCACTGCTGCGGAAGTCGATGCTGAAGTCATGGCTTCAAGTCTAGTGCGCGCAGCCAACGGGACCGCACGCCGGCGGCCCGCGGGCCGACCCTGCGCCGCAAAACAAGGGCGCATCCGGTTCCACCGAAAAACCGTGGGACCGGATGCGCCTTCGTGCGCCAAAATGCTTTGCGCGGTTACTTCTTCTTGGGCTTTGCGCCCCGCCACTCGCGGGTGGGTGCCGAACGCACGATCGAGACCGGCGCGGTGGGCAGCGACTTCGGCGTGCCCAGCTGGGAACCGGACCAGACACCGTAGGTGACGCCGGAGACCGCCACGGCGATGCCGCCGGAGTAGACCTCCTTGGCCTCGTTGACCACGGTGTTGATGTCGGTCCAGACCGGGATGTGGGTCAGCAGCAGGCGCTCGACGCCGGCCTCCGTCGCGGCCTGGCCGGCGCGCCGGCCGGTCAGGTGCACGCCCTTGATGGAATCGTCGCGGCCCTCCTGGAAGGCGGCCTCGCAGAGGAACATGTCCGCGCCCTGGGCTGCCTCGATGAGGCCCGGGCAGGAATCGGTGTCGCCGGAGTAGGTGAGCACGGAGGTGCGCATGGTGCCGTCGGCCATCGGCTCGGTGGCCTCGACGCGCAGCGCGTAGGACTCCTCGATGGGGTGCAGCACCGGGTACGGGGTGATGGAGAACGGGCCGATCTTCACCGGCTCGTGGGCCTTCCAGTTCTGGAAGTCGTAGTCCGGGTGCATGCCCTCCTCCAGCGGCAGGCCGTAGGCGGTGGCCATGCGGTCCGCGGTCGCCGCGGGGCCGTGCACCAGCATGCGCTCGCGCCCCCAGCCGGCCGGATCCCAGCGGATGGCCACGTGCATGCCGCACAGGTCCATGCAGTGGTCCGGGTGCAGGTGCGAGATGAAGATCGCGTCCAGGTCCTTGATGTCCGTGTAGCGCTGGAGCACGCCAAGCGCCCCGGAGCCCAGGTCCAGCAGGATCTTCCACTGGCGTTCACCGTCGAACGCACTGACAAGATAACAGGAGGCGGGCGATCCCGGGCCGGGGAATGACCCGGTACAGCCTATGATCGTCAGCTTCATGACACACTCGCTTTCGAAAGGGCGACCATTGCCGGAGTGATCATGGCAATGGAGCCGGTCGGATAGTGGGCGGCGACGTGGTCGACCTGTTCAACCGCCAAAACCTCGGGGCCCAGGAAACGCCGGGCCAAAACCTCAAAACTTGCCGCGTTCCCGGTGGCCAGGAACTGGTGCGTGGGCGCGGCGGCCTCGTCGCGGGCCAGGTCGTGGCGCATCAGCGCGCGGTAGACGTCCTTGGCCGTTTCCTCGGCGCTGGAAACCAGGGTGACGTCCTCGCCCATGACGTAGGAGATCACGCCGGTGAGCAAAGGGTAGTGGGTGCAGCCGAGCACCAGGGTGTCGACGCCGGCGGCCTTCAGCGGGGCCAGGTATTCCTCGGCGGTTTCCATGAGCTCGGTGCCGGTGGTGATGCCGTTCTCGACGAACTCGACGAAGCGCGGGCAGGCCACGGAGGTGACCGACAGGTGCGGGGCCGCGGCGAAGGCGTCCTCGTAGGCGCGCGATCCGACGGTGGCCAGGGTGCCGATGACGCCGATCTTGCCGTTGCGGGTGGCGGAGACGGCGCGGCGCACCGCGGGCTGGATGACCTCGACCACGGGGATGCCGTAGCGGGCGGTGTAGCGTTCGCGGGCGTCGCGCAGGACGGCGGCGGAGGCGGAGTTGCAGGCGATGACCAGGAGCTTGACCCCGGCGTCGACCAGTTCGTCCATCACGCCGAGCGCGTTGGCGCGGACCTCGGCGATGGGAAGCGGCCCGTAGGGCGAGTTCGCGGTGTCCCCCACGTACATGGTGGATTCGCCGGGAAGCTGGTCGATGATGGCACGCGAAACGGTCAGGCCCCCGACGCCGGAATCAAAGATGCCGAGCGGGGCATTGGCCCGGGGCCTGTCGAGTGGGAACATTTCGCTGGTGGACGCACTTGTCATGGTTTACGAAAGACTACTAGGTGGGCGCGCCCAACAACTAGCAAGCGCGCCACACTGTAGCCCAGCTCACAAAGATTTCAGCATGGCCTGCATGAGGGATTCCTGCAGCCAGGTGACGAAATTGTAGACAAGGGCGAGGTACTCGTCGACGGTGTCGGCCTTGGACCAGTCGTCCTGGGCGTGGATGCGCTCGGCGTCTTCCTCGGTTTCCAGGCCCAGCCGCTCGGCCAGCACCAGGCGCACGTCGTTGATGGCCGCGGCAAAGCGCGGGGCCGTCTCCGTCGCTGAGCAGCACCGTGGAGGACTCCATGAGCAGCGCGGCCTCGCGCAGCGCACCGATCTTGCGTTCCCTGATGCCGCGTTCGCTCAGGCGGCGGAATTCCAGCGCCGCGATCGGGTCGTTCGGGTCCGCGTCGGGAAGCAGGCGCTTGGTGGCCGGGTCCGTGGGGGCCGCGAAGTGGTCCTTGTGGGCGTTGGGGTCAAGGCCGACCATCGCCCACAACGGGTCCTCGTCCGCCTCGCGTTCGGGTTCCAGCAGCTGGATGACGTCTTCAAAGAGTCCGCGCAACAGCTTGCGCTCGGCACTCTCCAGGGATGCGGAGTACCCGCGCATGGTGTTCTTGAACGCTCGTGCCATGGTTATGCGGCGTCCGCCTTGGAGAGCGTCGCCCACAGGCCGAAGCCGTGCATGGCCGCGACATCGGCCTCGATCTTCTCGCGGGTGCCGGTGGAAACCACGCTGCGGCCCTGCTGGTGCACCTGCATCATCAGCTCGTCGGCCTTGGCCTCGGAGTAGCCGAAGTAGGAGCGGAAGACGTAGCTGACGTAGCTCATCAGATTGACCGGGTCGTTCCAGACGATCAGGACGTAGGGTTGGTCGGCTTGCAGCGCTTGGGCCTGCTCTACGTGCTCAAGCACATCGGGCATCGCAGTCATGAATGGCATGCTCCCATTCTACGACCGCGCGGGGTCCGTGCGAACCGCCGTGCGCGGCACCCGCCCGCCTCCGCGCCGGGCCGAGCACTGCGTGCGCCCGGCCACGAAGGGGCGGAAAGCGGTCCGGCAGGTCTAGAGTATCTACTAAGACACCGGCGGCGCGGCACGCTCCTGACCAGCTCACATGCGGCCGACCACCGGCAACACGAGCCCGTGGGGCGCGCCCGGCGCGGCCCCGCCACTTCCCCATTGCGAGGAGCCAACCGCATGTGGCAGCAGCCAACCTCCCTGTTCACCGACCACTATGAGCTCACCATGCTGCAGGCCTCCCTGCACTCCGGCGCGGCCCACCGGCCCAGCGTGTTCGAGGCCTTCGCCCGCCGCCTGCCGGAGGGCCGTCGCTACGGCGTGGTCGCGGGAACGGGGCGCATCCTGGAGGGGCTCAAGGAGTTCCGCTTCGGCGAGGAACAGCTGGCCTTCCTGCGCGACACCCACGTGGTGGACGAGACGACCCTCGACTACCTGCGCAATTTCTCCTTCAGCGGAAACATCTACGGCTACGCCGAGGGGGAAATCTACTTCCCCAACTCGCCCGTGCTGATCGTCGAATCGACCTTCGCCGAGGCCTGCGTGCTGGAGACCTTCATCCTCTCGGCGCTGAACCACGACTCGGCGATCGCCTCCGCCGCCTCGCGCATGATCGCCTCCTCCGGCACCCGCCCGTGCATCGAAATGGGATCGCGGCGCACCCACGAGGAATCGGCGGTTGCCGCCGCACGCGCCGCGATCATCGCCGGTTTCGATTCGACCTCCAACCTCGAGGCCGGCCACCGCTACGGGCTGAAGACCGTCGGCACCGCGGCCCACTCCTTCACGCTGCTCCACGATTCCGAGCGCGCCGCCTTCAAGGCCCAGGTCGCATCCATGGGCGCGGGCACCACGCTGCTGGTCGACACCTACGACGTGGAGAACGGCGTGCGGACCGCGGTCGAGGTCGCCGGCCCGGAGCTCGGCGCCGTGCGCCTGGATTCCGGGCGACCTGGTGGAACAGGCCCGCTGGGTCCGCGACCTGCTCGATGACCTCGGCAACGAGAACACCCGCATCCTGGTCACCTCCGACCTGGACGAGTACGCGATCGCCGCGTTGCAGTCCGCCCCCGTCGACGCCTACGGCGTGGGCACCTCGCTGGTCACCGGCTCCGGGCACCCGACCGCCTCGATGGTCTACAAGCTGGTGGCCCGCCACAACGACGCGGGCGAATTCGTCTCGGTCGCCAAGGCCGCGAAGAACAAGGCCTCCGTGGGCGGGCGCAAGTTCGCGCTGCGCCGGCTCAACGAGCGCGGGCGCGCCACCGAGGAACTGGTCGGCGTCGGGGAGCTGCCGGAAGCGGACGCCAACGACCGCGTGCTGCTTGCAGCAGTTCGTCGATCAACGGCGAGATCCAGGACGGCTGGATGGGCGCCGAGGGCGTGCGCCGGGCAACCCAGCGCCACAAGGACTCCATCCTGGAGATGCCCGGCAGCTCGCGGCGCCTGCAGCGCGGCGAGCCGGTCATCCCGACCGTTTACATCGACTGACCCCGGGCCGGTGCCCGCCGGCAGCGTTGTGCACACACCGAAAGGAAAGCAACCATGAGCAACGAACCACTGAACCAGACCGACTCCCCCGCGGCGCAGCACCCAGCGCCGCGTGCGCTGGTCATCGTGGATGTGCAGAACGACTTCTGCGAGGGCGGTTCCCTCGCCGTGGCCGGCGGCTCCCTGCTGGCAACCGCCATCGCGGAGGACCTGCTGGCGCGGCGCGCGAGCTATTCCGCGGTTGTTGCCACGCAGGACTGGCACATGGATCCGGGAAGCCACTTCTCCGACACACCGGACTTCGTGGATTCCTGGCCCGTGCACTGCGTCGCCGGCACCGACGGCGCGGCCCTCCACCCGAACCTGGCACCGGCCGTGCACCTGGTCGATGCGGCGTTCCTCAAGGGGCGCTACAACGCGGCCTACTCGGGCTTCGAGGGGCGCATGGCCCTCGCCGGCGCCGGGGTCGAGGACGAGTCCGGCCCGCTGCTGGGCGACTGGCTGCGCGAACGGGGCATCACCGCCGTGGACGTGGTGGGCATCGCCACCGACCACTGCGTGCGCGCCACGGCCCTTGATGCCGGGGCGCAGGGCTTCAACACCACGGTGATTTCCCCGCTGACCGCCGCGGTGGATCCGGCCAACAATGCAGCCGTCTTCGAGGAACTGCGCGCCGCCGGCGTCACGGTGCTGACCCTGGGCTGACGGACCGGCGCCCGCACCGCGCGTCAGTTTCGGTTCAACCCGAACTGCCTGGTGAGAAACGCA
Organism: uncultured Actinomycetota bacterium; assembly: GCA_963818105.1. Lineage (GTDB taxonomy): Bacteria > Actinomycetota > Actinomycetes > Actinomycetales > Micrococcaceae > Paeniglutamicibacter. The sequence goes on along the minus strand of CAWFRB010000018.1, from coordinate 10,332 downwards.
CGCTTGTAGTGCGCCTCGGCGGCATCGACCTCCGCCGTCGAGGTGCCGGGGCTGAACACCCTCAGGATGCTGAACTGGAAGTGCTTTCGGTGCGACATGTCCAGGGCATCCAGTTCGCGCAGCGCGACGTTGCCGCCGTGGCCGGTCTTCGCATAGGAGCCCCAGCGGCCCAGGAGCCGCTCCGCCCCGTCGGCCTTCCCCACGTACAGCTGCCCGGTGCTGGTGTCGGCAATCAGGTAGATGCCTTGCACGGACTTGAGCACTTCCCGCCAGGCCCCGTAGCGGGAGTCCTCAATGACGGCCTGCAACTCGCTGAACGAGAGCAACAGGTTCTCGAAACCGGGGAACGCCTCTGCTTGGGCGTCTGCGATTTCGGTGACCTGAAGGCCGATTCCTGATTCACCGCGTTTGGCCCAGTTGATGGCTCCCGTGCCCCAGTCGATGACCAGTCGGTCGCGGAATGCGGCGAGGCAATCCGACGGCGTGAGGTTGTAGAAGCGCCGGGTTTCGGTTCGCTCGGCATCCGATTCGCCGTGATTCTCGTAGGCACCGATGAACCTGCAGCGGGTGCCGCCGGCCGCGATGAAGTTCAGCCAGATGCGCGGCGGATCCTTGGGGAACTTGTAGACCACGGAGCTCTGCTCGCGGACGTACGCCATGATCTTCTCCGGCGTGAGGTCCTCCGGCCCGGTCAAGCCGTCCGTCTTGTAGGTGTGCCGGATGAGCAGCACCTGGGACGGGGCGATCCCGGATGACTCCAGGATGCTGCCGAAGGTGAGGTGCCCTTCGAAGGAGGTAGTTGGTTCGGCCAAGCCGATAGTCGTTCCCATGCGCCGGATCCTGTCTGTTGTTCTCGATGCGTTCCCGCTGGTGGTGGGCGCCCCGATGGTCGGGACATCCGGTGATGCCGTGTGCTGTTGCTTGCCGACATCGAATGCACAACGTTCGACGTCGGCGATGCTCTTGCCGTCGATCAAAAACTAAGGGTGCGCACCAACCGGAATGATCTTCCGTTCGGTGCGCACCCTTGGTGCATGCAACTGCTACTTCTTGCCGATGAACCAGCCCTGCAGCTTGTTCAGGCGCGTTTGCAGCTGCTCGGCGTTGGCCTGCGCCACGGCCGGGCCGCCGCAGACCTCGCGCAGCTTGGTGTGGATGACCCCGTGCGGGGTTCCGGTGCGTGCGCTCCACGCCGACACGTTCTTCGAGAGCTGGGAACGCATGTCCATGAGCGCGCGGTGGTCGATGACCGGTGCCGCCGCGGCCTCCTCGTGGCTCTTGCGCACCTTGCGCCGGGTGACCTGTTCGGCCTGGCGCTGGCGCAGCAGCACGCCCACCTGGTCGGCGTCCAGGAGCCCGGGGATGCCCAGGAAGTCCTGTTCCTCCTCGGAGCCCACGGCGCCGCCGGTGCCGAACTCGCCGCCGTCGAAGAGCACGCGGTCGAAGGACGCGTTGGAATGCAGCGCCTCGAACTTCTGCTTGTTCAGCTCGTCGCTGGCCTTTTCCTCGCGGTTGGCCTCGGCGACGAGCGCATCCTCGGGGTTGTAGTCCGGGTCCTCGACGTGCTTTTCGGGGCGGTCCAGCGCGTGGTCGCGCTCGGCTTCCATCTCGTTGGCCAGGGCCATGAGGATCGGCACCGAGGGCAGGAACACGCTGGCGACCTCGCCGCGCTTCCGGCTTCGCACGTAGCGGCCGATGGCCTGGGCGAAGAAGAGCGGGGTGGAGGTCGACGTCGCATACACGCCCACGCACAGGCGCGGCACGTCGACGCCTTCGGACACCATGCGCACGGCAACCATCCAGCGGCTGTCGCCGGCGGAGAACTCGTCGATCTTCTTCGAGGCGCCGGCGTCGTCGGAAAGGATCGTGGTGACCTTTTCGCCGGTGATCTTCTCCAGCTGCGCCGAGTAGGCGCGGGCGTCCTCGTGGTCGGTGGCGATGACCAGGCCGCCGGCGTCGGGCACGGTGCGGCGGACCTGGGTCAGCCGCTTGTCCGCGGCCTCGAGCACCGAGGGGATCCAGTCGCCGGCCGGGTCCAGCGCGGTGCGCCAGGCGTGCGCGGTGATGTCCTTGGTGAAGCCCTCGCCGAGCTGGGCTTCCATTTCCTCGCCGGCGCTGGTCTTCCAGCGCATGGATCCGGAGTAGGCCATGAACAGCACCGGGCGGACCACGTGGTCCTTCAGGGCGTTGCCGTAGCCGTAGGTGTAGTCGGCCTTGGAACGGCGGATGCCGTCGTTGCCCTCGACGTAGTCGACGAAGGGGATCGCCGCGGTGTCGGAGCGGAACGGGGTTCCGGTCAGCGCCAGGCGGCGGGTGGCGGGCTCGAAGGCCTCGCGGATGCCGTCGCCCCAGGAAAGCGCGTCGCCGCCGTGGTGGATCTCGTCCAGGATCACCAGGGTGCGCGCGGCCTCGGTCTTGGCGCGGTGCAGCAGCGGCTTGGAGGCCACCTGGGCGTAGGTGAGCACCACGCCGATGTAGCCGTCGCCGTGGCGGCCGTCCGCGTTCTTGAAGTTGGGGTCGATGGACAGGCCCACGCGGCCCGCGGCATCCGCCCACTGCTTCTTGAGGTGGTCGGTGGGTGCCACGACGATGATGCGGTTGACGGTCTTGGCGTCGACCAGCACCTTGGCCAGGCGCAGCGCGAAGGTGGTCTTGCCTGCACCGGGCGTTGCCACGGCCAGGAAGTCCTTCGGCTCGGTGGTGAAGTACTTGCTAAGCGCCTCCGCCTGCCAGGCACGCAGCTTGGGGCCGGTGCCCCAGGCAGCTCGTTCGGGATAAGCCGGAGGAAGACGATCCTCCATGGGCAGTTTGTCTCCAAGGGAGAACAACGTATCTGTCATGCACACACCCTCCGTGGCGCTCGGGAACCATCGCCCGCGCAAAAGCGCACGGGTTGGCCAGGGACTTGATTGGTGTGGGGTGTTACTTCTTGCCCTTGTCTCCGCCGCCGGAGAGGGACTCGTAGATTTCCTTGCATTCCGGGCAGACCGGGAACTTGTTCGGGTCGCGGCCCGGAACCCAGACCTTGCCGCACAGGGCAATCACCGGGTCGCCGGAGAAGGCGGACTCCATGATCTTTTCCTTGCGCACATAGTGGGCAAAGCGCTCGTGGTCGCCGGCCTCCACTTCCTGGGCAACTTCGGTGCGCTCGATGGTCGTGGCACCGCCGCCGGAAGTTGTACGCGGGTCGTCTTTGAACGGATCTAGGGGCATGCTCATGTCCACCAGTCTAACAACCCGGACACCGAAACAGGTCGAAATCCGGTGGTGCGGTAAGTCGCACCACCGGATGCCTATTTGTTGACCATGACCGCCTGCATCAGTTCCGGCATGCGGTTTTCCAGCCAGCGGCCGCCCAGCCGGATGCCGAGAATGAGCAGCACCACACCGAGGACGATCCCGACCGGCAGCGCCAGCCAGCCGTAGATCGCCTGCCCGGTGACGAGCTGCGCGACGGTGAGGCCCAGGGCCGGAACCAGGAGGACGAACATGATGCCGAAGGTGCACAGCTGCACCACGGCCATGCGCGCGCCGGCGCCCGGCGGGGTCTTGAAGGGGCTGTCCCCCGGCAGCGGCACCGAGTAGGTGAATCGGGCCGAGGAGACCGAGGCGACGCCGAATCCGGAGAACAGCGCCCCCAGCGGACAGCCCGATCATGGCGGGCAGCAGGTCCGTGCGCCCCAGGAAGACCGGGGGCAGGATCGCGGCCAGCAGCGTCACGGGCAGCGCAAACATGGCACAGGCGATGACCCGCCCGGCACGGTCGGCCACGCCGCTGACGCCCGTGAGCACGTGCAGGGAGAACGCCGTCGAGTCGTAGGAGACGTCGGCGGAGATCGAGAAGGCCAACAGGATGGCCAGGAACGGGCCGAGCCCCAGCATGAGCGCTCCGGTCCCCGAGTTCGAGGACGCGAACCAGAGGATCACCGGCAGCAGCGGGACGATCACGATGCTTGCCGCGTAGCGCGGGTCCTTGAGCCAGTAGGTCAGCGCGCGGGCCGCGACGGCGCCGGTCGGCGTGGCCGGGAAGAAGTTGAAGAGCCCCATTCCCACGGCCTTGGTGCTGGCGGACGGGGCGACCGGCGTCTCCATGGCCTGGTGCAGCGAACGCTCCCACGCCCACACCACCACGCCGAGGTAGGCCAGCCCGAGCACGAAGCGCAGCAGGCCCACCAGCGGCGCCCCGGAGGCCAGGTCGCCCGGGACGGCGGCAAAGACGCCCAGCGGAGTCCAGGCCAGCACGTCGGCGAGCCGCGGCAGCCAGCCGAGCGCCGATTCGAATCCGCCGGAAACGGTTCCGATGATCGGGCCCAGCATGATCAGCGGGACGATCGCGACGATGCCGGCGACGTCCCGGAACCGCCGCGAGCCGGTCAGCCGGGTCATGGAGGTGGTGGTCAGCCGGGCCAGGGCCAGGCACATGAGTGCCGCCAGCACGCCGCAGACCACCGCGGCCGCCAGCGCCGCCGCGTCGAAGCGCCAGGCCAGGAACTGCGAGCCCAGAAGCAGCAGGGTGAGCAGGCCCGGGATGCCGATGAAGCCGGAGAGCAGCAGCCCCGCGGCGAGCTTCGGCCGGGAGATCGTGAAGGTCGTGAAGCGCGCCGGGTCAAGGGTCAGGTCCACGCCGAAGGCCACCAGCGGGATGATCGCCCAGCCCAGCGTGATTGCCGAAACGGCCAGCACCAGGTACATGAGGATGTCGGCCGTGTCCAGGGTGGCCGCGTAGACCAGGGCGGCAATCGAGCGCGATGATCAGGCCCAGGCCGTAGAGCCCGCCGATGATGACGCCGACCAGCTGCCAGGGGCTGCGCCTGAAGGAATTGCGCAGCAGCAGGAGCTTGAGGCTTAGGAGGTGTGCAACCACGAGAGTCCCTCATTCGATCCGCGCCCGCCGACCAGGTCGACAAAGCGGTCTTCCAGGGACATCCCGTCGCGGACCTCGTCCACGGATCCCGCGGCCAGCAGGTTGCCGTTGGCGATCACCGCGACGTGGCTGCACATGCGCTGGACCAGGTCCATCACGTGCGAGGAGACGATGACGGTGCCGCCGTGCGCGACGTAGTCGGACAGGATGTCGCGGATGTTCGCCGCCGAGACCGGGTCGACGGCCTCGAACGGCTCATCGAGCACCAGCACGCGCGGGGAATGGATCAGCGCGGTGGCCAGCGCGATCTTCTTGGTCATGCCGGCCGAGTAGTCGACGACCAGCTTGCTTCCCGCGTCGGCCAGGTCCAGCACGCGCAGCAGGTCGTCGGTGCGCGTATCGACCGTGGCCCGGTCCATGCCGCGCAGCAGCCCCGAGTAGGTGACGAGCTGGCGGCCCGAGAGCCTGTCGAAAAGGCGCACGCCGTCGGCAAGCACGCCCAGGGAGGCCTTGGCCTTCGCGGGTTCGGCCCAGACGTCGATCCCGTGGATCCACACCTGCCCGGCGTCGGGGCGCATGAGCCCGGTGGCCATGGACAGGGCGGTGGTCTTGCCGGCGCCGTTGGGCCCCACCAGGCCAAAGAACGACCCGGTGGGCACATCCAGGGAGATGCCGTTCACGGCGATCTTCTCGCCAAATCGCTTGCCCAGCGAACGAATCGACAGGGCCGCCGTGCCGGGATCCAGGTAAGAGTTGCTCATGGCTAAAAAGTACCAGTGTGACGTGTCCCGGGGAGTCATCCCAACGGACTAATCCGGACGTCAGCCCGAAGGTTGACGACTAAGGGCATGCCCGAGGGAGCTAATCCATTTGCATTAGGTTAGCCATGCCTAATAAATTATTGGGCGATGACAACACAATCTGACCTAGCCGCGGCCCCCTTGGCCGCAGTCTCCTTCGCCGCCGATTTGGCGCGCTTCGGGGACCGGACCGCGATCCACCACGACCACGGGTCGCTGAGCTATGCCGAGCTTGCCGCCCAGGTGGAGTCGACCGCGCGGTCCCTCGGACCGGTTCGACGCCTTGTGGCGCTCGAGGCCGAGAACTCCCTGCCGTCGCTGGTGGCCTATCTTGCCGCGCTCTCCGCCGGACACCCGCTGCTGGTCCTCCCCTCGGGCGGGGGCGACGCCTCGGCCGCACTGGTTGAGGCCTACGACCCGGACGTTGTCATCACCTCGGCCGGGCAGGCATCCCTGGTGCAGGAGCGGCGCGAGGGCACCGGCCACCGGCTGCACCCCGAACTGGCGCTGCTGCTCAGCACCTCGGGCTCCACCGGCTCCCCCAAGTTGGTCCGGCTCTCCGCCGCCGGGATCCAGGCCAACGCGCGGGCCATTGCCGATTACCTCGACCTGCGCCCCGGCGACGCGGCTGCCACGACGCTGCCGCTGTCCTATTGCTACGGCATGTCGGTGGTCAACAGCCACCTGGCCGTGGGCGCGGCGATCGCGCTGACCAACGTATCGGTGGTCGACCCGTGTTTCTGGGAGCTCATGCATTCCCGGAAGGTGACGTCCTTCGCCGCCGTCCCCTACACCTTCGACCTGCTGGAACGGGTCGGGTTCGCCGACATGGAGCTGCCGTCCCTGCGCCACATCACCCAGGCGGGCGGCCGCCTGGCCCCCCAGAAGGTGCGCTCCTACGCGCAGCTGGGCCAGAGCCGCGGCTGGGACCTGTTTGTCATGTACGGGCAGACCGAGGCCACCGCGCGCATGGCCTACCTTCCGCCGGACCTCGCGGAGGCCAACCCCGCGTCCATCGGCGTGCCCATCCCGGGCGGCGAATTCCACCTTGAACCGGTTCCCGGGCTGGACGCCTCCGAACTGGTCTACACCGGACCCAACGTCATGCTCGGCTATGCCGAGTCCCCCGAGGACCTGGCCGCCGGGCGCACCGTGGAAAGGTTGCACACCGGCGACCTGGCCCGACGCACCCCCGAGGGCCTGTATGAAATCACCGGCAGGCGCAGCCGCTTCGTGAAGATCGTCGGCCTGCGCGTGGACCTGGGACAGGTGGAGCGGAAGCTCACCGCCCTGGGCGTTGCCGCGGCTGTCGCGGGCACCGACGAGGGAATCGTTGCGGCCGTCGAGGGCGAACACGACCTGCCGATGCTCGCCGGGATCCTGGCCCGGGAGCTCGGGCTTCCCCGCGGGGCCCTCGCCCTGCACCCGGCGGAGGAACTCCCCCGGCTGGCCAACGGCAAACCCGACTACCCCGCGGTGCTGGCCATGGGCGGCACGCCCGCCCCCGGCAGGCGCTCGCTGCCCCGGCGGCGCGACCCCATCCGCCGACCCTTCGCGGAAGGCGGACCCGCGGCGGGACACCGTCCGGCTGGCGATCGCCGACGCGCTGGAGCGCGGGGACATCGACGGCACCGACACGTTCGTGTCCCTGGGCGGCGATTCGCTGTCCTACGTCGCGGCCTCCGTCCGGCTTGAGCAGCTGATGGGCACGCTGCCGCCGGGATGGCACCTGATGCCGGTGGCGGAGCTGGAGGCCCTGGCCGCGGCGCCGCGGCGGGAGGAAACGGGCAACAAGGCCCTGCGCGCGTTGCGCTCGCTGGTGCCGCCGATGGACACCGGGATCGTGCTGCGCGCGGTGGCGATCGTCTTCATCATTTCCTCGCACATCGGCCTGTTCAAGTGGCAGGGCACGGCCCATGTGCTCATGGGACTGGCCGGCTACAACTTTGCGCGCTTCATGCTGGCCGGCACGCGGCGGGAGCGGCTGCGCCGGCAGCTGCGCGCCGTGGCGCGGATCGTGGTGCCCACCGTGGCTGTCATCGCGTTCGCCTTCATGGCGACTCGACAAATACAGCTGGAAAAACGTGCTCCTGCTGAACTCGGTGCTGGGACCGATGAAGTGGACCGATACGCGCACTTCTGGTTCGTGGAGGCACTTGTCTACATCCTGCTGGGGCTTGCCGCGCTGCTGGCCATCCCGGCCGCCGACCGGCTCCTGCGCAGGTGGCCCTGGGCGTTCCCGATGGCGCTGGCGGGGCTCGACCTGCTGCTGCGCTTCGACGTGGTTGTCCTCCCGATGCCGTGGCAGGGCCCGATGCTGTGGCTCTTCGCCCTGGGTTGGGCCGCCGCGGCATCCCGCACCGCGTGGCAGCGCGCGGCCGTCTCGGCGGTGACGCTGCTCTCCGTCCCCGGGCTGTTCGACAACGACCTGCGCAACAACACGATCATGGTGGGCATGCTGATGCTCATCTGGATCGGGACCATCCCCGTGCCGCGCTTCCTGCACCGGGCCGTCGCGGTGCTGGCCGGGGCCTCGCTGTACATCTACGTCACCCACTGGCTGGTCTTCCCGCTGTTCGACAAGCAGTACGCGGCCCTGGCCGTTGCGGTCTCGCTGGTGGTCGGCATCGCCTACGGCGCGCTCGCCACCCGGGCCATGAACCTGGCCGAACGACTCCTCGCAAACCGGCGGCCCCTCCGCGCCACCGACGCCACCGTGAAGGAACAACCATGATCGGTTCCCTGGCGCAGGCGCCTGCCGCCGAGGAGCCCGCGCTTCCCGCCGAGGAAGCGGCCGCCCGCGAGCCCGCATCTTCCCCCGGCCACGGCCTCGCGGACAGGTCGGGCCAGGGGCGTGTCGTTGGCCCTCCTGTGCACGGCGGGCTGGTCGGCCTCCGTGCTCGTCGGCCACTTCCTGGACACCGCCCAGGAGGTGCACCGCATCGGGCTCGCCGTGCACATCCTGTCGCTGGTCGTCTCGTTCGGCACCATCCTGGTGATCGACTGGATCGGCCTGCTCTGGCTGCTGGGCAAGCGCGAGATCCACGAGCCCGGCCGGCTCGAGTCGGCTGCCAAGCCGCTGATCTGGGGCGGGCTGGCCATGCTGCTGGCCTCCGGCGCGTTCATCAACCCTGACCTCGGCAGCGTCCCCACGCGGGTGAAGCTGGTCTGCGTGCTGGTGATCATGCTCAACGGCCTGGCCATCGCCCCGCTCATGCACCGGCTGCTGGCCATGCCCGGCACCACCAGGTTCGGCGAGGTCGCCCGAGGCCTGCGCGCCCGGCTGGTGCTCGCCCTCAGCGTGTCCCAGGCCTGCTGGTGGACCGCGGTGCTCATCGGACTGCTCAACAGCACGCTGCGGCGCTGGTCCGGCAGCTGAGAATCCGGCGACGCCAAGAAGACGGAAAACGGGGAGGCCGGTCAATCTGACCGGCCTCCCCGTTCACGTGCCACGGCGGAATCGACCGCCGGGTCTTGCTAGAAGAGCACGCGCGCAAGCTTCTGGCGCGATGCCACGACGCGCTCGTCGTGGACGCCCACGATCGAGTACAGCTCGACCAGGCGTGCCCGGGCGGCCTCGCGCTCGTCGCCGAAGTTGCGGCCGATGAAGTTCACCAGCCGGCCAAACGCGTCCTCGACGTGTCCGCCGACGACGTCCATGTCGGCAACGGCCAGCTGGGCCTCGAGGTCGTCGGGGTTGGCGGCGCCCGCGGCGCGGACGGCGGCCAGGTCCTGGTCCTGGGTGCGCATGAGCAGGCGCACCTGGTTCAGGCCGATCGCGGCGTCGGTGTCGTTGGGCTTGTCGTTCAGGGCGTGCTTGTACGCGATCTCGGCGGCCTGGAAATCCCCGGCCTCGATGGCCTCAAGGGCGGCCTGGTGCAGCGGCGGCAGCGGCGCCTCGGCGGGCGCCGACCCGGTGCTGAAGGGCGCAACGGTGCCCGCCACGCCGTTCTGGATGCCCAGGGAAAGCAGTTCGTCGAGCAGCGACTGGATCTGCGAGACCTCGGCACTGCCCTGGAACATCGGAACGGGCTGGCCGTTGATCAGCGCGATGACCGAGGGAATTTGGGTGACCTGGAATGCCTGGGCGATCGTCGATTCGGTTTCGGCGTCGACGGTGGCCATGACGACGGAGCCGTTCTTGGCGTTGACCACCGAGGCCAGCAACCCGTCGAGCTGCACCGAGGCCGGAGAGCGCGGGCTGCCGAGGGATACGATCACCGGAACCTGCTGGGAGAGGGCAACGATCTCGGGGAAGAGCGCCTGGTCGATCGTGCGCACCCAGCTGGGGGCGTTGTTCTCCGGAGCATCGACCTGCTCCGGGTGAACCTTTTTCAGGGCCGCCAGATCAATGGCGCCGCGTGAGGATGGTGCAGTGGGTTCAGGCATGCTGGAGGTCATGCTTCTACTTTAGGCCGCAGCACGCCCGCTGGGAAAACCTGCGCCCACAAGAAAGGCGAAGTGGACCGAAATTTTCATTTGATCCACTCCGCCTTGGCCCGGCCGGCCCGAACGGGCCCGCCGTGGCTACTTCAGCAGGCTGGCACGCCTGGTGACGACCTCGGCAGCGACGACGCTGACCTTGTCCTTGGAATCCGCGGCCGGGATGAACAGCAATACCGGCTCGCCGTAGGTGATGGAAATGCCCTTCTTGGTTTCCTTGGCCCC
>CAWFRB010000017.1:0-46710 GCA_963818105.1 uncultured Actinomycetota bacterium | reverse complement strand
CAATCCCGCCCAAGCCATCCACGGCCCCGCTGATTCCCGCGGCCGGCCCGGGCACTGCGCCGCCGACGGATCCCCCCGCCCCGCTCGGCACGCGCGAGGCGGCAGCTGTCTCCGGAGGTTTCTCGCCGGTCAACCAGTGGCTGGATTCGTTGCCCGAGCCGGAGTGGCAGCAGATCGGCGACAAGATCTACACCTCCCCCACAAGGTTCAAGGCCCGGCTGGTCCGGGCACGGGCCGAACGCGCACGGACGGTCGAGGCTCGCGAACGGACCCGGCTGATGGATGCCGCCCATGCCGAGGCCCTGGCCGAGGCGGCCAAACGCGACGAAGCCGAACACGCCGCCCGCTTCCGTGCCGAGCAGGAACTCGCCGAACGGCAGCTCCTCGAGGAGGAACGCCGAGAGCGGCTCCTGGAGCATCAGCTGCTTGAACAACAGCGCATCGAGCAACGGCGTCTCGAACAGCAACGCTTGGAACAGCAACGCGTCATCCCCGTCCAGCCGTCCAGCCCGGTAGCCTTGCCCGACGCACCACGGCCGGCACCGACCCGGACACCGGCGACTCCCGACGAGCTTGCCGCCTTGGTGGCAAGCGCCAAGGCGGCAATCGACCGGCAACAGGCCCTTGTCGAACCCCTCTACGTCGCCCCCTACACCCTGCCCGACACCTCCCCCAACCCGGAAGCCACCGCGCAGGACACCATCCGGCGCTCACTCTTCACGCTTGCCGCCGCAATCATGGCCATCGTGTCGATCCTCGGAATCGGTGCGCTGGTGTCGGGATCCGTTCCCGGCCACGACACGCTGTTGTCCCTGGCGCCCGCCGCCTACACGTTGGTGCCGGTGATTGCCTTCTGGTCGCTCGCGGCCGCGTTGTATGCGTGGCGGCCCTCGCAGAGCTCGGCAGTGCGCCAGCGCGCCGTGGGCCGCACCTTCCCGCTGGCGCTGGCCGCGTCCGTGCTGTGGCTGGTGTCGGTGAACGCAGGGTCCCTTTTCCTTGCCTTCTGCGCGGCCACCCTGACCGCGGGGTTGTTGTGGGTGACGGTGCGTGAACTGAACAGCCACACGGCCCGGAGCGACATGGAACGCATGCTCGCCGACGCCCCGGCTGGGCTGATGGCCGGTTTCTTCCTGGTGGTGTCGGCCTCGTCCTTTGCCGAGCTCTTGCAGTCCTGGAACGTGTTCGTGTTCCCTGACGTCTTTGCCTGTCTGATCGTTTTGGGCCTCGGTTACGTTGCCACAAATCTGTCCAGGACCGAACGCGGGCGCATCGTCCTGGCCTCGGGCTTCGCCTGGGGCATGTTCTGGCTGCTGGTGCCACGGCTGGTTGGCCCCGACCGGTCGGTCTGGGTTGCGGTGCTGGCCGCCATGGTCGGATTCGTGGTGCTCGTGGCCACGGAGAACCGCCGCTACCAGATCAACCATGCCGAGCACCGGGCATCCCGCGGCAAGCGCACGGAGTTCTGACACCCGGAGTTCCAGCGCCCGGCGATTAGCGCCGGAGCACCACCCAGCGACCCTTGACCCGGCGCAACACCACCAGCTTTTCGGTCACCGCCACGCGCTCCACCGACGCGCGCATCAGCGCGGCCGATTCGATGCCGCGGGCATCGGGCTGCCCGTCGTCCTCCACGGTGTAGCGCACGGTGATGCGCGGGACCCCGGCGACCACATCTAGCTGGTTCGCATCCACGTGGTGGCGTTCGGCCAGCGCCGCCACGGCCGCGTCCATGACGGCTTCCGGGGCATGTCCCGGGCGCAGGCCCATGATGTTCAGTTGTGCACGGTATGAAGGCATGTCCCCCAGCTTAATGCGTGGGCGCGCCCCGGGGTGGGACCGCCGAAGGTGGCAGACTGGAGCCATGAGTGCACCAACAGATTTCGTCCAGTGGCGACGCATGCGCAATGAGGGTTTGGCCGTGGAGTTCGGCTGGTTGACCCTGAGCAGCTACCAGTGGCTGCCCGGCACGCCCGGGGCGCTGGATTTGCTGCCCGGCCTCTGGAGCGCCGACGCAGACGGCGCCCGTGCGGTGTTTGCCCCCGGGGACGGCGTCACCGACACGGACGGCGAGCCGCTGTCCGGCACGCTGGAGAAGCAGCTGGACGAGGGCGAATCGATCCACTTTGTGCGCGTCGGCGACGTCCTGGTCGAGCTGGGCATGCGCGACGGGCGGTACATGGTCCGCACCCGCAACCGCAGCCACCCCACGCTGCGCGAGTTCACCGGCGTGCCCACCTTTGAGTACGACCCCGCGTTCAATGTCCAGGGCCGCTTCACCGCGTTCGAGTCCCCGCGAGTGGTGCCGATCGGCAGTTTCCGCGAGGATGCGAACTTCACCGCCGAGCTGGTGGGCGAGGTCGAATTCGAGCTTGCCGGGCAGACCCATCGCCTTGCGGCGACCCAAAACGACAACGGCTCGCTGGTGCTGGCCTTTGGCGACGCCACCAACGGCGTGAGCACAGCCGCCTGGCGCTTTGTCGGCATCCCGGCCCCGGCCGCCGACGGTTCCGTCGCCATCGATTTCAACCGCACGCTGAACTACCCGATGGCGTTTTCGCCGTACGCGGTGTGCCCGGCTCCCGCCGCGGGAAACCGCCTGGACCTTCCCGGTCAACGCCGGGGAACAGCTGCCGGCGTAACCGTTTTCGGTAGGAGCCACGGAGGGCCTGCGGCGTTTTCGCCGCAGGCCCTCCGTCGCTGAACCGTCGTGCTACTTCGGCCCCATGCGGATGGCGCCGTCGAGCCGGATGGTTTCGCCGTTGAGCATTTGGTTGGACACGATGTGGGAAACCAGCGCCGCGTATTCCTCGGGCTTGCCCAAGCGGGCAGGGTGCGGCACCTGTGCGCCGAGCGAGGCCTGCGCCTCGGCGGAAAGCGAGGCCATCATCGGGGTCTCGAAGATGCCCGGGGCGATGGTCATGACGCGGATGTAGTGGCGGGCCAGTTCGCGGGCCAGCGGCAGCGTCATCGCGGCGACGGCGCCCTTGGAGGCGGAGTACGCGGGCTGGCCGATCTGGCCGTCGAAGGCGGCAACCGAGGCGGTGTTGATGATGACGCCGCGCTCCGGTGTTCCCGTTGCCTCGTCGATGACCGGTTCGCCAGCGGCCATGGCCTCTGCAGCCAGCCGGACCACGTTGAACGTGCCGGTCAAGTTGATCGCGATGACCTTCTCGAAGTTCGCCAGGGGCAGCACTCCCTCACGCCCCAGCACCTTGCCCGGCGTGGCGACGCCGGCGCAGTTGACGACCACGCGCAGCGGGCCGAGCTCTTGGGCCGCCGCGATCGCCGCGCGGACGTCGTCCTCGTTGGTCACGTCTGCCGGAACGAAGCGGGCCCGCTCCCCCAGCGCCGCGGCTGCCTCTTCTCCCTTGGAAGATGGCAGGTCCAGCAGGACCACGAAGGCCCCGGCATCGTGGAGCGCCTTGGCCGTCGCTGCACCCAGGCCGGAGGCCCCGCCGGTGACAAGCGCTACGGAATCAGTGATCAGCATGAATCCTCCATCGTGGATACGTTCCGGGCAGGTGCCCCGGCACAACATTTTGAGTTAGAAGGTGTTAACCCATGCCAGCGTAGACCGGGATTGACCAGGACAGAAGGGCATTGGGCATTCGTGACGGGCGGTCACCAAAGGCTTGGAGGACGGCCAAAGTCGACGAACAGGAACCCGTCGGCCAAAAGCTAGAAGATGCCTTGTCCGGCGTCCAGCTTGGCGATGTATTCAGCGATTTTCCTCCGTCTGGTTTCCTCGCGCTTGACGGTGTGCAGCCGGTAGTAGATCGCGAAGCGTTCGGCGCCGCCCAAGGTTGCCAGCTTTTCCTGCGCGGCCGGATACCCTTCCAGCGCCGCCAAGAAGTCAGCGGGCAGTTGCGCGTCCTTCTGCCCTGCGTAGGCGCTGTCCCAGCGGCCGTCGGCCTTGGCAGCCTCCACTGCGGCGACTCCCGTGGGTGCCATGAGTCCGGCCTCCGTCAACCGCGCGATGGTCTCCACGTTTTTGGTTGACCACTTGCTCTTCTTGGTCCGCGGCGTGAACCTGTTGCTGAAGCTTTCCTCGTCGCGGCCGTTGCGCCGACCGTCGATCCAGCCGAAGCACAGCGCCTGGTCGACGGCCTGCGCGTAGGTGAGTTCGGTGACGCTGCCACCCTTCTTGTGGAGCACCAGCTGCACACCGGGGTGCGAAGCATGGTTCTCGTTCAGCCAGGATCGCCACGCGTCCTCGTTGGGTACCAGGAGTTCTTCAAGGTCTATTGCCATGGGAACCATGACATCACGTGCATGGGGCAAGCCACCAGCCGCCCCCCTGCCCTTCGCCTTTCCTGACGCGCTCGGCACGGCGCGGCTGGACAGTCCCGAGGGCATGCCGGCGGAAGGTTCCAGCTCGCGGTGGTGCGATGATCCTCATTTGCTCTTATGCAAGCCCTGTTTTCCGTTGTCAGGGAACCCTAGGATGGGCTGTGCGCGCGTGCCTGCTGCATCGGGCACGCCACACGCCACACCGGCTGCGCCTTCCAGACGGCCGGGAGGTGGTTCGGGCCCAAGGGTTGGAACCACCGATACCCGCCGGCAACGGCACGGTGTCCCTCATGTCCACCCGACAATTAGGGCAGTCGGCGGCGCGTCAAAGACGTCCCGCCATGTTGGAAGAAGGGGAACTTTCCCATGGCTTGCACCCCAGCACCTCGACTTTTCACCGCATTCGCCACCGGCATCGCCGCATTCGCCTTGTTCATCTCTGGTGTGGGACCGGCCACGGCGCTTGCCCCGCCCACGGAAACCAGCACCTCGGGGGTCGCGAACTACGTCAACCTCGGCGATTCGTATTCCGCAGGGTTCGGATCCGGAAGCCTGGCTTACGGCCCGCTACCTGGTTGCTTGCAGGGCAACGGGCCATCCCATGTGACCGAGATTGCGGCCATGGACCACGTGAACCTGACAATGAATGCCGCCTGCGCCGGCCTGACCACCACGCAAATCGCAGGTGTGGTTCCCTTGATCGCGCCCTATCTGGCAACCGCCGACCTGACCACCCTTTCATTGGGCGCCAACGACCTGGATCTGAGGGGGCTGGTTCTTGCGTGCAGCACATTGGGTTCGGACGCCGCCTGTGATCAGGCCCTGGCGTTGGGTTCCTCCACGATCCCGGCGATTGCTTCTTCGGCCCACCAAACCCTGCAGCTGTTGGACTCGGCGACGCCCGGGGACATCCTGGTGCTGGGTTACCCGCGATTGTTCACGGCCTCCAACGGCGACCAGCCCTTGGTCACGGCAAGCCGGGCCCGAGACATGAACAAGCTTGGCGATTCGCTCAACCGGGCGATCCGCACAGCGGCAGATGGAACCGGCGCCAAGTTCGTTCCGGTGCTGGGTCCGTTCAACAACGACGGCCTGGGTGCCCTAGATTCCTGGATCTACTTCAACCCGGTAAACCTCACCGATCCGTTCAACCTGCACCCAACCACCAGCGGGTACCTCGATGGATACTTCCCGGCGGTGCGCAACCATATCCATGTGAACCACTTGACACGCTAAGGGCTCGCCTGCTGTTTGATCGGTATGTCGCTGGTCTGGGTGGTGTGGCTCCATTCGGGGTGTCACTGTTGCCTGTTGCGGGTGCTTCCGGTTTCCAGAGTGGCCATTTCGTGGTCGGGCGCTTTTAACCCGGCGCGGCGCTGCCCGGTGTCGAGTCCGGCCCGGCAAACCCGCGCCGGGTTGCTAGCATCCCATGTAGGGCATCGAATCAAGATCCCGCGGTCCCACGGTTTCTGCACCCGCATTTGCCCTGAAAACCCCCGCCAATTTCCTGGAGGAACACCGATGTTGCGCGTCAGGCCGATTCTGCACACCCCCCATGCCGCGGAATGGGCAGCGCTGTTCACGGCACTGGGGCTTGGTGAAATCCGGGTTGCCGGCACACGATCTTGCCACCGGCCCTTGGAGTTGCCGGGGGCCGGTGTTTTGCCGCGGATGCCGGACGCATCCTGCTGTCCGAGTCGGACACGTTCGGAACCCGGCTGGGGTTCGAGGTGCGCGATGTCCAGAAATTTGCGCAATGGACCATCAGCGACGGAACACCGGTGCTCATGGAAACGGAAGGAGCCGCAGGCGGCTCGGTGGAAGTTGCGGAAATCGTTGCACCCGACGGGGTGTCCTTCAGTGCCCGCCCCGTCGATCCCCTGATCACCGCCGGCACGCCGGAGGCGCCCGGCTTGGAACCCGCACGGCTTGGCCGTGGTGGCGCGCTGGGGCACGCCCGATGTCGCCGGGGCAACTTCCACGCTGGCAAACATCGGCGCAAAGCCCGAAGCCGCCGACGCAGGCCACTGGCCGGGCGAGGTACCGGGCCAAGCATGGCGGATACGTCGACGTCACGCGAACATGACGTGCCCGAGGTCGGCTTCACCCTTGAATACGCGGGCTCCGCTTCGGCCTTGGAAGAACGACTGGCCCTGGCCGGGTACGAGGTGCTGGTCCTCGAACCAGGGACCGCACACTGTCCTGTCGGTGGGCCACCCCGACGGCGGCCTGCTGCAGGTCACCTGCACCCGCGCCCGGGGGAATAGCGTTGCCGGCGAACCGGTTGGATCCTGACATGAGCAAGCTTTTTGCACCGGCCACCCTGGGCACTCCGGACGGAACGGGCCTGGCACTGCGCAACCGCACGTTCCTGGCGCCGATGTGCCAGTACTCGATCACCAAGCGCGACGGGGTGCCGCACGCCTGGCAGATGACCCACCTGGGGGCCCGGGCCGCGGGCGGGTTCGCCCTGGTGTACACCGAGGCCACCGCCGTCACCGCGCAGGGGCGCATCAGCGACCAGGACACCGGCATCTGGAACGACGAACAGGCCGAAGCCTGGGCGCCGATCGTCGATTTCATCCACTCCCAGGGCGCTGCCGCCGGGATCCAGCTGGCCCATGCGGGAGGCAAGGCCTCCACCTACGCCTGGCTGCCGGGCCACACGGCCGCCGGGCAACGCGGGAACCTGCGTCCCCGGGACGGCGGCTGGGAAACCATCGGCCCGTCCGCCACGGACGTGCTGGGCCTGGCCCCGGCGACGGCCATGACGCAGGAACAGATCGACACGTCGGTCGCGGACTGGGCCGAAGCCGCCCGGCGGGCGGATGCCGCGGGGTTCGACGTCGTGCAGATCCATGCGGCCCACGGCTACCTGGTCCACCAGTTCCTCTCCCCGCTGACCAACATGCGCACGGACGCCTACGGCGGCAGCTACGAGAACCGGACGCGCTACGCTCGCGAGGTCATCGCCGCGGTGCGCGAGGCCTGGCCTGCCCACAAGCCGCTGGCGATCAGGCTCTCCGGCGACGACTGGGTCGAGGGCGGCTGGCGCATCGCCGACACCGACACGTTTCGCCGCCGAGGCCTTCGAGCTGGGGGTCACCGCCTTCGACCTGTCCAGCGCCGGGATCGGCGCCTACCACGGGCCCAGCGGCCCGGGCTTCCAGGTCCCGCTGGCCGCTGCGGTCAAGGCCGCGGTGCCCGGCGCCTTTGTCACGGCGGTGGGACTGATCACCGAACCTGCCCAGGCCGAACAGGTCCTGGTGACGGGAGCCGCCGACGGGGTGTCGATCGGGCGGGCTGCGTTGAAGAACCCTAACTGGCCGGCGATCGCGGCCGCCGAGCTTGGCGAACCGCACGAGAACATCCCGTTCCCCGCCCAGTACTGGCGCGCCAACTGGTAGCCGGCCGTTGGTGACGGACCCGGCCCGCTGAACCAAAAGACCGGGCACGCACCCCCTGTGGGGTGCGTGCCCGGTCTTTGTGGCGGGGCCGGTGCGTCCTAGCCGTTCAGGTCCTTGCCCGCGGACTCGGGCAGCTTGTAGGCGGTGACGGCGCTGATCAGCAGCAGGACCATGGCGTAGATCGAGAAGACCATGGCGCCGGCCGGCCCGAACCAGGCTGCGAAGCCGGCCTGCAGGAAGGCCGCGGTGCCGCCGAAGGCGGCGACGCAGATGGCGTACGGGATGGCCACGCCGACGGTGCGGATCGCGGTCGGGAACAGCTCGGCGTAGACGGCCGGGACGATCGAGGCGGAGGCGGCGATGAAGATGAGCATGACCGACATCGAGATGAACAGCTGCCAGGCCTCGCCGCGGACGAACGATGCCATCGGGATCTGCAGGGCGGCGGCGCCGACGCAGGAGATGATCAGCACCGGGCGGCGGCCGATGCGGTCCGAAAGCTTGCCCCAGAACGGCAGCGCGATCATGAAGACGATGTTCGCGGCGACGCCGGTCCACAGGGCCGCGGCCGGATCCATCTTCAGGGTGGAGATGGCGTAGGCGGGGGTGGAGATCGACCAGATGTAGTAGACCACCGTCAGGCCGACGGTCAGGCCGATGACCTGCAGCGCCTTGCGCCAGTTGGCGATGATCTGCGAGAACACCGAGGGGCCGCGGTTGCCCTGCTCGGCCTTGGCGGCCTTCTGCTCCTCGAACTGCTTGGTCTCCTTCAGGCGCGAACGCATGATCAGGGTGTACAGGCCCATCAGGGCGCCGATCGCGAACGGGATGCGCCAGCCGAAGCCGGCCATCTGTTCCTTGCTCAGGGTCATGGTCAGGATGGCGCCGAGCAGGGTGCCGACGACGATGCCGGCGGTGCCGGAGAAGTAGATCAGCGTGGAGTACAGGCCGCGCTTGGGGGCCGGTGCCATCTCCGCCAGGTAGGTCTGCGCGCTGGGCATCTCGCCGCCGTGCGCCAGGCCCTGCAGCAGGCGGGCGACCAGCAGGATCAGCGAGGCTGCAGCGCCGATGGACTCGTACGTCGGGGTGATCGGCGATGATCAGCGAACCGACCGAGGCCAGCGCCACCGCGAAGGTCATGGCGGCCTTGCGGCCGACCTTGTCCCCGATCAGGCCGAAGAACAGTCCGCCGAAGGGGCGTGCCACGAAGCCGACGGCGAAGATCGCCATGGTGGCCAGGAACGCGGAGGTCGCATCCGCCTTGGAGAAGAGCTGGCCGGAGATGAAGGAGGCGAACGTTGCGTAGATGGCCCAGTCGAACCACTCCACGGCGTTGCCGGCCCCGATGCCCATCAGGGTCTTGACCTTGGACTGCGGGCGTCCGCCGTGCGGGGAAACGGGATCCGCGTGGCGCGGGCCGGCGGGAAGCGTGTCGGCCCCGGTGGCCGGGGGGATGTTCTCGGTGATGTTCATGGTGTGGTTCCTTCGGGAGGTGCGAGGGAGAAGCGGTGGGAGCGGGCTAGTTGGCCGCGGATGCACGAAGTGCTTGCAGCCGGCTGACGGCCAGGTGCGTGTAGAGCGCGGTGCCGCTGGAGAGCACCGAGTCGTCGAACCTGGCGTACGGCGAGTGGTTGTACTCGGCCGTTGCCAGGTCCGCCCCGGGGGTGAGCGCGGAGAGGAAGAGGAAGGAACCCGGAACCTCGTTCAGGACGCGGGAGAAGTCTTCGCTGCCGGCCAGCGGATCGCGCATGGCCTTGTAGCTGGTTGCATCAAAGAGTTCCTCGACCGCGTTGCGTGCGAAGAGCGTCTCCGACTCGTCGTTGATGGTGGTGGGGTACTCCGTCTGGTAGTTGACGGTGACCTCGAGGCCGTGGGCCCGGGCGATGCTCTGCAGCAGCTGCGGAACCGAGGCCTGGAGCTTCTCGTGGGCCTCGTTGCTGAAGGAGCGGATGGTCGCCTCGAAGTATGCGGTGTCCGGGATGATGTTGCGGACCGTGCCGGCACGCAGCACGCCCACGGAGATGACCACCGGGTCGAAGATGTTGAACTGGCGGGTGACCATGGTCTGCAGGGCGGTGACCATTTCCGCGGCTGCGGTGACCGGGTCCTTGGCGGCGAAGGGGGCCGAGCCGTGGCCGCCGGCGCCGTGCACCGTGACAAAGAGGCCGTCGCTGGCGCTCATGATCGGGCCGCTCTTGGCGGTGAACACGCCGGTTTCCTCCATGGCGCTCATGACGTGCAGGCCGAAGGCCGCATCGACCTTCTTGCCGGAGGCCTCCAGCACGCCTTCGCGCACCATGTAGGAGGCTCCGTCCCAGCCCTCCTCGCCGGGCTGGAACATCAGGACGACGTCCCCGGCCAGCGATTCGCGGCGTTCGGCCAACAGGGTTGCGGCACCGGCAAGCATCGAGGTGTGCAGGTCGTGCCCGCAGCCATGCATGGTGTCGCCGGTCTGCGAGGCGTACTCGACGCCCGACTTTTCCTGCAGCGGCAATCCGTCCATGTCGCCGCGCAACAGCACGGTGGGGCGCTCGCCGACGGGGACGTCGGCCGCGGCACCGCCGCGCAGGACGGCGGTGACCGAGGTCAGGTCCTTGCCCAGGGTGATCTCGTAGCCCAGCGGCTCCAGCCATTCCAGCACCCGTTCCTGGGTGCCGGGCAGCTGCAGCCCAACCTCGGGCGCCCGGTGCAGCGTGTGGCGCAGCGCCGTGATCTCCGGCGCCAGTTCCTGCGCGTCCTGGAGGATTGAGGTTGATGAGTTGCTCATGCCCGGGTTCACTTCCTGTAGTTCGGTGATTTCGATTCACGTTTCGTGATCCGTATCACTTTCGATATTGAGGCATGTGCAGGATGATGGGATAAAATTCGATAAAAATTGCGCAAGGCATGCCAAAAACCGCGATCTTGTGCACGCGATCCAAGGGGCCGAGTTTGGAACTACCCGTCGAAGACCTCCAGCTGGTCAATGCGCTCCAAATCGCGCCGCGGGCCAGCTGGGCGGAGCTGGGTGCCGCACTGGGCCGACACCCGGCCACGCTCTCCGCTCGTTGGAACAAATTGCGCGAGGACCGCATGGCCTGGGTGCTGGGCCACCTTGGCGGGTTTCCCGAGCAGCACTGCACGGCCTTTGTCGAGGTGCAGGCCAACCCGGAACTCATCGACCAGGCCACCGCGGAGCTATGCGCCATTTCCCAGGTGCTCACGGTCGACGACGCGAGCAGCACCGCGGATTTCCGGCTCACCTGCCTTGCCGCCGACTGGCTCACCATGGCCAGGGAGGTGCTGCCGCAGATCCGCAATGCCACCGGGGTCCAACGCATCAAGGTATCGCTGTGCACCAGGCTCTTCGCCACGGGCAACATCTGGCGCCTGGACGTGCTCTCCCCCGCGCAAAAGACCTCCCTGCAGCGGCTCAGCCACCCCCCAACGTCCCCGCCGACCCTCATTCCCGACACGTTCTGGCCGATGCTGCACGTGCTGATGCGCGACGGGCGGGCCACCGCCTCGGAAATCGCCCAGGCCACCGGCCAGCATCCCTCCACGACCGGGCGCGCGTTGAAGACCGCGTTGGAGACCGGCATGGTGAGCCTGCGCTGCGAACTCGCCAGCCACTACACCGGCTACCCGCTGACCGTCCAGTGGTTCGCCCGCGTGCCGGCGGGTGCCGAGGACGCGGTGGCGGCATTCCTGATGGAACATCGCACACTGCGCCTGTGCGCCTCGACCACCGGGGCCGCGAACTTCACCTTCATGATGCAGCTGCGCACCCCCGCCGACATCGCCGACATCGAAGCCCGGCTTGCCGCGCGCGTTCCCGGGGTTGTCATCGTCGAGTCGTGCGTGGGGGTGCGCTCGTTCAAGCGCATGGGATGGATGCTGGATTCGGAGGGGCGGCCGACCGGCGAGGTCGTCGTCTGACCTTCCCGCCCAGCACCGACCCCACGACCGGATTGCCGCTTAACGCACGGATGTCCCCGGACCGCGGACGGTCTGGGGACATCAATGCAGGCGGCAGCCGCCCGGGTTTGGCTAGTGCGCGTGCGCCTTCTCGGCGTGTTCCTCGGCCGGGGCCTTGGACATGAACAGCGCAACGACGACCATGCCGACCGCGCAGATCGCAGCCACGGTGAAGCCCGCGGAGAATCCGGAGATCTGTGCGGCGATCGGGTCGGTCCCGGCCACGGCACCCGCGGAAATCCGCGAAGCCAACACGCCGACCAGCAGCGCGGTGCCCGCGGCGCCGCCCAGCTGCTGCAGGGTGCTGAGCACGGCCGAACCGTGCGAGTGCAGCGAGTGCGGCAAGCGGGTTCAGCGCGGTGGTGAACGCCGGGGTGAAGATCAGCGCGAGGGACAGCGACATGGTCAGGTGCAGGCCGATGATCACGGGGATCGGGGTCTCGGCGCCGAGCAGGCGCGAGTACCCGAAGAGCACCAGGGCCAGGATGACGGAGCCGGGGATCACCAGCGGGCGCGGGCCGACCTTGTCATAGGCGCGTCCCACGAACGGGGCCAGCAGGCCCATGAGCAGGCCGCCGGGCAGCAGCATCAGGCCGGTGGCCAGGGTGTCCAGGCCGCGCACGTTCTGCAGGTACATCGGCAGCAGGATGATGACGCCGAACAGCGCCACCATGGCCAGCACCATCAACACCAGCGAGAGCGTGAACGGGCGGTAGGTGAACGGGCGCATGTCCAGCAGCGCGTGGTCCTTGCGCTGCAGCTTCAGCTGCAGCATCACGAACGTCACCAGCGACAGCACCGCAATCACCAACACGACCAGCGTCGTGGCGTCCAGCCCGCTGGAGGAAAGCTTGCTCAGCCCGTAGACCAGGCCGCCGAAGGCCGGGACGGAAAGGATGATCGAGGGGATCGAGAGCGGCGTGCCGGAGGCCTCGGCGTTCTTGTTCAGGCGCGGGGCACCGATGATCAGGGCGGCGATCGCGATCGGCGCGACGATCAGGAACATGAAGCGCCAGTTCAGGAACTGCAGGATCAACCCGGAGATCGTCGGGCCGATGGCCGGGGCCACGGAGATCACGATCGACACGTTGCCCATGATCACGCCGCGGCGGTGGGCCGGCACCAGGTCAAGGATGGTGGTCATCAGCAGCGGCATCATGATCGCGGTGCCGGAAGCCTGGATCACGCGGGCGCCGAGCAGCATCGCGAAGCTCGGGGACGCCGCGGCAAGCAGCGTGCCGGCGGAGAACAGCCCCATGGCCAGCAGGAAGACCCCGCGGGTGCTGAAGCGTTGCAGCAGGAACCCGGTGGCGGGGATGACAACGGCCATGGTGAGCATGAAGATCGTGGCCAGCCACTGGATGGCATCCTCGCTGACCTTGAATTCGTGCATCAGCACGGGCAAGGCAACGTTCATGATCGTCTCGTTGAGGATCACGATGAAGGCGGAAATGATCAGCACCGTAATGGTGGCCAGGTCCTTGGGATTGAGCCGGGTATTGGTCTCGGTCACGAAGTGTGGCCTCTTCCATGAAGTGTTTGGTTGTTGGTGAACATCTGATTCTAGCGTTCGGGGGCGTCATTTCATTCCCGGGCAGGGGGTAACTCTTGGCATCCCGCGAGACAACACGGCGACGCCAAGATCGCCATTGGGGCACCCATGCGCCAAGATGGAGAACATGAACGTACGCACTCCGGATCCATACCCCGGCTGGTTGTCAGACGAAGACCTCTACGAGGCTCGTGCCCGCCTACCGATGCTCTACGTCGAGGCGATCCCGGTCCGGCTTGATCCCCTGGGCTACGTCACCGAACTGGGCCTGCTGCTCACGGCGGATCCGGAGGGCCGGATGCTGCGCACCTTCGTATCGGGCCGGGTCGTGTACCGCGAAACGATTCGCGCGGCGCTCATCCGCCACATCGAAAAGGACCTGGGTCCGATGGCCATGCCGCAGCTGCCGCCAAGCCCCGCACCCTTCACCGTCGCCGAGTACTTCCCGTCCCCCTCGGAGACCGGGCTGACCGACGAGCGCCAGCATGCCGTTGCCATGGCCTACATCGTGCCGATGCGCGGCGAATGCTCGCCGCGCCAGGACGCGCTCGAGCTGACCTGGCTGACCCCGGAAGAGGCGCTGAGCCCGAACATCCAGGAAGAGTTTGCCGGAGGGCGCGGGAACCTGGTGCGCCAGGCCCTCGCCCACGTGGGCTACATCCGCTAGCCGCTTTTGTTCGCTGTGCGGCGCCTGTACCAGCTGCCGCACAGCGAACCCAGCAGCACCACCGCGATGCCGACCACCGAGCCGATCACCGTTTCCAGCACGCGGTCGTAGAGCAGCTTGGTGTTCAACCCCGTCCCGATCGAGGCGCCCATCAGGGCCAGCGGGGTCACGAAGATCTGGGCAATGAAGTAGTTCCGCGCGATGAACAGCTCGGCGCAAACCTGCAGCAACCCGATCAGGACCAGCAGCACCCACACCGGCGGCTGGAACGCGATGATCGCCGCCATCAGCACGATGCCGGTGAGCGTGCCGAGGATGCGGTGAATTCCCCTGCGCACCCGGTGCCGGGTGGTGTGCCCGACCAGCGGCACCACCGCGGCGACCATGGCCCAATAGCTGTGCCCGGTGGAGAGCGTCGGGGCCAGCAGGTTGGCGATGCTACCGGCCAAACCGGCTGCGACCACGTAGAAGAACGCCTCCCACCAGATGGCCGTGCGCACGGCTTTGGACAGGGCGGGCGGGCGCGTGCGCTCTCCCCATCCCTTGGAACCGGGAAGCAGCATGCCGGAAAATCCGATCACGATGGCCAGCAGCACCGCAACCAGCGCAGCTCCCAGGGACTGGGCCACCGGCGGCTGGGTTGGCATCGAGGCGATCGCCGCGAAGGCGAAGATGTGGAAGAGCGACCCGCCGGGGCGCAATTGCAGCAGGCCGGCGGCCACCGCACAGACTCCGGAGACCACGGTGGTCAACGCGACGATCATCCAGGCCCCTCGCGCCGGATCCGCATGGTCCACCAGGTAGGTGGAGCACAGCGCGGCCAGCAGGATGACGGCCAGGAACAGCGCTCCTGCCTTGGACTGGGCGACCAATCGGTTCGCGTAACCCGGCACGCGGCCGTAGACGCCGGTGAAGGCGCCGAAAACCACGAATGGCACCAGGTCAAGCCGGCCCATCGCCAGCAGCGCCAAGAGCGGGACGAACACTCCGATGCCCGTGCGCAGGGCAATCAAATGATCGTCATGTGCCGGGCCCAGAGTCAGCAGTCCCCCGAATTTTTCGCTCATTCCGGCATCCCCGTTTCTCGTCGGCATGCACTACCCCGGGCCGCGGATCTCGGCGTTCGCTGTCGCGGCACACTTTCGCAACAGCTATCCCTGGTACCGAGAATATCGGCCACGCCGAACGGTTCCCAGTCCCGTGTCCCTTTGTTCCTTCGAAGTGGAACGCCGATGGCACAGCAAGGGGCGCCGTCCACCAACCATGGTGGACGGCGCCCCTTGGACCTTGCGAGCTACTTCTTGACCGTCAATACGTGGGTCAAGGTCTTGGACTTCCAAATCGCTTGGCGCTCTTGAACAAATCGGCAGGCGACAACACGTCCAACGTTGCTCTTCCGGCAAATACGGCTTGTCGGTACGGCCTGCCCAGCTGCCTCATTCACCGTCGTATCGCGTGACTGGAAAAGTTCCGAGCAAAGGCTGGCTAACCGGCTCGGCTCGCGGGCGTCTGTCTAGCGCGCGTTGACTGTCCGCTTCATGCTTTGAGCGCTCGCCGTGGTGTGCCCGTACTTGGTGCCCGTCACGAGGACGTGCACGCGCTTCTTGGCGTCCGACTTGGTCAGCTTGTAGGTCTCTTTCTTGGCGCCCTTGATGGCCTTGCCGCTTCGGTACCACTGGTAGGTGTACTTCACACCCGAGGGCCACCGTGTCGGTACGGCCTTGAACGTCTTGCCCGGTCGGGGGGTCCCCTTCGCCAGCACTCCCCCGGAAATGAGCTTGACCAGGGTCACCTTCGAGGTCGACGCTGTGGCCGTCTTGGTCTCGTATCCGGTGGCGGCCGCGCTGTAACGCACGCCCAACTTGTGTCCAAGGTCGCCCGTGGTGACCTTGTAGCTGGTCTTCACTGCCCCCGGGATGGTTTTGCCGTCTCGGGTCCATTGGATGGTTCGATTGGTGAGACGGAGATCGGCCTCGAGCTGTGCCTTAAGGGTGGTTCCCACCTTCGCCTGTCCGGTGATGGCTGCCCGGACCCATCCGTCCTTGATGAACGGGATGACGGCGGTGCCCGTGTTGATTGTCGGGGATGTGCTTCCGTCGTTGTAGGTGACGCTCACATTCGCCTGGACACGGTGGCCCGCCTGCTCGGGCGTCTGCCCGATCCAATCCACGTAGTCCTTGTTTTC
Organism: uncultured Actinomycetota bacterium; assembly: GCA_963818105.1. Classification (GTDB taxonomy): domain Bacteria; phylum Actinomycetota; class Actinomycetes; order Actinomycetales; family Micrococcaceae; genus Paeniglutamicibacter. The sequence continues at coordinate 30,652 of CAWFRB010000017.1, read as the reverse complement.
GATGCGGTTGGACTGGACGAGAGTTCCGTCAAGGTACCAGCTGACCTGCCAGGCGGTGACAATGCCAGGCCACTTTCCGAAGTCCAGGAACGCGTTGTTGGGGGTGGATAGCGTCGGGGACCCATACTGGTTGGCACCCTCGACCGTGCCTGTCCCGGTGGCTTCGACGAACCGGAACCCCTGAACGGCCCCGTATGTGCTCTGGAAGATATCACCGGCTTTAAGGGTGTACGTCTTGCCGGACGCGTTTCCGGGGACCGTGAACGTGCGGGTGGTCCAGTCCCCATTGTTCGATTCCTCGAGCCCCTTCCCGTCCATGTACAGGGAGGAGTAGGCGCGCTCGTTCCAGCCGATTTCGGCCAAGCGCGGGTTCAGGACGGCCCGCACCTTGGCTTGGCCACCAGGGGTCGGGCTTTTTTCCCAGGCCAGCTTGGCAATGGGCTCCGCGATCTCGGCCAGGTCGATCGTGAAACCCACGACATCGGTAGTGCCGTCGTCGAACTCCACGTCCGCATAGGCGGAGATTCGATCCCACCAGATCTCCGATGCAAGGACCGTGTACGTGTCCGCGTTGGACATGACCTCCGTAGGGTAACCGATCCACCGATAGGTCACCTTCTTCACGTTGGGGGCCTCGTAGCTCATATGCATGACCGACCCGGCGTAGGCATAATCCTGGCGCTCCATGTGCGCGGCTGCGTCGGCATTGGTCCAGGACAGCGTCAGCCCGCTACGGGAGATCTGATGCCCCTGCGGCCGGGAGGCGGCCTCGCCGCTTGAGCCGACGCGGCAGAGACCGGGGCAGCAGTTGCTGCAGGAACGGCAACGGGGCCGAGAGCCACGGCCGTGGCAGTCAACACCGCCACGAGGGCACGCATTGCAGGACGCATGACGGGACGCATTGCGAAGGCTCCTAAAACAGGTTCAAATGACTTCCAGCAACCTATCAGGAATCGGCAAACGGCGCATGGCAGCCAGCCCGCCCGGCCGCCCTCCAACCACCGCCAGCGCCGGCTCAACGCCCCGAGCGGCTGGCCCCGAGCTTGCCACTAACCGTTAGAGAAGATAGCACCGGGGCATCGGTTCAAACGTCCCGATATTGACTCAATAATGCCCCTCATTTGGAACGCTTTGAGCAACCCCATTGAACGGTGGGTTCTACGTGGGTCGCTGCCATGAAGAACCCATGCAATCATGTTTGCCCTTCAGACACCAGATTACGAAACTGCCATCGGATTACCTCGATGCGCTGATCGTCAATCGGTGATCACTCAAAGCCAAGCTTTGCCCTTGGTGGATGAGACGTAGTTCAAGGTAGAGAAAGCCTTGCCTGTCGTATTAGCAAGCAACCCATGGCCGGCACAGCTTCTGGCGCAACGAGCACCGCAACTCTGCGGGCACCGCGCTGCCGTGTTCCACGTTCGCGTGCCTGCGCACGGCCTTGCAGCTCTTTGCCGTTGAGCGCTCCGCGCCCACACTCCAAAACTGCAAATGACATTTGCTGGAACCCGACCGAAGGAGCAACACCGTGCAGGAGAACAATCCGAGGGTAGCCCTGGTGACCGGCGGCGAACAGGCATCGGAGCGCGGTGGCAGCGAAACTGGCCGCCGACGGCATGACTGTTGTTTTCACGGTTCGCCGTTCCGAGCCCCTGAACCACGTGGCCTCCGAGATCAGTGCCATGGTCGGTGCCCGGTGACATGTCCACCTCGTCCGGAGCCGAAGCCGTGTCGAGGCGGTTCTTCGGGCGCACGGCCGGCTCGATGTCGTGGTGGCCAACGCCGGGGGCCACGGCTACTCTTCCGTGGGCGAGACGACGGACGAATCCTGCGGCGCATCTCTCTATACCTACCTTACCACCTCGTTCATGCCTATCCTCACCTCTCTTCCTTCTCTCATCTTATCCTCCTTTTTCTATCTTTGCCTTTTCCTCTCTGTCTTTTCTCTTCGCCGCGCCCAGAGCTCCGGATACTCGTCACAAAGCCTCGCTGATCGGCTGTTGAATCGCTGTCCCTCTCTATCCCACGGCATCCGCTAACCCTGATCGCCGGGTAGTGGTCAGTCCAATGCCACGCCATTTCTGCTTTATACCTCTTTCTTGTGCATGTATCCACCTTCTCCACCGTTTCTGCAACGTTTCTCCTAGCCTTTCTTGAGTACCCGCTTAATCATCCATCGTGGTGTACTTCCGGAAGGAATCCGACCCGCGCTGGCTGAGCACGTTCGTGGCCCCGGGATTGGGGTTCCTGGGCTTGCTGCTGATCGTCGTCATGGCGATCTGGAACTTCCCCCTGCTGGCCGGCTCCGATGCGTTGGCGGTGTCCCTGCTGCCGATCCTGCTGCTGGTCGCCTTGGTCGGCGGAATTGCCTACGGCGCCCACCTGCGCTCGAAGAAGCCGGAAGTCTTCGCGGGGTTGAGCCGGGACCTGGAGAAGTTCGAGGAAGAGCACGATCGGGCCGATCTGCGGAGCTGATCCAACGCGCCAAGCCACTTGGCGTCCGCAGCCTTTCCCTGCTCCGGGTCCGGCGCCACCCATTGCGGGCGGCGCCGGACCCGTCTTCGTTGATCGGCTGGATTCCGGAAGCCGGATTGCCTTGTCCACGTGCCCTTCCGCGCTAGACTCAATCAACCTTCCGACGTCTGGTTTCGGTCGGCGATTCAACTACCTTGGGGGCGCAGTGGGATACAAGCTTCGAAGGCCGATCTCTTTTCCGAGTCCGCGGTCTATGGGCTGGTCGTGGTTTCGGCCATGCTCCTCGTCACCAACCAATACGATGCCACCTCGCGCGAGGTCTTCATCAAGGTCCTGGGGACGGTCGTGGTCTTCTGGCTGGCGCACGTCTTCGCCACGGCGGTGTCCCGCATGGGCGTGGTGGCCGACGCCAAATCCCCGTTCAGGGAATCCCTCCGCCATGCCTTGGCCCATTCGGCGGGACTGCTCATTGCCGCGGTGGTGCCGCTGGCGATCGTGCTGCTGGGCGTGGTGAACCTGATCAGTGACGACATCGCCCTGTGGACCGCGCTCTGGGTGGACGCGGTCTTGCTGGGGCTTCTGGGGTATTTCTCATCCGGCGCATGGACCCGCAACACGTCGCTGCGCCTCAGGGTGGGGGCTCGGGACCGCACTGTTGGGCGTGTGCATCGTTTTGCTCAAGGCATTCATCCACTAGGGCCGCCAGTTGCGTCGGCTCGGGCGCGGCCGGATTACAGTGGACGGCAATCGGCAGGACCCGAGCGCCGGGCAAGCATCAGAGTGGCCCAGGAGAACGTCCAGTCGAGGAGGCTCCAATGGTTTGGACGCAACGCGCAGCGGTCGCCGCACTGGCCGCAATGGCGCTCACCGGGTGCTCCGCCAGCTCCGATCGCGGCGAATCGATACCGGATTCCTGCGACGGAGGAGGAGGCGTTGCCACGCCCCAAACGGCGATGGAGATCCTGCTTGAAGCCGCGAGCCAGTCCGACGCCGCCTTGGCGTGCACCGTGACCACGGGCATCCCGGAGGGCAAGGACCTGGGACGGGAACTTGCAGAAGCTACGCGACCGCAGCCCAGGAGCACGGCATCACCGCGGAAAACGTCCGGATGCTTAAGATCGGAGACGCCGAGCTGGAGACCGGAAGCTACACGCTCAGCGGCGGACCGGTCACCGACTGGAACCCCTCACGTTCCAGATCATCCAGCTGAAGGACACCGGCTACCGCGTCTTCTTCCCCGTGCCCGAGAAGTTTGACCTGTGAGGCCCGCTTGCAGCCGTCGGCCATCGCCGCGCCGAATCGACCGCGCGGCAGCGAACGCCGCATGCAAAAGGCCAAGACCAACGGACGGTGAGCCACCGCACGTCCCGTTTTTCCGTCTATCGCCGGAGCATGCGGCACACTAGATAGGTGCCCCACGATTCTTTTGACCCCACAGCGCCCCATCCACGCCAAACCGATTTCTCCTTCGAGGTCGGGACCCGGCTGACCAACCCCGACGGCTCGCAGTCGCTCGGGCGCACCGGTGTCATCAAGACCCCGCACGGCGAGATCAAGACCCCCGCATTCATTGCCGTGGGCACCAAGGCCACGGTCAAGGCGATCCTGCCCGAGGCCGTCGCCGAGCTCGGCGCCCAGGCCGTGCTGGCCAACGCCTACCACCTGTACCTGCAGCCCGGTTCCGACCTGCTCGACGCCGCCGGCGGCCTGGGCAAGTTCATGAACTGGTCCGGCCCCACCTTCACCGACTCGGGCGGATTCCAGGTCATGAGCCTGGGCTCCGGCTTCAAGAAGGTCATCGACATGAAATCGGTTGACCAGTCCGGTCCCGACGACGCCGTGGCCCCGGGCAAGGAACGCCTGGCGAACGTGGACGACGACGGGGTCTGGTTCAAGTGCCACCTCGACGGCACCAAGCACCGCTTCTCCCCCGAGATCTCCATGAAGGTCCAGCACGAGATCGGCGCGGACATCATGTTCGCGTTCGACGAGCTGACCACGCTGCAGAACTCCCGCGGCTACCAGATCGAATCCCTGGAACGCACCCGCCTCTGGGCCGAACGCTGCGTCCGGGAACACTTCAACCTCACCGACGACCGCGTCGGCAAGGAATACCAGGCGCTCTTCGGCGTCATCCAGGGCGCCCAGTACGAGGACCTGCGCCGCAAGGCCTGCCAGGACCTCGGCGCCATGGCCTTCGACGGCTTCGGCATCGGCGGGGCGCTGGAAAAGGAAAACCTGGGCACCATCGTGGGCTGGTGCGCCGAGGAACTTCCGGAGAACAAGCCGCGCCACCTGCTGGGCATTTCCGAGCCCGACGACATCTTCACGGCCATCGAAAACGGCGCCGACACCTTCGACTGCGTCTCCCCCACCCGGGTGGCCCGCAACTCGGCGTTCTACACCCCGCACGGCCGTTTCAACCTCTCGGGCAGCCGGTACAAGCGGGACTTCACCCCGCTCGCCGAGGGTTGCGAGTGCTACACCTGCACGAACTACACGCGCGCCTACATCCAGCACATGTTCAAGTCGAAGGAGATCCTCAGCCACACGCTGATCTCCATCCACAACGAGCACTTCGTGGTGAAGATGGTCGACGACGCGCGCCAGGCCATCGAGGACGGCACCTTCCACGAAATGAAGGAACGCGTCATGGCCGAGTACTACGCGGGCAATCCGGACCCGCAGGGCCTCCCGGTGCTCGTCACCACGGCCTAACGACTACCCAACGGCGGCAGGGGATGCCACGTCGACAAACCGACGTGGCATCCCCTGCCGCCGTTCTTTGATGCGGCTCCCGGACCGGGCAACCTTTGCCCGCTCCTGCGCCGATGAACGCTTTGACAGCGTCAGCGGGTGCGCGGACGATCCCGCCATGCAGCCGTGGACCACAGCGCCGCAGCAACCAACAGCGGCTGGAAAAGCAGCCTGACGAAGCGCTTGGAGTCGGTATCCATGCCAAAAGCCTCACGGGCGTGGATCCACTGGGAGATGTTGCCGGGGAAGACCCCAACCAGGAAGAGGGCCGCTGCCCAGCCAATGGGCACTCGCCGCCTGGCCAGCAGGATCAACGCCGCCCCCAGGGAAATTTCGACGACCCCTGAGGCAACAACCACTGCGTCGCTCTCGAACGGGAACAAAGGCCGGCACCAGGGCCGAAAACTCCTCGCGGGCGAATGTCAGGTGGCTGATCCCGGCACCGACAAAAAGTCCGCCCATGGCGATCCGTGCACTCGAACGCGTGCGTGAGGTCGGCACCCGGGCTTCCAGGAACCGGCCCAGGAACCCCTTCGCAGGGTCAGTCATCGGATACCAGGACCGTGACTTCGATGTTGCCGCGGGTGGCGTTGGAGTACGGGCAGACAAGGTGCGCTGCATCGGCGAGTTCCCGGGCCTCTTCGTGCGGCATGTCCGGAATGACCACCTCGAGCACGACGGCCAACTGGTAGCCGCCCTCTCCGTTGCTGCCGATCGTGACGCGTCCGCCCACGCTCGAGTTTTCGACCTTGGTTTTCCTGCTGCGGGCAACGGCGTGTAGCGCCGAGTGGAAGCATGCGGCGAATCCGGCGGCGAACAGCTGCTCGGGGTTGGTTCCCACACCCGATCCACCCAACTCCTTGGGAGGTGTCATGGCAAGATCGATGCTTCCGTCCGAGGTTGCGACGCGTCCCTCACGTCCCTGTCCGGTGGAGAGCGCTTCGGCTGTGTAAATGGCGTTCATGGTTAGTTCCTTTCGAGGGTCTTGAATGCGGCCCAAGTTGTTGCTGTCGAAAATGGGGGGGGAATTTGCCACCGCCGGGTATCTAGCTGTTGTTCTTGCCGAGTTGGCTCATGGCCGCCGTGAGCTTTTGCAAGGTGTCGATGAGTTCCCGGGCCGAAGCCGTATCGGGAAGACCCGTGGCGCACGCAATGCTCATGGGAATGTGTCCCAGTTCTTTCCGGAGTTCGCTGGCCCGCTGGGTCGGCACGATGGTGACTACCCGGTTGTCCTCATGAACTCGCTTGCGTTCGATCAGGAGTTTTGCCTCCATGCGTCGAAGCAGCGGCGAAAGGGTACCCGAATCAAGCTGGAGCAATTCACCAAGCTCATTCACCGATTTGTCCCCTTCCGACCAGAGAACCACCAGGACCAGATACTGGGGATACGTTAGGCCCCACGGAGCCAACAGCTCCGCATAGGCCCTCGTGGTGGCCCGTGTGGCCGAGTACAACGAGAAGCAAACCATTTCATCGACGATTGACATGCTTAACATGGTTGCACACAATTTAGTTGTGCACAATATATATTTAAGTCGTCGCCGTCCGACGCGTGCGACATCGCGCGCCCCATTGCCCAAGAGGGAAAATCAAACCGCAACTGTTCTCGACTCGACGAAGTGCGTGGGTGGCCGATGGCCATCTTCGCCCACACAACGGCCACGGGACCTAGCCCTTGGGCGCAAGAGAATCGGCCTTCCCTGCTCAGGCCGGTATCCGGAGCCGCAGGAACCCTATTCCTTTGACGCAGAGGGGCGTCGTCGCAGCACCAAGTACAGCCCCAGCGCCACGCAGACGAGGTAGGTCAAGCCCACCGCAGTCCACCCGGCGGCAAACCCGCCGGGCGAGCCGATCAGGGCGCCCATGGCCAGCGGCCCGATCGTGAACCCGCCGAACAGCCCGGCCGAAACCCAGCCGGTGGCCGAGCCCATGGAGCCCGCGGGGACGCTGCGCAGCAGGCCCGCCATCAGCACCACCGAGACCCCCAAGGCCGAGGAACCGTGCAATGCAACGGCCAGCCACAGCAACGGGGCGTAGCCCGTCGCACCGGCGGCCAGGAATGCCACGGCGCCGCAGGTGGCCATGACGGCCAGGAGCAGCAGCAACTTGGGCGCGGACACCCCGCGGCTCATCATCCGCCCCCAGCCCACCCGGGCGCTGACCCCGATGGCTCCGGCCACGGCGGCGGTGAGCCCGCCAAGCACCAGCGAGAAGCCCAGTTCGCGCACGGCAAAGAGCGGCAGGTACACGTTTGTCGCCTGCACGCCCATGCCGTTCACGAACCCGAAGACGGCCAGGGCGAAAATAACAAAGCGGGTGCTGGGCGCCTGCCGGCCGCTGCACCGGCGGCCACCGGCTGGGCCGGGCGAGGTTCGGCGGGCAGCAGCGGGAATGCGGAAATCGCCCGGACGGCGAGCACCCCCAGCAGCGCGGCAACCACGGCGCCGACCGCGCTGGCCCCGTGCCAGCCGATCCATGCGGCCAGCACCGGGAAACCGAGGCTCGCCACCAGCTGGCTGGCCTGCACGCCGGACTGCTTCACCCCGATCCATCCGATGCGGTAGTCAGCGGGCACGCGTTCGGCCAGGATCCTGTTCGTCACCCCGTTCGGGAACGACTGGGCGATTCCCGCGATGGCGGAGGCCACCAACAGCAGCACATATCCGCCGGGAATCGCCGCAAGCACCATGGCCAGGGCGGCCATGCCAAACACCACCAGCAGGAGCGTCTTGTCCGGCTGCCCGTCGGTGAACCGCGCAAAGACCGCATTGCCGATCGCGGCGCATGCAAAGCACACGGTGGCCAGCAGCCCGAACTGCGCTTTGCTGATGCCCAGGTCGGAAATGACAAGGTCGCTCGTGGCACTCAGCCCGTAGCTCAGCATCGGGGCGATACCCACCGCGGTCAAAAGAATCGCCAAAAGGCTTAGTGGCGGGCGCTCGGCACGGGTCTCCATGGCGGTCCTTTCGGCTCAAGCAGGTTGGGGGTCCGGGTCAATGCCGGACCGCTCTCCAGTTTTGCATGGGCGGCCCGCCCCGCGATCGGTGTCGCCCACGTTAACCGAAGCCGGCCGGCTGCATGGTTTCGGGAAATCCCGACCGCCGGGCCGTGGGCCTTGGAGTTCACCGAAACCGAGGTTCCGATGCCCCAGGCGATAGCCGCCACCACCGCGGCGACCGCCGGCAGCGGGGCAGGCAGCGGGTTCAGGAAGAACCCCGCGACCAGAGCGATCACCGCAACAACCATGACGTCGTACCCGTAGGCGAAGTGCTGGATCATGGGACCGGTCGCCTGCCCCAGTGCCGCCAGCAGCATCACCGAGCCCCAGTCCAGCGCCGGCCTGTACGCCAAGCGCACTGCCCCGGCCGCCAGCCCCGCACCGGCAAGCGCGCCCAGCACCAGGAGCATTGCCAGCGAAGCCGCATCCGCGGAAACCGCCCACCCCAGGAACCCCGCAAGGCCAATTCCCCAGGGAACCAGCAGCATAGCCGCCACCGCCGCATGGGTCTGACGCATGGCTCCGCGTCCCAGCGGAATGATCGATTCGAGCGACGGCACGTCCGCGGCCTGCGCCGCAGCCGTCGAGGCCGCCTTCGCCGCCACGCAGGAACCGACGACCACCAGCGTTCCCAGCACCAGCGGGTGCCCGCCCTGCACGGCAAAGATCCCGGCCGCGGGGATGCCCCAGCCCGCCAGCAATCCCGCCACACCTTCGGTGCGCGCAACAAGACCAGAGCCTCGGCCCGCATCAGCGCCGAATACGGGCCGCGCACCCGGGATGCCGGAAGCATGCGCGAAAACGCGTCTCCCCCGCGCCGGCGCGTGCGCTCCCGCCGGGCAACGCTTCGGCGCGTTTCACCCGCACCCGCCTGGTCTATCGCCGCCGACAGCGATTTGTCGTCCAACAGTGCCAGCGCTGCACCCGCATGCGCGCTGGCTGCACCTCGGGAAACCAGTTCCCGGCCGGGAATGCGTTGCAGGTGCCCCCGCAGCCCCTTGGATGCCGCAGCGACCAGGCCCAGCAGGATCACCGGGATCCACCATGCACCCTCCTGCACCGTCGCGGGAATGGTGGATGGCAGCACCGCCCAGAAACCCTCCATGGAGCCGGTTCCCGTGAGGCGCAACAGGACATCGACCCCGTACGCAATGACTACCGCCAGGTATGCGGCATTCACCGCCGTGCGGAAACGCCGTCCCCACCCACGGGTTTGCGCCAAGGCCGCCAGCAGCGAAAGCAGCACAAAAAGCAGGCCCAGGCTGAACGCGCCCAGCAGCACCCCCGCAAGTTTCCTTGCGAGAGACCGCCCAGCACCGTGCCGTATCCTATGGGCAGCCACAAGAGCATGCCGTAGAGGCAGGTGGTGACCAGGCGTTGGCGCAGCAACCGGGCCAGGAACGGCGTCCTGTCCACCGGCAGGCTAGCCACCAAAACCCCTGCGCCCTGTCCACCGCGACCGGCCCCAGCCTGGAAATCAGCGACAGCGCGGCGAGCAGTCCCAACAGCACGAGCGCGGAGGCCGCGGATTCACCGGGGACAACACCGATTCCGTTGCGGATCACCCCGTTTTGGGCATCTTCCCTCAGCGAGCGGAAAATGCGTGTGCAATGCCCGCCGCGTAGGCGAGGCAATCGCTGCGGCAGCAGGGAAATGTAGGCATCCCCCATGCGTTCCCAGAAGTTCTCCCTGTGGACTTTCTTTTCCGCGACTCGGTTGCGTTTCCACGGGTCGAAGTCGACCGGCGAGTTGCCGGGCACGGCAAGGGCCCGCCACCGGGTGCGGCCATGAGCTCAGGCATGGGCGATCGCCGCCACGCCTTCGGCAACGGTGGAGGGAACGATGCGCCCGTCGGAAATCACCAGGACGGGTCGGCCACCGTCGAGAGGAATTCCGCGTCGTGGGTGACCACCAGCAGCGCGGTCCCGCTCCACTCGCCGGCGCAGGCGCGCAGCCAACGCGGCACGCATCGTCGGGTCCAGGCGTTGTTCCGGCTCATCGAGCACCAGAGTCTGCAGGGGCGCAACAAAGCGGCGGCCAGAAGCAATCGCCGGCGCTGGCCCGAGGAGAGTCGTTGCGGAAGTTCGGTCCTGGCGGCGCAAGGTCGAAGAACTCCAGTTCCCTCTCCACGCGGCCTGCGGGTCTGCCACCGCGTGCCCGCCGGCGATGAGCTGCAGGTGTTCCTCGACGCTGAGCGAGGGGAAGAAGGCGTCTTCGTCGAGGACCACCGAGACCGCCTTGCGGTAGATGAAGCTGGAGTCGTCGGTAAACGAACCCAGGATGACCGATTCCCCGCTCACCGGTTCCTGGTAGCCAACCAGGGTCCGCAGCAGCGTTGATTTGCCTGCGGCGTTGAAGCCGACGATGCCCCATGACTGTCCGGGCTCGACCAACAAGTCGATGGGCCCGCACACGTCCTGTGGCCGTATCCGGCCACGAGGCCGGTGGCCTTGAGCAAGTCCCGCGAGGTGCTGTCCATATGACGACGGTACCCGCAGGCGGCGATCGACCCGTTCAGCACTACGGATGATTTTTGTTCCTTGCCGCTCGCTGTTCCACGGCTGCAACGCAAAGGGCGGCAACCCGCCCACCAGTGCTGTGAGTGTGCTGCCGCCCGGAAGGGGCGCCTGCCGCCTTATGCGGTTGCGGGTTCCTTCTCACGCCAGCGAATAGCTTGGCTCGCGGCGCTTGAACCACCGGATGACGAAGGCGGTCACGGGAACGAACGCGAATTCCACTGCCGTCTTGTAGAGGAATCCGACCAGCACGTAGTTGATGAACGTGGGCGCGTCGGTGATCCCGATGACGGATGCCGCGATGGAGCAGAAGATCAGGGTGTCGGCGAACTCGCCCACGCCCGTGGACCCCATCAACCGGCCAACGAGGCCGCGTTCGCCGAAACGCTCCTTCATCTTGACCAGGACCAGGGAATTCAGCGTCTGGCCCACCAGGAAGCCCAGCAGCGAGGCCAGGACGATGAGCCAGATCGGGCCGAGGGTGCGCTCGAGTGCTTCCTGCCCGTCGTACCACTCGGCCGCGGGCAGCGCGATCATGATCCAGAAGCAGAGCGTGGAGAATGCCGCCAGCACAAAGGTCGTGATGATTGCCCGGCGCGCGACCTTGAATCCGTAGACCTCGGAGATGACGTCACCCAGGATGTAGGCCAGCGGGAAGAGGAAGAATCCGCCGTCGGTGACGATCGGGCCAAAGGTGACTCCCTTGGCCGCACCGATGTTGGAAAGAATGACAACCACTGCCATCAAGGCCAGGACGGTGGAGAAGTAGGGGCTTCCTGCAGACGCGAAAACCGCGCGCGAAGCCTTTGGACGTTGTGAAAGTTGAGGCGGAAATTTCGCCCATGGTTATACCCAATCGAAGAAGTGGTTCGCCAAGTCACTCCCGGGCAGCATTCTTCCCCGCGATTTGAACATGTTTCGGCGGGTCGATTGCGGGCCACTTGGAGCACTCGCTGTATTAGCACTTGAGGTTCAAGTATCCCACGGCGTTTTTAGGGATCAATTGCGCTTTTCCGACCGCTGCACGCAATTTTGATCACGCTTACCCCGCTCAAACGTGACCTGCGCCACGAAATCAGCTTATTGAACATGTTCAAAAACGCACTATGATGGTCTACATGCCTAATGAATCAAGGGGTCACGTGGCGCAGCAAACCGCAAAGGGCGCCGAAACGCGCCAATTGTTGCTAAACACCGCCCTCCGACTCTTCGCCGAAGACGGCTTTTCCGGAACCACGATGCGCGCCATTGCAAGGGAATCGGGCCTTTCGCTGGGAAACGCCTACTACTACTTCGAGTCCAAGGATGCGATCGTCCACGAGCTCTATCGCGGCCTTGCCGAGCAACATCGCGCAGCCACGTGGCCGCTGTTGGTCGAGGGCAACAACCTTGAGACAAATGTGCGCCTGGCCCTGGAAAAGAACCTCGACATCCTGGCTCCGTTTCACGAGTTTGGACCTGCGTTTATTCGCACCGCGTTTTCCGGCCCGCAGGGGGACCCCGGCGATACCCATCGGGCACAGGAATTCGGTTTGTGGCGCCAGGTCGTCAGCGCTTCCAGGCCGCTTCCCCCGCTGGCCATCAGGCAGGACCTTCCCCAATTGCTGTGGCTCATCCAGCGCGGCGTTTTCCTCTTCTGGGCCCATGATTCTTCCCCCGGGGCGAAACGAAGCCGCAGGCTCGTGAAAAACGTGGCGCCGGTCGTTGCTCGCCTGGTTGTCCTTTCCCGCATGCCGGTGGTCCGGACGATCCTCGACGACGTGCTTTCGTTGGTGCGCACGGCGAACTGACTCCGGCGGACCCGCCCCGCAGGCTCGGGGTTGCCGTCTCGCACTGCGGACATGTCGATCCACACAGGCCGGACATGAGGCGTAGAGTCGAAATTGAAGTCAGGCGAGGGGAAACCGCAATCCGGCTCAACGCGTTGCGGTTCGCTTCAACACCTTTACTGGCTTCCTGGTTTCAGCAGATACATGAGGAGACAACGAATGCCATCCGAACCCAAGAATCTTCCAGGTTGGGTCCGCGAACTTGCGCCGCTCAAGGATCGCACCATCACCAACGACACCTCCTCCGAGCTGCACAGCGTCGGCACCGCAAACGGCGACTTTGAGATACTCCGCTGGTGGCCGGCCCGCGACGAGGTACCTTCCCTCAACAACCTGCTGTCGGAACGCGCCCAGGGGCGCGCCGCACAGCTGACGTTGCTTGGAACGCCCGATGAAACCGTCATCGGCGAGCTGGCAACCCACGGTTGGAGCATCAATGGACACCATGTCCTGTTGGCTGCAACCACCGATGACGTGGAACAAGTGGCCAGCATCCCGGAGACCGCCACCCTCTTCGAGGCGCCCATGGACGACTACGACGTCGTGGAAATTGCGGATTTCGATGCACCTGCGGGACGCGGCCGCATCCGCTTTGCCGAGGGCTTTGCGCTGTTGAGCGAGCCCGAGATCATGTCCACCAGCAACGCCGAACAATTCCGCTCCGCAATCATCGCCAATCTGGCGGCTTCGGCGTCGAGCCAAGGCCTGCCCTGGCTGTTCATGGTCGCGGCAAGCCGACAACTCCGCGGGAACCCGCACCCTTCGCGGCGCTGGCTGGTCAAACGCGACCTTGATTACCACGTTTACGCGCAACTAATCCCGCATCCATACCGCAAAACCCTCGGTCCGGACTTTGCCGAATCCCGCCGGGCCCCGACGTCATGCCCCGGGAAAGCCGTGGTCGCCGCACAGCTGCACGCCGCCCTGATTTCGCGAGCGCACCGTCGGCCTCGCGGATGAAGGTGGCGCCCGCCAATCGCCCTAAACTAGGAAGCATGACTTCTGCCACCAACGGGATTCGTCCCGCCATTACTTTGACCATTGCAGGCTCCGAGGCCACCGGCGGCGCCGGTGCGCAGGCCGACCTCAAGACCTTCCAGGAACTGGGCACCTACGGCATCACCGCCCTGACGTGCATCGTGTCGTTCGACCCGAAGGACAACTGGAACCACCGCTTTGTTCCGGTAGAAACCCAGGTCATCGCCGACCAGCTCGAGGCAATCCAGACCTGCTACGCAGGGGACCTCAAGACGGTCAAGCTCGGCATGATGGGCTCCCCCGCCACCATCAACACCGTGGCCACCGCCCTGCGCAACCAGGAATGGGACAACATCGTCCTGGACCCCGTTTTGATCTGCAAGGGCCAGGAACCGGGCCACGCGCTGGACACCGACGAAGCCCTCAAGGCCAACCTGCTTGCCGCTGGCAACCTTCGTCACCCCCAACCACTTCGAGGCCGAATCGCTGTCGGGCATCACCATCAACAACGTTGATGACCTGACCGCGGCGGCAAAGAAGATCCACGAGCTCTCGGGTGCCGCAGTCCTGGCCAAGGGCGGCGTCCGCCTGGCCGGCAGCGAAGCAGTGGATGTCTACTACGACGGCGAAACCCTGGAGGTGCTCTCCGCACCCAAGGTCGGCGAAGTTGCCGTATCGGGTGCCGGTTGCTCGCTTGCAGCGGCAATCACCGCCGAACTGGCCAAGGGCGCAACCCCGCTTGAGGCTGCACGCAACGCCAAGGCGTTTGTCACCGAAGGCATCAAGAACCGCGTTTCCTCGGCGGCGCCGTTCGACGCCCTGTGGCAGGGTGGCGCGCGCTAGGACCAGTCGCAACCCATGCTCCCCGGCAGGCCAAGCAGCGGAATCAAAACGGTGGCCTCATTCAACGAATGAGGCCACCGTTTTGCTTCCCCCAGCGCATGGTGATCGCATGCGGAACTGCCCTCGCGTCCGGCGCCCTTGCCCGGTACCGCGCACGGGGGCAGCTCCGCGTTGAAGACCCGTTCCCCCAAGGAACACGTCCTCGCAGCAGACACTACTAATCAGGCCCGACGTTTTGATCACCCGTTGCGGCCAAGACGAAGGCCGCGATGTGTACAAAAGTACACATTTAGACACGCTCTCAAACAACTCCTTGAGATATGGGCTGGCTCACATAGTATTTCGCTTGTGACTTGCAGGCTCTTTCGGCCGCACGTCCCACTCATCACTCCCACTGGATTCAAGGAGAACTATGATCACCCCGCGTCGCCCCAAACTCGCGCGGACGATCTTGGCTTCGGCCACCGGGCTAGCCCTGGCCGTCACCATGTCCGTCCCCTCGCTTGCGACACCACCCGTCATCGACCCGCCACCGGGCGGTGACGCCACTTCACTTGGCGGCCTTGCCTCCAAGGACCTGAAATCCCTCAAGGTCGCAGGATCCCTGAAGAAAGCACAGGGCGACGTTTCGGTCTTCGTCCAGTTCGAAGGCGAAGGCGCCTTCGCAGCAACCCAGCCCGCGGCGGCGGCAGCCCCCGGCAGTGCACTGGTCAAGGACACGGCCAAGGTCAAAAAGATCCGCGACGGCATCAAGGCCAAGGGCAAGACCGTGGCCAAGGAGGCCGACGCAAGGGTCATCTACACGACCACCAACGCGATTCCGGGCGTGGCACTGCACGGCGACGCCGACGCCTTGCGTGCCTTGGCCGCACGCAGCGACGTCAAGAAGATCACCGCGATCGTCCCCAAGACACCGGACAACAAGAACTCGGACATTGACACCAAGGCCATCGAGGCCTGGAGCGCCCTGAAGCAGACGGGCAAGGGCGTCAAGATTGCCGTGCTCGACACGGGCATCGACTACACCCACGCCGGATTCGGCGGCCCGGGCACCCTCGAGGCATACAAGAAGGCACAGTCCTCCACCGCGCTGCCGTCCAAGGACTCGGGGCTCTACGACCCCGACAAGTTCATCGGCGGCTGGGATCTGGTCGGCGACGACTACAACGCAGATCCCCGCGCGGGGAACGAGCTACCAGCCCGTTCCCAAGCCCGATGCCAACCCGCTGGATTGCTCCTCGGCCGGACACGGATCGCACGTTTCGGGTTCCGCAGCCGGATACGGCGTCAAAGCCGACGGCAGCACCTACGACGGGGACTACACCAAGCTCACCGGCAAGGAAGTCTCGGACATGCGCATCGGCCCGGGCAGCGCGCCCGAGGCAGTCGTTGGTCGGCATCCGCGTCTTTGGCTGCGAAGGCTCCTCCGACGTGATCGGCCAGGCGCTTGACTACGTGCTTGACCCCAACAACGACGGCAACTTCGATGACCGCGCCCAGATCATCAACATGTCCTTGGGCTCGGACCAGTCCCCCGCGGACGACCCGGAAACCGACATCGTCAACGCGCTGGCCAAGCTCGGCATTCTCTCCGTCGTTTCCTCGGGAAACGCACGGGACATCACCGACATCGGCGGGGCGCCCGGCAATGCACGCTCGGCACTCACCGTCGCCAACTCGGTGGGCACCAAGGTCACCCTGGACGGCATCAAGGTCAACGCCCCCGCACGCGGCGGCCGGCGAAGCGGCAGGGCAATACTCGGCAAACTTCAACTACACGGCAGCGGATCCGGCCAAGCTGACCGGACAGGTCGTCATGGGCCCGGCCGACAATGCCGATGGATGCCATGCCTTTGCCCCGGGGTCGCTGACCGGCAAATGGGTGTGGCTGAAGTGGAGCGAAAACGGCGCCCTCAATTGCGGTTCGAAGGCATCGCTTCGACAACGCCCAGGCCGCGGGTGCCACCGGCGTCATCCTTGACTCCGAGGTTTCGGTCTTCGAGGCCGGCATCGCCGGAAACGCGACCATCCCGGGCGCCCAGTTCACCAAGGCGTTCTCCGACTCCCTGCGTCCGGCCGCCGAGGCCGGCACGCTCAACGTCACCTTGGACCCGGCCTTCGTGGGCACCGTCTACGGCCGAGTCCGGCACTGGGCGACACCCTGAATTCGTCGTCCTCGCGCGGCGTCCACGGTTCGGAGGGCATCGTCAAGCCCGATGTCGCGGCACCCGGCACGTCGATTGGTTCGGTCGGCGTAGGCACCGGCAACGGTCCCGCAGTCATGTCGGGCACCTCGATGGCCGCCCCGTATGCAGCGGGCATCGCGGCCTTGGTCGCGGGCAGCGGCAAGTACAGCGCCTACCAAATCAAGTCGATCGTGATGAACACTGCCTCGGCGGACGTGCTGGCGCCAAACGGCAAGGCCTACGGCCCCAACCGCGTGGGTTCGGGACGCGTCATCGCCGATGCCGCCGTCAGCACCCCCGCCTACGCCTTCGCCATCCGACGCACCCGACCTGACCAGCGTGGTCTTCGGTGTCATCGAACTGGACAAGAAGAAGTTCAAGGACACCAAGTCGATCACCGTGGTCAACAAGTCCTCCAAGACCCAGACCTACAACGTGAAGTACGTTCCCGCCACCGAGATCCCGGGTGCCAGCTACTCGCTACTCCGAGCGCGTTGTACGCTCAGGCCCGGCAAGAGCACCAAGATCAAGGTCACCTTGAACATCGATGCCAGGAAGTACGCCAAGACCCTGGATCCCGACCATGGACCGCACCCAGCATGGGCTGCCGCGTGCCTGGGTAGCGGATGTTTCGGGCCGCGTGGAACTGACCAGTTCCACCGCTCCCACCCTGCGTGTTCCCGTCCACGCCGCACCGAAGTTGGTCTCCGACATGGAGGTCGATGACGGGATCGAGTTCAAGAAGGGCGCCACCACCGCCAAGGTAGAGCTTGAAGGCGACGACATCCGTGCGGGCCAGGGCGACACCCAGGTCGTTTCGCTGGTCTCGGCCTTCGAATTCGGCGCTTCGTCCCCGCGCCAGGGCAAGATCCTGGATTCCACCCCGGGCGGACGGGAAATGGACCTGCAGTACGTGGGCGCGGCTTCCACCGCCCCGACCACCGGTGCCGCCAACGGCCTGTTGAACTTCGGCGTCAGCACCTGGGGCAACTGGGCGCACCTTGCCGGCGGCACCGAGGTCGACATCGAAATCGACACCGACGGCGACGGCGTGGCCGACTTCCTCACGTTCAACACCACCGCCCAGGACGTGGACCTGGACGTCGTTGCGACGTACGACATGCGCACCTTCAAGCAGTGTCGACATGCAGTTGCTCAACGGCCTGCCCGGAAGCGTCGACAGCAACACGTTCGACACCAACGCCGCAACCTTCCCGGTATCGCTTGCGGCACTGGGCCTGAAGGGGACCAGCGCACCGATCAAGTACCGCGTGCTCACGTACTCGCAGTACAACACCGACGAGTCCGGCCAGAACGTGCCGGTGGACGGGACCAACTGGATCGACTTCGATGCAGTCGCCCCGGCCCTGTCCTTCGCCGGAGCGGGCACCGTGTTCGCGGACCTGGACAACACCAAGTTGACCGCACAGCTGAAGGCCGGCACCAAGGAGGCGCAGGCACTGTTCCTGCACCTCCACAATGCCACCGGCGACCTGAGCGGCAAGAACAAGAACGCCACGGGAGACCGTGCCGAGGTTGTGAAGGTGGAAATCAGCAACAAGAAATAGGTCCCCCGGGACCTGAGCCGTGCCGGGCTGGCAGCCCGGCACGGCGACACCTGAATGCGGCGCGGCCGGATTCGCGGCGGAGTGATTTCCGCGGCGGAACCGGCCGCGCCGTTCGTTTGCCCGCGGACGGTACCCGGAAACCGCGGCGCGCCCGTAGGCTGGGGCACATGGAAGAATCACGCGTGCTGGAGGATCTTCTCGCCCTGCTGCCCAGCGGATCGGTTGCCGCCTACCGCGGCCCCGAGGAACCGTTCGGGAACATCAGCCACAGCGGGTCCACGGAGCCGCTTCCGGTGTACAGCGTGACAAAGATGTTCATCGCCGCGGGCGTCCTGCGGGCCATGGACGCCGGGGAACTGAAACTTTCCGATTCGTTGGCCTCGCGCCTTGAGGGAGCCCCGACCGGGTGCACCATCCGCGAGGTCCTGCACCACACCGCGGGGCTGGGCAACTACACGGCCCACCCCGACTACGTCCGGGCCGTTGCCGAGCATGCCGGGCGAGCCCTGGGGCCTGGAGCGGATCGCCGCGGCCAGCGCCCCCGGAACCCGGGGCCGCTTCGAGTACAGCAACACCGGGTTCTGGTACCTGGGGGCCATGCTCGAACAGGTCTCGGGAATGGCCCTGGGCCAGTACCTGCACCGGGAGGTGTTCGAACCGGCGAACATGATGGACACCCGCTATCCGGAACTTGAAACCTCGATCACGCCCAGCGGCTATTCCACGCTGTGGGCGGGCCCCGCGGGGGCCGCGTTTTCCACGCCCGCCGATCTCCTGCGCTTCCAGCAGTTCATGCTCGGCGTCGAGTCCTTCTGGCTGCCGCCGTTGAGCGCCGCGGCAACCCATGAGTTCTTCGCTTCGGTTCCGGTGCCTGCCCAGGATCCCTGGCGGGTGCCGCGTTACGGGGCCGGGGTCATGATGGATCCGGCCCTGGCCATCTGGGGGCATGGCGGTTCGGGCCCCGGCTATCGCAGCGCGGTGTTCAGCCGCTTTGGTTCCCGTGCCGCCGCGGCAATCATCTGCCCGGGCGCCGGCTCGTTCGAGGCGGAGGATGCCCTCGCCCGCATGTTGGGAAGGAAGGGTCGCCACTCCCTGGTGTTTGGGCCCGACTACGCCATGAAGTGGCCATTTACCGATGATTCAAGCACCCTGGAGATCGAGCCCCAGGAGCTGGGACTCAGCGAAGAACTGACGCAGCGGTTGCGTGCCTGGATGGATGACTGGGACGCCCACTTCCACTACGAACGCGGGTGGGTGGATGAACAAACCCGTGTGGCCTCACGCGTCGAACGGCTCAGCATCCAGGAGGCCATCCGGGCCGAGGCCGGCGACTACCTGGATATCGTCGACGATGTCTTCTTCGACTAGCCGGCTTCCTTGGTTTCCAGGACAGTCAGCGCCGCCTGGTCGATCTGCCTGGCGAACTCCGGGTCCTTCGCGGCCTTCTTGACCAAGGCATCGGCCATGGTTGCGGTCTTGCCGGAATCCACGCACAGCAGCATGGTTCCTCCCGCTTCGAAGAAGCGCAGCGCCCGCTCACCCAGTCCCCAGGGCGAAAGCTGGTTTGCCTCGCACACGTCGTCGGACACGATGATGCCCTCGAACCCGAGGTCGCCTCGAAGCATGTCCCGCATGATGGTTCCGGAGAACGGCGCGATGTTCTCGGGATCGATCTTGGAATAGTAGGCGTTCGACACCATGACCCACTGGTTCCCTGCCTCGACTGCGTCCCGGAACGGCTGCAGGTAGGCATCCTGGCGCGTCGTTTTCGTGTCGGTCACATCTGAGGCGACATCGGTGTTTTTGGTGACCCTCCCCAGCCCCGGAAAGTGCTTGACGACCGGCTCCACGCCGGCCGCCAGCATGCCCTCGGAAAATGCCATGGATGAGGCCGAGACCGCTTGCGGGGTGAACCCGAATTGCCTGCCGAAATGGCCGATGGGTGCGTTCGAGGGGGCGAATGCGGCGCTCGGGACGGTGTCGGCGACCGGTGCCAGGTTGACGTTGATGCCTGCGCCGGCCAATTCCTTGCCCCACGTGGTTGCCTTGGCCTGCAGCTCAGCCGGGTCCCAGGTTCCCTGGACCTTGGCCGCGGGCATCGAATCGAACCCGCTGCCCTTGAGAACCTGGACGAGGCCGCCTTCCTGGTCCGTGGCAACGTACGGGGCAACCGCGACGTCCTGGGACTTGGCAATTGCCTTTTTCACGCGGTCGACTTCGGCCTTGGTGGCCTCGACCCCCTCGGTGCTCCGGCCTTTCAGAAACACGTTTCCGAGCGAATGTTCCGCAATGATGTCTCGGTCTTGCGCGCTGCTTCCGGTGGCGGGAAACCCTGTCATCAGGACCTGGCCGACCTTTTCCTCGAGGCTCATCCGTGCCAGCAACGCCTGCGCATTGCTTGGCTCCTGGGTCGCCGGTCCTGGCCCGGGGCAGGAGACTGGGTTCCGGGCCCGGGAACCTGGGTTTGTGCGGGCGTCGAGGCCGGGCCGGAAGCCTGTTGCGGGGCCGGGCTGGAGCTGCAACCCGATATCAAGAGACACGGGATCGCCAACCACAGCATCGCTCCGTGTTTTTTTGAAACCGTCTTGCTCAATGTCTTCACTGCCCGTCTTCCGCCTGAGTCCGTCTTGTTCCACACTGCCAGATATTTGGTCGGGGCGTTGCCCCTGAGACTGGAGAGAAAGCCTGGATTCCATCGAAATGGGCACCGCCTTCGAAACTGTCAGCATGTGCGTCTAGTCTTGGCACAACACGAGCGGAGGAAACGACATTGATTGAAAATTCCTTGGATTGCTTGGCTGCAGGCCTTCGATCGCTCACCATGACCGCCCACCCGCAGACCCCGGCCACTCCCGCCGGACCTGCTGCAGCACCCGACCCGTGGAGCATGCCCTCGCGTGGCACCGAGTGGTGCGATTGCGGGGAACATCACGACTTGGACAGGGACACCGTGTTGTCCTTCGCCGAGGACCTTGTCGAGGATCCCGAGTGGATGACCCACGACGAAGTCATCGACACGGCCATGGACCTGTGGAACTACGTTGCCGTGTGCGAGTTTTTCCTGATGGCCATCCGCGCCTCGGCGGTGTCCGTCAACGGCGAACCCGCTCAGAGGTACCCCTTCGAGCGCGGCCTTGAAATCGTCGCATATTTCTCCAAGACCTGGCAGGGGTGCCCGGAAGAAATCTGCCGAACGGTTCGCGACCGCGAAGACTAGGCCCGGACGACGGGAAGCTCGGCCCATTCGGTGGTGAATTTCGGAGATGAGTATTCACGCTTCATCGACCATTTTGGCTCGACGGCGAGTCCTCCCGACCCAAGGCCAATGGCCTTGTCGCCGAATTTGGCCTTGACCGCACCCAGCACATCGCCAACGTGCTTTTCCGAAATCTCATCCTCGAAAATGCCGAAGGCTTCCTGTCCCGGGTCCGGTTGGAGCCCGGAGAGCACGACCCCGCCGCGCACATAGGAAGCACCGGCGCGCATGATGTCGCTCATTGCGGCGCTTG
Source organism: uncultured Actinomycetota bacterium (assembly GCA_963818105.1). Lineage (GTDB taxonomy): Bacteria > Actinomycetota > Actinomycetes > Actinomycetales > Micrococcaceae > Paeniglutamicibacter. The sequence continues at coordinate 8,993 of CAWFRB010000017.1, read as the reverse complement.
CCAGCCTCGTGAGCAATATGGGGTCCTGGGTCGGCCTGGGCAGCTTGAGCGTCACCGAAGGAAACGATGCCTCCCCCGCCGCGAACCGGCTGGTTCCGGCCGTCACCGTGAGGAGCGTTGCCCACAGTCCGTCGCCCATGAGCCGGGACGCGCCGCGCTGGGCATAAATGGACATGACTTCCTGCATGGCTTCCAAGGTGGTCACCGGGCTTGAGAACGATCGCGAATACATGATTTGTTGCTTGTCCGCGCGTTCCTCATGGTGGGCGATGCAGGGGGTGCCGTTGAGCTCGAGCACGGTGCGTTGCAGGACCACGGAGAACCTCTTGCGGATATCCGTGACGTCGGCGCGCTTCAAATCGGCGATGCTGGTGATGCCCAGGCCGGCCAGCTTGGTGCCGGTCTTGCCGCCCACTCCCCACAGATCCGTCACCGGCACCCTGGACTGGATCCGCTCGATCAGGTTCGGGTCCATGGAGTCCATCGAACAAACCCCGTTCAGGTGGGCGTTGTGCTTGGCCACGTGGTTGGCGAACTTGGCCAAGGTCTTGGTCGGCGCGACACCCACGCACACCGGCACGCCTACGCTGCGGGCCACGGTGGCCCGGATGCGTGTTGCCAGTTCCCCGAGTTGGTCGGGGTTGCCCTGCACCCCGAGGAACGACTCGTCGATGGAGTAGACCTCCTGCCAGGTGCCGAAGCGCGAGAGCACCTCCATGACGCGGGCGCTCATGTCGCCGTAGAGTTCGTAGTTGCTGGACCGGGCCACCATGCCGTGGCTGCGCATGAACTGCTTCACCTGGAAGAACGGCGCCCCGGTGGTGATACCCAGGTCCTTGGCTTCCTGCGAGCGCGCGACCACGCAGCCGTCGTTGTTGGAAAGCACGACGACGGGACGCCCCGCGAGCTTCGGGTCAAAGACGCGTTCGCAGGACACGTAGAAGTTGTTTACATCGATCAGGGCGATGCGTTCGGTGCTCACGGCTGCGGCGATCCGGCGCCGGCCGCGGGCTTGAACGGGTTCTTCATCGGGCTGCCTTCGGATCGCTTGCGGGTATGCCTCCAGACTAGTTGACCGGCACCATGGTTTATCGGCCGTATCCGCGGCGACAACTCATCAACGAAATGCGCCGTTGGGACAACTGGGCGGCCAATGCGTCATGCGTCGGGTACAGTCTCCGGATCGTTCCCAAGTGCTACAGCGTATGACGTCACAGCCAGGGCTGGGCAAGTCGCAGCGAGATGGCTCCAAGTCATTTGTCCAGACAGTGTCTGGACAAATGACTTGGAGCCATCGGTTGGGGAAATGTTCACGGGCAGCCGTTGCCGCCCACGGGATCCTCCCTAGATGTTTTCGGCCACGGGCACGGCGAACTGCGCGTTGTAGAGCTCGAAGTACGCGCCGCGGGCCGCGAGCAGCTCGGTGTGGTTTCCCTGTTCGACGATCTGCCCGGCGTCCATCACCAGGATCAGGTCGGCGTCGCGGATCGTCGAGAGCCGGTGGGCGATCACGAAGCTGGTCCGGTCGCTGCGCAACGCGGCCATGGCCTTTTGCACCAGGACCTCCGTGCGGGTGTCCACGGAGCTCGTCGCCTCGTCGAGGATGAGCACGCTCGGCCTGGCCAGGAAGGCCCGGGCGATCGTGATCAGCTGCTTCTCGCCGGCGCTCACGTTCTCCGCCGCGTCCGTCAGCACCGTGTCGTAGCCGTCCGGCAGCGAGCGGACGAACCTGTCCACGTAGGTGGCGGTTGCCGCGTCGATGATTTCCTCCTCCGTGGCGTCGGGGCGCCCGTAGGCGATGTTCTCGCGGATCGTGCCGCTGAACAGCCAGGTGTCCTGCAGGACCATGCCCATCCTGCCGCGCAGGTCGTCCCTGGTCATCTTGGCGATGTCCACCCCGTCCAGGGTGATGCGGCCGGAGTCGAGCTCGTAGAACCTCATCATGAGGTTGACCAGCGTCGTCTTGCCCGCGCCGGTGGGGCCCACGATCGCGATGGTGTGCCCGGGCCTGGCCGTGAGGGAGACGTTCTCGATCAGCGGCTTGTCCGGGGCGTAGCGGAAGCAGACGTCCTCGAAGACCAGCTTGCCGTCGGTGGCCGCCGGGCTCTGCGCCGGGTCGCTGTCCCTGGTCTGCTCGTCGGCCTCCAGGAGCTCGAAGACGCGCTCGGCGGAGGCGACGCCCGACTGGATCAGGTTCGCCATGCTGCCCAGCTGCGCCAGCGGCTGGGTGAACTGGCGGGAGTACTGCAGGAACGCCTGCACGTCGCCCAGCCGCATCGAGCCGGCGGCCACCTGCATGCCGCCGACCACGGCGATGGCGACGTAGATGAGGTTCCCGACGAACATCATCGAGGGCTGGATGATGCCGGAGACGAACTGGGCGCCGAAGCTCGCGCGGTACAGCTCGTCGTTCTTGGCGTCGAACACGGTCCTGACCTCCCGCTGGCGGCCGAAGACCTTCACCAGCGAGTGCCCGGTGTAGTTCTCCTCGATGTCCGCGTTCAGCTCGCCGGTGTGTTTCCACTGGGCGACGAAGAGCTTCTGCGAGCGCTTGGCGACGACCGCCGTGATGAGGATGGTCAGCGGGATCGTCACCACCGCGATCACCGTCAGCAGCGGCGAGACGATGAGCATCATGGTGACCACCCCGACCACGGTGAGCAGCGAGGTCACCATCTGGCTGAAGGTCTGTTGCAGGCTTTGGGAGACGTTGTCGATGTCGTTGGTGACGCGGCTGAGCAGTTCCCCGCGCTGCATCTTGTCGTAGTAGCCAAGCGGCAGCCGGTTGATCTTGCGCCTCGACGTCCTCGCGCAGGCTGTACATGGTGCGCTGGACGACCGCGTTGAGCACGTAGGCCTGCAGCCAGCCGAAGATCGAGGAGAGCATGTAGAGCGCCAGCACCACCAGCAGGATCCGGCTCAGGGCCTGCAGGTCGATCCCGATCCCGGGCGTCAGGTGCATGCCGCTGAGCAGGTCGGCCTCGGAGTTCCGCCCGGCCGCGCGCAGCCCCTCGATGACCTGGTCCTGGGTCGCCCCGGCCGGCAGCCGCTTGGAGATGGCCCCCTCGAAGATCAGGTTGGTTCCCTGGCCCAGCAGCTTGGGGCCCAGCACGCTGAACCCGACGCTGGCGATGCTCAGCAGGAGCATCCCGGCCAGCCCGAGCCGGTGCGGCTTCAGCCGCGCGGCCAGCTTCCGGGCCGAGGGCATGAAGTTCAGCGCCTTCTCCGCCGGGAGCGAGGGCCCGAACCGGGGGCCGCGGCCGGGGCCGGGCATGGGCCGCGGGAGGTGCGTTCCGGGTCTGCGAGTCGCTCATGCCGCTTCCTCCGCCGTGAGTTGGGATTCGACGATCTCGGCGTAGGTCTCCGAGGTCTGGAGCAGTTCGGCGTGGGTTCCGCGGCCCACGATCCTGCCGCGATCGAGCACGATGATCTGGTCCGCGTCGATGATGGTCGCCACCCGCTGGGCCACGATGATCTTGGTGGCCTGGTTCCTGTGCTTCTTCAGCGCGATGCGCAGCCGGGCGTCGGTGGCGCTGTCCAGCGCCGAGAACGAGTCGTCGAAGATGTAGATCTCCGGCTGCTTCACCAGGGCCCGGGCGATGGCCAGGCGCTGCCGCTGCCCGCCGGAGACGTTGGTGCCGCCCTGGGAGATCTTGGCCTCCAGCCCGCCCTCCATCTCCTGCACGAAGTCCTTGCCCTGGGCGATCCCCAGGGCCTCCCACAGCTCCTCGTCGGTGGCGTCCGGCTTGCCGTAGCGCAGGTTGCTGGCCACGGTCCCGGCGAACAGGTACGGCTTTTGCGGGACCAGCCCGATCCGGCTCCACAGCAGGTCCGGGTCCAGTTCCGCGACGTCGACCCCGTCCACCAGCACCGATCCGCCGGTCGCGTCGAAGAGCCGCGGCAGCAGGTTCACCAGCGTGGTCTTTCCCGCGCCGGTGCTGCCGATGATCGCGGTGGTCTGGCCCTCCCGCACGGTGAACCCGAGGTCCCGCAGCACCGGCTGCTCGGCCCCGGGGTAGCAGAAGGTGACCTCCTTGAATTCGACGCTGCCGGTGCCCTCCAGCGTCGTCACGCCGTGTTCGGGCATCTTCACCGAGGACTCGGTGTCCAGCACCTCGCCGATCCGGTCCGCGCTCACCGCGGCCCGCGGCAGCATCACGCCCATGAACGTCGCCATCATGACGGCCATCAGGATCTGCAGCAGGTAGCTGAGGTAGGCGACCAGCGCGCCGACCTCCATGGCGCCGGATTCCACGCGCAGCCCGCCGAACCAGATCACCGCGACGCTCGAGACGTTCAGCACCATCATGACGATCGGGAACATCAGCGCGAACAGGCGCCCGGCGCCGAGCGACACGTCGGTCAGTTCCGCGTTGGCCTTGGCGAAGCGCTCGGTCTCGAGGTCCTCGCGCACGAAGGCGCGGATCACCCGGATGCCTGTCAGCTGTTCGCGCAGCACCTTGTTGACCACGTCGATCCGCGTCTGCATGAGCCGGAACAGCGGGACCATGCGCGTGATGATCAGGCCGATCGAGACCAGCAGCACCGGGATGCTCACGGCCATCAGCCAGGAGAGCCCCACGTCCTGCCGCATCGCCATGATGACCCCGCCGACGGCGAGGATGGGCGCCGAGACGAAGAGCGTGCAGGTCATCAGGACCACCATCTGGACCTGCTGCACGTCGTTGGTGGTGCGCGTGATCAGCGACGGTGCGCCGAACTTCGAGACCTCGTGCTCGGAGAAGTCGCTGACCCGGTGGAAGATCGCCCCGCGCAGGTCCCGGCCCAGCGACATGGCGGTCTTGGCGCCGAAGTAGACGGCGGCGATCGCGCAGCCGATCTGCACCAGCGTGATCGCCAGCATGGTCCCGCCGACGGCCATGATGTGCCCGACGTCGCCCTTGGCCACGCCGTTGTCGATGATGTCCGCGACGAGGCTGGGCAGGTAGAGCGAGGCGATGGATTGCGCGCCCTGGAACAACCCGACGGCGACCAGCCACTTCCAGTACGGCTTCAAATGGCGGCGGAGAATGTGCAGCAGCATGATTTTCCTAGTTCCCTGTTTCGGATGGGGGCTTTGTTTCGAAGGGAGGCGTTTCGAGGGGAGGCCGGGCGCCGGCGATCCCGTAGAGGATGATGCCGGTGAGTTCCTCGGCGCCGTAGGTCTCGCCGCCGTTGAGGCGGGGCAGCGAGGAGGAGAAGGCGAGCATCCGCAGGATCTGCCACACGCGGTCCGGGTCGCAATTGAGCCGGCCGAGGTCGGGCTCCAGCAGCCCGTGGAAGACCCGGATGAAATCGTCCTGGGACTTGCTCGACGAGGGCTTCTGGTACTTGTCGAACATCGCCATGAAGCGGAAGGCCTCGCGGAACCGCTCCTGCAGGAGCGCGACGGCCCGAGCACCTTGTCCTCCAGCGGCAGCGCCGGGTCGATCCCGCCCAGCTCGCGCAGCAGCGGGGCCGGGTCCATCTGCTTGTCGACGGCGGCCTGGATCAGCGAGGCCTTGTCCCCGAAGGCGTTGTACACGGTCCCCTCGGAGATCCCCGCCGCCTCGGCGATCTGGCGGGAGGTCACGGCCGGGCCGAATTCCAGCAACAGCGGCATGACCGCGTCGACGATCATCGCCTTCCGTTCCCCGGGGGCCAGCGCCGCGGCCCGGGGAGGCTCGTCTCCGTGGGTGGATCTTGCATCCGTCATACACCGAAACTTAACTGAGTGAGCGCTCACTCACAAGGGTTGGCGGCGGGAAATTTCGGCGATTTCCCGGCGGCCGTCCCCGGACGAATCGCCGGCTCAGCTCCCCGCGTCCGGGTGCTCCCCGAGGGTCACGGTTCCGGCGTCCCCGTCCACGGTGACCATGTCCCCGGTGCGGATCCGGCGGGTCGCCACCCCGGTGCCCAGCACGGCGGGAATCCCGTATTCCCGGGCCACGATCGAGCTGTGGCTCAGCGGGCCGCCGACATCGGTGACCACCGCCGCGGCCATGGCAAAGAGCGGGGTCCAGGCCGGGGTGGTCATCCGGGCCACCAGCACCTCCCCCGCACGCATCGAGGCGAAGTCCTCCGGCCCGGCCAGCACCCGGGCCGGGGCGCGCACCGTGCCGAGGCTGGCGCCCACCCCCTTGATCACGTCCCCGCGTCTGGGTCTGCAGGCCGGCGGGCATCATCCCGGACAGCGCCTTGTCCGCCCAGCGGGAGACCGGAAGCATCTGCGGGGCATCGGCCCGGCGCCGGGCCTTCCACAGGGCCTTGCGCTCGGCCACCGCGCCGGCCCGCACGGGTCCGGGGGCGCCGGTGATCCGGACCGGGCCCGTGCCCGTCGCTGCCCGCCGCCGGGGCGGGGTTGGCCAGCCCGAACCCGATGGCCGCCTGCAGCTCGGAGCCGCGCAGCCAGAAGACGTCCTCGGCCGCGCCCACGACCCCGGCCGCCGTCAGCCGCTCCCCCAGCTCCAGCAGCATGGCCCGCAGCAGCGGCCAGGCCAGCCCGATGTCGGAGAGCGCATCCTCGCGCATCGGCGCCGCCTTTTGCGCCCAGGCCAGCAGGCGCCCGAAGGTCCGGGCCTTGCGCCCCGTCAAGGCGCCCCAGTGATCCGTGCGGTGTTTTCCTCGCGGCGTTGCGCCGAATTGCGTTGGCGTTCGTGCGGGTCCCCGCCCTCGCCGCGCAGGTTGAACTTCAGGGTTTCCAGCAACTGTGCGGGGGCGTCGGCCGGCACCGGGGTGGCGAAGTCCAGGTTGTAGACCGCATGCCCGAACCTTTGCAGGTGGGTCCGGAAGCGCTCCAGGAACTCGGCCCGGTCGGGATCGGGCGCGGGTTCGCCGGCGTGTGGTGCGCCCGGATCCAGCACCTCGGCGGCGAGGGCCGCGCTGTCCGTGGCCAGCAGGCGGTCGGCGAGCCCGGGGCGCTCGCGGGCCCATGCGGCGAGGTCGTACAGCGAGTACTCGGCCCGGATGGGTTCGCTGTCGAAGCCCAGCAGGAAGGTGTCGGCGGCCGGGTCCCCCGGGGCCTTGACCAGCTTGTCGTAGAAGGCCCGGAAGGCGATCTCGCTGGCCGCCGCCGTGGGCACCACGGACTGCACCGCGGTGTAGTACCGGGTTCCGGCGTCCAGCAGTTCGACGGCAGCCGCCAGCAGCTCGTCCCCGGGCAGCGACTTCCAGTCCCGTTGCGCCCAGGCATCGATGGCCGCGCGGTACGCGGGGTGGGACGCGTTTTTCCAGCCCTCCAGCCCCATCCCCGCCCGCGCGCGGCCCAGCCTGGCCACGGCGACCGGGGACAGCGCGAGCACGCGCATGAATCCGGAGTTCCGGTAATAGTAGTAGGCGTAGCCGTTGACGGTCGGCAGCCCCACGTCGCCCTCGCGCATGACGTTCCGGCCGAAGGCCTTGGACATCAGCGCGCTCAGGGAGGCTGTCACCGAGGGGTCGATGAGGTCGGCGAAGAGCGGGGTCAGCGGGTCGGGCAGCTGTTCCACGATGCTGGCGCGGAAGTACAGGCCGTGCCGGTAGGGAAGCGGCCAGGTCTCGGGCACGGCGGCCCCGGGGTCCGGCAGCGCGGTGACGGGGCGGGCCTGGAGGATGCGGAACGCGCCGCCGGACCGTGCCCATTCGATGTCCTGCGGGACCCCGAAGTGCCGTGCGATCCTGAGTCCCAGGCTGGCCAGGCGTTGCGCCTCCCCGGTGTCCAGCACGGCCTTGTTGCGCAGGTCTTCGGGCACCGGGGTTTGGCCGGTCCGGTTCCCCGCGTTCACGGTCATGGTGTCCTTGGAGGCGATGCTGCTGGAGAGCACCTTCAGGGTCCCGCCATCGACGACGATGTCGTCGGTGCTCACCAGGCCCCCGACCACCGATTCGCCCAGTCCCCAGGCCGCACCGATCACGACCTCGTCCCGGTTGCCGGTGGCGGGGTTGGCCGTGAACATGACCCCCGCGGCATCGGCATCGACCATTTCCTGGATGACCACGGCCAGGGCGACGTCCTGCGGCGCGATGCCGGCCCGGGCCCGGTAGGCCATGGCCCGTTCGGTCCACAGCGAGGCCCAGCATTCGCGGACGGCGTCCAGCAGGTCGTCGGCCCCGATGACATTCAGGTAGGTTTCCTGCTGCCCGGCGAAGCTGGCCTCCGCCAGGTCCTCGGCGGTGGCGGAGGACCTGACTGCGACAGGCACGCCGGCGCCGTTTCCGGCACCCAAGGCCTTGTAGGCCTCGCGGAGTTCCCAGGCCATGTCCACGGGGATCACCCCGGCGGTGAACAGTGCGGCAATGGATTCGGCGGCGTCCGCGCCTTCCTCCGGAGGGGCAGTGGCAAGTTCCAGGATCCGTTCCTCCAGCCCGTTGGCGGCAACGAACGCCCGGTAGGCATCGGTGGTGAGCACGCACCCGCCCGGCACCGGGAAACCGGCCGTGACCAGTTCACCGAGGTTCGCGGCCTTTCCTCCGGCCAGGTCGATGTCCGTTGCCCCGATGGTGTCCAGGCCCCTGATGTAGCGCATCCCGCATGCCCCTTTCGCGTTCCTCCGGCGTGCCGCTGCCATCCCGTGCGGCTGTTCGTAGTCTTGCACCGGCCGTGCACCGGGGCTAGGCGCAAGTACCGGTTCCGGCGAATTTCTTGGGTTCCGTGCGGATCCGGCAAGACCGGACCCGGACAGTGCGGCATCCGCACTGACCGGGCCGGATCTGCGACGGTCCCGGAACGAAGCCCCGAGGGTTCGGCGATGGCGGCGAGCTATGCCGGCAGACCCGGCACGGCAAAGACCTGTTCGTAGTGCTCCACGGTCGGGAACGGCGAATAGAAATGGTGCAGCAGCCCGCGCCATTCCTGGTATTCCGCGGAGCCCCGGAATCCCTCCGTGTGGTCTTCCAGGGTTCGCCATTCAACCAGCAGCAGGTACGTGGACGGGCTTTCGAGGGAGCGTGAAAGCGTGAGGCCCTGGAATCCCGGCATGGACGAAATGATCGATTTTGCCTTGCCGAAGGCAACCTCGAATTCGCCCTCCATGCCG
>CAWFRB010000016.1:0-67008 GCA_963818105.1 uncultured Actinomycetota bacterium | reverse complement strand
CCGGCCGACCAACGCGGCAAGAACGGCACCACAACGGCCCAGGCGCAGAGCCGCCTGCGCGAGTTTGTGGGCGGCAGCTGGGTCGAGAAATCCACCCGCACGACGAGGTCGGCGCCACCCTCAGCGAAATCCTGGGCCTGGACAAGGAACAATTCACCAAGGTCGCGATGCTGCCGCAGGGTGCCTTCGCGGCTTTCCTGCGGGCCAAGGACAGGACCGCGAGGATCTCCTGCGCTCGCTCTTTGACACCAGCGAATACGCCCTCACCGAAAAGGTCCTGGCCGAACGATTCGCCGAGGCCAAGGCCGAGGCCGAGGCCGCCGAGCGAAACCAACGGGCCACCGTCGACCAACTCGTCGCCGACGCGCTGACGACCCTGTACCCGGCCGAGATCGACTTGCCGGAGGCCGCCGCGGGCTTGCGCGATTCGGGTGAATTTGATTCGTTGGGCGAATTCCTCGGCACCACGCTGTCCAACGCCCGGAAGAAGTTGCAGCAGGATCTCACGGAAGCGGACGCGCGGTCGGGTGCCTCACGCACCGCCGAAACCAAACTCAGGGAACGAGGGGCCCGGCATGCACAGCTTGCCGAGCTATCCACCCTGCGCGGGATCCACGAAGAGCACAGCGCCGACATTGCCGACCTGGCCGCCCAGCTGAAGCTCGATGCCGCCGCGGCCGCACTCAAGCCTTACCGCCAGCAGTCACTCAGCGCTGCGGAGGCCACCGCAAACGCGGAGGCCAGGCTGCACGAAGCGCTCTCCAATGTCCTCGATCTTGGCGCGGGATCCCTGGCGGAATCGCAGGACCAGGTCGGGGAGGACGAAGCGTCCGCCGAACTCCTTGCCGCGGCGCAGGCTCCCGGGCTTGCGCTGGAAACGGTGATGCAGCTGGCCGAGCACGCGAAGGCCTCGGCAACTTCCGCCGTGCAGATGGCCGCGGTCATCGAGGCAGCACTGCCCGATGAACAGGAACTCGAAGCCACCCGGACCGAACTGGGCAGGCTCAGGACCGCGCTGGAATCCGAATCGGCGCTGCAGTCCCTGCGCGTCAAAGACATCCAGGAGCTCAAGGCAGGACTCCCCGCGCTCCAGGCCGCATGCGTCACCGCGGACGCGCTGCTGGCCTCCCTGCCGGCACTCCAAGGGGCGGTCGAGGCGGCAAACGAACGCCGCGACCAAGTGGCGGCGCGCGGCAAGGCCGAACGCGCCCAGCTCAAGGCCCACTCCGAATTCAACGACGCCAAGACCCACACACTGACCCTGCGTGAGGCCGCGGCAAACCTTGTCTCCCTGCGCCTCGACCAGTCGGCCGCAACGCTCGCCGCGGCGCTACGCGACGGCGAAGCCTGCCTGGTCTGCGGTTCCGAGGAACACCCCAAGCCGGCAACACTTCCCGAGGGCGAGCTCGTCGATGCCGACGCCATCGAACAGGCCCGCGAACGGGCCGCCACGGCCGAGGCGGCCGAGGGCAAGACCGCTGCCCAGCTGGAAAAGGCAAACACCGCGCTGGCGCTGATCCAGGACCGGATCGGCGACCTGGACCAGGAAACAGCCACGGCGGATTTCGAGGCCGCCTCCCTGAGGCTCCGGGAAGCCGCCGAATCCTCTGCGGCCGCAACCAAAGCCGCCGAGGAGCTTGCCAAGGCCAGCGAAAAGCTCGAATCCCTTCACACCGAAGAGTCGAAGGCCGCCACCGCCATCGAAGTCACCGGCGCCAAGATTGCGGCGGCCGAAGCCCGCACCGGGAAGCTCACCGAGTCCCTCGCTGCGCTGAGCCGCGACGGGCAAGACCTGCAGGAACGCCACGGTGCGCTCAAGGCCCGGGCGGCGGGCTTCGAATCCCTCGCGGCGGCGGCCTCGGAGCTGGCCGCCGCCCACGGCACGGCCGAGGCCGCGGACGCGCAGTGGGAGGCAAAGCTTGCCCAGGCCGGCATCGCCGACACCGCCGCGTGGCTGGAACAACTGCTGCCATCGGGTGAACGCGCCCGGAGCCAGCAACTGGTCGATGCCCACAACGAGCAGTCCGTGCGCATCAAGACGCTGGCCGAGGCGCCGGAAACCGCGCTCGCGCGCACGGAAGCCGACTCCGGCATCGGGGCCCCGGAGGCCGAGGAACTCGATGCGGCTGCGGCCGCGGTGCGGGAATCCCTGGAGCGCCGGGACGCGGTGCTTGCCGGAGACGCGGTGCTTGAAAGCTACACCGCCAGGCTGCAGTCCAACCGGGAGAAACTTGCCGCCCTGGCCCGCGAGCAGGGGCCGGTGCTTGAGCGTTTCAACACGCTCAAGTCGATGGCCGATCTGGCCCGCGGGCTGGGGGAGAACCGGCTCAAGATGACGTTGAGCACCTACGTGCTGGCCGCCCGGCTGGAGGCCGTGGCGCTCGCGGCAACCCAACGCCTGCTGCTGATGACCGGCCAACGCTACTCGCTGGTCCACGACGACACCCCGCGCGGCAACAACAAGTCGGGGCTCGGCCTGCAGATCCTCGATTCCTGGACCGGCGTCCGGCGCGACACCCAGACGCTCTCCGGCGGGGAATCGTTCATGGCCTCGCTGTCCCTGGCGCTTGGGATTGGCAGACGTCATCCAGCACCAAAGCGGCGGCATCGACATCGAGACGCTGTTCGTGGACGAAGGCTTCGGGTCGCTCGACGCCGAAACCCTCGAGCAGGTCATGGACGCCCTCGAGGCATTGCGCAGCGGCGGCCGGGTCATCGGCGTGGTCTCCCACGTCGCGGACATGAAACAACGGATCACCACCAGGCTCAATGTCCACAAGGGGCGCAACGGATCCACGGTATCCATGGAGATCGGCGGTTAGCGCCACGGCGCATCTCGGCTAGACTAATAGATGTCTGAAAAGGGTTTTGTGCAACGGGAGGCAGGGACGGTGCACGCACGTTAGTGGAGTGCACCCATTTTGAAATCCAAGACAGCCCCCCAAAGACCAAACACCCAGGGTTCGCCCTATGCGGCGCTGCCGCCGCTGGTCGGCTGGGCCTTTTTCCCGCTGGGCTTTTTCGCCCGACTGCCCCTGGCAATGCTCACCATCGGCTCGATGACCCTGCTCATCGATTCGACGGGTTCCTACGCGATGGGCGGCCTGGCCGCGGCCATGGTCGGCCTCGGCTCGGCCGTGGGCGGACCCACCGTCGGCTACCTCTCCGACCGCCTGGGCCAGCGCCGCGTGCTGATCCCGGTGGCGATCCTGCAATCCCTGATGATCACCGCACTGATGTGGTTCGGCGGTTCCACCGCGCTGGCCCCCGTGGGACATCGTCGTGCTGTTTGCGCTGCTGGCAGGCGCCACCGGCCCGCAGATCGGCCCGCTGGCCCGCGTGCGCTGGATGGCCCTGACCCGCAAGCGCGAGTCCGGTGGCCGCGAACTCTCCGCCGCACTGAGCTATGAAAGCATGGTCGACGAACTCGGATTCGTGCTTGGCCCCGCCGCCGTCGGGCTCTTCGCCGCACTGATCGCCCCCTGGCTGCCGCTGGCCATTGCCGCCGCCATGACGCTCATCCTGGTGCCGCTCTTCGCGGTGCACCGCACCGAAAAAGCCGTCGTTCCCCAGGTCAAGAGCTCAACCAAGATCAAGTTGACCCGGAACCAGGTCGCCGGAATCGCACTGGCCGTCACCGGCATGATCGGCATGGGAACCTTCTTCGGTTCCAGTGCCGCCGGCACCTTGGCCTTTGCCGGTGCCCAGGGCAACGCAAACATCGGCGGGCTGCTCTACGCTGCCGCCGGTACGACAAGCGCCGCCGCCGCGCTGTCCGTGGCGTTCTGGCCGCATGGTTGGCCGCAGGCCAGCCGCTGGCTTGCCTGCGCCATCTTCATGGTGCCCGCGGCCCTGCTGCTGCAGGTCCCTTCCGGGATCGGTTGGATGGTCGCGGCCCTGTTGCTGGTCGGGATCCCCGTCGGGCCGATCCTTGTCACCATCTTCACCCTTGGCGGCGAGATCGCACCGGCCGCACGCCTCTCAACCGTCATGACCCTGTTGTCCTCGGGCATCGTTGTCGGGACGGCCATCGGCAACGGCTTGGCCGGCGCCTTCGCCGATTCGCACGGCTACTGCCGGTGCATTCGGTGTCGCGGCCGCGGCCGCGGTGCTCCTGCTGGTCTCCGGAACCGGCATGGCGGTCTTGCGTTCACGCGCGCAGCGCCGCATGCTGGCTGCCTAGCGGCGGCCCCGGCCCCGCGCGAGCGGAATCCGGTTACCCGAGCTCCGCGGAGATGGCTCAGCGCCGCTTCGCGGAGGCGGGCGCCGATCGCCTCGACCTCGCTGGTGTTCGAACCGGTGCTGTAAACGACGGCGACGGCCGCCGGAAGCCGGCCCGGCACCTCGATGGGCGCGGCCACGGAGGACAGGCCCGGGATGACCTCATCGATGCTTGTGGCGTAGCCCCTGCTTCGGGCCAATGCGGCATTCTCCCGGTACGGGGTCTCGTGGTTCAACGCGTTCCACTGTTCCTCGGTGAGCGTGGACTGCATCGCGATGCCGGGGGCGCCGTGGCCGAACGGGTGCCGGGTGCCGGGGTGCTGAACCACCGTGGCATGCACGTGGCGCGGTTCCACCGTCACCAGCGTGGTGCAGTCGGGCTGGTCCCACACGGCAATGAATGCGCACATCTTCAATTCGTTGGCCAAGACCGTGAGTTCCGGCAGCGCCGCGCTTTGCAGGTCCCGTTGCACCCCGCGGGCAAGCACGGCGAGGCCCGGCGCCCCGTGGACGCGGCCGGATTCATCGCGGGTGACCAGCCGGTGCGATTCCAGGGTGCGCAGGATCCGGTAGGCAATCGAACGGTGCACGCCCAGGTCGGCGGCCAACTGGGCAATGGTTCGGGGCCCCGGGGCCTCGGCCAGGAGCTCCAGCATGCGGATGCCCCTGGAAAGCGTCTGTGAAGCTGGTGCGGATGTGTCGGAGGGTGTCATGGGCGCGTGGGACCCTTTCGCAATTTCGTTTCCCGGGCCACTGGCTTCTTGTTTGTCCAGTGAGTCTCAACTATGGTTTTAAACACAATTTCGCTATTAGAACCTTAGGTTCGATATTAGAACACTCCGGGTCTGAGTGCGAGCCGGTCGGGGCAGCGGGAAATCCTGGGGAAATTCATGATGGTCACACGCAGGAAAGTGGTCGCCGAGGGAGGCATCCCCAGGAAGCTTGACGGCGCGACGTTGCATCACTTCCGCGGGAGCCTGGGCCGATTTGCCACGGGCGTTGCCATCGTGACCTTCGACGGCGTGAGTCGGCGCCACGGCATCACCGTGAACTCCTTTACCTCGGTCTCCATGGATCCTCCCTTGGTGCTGGTGTCCATTGCGCGCAGCACCAAGGCGCACGACGAGCTCAAGGACCGCCCGTTCACGGTGAACATCCTCGGGGCCGAGCAGCAGGCCCTGGCCATGCACTTTGCCGGGCGCCCGGGCGCGACCCCGTCTGGGTCGAGGGCGAAACCGCACCGCGGCTTTCCGGCGTCCTGGCCTTTTTCTCATGCACGCCCTGGGCCGCCTACGACGGCGGCGACCACACCCTCTACCTGGGCCTGGTCCATGAATTCAACTACCGCAAGGGCGATGCCCTCGCGTTCGCGAACAGTTCCTTCACCACCATCCCCGAAAGCCAGCTGGGCGTCGAAGAGCTTCTGTGAGGCCATTTGCCTGCCCGCGGGTGCCAACCGGCACCGACCCAGTCCCGAACACCAATGAATCAGAATCGCAGAAGAGGTTGGAAAATGGGTATCCGTACCGGTCGGCAGTTTCTGGACAAGCTCAACTCGATGACCCCGCACCTGGTCATCGACGGAGAAGTCGTCTCCGCGAACCTCACCGAGCACCCCGCGTTCAAGGAGCTGGCCCTCACCTACGCCAAGCTCTTCGACATGCAGCACGACCCCAAGTACCAAGACGCGCTGACCTACACCTCGCCAACCTCGGGGGACTTGGTCAACGCCTCGTTCCTGGTCCCGCGTTCGGCGGAGGACCTGAAGAAGCGGCGGGCGGCGACCGCCACCTGGGCCGAATACTCAAACGGATTCCTGGGCCGCACCGGCGACTACATGAATGCCTCGCTCACCGCGCTGTCCACCGCCAAGAAGTTCTTTGAAAAGGCCGACCCGAAGTTCGGCCAACGCATCGAGGCCTACTACGAGTACGCCCGCGAAAACGACCTGCTGGCGACCCACACCCTGATCCCGCCACAGGTCAACCGCTCGGTCTCCGGCTCCGAGCAGCTCGGCGGGCAGCTCACGGCGCGGATCGTCGAGGAACGCGACGGCGGCATCGTCATCAGCGGTGCCCGCATGCTCGCCACGATCGCCCCGATCGCCGACGAGCTCCTGGTCTTCCCCTCCACGGTGCTGCGCGGCACCCCCGAGGACGAGCCGTTCTCGTTTGCCTTCGCCATCCAGAACGACGCGCCGGGCCTGCGCTACCTGTGCCGCACGGGCCTGCACAACGGCGGCAACAAGCACGACGAGCCGCTGGCGAGCCGTTTCGACGAGATCGATGCCGTGGTGGTGTTCGACGACGTCTTCGTTCCCGCCGAGCGCGTCTTCATGCAGGGCCGCCCCGACCTGTGCAACGCCTGGTACCAGGAGACGGGCGCCGGGGCGTTGATGACCCACCAGGTTGTCACCCGCACCATCGCCAAGTCCGAGTTCTTCCTGGGCCTGGCCTCGGAGATCGCCGGCGACCATCGGCATCGACGGCTTCCAGCACATCCAGGAGGACCTGGCCGAGCTGATCCGCTACGTCGAACTCGGCAAGGCGCTGGTCACCGCCTCCGAGGCGCTCGCGGCGCCGAGCGAGGACGGGGTTTTCCTGCCGCACTGGGAGACCCTGAACGCCGCGCGCAACTGGTACCCGAAGGCATCCCAGCGCTTTCCGGAGATCATCCGGAAGTTCTGCGCCTCGGGCCTCATGGCGCTTCCGGGCCAGGCCGACCTCGAGGTGGCGCGGGAGGACATCGAGATGTACCTGCAGGGCAAGAGCCTGACCGGGCCGGAGCGCATCCGCCTGTTCAAGCTTGCCTACGATGCCTCGATCACCGGTTTCTCCGGCCGCCAGGCGCTCTACGAGTACTTCTTCTTCGGCGACCCGGTCCGCATGGCCGGCGCGCTGGTCAACAGCTACGACCGCGAGCCCGTCCGGGCGCGCATCCGCGAGTTCCTGGCCCGCGAGGACTAGGGCGAGACCGCGCGGCGTGGCCGCGGCGATGGCGCGCCGAGCGCCGCCCCGGATGGTGCCCGGCACGCGGTCTTGAATAGCGGCAGGTGGGAGCGCGATTTTTCTCGGAGCGCGATGGCGCGACCGTGCCGTTCGTCTCAAATTTCGACCACAGGGGTGAGTGAGGTCACGAACATGCGGCTATCATGATTCTGATCACATTACCGTCCGAACGGTCGGTAATAAGTGGTTTCCCCTCATCATTCGCAGCGCCCAGCGCCCCCCACACTTGGAGTTCCCATGGCTTCAGCTTCCCTGGCCGCAAACGCCAAACGTTCCGAGGAACGTCGCGTCCTTGCGGGCACCCTGGTCGGCACCACCATCGAGTGGTACGACTTCTTCATCTTCGCGCAGCTCACCGCGACGCTGCTGACCCCGCTCTTCCTGAAGCCGTTGGGTGAATCCAACCCGGGCCTGGCCCAGATCCTGGCCTTCGCCATGATCGGCATCTCCTTCCTCTTCCGCCCGCTCGGCGCCATCGTCGCCGGCCACCTGGGCGACAAGTACGGGCGCAAGCGGGTCCTGGTCGCGACCCTGATCATGATGGGTGCGGCCACCGCGCTGATCGGCCTGCTGCCGATCTACGCGCAGATCGGTTTCTGGGCCCCGCTGATGCTGGTGTTCCTGCGCATCGTCCAGGGCTTCTCCGCCGGCGGCGAATGGGGCGGCGCGGCACTGATGGCCGTCGAGCACGCGCCGGAAAACAAGCGCGGCTACTTCGGTGCCTACCCGCAGATCGGCGTGCCGATCGGCATGATCCTGGCCACCGGCATGCTCTACATCCTGCGCGTCTCGATGACCCCCGAGCAGTTCACCGCCTGGGGCTGGCGCATCCCGTTCCTGCTCTCCGTCGTGCTGATCGTCGTCGGCTACCTGATCCGCAAGGCCGTCGAGGAATCCCCGATCTTCAAGCAGCTGGCGCTGCGCAAGGCCTCGGAGCACACCCCGCTGAAGCAGCTCTTCCAGTCGAACACCAAGGAAGTCATCCAGGCCGCGCTGATCTTCATCTCCAACAACGCCGCCGGCTACCTGGTCATCGCGTTCCTGATCTCCTACACCACCAAGGTGCTGGGCATGCCCGCGGCCCCGGTGCTGCTGGCGACCACCATCGGCTCCGTCGGCTGGCTCATCTTCACCCTGGTCGGCGGCTGGCTTTCCGACATCATCGGCCGCCGCAACACCTTCGTGCTGGGCTACGCGATGATCTTCGTCTGGATGATCCCGATGTTCATGCTCATCGACACCGGCAACATCTTCCTCTACGGCCTCTCGGTCTTCATCCTGACCATCGGCCTGGGCCTGTCCTACGGACCGCAGTCGGCCATGTACGCCGAGATGTTCCCGGCGCACATCCGCTACTCGGGCATCTCGATCGGCTACGCCCTGGGTGCGATCCTCGGCGGCGCCTTCGCCGCAACCATCGCCCAGGTGCTGCTGGAGGAGACCGGCAAGTCGATCTCCATCGCCATCTACATCATGGTCATGACGGTCATCTCCGTGGCCGCCGTCTTCTGGGTCGGCGAGACCAAGGGCAACAACCTCCACGTCGAGGACATCGACCCGGACCTGCAGGCCGCCCACGACAAGGAACAGCACGGCCAGAACGCCTAAGGGCCACGTTCCGGCACACAACACGATCGGGCCGGCCGATTCGCTTCCTCCCGCAGCGGGCGGGGGAGCGCGAGTCGGCCGGCCCTTGTGCGTGCCGTTTGGCGTGCCGGTGCCGCGGACGTCCGTCCGGGCGGACCTCAGAGGTGCGGGATCATCGCAACGACTTCGTCGTCGGACACCGCATCGAAGCGCGAGTAGAACGCGCTGACGGTGTTGAACACCTTCGGCGTGATGGCGCAGATGAATTCGTCGGCCTCGGCCTCGACTTCCTGGCGGGCGGCCAGCGTGGCCACCGGGACCGCGACGACGATGCGGGCCGCCCCCGCATGGCGCATGACTTCGACCGCCGCAAGCATGGTGGCGCCGGTTGCCATGCCGTCGTCGCACAGGATCACCGTGCGGTCCTTCACGGGCAGCACGATGTCCCCGACCAGCCTGTGCTGCAGGTCCATGAGTTCCCTGCGGGCCGCGGCCTCCACCTCGTCCAGGACCTCCGCGGTGAAGCGCTGCCGGGCGGGGCCCCAGACCCGGGCAACGTACTTCAAGGACACGTCGTCCCCGTAGGCCGCCAGCGCCGCATAGGCGACGTGCTGCGTTCGGGCAGGACGAGCCCGCTGACGGCAAGGGCATCGACCTCGACGCCCAGGTGCTTCGCGATCGCCGCCGCGACCGGGACGCCGCCGCTCAACAGGCCGAGGACCACCACGTTTTCATCGGCGGCATGGTGCTCCAGTTCGGCAGCCAGGTATTCGCCGGCCTCGGCTCGGTCGGAAAATCGCGTGGGTGCAACGTGGTCCGGTCTCATGGTCCCAGTCTGCACCCTGGGCCGGGCCACGGCGATCGCGGCGGCACCGTCGCGCGGAACCCGATCCGGCCCGACAGGCGTCGAGGCCATCCGGCGGAGCGGATGCGGCACGAATTGCGGCTGTAGCATGTGACCATGAAACGAATCGCAGCGCTCTTGCTTGTTCTGGTCGCCGCCCTGGGCCTCGCCGGATGCGCAACGACTCCGGGGCAGGACGGGTCCTCCGTCGTTGGCCAGTGGGGCGGGGTGCCGGACGAGTCGCCCGTCCTCGTTTTCTCGGGTGAGGGCTCCTTCACCGGGAACGACGGGTGCAATACCTTGACCGGCTCCTGGAAGCAGGCCAACGACGTCGTCACCCTGGAAAACATGGCCATGACGCTGATGGCGTGTGCGGGCGTCGACACCTGGCTTTCACGCGCGTCCACCGTCAAGGTCGATGGCATGAAGCTCACGGTGTTTGATGCGCAGGGCAAGGAAATCGGCGTGCTGGCGCAGGAAGGCACCAAGAACTGACCGGCTGGTTCCCCGGGGAACCGCCGCATGGCCGGTGGCGGAATAACCGGCGCTGATGCACTGAAAGCCCTGCGCGCATGCGGCGGCCGTGCACAAAAAGTGCCGGCATTCCCTGCGAAGGGGACTGCCGACACCTGATTGTTTGTTAGTGCGCGGCGCGGTGGCCTTCGCCCCGGCCCTTCACCAAACCGTAGATCCCGGCGACCACAACACCGCCAAGGATGGCCAGCACCCAGGTGCGAATGTTGAAGAACCCGCCGAGTCCCGTGTTGAAGATGAGGGACCCGAGCCAGCCGCCCACGATGGCGCCGACGACGCCAAGGATGAGCGAGGTGACCCACCCGCCGTTGACCCTGCCAGGCATGAACTGCTTGACAAGGACGCCAACGATGAGTCCAAGAATTATCCAGCTAATGAAGCCCATGATCTGCTCCTTCGAACAGAGGCCCGGCCATCACGGTGACGGTGGGGCCGATTTGCCGATAGTTACCAGCGGCAACAACCTACGCCCGTTCCCGTCCCGAAACAATGGGTCGATCGGCCCTAGCAACCCGGGACGCATGCAACCTTGAACGCAGGAATCCGCCAAGGTCGCTGGCTGCCACTGGCGTTGCGGGCTGGCGGCTGGCGGGCACGGCTCGGTGCCGAATCGTGAACAGCCGGAGGATCTCCGGCTCGGAGACCTGCGAAAAATCCTCGTAGTAGGTGCCCACCGACGAAAAATCCGGCGGCGAACGAAAGCAGACCACCGCGTCCGCATAGGCGGACAGTTCGCGCAGGACCTTGGCGGGGGAGACGGGAACCGCCACCACCAGGCTGGCCGGCCCGAGCAGGGAAACCACCCGAAGCGCGGCGGTCATGGTGGCGCCGGTGGCCAGGCCGTCATCGCACAGCACCACGGTCCGCCCGGCGCAGTCCGGGGCGAATGCATCGAACTCGGCGGCCAGGCGCAGGAGCTTGGCACTTGCCTGGCGCTCCACGGCGTCCAGGGCCGCGGGGGAGTACCGGCTCACCGCATACTCGTGGATCCGCGGGACATGGTGCACCACGCGTTGGCTGCCGATAGCTGGCGACGGCGCCGAAGGCGACCTCCGGCTCGTCCGGGATGCCCAGCTTTCGCACGGCCAGGGCGCCCAGCGCGGCGCCCAACCGCGCGGCGACCGGCGCGGCGACGGGAACCCCGCCGCGCAGCAGGCCAAGCACGACGGCGTCGCGTGCCAAGCCCCTGGGCGGCCAACAGCTCGCCGAGGATGGACCCGGCCGCGGAACGGTCGGCAAATCTTTGTGGGCCAACGGTGTTCATGGCATCCAGTTTCCCCGCTTTGGGCCGCCGCCGCCATGCCCGCTGCCGCCGCCATCGCCATGCCGGCACGTCTTGCGGGACCGGGCGTGCTTAACGGCCCGTGGCCGGTTTCCGTCCCCGCCGCGCATGGTGCGCATGCGAGGGAACGGAAACCGGCCACGGGGTCGGTGCCTTGGAAGGGCGACGGGTTAGAGCTGGTGGCCCATCTTGAAGCCGACTTCCTCGCCCGGATCGCCGGTCATGGCGTTGCCCGGGGCGCGGGTGTAGGAGAAGCCGTCGGCGCCGACGGTCACTGCCATCTCCGAGGAGTCGGTGCGTGCGATGACCTCGCGCGGGTTGCCGTCCAGGTCCAGGACCAGGGATGCCTCGGTGTACCAGGACGGGACCACCGGGTTGCCCCACCAGTCGCGGCGCTGGTTGTCGTGCACGTCCCAGGTGATGACCGGGTTGTCCGGGTCGCCGGTGTAGTAGTCCTGGGTGTAGATCTCGATGCGGTGGTCGTCCGGGTCCAGGATGTAGAGGTAGAACGCGTTGGAGACGCCGTGGCGTCCCGGGCCGCGCTCGATGCGGTCGGACATGCGCAGCGCGCCCATCTTGTCGCAGATCTGGATGATGTTGTGCTTCTCGTGGGTGGAGAAGGCCACGTGGTGCAGGCGCGGGCCGTCGCCGCCGGTCAGCGCGGTGTCGTGCACGGTGCCCTTGCGGTGCATCCAGGCCGCGTAGGTCACGCCCTTGTCGTCCTGGATGTCCTCGGTGACGCGGAAGCCCAGGTCCTCGAGGTACTTGCGGCCGCGCGGAACGTCCGGGGTGACCTGGTTGAAGTGGTCAAGGCGGACCAGCTCGCCGGCCGAGTAGATGTCGTAGCGCATGTGCAGGCGTTCGACGTGGGTGGTCTCGAAGAAGAACTCGTACGGGAAGCCCAGCGGATCCTCCACGCGGACCGCGTCGCCGATGCCCTTGACGAAGCCCTCGGTGCGGCGCTCGGTGCGGCAGCCCAGTTCCTTGTAGTAGGCCTCGGCGGCGTCGACGTCCTCCGGGGTGCGCACGCGGAAGGCCATGGCCTTCAGCGCGGCGACCGGGCCCTTGGTGAGCACGAGGTTGTGGTGGATGAACTCCTCGAAGGAGCGCAGGTAGATCTGCTCGTCGTCCTCGTAGGACACGTGCAGGCCCAGCACGTCGACGTAGAACTTGCGCGAGGCGGCGAGGTCGGTGACGACCAGTTCGGCGTAGGCGCAGCGCAGGATGTCCGGGGCCGGGACGGACGGCTTGGGGATGGTGTTGGAATCGTTGGTGCTCATGGTTCGCTCCTTTGCGGAAAAACTCTTGAAGTGGGGGAGGGGGGAAGTGCTAGGCGCCGAACTTGGGGGTGTGCACGTCACCGAGGGTGATGTGCACGGCCTGCTGGTCGGTGTAGAAGTCGATCGAGCGGTAGCCGCCCTCGTGGCCCAGGCCCGAGGCCTTCACGCCGCCGAACGGGCTGCGCAGGTCGCGCACGTTGTGGCTGTTGAGCCAGACCATGCCGGCCTCGACGTCCTGGGCGAAGTTGTGCGCGCGCTTCAGGTCGTTGGTCCACACGTAGGCGGCCAGGCCGTACTTGGTGTTGTTGGCCAGCTCGAGCGCCTCGGCGTCGGTGTCGAACGGGGTGATCGCGACGACGGGGCCGAAGATCTCCTCCTGGAAGATGCGGGCATCCGGTGCGACGTCGGCGAAGACGGTCGGTGCGACGTAGGAGCCGTTTTCCTGGCCCTCGGGCAGGTTCTCCGGGCGGCCGCCGCCGGCCACGACGCGGCCCTCGGTCTTGCCGATCTCCACGTAGCTCATGACCTTGTTGTAGTGCTCCGGGTGGACCAGCGCGCCGACCTGGGTGGTCGGGTCGTGCGGGTCGCCGACCTTGATGTTCTTGGCGCGGGCCGCGTAGGTCTCGACGAACTTCTCGTAGATCGGGCGCTCGACCAGGATGCGGGAGCCGGCGGTGCAGCGCTCGCCGTTCAGCGAGAACACGCCGAAGAGGGTGGAGTCGATCGCGGCGTCGAAGTCGGCGTCGGCGAACACGATGGCCGGGGACTTGCCGCCCAGCTCCATGGACATGCCCTTGAGGTTCTCCGCGCAGTTGCGGAAGATCAGCTGGCCGGTGGAGGATTCGCCGGTGAAGGAGATCAGCGGGACCTTCGGGTGCTTGACCAGCGCGTCGCCGGCTTCCTCGCCGATGCCGTTGACCAGGTTGAAGACGCCGGCCGGCAGGCCCGGCTTCCTCGAAGATGGTGGCCCACAGCGAGGCGGACAGCGGGGTGAACTCGGCCGGCTTCAGCACCACGGTGCAGCCGGAGGCGATGGACGGGGCCAGCTTCCAGGACTCGAGCATGAACGGGGTGTTCCACGGGGTGATCAGGCCGGCGACGCCGATCGGCTTGCGGTTCACGTAGTTCAGCTGGGAACCCGGGACCTTCAGCGCGGTGTCGTGCTGGGCGACGATCAGATCGGCGAAGAAGCGGAAGTTCTCCGCGGCGCGCTGCGCCTGGCCGCGGGCCTGGGTGATCGGCAGGCCGGTGTCGAAGGTTTCCATCTCCGCGAGGCGGTCTTCCTGGGCGACGACGGCGTCGGCGATCTTGTACAGCACCTTGGCGCGGGCGCGCGGGCTCATGGTGGGCCACGGGCCGTTCTTGAAGGCCTCGGTGGCCGCATTGACGGCGGCGTCGATGTCGGCCTTCTGGCCGGCGGCGGCGGTGGCGTAGGTCTGGTTGGTCACCGGGTCCAGGACCTCGAAGGTTTCCCCGCCGATGGAGTCGACGAACTGGCCGCCGATGTAGTGCTGCAGGTGCGTGGGCAGGTTCTCCGGAACGAAGTGCTTGCTCATGTGGTGTCTCCTTTGGTGTGACAAGTTTCAGGAAGGAAGTCGTGCTAAGTGCTAAGTGCTGGGTGCTCGTGCCGGTGCCGTAGAGCGGGGAGGCCGGCAGGTTGGCCGCCGCCAGGTACGCGTTCAGCGTGTTGGTGCGGTGCGCCCGGGCCGCCTGTTCGATCTCGCCGGCCGGGGCCTGGGCCTCGATCAGGTCGAGCAGCTGCGCCGTGCTCCCTGCACCGATTCCCTGGCGCGGCCCGGGATGTGGGTGAAGGACGAGGAGCGCATGAGCGCCAGCCGGTTCCAGCCGCGGTGCACCAGGTCCAGGATGTGCGGATTGGGGCAGTTGCGGTAGAGCACCTGGTGGAACTCGTTGTTCAGCTCGGTGAAGCGCGGCGGGTCGAAGTCGGTGAGCAGATCGGTCATCGCCTGGTTGATGGCCCGCGCCGCCGCCAGCTGGTCGGCATCCACGAAGGGTGCGCTCAGCGCGGTGGCGGCGCCCTCGATGATCGCCAGGGTCTGCATGGTGTGCAGGTAGAGCGCGTTGTCGGCCGCGGCGACGGTGGCCCCGACGTTGCGTTCGAAGTTCACCATGCCCTCGGCCTCCAGGCGGCGGATGGCCTCGCGCACCGGCACCACCGAGCAGCCAAGCTCGTTGGCGATGGTGCCGAGCACCAGCCGGTACCCGGGGGTGAAGGTGCCCTCGGTGATGCGCGTGTGCAGCAGCTGGTAGGCGACCTCTGATTTGCTCGCGTTCATGGCCGGCCTAGAAATCCGGTTCGCCGTCGGCGACCCACTGGTTGTACTTGGCCTTCCAGTCGGCGTTCATCGGGAACAGGCCCTTGATCTCGGCGCCGTTGGACACGTTCTTGAACACGAAGGTGTCCTGCGTTCGGATTCGACGACCTCGTCGGCGATCTCTGCGGCCAGGTGCGGCGGGATCACCAGGATGCCGTCGGCGTCGGCGATCACGATGTCGCCGGGCTGGATGGTGGCGCCGCCGCAGCCGATGGTCACGTCGGTGTCCCACGGCACGTGCTTGCGCCCGAGCACCGCCGGGTGCGCGCCGTTGTGGAAGGTCGGGATGTCCAGGGCGGCCACGGCGTCGAGGTCGCGCACGCCGCCGTCGGTGATGATGGCCTCGGCGCCGCGGACCTGGGTGCGCATCGCCAGGATGTCGCCCAGGGTGCCGGAGCCCTTTTCGCCGCGGGCCTCCATGACCAGGATCTCGCCCGGGCCCACGGAGTCGATGACGCGCTTCTGGGCGTTGTAGCCGCCGCCGTGGGACTTGAAGAGGTCCTCGCGGTTGGGCACGTAGCGCAGCGTGCGGGCGGTGCCGATGACCTTTGTCATGCCCTTGGTGGCCTGCAGGCCGTCGACCGAGACGTTGTTCAGCCCGCGCTTGCGCAGCGCGCCGGAGATGGTGGCGGTGGCGACGGAGAGCAGCTTGGCCTTGACCTCGTCGGTCAGCGCCTGCTTGCCGGTGATCGGCAGCTCGATGCCGGCCGCGGAGGCCGTGCCGAAGGCGTCGATCTTGTCCGCGTCGGTGATCTTGGGCTGGTTGCCGAAGGCCGCGAAGGCGGCGGTGCCCTCGACGACGGTGGTGGCCAGGCGTCCGGTGGACAGGCCCGCGGCCTCGTCGTCGACCTGGACCTCGACGACATCGCCCGGGACGATCACGGAGGAGCCGGCCGGGGTGCCGGTGAGGATCACGTCGCCGGCCTTCAGCGTCATCTGCTGGGACAGGTCGGCGACGATCTGCGCGAAGGAGAAGATGAGTTCGGCGGTCGAGGCGTCCTGGGCGATCTCGCCGTTGACCCAGGTGCGGATGCGCAGGGCCGCCGGGTTCACGGCGGCCGCCGGGAGCAGCACCGGGCCCATCGGGGTGTAGCCGTCGCCGGACTTGGAGCGGATGTTCGATCCCTTGTCGGCGTACTTCATGTCGTACACGCCCAGGTCGTTGGAGGCGGTGACGGAGCCGACGTGGCTCCAGGCGTCCTCGACGGAAACGCGGCGGGCATCGGTGCCGATGACCAGGGCGATCTCGCCCTCGAAGGCCAGCAGCTCGGTTCCGGCCGGGCGTTCGACGGTGGCGCCGAGTGCCGCCAGCGAGGAGGAGGCCTTCATGAAGTACGAAGGGAAGGCGGGGGTGCGGCCGCGCTGGGCGGCACGCGAGGAGTACGAGAGATGGACTGCAAGCACCTTGCCGGCTGCATCGAAGACTGACTGGTCGACCTGGACCAGATCGGTGGCTGTGGCGTCGCTGCTCACGTTTCCTCCTGTGATGTATGAAATCGTATACGATCTAGTGTGGTGTGGGTCTCCGCATTTGTCAACAGGGAATCATTGCGTGTTGCGCGACCGGGGAAAGTGCCCCCGAGTCGGCCCCGCGGACCATTGCCTGCCCGCGGCAGAAGTCTCCAAGTGATTCCCGGTTTTCCGGGTCACGATTCAGCGCGGCCGCCCTCTCAATGGGCGCAAGGTCCGGATGTCAGGAAGTCCGGTGGCACGGGTTTAGTGTCTTGCCCACGAGCATTTCATGGTCGCGGTCCGAACTCCAGGGGAGAGGGACCTGAAGTGCTCAAATCTCCAGCGCGATGGATCCGGCCTCAAACTGGCCGCGGTGGAGCGGACAGGGTCAGGCTCCCGGCGGGTTGGCGGCGGTGCATGCGAGAGGGAGCCTCGGCGCTTGTTTGCACATCCGAATGCCGTGATGCGTGCAATGAGCCCGGGCCTACCGCTCCGGAGCGGTGCTCGTGGGCATGGCGGGACTCAAGGTGTTCCGAGCGCTTGGGGGTTGGCTCCTGGGCTTTGTGGCGCACAAGCGACGGGATCAGGGCAGAAAAAGGGCGACCGCGTAGAGGGCGGAGCCGACAAATTGCCCGGCCAGGACTTGTGCGGGAGTGTGGTCCTTTAATTCGATGCGCGACCAGCCCACCGTTGCCGCAAGCGCCAGCGCCAACGCCGCTCCCACATGGCCCACTGGCGTGAGGAGCACCAGGGCCACGTAGGTGGCAACTGCACTGTGTACGGAGAGCTTCCACATGAGGTTCGCCAGAAGACACACGATGAGTCCCAGGAAGATGGCACCGACTTCGCTGAAAAGTCTTACCGGGGCGTCGAGCGCGAAGAGCAGGGCGGCGCCGATCGCCAGGGAAACACCGGCCATGACCATCACCGGTGCACGTTGCTGTCGAATGCTGACGTGGTGATCGGTGACCTTGCCGCGGTGCTTCATCCACAGCAGGACCGCAAACGGCAGACCGGTCACGAACGCGACGGCCACCAAGGCTTGGGGCCAGGTGACTCCCGGCGTGAGAATCGGCTGCAGCATCAACAGCACGCTCACCAGGATGGCCGGGGACAGGACTTCGGTTACGTATCGAGCCACCGTCGGCGCGGGGGTTTCACTCATCGTTCGATCATACGAAAGATGCCCCGGCGGTTTTTCGCCGGGGCATCTTTCAGGGCTGGCTTGATCCGAGCATCACCTGACGCGATTCAGCGGACTTGCCATCGTGTCCGTAGTGCTTGGCCGTGTTTTAGACCTTGGTGGCACCGCACCACCTGAACCAGTGTCGATGCGCCCGGCTTTCATTCATGCCGACATGACCGTGAAGTGGACCGCCATACGGCGAGGATCCGGCACGGCTCCCGAAATTCGTGCCGGAAGCATCTTGCGTTGAAAACCGCAGTCCTTTGGTCCGGGTCGCCGGTGGCTGGTCAGGAGTTGAGGAACTCTACCGCTGCGTTCTTGAACTCGCGGCTGGTGACGGCGTTGGCGTGGTCGCGGCCCTGCAGCCAGAGCACGGACTTCGGCGTCTGGCGGGTGCCGAGCAGCTCGGTCAGCCGCGGCATGGTGGTGGCCAGCGAATCGCCGTCGCCGGCAACCAGCAGGGTCGGCATGGTGGGGACCATCTGCTCCGGGGCGAACGGCTCGGTCTTGATCGCCTGGATCATGCTCATGAGCGAGAACATGTCGTTGGACGGCACGGTCTGCGCCATGCGCAGCAGGTCGGCGGTGGCCTCGTCGGCAATCGAACTGCCGTCGGCCAGGAACTGCTGGGCCGCGGCCAGGTCGAACGCCGCCAGCGGGTCGATGCTGGCCGGGCCGCCGAGCACCAGCCGGTTCACCAGCTGCGGCTGGGTGCCGCCGAATTCCCAGGCCAGGCGGGCGCCCAGCGAATAGCCGACAAGGTCGACGCCGGAGTGCGGGTCGCCGTCCTTGAGCGCCAGCGCGCCATGGTCCATCAAGAGCTGCAGCAGGTCCGCACGCATTCGGCTGGGCGTGTAGGCGTCCAGGTCCTCCGGAGCCGGGAGATGTCCCGTGGCCGGGGAGGTCGACGGCCAGGACCCTGCGCCCGGCCTCGGTGAGGGAACGGATCCAGCCCGACTTCACCCAGTTCAGGTCGCTGGAGGAAGCGAAACCGTGCAGCAGCACCACGGGGCGGAGCCCTGCGGAGTTTTCCGGATCGTAGGTGGTCAGGCTCAATGCGTTGGCAGTGCCCTCGACGAGGTGCTCATGTGTGGATCCCATGGGCAAATCCTGTCAGATCGGACATGGATTTGCGAGTTCCGTAGGCCGCAAGGGTGCTGTGAAGCAACCGGGGGGATCCGGCCGCGAAACGCTCCCTGGTCGACGGTGACCGGCGCTTCTCCGCATGGGCGTTCGGCGAAGAGCGCGGTCATGGACGCATCCACTTTTTGCTGCGCGGCGGTCGGAGTGCCGTTTTGCCGGACACGACCCCTTGTCGTGGAAAAATCCAATCCCTGCCTGACTGGCGGTTGCGCGTGATCGAACGCAATCGTCCGAGCCCGGTGGTTGCCTCGCTCGGGGGCCATGCTGGAACCCTGGAAATGCCGCTGTTTCCGCTGCTTTGCGACGTCGGCTGCATTGGCCGCGGCTCCCTCCGTAATACGGGTTGTGCAGCCGCGTCCATGGTCGTATCCTTAGTTTTGGTCAACATGACATTAACTAAGGTGCTGAGTCAGATTCCATTCGCAAACGTGGCCGAACGCCGCGAACAACCGCCGATGCTGGCAGTCTCGACTGTCATCTTCGCGCTGCGCGACGACGAACGATCGGGGCGCAAGAGCCTCTGGCTTCCGCTGGTCCGCCGCACCCGCGAGCCCTTCCGCGGCCAATGGGCGCTGCCCGGCGGCCCGCTCGGTCCCCGCGATTCGCTGCTCGACGCCGCGGCGGCAAACCTGCTCGACACCACCGGGCTCGTCCCGCGCTACCTCGAACAGCTCTACGCCTTCGGTGACCTGGACCGCTCGCCGACCCGCCGCGTCGTCTCCATCGTCTACTGGGCGCTGGTGCGCGAGGACGACGCCCCGCACACCGACACCCCCGCAACCTCGGTGCTGCTCGATGACCCGAACGTCGCCTGGTTCCGCGCCGACGACGAGGCCGTCCTGGCCAACCTGGCCTTCGACCACCGCCAGATCATCGAATACGCGCTCTGGCGGCTGCGCAACAAGGTCGAATACGGGTCGATCGCCCACCGCCTGCTGGGCGAGCGCTTCACCCTCGCCCAGGTGCGCGAGGTCTACGAGGCGGTGCTGGGCAAGTCCCTGGACCCCGCCAACTTCCGCCGCCAGCTCCGCACGGCCACCGACCTCGAGGAAACCGACGAGTTCCTCTCCGGCGGCAAGCACCGCCCCCCACGCCTCTATCGCTACACCGGCTCAACTTCCCACCCACTTGAGAGCGAGAACATCTCATGAGCAGCATCAACTCCACCATCCAGCGCCTCACGCTGATCTCCCCGGAATCCACCTGCAACACGGACCTGGCCAAGGGCCCCTGGGCCTTCGACAAGGGCGCGCCGTCCTACGGCCCGGGCGCCTCGGAGGCCGACGCCACCCCGGCGTCCACCCCGAAGCAGGGCGACATCCCGGCCGAGTACCGCGAGGCCTCCGACGAGGAGCTGACCGCCCGCATCCTCGCCGCCAAGGAGACCCTCGGCGACCGGCTGGTCATCCTGGGCCACTTCTACCAGCGCGACGAGGTCGTGAAGTTCGCCGACTTCGTGGGCGACTCCTTCCAGCTGGCCAACGCGGCGCTGACCCGCGAGGAGGCCGAGTACATCGTCTTCTGCGGCGTGCACTTCATGGCGGAGACCGCCGACATCCTCTCCACCGATGCGCAGAAGGTCATCCTGCCGAACCTCGCCGCCGGCTGCTCGATGGCGGACATGGCCGACGAGTCCTCCGTGGAGGAATGCTGGGAACAGCTCATGGACCTCTACGGGGACGCGAAGACCCCCGAGGGCCTGGCCCCGGTCATCCCGGTGACCTACATGAACTGCTCCGCCGCGCTGAAGGCGTTCGTCGGCAAGCACGGCGGCATCGTCTGCACCTCCTCCAACGCCGCCACGGTGCTGGAATGGGCGTTCGAGCGCGGCCAGCGGGTGCTCTTCTTCCCCGACCAGCACCTGGGCCGCAACACCGCCAAGGCCATGGGCGTGCCGCTGGAGCAGATGCCCATGTGGAACCCGAACAAGCCGCTGGGCGGCAACGACGCGCAGACCCTGCTCGACTCCCGGGTCATCCTCTGGCACGGCTTCTGCTCGGTGCACCGCCGCTTCAACACCAAGCAGATCGACAAGGCCCGCATCGACTTCCCCGGCGTGCAGGTGATCGTGCACCCCGAGTGCCCGATGGAGGTCGTTGACGCGGCCGACGCGGCCGGCTCCACCGACTACATCCGCAAGGCCGTCGCCGCGGCCCCGGCCGGCTCCACCTTCGCCATCGGCACCGAGGTGAACATGGTCAACCGGCTGGCCGCCGAGTACCCGCAGCACCACATCTTCTGCCTGGACCCGGTGATCTGCCCGTGCTCGACCATGTACCGCATCCACCCGGGCTACCTGGCCTGGGTGCTCGAGGCGCTGGTGCGCGGCGAGGTGCTCAACCAGATCGTCGTGGCCCCGGAGGTCGCGGCCGACGCACGCGTGGCCCTGGACCGGATGCTGGCGGCGCGGCCATGACTGCCGCGCCGTTGAATGCCGCACCGCCGCGGGCCGCCGGCCTGCTGGTGGTCGGCTCCGGCGTCGCCGGGCTCTACGCGGCGCTGACCGCCGCGGCCCGCGGCCTGGAGGTCACGCTGCTGACCAAGGACAACCTGGAGAACTCGAACTCCTGGTTCGCCCAGGGCGGCCTGAGCGCCGTGGGACCCGACGGGATTTCCCGCGGGGACTCGGTCGCCAGCCACGTCGCCGACACGCTCACCGCCGGCGCCCGGCTGAACGACGCCGCCGCCGTGGCTGCCATGTGCGGCGCGGCCTGGGACCACGTCGAGCGGCTCACCGAGGCCGGCGCCGTCTTTGATTCCGATCCCGAGGGCGGCTACGCCCTGGGGCTGGAGGCCGCGCACGCCCATGCGCGCATCCTGCATGCGGGAGGAGACGCCACGGGCAAGGCCCTGGCCGGCGCGCTGATCGACGCCTGCCTCAAGCAGGAGGCCGCCGGCGCCCTGCGCATCCGCGAACGGGCCTTCGTCACCGAGCTGCTGGCGCGAGGACCCCTCCGACCCCGAACGCATCACCGGCGTCCGCGTGCTCAACGCCGACGGCACCACCGAGGAGCTCACCGCCGACGCGGTGCTGCTGGCCACCGGGGGCATCGGCAACCTGTTCGCTGCGACCACCAACCCGCACGGCGCCACCGGCGACGGCGCAGCGCTGGCCTACCGCGCCGGCGCCCTGCTGGCGGACAGCGAGTTCGTCCAGTTCCACCCCACGCTCGTGAGCCCCGGCGGCTTCATGGTCTCCGAGGCCGTGCGCGGCGAGGGGGCGATCCTCGTCGACCAACACGGGCACCGCTTCATGCCCGATGTCCACCCGGACGCCGAGCTTGCCCCGCGCGACGTGGTCGCCCGCGCCATCCACGCGGTCAACGCCGCGGGCGGGCAGGCCTACCTGGACGCCACGGGCGTGGAGAGCGATCGCGGGCCCGGCTTCCTGGCCCGGCGCTTCCCCTCCATCACCGCCGCCCTGGCCAAGCTCGGCCACGACCTGGCCGCCGCGCCGGTGCCGGTCACCGAGGCCGCCCACTACTGGATGGGCGGCGTCTTCACCGACCGGCTCGGGCGCACCACCCTGCCGGGTCTCTACGCCGCGGGGGAGACCGCCTGCACCGGCGTGCACGGCGCCAACCGGCTGGCCTCCAACTCCCTGCTGGAGGCGCTGGTCTTCGCCTGGTCCGCGGTGGTCAACCTGCCGGCTGCCGGCGCAACCGCGGATCCACGAAGTGCGGACACCGGAACGCATCACCGTCCACACGCCTGGCAACCGAGCCGTGACGCGAAGCAACCGCGGCCGCGGGATCAACCCCCGTTGACCTGCCGACGCTGCAGCGCCTCGCCACCGGCCACCTTGGCGTGGAACGCACCGGTGCGGATCTTGAAGACGCGCTCCGCCAGCTCTCCCTCTGGCACGTGGAAGGCGCGGACCGCGCGGCCCACGAGCTGCGCAACCTGCTCACCCTCGCCCGCGTCATCGCCACCGCGGCGCTCGCCCGGGAAAACTCGATCGGCGCGCACTTCCGGCTCGATGCGCCATGGGCCCCGGAACCCGCCAACGGCGCCCTGCCGCGCCACGGCTACCGGCTGGCTGGCCCCGTCAAGGCATTCCCCGCCAATGCAAACGCCGCCACGGCGACTGCCGCCACCTCCCAACTCGTCTCCTCGAACATCGGATCCTGACCTTGCCGAACACCATCCCCGCCCCCGCAGCACCAACCAAAGCCGCACCCGCCGCGGCCGTCCCCGCCACCGTCGTGCCGATGCCCGTCCCGGCCCGCGCCATCAACGAGATCGTGCTCGCCGCGCTCGCCGAGGACAACCCGCGCGGAGACCTCACCGGCAACGTGCTCATCCCCGCCGACGCCCGCGCGACCGCATCCGTGATCGCCCGCGAACCGGGCACCTGCGCCGGCCTGGACACCTTCATCGCCGCCATGAAGCTGACCGACCCGGCCCTGGAACTCACCCCCGCGCTGGCCGACGGCGACGAATTCGCCGCGGGCGACACCCTGATCACCGTGACCGGCCCGGCCCGCGGCCTGCTGGCCGGCGAACGCGTGGGCCTGAACCTGCTCCAGCGCATGTCCGGCATCGCGACGGCCACCCGCGCCCATGTCCGGGCCGCGGCCGGCACCAACGCCCGCATCGTCGACACCCGCAAGACCACCCCGGGGCTGCGCATCCTGGAACGCTACGCGGTGCGCTGCGGCGGCGGGCACAACCACCGCGACAACCTCTCCGACGCCGTCATGGCCAAGGACAACCACCTGGCGCTGCTCGGCACCGGCGCCGAACTCACGGCCGCCCTGCGCAACGCCCGCGCCCGGCTCGGCCACACCGTGCACTTCGAGGTCGAGATCGACCGGCTCGACCAGCTCGACGCGGTGCTCGCCGCCGGCGTGGACACCATCATGCTGGACAACTTCTCGCTCGCGGACCTGGCCACCGGGGTGCGCCGGGTGGCGGGTGCGGCGCTGGTCGAGGCATCGGGTAACGTCAAGCTGGACACCGTGGCGGCCATCGCGGCCACCGGCGTCGACATCATTTCGTCCGGGGCCCTCACCCATTCGGTGCGGGCGCTGGACCTTGGGCTGGACATCACCATCGAAACCAGCGCCAGCTAAACCAGCACGATCGAACCAGCACCATCGAACCCGGCACCGTCTAAACCTGCAGGATTGAAGCGCACCAACCATGATCTACCTCGACGCCGCAGCCACCACCCCCGTACGCCAGGAGGTGCTCGATGTCATCATCCCGCTGCTGACCAGCGACTACGGCAACCCCTCCAGCGTCCATTCGATGGGCCAGACCGCGGCCCGCGCCCTGGACTACGCCCGCGAGACCGCCGCGAACACCCTCGGCGTGCGCACCGGGGACATCGTCTTCACCTCCGGCGGCACCGAGTCCAACAACCTGGCCATCAAGGGCCTGGCGCTGGCCAACCCGCGCGGGCGGCACCTGGTCCGCTCCGCGATCGAGCACGCCTCGGTCATCGAGTCCTGCGCCTACCTGGTCAAGCACCACGGATTCACGCTCGACGTGGCCCCGGTGGACGCCGACGGCATCGTGGACCCGGCCGCCCTCGCCGCCCTGCTGCGCGAGGACACCACGCTGGTCTCCGTCATGGCGGTGAACAACGAGGTCGGCACCATCCAGCCGATCGCGGACATCGCCGCGGCCGCGCACGGCGTCGGCGCGCTGGTGCACACCGACGCGGTGCAGGCCGCAGGCTGGCTCGACGTCGCGGACATCGCCGCGCACGTGGATGCGCTGAGCATCTCCGGGCACAAGCTCGGCGGGCTGAAGGGCGCCGGGCTGCTCATGGTGCGCGGCAAGCTGGCCCTGGAACCGCTGGTCCACGGCGGCGGGCAGGAGCGCGAACGCCGCTCCGGCACCGAAAACGTCGCCGGCGCGGTCTCCACGGCCACCGCACTGCGCCTGGCCGCGGAGGCCAACGCCGCAGGTGCGGCCAGCGGCTACGGCAACCACATCATCCAGACCGTCCTGAAGGGCCTGAACACCTCCGGCCGCACCCGCGCCACGCTCACCGGCCACGCCGCCGAACGCGTGCCCGGCATCGTCTCCTTCACCTTCCCGGAAACCGGGGGCGAGACCGTGCTGCTGGAACTCGAGCGCCGCGGGGTCGTCGCCTCCTCCGGGTCGGCCTGCGCCGCCGGGTCCACCGAGGCCTCCCACGTGCTGCTGGCCCTGGGCCGGGACGAGCAGGAGGCCCACACCGCCGTGCGGCTGAGCTTCACCCGCTCGGTGAAGGAATCGGAGATCGCCACCGCCGCCCGCGCGGTGGTGGCCGCGGTCAAGGCGATCGCCGGTCCCTGACGGAGCGTGCCCAACGGAGCAGTTCTGGACTGCGGCCGACTCCGTTGCCGCCCTTGAGGCCCGGCGGCCGTCCGTGCTATCCATTGCTGCATGGGAATCGTGCTGGTCGAAGGGCAAAGCGACGCGATCGCCGTGCAGGTCCTGGCCGAACGGCTGGGACTGCCGGCGCCGCGGGTGCTTGCCGTGGGCGGGTCCAAGGGTGCCCGCCGCGCGGCCGAGTCGCTGGCCGGGCAGCGGCTGGTCGGGCTGGTCGATGCCGCCGAACGCCGCGACTTCGAGTCCGTGCTGCAAACCGTCTTCATCTGCGACCCGGACCTGGAATCCGAGTTCGTCCGCGCCCTGGGCGTGGAAGGCGTCGAGGAGGTCATGGCGCAGCAGGGCGAGCTGGAGTCCTTCCGCCGGCTCCAGGCCCAGCCCTACTTGCGCGGGAAGCCCGTCGAACACCAGTTGGCCAGGTTCTTCGGCGGGCGCAGCGGCAACAAGGCGCGCTATGCCCGGTTCCTGGCGCAGGCCGTGCCCCTTGAGCGCATCCCGCGGCCGCTGAACGACCTGCTGGCGAGCCTTTCCGCGCAGGACGCGCCGCGCGATCGATGAACCGTGCTTGACGAACCGCTCGGCATCCCGGCATAGACTACGGAACATGTCTCCCACCTCACACGTTGTCCCGGCCCCCGATGGACTCCCAACCCCCGACGGACTCCCGGCCCCCGGCGACGTCTCGCTCCGCGTGGCGGCGAAACTCGCCGAGCTGATCCGCTGCCGGACCGTTTCGCGCCCCGACCGCACCCTGGAGGACAGGGCGGAATTCACCAGGCACGTGCGGGCGACTCAACGACCTTTTCCCGGCACATCGCCGGCGCGGTCGAGCAGCACACCGTCGGCATCACCGGGCAGCTCTGGCACTGGCGCGGCGGACTGTCCACCCGGCCGATCGTGCTCATGGCCCACCAGGACGTGGTGCCCGTGGAGTCCGAGGACCACTGGGAGCACCCGCCGTTCGACGGGGTCATCGCCGACGGCCGCATCCACGGCCGCGGCACCCTCGATGACAAGGGGGACCTGGCGTGCATCCTGGAGGCCGCCGATTCCCTGGCCGCGACGGGCTTTGTCCCGGGGCAGGACGTGTACTTCTTCTTCGGCGACTGCGAGGAAACCGCGGGGGCCACGGCCGCGGAGGCCGTCGAATTCCTGCGTGGACGCGGAGTCACCCCCTGGCTGGTGCTCGACGAGGGCGGCGCCGTGGCGCACCAGGCCTTCCCCGGCATCGGCGCGCCGGTGGGGGTCATCGGCGTCAGCGAGAAGGGCATCCTGGACCTGCTGCTGGAGGCCGAGGACGCCGGCGGGCACGCCTCGGCCCCGCCCGCGTTCGGCGCGGTGCAGCGCATCGCCCGTGCCATCGTGCGACTGCAGCGCAAGCCCTTCCCTGCCTCGGTCCACCCCGTCACCGAGGAGATGTTCAAGCGGCTGGGCGCCACCGCGCCGGGCTGGGTGCGCACGGCCCTGAGGCTGGTCGCCCGCCCGGGACGGCCCGCCGGCGAGGTGCTGGCCCGGGTCGGCGCCGAACCCGCTGCCATGGTCCGCACCACGGTCGCGGCCACCGAACTGCAGGGCAGCGACGGCACCAACGTGTTGGCCCGCCGCGCGGCCGTCACCCTGAACATCCGCATCGCCGTCACCGAATCGGTGGAGTCGGCCATTGCGGGGGTCCGCAAGCGCATCGCCGATCCCAAGATCAGGCACACTGTCCTTTCGGCGACCGAGCCGTCGCCGCTCTCGCCCGTCGACTGCGAGCAGTTCGCGCTCCTGGAGTCCTGCATGGGCCGCTCGCACCCGGAGGCGCTCGCCGTTCCGTACATCATGATGGCCGCCACCGACGCCCGGTTCTTCGCCGCGATCAGCGAGCACGTCTACCGCTTTGCGCCGCTGGGCATGGACAAGGCCCAGCGCGGCTCCATCCACGGGACCAACGAATCCGTCGCCATCCCCGAGCTGGGCAAGGGCGTGGCCTTCTACCGGCAGCTGCTGCGCTCGCTGTGACGGCGCCGGACCCGAGGGAAGCCTTCGACCGGGTCGCCGCCGCGTGGCGGGTGAGCGCCCGGGACATCGAGTCTTTGGCCGAGGGCCTCTTCCTGCCGGCCCATGCGCTGGAACGTGGCGGAAAACGATCGCTGCGCTCCTCGATCCGGCGGCTCGACGACAACGGGGAACGGCTGGTCTTTCACCAGGGAACCACGGCGCCCGGATGGCCGACCCGTGCGCCGGGAATCGCCCGGCACCGCCAATGCCCGCCGGACATGGGTGGATCCCGGGGTAGATCCCGGGGTTGGCCTCGTGCAATCATGAGGAGTCAGGGAGTCGGCGATGCAGATCCCCTCCAGCGGATCGTCTCGCTCCCGCCACGAAGAACCAAATTTGCACTCGAATCCCGAGGAGAGAGCATGTTCAACTGCGACCCAGACGAAGTGCTGTCGGTGGTCATGGCCGACCACGACACGTTGCCTCCGCGTCACGAACCAACGCCCGAACCCCTGCCCGGCCCGCCGCCGGGACCCGAGCCGGTGTACCCGACGTATCCACCCGTGGAGCCCGATCCCGGGTTGCCGCCGGGCTACCCTCCCGGGCCGGTCCCCGATCCCGAGCCTGGCCCGGCGCCGGCGCCGGTTCCTTGGTGAATCGCTCCACGTCGCAGTAGTTTCAAGGAAGTCCCCGTTTTGGCGTGACCGCAGGATTCCGGGCGTGACCTCGTGCAAGGAGCGGGTCGACGGCCATCCGTCAACCCGCTCCTTGATCTGGTCGCAACCATCTGGCCGCAACCGCCATGTGGCCGAATCTACATGGCCTTGGCCGCCGCGTCCTTCTCCGTCTTGGCCCCGGCATTGAGCAGTTTGCCCTGGTCGTTTTCGAGGTGGGAGCGGATGAACCATTGGAACTGTTCCAGCTCACCGGTCTGGCCGATCAGCAGGTCTTCGGTGACGGGGTCCAGCGCACCGACTTCCGCTATGCACTCGCGCATGGACCCGATGACGCCCGAGAAGACCAGGTCGAGGGCGGCCAGGTGCTCGCCGGTGCTTGCCCTGTTGATGGAATAGTCGTCCCAGCCGCGCTGCTTGACCAGGTCGCCGGCCAAACCGTTGGGGGCCACGCCCAAGGTCGCCATGCGCTCGGCGAGCGCGTCCACCATGAGCCGGATGCTGGCGACCTGCGGGTCGAGCATTTCATGAACGCCGATGAAGTTCTGTCCCACCACGTTCCAGTGTGCGTGCTTGAGCGTCAGCTGCAGGTCGTTGAGCGCATGCAGGCGCATCTGCAATGCCTTGCCCACCTTCTGACCGTCCTTGAGTTCAAGGCCGGGTACCGTGAATTTTGCCTTCGAGCCGTTGCTTGCTGACATTGGTGCCTCTTTCGTTGTGTGGCGCCCAGGGGATCATGGCGCGCAGGTATGTACTTCGTGACGTGGTGCGGGGCCGAACGTGCGTGGGGCATGGTAGGGATCAGCTGCGCATGTCCGGGTCGATGCCCCATGTCTCGTAGCCCGCATCGGTGTCCGGGTCCCATGCCAACTTCGGCATGTGCTCAATCCGGTGCGTGGCCCTCCACATGACGGCGGCGCACGCGGCGGCGATCAACGCAACCACCCCCAGGAACATGAGCACGCCTGGCACCTTCGAGGGGCGGGTGCCGTATTTCCGTTGGGCCGAGGCCAGCGACCTGTCGATGGATTTCCGTGCATGCCTGGCCATCGCGCGGTTTCCCGTCACGGTGGCGAGGACTTCCTCCGATGCCCGTGACAGCCCCCGGGGATCGATCCGGTCCACGGCGCGCCTCAGGGAATCCTCCAGATGCTGAGGGTAGTCCTGCTTGGCCTTCTGCGACCAGCATTCGAGTCTCTTGATGATGTCCTGCATCTGCTTTTCGGCATGTGTCATTTTGGAGGCCCCTTCGTGCGTCGGCCGTTGAATTGTCCTACTGTGGCCAACCTAGACTCATCAATCGCCGCGGGCAAGGAGTGCCCGAGGAGATTGCCCCGAAAACATGTTCGAATATGTGTTCTATTCACGGTTTGGGCGGGTTGCCCGGGCGGCCGTGGGGCCTGCGCCCGGCGTACCCCCTTGCACCGGCCCGTCGGATGAGTAGGGTGACGCATAGGGGGGACCAGAGATGCGGAGCGCGGGAAAGGTGAGAGTGCGGCATGTCAAAGCGCAGCGACGCCCACATTCGTGAACTGCTTGCCTCCATGGCCAGCGTCACCAGCGACCTCAGCGTCGACACGCTCGTCCAGCGACTGCTGGACGAGGCGATGAAAATCTTCGGGGCCACCGCCGGGCTGCTCGAACTCACCAACGCCACCATGGCCGAAGGCCGACTTGCCAGGGGGAAGGACGCGGCCGCGCTGGGAGAATCCGCGGGCAGGGACGAGGGCAAGCGGCTGCGGGTCGAACTCAAGACCCGCGACCAACTCCTGGGCAGGCTCACCCTGGGACCCAAGAACGGGAAGGACCGCTACTCGCGCGTCGACCGCGAGCTGGCCGACGCGCTCGCCGGAGCCGCCGGGGTCGCCCTGGAAAACGCCCAGCTCTACCAGGACGCCGCTGACCGTGTCCGCTGGCTCGAGGCAAGCTCCCGCATCGGGGAGCTGCTGGGCGGCGACCAGCAACAAGCCCAGGGCCTGGACAGCGTCGCCGAGCTGGCCCGCAGCGAATCCCACGCCAAGTACGGACTGGTCCTCACGCCGGTGAACGACGAAAACGCCCCCCGCTACACCTACCGGATCGCGGGGATCAGCGAGCACGTCCACCCGAGCCTCTCCGGGCGAATCCTGGTCAACGTCGGGCAACGCGAGCCCAACGGCCCGAGGGACTTCGAACCGGTCATCCTCAAGGGTCCCGAGTCGGTGCTGCCGCTGGGGGAGATTGCCGACGGCGGGTACACGCTGCTGACCGAACTGCGCGCACGCGACACCCACTACGGCATCCTGCTGGTGGTCCGGGGGAAGGGGGAGCCGACCTACCGGCACATCGAAACCCAGATGGCCGCGGTCTTCAGCTCCAACATCGCCCAGGGCCTCGGGCTGGTCCAGATGCACCGCCTGCATGAGGAGGTCCGCCTGTACCTGGAGCGCGAGCGCATCGCCCGCGACCTGCACGACGTCGTCATCCAGCGCATCTTCGCCGCGGGCTTGAGCATCAGCGCCCTGGGCAAGCACCTTCCCACGCCGGCGACCAGGGAACGCGCGGCAGGCATCACCCGCGAGCTGGACACGACCATTGCCGAGCTGCGCGCCACCATCTACTCGCTGCGCACCAGCGCCGGCGAGCACGAGCGGCCCAGCAGCCGCATCCTGCGCGCCATCCGACTGGCCTGCGAACCCCTGGACTTCACGCCGCAGGTGCACAT
Organism: uncultured Actinomycetota bacterium; assembly: GCA_963818105.1. Taxonomy (GTDB): domain Bacteria; phylum Actinomycetota; class Actinomycetes; order Actinomycetales; family Micrococcaceae; genus Paeniglutamicibacter. The sequence continues at coordinate 36,450 of CAWFRB010000016.1, read as the reverse complement.
CGGCGATGCCGTCGACGGGCTGGGCGACGAAACCCTGCTCACGCACCTGCTTGCGGTGATCACCGAGTCGCTGTCCAATGCCGTGCGCCACGCACGCGCCGGTGCACTGGTCATCGACGTGGAGCGCACCGAGGGCGCCCTGGTGCTCCAGGTCACGGACGACGGCGTGGGCTTCACGGTGCCGGTCGCCGAGAGCGGCCTGGCGAACATGCGCCAACGCGCGGAGGAACTCGGGGGCACCCTGGAGCTGGATTCGGGACCCGGAAAGGGAACCACGCTGCGCTGGGCCGTTCCGCTGGGTTGAGACCCCTGCCGCGGGATGCCAGGTGCGCCGGCATGGCACCGGCGCGCCCGACCGCCGGCAATCCCGACAGGCCCGACATTCCCGACAGGCCCGGTCAGGTGCCCCCGTCGTTGGGTCCGGCCGGCGGGTGGGTCACAAACACCGCCGCCTGCGTCCGCGACTCGAACCCAAGCTTCGCCAACATCGACGAGACGTAGTTCTTCACGGTCTTCTCCGCCAGGCGCATGCGCTCGCCGATCTGCCGGTTGCTCATGCCCTCGCCGACAAGCTCCAGCACCCGGCGTTCCTGGGTGGTGAGCGATCCCATCCGCGGATCCGGGTTCTCGTGCGCAAAAAGCCCCGAAACGATCCGCTGCTTGAGCCCCGGGGTGAACAGCGATTCGCCGCGCGCGGCCCTGCGCAGGGCGCCGATGAGGTCTGTCCCGCCGATCTGCTTCAGCACGTAGCCGACGGCGCCGGCAAGCACCGCGCCGCGCAGCGCCTGTTCGTCGTCGTAGCTGGTGAGGATCAGGCAATTGAGCGATCCGTCGATGGACCGCACGTCACGGCAGACCTCGATCCCCGTGCCGTCGGGCAGCCGGGCATCGAGCACCGAAACGTCGGGGCGCAGGGCCGGGATCTGCTTGCGGGCGTCCCTGGCGCTGCCCGAGGTGCCGACCACCTCGAATCCTTCGCCCTCCAGCAGCTCGCGCAACCCGCGGCGCACCAACTCGTGGTCGTCGAGGATGAAGACGCGGATGGGTGGACCTTGTCCGGGTCCGCCCGACGCGTCGTCCGCGGCGTCGGCGCCGGGGGCGGAAACCTCGGGTGCGGGATGGAATCCGGTCGATCCGGCAGTGTGTTCCATGTGCGGTCCACCCCAATCCCAAGGCGCAAGAAGTTGTCGTTGCCTTCATTCTTCGCCGGGCAGCGGGCGGTCTGCAAGGGGCCAAAGGCCCCGGTCCCGAAGCGCCCTCCGGAAGAGGCGGCTACTGCCCGGAGCCGGAGCCGGTGCCGGTGTCCAGGCCGAGCAGGTGCCGTGTCCGGGTGTACTTGGCCGCGAGTCGTTCGCGGGTGGACTCGGGCAGCAACGCCGTGCGCGCGGGGTCGGTGTTGTCGTCGATGTCCGCGCGCTTGACCCGCAGCGCGGTGGGGTTGGCGAGGATGCGGGCGCAGTAGTCCTCCGGCGCTTCGCCGGCGATCTTGGTGACGGCCTGGACGGCATCGATGACGGTGCCGGGGATGCCGGCCGCGGCCAGGTCGGCGGCCGACACGTCGCAGTCCTCCAGCACGTCGTGCAGCCATGCCGCCGCGACCGCCTCGTCGGCACCGCCCTGGCGGCGTACGCGTTCGGCGACGCGGGCGGGGTGGGTGATGTACTCTACGCCGGACTTGTCGAATTGTCCGGCGTGGGCGCTGTGCGCCATGGCTTCGGCGATCTCCACGACTGACTGCTGGATCATTTCTTCCTCCGTAGCGGGGTGCGTGTTGCCCCGTTCCACACGGTACCAAGTCCCACCGACTCGTCGGGCAGGCACGGACATTCGGGAGCGGGCAGGGGGGGTGTCCCGCGGAACCAACTGTTCAGTGCGGGTGGTCTTCTTAGTGCAGGTGGTCTTCCCAGTCCTCCGGAACGCGCAGTGCGGGGCCCGGCACAGTCTGTTCGAGCGGGTGGTGCGTGGGCGGGAACAACGCGGGTCCCTCGAAGAAGCTGGAGGTGGCGTAGCTCCAGAACCAGTCCTCGCCGGGCTCGAAGCTGCTCAGCACAGGATGCCCGGTGGCCCGTGCGTGGGCCGTAGCGTGCTGCGAGGGGGAAGTGTCGCAGCATCCGATGTGCCCGCACTGGGCGCACCGGCGAAGATGCAGCCACCAGCCGCCGGAGGCCTCGCATTCGGCGCAGCCGGTCCCGCTCGGTGGAACCGAAACATCAATACCCTGAACCTCGTCCATGTGGTCATCTCCCGTGATCCGGCGCGCTTTCCCGACGCCCATGGCGTCCTGACACCCATACTGTACGCCCGGGCCGCGGCCCGACGGCAGGCGGCCGGCAGTGCGTGGCCGGCGGGTGCCTCAGGACAGGCGCCCGAGCCAGCGGTCCGGATCGGCCTCGAGCGTGGCGCGGTCCCAGTTCCCGGGCACCGCGGCCGCGGCGTAGGTTTCCTGCAGGAACCGCATCAGCTCGCCGTCGGGATCCTTGGCGCCGCGCACGCACTCGTAGGGCAGCAGGAACTCCCTGAATTCGTCGCTGTAGAAGGCGCCGTCGACGGACAGCCGGTGCGTGGAGAAACCCTCCGGTTCCGGGTATGCGTAGGAATAGAACGCGCCCTCCTCGCCGCCGCCGGGCCAGAAGCCGCAGCTGCTCACCTCGTGGGAGTATGCCTCCACCATGACCCAGTCGGCGCAGTTCACCACGCCGCCGGGGTGCCGCGGGGCCGCGCGCCCGGAGAAGCGCGTGCAGGCAAGGTCCATGGCGCCCCAGAAGAAGTGCACGGGGCTGGCCTTGCCGCTGAAATGCGAGCGGAAGCGATTCATCACCCGGTCGGCCTGCAGCAGCTGGCCCCAGAAAAGGTGGGCCGCCTCCGGGTCGTACGATGCGTGCCGGTCGTCCTCGGGGAACGGCACCGCCGGATCGACCTCCACGGGGGTCGGCCGGATCACCGTGTCCAGGCCCAGCCGGTCGAGGGCCTCGAACACCTCGGCGTGGAACGCGGCGGTCGTCATCGGCCGCAGGCCAACGGCTTGCCCGGTGCCGTCGGCGGAGCGGATGCGCAGCCGGTGGTCGCAGAAGTCGAACTCGATGTCGAAGGGGCCGCGGGCATGCGGGATGGCGGCGGTGGTGAGCCCGCGCGGCGAGAGGTACAGCGGGACCTGCCACCAGTGGTTGAGCATCGGGGCGTGGGCCATGCGGACCTTGCCGACGATCTGGATCCACAGGTGGAGCGTGTCCTTCGTGGGCGCCCACTCGTCGAGCCGGAGCCGCGGCCAGCCGGCGGGTTGTGCTGCGTGTCCTGGCGGTTCCATCGGCCGGCCTTTCGATTCCCTCCGACACCGTTTCACCCCGAAACCGACGCTGCCGGTTGCCGGGCCGTTGGCGATGCAGCCGATACTACTCCGTGGCCGGGCGGCGCGACACGGCGCCGCAGGCCGCCGCTCCCGGACGAGCGGACCACCGGCTCCCGGCGCACGGAGCCGCGGGTGCCCCTACAGGTCGGAAGGATCGGTGTTGGCGCCGCAAACCAGCAGGGCCACCCGCTCGCCGGGGGCCGGGACGTAGGCGCCGGAGCGGACAGCTGCAACCACCGTTGCGGCGCCGTGCTCGACCGCCATGCGGTAGTTCTGCCACAGCCAGGACCGGGCCTCGAGAATCGCCGCCTCGCCCACCGTCACCGTGGAAACTCCGTGCGCCGCGGCAACCTCGAATCCGATAGTGCCGACCAGCCGCGCGCCGAGAGAGTCGGCCGCGATGCCCGAAACCTCCACCTCGACAGGCCGGCCGGCGGCCAGCGAGGCGGTCAGCGACGGGCACAGCTCCGGCTCGATGCCGACGACCTTGATCCTCCGGTCGACGCCGGCGGTGATGCCGCCGATCAGCCCGCCGCCGCCGACGGCGACCAGCAGGGTGTCCACGGCGCCCGCCGCCTGGTCGATCAATTCAAGTCCGATGGTCCCTGCGCCCGCGACGATTTCCGGCTGGTCGTAGGCGTGGCAGAACAGCGCGCCACGCAGCTCCGCGAACTCGATGGCCGCCTCGTAGGCGTGGCTGTACTCGGTGCCGACCAGGTGGACGACGGCCCCGTAGGCCCGCAGCTTGGCCACCTTCACCGCCGGCGCGTTCCCCGGGACAAAGACGTTTGCCGGAACGCCCAGGGCGGCCGCAGCATAGGCGTTTGCGAGTCCCGCGTTGCCGCCGGATGCCGCGACGACCCCGGCCTCCGCATCGAGTTCCCCAGCCTCCAAGGCCGCCAGCTGACGGTTGAAGGCGCCGCGCGCCTTGAACGTCCCGGTGACCTGCAGCTGTTCCAGCTTCAGGTGGGTGACCCCGGGAAGCCCCGGGTCGTTGACGGGCATCAGCGGCGTGCTGCGGATGCGGCCGGCGATGCGCGCGGCGGCGTCGAGGACATCGGAATGCTGAAGCATGGGTTGCTCTTTTCCGCCGGCAGTGGCGTTCGGTGCGGGAAGCGGGTGGATGCAGCGGGTCTACGCGGCCGGGCGCGGCCCGACGGGTGCGTGTTCCCTAGGAGTTGATGCCGATGCGGACCTTGCCGTCCTCGACCTGCCAGCGCTGGTCAAGGCGGACGTTGTCCAGCAGGCGGCGGTCGTGGGTCACCAAGAGCAGCGCGCCCTCGTAGGACTCCAGGGCCTCCTCGAGCTGCTCGATCGCCGGCAGGTCCAGGTGGTTGGTCGGCTCGTCGAGCACCAGCAGGTTGACCCCGCGCGCCTGCAGCAGGGCCAGTCCCGATCGCGTGCGTTCGCCGGGGGACAGGTCGCGGACCAGGGAGGCGGTCTGGTGCGCCTTGAGGCCGAACTTCGCCAGCAGCGTCCGGGCCTCGGCCGGGTTCATCTCCGGCACCGCGAGCTCGAAGGCGTCACCCAGGGCGGTGTCCTCGCCCAGGTAGCTGCGCGCCTGGTCGATCTCGCCGATCGCCACCGAGGAACCCAGCGACGCGGAGCCGGTGTCAGGGGCCAGGTGCCCGAGCAGCAGGTTCAGCAGCGTCGACTTGCCGGCGCCGTTGGGGCCCGTGATGCCGATCCGGTCCCCGGCGTTCACCTGGGCGGACACCGGGCCGAAGGTGAAGTCCCCGCGCGTGATCGAGGCGTCGTTGAGCGTGCAGACCACGGACGAGGAGCGCGGGGCGGCGGCGATCTCGAACTGCAGCACCCATTCCTTGCGCGGCTCGGCGACCTCGTCCAGCCGGGCGATGCGCGACTCCATCTGGCGGACCTTCTGGGCCTGCTTCTCGGAGGACTCGTTGGACGCCTTGCGGCGCAGCTTGTCGTTGTCCGGGTTCTTCTTCATGGCGTTGCGCACGCCCTGGGAGGACCACTCGCGCTGGGTCCGGGCACGGGAAACCAGGTCCGCCTTCTTGTCGGCGAACTCGTCGTAGGCCTCGCGGGCGTGCCGGCGGTTGATGGCGCGCTCCTCCAGGTAGGAGTCGTAGCCGCCGTCGTAGACGGCAACCTGGTTCTGCGCCAGGTCCAGTTCGACGATGCGGGTGACGCAGCGGGCCAGGAATTCGCGGTCGTGGGAGACCAGCACGACGCCGGTGCGCAGCGAGGAAACGAAGGACTCGAGGCGCTCGAGCCCGGCCAGGTCCAGGTCGTTGGTCGGTTCGTCGAGCAGCACCAGGTCAAAGCGGCTGAGCAGCAGGGCGGCCAGCGCCACGCGGGCCACCTGCCCGCCGGAGAGCGCCGTCATCAGGGTGTCGGTGGGCAGGTCGAAACCGAGCTCGGCGAGCGTTGCCGGCGCGCGGTCCTCGAGGTCCATGGCGCCGGACGCCATCCAGTGGTCGAACGCCGCGGCGTAGGCGTCGTCGGCTCCCGGAGCGCCGGAACCCAGGGCCTCGGCGGTGGACTCCATGTCGGCGGTGGCCTGGGCGCAGCCGGTGCGGCGGGCCAGGTAGGCCTCGATGGTCTCGCCGTCGAGGCGCTCGTGTTCCTGCGGAAGCCAGCCGATGAACGCGCCGTCCGGCGCGGAAGAGACGGTGCCGCCCAGCGGTTCGTCGACGCCGGCCAGCAAGCGCAGCAGCGTCGACTTTCCGGCACCGTTGGCGCCCACCACGCCGATGACGTCCCCGGGGGAAACGGTGAAGTTCAGGTTGGAGAAAAGGGTTCTGTGGGCGTGGCCACCGGCAAGGTCCTTGGCCACGAGCGTTGCAGTCATGGATCCAGTTTAGTTTCCCGCGCCGCCGGAGCGGACATCGGTGTCTGGCCGGGGCGCGGGCGCGGGAATCAGCGCAGGTACTGCGAGCTCATCCAACCGGTCCTGGTGCCGACCTTCACCTGGACCCAGGCGCCGGAGGCCTTGCCGGTCAGCTTGACCTTCGTGCCTTTGCCGACCATGGCCAGTGACTTTGTGGCCGTTGAGGCGCCCTGGCGCAGGTTCACGCTTCCGGTGGTGGTCTTGGTGGAGGGCTTGATGTACGTCACCGGATTGGTTGCCGGTTTCGAAGCGGTGGCCACGCCGTAGTAGTGCTCGAGCGTCTTGGACTTCTTCGTGGCCATGGAGCGGGCCTGCGTGGTGCCGACGTAGCGGAAGTGCCACGGCTCGTACTTGTAGCCGGTCACCTTTTCCTGGCCCTTGGGGTAGCGCAGCACAAAACCGTACTTTGGCGCGTTCTTGGCCATCCACCGGCCGACCGGGGTGGTGGAGAAGCAGTCCTGCAGCGCACAGGCCCTGTTGTAGTTTCCGACGTCCAGGCTCAGCCCGGTCTGGTGCTCCGAGGTGCCGGGCTTAGCGGCGATGCGCAACGCGTAGGCCGATCCGTAGAGCCGGGTGTACTGGTCGACAATCTGCTTTTGCGTGTTGTACGAGCGGTAACCGGAGGTGAGCTTGATTTTCACCCCGTCGCGCTTGGCCGCGGCCGCAAGTTTCCTGTAGGCGGTGGCGGTTCTGGTCTCCAGGCGGATGCCGCCCGTGTTCGAGATCGTCGAGGTCTTCGGGGCGTACGCCTTGGGCACCAGCGGGTAGGTCTTGTTGACCAGCACGTTGAGCTTCTTCGGGTTCCGCGGCGGTGCCGGCTTCTTGGCCAGCTGCGGGGTCAGCGTCAACGCCGCGGGCGCAAGCGCCTGTGCCGAAGCGGGAACCGATGCCGACGCAGGGGCCGCGGCGCCGCCGAAGCCAAGGGTCAAGGAGAGCGTGGCGGTCGCCAGCAGGGCCGGAAGCTTAAGGTGTTTTCGCATGGGTGTGTCCGGTTCCGTTCGCTCGATGGTGCCGGGCCTGTGTTGCGCGGCGTGCCTTGCAAGCCATCTTATCCACAATCGGTGGCGAAACCCCCGCGGAGCCGGTCGGCGGGCTTAGTCCTGGTGCTCGGCCCGGTAGACGTGGACCAGCGCGTTGGCATGCCCGTGGCCGATGCCGTGTTCGGATTTCAGCCAGTTGACCTGCTCCAGGTGCTTTTGGCCGGCCACGGCGTCCAGCAATGCCATCCAGTGTTCGATGGGCTGGCCGTACGTGGTTTCGATCGACGGGAAATAGGACTTGGGGCCCTTGGGCGCATCACTCATGCGGTCCATCCCAGCATGCGGTCGTCCGTCCCGCAAGGGCCGGGAAGCGGGCAGGGTGTGCGGATGAACGCGAATACCAGCAGGCCCAAGCCGGTTGGGCCCGTGACTTTGTACCCTATTCGCACAAGGGGCGCGGGAGCAGGATGAGAGTAGCCGACGGAAGGCTGCGGGACCAGGGGAAACCAGGGTCCGCATCGGGTTTCCGGCGGAGCCCGAACGGGCGACCCCTCATCGCGTATCGACAAACTCGTGAATCGGGGGACGGGATGAAAGGCAAGGAGATCTGGACCATGAAGCGGTTTACTGGATGGCAGAACTGGTTGGTGGTGGCATCCGGCGTCTACACGTTGCTCGCCATGACGTGGACCAACGCGATGGGTTCGTCCAATGCGTACATGACTGCCGGTGGTATCGCGTTGATTGTGGTTGGTGCGGTCAACCTGGCTATGCCGGGCATGCCCGCGGCCGAATGGGTGCAGCTCGTCGTGGCACTGTTGGTTGTCGCGGCACCGTGGATGGGTAGCTTCGCTTCCGGCATGCCGGGCGTGGCATGGAACACCTGGATCCCGGGCGTGGTGGCACTTGTCGCCACGGGCATGGCGGTCAAGCCGGCGATGCGCGTTTACCACGAGCATCACCATGCAGCCTCGCACTAGTTGAGCACAACCGATTCGCAAGACCCGGCCCCGCGGCCGGGTCTTGCTCCATGTCAGGGCTTCATGGTCAGGCGCCGACGCGGGACCTTGCGCGCTACCCTTGAACCATGTTGCTGCGCACCGAAACCACCGCCGACCGCCCCGCGATTCGAGAACTGACGGTTCGGGCGTTTGCCGACCCGGAGACCCACGTCGAGCCCGGCGAAGCGGCCTTGCTCGATGAGCTCTTCGGGTGCGAGGAGTACCTGGAAGATTTTTCGGTGGTTGCCGAGGTCGACGGAAACATCGTCGGCCACGTGATCGCCACCCGTGGTTGGGTCGACGGTGACATCCCGCTGCTGGGACTGGGGCCGATCTCGGTGCTTCCCGATCACCAAGGCCGTGGCATCGGTGGGGCGCTGCTCAACGAGATCCGCGACCGTGCGGCGGCCGCGGGGGAGCGAGCCATCGTCTTGCTGGGCCACATCGGCTACTACCCGCGCTTCGGCTACGTCCCGGCCATTCCCGCAGGAATCCTGCCCTCGGACATGTCGTGGGGAGAGCACTTCATGGTGCTGGCGCTGGACGGCCACAAGTTGCCGACCGGCAAGTTCAGGTACGCGGCACCGTTCGGCGTCTGAGGCGGTCCGTCGGGCAGGGCATTCCTGTCTCCATGCCATGCCAGTCCATGTAGCGGTCGAGCCGTGCAAAAGAACCGCGGGTTCCGGGGAAGATGATTCTTCGCCCGGTGCCCGCGGTTCTTTTCCGTCGGAAACAGGTGTCTGCCTAGTCCGATTCGACGTGGTCGCGCAGCTTGGCGGTCAGCCGTTCCAGGACCGCGAACTCCTCGGCCGTGAGTGCATCGCCGATCAGCGCGTGGATGCCCTTGACGTGCTCGCGGCCGATCTCCTTTTGCAGCTTGGCGCCGGCCTCGGTCAGCGTGAACAGCACGGCCCGCTGGTCGGTGGGATCCGGCTGCCGGGCAACCAGTCCCTTGGCCTCCAGCCGGTCGGCCATGCGGCTGAGGCTCGGCTGGGAAATCAGCAGGTGCTGGTTCAGGTCCGATAGGCGGCTGGAGCCCGAGGGGCAGCGGGACAGGTTGAAGAGCACGTCGTATTCGCGGGTGCTCAGCAGCTTGAACTCGGGCAGCTTCTGCAGCTTGCGCATGACGGAGACCTGCGCCCTGAAGAGCGACTCCCAGGCCGCGTTCGAATCGCGCAGCGAGGCGTGCTCAGGCATCGGTGTTCCCCGCTGAATTCCCGGTGGTGTTCCCGGCGACGAGCTTGGCGTCACGCGCCGCGACGCGGTTGGCGTGGGTCGGTGCCTCCGGGTGGTCGGCGGGCTTGCGCGCGTCGAGCTCCTTGCGCAGCTCCGGCAGCACGTACTCGCCGAAGAGGTCAAGCTGCTCCAGCACGGTCTTGACCGGCAGGCCCGCGTGGTCGACGAGGAAGAGCTGGCGGTGGTAGTTGCCGAACGCCTCCTGGAAGGTGAGGGTCTTTTCGATCATTTCCTGCGGCGAGCCGACGGTCAGCGGGGTCTGCTCCATGAAGTCCTCCATGGAGGGGCCGTGGCCGTAGACCGGTGCGTTGTTGAAGTACGGGCGGAACTCGTTCTTCGCGTCCTGGGAGTTCTTGCGGATGAAGAACTGGCCGCCGAGGCCGACGATTGCCTGGTCCGCGCGGCCGTGGCCGTAGTGCTCGTAGCGTTCGCGGTAGAGGCTGATCAGCTGCTGGTAGTGCTCCTTGGGCCAGAAGATGTTGTTGGCGAAGAAGCCGTCGCCGTAGTACGCGGCGATCTCGGCGACCTGCGGGGTGCGGATCGACCCGTGCCAGACGAACGGGGCCACGCCGTCCAGCGGGCGCGGGGTGGAGGTGAAGTTCTGCAGCGGGGTGCGGTACTTGCCTTCCCAGTTCACGACGTCCTCGTCCCAGAGGCGGCGCAGCAGGTTGTAGTTCTCCACCGTCAGGTTCACCGAGTCCTGCATGTTCTTGCCGAACCACGGGTAGACCGGCGCGGTGTTGCCGCGGCCAAGCACCAGGTCGACGCGGCCGCCGGCGAGGTTCTGCAGCATGGCGAAGTCCTCGGCGATCTTCACCGGGTCGTTGGTGGTGATCAGCGTGGTGGCGGTGGAGAGGATCAGTTTCTCGGTCTGCGCCGCGATGTAGGCCAGCGTGGTGGTGGGGGACGACGAGAAGAACGGGCGGTTGTGGTGCTCGCCGATGGCGAAGACGTCCATGCCGACCTCTTCGGTCTTCTTGGCGATGGCGACGATGTCGTCGATGCGCTGCTTCTCGGTCGGCGTGCTGCCGCTGACCGGGTTGCGGGTGATGTCGCTGACGCTGAAAATGCCGAACTGCATTCTTGTCCCTCCTGGGTGGTGATGTGGCTCTGTTCCATTGTGCCAGAGTTGTATGCGTTTGCATGTAATAGCGGTGCGGGCGGCGAAAAAATTCCCGTCGTCCCTTGTGGGGCGCGTCACGTCGCGGTGCGATCGCGGTAGAGTCCCGCTATGGACCATTCACCCACCCCGCCCGTCCGCCCCGCGGACCTTGCCGCCCACGCCCCGGTGCGCTGGGGCGCCGTCGCCTCGATCGTCGGATTCCTGGCCCTGGTGGAGATCACCAGCGGCATCCTGCAGGGCTACTACACGCCGCTGATGACCGACATCGCGCGCCGCCTTGGCATCCACGACGCCGACGTGAACTGGTTCGAGGCAGCCCAGCTGATGGTCTCCGCGCTGGCGGTCCCGCTGCTGGCATCGCTCGGCGACATCTTCGGGCACAAGCGCATGCTGCTGGTCTCCGCGATCGTCACCGCAGCCGCGTCCTGGGCCGTGGTGTTCGCCGGGTCTTTCACGACCTTCCTGGTCGCCTGGGCGTTCCAGGGGTTCTACGCGGTGTGGCTGCCGCTGGAAATCGCGATCGTCTTCTCCCGCGCACGCAAACTCGGGGCGCCGGGGCCGATCACGCGCCGCGCGGCAGGTTTGCTGGTGGGCGCGCTGCAGTTCGGGGTCATCGCCGGTGCGCTGGCCGGCGGCGCGTTGATCGGCCTCTTCGGCGGAAACCTTGCTTTGACCATGGTGGTTCCGGCGGTCGCCACCACGCTGTGCGTTTTTGCCGTGGGGTTCGGCGTGCCAGACGACGGGGCGCGCAACGGCGCCAAGATCGATGGCGGCGGGTTCGGCTACCTGGCCGTCGGCCTGCTGCTGCTGACCAGCGGGCTGAGTTTCCTGCGCATCAACGGCCCGGCCAGCCCGCTGGTCTGGGGCTGCCTGGCGCTGGGGCTGGCCGTGCTCTACGTGTTCTACCGCCACGAAAACAAGCAGGACGACCCGCTGATCGACTTCAAGGTGCTCTTCGCCCGCTCCATGTGGCCGCTGCAGCTCACCGCGGGGCTGTTCGGCGTCTCGGTGCTCGGCGCGCAGATCCCGATGAGCACCTTCGCCCGCACCGACCCGGCCGTCAACGGCTACGGGCTGGGCATGGGCGCCTCGGGGGTATCGATCATCATTGGCGCGTACGTGCTTTCGCTGCTGGTCGGCGCGCTGCTGTTCCCCGTGGCGTGCAAGGCTGATGGGCACCCGGGCGACGCTGGTGGTGGCCAGCACGCTGATCGGCATCGGATACCTGATGTTCCTGCCGCTGCACGGGTCGCTGGCGCAGGTGCTGACCAACATGGTTGTTGCCGGCCTCGGATCCGGCGCGCTGGTGGCGGCCCTTCCCGCGGCCGCTGCCGCCGCGGCGCCGTTCCACCGGACGGGCATGGCCACGGGGCTGACCAACGCGGTGAAGACGATCGGCGGGTCCTTCGCCTCGGCGATCTTCGGCCTGGCGCTGATCGGGCAGGTCGCGGGCGCGGTGGCCGGGGGCGGAGCCGAGAACTTCGCGGCCCCGCTGGCCGGCTACATGGTCGTGTGGGGGATCTGCGGAGGAACGGCGATCGTGTGTGCGCTGGCGTTGTTGGCAGTGCCGCGCGGTGCGCTGGAGGATGCGCCCCCGAACGTCTAGGGCGCCCTGCTTGAATCGTGCCCGGACCCCCGCGAATCCTCGTGGGACCGCGCGGATCCCGCGATGAGGGAATGTGCCATCTGGATGTACCGCTCCGCGACCTCGTCGATGGATAGCCGCCCGGAGTCATCAAACCAGTTCGAAACGCCGTTGATGAGGTCTATCAGCGCCGTGGTGGTCAGCTCGTCATCCTCGCGCGACGCGCCGGGGTCGCTGAGCGCCGAAACGGCATCGCGAACTGCATTGCGGTAGACATGCTGCAACCCCACAACCGTCATCAACTGCTCGTGAGACAGCGCGCTGCGGTTGCCTCGGATGGTCAAGAGTTCGTCGCGCCTGTCGCTGCTGATGACCAGGTGCAGACGGATCGCTTGATCGAGACGTTCCGCCGGCGGGCAGCCGTCATCGGTTAACGCCGGCAACAGCGCCGCGTTGAAATCGACCATGAACTGCTGGGATATCGCGAACAGGACATCCTGTTTGTTCCGGTAGTGGTGGTACATGGTCGACGAAGAGATGTCGGCGGCCTTGGCGATGTCACGGATCGTGGTTGATCCGTACCCGCGGTCCTGGAAAAGTTTCGCCGCTTCGACGCGGATCCGCTCGGGCACATTGACTCCGATCTCGAGCCCAAGGTTCCTTGCCATCTCAACCTCTCTTCTCCGGTGTGGCCGGTTTCCTGCTGCATGCCAACCCTCCGCGCTTGCCTCAAGGCCCGGCAACGGGTCCGGGCGTCCAGTCGAACATCCAACGGAGCGCTGCGCCCACTGGGCCGTTCGGCCCGTCGACCGCGGTTGGCCACACGGGCGGGGGACTCGAACGCTGCGTCCGGGCGGCTCGGATTTCCGACCCCGGGTTTCCCGTTCCGTGCAACCAGATCGCATGAATCGTGCCTGAAGGCTTGCTGCCATCTTATGGTGGACTGCCTCGGGTTTCGAGCCGCTGGCTTCATCACCATCGAGTTCGCCGAACCGGGGGAGCGGCGGCGGTTCGGACGCCTAGTTTCCCATCGGCATGATGCTGGTGCCGAGCCGCCAAATGGTTTCGAGCAGTTCCTGATGCGAGGGCGGGACTTCCCTGCGCATAGCCTCGGCCATGATTTCACGGAATGCCCCGAGGAACGCGGCCGAGACCAGCCGGGCATCGACGGCGTCGTCCACCTCGCCGCCGCGCTGGGCGCGGGCGACATTGCGTGCGGCCATATCGATTTGTGCCCCAAGTCGTTCGGCATCGGCATATGCGGCAGACGGCTCTCGAAGCTGGCGTCCTACGATGATGCGCGCGAGCGGATCGGCTAAGAGGAAGTCGATCTCCCTGGACAACCGCAGGCGCTCGCGATCCGTCCAGCTGAGCTCCGGGGAGTCCTGAGCTGCAAAGACGGCATCGTCATACGAATTGTAGAAATCGTGGACGACGGCTGAGGTCAACCCGTCCTTGGCGCCGAAGTAGCGGTAAAGCAGGCCAGGGGAGACCTTGGCGCGCGCGGCGACGTTGGCTATTTCCAGGGCGCCGCCGGTTTTCAGCAATTCCGCACGAGCGGCCTCGAGGAGACGCAAGCGGGTAGCGTCTCCCCGGGCCGTTCGTACCGGGTGGCTGGTTTCAGGCAAAGATGACATTGTTCGGGTCCGGTTGGTCTTCCTTGGGAGCAGTGCTGTAGTCCCCAAACGGCGAATCACGCAGATTCGTCACTGCGCCGACGCCCTGCTTCTCAGCGAGTTCGATGAACTCCAGTGCCTCGGGGGTGTTGCGCATCAATCCGTCCAGGATCGGGCCAAGCATCTGGGTGCTGGCCAGTCCCATGTTCTCATAGGCTTGGTTGACAATGAGCTTCATCGCCGAAAGCTGGGAGACCGGGATGCTCGCCATTTGCTCGGCCAGCCGCGCAACCTCGTTCTCGAGTTCCGCAAACGGCACCGCCTTGTTGATTAGGCCGATTTCCGCGGCATCCTTCCCGGAGACCGGCTTGCCGGTCAACGCGTACTCCTTGGCCTTGGCAAGCCCAAGTCGGTAAATCCACATGCCGGAGAGGTGGCAACCCCACATGCGCGCATACGGCGTGCCGATTCGGGCATCCTCGGAAGCGATCACGATGTCGGCGCCGAGCGCCATCTCGCTGCCGCCGCCTATGCACCAACCGTGGATCTGCGCGATCACCGGCTTGGGGCTGCGCCACATGCTCATGAACTTCTGGGTTGGGGATTCCGAGGGTGTAGTTGCCATGACAAAGTCCTTGCCTGCGTCCCACTGCCCGTCGGTCGCCAGCTGGGCGTCCCAGTGCTTGAATCCACCGCTGAAATCGTAACCGGCGCAGAAGGACCGGCCGGCGCCGCGAACGACGACCACCTTGACCTCCGGGTCGCGGTTCGCCTTGGTCATCGCGTTTTCAAACTCGTCGGGCATCGGCGGGACGATGGTGTTCAGCCGTTCGGGGCGATTGAGCGTGATTGTGGCGACCGGACCGGCAACGGAGTAGAGCAGTGTTTCGTACATTTTTCCACCTTTCATGGGTAAAGTGAATTCACTTTAGCTTTTTTGGCAGATACCTGTCTACCCCATTGACGAAGCGCTTGTGACCTAGGTAACTTGATGTTTGGTCGACGGGTCGATCGGTCGATCGACCCGAGGTTCTGTGAAAGCCACTGGTTTTGTGGACAAGCAGAATCCGGATTTCTAGATTCACGGACATCACGCATTTCACACACATCAGAGAGGCAGCTGGCCCCATGGAGTTGTCAGAAACCGGTCCACTCACGGCCCCGCGGCCTGGAACCAAGGTCGTCGTTACTGGTGCAGCCGGAGGCATCGGTGCTGCGCTGATTGCAGCCCTGCTGGGGCGCGGATGCAACGTCGTTGGAATCGACCGCCCGGGCACAAAGCTTGGGGGCGGGATCGCGGAAACACCCTTGGTCGAGGCCGACCTCGCGGACGAAGCATCGGCCGAGGCGGCCGTGGATCAGGCTGTGGCGCTTTTGGGCGGACTGGATTGCCTGGTCGGCGCCGCGGCAAACGTTTCAACGATCCACCGGGCCAAGAGCTTCGCGCCAAGCGTCTTCCGCACGGACATTGAGGCGAACTTGATGTCGCAGTTCTGGACGGTGCAGGCCTCCTACACCGCACTATGTGCCAGCAATTCGGCAAGCCTGGTGCTCTTTTCCTCGACAGGGGCACTGGACGGGTTACCCGGCCAGGTCTCTTACGCCGCCTCCAAGGCCGGGGTCATCGGCATGGCCCGCACGCTGGCCGCGGAATGGGCCGAGGAGGGCATTCGCGTCAACACCGTGGTCCCGGGGCTAGTTGCCACGCCAAAGGTTCTCGCGTTGCCGGAGGCCACCCGGGACCGGGTGCTGCGAAACGTCGCGCTCAAGCGCTTGGTGGAGGTGGACGAAGTGGTGGCAGGCGTCCTGTTCTTGATGTCGCCGGGTGCTGGCGGCATCACAGGCCAGTCCCTGAGGATCGACGGCGGTGCGGGCATCAACACCGAGGGACTTCACCACTGATCCGGATTCCGGCACCCGGAAAGGGGCTGTTAGGCATGAACCACGATGTTAGTGAAGACAGGAAGCCCTCGATGGCTGGTTCCTCGGAGGTTGCGTTTGCCGGGGTTGTTGAAGAATTTGAGCGGAACTTCACCGAACGCGGTGAGATCGGCGCGTCACTGTGTGTCATGGTCGAGGGGAAACCCGTCGTGGATATCTGGGGTGGGGTTGCCGATGCGGAGACGGGCCGTCCATGGTTACAGGACACCGTCGGCGTCGTATTTTCGTGCACCAAGGCGGCGGTTGCGCTGGGAATCCAGCTGCTCATCGACTCGGGCGAGATCACCGAGGGAACGCCGGTGGCCAGCGTCTGGCCGGAATTTGCCGTGCATGGCAAGGACACCATCACGGTTGGCATGATGCTCAACCACTCAGCGGGAATTCCCGTGCTCAGCGAACCGATCATGCCGAGTGCGCTCGAAGACTGGGACTACTTCGTGGGCCGCATCGCGTCTCAGGCGCCGCTGTGGGAACCAGGCACCCAACACGGTTATCACGCGGTGACTTTCGGCCACGTGCTTGGCGAAGTGATCCGCCGTGTCACTGGTTCCACACCTGGCGAGTTCTTTGCCGCACGGATTGCGGGCCCCGAGAACATCGATTTTTGGATTGGCCTTCCCGAACAAGTCGAACAGCGGGTGGCCCCAATTCTCTTGCAGGTCCCTAGCGAAGCAACCGAAACCCCGTTTCTGGATGCCGCATTCCACCAACGCGGTTCAATCCCCAACCTGTTCCTCTTCAACTCCGGGAATTGGACTCGCAGCGGAGTGAACACCCGCGCCGGTCTCGCGGCGGAAATCCCCGCCGCAAACGGCGTCACCAATGGGCGCGGGCTGGCGAGGCTCTACAGGGCCATAGCGCGGCATCCCGTACTGGGTGACCAGCGACGGGGACCGGCCCATGACCCGTCGATATCCGAGGGCTTTGACCGAACCCTGTTCATGCAAACACGATTCAGCAAGGGATTCATGCTTGCCATGGACAAGAGCGCAGGACTCGGCCTGGGACACAGCCTGCGGATCGGACCGCATGCCTTTGGGCACTGCGGGTCCGGAGGATCCATCGGATTCACGGATCCGGACCGGGGTCTCAGCGTCGGCTACACCATGAACAAGCTGGGTCCCGGGCCGCTGCTAAATAATCGCGGACAGGCCCTCGTTGACGCTATCTACGGCTGTCTGGGCGACCGGATCCCGGCCAACGGCCCCGAAGAACTACTCTCGCAACGTGGACAGGAAACACGATGAACTACCTCAACAGCCAATTTGAATCAAAAATATCCGACGTGCTGATTCTTGGTGCCGGGTTCTCCGGACTCGCGGCCGCGGCAAGGATCGCCCGTGCCGGAAACCTCGACTACCGGATCCTCGAACAATCCGATGACGTGGGAGGAACCTGGCGGGAAAACACCTATCCCGGATGCGCCTGCGACATTCCCTCGCCGCTGTATTCCTTCTCGTTCAACCAGAACCCGGATTGGCGCGAACTCTTCGCACCGCAGCAAGAGATCCTCAACTATCTGCGCGACACCAGCAACAAGCTCCGGATCACCGAACGCATCCGCTTTGGCACGACGGTGACCGGCGCCGACTGGGACGAAAATGCGGGACTGTGGCACGTCCACACCGCCAGCGGTGAAACACACGGGGCACGTTTTCTGGTTTCGGCCATGGGGGTGCTGCACCACGCAAACTACCCCAAGGTAGAGGGCTTGGAAAATTTCGACGGGCCGGTGTTCCACTCCGCGCATTGGGACCATTCGGTCAACCTGGACGGCAAACGCGTGGCGGTGATCGGTACCGGTGCCAGCGCCATCCAATTTGTACCTGCCATCGTGGACAAGGCAGCGGAACTGATGCTGTTCCAGCGAACGGCCCCGTGGATCGTGCCCAAATTCAACCGCAAGTTCAGCCGGGAAGAACGCGATGAGATGCGGCGCAACCCAATCAAACGTTGGTACCGACGTGCTCGGCTGTTCTGGATCCACGAGAAGCGCGCCAAGGGATTTGTGTCCGACACCTCGCAGATGGGACCGACACAGGCACTGGCCGAAAAACACCTGGCAAAGCAGATCCAGGATCCCGAGCTGCGCCAGAAGCTCACACCCGACTACGCGATCGGCTGCAAGCGCCTGCTGATCTCCAGCGAGTACTACCCGGCGCTGGCCAAGTCCCACGTCGAGGTGGTCACCGACGGCATCGCGGAAGTTCAATCGAACTCGATCATCGCCGTCGACGGGTCATCGCGTGAGGCGGACATCATTATCTTCGGCACCGGTTTCGACGCGCAGAACAGTCTGACCCGGGTGCCGATCCGCGGACGTGGCGGCACAGTCCTCGGATCCCAGTGGGCATCGGGTCCCGAAGCCTACCTGGGGACCACGGTGGCCGGCTTCCCGAACCTGTTCCTGCTGTGCGGGCCGAACACGGGCCTGGGCCACAACTCCCAGGTGTTCATGATCGAGGCGCAAGTGCGATACATGGTCAGTTGCATGCGGTTCGCGGGCAAAGACAACGTGCTTGAGGTCCGTTGCGACGCCCAGCAGAAGTTCAACCAGTTCATACAGGGACGCCTCGCCTCAACGGTCTGGCAGTCCGGCGGATGCAAGAGCTGGTACCAGGACCCTGTCACCGGACGAAACACCTTGCTGTGGCCGCGCTCCACCCTTTCCTACTGGCTTCGGACCCGATTTGTCCTGCCCGCCGACTACCGGCGTACGAAGCACCCGGTGGTTACCGCATCCCTTGTCACCACCGGCTGAGGATCTTGCGTTGCCCCACCCTTGTTCGAAATTCAGTTGGTAACCATTTTGTCCAGAAAGGTTTTGCAATGAATACAGTTCCACAGTTAATCCACCGCAACGCTGAAGAGTTCGGAGACAAGCCGGCGCTCACCTTCAACGGAGTGGACCTTACCTGGAGCGAAACGCGGGAGCGCATCGCACAGATCGCCCATGGGCTGGCCCGCCTCGGAGTGGAAAAGGGCGATCGCGTGGCCATCATGATGTCCAGCCGCCCCGAACATTGGCTCACGGACCAGGCGGCCGTCCACCTCGGGGCGCTTCCCACGACCGTCTACGGCACCACGCCGTCCAACCAGATCGAGTACTTGGCGCGGCACGCAGCAGTCAAGGTCGCCGTCCTCGAAGGCGCCAACGAGGTGAACCTCTGGCTCCCGGTGCTGGACGGCCTCCCTGGACTCCGCCATGTCGTGGTGCTTGACCAGGAGGCACTGGTGCCTGGCGATTCGCGTTTTGTCACCTGGGACGACGTGGTGACCGGCGACGTCGATATGGAAGCGTTCGAGGCCGGCTGGCGGGAGATCACTGAGGACGATCCCGTCACCCTGATCTACACCTCCGGGACGACGGGGATTCCCAAGGGCGTCATCCTGAGCAACCGCAACGTGATCGCCAATGCCGAGGCGAGGAACGAGATAGCGCCCGCCCCTCAGCATTTCCGCAGTGTTTGCTACCTGCCCCTGGCACATATCGCGGAGCGTATGGTTTCGGTCTACATGATCATTCACAAGGCCGGGCATGTGACGTTCTGTCCGGATCCCAGCGAGCTCGTCGGCGTGCTGCGGGCAACCCGGCCCAATAGCATCTTCGGGGTCCCTCGCATCTGGGAGAAGCTTGCCGCGGCGCTGCGTTCGCGCCCCGGCTCTTCCCTGGCCGACGTCGGCCTGGACCAAGCAACCTGGGCATGCAGCGCCGCGGCACCGTTGCCCGTCGATGTGCAGCAGTATTTCCGGGAACGCGGCCTGTCCATCGTCGAGGCCTGGGGGATGACCGAAACCACCGGCGTGGCAACCTCGACCAATGAGAATGACTTCCGGTTCGGATCCGTGGGTGTCCCGATCCCGGGAACAGAAATCAGGCTCCTGGAGGACGGCGAGATCCTGGTCCGCGGCGATATCGTGGCGGCCGGCTACCTGCAGGAAGACGGATCCGTGCTGCCGTTCATCGACGAGGACGGCTGGATGCACTCGGGCGATATCGGGCGCCTCGATGAGGAGGGCAACCTCTACGTCGTCGATCGCAAAAAGGACCTGATCATCACCTCCGGCGGCAAGAACATCGCCCCGGCCGTCGTGGAAGCGCTGCTGATCAAGCACCCGTTGATCGGGCAGGCCCTGGCATTTGGCGATCGGAGGCCATACGTCGTGGCACTGATCGTACTTGACCCGGATGCGGGGGCCGCCTGGGCCGCCGTGCGAGGAATCGACATCGACTCGGTGACCGAGCTTGGTTCACACCCGGAGGTTCGGGCGGAACTTGATCGCGCCATCGAAGAGGCGAATGGAAAACTCTCGCGGGTTGAACAGGTCAAGCGCTACTCGGTGCTTGCCACGGAGTGGACTGCCGAGGGCGGCGAACTTACGCCGAGCCTGAAGGTCAAGCGGCGCGCGATCTACGACAAGTATGAGGCCGACATCGCCGAGCTGTACGCGGCTGTGTAGGAGCGGTTCTGTCAGGGTTTCCATTTGCAGCTCGTCAGTGAAATTTCGTTAATCCAGACGTCAGGGTCCCCGAGGTTGAACGGGGATCCTGGCGTCTGGCTTTTGTCCGATCGCATTTCGTGGTTCTTGGGCGTGCTTCTTGACCCGGTCCATGATCGATTGCAGGTGACGGCAGAGTGCCAGCACGGGTCAGAACAGCGGGGCTTGTTCACCCTGCCAGTGGGTGTTTCGGCGGGGGATCTGTTCCGGGTCCTCGTGCTTGGGCAGCAGGAGCCACGGCACGCCGTTCTTCATGATGATCTTGGATCCCCATTGTCGGCGGCGCGGTGGTCGGAGGTGCAGAGCATCCCGAGGTTCCACATGCTGGTACCGCCGCCCTCCGACCACGGCTTGATGTGGTGGAATTCGCAGTGTTCGGGTGGAACAGTGCAGCCCGGCTTGAGGCAACCGCGGTCGCGGGCGCGGATGGCGGCCTTCATGGATTCGGGTGGGTATCGTCGGGACCTGCCGTAATCAAGGATCTGTCCGTCGCCGCCGAGCACGATCGGGATGAAGTTGAATTCTGCGAGCCGTCCGGCGTAGCTGGGCGACAGGGATTTCCAGTCCGTGGGCGCTCCATCCGGCGCCGCGGGCCAATCCGGCCAGAGTTTCGAGGTTGATGTAGACGAACAACGTCGAGGTGGGCAGCCCGGTGGTGCCCTTGCCGGGGGACCGCGGTGCGCGCATCAGGTTCAGCAACGTTTGCAGGTGCCGTTGCGCCGGAGTGGGTTCCTCGAAGCTCTCCGCCATCGTCCGGATTCGGGGTTCCGGGGTCGGATCGGTCCTCGAATGTTTCGGCCTGGGCGGGACGGTCGAACCAGTCCGGGCCGTCGGTCGAAGTGCCGAACAGGGGAGTCCTGATCGGATGGACCAGATGGTTCGGTGGGCGTTGGGGCTCCGGAGCTGGTTGCGTTGGAATCCGGTTGATCCGGGGTTTGGATCGTCGGTGTGGCTGCATCGGCGGAATCGGCGGCGTCGGCGGGGCGGGCCGGGACGGTGGCGGCTTTGGCCATGGCGCGGCGGTTGCCGGCCAAGGTGCGGGCGTTGTCCGAGGCCGCGAAGTGCGCAAGAACGACCTCGGCATCTTGGTTGAGCATGCATGCGGTGAAATAGGTGAAGTGGCGGGTGCGCTTGGTGACGACGATGCCGGTCTTGTTGCGGATTTCCTGCAGGGTCGGCGGCAGCATCGTCGCGTCTCGAGCTCGTCGGAAATCAGGTCAAGCAGCTCCCTGGTGTTTTTGGGCTCGCCGGCGGCGATGGATTCCGCGACGCGGGATTCGGCACCCCGGGCAAACTCCGCGGCATCGGGGCGGGCCTCGATGGCAGGGCGCATCTTCTCCAGTTTCCGGGCCGCGGCGGCGACGGTGGCCAGGTTGCCCTGCCCGGTGGCCAGCTGTTCGGCGAGCTGGGGATAGCGGGGACCGCACGGGATGCCGAATTCGTCGGTGCCCGGCAGCAGGTCATCGGCGGCGTTGATGCGTCGCAGGACGGCCCAGTAGTCGATTCCTGCCATCGCGGCCAAGCAGTCGGCGGGGGTCTTGAATTGCAGCCGGCCGGTGGGCACCGTGCGCGGGTCCTCGGGAAGCCGTAGTTTCCCCGGCACGAAGGCGGCGGGGTCATCGGCCATGCGACGCAGGACGGTGAGGGTTTCGGCGGGGAGCTCGTGGACCAGGGCCTGCCGGGAGAGTTGGGCGAGCTTGATCTTGGCGATGTCCAGGGCGTGCTGGGCCTGTTCGAGTGTCATGGCGGTGAGCAGCACGTGGGTGGGGGAATCGGCGTGGGCCGCAAGTCGCGCGATCAGGGCGTCGAGCTGGTGGAAAGCCTCGAACAGGGCGCGCAGTTCATCATCCGGGGTCGGTGTGTACCCCGGTTCGTCACGGTGTCCCGTGACCGCTGCGATGAATTGCGTTGCCTCCATGACCCCAGTGTGGGGGACGCGACGTCCCCGGTGGGTTGGCTGCGCGGGAGTGTGGATAACCCTTGGGCACAGCGGGGGACCCGGCGCCAGGGAGGCAGCGGGCGTGGCAGCGTGGCAGGATCCGTGGCGGGGTGCCTGCGCTCAGCCGTGCTTCATGTGCTTCCACCAAGTCATGGGTTCGGTCACGTGGAAGCGGCGGCCGGTGACGCTGGTGGGAACGATGCGCACGAACTGGTCTTTCGGGCCTGGCTCCCACGGGAAGAGCATGAGCGAGAACGAGTCGACGAGTTCCTCGATGCCCTGGAACAGCTCCACGGTTCCCTCGATCATGACCGACCAGGCGATGCCGGTGTCCTGGTCGACGCCGTCGGCCTCGAACGCGACGTTCGGCTGCAGGCGCATGACGTCGAGCTTGTTTCCGGGGCCGGTGCGGAACACGACGGTGCCGTGGTCGACGGTGAAGTTGATCGGGAAGATCCTGGGCTGGTCGCCGTGGCTGACGGCCAGATGCCCGACCGAGATGCTCCGGAGATGTTCCCAGCACTGGTGGGATTCGAGGACCTCGGTCCCCGGGTGGCGCTGTTGTTTTTCCATGGCACGAGCGTACGTCGGGGCCCGGGCAGTTGCCAGAGGTATTGGCGGAAGGGGCGTTCCCGAGGGCCATGCGCCACACGGAAGCCTCCCCGTTAACGCCCTTGGGCCGCAACTCGCACGGAGTTGCGGCCCAAGGGCGTTGATGCCCGAAGTGGCGGGCAGTGCGGTCCGGTCCTAGGCCAGGCGCCCGTGCTGCCCCTCTTCGACTTCCTTGCGTTCCCGGCGGGTCAGCGGGATCGAACCCGTCGCCGGGTTGATCAGCGTGCCCGGGGGGTAGGCCCCGGCGGCGCTGACCGGCGGCGGAACCGCGCCCATGCTGTTGGTGTCGGCCTTGGTGCCGGACGACCCGTAGACGGGTACCTTGCCGGCCTCGTCCATCGCCTTGATCAGGTCGCTGGTCGAGGTGGCGGGGCCGCCGGGCTTGCGGCGCCTGTCGGCACGGCGCTTGGCGCCGCGTTCCTTGGCGCCCTCCACCAGGTGGTAGAGCACGGGGACCAGGACCAGGGTCAGCGCGGTGGAGGAGACCAGGCCGCCGATGACCACCACGGCCAGCGGCTGCGAAATGAACCCGCCGCCGCCGGTCAGGCCCATGGCCATCGGGATGAGGGCGAAGATGGTGGCCGCGGCCGTCATCAGGATCGGGCGCAGGCGCTGGCGGGCGCCGTGGTGGATGGCGTCCTGCAGGCTCATGGCCGGCCGGTCCCCGCTCGCGTGCCGGTACTGGTTGATGAGGTCGATCAGCACGATCGCGTTGGTGACGACGATGCCCACCAGCATCAGCATGCCGATCAGCGACGGCAGGCCCAGCGGCACGCCGGTGAGCAGCAGCAGGCCGATCGCGCCGGTGGCGGCGAACGGGATGGAGACCAGCAGGATCAGCGGCTGCGCCAGCGACTTGAACGTGGCCACCATGACCACGTAGACGATCGCGATGGCGGCAAGCAGCGCCAGGTAGAGCTGGGAGAAGGACTCCGCCTGCTGGGTGGCGGCGCCGCCGAGCTCCGCGGTGGCGCCGGCCGGCAGGGCCAGCGCGTCGAGCCGCTTGGTCACTTCGGCGGAGACCGCGCCCAGGTCGTTCTCGCCCGGGGTGATCGACACGGTGGCGATGCGGTCGCCGTTGGAGGAGGTGATGGTGGCGGGGGAGTCGGTGCGTTCCACCGTTGCCACGTCGCCCAGCTTGACCGCGCCGCCGGGGGTCGGCAGCAACAGGTCCTTGCAGCTGGTCCAGCGAGGTCAGGTCGGTGCCCTCGCCGATGGACACCGGGTAGTCGGTGTAGCCCACGCGGACGGTGCCGGCGGGGATCGGGGAGATCGTGCCGGCGGCCAGCGCGCCGATCTGCGCCTCGGAGAGCCCGGCCTTGGCGGCCTTGACCCGGTCCACCTGGATGGAGACCTGCGGGCGCGCCTCGGAGAGGTTGTCGCTGACATCGGTGGCGCCGGGGATGCCGGCCATCGCCTTGGCGGTGGCCGTGGTGGCCTCGGCCAGCAGCTTCGGGGTGGGCGCGCCGACCTGGACGGTGACGGCGCTGGTGCCGCCCATGCCGCCCTCGGAGCCGGAGAGCGAGATCGTCGAGTCCTTGGCCAGCGGTTCGACGGCGGCCCGGGCGTCGCCCATGATGGTTTCCTGGTCGGCCTTGGCGTCGGTCATCACGGTGAAGCTCGCGGTGTCCGATCCGCCGGCCATGAAGGAGGCGAACCCGCCGGACGGCGTGCCGACGGTCATCTGCACGTCCTGCACGCCGTGGACCTTGCGCAGCGCCTTTTCCACGGGCTTTGCGGCCTTCAGCGTGGTCTCCAGCGAGGAGCCGGCGGGCATGGCCTGGGTGACGGAGAAGGTGTTCTGCCCGGTGCCGCCGAGCAGGTTGGTGGGCACCAGCGGGACCATCAGCACGGTGCCGGCCAGGATCGCGACCGAGGCCAGCAGCGTGATGACCGGGTGGCGCTGGGTGCCGCGCAGCACCGGGGCGTAGCCGCGCTGCAGCCAGGAGTTCCGCTCCTTGGCCTCGGCCTTGGCGCGGGCGGCCGCGAGGTCCGCGGCGCCGGGCTGGGTGTGGCCCAGGAACCAGTAGGCAAGCACCGGGACGATCGTCAGCGAGACCAGCAGCGAGGCCAGCAGCGCGATCGTCACGGTGAGCGCGAACGGGCGGAAGAGCTCCCCGGCCATGCCGCCGACCAGCGCCACGGGCAGGAACACCGCCACGGTGGTCAGCGTCGCGGCGGTCACCGCGGTGGCGACCTCGCGCACCGCGGTGGTGATCGCGGTCTTCTTGTCCTCGCCGTAGGCCAGGTGGCGCTTGATGTTCTCGATGACCACGATCGAGTCGTCGACCACGCGGCCGATCGAGATGGTCAGCGCGCCCAGGGTCAGCATGTTCAGCGAGTAGCCGCCCATGCGCAGCCCGATGAACGTGACCAGCAGGGACAGCGGGATGGAGATCGCGGTGACAAGCGTGGAGCGCACCGAGAGCAGGAAGACCAGGATCACGATGACGGCGAAGCCCAGGCCCAGCAGGCCCTCGACCGTGAGGTCGTGGATCGACTGCTCGATGAACGGCGCCTGGTCGAACACCGTGGTGAACTTCGCGCCGTCGCCCAGCTGGGCGGCGAGCTCCGGGACCATGGCGGTGACCGCGTGGGAGATGCCGACGGTGTCCCCGTCGGGCTTCTTGGTCACGGAGACCGCGAGGGTCTCTACGCCGTTGGTGCGGGTGATGGAGGTGGCTGTGTCGTCCTGCATCTCGATCGTGGCCAGCTCCGAGAGCTTGAGCACCCCGGAGGAGCCCTTGAGCGGCAGGGACTTGACGGCGCCCAGCGAGTCGACGAGCGATCCGCTGGTGACGGGCAGGTCCAGCCCGCCGGTCTCCATGCGGCCCACCGGCATCAGCCCGGAGCCGTCCTCGATGGCCTTCTTGAGGTCGTTGACGCTCAGCTTCTCGGCGGCGAGCTTGCTTGGCATCCGGCAGCACGGCGATGTGCTGGGAGGTGCCGCCGGAGACGTCGGCGGTGCGCACCCCGTCGATCTTGGAAAGCTTGGGCAGCACCAGGCGCTCGACGTCCGAGCGCAGTGTGTTCAGGTCCTTGCCGCCGGAGACCGCCATGTAGACGATCGGGAAGTCGGAGATGGACCCGGCGAAGGCGGAGGGTTCCACGTCGGCCGGCAGCGTGGCCTTGGCGTTGGAGATGGCCTTGTCCACCTGGGCGCGGGCGCGGTCAAGGTCGGTGCCGTAGACGAAGGACAGCGAGACGGTGGTGAAACCGGTCTGCGAGGTCGACGAGGAGGACTCGAGCCCCTCGACGGCCTGCAGCGCACCCTCCAGCGGCTGGGCGACCTGCTTGTCGATGACCTCCGGGGAGGCGCCGGGCTGGGATGCGACGACCGAGATCCGCGGGAACTCCAGCGAGGGAATGAGTTCCTGCTTGAGTTGCCCCATCGTGATCACGCCGAAGACCGCGACGAACACGGTGATCAACGCGATCAGGGCGCGGTTGCCCAGTGAGAGTACGGCCAGCCGATGCATCTGCCATCCTTGAGAATTGTGGTGTGTGGTTTTGCGCTTCTACCACTCTAGCCACCCGGGAGCACGCAGGCATGAACCGAAAGGACGACCTTGGCCACAGCGTGGCGTGTGACAAGGGACTCCGGCGTCGACGTTCCGTGGACGCCGCGCGGATGTGTGACGGATCTTGTGCGGAGGCCGGGAGGAAGTGCGGCGGGCCTCGCCCCGCGGTGCACTGTCCCCGGTGTTTGATGCGGGCGCGGGCCCGGGCGCGGGGCACGATGGAATCTTCCAGGGCGAGTGCGGATCCATGGGACTTTTGGCGGTTGGAACGCCGCCCCGGAGGCGGTAGCTTGGCGGTAGCGCGGCAGTTGGGGGATCGGTTCCCGGGCAGGGAACCGATCGCGCACAGGCCGGACGGCGCGGGAATCGCCCCGGGTGACTCCGGGGCCGGCCCCGCATGAGTGGGAGAAGAAAATGACCGCGAACATCCCGGTGTCCAGGCCTGGACCCGGAGAAGCAGGCATCGGACCGCGTGGCGGCCTTGACCCGTTGCTGGAGGCGGAACTGGTTGTCGACGATGGAGCGGCGAACCCGGGACTCGGCGTGTTGCCGCGACAACGCCAATCGACCCCGGCCCCGGATGAAGAAGGCGGAGGGAAGCGTTCGGACGCCGGATGACGGACTCGTCGCATGACAGACACTGCGCGCCGCCCGGGCCGGCGCCGCGTCGGGATCAGCGTTCCGGCGGTGCCGCGCGCCTGCCGTGCGTGGCCCCGGGAGCCTTCGGGGGCGTCGTTTCGCTGGCCGTCACCACGTACTTGCGCAGGAGCGGGCGCCCCTGGTCGTCGTTCACGGCGATGACCCGCTCATCCGTCTCGAAGCCCGAGGGCCGGGTCGCGCGTGCCGGAGCGGCGGTGGGATCCGCGGCGTGGGCCCCGTGGGACCGGCCGGCAGGCTCCGGCGGTTCCAGCCCGTAGTATTCGAAGAGCCTGTCCTCGTCGGCGATGCCCAGCTCGGCCAGTGGATCGATGTTCGGCGCGTGCCGCACGACGTTCTTGTCGAAGGCGACGTGGAGGATGCCCCGGGAGATCGTGGCACCGCTGAGCGTGACGACGCTGTGGGCCGTTCCGAAAAAGCCGGTGTGGACCGTGACGAAACCGGGTTCCCCGGTCCTGGCGTCAAGCAGCAGGTGTCCCAGCGTGCCGATCTTTTCACCGGTCGGGCCAACGACGGTGGTTGCGGTTTCAAGCAGTTTGTGGAGTTCCTCGCGGCCAAGCATGGCGGTGTCCTTACCTGATGTTTCTCCCGGCGCGGCCGCCCGGGCCGCCCCGATGGGTCTTCGGACCGGGCTGATCGGGCACGGCAGGAAATTCGCGGCCGACGTTGCCGGGCATCCATGGCAAGCAAAGCACCATGCGCGTTCCCGTTCAAGGGGGAGGGGGCATCCGCCGCATTCCTTCCCGGCGCGGGCCGCCGAGGGCGGCGACGTCGCCTGCCCGCTCCTACTCCCGGGTCCCGGTGCCCGCGGTGCCGGCAACGCCCCGCGCGTAGTAGAGGTCAAGCAGGCGCTTGTCCTCGTCGGTCAGCGTGGCGGCGGGGTCCAGATGCGGGGCGTGCCTGATCATGTCCTTGCCGAACGCCACATGCAGGCGTCCGTGGGCGATCTCGGCGCCCTCGAGCGAAACGAAGCACTCCTCGGCACCGAAGAGACCGAGATGGACGGTGACGAAGTCGGCGTCGCCGGTGCCGACATCCATGAAGATGTTGCCCAGCGTGCCGATCTTTTCCCCCCGGGGGCCGAAGACGCCGCTCTTGGCCTGTTTCAGGGCGATCACGTAGCCGTGGCCAAGCATTGCCGTGTCCTTGCCGGATGGTCCTCCCCGGCACGCCGCCGGAACCGCACGGTGCGGTTCCCCGGACGTGGCACACGGCCGTCGGCAGCGACTGGGCCGTGAAATCTTTTCGGGCATCCGGTCCCAGCAAACCACCCCGCCCGTTCCCTTTCAAGGCGGGGTGGCGGGTGCGCCGGAGTTCCCCGGGGCAATCCCCTCCGGCGATTCAGCCGGCGATGAGCTTCAACTCCCTCCGGGCCAGGGTCTTGCCGGTGATCCAGTTGTTCCATTCGACCCGCAGCGTGTAGTTCCCTGCCTGCGGCGGGTGCAGCAGCAGGTCGTAGCGTTCGGCCGCGCCCATCGCCACCACGTGGGTGAAAAGGTGCGCCTTCGGGTCTTCATGCATGCTGGTCGGGATCGGCCGGGGCCCCCGGGGCTGCCGTGTGCCGGTAGGGCCGCCCGTCGTGGGCGATGAGTTCGGCGATGCGGGCGGGGGAGCCGTCCTCGTGGTGGAACGAGATCTTGTTGGGCAGGTAGTTTCCGTCGAGCAGCCGCATGAGGCTCGGGGCCTTCCCGTTGCCCTTGACGTTGATCGGCAGCTCGGTGGGTGCCCACACCGCACCCTCGCGTTCCCTGCGCGAATTCAGCAGCCCGCCGGTGATGTAGAAGTGGTTGGGCTCAAACCGGTTGAGCCCCACGTCCTCGCCGGACAGGCCCGCAGCATGGCCCAGGTAGTGCCAGCGGGGGTCGACCGAATACATCATGATCAGGGACTCGGTGGCGATGTCGTACTCGGGTCCGTCGGCAAACGCCCTGCGGTTTCCCGGAGCCACGGGGAAGCCGGGCAGCACGACGGGGTCGATGACCAGCGGGCCCAGCAACCCCATTTGCGCGTGCAGCGGCGTGTTGACGTGGCAGTGGTAGAAGTAGGTGCCGGCCGCGCCGTAGTTGGGGTCGCCCGCCCTCCCGGGTTCCGGCTGCCACTGGTAGGTGTAGTGGTCCTCGATCTCGAACGAGGTGTGCCCCACCCCGTCGTTGCGCGGATCCGGTTCCATGCCGTGCCAGTGGATGGTGTGCGGGCCCATGCTGGGCTCGACCCGGGCATGGAAGATGTCCCTTTCCTTGGGCCGCAGGGTGGGCCCGGGGAAGCCGCGGCCGGAGGTCGGGGAGTGGAAGACCCACATCAGGAATTCCGCCCCGTCGGGGAACGTCAGCTTCCTGTTGGCGACGTCCAGCTTGACCGACAGCTGCGGGGTCCTGAAGGAATTGGGTTTCCGGGGTGTTCTGCTGCATTTGGTGCGAGGCGAAATCGGCCTGGGAATCGTAGTCCCGCGCCTCGCCGTCGTCGTCGTCCGAGGATCCGAGGTCGGCGGGGCGACGGGGGACGTGGCGATTGGGTGGTCGGCGCCGGTGGTCTGGCGCGGGGCCGGTCGACGGGGGCGGAAGCCGTCGGGGCTCGGTGTGTGCCGGCCGAGGCGGGTCGGAGTCGGAGTCGGAGACGGTGTTGGGTGTTGGGTCGGTTTGGTCGGTGGTCGGGCTTCGGTTTCGGCGTCGGCTTTGGCGTGGCTTGGTGGCTTCGGACGTTGGTTTGGGAGTCGGCTTCGGTTCGGCTCGGAGCCTTGGTTGCTTTCGGCTTCGGTTTTGGTCGGCTTGGGCTTCGCCGCGGTGGACTTGTGCCTTGGCCCGGCGCTTCTTCTTGGGCTTTTTCTTTGCCGTGTCGATGGCTGCCGCCGATTGCCACTGCGGCACCGAGCGATTCCCAGAATGGTGTATTCATGGTCCTAGCCTCCATTCACCGGTGATTTGAGTTCCCAGTGGGCGACAAGCCCGCCGGGGTACATGCCGCCGGCCGCGGTTTGCGACATCTCGGCGTGGCAATGCATGGGATACTTCCAGTCCTCGGTCCGGTTGTACCAGACCTGGTCGGTGGCATCGGGCGGCCGTTTCATGGGGATCATGCAGTCCTTGCGGTCCATGGGCGGAAGCTCGACGACGTCCTCCCACTGTTGGAGCACCACGTGCCCCTCGTCATCGACGTGCCCGAATTCGCGCGGCCATTCGACGTTGTTGCGCCGCACCGTCCAGAGGTGGTTGCCGTGGAAATGGATTTGGTGGTTGGCGATTCCAGGGTTGACCATGCGCACCATCTGGCCCGCGCGGATCGTGCCCAGCACCAGGTCCTCGCCGAAATCGCGGATGTCGATCTGCCGCGGGTAGCCGGAGACCAGCGACTCCTCGTGCGCGGCCTGGTTGATGGCCCGGTTGGGGGAGTGGCCCAGCGCCTCGTAGCCGCTGCGGTCGTTGAGCATGAAGTAGCGCGGGACCGCCGGATCGGCCTCCGGGTCCACGGTGCCGCCGGCGGCCTCGATGCTGGCCCAGGTGGTGTCGATCGCGTGGGTGACCCACAGCCACTGCCGTTCAAAACCTGCCTGGCCCGGTGCCACGGACCAGGCGTCCTCCGGGTCAAGCACCACGAGGGTGCCGAAAAGTCCCATGGCGCGCTGCACCGGGGCGTTGGTTGGGTCGTGGTAAATGTAGGTGCCGGAATACGGCGCGGGGAATTCCAGGTAGCCTTCCCCGCCCGGCGGGATCGGGCCGGTGGTCACATCGACTCGGCCGTGGGCCGCCTGGGCGAAGGTGAGTTCGTGTGTCCCGGCCAGCCGGTTGAAGACGCGGATCCGGACCGTCGAACCGGTTTCGGCGATGATGGTGCGCTGCGGGAAGAAGCTGGCCCAGTGGTTGCGCCTGATCAGGAACTGGCCGGGGTTCGCGGCGTCGGGTCCGGCAGGCAGCGGGGTTCCGTTGGGCGGTGAAGCGGCATTCAACGGATAGGTCCTCGACTCGACGACGGCGCCGTTCCGGGTGAAGACCTTCGGCGCGATGCGCAATGAAGGTTTTGCATCCCGAAGCGCGGTGGGCCTGTCGCCGAATCCGCGCTGGTAGACCAGGGAATCGTCGACCATCTTGGTGTAGCCCTCGTTGATGTAGAGGTCCAACACCCCGGGCAGTGGCACCGCGGCGGCGACCGACCGGCCACGGGCCCGTGCGGGAGCGGCCGCCACGGCGGGGCGGGCCACGGACGCGAAAGCCGCAGGAACACCGATCCCCGCGGCGGCACCGAATTTCAGTGCGCTGGCCCTGTCGAGGATGCCCGCGCTTTCGGCGGTCGCGGCGGTTGAAAAGCCGGGCTCGGTGCGGTTTGTTGAAGGAGCGTTTTCCTCAGGCATGATCGGCCTCCAGGAATCCGGGGCGCCAAGCCACGGCGGGCAATGGCAAATCGATGGGTGCGTCGCCCGGGCTTGCGATGTCGTCAAAAAGCGCGGTGAATGCCGTGGCGTCCGAGGGAACCAGGAAGCTGATGTTGGCCCGGACCTCGGTTCCCGGGGCCAGCAGCCCCGGTGCCTGGTCGTTCCACCGGTTGACTACCAGCCACGGTTGGCTGTTTCCCCGCAGGCGAAGTTGCCCGGGTGAAAACATCTGGTCCTCGTCGCTTTCGTTGAAGACGTCGAGTTGGACGAGCACGTGGTCCCCGAAGGTCATGTTCACCGGTTGAAGCGACCTGCCGCCGGACATCTGGTGACCGCCATGGCCACTGCTCGCGGCGGCGTCCGCCGAGAGCCTGGACTGGCGTTCCGCCCGGGAGATCCGGGCCCGGCCGAAGCTGGTTTGCACGGTGGTGGTTCCGGGAGGTCCTGCGGCGGCGAATGCCACGGCCAAGGCAGTGATCCCGCCCGACCCGAGAACCAGAGTGGTTCCGAGCGTGATGCCAAGGGAGCGCCGCGACAACAATTGCGGTTCCCCGATGTCTTCTTGGCCGGCATCCACCCCGTGGATGCGATGGCGAGCGGTGTTGTGTTTTCCCCAAGCTGCGAGCATGCTTTTGCCCCCCTAGATACCGAGCGTTTCCCTGCGGCGGCAAGATCCGGGGGTTCCCTTCCCCCGATTCCCTTGATCCGGCCTCCGTGGTGTGGCTCAGTATGCCGTGGGGCCAAAGACGGTGTAAAGGCGCGATTGTGCATCTAAGGCCTAGTCACAAGGTTTTTACAAGGTTTCGCGGGATTTCGGGCATGCAGGGGAGGTGCCGGAAACAGCAAAAGTCCGGTCCACCGTCCCCGCCCACTCCAGGTGGGGAAGAACATGTGAACCGGACTCTTGTCGGTGAAGTGCGTTCGGTGGCCGGAATCCGACCGGCCGTGCGAGGCTAGGCCAGCTTCAGGACCTTGTCGGTCTCGGCGCGAACCTCGGCGTAAAGCGACGGGTTCTCGTTGAGCTTCACGCCGTAGGACGGAATGATTTCCTTGAGCTTGGACTCCCAGCCGGAGAACTGCTTCGGGAAGCAGCGGCCCAGCAGACCGATCATGATCGGGGTTGCCGTCGAAGCGCCCGGGGAGGCGCCGAGCAGGCCGGAGATGGTGCCGTCTGAAGAGGTGATGACCTCGGTGCCGAACTGCAGTGCACCGCCCTTCTTGGCGTCCTTCTTGATGACCTGGACACGCTGGCCGGCGGTGATCAGCTCCCACTTGTCGCCGATGACCTCCGGGAAGTACTCGCGCAGTGCATCGTCCTTCTTCGCACGCGACTTGAGCACCTCCTTGATCAGGTAGGCGGTCAACGACATGTTGTCCTTGCCCACGGCCAGCATCGGGATGATGTTGTGCGGGCGGATCGACAGCGGAAGATCCCACAACGAGGAGGTCTTCAGGAAGTTCGTGGAGAAGCCTGCGTACGGGCCGAACATCAGCGAGCGCTTGCCGTCGACAAAGCGGGTGTCCAGGTGCGGAACGCTCATCGGAGGGGCGCCGACCGAAGCCTGGCCGTAGACCTTGGCATGGTGCTGGTCGATGACGGTTTCGTCGGTGCAGCGCAGGAACTGGCCGGAGACGGGGAAGCCGCCGAAGCCCTTGATTTCCTCGATGCCTGCCTTCTGAAGCAGGCCCAGGGCGCCGCCGCCGGCGCCGACGAAGACGAACTTGGCGTTGACGGTGCGCTTGGCCTTGGTGGCGTTGTTCTTGACCGTCAGGGTCCAGCCGGCGCCGTCGCGCTTGATGCCCTTGACCTTGTGGCCGAAGTTGACGTCGACGCCGGTGGCCGCGAGGTTCTCGGTCATCTGGCGGGTCAGCGAACCGAAATCGACGTCGGTGCCGGATTCGACGCGGGACGCTGCAACGCGCTGCGAGCCGTCGCGGCCCCTGGCAACCAGCGGGGTCCAGGACTCGATGGTGTCCAGGTCCTCGGTGTGCTCGATCTCGTTGAACAGCGCGTGGGGCTTGAGCGCCTCGTAACGGGTCTTGAGGTAGTCCGCGTGCTCGTCGCCGATGACAAAGCTCATGTGCGGCAGCGGGTTGATGAAGCTCGTGGCGTCGCCGACCTGCTTGTTCTGCACCAAGTGGGAGTAGAACTGGCGCGTGACCTGGAACTGCTCGTTGATGCCGATGGCCTTGGCCGGATCAACCGATCCGTCGGCAGCTGCGGCGGTGTAGTTCAGCTCGCACAGGGCCGAGTGGCCGGTGCCGGCGTTGTTCCAGGGCGATGAAGACTCAAGGCCTGCCTGATCCAGGTTTTCGAAAAGTCCAATGCTCCACCCCGGCTCCAACTGCTTGAGCAGGGTTCCGAGCGTTGCGCTCATGACACCGGCGCCGATTAGAACGACGTCAAATGATTGACTGGTGGCTTCAGAAGGCACAGGCTATCTCCGTTGAAAGTTCTTCTAGACTCCAGCCAAGAATAGCGCGGTGGCTCCGACTCCAAGAAATTGGGGTCTTGACTACTTCGTCACTTGTTGTTCA
Organism: uncultured Actinomycetota bacterium; assembly: GCA_963818105.1. Lineage (GTDB taxonomy): Bacteria > Actinomycetota > Actinomycetes > Actinomycetales > Micrococcaceae > Paeniglutamicibacter. The sequence goes on along the minus strand of CAWFRB010000016.1, from coordinate 2,635 downwards.
GTTTCACGTCGGAGAAAACTTCGTCAAGCACCGGCGACGAAGGATAGTTCCGCACCGTGTCGTTGAACGCCAGCCCGGAAATCGGGAAAACCAGCGGCAACGCAGGCAGGTCCACGGCCAGGGTGCGTGAAATGTCCTGGTAGGCGTTGACGCGTTCCTCCCCGACGGGAATCGACCGGGCCAGCAGGATCTGCGCCTGCAGGATCGGTGAGTTGTACCCGAACTGCTTCCTCGTGTCCGAGAAGATCCCCCCGAGGAAATCATCGGGGTCGCGGTAGCCGCCGTTGAAGCCCAAGAGGTGCAACCCGGGGGTGGTGCCCGATCGTACGCGGCTGACGTAACCGTCCGTCCAGTCCACCGGGATCGGTTCGACGGCGATGCCCGCGGTCGCGAGCTGGCGGGAGATTTCCGCATAGATGAGTTCGGGGAGCGGCAGGTAGGCACGGGAGATGTTCAGCGGGTACAGGAACGGAACGGGCGAACCGTCGTAGCCGGCCTCCGTCAACAGCGCCTTGGCACGTTGCAGGTCGGGGCCGAAGTAGGTGTCGGAGGGCTTGACGCCCAGGGAAGCGGGCAGGAAGCCGCGCGCTTCCTTGGTTCCGGAAATGTAGTATGCATCGATGATCTTCTGCCGGTCGATGCTGTGCGCGACCGCCTGGCGGAATTCGGGCTTGGCGAGCCACTTGTTCTGCTGGTTCATGCCCAGGTAGGCCACGGAGAACGGGTCCCGCTGGACGATCAGTTTGCCCTCGCGGACAAGTTCGCGCAGGCCCGTGACGGTGACCATGTCAAAGCCGTCGATGTCGCCGCGCCGCAACTCGCCCAGGCGCTTGGCCGGGGTGCTGGTTTCGCGGAAGGAAACAAGTGTCGGGGCCTCGGGGTTGCCGGCAAAGGCCGCGGCGTCCCAGTAGTCGTCGAAGCGGGCCACTTCGACGGTGTTGCCTTCCCACGAGGCAAAGGCGTAGGGGCCCGTGCCAACCGGGTGGCTGGACAGCGCCGAGACGTGCCCGGAGTCGGTTGCCGCCGCGGCAAGTGCCTTGGGGGAGGCGATCGCCAACCCCGGCAGGGTCAGGGCCTCGATCAACCCGGTGATGGGACGGCGCAGCGTCAGCACGACGGTGTGGGTGCCGGCGGTCTTGATGGAACCGAAGTAGCTGGCGCTGGCCCCGGTGCTGGCCCCGATGAACGGGTTGGACTTCAGCTGCTCGCGCAGGGTTTCAAGGCGCTGAACCTCGGCCAGGTGTTCGGCCTCCAGCTGCGGATCCACGGTTTTCTGGCCGTCGGACCCCTCGACAGGTTTCGGCGCCGGGAGGGAATCGGGCAGCTTGGGCAGCGAATCGGTGTACCTGAAGACCTGGTTGAAACCCTGGTCGGAGTCTGCCTTGGCATCCTTCGGCAGCGCCGCCCAGCGTTGGAAGTTGATGGCCACGGCCTCGGCGTTGAAGTCGGTGCCGTCATGGAACTTCACATCCCGGCGCAGGATGAAGGTGTACTGCAGGCGGTCCGGGCTGGAGATCCAGTCGGTCGCAAGCAGCGGGATCGGTGCGCCGGTTTCCCGGTCGACCCCGATGAGGCCCTCGAAGATCTGCCTGGTGATGCGGAAGGTTTCGTTGTCCCCGGAGACCGCCGGATCCAGCGTCGCGGGGTTGGCGGCAGTGCCCAGGCTGAATTTCTGCACGGCCGGCGCGGGGGTGCCGGTGGGGGAGGCCGTCGGGTCGGGGGTCCTGTTGGGCACGCAGCCGGTCAGCGCCAGGGCGGCGACGCCGAGTCCGCCGGCAAGGAATGCGCGGCGCGAGGCGGCTGCCGAAACTGGGGATGGCGGCGGCGTGGGCACCAAGGACTCCTTCAAGTGGTTTGGGCACCGATATCGTTTCGGGCCCCTGCACGGTACTAACGAACAAGGCCCCCGGAAATATCCGGGGGCCTTGCCTGGGTGCCTGAGGGGATGGAATGCCCTTCGGCGATTTGTGCGAGCGGGGGGACTTGAACCCCCACGTCCGAAGACACTGGAACCTAAATCCAGCGCGTCTGCCAATTTCGCCACGCTCGCAAGGCCGCAACCACTCTCGTGGTTCAGCATGAATCAGTGTAGCGGATTCCGGCGGCCGATTTTTCCACTTTTGGGCTATGGGCGAAACTTACTTCGGATCGAGTCCCAGATCACGACGGAGTTTGGCAACGTGTCCCGTGGCGCGCACGTTGTACTGCGCAACCTCGACGATTCCGTTCTCGTCGAGGGCGAAGGTCGAGCGGATCAGGCCCTCGTAGACGCGGCCGTAGTTCTTCTTTTCACCCCAGGCGCCGTAGGCCGCTGCGACGGCGTGGTCCTCGTCGGAAAGCAGCGGGAAGCCGAGTTCTTCCTTGGCGCGAACTTGGCAAGCTTTGCCGGTGCGTCGGGGGAGATGCCGACGACCTGGTAGCCGGCGCCCTGGAGGGATTCAAGCGAATCGCGGAAGTCGCAGGCCTGCTTGGTGCACCCGGGGGTGGAGGCGGCAGGGTAGAAGTACACGATGGTCTTCTTGCCGCGAAGCGAGGCCAGGGCGAGCTCATCGCCGTTGGCGTCGGGGAGGGTGAAGTCCGGTGCGGCGTCGCCGGACGCCAGTCGGACGGCTTCGGTGGTTGCGTTCTCGCTCAT